>JAILXX010000004.1:0-339837 GCA_045430295.1 Cellvibrionaceae bacterium | reverse complement strand
GGTATCAATTTCTGTTTTTACTGCTGGCGCGGCATCTACCTTGACGACCTCTTCTACTACTGGAGGCGCCGTCACCACTTTTGGAGCAACCTTTACCTCCTCCGTCACCTTAGGCTCGACCTTAACTTTCTGTTCAACCTTCAGTGCGGTCTTTTGCTCTGTTTTCGGTTTTACTTCTGTCACGGCCTGCTGGGCAAGCATGCGTTGGAGCAATTTTTTCTTTTGCGCTTCTAAAGTCGCGAGGTTCTCGCTCACAAAACTTTTAGACTGCGCTTTTTCTACCGGTTGAGGCTTCGCGATGGGGGGCTGCTGACTCACCTGGGCCATTTTGGGCGGCTCTGGCTCTGGCTCTGGCTCTGGCTCTGGCTCTGGCTCTGGCTCTGGCTCTGGCTCTGGCTCTGGCTCTGGCTCTGGCTCTGGCTCTGGCTCTGGCTCTGGCTCTGGCAGGGATTCTTCTGCAACGACTTCAGGGGCTGCAACAACTTCTTCAGGTTTTTCTTCAGCTGTCTCGTCTACTGGCTCAGCCGTGCTGTCAGAAACAGGCTCTGAAACCGACTGGGAAATTTCTTCTTCCGCCAACGCTGTTTCTTCAACAACCTCTTCGGCTTTTTGTTGGCTCTGCTTTTCGGGCTGTTCTTGCTCTTGCTGTATTTGTTGCTGCTCTTGTTTCTCTTCGCGATCTATTTCACTGCTGTCTGCTTCAGAATCAACAGGCGCATCAGCCTCTGGCGAAAATAAATCATCACCCAAAAGCAAATCGTCAAAATAATTCTGTAATACATCGTCAGCCTTTGGCTGATAGTCAGACATACCGTTTTCTCAATCTTCGAAGTAGCAACTGCTACTTTGTCACTCTTATTTCGCCATTTTCACAAAGGCAGCCTACTTAGCCGCTGCCTGCTTTTCCCGCTGTGCGACTTCATGTTGTGCCAACCACTTCAACAAGGAGTGGTAGGCTGCAGTACCTCGAGAATCTTTTGCAAAAACCGACATCGGTACACCGGCTTTACTGGCATCTCTGAAGCGAGTATCCACAGGGATTTTTCCAGGCCAAATGCACTGCTCATAATCCATTCGCAAAGTTCGCAATGCCCCTACCGACGCCTGCGTACGCTGGTCAAACATGGTAGGCACGACAACGTAATCCAGCCCATGCTTTCGAGATTTTTTCATCATTTCCATGGTGTGCACCATGCGCTCCAACCCTTTAAGGGCCAAAAACTCTGTTTGCACTGGAATAATTAAATACCGGCAAGCAGCCAGTGCATTAATCAATAAAACACCTAACAATGGCGGGCTATCAATCAATACATGATCGTATTCATCTTTCACCAGCGATAAGGCTTTAGCGATCACCAAACCCAAACCATCTTGCCCAATCGCCTGTCGCTCCAAGGTCGCCAATGCGGTAGAAGCCGGTATCACAGACAAGTTATCAAACCCCGAGGGCTGAATCATGGAGTTTACAAACTCACGGCTCAAATTTTTCCGCTCTTGAAACAAAGAGTACGTACTTTGCTGTTGTTCATCAGGGTTAAAGCGGAAATAGCTACTTAAAGAACCGTGAGGATCCAAATCCAATAGCAACACACGCCTACCCTGCTGGGCCAACAGGCCACCCAGAGTAACGGCTGATGTGGTCTTACCCACCCCGCCTTTTTGATTTGCTATGGTCCAAACTCGCAAAGCTTCTCTCTCGCTGCTTACTTTTCTCTAACCAGTTTTGCAAAACCAGTCTTACAAAAAAATCGGTATAAATGCCTAACCCAGTATTTATGGATCAGTATTTGAGCACACCCACTCACATACTATAGCGGCAAAAAACTGCCAGAGTTTTGTTTAAAAACACTTACCCAAAGGAAGTAAGGCAAAAAACGTGCCTAAGGCGCTCTAATCAACTCTAATCCAATAAGAGCGATAAAGGCTAAGATGAGATAGAGGGAAAGTAGGGGCCAGTGCGAAGAAAGCGAACCACTATTGCCGCCCTCGCTCCTGATGAGGCTCCGGGTCGCTTGTATAAAGTACGCCGCCGCCCTCGAGTTCAACACGCTTGATAAGATTATCCGCTTCAACCTCTAGGGAGTCATCAGCCTTATTAACTTGCTCTGCCGGGGCATCATCCACAATCAAGGTATGTAACTGAGCATCCGTATAAATTTTCTCATTCTGAAGATCGTTATCTTGCTCAATTACGCCCAAGTTGCCTCCCCTCTCTTGTGGCAACTTGCCATCAATCACGGAAGCACCAGGGACCACTGTAGTGATGTCTTCCATCAGTTCAGCCGTTTTTGGTAAAAACGGTCGATCATCAGAGGCGGCCTCAATGCGAATCACCATTCGCCGATTCTTTGCTCTCCCTGCCGCTGTTTTATTGCTGGCAATAGGGTTGTAATGGGCATAGCCCATAGCCGCCAACTGTTTTGGGTTTACCCCTCCTTGCGCCAACAACCGCACAACAGAAGCCGCTCTTGCTGAAGACAGCTCCCAGTTAGAAGGGTACTCATTAGATTGCACAGGCTGGCTATCGGTAAAGCCCGCCACCTGAATATAGTTTTGATGTTGTTTCAGATATTGGGATAATTCTTCAAAAACCAGTACAGCATTTTCTGATGGTATAGCCCTACCCGCCTCAAACAACCCGTTAGCATCCAGCTCAATTTCAAGCCAAGCCTCATTGGCTTCTACCCGAAAACCATTCTCAATCAATGGCAACAAATGCTCTGAAACCTGCCGCCCCATAGCCGCGTAGTCCAACACCGTTTTCTCAGAAAAATCTCCCTCCATAGAACCTTGCTTTTGGTGAGAATCTTTAATGGATTCAATCACTGCGCCACGGGAAACTTCTCCTACCTGTATAGGATCGTCATCCAATTCAGGCACACCAAAAGCATCTAATAAATCATCCGCAAGAATGCGGTACTTGCCTTCATTCACTTGAGAGATGGAATACATCACCACAAAGAAAGCGAACAACAATGTAATAAAATCAGCGTAAGAAACAAGCCAACGATCGTGGCGGATATTTAATTGAGAGGGGCGCTTGCGAATCATGACTTATCAACACGGGTCAATGACGAAGATAAGCATTTAACTTCAGCTCAATAGACTTGGGGTTTTCACCTTCGGCAATGGCCACAACCCCTTCAACCATTAAGGAACGGTAATGAGATTGCTCATTGATACACAACTTGAGCTTGTTGGCGATCGGCAACAGTAAAAGGTTTGCGAAACCCACACCGTAAATGGTGGCAACAAAGGCAATGGCAATACCCGGCCCCAACTGTGAAGGGTCTGCAAGATTGTTCATCACATGAATCAAACCAATCACCGCGCCAAGGATACCAATAGTGGGGGCATACCCGCCCATGCTTTCATAAAAAGCGGCAGCGTCGGCATCACGCTGCTCATGCAGTAATAATTCAGATTCCATCATGCGGCGAAGTGCATCTGGCTCATTACCATCCACCAACATTTGTAAACCACGGCGACAAAATACATCACGCTCATTGTCTGCCATGTTTTCCAAACCCAGCAGACCATCTTTACGAGCGGCATTAGCCCAGCCCACAATTAGTCGAATACCTTTATCAAACTCTGGCTGAGGGGGATGAAAAACCCAACGGAAAATTTCAAAAGCGCGATTTAAGTGTGCACGAGGCGTTTGCAAGATGGCAGCACCGATTGTACCGCCGAGAACAATAATTGCTGCAGGCCCATTTAATAAAACCTGAATCGAGCCACCTTCAAGAAAGTTACCACCAATAAGTGCAGCAAACCCAATGATGACGCCGAAGAAGCTTAGCTTGTCCACTGTCCCCTCCTTCGCCCTATCCTCGGCTCACTTCTTCAATAATGGCACCACCTACTTCCGGTAATGCTAAAACTCTATCGGACAAACCTGCATTATAGACAGCCATGGGCATCCCATAGATCACACTCGTTGCCTGATCCTGTGACCAAACAGTAGAACCAGCCTGACTCAACATGCGAGCACCATCACAGCCGTCTGAACCCATTCCCGTTAAAACAATAGATAACACTTTATCGCCAAAGGCTTTCGCCGCAGAGCCAAAGGTGACGTCCACACAAGGCTTGTAGTTCAAACGCTCATCACTCTCGATAATGCGAACCTTGCCTTTGGAGACCATCATTTGCTTACCGCCGGGTGCCAATAAAGCCACACCTGGACGTAAAGCATCGCCATCCTCTGCTTCTTTCACTTGAATATTACATTGACGATTTAAACGGTCGGCAAACGCCTTCGTAAAATTATGTGGCATATGCTGAATCAGTACGATAGGTAGAGGGAAATTACCAGGCAGCTTGGTGAGCACTTCGGTCAACGCAACCGGCCCACCTGTAGAGGTACCAATAGCCAGTAGCTGATAAGTTTTCTTTAGACCACGTTTCTTTGGCGGTTCGAGATCAGCTGAAGCAGTCGGTGCAGACGCTGACCCAGGTTGAACTCGACGAGCCGGTGATACAGGTCGCGCCGCTGGAGCCGAACGACCTGCAAGAGGCCGTGCGGGCACCGCTCTCGCAGCCGGAGCTGATGGCGCTGACGCATTCGCTTGGCCGGAAATGGCTCTTAATCTATCTTGGAGAATTTTTTTTAGCTTGGCACTGCCCTTAGAAACTTCAGCGAAGTTTTTCGGCATAAAATCCACAGCACCAGCTTCCAGAGCATCAAGGGTAACCTTGGCTCCTTCGTAGGTCATGGACGAAAGCATAAGAATAGGTAGTGGATTCTGCTTCATGATATGACGAACAGCTGTAACACCATCCATCACAGGCATTTCGTAATCCATAGTTACGACGTCAGGCTTTAACTTCGCAACTTTGTCGACAGCTTCTGCGCCATTCTGTGCATAACCGACAACTTTAATTTCGTTGCCTGACTCAATAAGTTCGGTAAGACGCTGACGAAAAAAACCAGAGTCGTCGACAACCAATACTTTTAATGGCACGACTGACCCCCATCTTTTTTAAGGGGTAAAAGAAAAGATTTGTAATTCAAAAAACGCTCAATAGGCAAGGTAAAACCCACACTTTTCCGCCATTCTTATTCAACTAAAGCTGCCTACCTATCACTCGGCGACTATATGACTGGCGACTTCTTACTCGATACTGTGAGTATAGTCTAAAGACAAAACAGTCTGCGAGAAATGTTACTCATTTAAGCAACGTTAGTAGCCTATCTTAACGAGAGTGGCCCAAGTAGCGGTGTTTAGTCGCTATGTTTAAGCTCCTACGTTTGAATACTTGTGTTTGAATACTTGTGTTTAAGTACCAGCGTAATGCTTCAACATACTCGGCACATCAAGAATCAATGCGATACAACCATCACCGGTGATGGTTGCACCTGCCATACCTGGAGTGCCCTGTAACATTTTACCCAAAGGTTTGATCACAACTTCTTCTTGGCCAACCAACTGATCAACCACAAAGCCCACACGCTGTGTCCCCACAGAAACAATCACCACGTGTGCTTCTGGAGGTGGCTCATCGTTGAAGGCGCCGTGTACCAACCAACGCTTCAAATGGAACAATGGGATGGCTTTATCGCGAATGGTGATCACTTCTTGACCGTCAACCACATGGGTTTCTGTTAAATCCATATGGAAAATTTCGTTCACACTCACCAATGGCAGTGCAAAGGTTTGCTCGCCTAACACAACCATTAAGGTCGGCATAATCGCCAACGTCAGTGGTACTTTAATTTTGATCTTAGAGCCTTCGCCCAACACAGAATCAATTTCAAGCGCACCGTTTAACTGGGTGATTTTAGTTTTCACCACGTCCATGCCCACACCACGGCCGGACACGTCGGAAATTTCCTTCTTGGTGGAAAAGCCCGGCGCAAAAATTAGGTTAAAGGCTTCAGTATCTGTTAAGCGATCAGCCGCGTCTTGGTCATACAAACCTTTTTCTACAGCAATGTTGCGCAATTTATTGGCATCCATACCACCACCATCATCAGTGATGGACAAGAGAATATGATCACCCTCTTGTTCAGCGGCCAGTACAACCTTACCTGTGCGAGGTTTACCATTCTTTTCACGCACATCCGGCATTTCAACACCGTGGTCTACAGCGTTACGCACCAAGTGAACCAGCGGATCAGCCAACGCCTCCACTAAGTTCTTATCCAAGTCGGTTTCTTCACCCACCAACTCTAAATTCACTTCTTTCTTTAAGTTACGAGCAAGGTCGCGAACAACCCTAGGGAAGCGGCCAAATACCTTTTTAATTGGCTGCATACGGGTTTTCATCACTGAGGTTTGTAGGTCGGCGGTTACAACATCCAAATTGGACACTGCCTTACCCATTTCCTCATCACCACTTTCTAGACCCAAGCGAACCAAACGGTTACGCACAAGCACCAATTCACCCACCATATTCATGATGTCATCGAGGCGTTGGGTATCAACCCGAACCGTCGTTTCTGCAGCAGGGGCTGCGTCCCGTTTAGCGGCCCCTCCACCTGCAGGTTTAGCGGGCGCTTTTCCACCACCGCCAGCGGCTGCCGCAGGCTTAGGTGCGGCTGCAGGTTTTGGTGTGGCTGCAGGTTTTGGTGTGGCGGCGGGCTTGGGAGCTGCCGCAGGCACTGGAGCGGGAGCAGCAGGCTTGGGTGCTGCACCACCTTTAGTTGGGCCTACACCCTTGCCATGCAGCTCGTCTAATAAGTTCTCAAACTCATCATCACTGATCAGTTCACCACCACCTGCCGGAGCAGCAGGGGCAGAAGGCGCCGCAGGTTTCGCTGCCGCTGGGGCAGGTGCAGCTGGTTTCGCCGCCGGAGCGGCAGGTGCAGCAGCTGCTGACGCATCGCTGCCTGCAGGTGCACCACCGGGCCCATGTAATTGATCCAGAAGCGCTTCAAATTCGTCTTCTGTAATTTCATCATTGCCGCCTGCGGCCGGGGCTGCTGCAGGAGCTGACGCAGCGGGCTCATCACCGCCAAACAAGTCTACACCGTCATCATCGCCAAACAGATCCACACCATCATCGGAGGAAGCTGCTGGGGCTGGAGTTGAGGCCGGTGCCGCTGGAGTTGAAGCACCAGCACCTGGTGCGCCACCGGCGCCATGTAATTCATCTAATAAGTTTTCGAATTCATCTTCAGAAATATCATTGCTTCCTGAAGCGGCAGGGGCCGCAGCGGGCTCAGCTACGGCATCCAGGAAAGATTCAAATTCAGCATCAGTGATATCACCTTCAGCTTGCGCTTGTGGAACCTCTGACGCAGGAACCTCTGACGCAGGAGCCTCAGCGGCAGGCTCTGGTTCCGTCGCTGGTGCTGCATCGCCACCTTCAGCAAGATCTTCGCCATTGACCAGGCGAGTCAGAGAGGCAATCAACTCTGGCGAAGCATCATCAATCTGTTCACCGTTTTGTACTTGTGCAAACTGGTGATTTACCGCATCAAGCGCTTGCAGTACCACATCCATCAACTCGGAAGTTACTGAGCGTTGGCCATTACGGAGAATATCGAATAAATTTTCGGTAACGTGACAACATTCCACCATCGGATTGAGCTGCAGGAAACCCGCACCACCCTTCACAGTGTGGAAACCACGGAAGATTGCATTCAGTAAGTCGGCATCATCGGGGCTTTGTTCTAGATCCACCAACTGCTCTGAGAGCAGCTCGAGAATCTCGCCTGCTTCTACCAGAAAATCCTGAAGTATCTCGTCATCTTCAGCGAACATTCAGTCGCTCCCGTAAACCTGTATTGAAACTGCTCTGAGAAACTCTTCTTAGAACCAGAATTTTAAAAACCCAGACTCGACAAAAGGTCGTCAACATCGTCTTGTCCGGATACCACATCATCCCTTTTATCGGCATGAACCTGCGGACCTTCAGCTTCTTTTGCAGTTTCTTGCATTTTTTTATCAACCATCGCCTCGTGATCAATCACCAGACCGGTTATATCTTCGACTTCCGCAGCAATTCGCACCAAGCCAACCAGTTCTTTTTCAACATCGGTTACTAAAGTAATCACGCGCTTGATTACCTGACCGGTCAAATCCTGGAAGTCTTGTGCCAATAAAATATCTTGGAAGTTCTGACTCATGGCATCTGAGCCGCTTTTAATATCGGATAAAAATACATCTAGGCGCTTGTACAACTCACGAAACTCATCGGGAGTCATTTCACGGCGCTTGAGCTTTTCCCACTCCACCTTAAGCATTTCTGCTTCTTGCCCAAAGTTTGTGGCAATGGGGGCAGCGGCATCGATGCTGTCCATGGTTTTGTCAGCCGCATCTTGGGTTTTATTGATAACGTAACTCAATCGTTCAGAGGCATCCGAAATTTCTGAAACCTCATTTTTTGACGCCTCATCAAGACCTGAATCTACGTGAAAATTCACTAGGGCGTTATGGAGGCCACGGGTCAGCTGGCCAATGGAGGTGAAGAGGCTTTTATCTCGAGAGTCGACCAGTTCATTGATGACCTTGGCAGCCCCGTCATAGTCAGTTGAGGAGAGTTTATCTACCAACTGATTCGCGCAGTCTCTCAGCTCCTTGATTAGCTGCTCGTTGTCGCGAACGGCGATATCGCTCATGCTAAGCTCCCTTAGCCTACTCGCTCAAAGATTTTTTCAATCTTCTCTTTAAGAACAGCTGCAGTAAAAGGCTTAACCACATATCCGTTCACACCGGCTTGAGCTGCCTCTACGATCTGGTCGCGTTTGGCTTCAGCCGTCACCATCAGCACAGGCAAAGAGGCCAGTCGCTCATCAGCACGTACTTGCTTCAACAGGTCAATTCCAGTCATCCCAGGCATATTCCAGTCGGTTACGAGAAAATCGTAATCGCCTGATTGCAGCATGGGTAATGCCGTTACACCGTCATCAGCTTCCTGAGTATTGGTGAATCCCAAGTCTCGCAATAAGTTTTTGATAATCCGACGCATTGTTGAAAAGTCGTCAACAATGAGGATCTTCATGTTTTTGTCCAAAGTTGCCTCCAAAACCGGTGGGTAACCGAAATTTTACTAAATACTTCTTTAAGTTGTTTTGTTGTAAGGAAGCCCTTATTTTACGGAACCTAGAGCGGCCTTTACGTCTCCAGGTGACTTTCCTACAACACCAACAAAACATCTCTTTATGCATTAGGTTGATGTACCTCAATAAAAGGTAATACCTACCCCTGCATTGGTCAATTAATCTGTCTAATCCGTAGGGTTCCAGTCAGCCAAACGCGCCCTGAGTCTCGCGGCGGCCTGACTATGGATCTGACTAACCCGTGATTCACTAACCCCCAGTACCATACCGATTTCCTTCAAGTTCAGCTCTTCGTCGTAGTACAACGAGAGAACCATTCTTTCTCTTTCCGGTAAGTTACTTATCGCCTGAGCCAAACTATTCTTTAGCCCTTCACGGGTGACGCCTTCTTGAGGGGACAGGAAGGATATGCTGTTCTGGGAGCTGGGCATCCGGCTGTCATCATCGGAGCAAGCCTCTTCCAGACTAAATAGACGGGTGCCCATAGTGTCACGCGCCATGCGATGGTATTCCTCAATCTCCACACCCATCTCATCCGCTACTTCCTGATCAGAGGCATCACGCCCTAGGCGGTTTTCTACCCGGTTCATAGCTTCGGTAATACTGCGGGAATTACGATGGACAGAGCGAGGCGACCAATCGCCTTTGCGGATTTCGTCGACAATGGAACCACGAATACGGATGCCGGCGTAGGTTTCGAAACTGGCCCCCTGGGAGGGGTCGTATTTACGGGAGGCTTCTAATAGCCCAATCATGCCCGCTTGAATGAGGTCTTCTAACTGTACACAGGATGGCATTCTCGCCAGCATATGCTGCGCAATGCGCTTAACGAGCCCAGCGTACTCGGTTATATCGATATTCACTGGGGGTTGCTCTGTGTCACCGTACATTTCCAGCCTATCACATACCGCCATAAATCATGCTTCCGCGTTGGCCGACGATTGCAGCAGACGCTCCACAAAAAATTCCATGTGTCCGCGCGGGGTAGCTGGCAATGGCCAGTTGTCTACTTTCTGCGCGATGCTTCTAATGGCCTGAGACGCTTTACATCGAGGTGCGTACTCTAACAACGGCTTCTGCCGCTGGACCGCCTTGCGTACATTTTCGTCGAATGGAATGTGACCCACATAGTCCAGCGTGACATCCAAGAAACGATCGCAAACCATGCTGAGTTTTGCATAGAGGTTGCGACCCTCCTGAACAGTGCGGGTCATGTTTGCCAATACTCGGAAACGTTGCACACCGTGTTGGGTGTTTAACAGTTTGATCAGAGCGTAGGCGTCAGTAATGGAAGATGGTTCATCACAAACCACAACCAAAAGTTCCTGGGCAGCGCGAGTAAAACTTATCACGCTGTCGGAAATGCCTGCGGCTGTGTCGATCACCAATACGTCTAACTGATCTGACAGCTCGCTGAATGCGTTAATTAAACCCGCGTGTTCCTGGGTGGATAGTTCAGCCATTTGTTGCACTCCCGAAGATGCTGGAACTATACCGATGCCGCTCGGGCCTCTCAGGATCACATCTTTCAGGTCGCACTCACCGGCTAACACATCCGCCAAATTATGTTTGGCAGAAAGGCCTAGAAGGACATCGACATTGGCCAAACCTAAATCCGCATCCATCAAGAGTACGCGGCGTTGCATTTCTGCAAGCGCGATACTCAAATTGACGGATACGTTGGTTTTACCAACTCCCCCTTTGCCACCGGTAACGGCAATAACCTGTACAGGTTGGATACGACTCATGCTGCGAGCAGCTCCTGTGATCTAACTGTTAGTGTGAAAGTATTCGCTAAAGGCGAAAGCTCACATCAGTATAGTATTAACTTGTTATTACATCGCCCTTATTTCGGGCATTTTTTTACTTTTTTTCCTAGAAAATCATGAGGGTCTGGTAACCCCAATTGAATCGCCTCTGCTGTCGTCTATTTTTTGCTCAGACAAGGCAGAAGGAGTGTAGTGTAGTGAACTACATAAGCGACTGATTAACTCAGGCTGAGTAAAAAATAGGCCCAGCCCTTCGGGTTGCACTTGCAAAGCGCTACTCATCGTTACTCGTCGTTTATTTGGAATAACCAAACTTCTCTCCTCGCGCCTTGTTTAGCACTTTGCAAGTGCAACAGAGACGTTTCAATTGGGGTTACCAGACCCTACCCTGCGGCCAAATTGACCGCTGAAGTTTGTCGGCTTCCTCCCGACGCCAGTTTTACCGTTCGACTGATCAATTGATGACCACGTGCCACTTGTAAGTCGGCAGGGACTTCTTGACCGTCAGTTGTGTAATAAACCGGCAAATTGCTTTCTAAAACAACACCTAACACTTCCCCCATGCTCACGGCCTCATCCAATTTCGAGATCACACAACCGCAAAGGTTGGCTTCCCCATAGGAATGAACCGCAGAACGCATGACTTGGAATTGGCTACTGCTGTTAAGCACCAACAAGGTTTTTATATTCACATCATCCCGCAGCATAGCCATTTGACCACGCAATTCGGGATCGCCTTGACGCATGCCTGCAGTATCAATCAATACCAAAGAGCGTTTGCGTAAGCTGTGTAACACTTCAGGCAGAGAGCGGCGGTCATCGACCACTCTCACAGGGATATCTAAAATTCGTCCTACCGCTTTTAACTGCTCATGGGCAGCAATACGGTAGTTATCCGTAGTGACTAATGCCACCTCTTCCGGGCCGTGCTCCAGCACATAACGTGTGGCAAGCTTGGCAATGGTTGTGGTTTTCCCTACACCGGTTGGACCAACCAAGGCAAAAGTACCGCCGTTGGCCACAGGGTCTACCGTGCCGCAATCTACCGACTGAGCGAAATCTGCCAATACCTGAGGCCAGGCTTCACTCACGCTCAATCGATTATCAATATTTTTCACTAATTCAACTGCCGCATCTTCCGGCAAGCCCATGGTACTTAAACGAGCCATCACAGCTTTCTGTACAGAGGTGTGGTAACGGTTGGTAGATACCACTTGTACTTCGGGCTCTGCTGCAGGAGCAGACATTTTCTGCTCCAACATTTTCCGAAGTTCTTGAATTTCAGAGTACATACTCTGGATTTTTTCGTCGTCAGCATTTTGTTCTGTATTTACTGCCGCATGAGCTGCCGGTTGGTCGAAACCGGATTGGTGATTTTGACGACCTAAACCGTTTTCACGAGAAGACGCGTATTGTTCTTCGAAGCGTTCAGCGAAAGAACGCTCTTGCTGTGACACAGGTGCACTGGCTGAGGAAGCCTTATTTGTTGCTTCAAAATGCGCCCAATCGTTTTCTTGAGCTTCTTTGCGCCGAGCGGCAATCATACGCTCACGAGCATTTTCTACCTCTTGCTCTAAGCGCATTTTCGCCGTTTCGGACAAGCCAGTGTATGGCTGCTCTGCCGCTTGCGCTGCCTGCTGCTGAGGTGTCAATTGTGGCTGCTGCATTTGCGCGGCAGCGGCGGGATTATTTTTCAACTGCTCAGCAGCGGCACGAACCATAGCGCGCTGCTGCTCCATATCGAAATCACTGGCCAGTGGTGCGCTATCTTCCAATACAGGTTGATCAACGAAACTTGGCTTCTTACCGTCTGGGTGCTGAGGCTCATACTCAAGGGTAGCCAGAATTTCTACACCCTCGTCGGTTTTGCGGTTAGATAAAATTACCGCGTCATCACCGAGATTGTCTTTTACCAATTGCAGAGCACGGCGCATATCAGCTGCAACGTAGCGTTTAATCTGCATTTGTCTTTCCTCTTTCCAGTTTCGTTATGTCTTCTGTAATGCTGCTATTACTTCAGCACTACTGTTTCGACTATTGCTGTGGTGCTTGTTCTGGGTCGCCGCTACCGACAGTGGCTTCAATCGTAATCTGTTTGTTATCCGGTATTTCGGTGTAGGCCAGCACATGAGAATCTGCTGTTGAGATTCGAGCGATCTTATTGATCAGTGATCGAATCGGTGCTGCCACCAGGAATACCACCGGCTTACCTGCCATTTCCTGCTTCTGGGAAGCCTCTTGCATGGACTGCTGCAATTGGTCCGCCAAGCTCGGCTCAATAAAGGCGCCTTCATCAGCGCCAGCTTTTTGTGCCTGCTGTATAGCTTTCAGCAACAACTGTTCCAAGTTTGGCTCTAGAGTGATCACCGGGATGTTAACCTCAGTACCCACAATGCTTTGCACGATACTGCGGCTCAACGCGGTTCTTACAATGGCACACAACATGACAGGATCTTGACTCTTCTCTCCACTGGCCGCCAACGCTTCGGCGATGGAACGCATATCCCGAATGGGCACTCGCTCGCGAAGTAAGCCCTGCAATACTTTCAGTAGGGTATTCAGACTCACAGTATTTGGTATTAGCTCATCAACCAGTTTCGGTGATTTCTCGGCCAAACGATCCAGCAAGGTTTGAACATCTTCGTGACACAGTAATTCGTGGGTATGCTGATGAATAATTTGATTCAAGTGGGTGGCAATCACCGTACTGGAATCCACCACGGTGTAACCCAAGGTTTGCGCTTGCTCTTTTTGGCTGGGTTCAATCCAAATAGCATCTAACCCAAAAGCAGGATCTTTAGTGGCGATGCCGTCGAGGTCGCCAAAAACTTGGCCAGGATTAATGGCCAACTCGCGATCGGCGTACACTTCCCCTTCCGCCACCGTGACACCCATTAGCGTTAAACGATAGTCGTTGGGATTTAACTCTAAGTTATCCCGAATATGGACCGAAGGAATCAAGAAGCCCACTTCTTGCGAGAGTTTTTTACGAACACCTTTGATACGCCCCAGCAATTCACCCCCTTGGTTTTTGTCTACCAAAGGAATCAATCGGTAGCCCACTTCGAGGCCCAACATATCGACTGCAGCAACGTCATCCCAGCTCACTTCAACAGGTGCTTCTGGTGGTGGGAGCGCATCTAAATCGCCACCTGACAGCGTTGTTCCACCCTCTCCGCCTACACCACTCATCGACGCAGGTCCACCAGAAGGTGAAGTCTCGACGGTGACTTTTTGCTTTTGATGAATCATCCAAGCAAGGCCTGCACACAACAAACCCAAGCCGATAAATGACACATGAGGCATACCTGGAATGGAGCCCATCAGAATCAAGATAGCTGCAGATACACCCAGCGCTTTTGGCGATTCAAACATTTGAGTAAACACTTGATCGCGAACATCTTGCGCGTTGTTTACACGGGTCACCATGATGGCGGCAGAGGTAGACAGCAACAGGGATGGAATCTGAGCCACCAAACCATCACCAATGGTTAGCAACACATATTTTTCGAGAGCGTCGGAAAATTCCAGGCTGTGCTGGGCCATACCCACTCCCAACCCACCAATAATATTAATCAGTAGAATTAAGATACCCGCTACAGCGTCACCGCGAACAAATTTACTGGCACCGTCCATAGAACCGTAGAAATCCGCCTCAGAAGCCACTTCTTCCCGGCGCAGCTTGGCTTCGTCTTGATTGATTAGCCCCGCATTCAAATCAGCATCGATCGCCATTTGCTTACCAGGCATGGCATCCAAAGTGAAACGCGCACTCACTTCAGAGATACGACCCGCACCCTTTGTAACCACCACAAAGTTGATGATCATCAAGATCAAGAACACCACCAAACCTACAGCGTAGTTACCACCAATCACCACTTCACCGAAAGCCTGAATCACTTTACCGGCAGCGTCGCCACCCTGGTGACCTTCAAGCAGTACCACCCGAGTAGAAGCCACGTTCAATGCCAAACGTAGCAAGGTAGCAATCAGTAGAATGGTGGGGAAAACGGTGAAATCTAAGGGGCGCATGGCATAAACTGCCACCAGTAACACCACAATGGACAAGGCAATATTGAAAGAAAAGAAAACATCCAACAGAAATGGCGGCATGGGCAGAGTCAGCATGCCCAGCAGCATCAACAGCATAATTGGAATACCCAAGTTGCCTTGGGCAAGCCCCCTCGCCTGCCTCAGCGATGCTTTGGGGTCAAATTGTGCCTGCATGCCGCGCAGGTTACCAAAAGAAGGTAAAGCCATAGGAACCAATTCTTTGACAGGTTTTTATTCGTAATTACCTGTTCTGCAAAGAGTGGGCCAAAAGCGGCAATGGTTTGCCTGCGGCAAGGAATTGGCTGTACGAATGGGCACAGTTTTAAAAAAGCTATTACTTGGCTATACCCGATGATAGGGAAGCATTCACCTGATGATTCCCTGAACTTTTTAAGCTTGCCCTTTTTAAGCTAATAAGGTTTCCAACGAACATCAGCAAACCACCAATCAGTAAGCTCGCCTCAAGAGGCTCCGAATAAAAAAGCACACCGACACAGGCGATCAGGGGGAGCCGTAGAAAATCAAGGGTAACCACAGTGGTTGCTTCTGCACACTGCATTGCTTTCGTCATACAGTAATGAGCACTAAGCGCCGTCAAACCAATGACTAACAACCAAAGCCACTGTTCACCCACAGGCCAAACCCAGTTAGAAAGAGAAAGCCACAAACCAATGGGTAATTGAATGACGCACATATAAAAAAGAATAGACATTATTGATTCAGAAGCGCTCAACGCTTTAGTGCTTGTATGAGCAACCCCATAACAAATAGCGGCTCCTAATACGATCAACGACGCAGAATTGATAATGGCAAGGCCAGGCTGAAGAATCACAATAACTCCTAAGCTGCCTAAAAGAATCGCCGCTACCTTACGGGTCGTTACCTTCTCACCCAGAGCTACCGCGGCAATAATCAACGTCCATATTGGAACCGTAAATTCCAAGGCAAATACTTCAGCTAAAGGAAGCAGACCTATGCCCAAGAACCAACCATATTGCCCCAAAAAATGAAAAATATTCCTAAAAGTATGCAAGCCAAACTTGTCTGTTTTAATGGGGTTTCGCTGCTTCAAAAACAGAAAAACAACGCCTATACAAACTAACCCTATTACGCTGCGAAAAAAAAGCATTTCATGGGCAGGAACCTCACCGCTCAGCTCACGAACACACACCGCCATAAGACTGAACGATAAAAGTGTGCCTGCCATCCAGGCCATGGCCCTCATTATTTCAACACGCCCTATTAGCCATATTCGGCGTTACGCTTTTTCGCTTACGCAGATAACAAGGTTTATCCACATTCCAATAACACAGAAAAAAGACAGCATAAATGGAATAAATCTGTGCAGTGGATTGTTATAGGTAAGGTGAATAGCGGTATGGACAAAACGCAGTGCTACAAAAGCCCACGCCAATAAGAAAAGTATTTTGCTACTAACACCTAGCGCGATAGCCGAAACACCTGCGGCATAAAATAAAACAGGCACTTCAAATAAATTATCAAAATTTCTGCCAAGCTTCGCGACTCGATCTGTCACCTCATACTTCGACATTAGTTTGAAATATCTGGGATCTACTTCCCCCGCATAGGCGCTTCTAATACGGCTGTAAGCTGTTATCCCACCTACAACTGCAGAGATAACAACCATTGCAAACATTGGGTATATCAATTCCATTTTGGAATCCTTTGTTAGTCAGAGAGCTATCGTGTTAATTGATTAGAGCAACCGGCATCCAATATATAGTGTCTTTCGGTTAAGTGCGATAACTATCCAGACATACAAACCGCCCTACCCTGTAGACCCAAACACCAAATACCTCTTTCTAACACTTATACGTTACTCTACATCACCCATAATAAACCTTAAGTTATCACTGCAAACAACCAATTTATGATTACTGATTTCAGCATGATTCACTAGCTCATAAAAAACATTCCGAGAGAGCTTTGCTTCCATCCCCCCTCTTACCAACACATATGGGTGAGGTTCTCCTGTCACTTCGTCAACTATTACTCTTAAAGGATGACTCTCTGATAACACAATGACATCACCGGTTTTTGTTGTGAAGGTTATTATCGGTAGATCATCTACCCAAGAAAATTCAACATCAATGACAAACAAAGGGACGTCAACGACTTGGATCCGCAATTTTTCAACCGGTGTTACTAAATAATATTCATCCTTCTCTTTTTTCAATACAGAAGCAAACAAGCAAACCAATTTATCACGCTTAATCAAGCCACCTTCGTGATACCAATTTCCTTTCTCATCAATTTTAATGTCGATATCACCACAAAATTCTGGATTCCATTTATCCACGGGTGGCAACCCATTTCCATGATTAAAAGAGTCCAGTTGTTTAATAAGGTCGGCATTCATAAACAGTATTCACCAAAACAGTAATCAAGCCACTATAGCGCCACACATCAAAACAACAAGTGATCACCAAACTTACTAAAAAGCCAGCTTCATATTTGGAAGCTGGCTTTCATCAAGTGCAGAAAGAGGTGATATTAAGAGAATAAAAGCGGCTTAAAAGACCAAATCTACACCGGCAGAGAAGACAGATACCGTACTTTGAGACCCAAAAAAGTTGCGGTAGCCATCATCGTTATCATCTTCTTTATCCGTATACTCAACTTTGAAAGCAGCTGAGGGGTGAAAGTCCCAACGAACACCAAAGGTCCATGCCTTCGTGCCGATATCTTGATCCGATGTAAATGGCGCAAAGGGTAAACCAAATGCTGCTTGAGCTGTGGTACCCACACCAGCATCAATTTCTAGTGAAGCCGTATGATAAGTTAGATGATAGGTGAGTTTGTCTTGCCTTATTCCACCAGAAAGATACCAGCCTACACTACCGTCCTGCCCAACAAACTGGTCCACCGCAATATATTCACCAAAATTACTAGAGGTGTATTCCGCCATCAAAAAGAAATCATTAAAATCTGCAAAAGCTGCAGCTCCCCAGATGGATACATCCAATGGATTCTCTTCATCATGCGCTTTTCCGCCAGTAGAAAACTGACCATCCACTAATGCAATTTTTTGCCCCGAATAGGCCGCTCTAAGTTGTAGCCAGTCGTAGCTAGCGTTAAATACGATCCCCCAAAGATCATCGACCTCTGTATTTCCAAATCTAGCAAGGTCTTCGTCTGCATTTCCAAAGTAGGCAGAAAAGGAGGCTGTCCAATCGTTGATATCATATTCTTTGTTGATCAGTAGGCCGTTAAACTCATTAATCACACCACCCGTTGCTTCCACAGGGGGACGCATCCAATGATAGGCGTAACCTACGTCGATAAAATCTGAATAGTAAAACAGTGGTAGGCGTTGGCGACCCAGCAAGATGTAGCTACTGTCTGTCATCCTGTACTTAGCATAGGCCCAAGTAATCTTCGCATCGAAATTATCCGCGCCAGCAGCCGTTATCTGGCCAGTAACCGTTAGACCATCAGCTAAATCTGAAGAAGCCTGCAAGCCAAAAATCGATTCCTCTTTGAAGGATAGGCTGTCGTGGTATTTCCCCTGATTAGGAACATCTACAGTAAAGGTATTATCAGTGCCAAATGTACTCTTACCATTCGACAGGGTCTGCCCCGCAGCCATGGACGCAAACCCATTAAAATCCACTTGAGCATGTGTATGAGCATGACATGTAAGGAATGCCATCCCTAACACCACACGATACTTGACTGCTCTCAACATCCATCACCCCAGAGATATAACCTACTACTAAAATAAGGAGAATCCCCCTTACTCTTCTAAAAGTAGACTATGGATCTATATCCGGCTAATTGTGGATTTCCTGACAAACCTTAACACTAGACTTTAAATTGACCAATCAAGTTATCCAGCTGCTGACTTAAGCTTGCCAGCTTCTCACTAGCCTGGGCGATCTGCTCTGAGCCCGAGGCTGTTTGATTGGACATTTCTTGAATATTAACGATGTTTTGGCTGATTTCATCAGACACTGCCGTCTGCTCTTCGGCTGCCGTTGCGATTTGTGTATTCATTTGAGAAATCGTTTCAACCGCTGTGGTAATAGAGGTGAGTGACTCACCGGCATGAGTGGCTTGACCAACAGTAGCCAATACACGTTCACGACTTTGCCCCATGGAATCTACCGCTTTTTCGGCACCTGATTGCAACGTTTCAATAAGATTTTCAATTTCTGTGGCTGAATCCTGGGTACGCTGGGCAAGGGTACGAACCTCATCGGCTACCACCGCAAAACCTCGCCCTTGTTCGCCGGCACGAGCCGCTTCAATAGCTGCGTTTAAAGCCAGTAAGTTGGTTTGCTCTGCAACACCTTTGATCACATCGAGAACCGCACCGATGTTTTCACTATCGCCACGGACCTTTGCAATCACCTCTGAAGAGGCTTCTACTTCACCCGCTAATAAATTAATGCTGCTAATGGTGTCACTGACAATTTTGTTACCATTTTTGGCTTCATCATCGGCATCGTTAGCCGCTGCGGAAGCACCTTCTGCATTACTAGCCACTTCTTGCGAGGTTGCTGCCATTTCCGTAATAGCAGATGCGACCATTTGTGTTTCATCACCTTGAGTGCGAATAGCCACACTGGTTTGCTCAGTAATGGCTGCCATAGAAGATGCTGAATTCGAAAGCTCAGAAGTGACGCTCACCATCTGTCGAATAATATCTTGTAGCTTGTCCACAAAGGTATTAAAGCTTGTGGCCAGATCACCAATTTCATCGGTATTTGTAACCGGTACTCGTATAGTCAGATCGCCATCACCTTGGGCAATATCATCAAGGATAGCGTTAGTGGCCTTCAGTGGACCAAGAATCCCTCGGATATTTAACCAGGCAATAACACCACCAACGATTAGTGCCATCAGAGTACCGAGAATACTGACACTAATAGTGGATTCTGAGGTATTTTCCTGTTCTGCTGATCGTTGCTTAATAAGGGTTTCTTCAGCGTCGATAATCTTTTGAAGTTCGACCCGCAAGGTATCCATAATTGACTTACCAGAACCCGAGGCCATCATATTCGAAATATCATCAATCGTAGTGGCGTATTTATTCATTTCACGGCGGGCATTGATTTCAGGCTCAGCCGCTTTTTCCATCCATGCGTCCACTCGACTTTGTACTCGACGTAGATCGGATTGACGAACATTGGTACCTTTAATTTTTTTCTTGAGCTGAGCAAGATAACGGGTGAGATCTTTACTCCCTTGAATATAGGGTTCAAGAGATTCTTCTTTACCACTCAACAAAAAGCCACGCTGACCTGTTTCCATATTCACAAGGGCAAGCGTTACCTGGGTTACAAGATGCTGGCCATCTTTATTACGGCCTAGTTTATTTTCAATATCTGCCAAAGCGGCACGGATGCTATCGAAAATATCTTTGCCCACAGTACGGGATGAAATTTGCTTAAAGGTGGCAATCGCCTCAGCCCCTTGGGTGACCTCTCTTCGAGCAGAGATTTCAGGCTCTGCAGCTTCATTCAACCAACGCTCTTTAAGATCAGCAACGGTTTGCCAACGCTTAACTTGGGCTGCATTGTCACTGGTGAGCTTCTTGCCTTTTTTTATCAAAATATCGAAACGCTCTTTACCACTAAAATAGGGGTCCAAAAACTCATCGTCACCGGTAATCATAAAGCCACGCTGACCTGTTTCCATATCCACCATGGCTGCGCCTACCGCATTGGCATTAATAATGACCTTATAAGTATGGTTCACCCATTTAGACGACGAGACCAATGCATTCACATTGGTATACACAACCGCTGAAACGCCAGCCATCATTAAAAGAATAATGGCAAAGCCAGAAGCCAATTTTGGACCGAGTTTCATGTTGTTATAGAAATTCATCGCCTTACCCTTCAAATACAATACAAACAGTTACAAGCAACCCTGCCCAACGAGACTCTCACTAGCACACTAGATTCTAGCGGCTGATTGTGAATAAACTTGATGAACTAACTAGTATAGACAAACACTGAAAGAAGGCTTTATTTTAGGAAAACCCTTTAGAAAACAAGGTATTTCAGAAATATGACAACTACCAAAGAGCTGGGTTAGAAAGCGGCTGAACGAAAGAAAGCTCGCAGGACTCACTAGGCAATTGACTGCTGTTAAGGCTAACCACCTGCCAACCAAAGGGGTATTCCAAAGGGAAAGCAGGAGTAAAGACATCAGCCCCATTGTTAGTAAATCCAAACCGCCCGTAATAGGCTGGATCACCATAAACAAATAACAAATGAACGCCCTGCGCTTTAAGAATATCCATCCCTTGCTGGGTTAATTGAGTTCCTAAACCCTGCTTCTGATAAGCCGGTAAAATCCCCAAAGGGGCTAAAATAGCGGCCTGAAGATTATCAGAACCTGAGATTGTGACGGGGCTAAATGCAACATGAGCAACCACAACCTCACCATTAAGCCCTAACAAGGATAAGGTTTCTTCTTCACTCAACAGATCCACGGCCAGCGTCGAAACCAGTGCGCTTTCACTATCAGGAAATGCCGCTAAATGTACCTTGCGAATAGCTTCAGCATCAGAAGAGTTGGCTTTTCTAACTTGAGTCATTCTTAACCTCTATAACTGAGATTTAATACCAGTATTAATCTAAAGCAGCCTAGGTACTGCTAGCTGAGGTACTACCAACTGAGGCACTACCAACTGAGGCACTACTAGCTTGAAGTAATAGCAAACTAAGTAAGGCTACTCCTCAAATTTCGTTATGGATTGCCGTTTTTTATTCACCTGTAAACTAAATACATCCGGGCGAGAATAATGGCCAGCTACATCTAGCGCTCTCTTGGCAGTAGTCGATTTCTCCGCATCAACATTGAAAATCAAATACCCTTTTTCTCTATTCAGCGGCCCCTGCATGATTTCACCGCCGGGCGCAATAACAACAGAATCACCAGGATTAATCCACGTTTCATCTTTAGGATATAGGGTATCCAAACTTGGAAAATCCGTAGGTAAATCACTGCGCTCTAACGCAACACCACAGCACAATACCCAACAGCGCCCTTCACGGGCAATATGCTGCATAGAGCCTATCCAGCCCTCACCGCTGTCGTAAGTGGGGGCGATGTAGATTTCCACACCTTGGGAGTACAAGGCAAGGCGCGCTTGAGGCATATAATTTTCCCAGCAAATCAGCGTTCCAATACGCCCTACCGGTGTATCAATAACATTTAATCCTGCGCCATCACCAAAACCCCACACCATGCGCTCAGGATTTGTCGGCATTAGTTTCCGATGATGATTTACAACCTCACCTTTATGACTGATAACAATGGCTGAGTTGAAAATAGTGGTTCGGCTGTTAGCAGAATCTTTCTCATTCATGCCTAACACAATTGTCATACAATGTTTCTTGGCAGCGGCTTGCAAACAGGCTAAATCATCACGAGAAAGGTCAACGGAATTCTCTAAAAGGCGAGTATGAAGCTCTTCATTAATGCCCCAATCACCACCTGGACGCAAACGCCAAATCCACGCAGGGTAACCCGGCACATAAGCTTCAGGGAAAACTGCCAGCTCAACACCCTGGCTAGCCAACTCCTCAATAATCAATACTGCATTTTGCAGAGTTTTTGCTTTATCCAAAACTGCCGGAGCTTGCTGAATTAACGCGATCTTAGCCATAATCCTTCACCTGAGTATCACCTATTCTGAGTAACGTTGAGATCATCAACTGAGAAGATAGAACCTTCTAGAAAAGACTAACAACCACCATCTCCACCACAGCCTCCTCCATCACCGCCAAAACCACCGAATCCTCCGCCGTCACCACTGCCCCCAGCGCCACCTTTGGGGCCTCCGAGCAGAACGAGTTTAAGGACCAGGCTAATGAGGAAAATAGCAACAAAGATCGGGCAGAATGTATTTTGAAAAGTCGAGTCAGAATCTAGATCGGTAAAATGCCAAGAGGCCATCAAACCGCCAATGGTTACCAACCAAGAAATCATCATACTCTCCTACAGTTAATGCCTGGGTTAATACCTGTTGCAGACTATTAGAGTATAGGTAACTTTCGGAAAGCTCCCCAGTGCAAAGGAGATTAGGCTGTCTTGGAGAAATATAAAAAAGGAATAGCCAAAGGCCCAAACAACGCGCCCATCACCACCCACAAAGGCACATTTAGATTTCGTTTTTTCGCCATTGAATAACAAATTGCTCCGCAAACCAATGAAACTATAGGAAAAAAATACACAGTGCTCATTGCCTTATCTCCTTTTAAAAAAGGTATCCCATAAAATTAAGTTTCAACCTTTATAAAGTATGGAAGAAGCGGTCTTTACGAGGAATATAGAAATTGTCGTAGTTGAAGGACAGCACCACTTGCTTTGAGCGGCCGACAATTTCATTGCGAGGCACTAAGCCAATCACACGAGAATCCGCACTCATATCGCGATTATCACCTAAAGCCAGATAGTAACCACGGGGAATACTGATTGCAGAAAAGTTAGACAGCATGGTGCCACGCTTATGGGCACGAATCGTATATTTAACTCCTAACAAATCTTCCACAGCATCTACGGTTTCAGCAGAAGACCCCACCAATTCATAAGACAAAGGATTGCCATTGATCATTAGACGATTGTTAGTTAACTGAACGGTATCCCCAGGAACACCCACAACCCGCTTCACCAAACGTTTATCGGATTCTTTAGAATCAAAAATAATGATATCCCCACGTTCGGGGTCAGAAAGCTTAACCAATGAAATGGTAGTAAAAGGCACTCGAAGATCGTATGCCATTTTATTCACAAAAAGCCGGTCGCCTTCAATGATCGTTGGCTTCATTGAGCCTGTTGGAACTTCATTCCAATCGGCAATGGCACTACGAAAAACCATCATTAACGCAATAAACACGATAAGCGATTGGTTTTCTTTCAATACTTTAAAAGCCTGCTGTTTCATAAGTACGCTCTTTAAATAACGTTGAGAACACCATTAAGTCGCGACAGTATCTGTATCTGCCACTTCTTCCTCGTCGCACTTTTCTTGCTGTTGATCTTGACGCTGGCTTCTAGCGACGCGCCCACCCAAAATAATCAGCGGCAGTAGCGAAAGCACATAAATAAAGTGGAACCAGGCAGGAAAGCTATCCCATAACACACCAAAGTGCATATAGGCACAGTAAACCAGAAGTGGTACACCCAATACCCATGGAGATTTATGGGTTTTAGTGAAAATATAGGCCGCCCAACCCGCAGCAAAAGAACTCAGCACACCCACCACGAGGCGAGCCCACAGCATAGACGCTGTAAATGAGAAGGTATCCACTGACGCAGCATAATCAGCCCAAGCCAGCTTTAATGACAAAAGTCCAATGACCCCGACAATAGCCCAAGCTACAAAACCCAAAATGCTCCCAAGAGCCGTCCATAAACCTGCTTTTAACATTGTTATTCCTTAATTATCTAGCTTAATGACCTAGAGTAGGTATCTAGATATTTCCTAGTTATTTCGTCTTTGAAATAGCCCTATAAAGGACCCACTTACTTTAAAAAAGTTTCAAACCCTCCGAGAGCTAAAACATAACGACTCGCCGGCCAGATATAAGACAATCTATGACTCAGTATTCATAGCAATGGGCGTCGACACATCAATCAGAACAGAATCAGGACCACTTAACAACAGTCGACGCTGCCCGTAAGGCTCATCTTTAGGCGGTTGAATCACCTCTACCGACAACGCCTGTGCTTTGGCATAAATTTCATCTACATTAGGCACCACAAAGGTTACATAGAACCCACCAGGTTTCCCTCTAAATTGCTCAGGTACAAGGTCTGCGGTATTGGTAATTAATCCTAATTCATACTGACCATTCGCCAGCATCACAAACCCAGTATTACTACCCAAAGAACCTTCAAATGCCACCTCAAACCCCAACAACGCCATGAAAAACTCTTTGGCTGGAGTGATATCCGATACAAAAATATTTGTTAGCATTCTATCCATAATTATCTTCCTTCTCTTTTATTAAAGTGGCAATCGAAATCGAGCATACCCTATCAGGCTGATTTGACTACTTACTGAATGATATTGAGTGCCTTGAAAGACTCCATCACCAAACTCTTACGAAATGCCAAATCTTCCTTCCGGTTAATCTCAATATGATTAGCAAAGAACCAAACTCCATCAGCTTTTTTAAGATAACCTACATACCAACCGTCTTTACCTGACCACCCCGTTTTTGACCATATTTGATAGCTATCAGATTCATCTAACAACATAATGGTTTTTAGCGTATTAAGGTGCTTCTTCTGGACAGGTAAATCACCACTGTAAACTTTACGTAAGAAATCGATTTGTTCTCCCGCAGAAATTCTTAAATCACCCTCTAACCAAAATCGAGTAATGTCTTTTCCTGTGAGTTTATTTCCATAATTAAACGTTTTCAAATACTCACGGTATGTACTATCCCCCACTTTGGCGGCATAACGTTGATAACACCACACACAAGAATATTGAAATGCTGACGTAAGGGTTTGGTCTTGATTCCAAGGAGAATAACTTCTTTCAACGCCATCCCAAGGGATACTTTCATGCTCGTCTTTTACTAAGCCTTCTTCCAAAAAGATCAGCGTATTAAGTATTTTAAAGGTAGACGCAGGAACAAAGCGCTCGGTATTATCGATGTTATAGGCGTATTTGGCCTTACTGCTCCCAGATTCAATCAACAGCGAACCGGTAATATTGCTTTGCTTAAAGAGTTTCTCAATCTTTACGCTATCAGCATTCGCCGGCAAAGAAAGTATAAGCCCAATAAGTAACTGAAGAATTATGCTTATATGCCGCACTGTTCAGCCTTGAATTTCGTTAGCTCCTTTGGAGAGCGAATATGAAAAACTTGCTTATCTCCAGCACAATCATTTATCAACTTTAATATTGCCGGGCGAAAAGACTTATTCACCTGCCAGATCATTTTTGCTAAGGCAAAGGTTTTTGGCAACATCGAACAGCCATCCACAAAATCAAGACGCGGTCTAAATAAGCACATCATCTGGCGCTTCGCAGCCCACCAATAGTGAATCCAAAGAGGATGATCGATAAAGATAATGGTATCGGAGGCTTTTAATCTTCTTTCTATAGACGCTAACGACGCGACACCATCAATAATCCATTGCTCTGTTTGGAGTATTGCATCATGCCTCGCATCAAACTCGGTTTGAGAGGTAGGTACCCAACCTGGATTCCACTGAAGCTTATCCAGCTGGTAGATCGGCAACCCCTTCGCCTGCCCAAGAGGTTTGCTTAAAGTACTTTTACCTCCTCCCGCATTACCTAACAATGTAACTTTAGTCATACATATTCCTTTGTAGGCCAGACAAACAGCAATTCAATCTATAACTAACATTTTAATGATTTTCGATGGTCACAATTTTCTGCCAAATCTTACGGCTTAGATTCGTACATAATTCTTCAACATCACTCGCCGCATTAACAATTTCTGGATCTGGGAGTTTTTCAGAGTACATTGCTGCAACTTTCCCAATAAGCGCCAAAAGCTCCGAGCAATAGTCCAAATACCGCCTTAATTGAAATGCGTTGAGCTCATTTTTGGGAGAGGAGTTAGTGAGCTGATAGGTTGCCAAAATCATATCGGGGTCTTTCGTTAACTGGTGCATATCCACCACATGGGCAAGCCCCCGCAGCTCATGCAATGACTCGAGCGCCCTAGCACGCTTTACCCGCATTTCGATAGAAACTAAAAAGAAAATTGCCGCACTAATTAAGATAATATCGTTGAACAACGCCTCCATAAGCTGAATTAGCTCAGGTAAATCTGGGAGCTTCACCCTTAAATCCAACAAACTGACGGTATAGCAAAGCACGACCAGGGAAATTGCTATTAACGAGCCAATCCCCCATCGTAGTAGATAATTGGGTTTATCAATCCATTCTATTCGGCGACGAGAGTCTTTAGCTATCCCATAAAATTCTGAGCACACGTTCAAAAGGCTTGCATCGGGAAAACGCTCCCCAATGCGATCTTCCAGGCGAGAAATGGTATAGAGGACTTTTTCTGAATCTAAAGTGTGAGGCATAGAGAATAAACTTATAAATGAAAATAAAGTCTTAATCATCCACTACGAATGATTAGAATGTAATATCCACCCGATCAGCATTATCACTGGCTTTTTTGGCTTCAGCTTCTTTCCTCGCCAGTTCTATCTCTTTAACCTTTTTACCCCACATTTTAACTACGTCTCCAGGCTGACCGGCGCTAATTGAAACGCCAGCCCAAATATAGCCTTTCTGGCTATCTTTCATCGTATTACCAATACTAACTGAAATTGTCTTATGCCCTACTCGCCTTTCTCCCTTAAAATTATAAAGGGTAACTCCAGGGTTTGATTTATCCATACTTCTATCCCACTTGCATGGGGTAATAGCATACTTAGCGCATAAAGCACTTTTAAATTCATCAGCTTGTTTGAAAGGGGCCAGCTGAGTAAGCCTAATTTGATATAGTTCCCCAGATGGTAACGAGCGAGCACCCATACTGACTTTTTCAGAAGTCATACTATGCATTTTGAATCCATACTTTTTATCAACAGGGTCATTGTGAGTTTGAATACTTCCTTCCTGAAATTTCTTATCGAGGATTGTGTATTGCTCTCCAAGCTTTATACCCCTTATATCATTAGCCATTGAAGCTCCCGACAAAAAAACACAAGTAGAAACTACAAATAATTGCATTTTATTCATTATCAATTCCTTTATATTTACTAAATTCACTATACGTCTAATTTTCTATCTAAATTAACAAACAAGACAACATGCCATCACTTCTTCGCTGTTGAATAGTATATGTTTTACATCCCTGATCTTTTTACATCAGAGTGGTTGATATCAATAAACAAGGAGTAAAGAAAAAGAAATCGCTTCCCTTCAAAAGGCTGGATACATCCCTGTTTTGGCACATAAAATTATGCTAAGGAGCTTATTGTGCGGGGTTTTCAATTAGTGTCAATAAGAATTTAAAAGCCACTAGGCTACCCGTTTCACTAAATAACTAAACAGATTTAGATTAATCAAACTGCAAATCACGCGGTACATTGAGATTGCGAGGATACGTTGGGCGTTCGCCCTGCCCAGCTCTGTAGCTGCGTAGCTGGAATACGTAGGCGAGTACTTGTGCCACAGCCATATAGAGGCCTGCAGGGATTTCGGATTCGACTTCGGTGGTGTTGTAGACGGCGCGGGCGAGTACTGGGGCTTGTACCATTTCCACATTGTTTTCTTTAGCTACTTCTCGAATACGTAAAGCGACTTCATCCACACCCTTGGCAAGTAGGATAGGGGTTTCCATATTATCTGGGTCGTACTTCAGAGCCACTGAGTAGTGAGTTGGGTTTGTGATAACCACGTCGGCATCGGGTACGGACTGCATCATGCGCTTGTTGGCCATTTCCCGTTGCAACTGACGGATGCGCCCTTTCACTTCAGGCTTACCGTCAGTGTCTTTCATTTCGTCTTTCACCTGCTGCTTGGTCATACGCAGGTTTTTCTTGTTGTCATAAATTTGGAAAGGCACATCCACAATGGCAATGAGCAATGTGGACAAGGCATAGCCCAGTACCACCCAAAGGGTGAGCGTAATAGCTCGCTCTATGGCAGGCTCCGTAGCCATGCGAGAAAGCTCGTAAAAGTCTTGCCGTAGCCACATCAACAAGCTTGTGCCCATGGCTGCGATAACAGACACCTTTAAGATGGACTTCAACAACTCCATGAGCGACTTAAGGGAAAACATGCGTTTTAAGCCAGCAATGGGGTCCATACGATTAAGCTTGGGTGCCATGGCTTTTGTGCTGAACAACCAGCCGCCTAAACCAATTGGGCCGAGTATCGCCATCAACACCAAAAACCCCATCAGAGGCATTAGGGCAAAAATCACATCTTGTGCGGCATTAGTGAGGTGGGCCAGCATGAAGTTTGGGTCAAATGCCACTTCACGGGAAAACGAAAAGTTGTTTTTCATGATGCGAGACAAACTTTCCCCTAGAAAATGACCAAATAGCATCAACCCCAACGCGCCACCTAATAAGACGGCGCTGGTGCTGAGTTCTTTGGATCGGGGAATCTGACCTTCTTCACGGGCTTTCTCTATTCGCCTGCCCGTGGGGTCTTCCGATTTTTCTTGTCCGCTTTCGTCTTCAGCCATAT
This sequence comes from Cellvibrionaceae bacterium, assembly GCA_045430295.1. Classification (GTDB taxonomy): domain Bacteria; phylum Pseudomonadota; class Gammaproteobacteria; order Pseudomonadales; family JAILXX01; genus JAILXX01. Next base: position 310,826 of record JAILXX010000004.1, on the reverse strand, counting down.
CTCATTCCGAGTCTATCCCGCGTTTACGGAATATTGGCTAACTGCCGGATAAAAATCAGGCCGTCAGAAATTAAACTTTGATAGTTGGGTAAGAAGTCTTTCTGCATGGTCCATACCACTAATAAACCAATAATAACGGCAATAGGGAAACCCAGAGAGAAGACGTTAAATTGTGGTGCTGAACGGTTCATGATACCGAAGCCTACATTTACCAACAGCAATGGAATAACGATTGGCAATGCCAAAATTAAACCACTGGCAAACATCCAGGTGAGCATAGAAGCCATTTTGTAATAGGTATCGCGACTCAGGCCTTCTGCAGAAATAGGTAAGGTATAAAAGCTTTCTACAATCACTTCGATTAAGACTAGATGACCGTTAGTGGCCAAGAAAAGTAAGGTCACCAAAATCAAATACACTTGGCTCAGGGCGGTCACCGTCACGCCGTTCGCAGGGTCCATCATACTGGCAAAACCTAAACCCATTTGCATTGCCATAATTTGACCCGCTACCACAAATAACTGAAAGGTTAATTGCATGGCAAAGCCCATGGTCAATCCGATCAATACTTGCTGAATCACAATCAAAAAATTACTGAGGGAAACACCATCTACTGCAGGTAGCGGAGGCAACAATGGCACCACTACCATGGTCACCAAAAAGGTTAAGGCCAACCGCACCCGCATATTCACCAGCTGGCTACCAAAAATGGGAACCACCATAAAAAACGCACCCAATCGAGTCATAGGCCAGAGGTATTGGCCTATAAACGTCATAATTTGGGTGTCGGTTAGGTTAATCATGCTATTTTATTTTTTGGCATTTTGACGACCAGGGGAGGAAAAATCTTAAGAGCTTACCATTTTCATTAAGAGATTCTTCGCTATCGCTCAGAATGACAGTATTTTGTTAGCCAATAATATCGGGGATTGAGGTGATTAATCGCGTTGTGAAGGTAAGCACTTCATTCACCATCCACGGGCCTGCGATACCAATCACTAACAAGGTAATCAATAAACGGGGTAGAAAACTTAAGGTTTGTTCGTTAATTTGAGTGGCAGCTTGGAACATACTCACAATCAAACCAACTACCAGGCCCGGTACCAGAATGACCGATACCAGCATCACAATCAGAAACAGTGCTTCGCCGAGAAAATCTAAAATTATTTCAGGGGACATAGTGCCTCTCCTAAATACCGTAGCTAGCCGCTAGGGTTCCAATAATGAGACCCCAGCCGTCAATCATCACAAATAGCATAAGTTTAAACGGCAGTGACACAATGAGTGGGGATAACATCATCATACCCATGGCCATAAGAACACTGGCCACCACTAAATCGATAATCAGAAACGGGATAAACAGCATAAAGCCAATTTGGAATGCGGTTTTTAGCTCGCTGGTGATAAACGCTGGCGTTAAAACAGTAAACGGAACCTCGTCCGGCGTATTCACTGCAGGCGTATCTGACAAACGCATAAAGAGGGCTAAATCTTTCTCGCGAGTTTGCCCCATCATAAATTGATGGATTGGCATTTTGGCTTTTTCCAACGCCTGCATAGACGTAATTTCTTCTTTAATGTAGGGCTGAAGAGCATCCCGATTAATATCCGTAAACACCGGCGTCATGATGTACATAGTGAGGAACAACGCTAAGCCGATCAACACCTGATTCGATGGCGTTTGTTGTAAACCTGTGGCCTGACGCAAAATTGAAAAAACAATAATAATACGTGTGAAGGAGGTCATCATGATCAAAAGCGCTGGAATAAAAGTCAGCGCCGTCATGATGGCGAGAATTTGGAGGGTTACCGTATAGTCTTGACTGCCATCAGGATTGGTCGTTACCGTTACGGCAGGCAAACCGGGAATGCCTTTTACCGGCAGTAAATTTTTCGGCTCCGCAGAGGGGGCAGCTTCAACTACAGTAGATACCGTTTCACTTGCAGTTTCAGAAGTAGACTCCTGGGCCCAGCTTAGTGATGCAGTGAATACTGTCGTGAATAAAAAGAGACAAACGAGCGCGTTCTTAATGAGAGCTTTTATTTTCATTATTGGCTTCTTTATTCTCAGCGTCTTTTGACGAGTGTATGCCTGACTGAGTCAAAAATTGCTTAAACTTTTCAGAAAAATCGGCGTTACCTGCAGAAATGTCTTTGGTAATCACCGGCTCATCGAAAACATGCAAGGTAGTAATACTGCCGGGGGTAACCCCCAATAGCAACTGCTGCCCTGCTACATCCACTAACATCACCCGCTCGCGATGACTTAAAGGCATCACCGATAGCACTTTCATATGCTGCCCCGGCACGCCCCCCACACTTTGTAGGCGTTTTACCAGCCAAGCACAAATTACGATTGCCAGAATAACAAAAACCAGCGCAAAGAATACGCTGGTTATGCTGCCGGAGGTGCTAGGCACATCCACTTGGGCGGCGGCATTATTAGCCACCATTAGAATACTGTTCATCTAATCAACTGTTCTTATTAATCGTTTCGATGAATTATTCGTATTAACCGTCCCTATTAACTGTTTCTGTTAACTCAGTCGCTTAATACGTTCCTGCGGGCTAATCACATCGGTCATACGAATACCGAATTTTTCATTAACCACAACTACTTCACCGTGAGCAATCAAGGTTCCATTCACCAATACATCCAACGGCTCACCCGCAAGGCGGTCTAGTTCGATTACTGACCCCTGATTGAGCTGCAATAGGTTGCGAATGGTAATGGCGGTGCGCCCAACTTCCATGGAGATACTAACAGGAATATCTAGGATTGTGTCCAGATCTTGACTCAGGGCACCAGGGCCCGATTCATCGAAATTTTCAAAGGCGACGGCCTCTACATCCTCTTCTATCTCATCTTGCTCCGCCATGGCGGCAGCCCAGTCATCGGCTTCTGCATCAGTGTCCTCATCAACGCCCTGTTCTGCCATGGCGGCAGCCCAGTCATCACCAACATCACCGTCCTGGTCATCTTCTGGCATGATATCGTCATCACTCATCGTTCTCAGTCTCCTCAGCGGCCTCACCTAAGTCTATCGCAACGGTATGTTGTAGAACTTGGGGTTTTTCAATTACGTCATCAACACGGAAGGCAACATTGTCATTGCTCTCTCCCATACTACAGCGGAACATGGGAATGCCATTGGCTTTCAATACTTTCTTCTCTGGGAACTCAATGGGAATGATGTCGCCAGTTTTCAGGTTGTTGATATCCCGCAATGTCATTTCAGCATTTGCGATAGAACTTTCGAGCTCTACCTCACAATTCATAATCTCTTCACGTAATGAGCGAATCCAACGTTCATCGTGTTCGTCGGCATCGGTTTGTAAACCAGCGTCGAGCATTTCACGAATCGGCTCAATCATGGAATACGGTAAGGTAATGTGTAGATCACCACCCCCACCGTCTAGCTCTACATGAAAAGTGCTCACCACAACCACTTCACTAGGGCTAACAATATTAGCCATGGAAGGGTTTACTTCCGCATTCACAAATTCAAATTCGATGGGCATCACTGCACGCCAAGCCTCAGTCAAATCCACAAAGATTTGGCTTAATACCATTTGTACAACACGAAGCTCTGTGGGAGTAAACTCCCGACCCTCAATCTTTGCGTGACGACCATCACCCCCAAAGAAGTTATCTACCAGTTTAAAAACCAGTTTTGCATCGAAAATAATCAGGGCTGTACCGCGTAAAGGACGCAGTTTCACCATATTCAACGAGGTGGGTACGTAGAGGGTGTGGATGTACTCACCGAACTTTTGAATTTGAATACCGCCAATGGCTACATCAGCAGTGCGGCGTAATAAGTTAAAAATACTGATGCGGGTATAGCGGGCAAAACGCTCGTTGATAAGTTCGAGCGTGGGCATTCTGCCACGTACAATACGGTCTTGGCTGGCAAGGTCGTAGGAGACAACATCGCCGGCATCGAGACCTTCATCGGTATCGATATCGCCATCGTCTACGCCGTGTAAGAGCGCATCAATTTCATCTTGTGACAGCAGATCCTGCACACTTATCTCCTAAGCCTTTATCTATTTATTGCCTGTTCTGGTATTCCGCTAAAAACCATCACCAGAACGAAAACCACAACTACTGCATTTTAAATTCAGTGAGTAATACCTGCTCAACACCCTCGGTAACGCCCGCTTCTATCTCGAGTATCTTTCTCACTTCAGCCAACGCTTGCTGGCGGAATAGCTCTTTGCCTTCAGCAGTCATCATATCGTCGAAGGACTGACGCATAATCAGCATGAGTAAATTGTTATTTATGCTGGCCTTATGGGTTTCCACTTCAGAAATCACCGCATTACTGCGACTCATAATACTCACTTCAATTTCCACCAAGCGATAACCACCTCGGTGAGGCACATTAGTACGAAGCGCTGGCTTTAACGGGTAGTAGATAGCCACATTACTGGCTGGTGCCACACCCTCAGCATCTTGTCCTTCCATCATTTCCGGGTCTTCAGGTTTTTCGTCATCACCCAATAGAGTCAGTGCCAGGAGTGTCCCCCCCACCGACAGCACTACTAATAGCGCCCCCACAATGGCGAGCATTAAAATTTTCTTCTTACCACCGCCTTCGGCTTGTTCTTCGTTCTCGTTGTCTTCTGCCATGTCAGCTTTCTGTCAAAGTTTTGATTTTATAGGTGTTTGAATATGTTTCAGCAAAAGATATGCCATAACACTGGACACATTGTCCGCCGCATTTAGACGAAAGGTTCGAGACAAAAGACTAGCGTCTCAAAAAGCGGCTTAAGTCTTTATGAGTATGACGCTTTTTCTTGTGAAAACAATAGATTGGAGGGGGGGGGATACGAATAAGGAAAATGATGGGGAGCTGCAGGTCAGCCCCGACCTACAACTCAATCTGGAGTTAAGAACGCTTAAACGAAATGGTCAACCAGGCCGTTGTGGGTAATCGGCGTTTCCGCGACCACTTCCATTTCTTCATCTTCTAACTCTTCATCGCCATTGAAGCCAGCCTGTGCTTCGCCGTCTTCTGCACGCTCATGTTGCTCATGGGACTGGCTAGACACATCCATCTCGGCGAGCTCTAAGCCCTGCTCCGCTAACATATCCCGCAAGCGAATAGCCGTTTGCTCCAAGGCTTCACGAACCACTGCATTTTGAGCGGTAAAGCTTACGGTGGTTTGGTCGTTAGTGACCTGGATGCGAACATTCATGGCTCCTAACTCTGGCGGGTCTAATTTAATCTCTGCAGCGGTGACATTCTGGCTCGATAACCAAGCCACTTTTTCAGCCACAGCCTCTGACCACTGACGCTGCCCTACGGGAATCATCACGTTGGTTGCCACAGGGGGCCGTTGCAGCTGCTGAGTACGCGTAGTACTCATTTGATCGTTAAGGCTGGTAACGGCTGCCGCAGCAGCCTGAATTCGGGCCACTTTAGGCGCATTGGCTTCTGCACCTTCAACATCAGTAGCGCTGACTTGTGTATTAACCGTATTGAAAGCCGCCATATTCATTTGAGCTGGAGTCTTAGGCTGCCCACTCTGGGAGTCAGCCCCACCAGAAAAAGCCCCCTGAGAGCCCGTATTCGTGCTTTTCGACTGTAAATAACCTTCACTAGTGAGCGAGGTTCCAGCCTGCTCTGATGCAACACCTGAGGACACAGGGTTTACCCCGCCAGCATTAGTTGCCACCCCACGGGTATTCACCATGCCCGCTGACACTCCGGCTAACTCAATGTTCTCTTGGGTTTCTGTGACAACCTCATCGACCAAAACTTCATCGGTTGCGGCAACGGTTTCTTGTTGTGGCAAGCCATTGCCACCTGAAGCAGATAACCCCATGATGGAACGGGTAACACCTTCTGAAGATGATTCTTCACCCTCTATGGCATCGACGACCCACTCCGGCTCAGAAGTGGCCTGCCCCACTAGAAGAGGATCAATGGCAACATCGGCAGCAACTGTGCTTTCGCCCTCGGTAGCAGCCGTAGTGGTAGCTTGAGAGGTTTCCTCTGCGGTCCTTGCAACGCCTTCAGACTCAGTACCTTCGCTACTCTCCTGCGCTGGCGGCTCCGAATTTCCATTACCCTCACGTTGATCGCTCTGACCGTTCTCAGTTGCTGATCGGGTATCGTCGCTAGTGGCTTTGTCAGAGGTAGATTTCGCTTCCGGCTCAGTTTTATCTGCTGCCTGGGCTTGCTTGTCTTGGGGTTCACTGGGTTTGGTATTTTCTTTCTGCTCAATAGGCTCACGGCGAGGTTTTGCCGCTTCACGCTTATCATTGGCTTGATCGGTCATTAGATCTTTAAATGAGCGGGATTCTTTTCCCTCAGAAACCTCTGAAAACTCAACCGCCGAGCTGGCAAACTGGCTCGCCGAAAACATCACATCTGTTTTAAGTGCTTGATTTTTAGCGGTAAATTGCTGATTACCGAGAAGATTCAGTGCGCTATTCACGGAGTTGTTCATGAAGTTCCTCTGTATTGGCTATGCATTACCCGTTTCGGGAAAACTCAATACAGAGTAAAAAGCAAAAGTGATGCCGAAAGTGACTCAAAAGAGATGAAAAGTGGAAGACGAGAGATAGAGCGCTTTGCAGGCTATTCTGTAGGCCTTTTAATAACCAAGTTGACCTTCAACAAGAAACATCAAGGATTTCACAAAAGTGTATTCAGGGCTTCTTTAACCCGATCGTATTCTTGCTTAATTTTAACCAGTTGCTGGCCCATGCCAGAGAGGTCACCTTCCCTGCCTTTCAACTCAGCGGTTTTACACAAATCAGACAACCCCATAGCGCCAATATTTCCGCTACTGCCCTTCAAGCTGTGAGCGGCTTTGAAGAAAGCATCACTGTCGCCTTCACCCAAAGTGGCTTCCAACACCCCTAAACGCTCAACGCCATCGATTAAAAATGTTTCTAAGAGAACAGAGAATTCGTCATCCATCACCTCTTTGAGCATTGAAAGATGTTCTTGATCGATTACTGCGTCTGTCATAACGACTTCTCTTATATTGTATAAATTTGTTTCTGTTGCGTATTAAACATTCTTTCTTCGAACTATTTTTTAGAGCTATTTTTGGGAGTACTGCCAGCTAAACAACGCTTCAATACTGTTGGGATCCGAACCAAAACTCAACTTCTGACAAAGCTCATTCACGAGAGGTAAGCCTCGACCGCTGTAACCGACATTGTCATTTAATTTCTTTTGTAGCTTACTAGCGTCGAAACCTACACCACTGTCTTCCACAATAATTCGTAATTCACCACCGTTGGGAATTGGGCTGTGGATGAGTTTCAGTCTGATCATACCTTGGGTCAAGGACTTTAACCGCTTTGTGCGCTCGGCGTAATACTGAGAGAACCCTGCTGGCGTATTTTTCATAGCAGAGTCTAATGCTAATAACCCATGATCCAGCGCATTACTGAACAACTCCGTTAGCACCGTATACAAGGGCGTAAGGTGAGGCATTAGGCCAGGAATTTCCCGTAACAGTGTTAACAACAAGGGGGAAGGGTTGAAATCCCGAAGTGTATCCGGGCGTAATTCCAATTCAAAACTCCAGTCGTTTGCGCCTTGCCGACTGGCCTGTAAAGACGGAATATACTCTTCGCTGACAGACTCCGGGTCACAAATGGTAAGTTCCACCATGGAAATATCATCGGCCCGCTCCCCACCACCGATATACTCCAAGACTCCGTTTACAATCCCATCGAAAGCCTGATCAATATTACCCGCTGACGCTTCAAATATTTTCTGAACCCGGTCTTCCCCGTACATCTCACCATGAATATTTTCTGCTTCAATAATGCCATCGGTCCATAAAAACAGGCGGTCCCCTGGGTTAACCAAGTAGTGCTCGCAATCGTCTTTAAAGCGATCTTTCCCCACCACCCCTAGAGGTAGATTCCGCGAAACCAAGTGTTCAATCGTTCCTGTGTCTGCTCGATAGAGATAACAATCCGGTAAACCACCAATCCAGGCCTGCATAGAGCCATGCTCAAAATCCAACTCGGCTACTCCGGCACAACAAAAGAACCCCGAAGGCAAAATGTCCATCAGGCGAGAATTCAACTCCCCAACTAAATCCCGCATAGCAAAGCCTTTACTCACCATGCTGTAGAAAGCAGAGGCCAGAGGCATCGCTCCAATGGCCGCAGGTAAACCATGGCCCGTGAAATCCCCCATGAGCACAAACATATTTCCTGAAGGGGCAAAAGCGGCCAGTAAGATATCCCCATCAAAGATCGCCATGGGCGAGAGGTAGTAGCGGACCATAGGGGCATCTAAGCAACCTCTATGGGCAACGTTGTCGAAAACTTTTTTAGCGACTTCCTGCTCATTTACCAAGCGGGCATTGTGAGCGGCAATCTCGTCGCGCTGGGCTTGCACTTCTGTATGCATTTGCCGCATGCGATCAAATGCCTTAATTTTCGCCCGTAGAACGACGGGGCTATAAGGCTTGGAAAGAAAGTCATCGCCACCGGCTTCGAGGCAGTCCACCAAGGATTCAGTATCGGTGAGGGAGGTTAAAAAAATGATGGGAACAAAAACGTCCCCGGCCATCTCCTTAATTTGACGAGTCGCCTGACGCCCATCCATCACAGGCATCAATACGTCCATCAAAATAATATCGGGTTGTTCTTGCTGGAAAAGTCGAACGGCTTCTTCGCCGTTAGAGGCCGAAATAACTTCGTGGCCTTGCTTACTGACGATACGTTCAAGAATCAGGCGATCCGTGGCAGTATCGTCGGCAATGAGTATACGGAGCTGCTCCTGATCAGACATGTCAGCAATAGCACATTACTTAATGCTAAAGAGCTGCTCAAAGTTAGAAATGGTGAGAATTTTTTTCACATCTGGGTTGCTGTTAACAATAGAGATTTCTGCCGCATCGCCACCGGCATGATCACGCAGAAGCAGTAACATTCCCAGTGCGGTACTATCCAGATAGGTGGCATCTTTCATATTTACCACATAAGCAGTCGGATCGGAGTCTAAACTTTCATAAGCGCTGCGGAATTCTTGATGCGCACTAAAATCGAAACGACCATCAATAGCGATGGTCAGCTCTTTTGAGTCGGGAGAAAGTGTGGCGGAAATACCCATTTACTGGCCCTCAATACACCAATTCTAAAAACTAATACCGAATAACGGCTTCTCTACTGCTCAAGCATAGTCACAAACGTCAAGAAACCCAAATGCCATCGGCACTTTTTTTAAGTTCCCAATGTTTATGACATAAAACTCATTTCTTGGTGGCAATGCTCATAATCGCCTTGGCCACATTCCACAGGGGCAATACCTGTGAGGCACCGCCAAGCTTCACCGCAACCCCAGGCATACCCCACACTACCGACGTGGCCTCATCTTGTGCAATGGTTTCACAGCCAGCCTCTCGCATACGCAACAAGGCTTCGGAGCCATCGGCTCCCATGCCTGTGAGCATAACACCCACCGCATTTTTTCCAGCAACCTCTCGAACAGAGTCAAATAAAACTTCTACCGAGGGTTTATGACGATTTACAAGCTCGCCGTCATCCAAGACACAGCGGTAACTACCGCCAACTTTTTTAATTTTCAGGTGCTTATCCCCCGGGGCTAAGTACGCACAACCCGGCTCAATGGCTTGACCATCTTCAGCCTCAAACACTTTAACATCGCAATTATCATCCAACCGCTTCGCATAGGAGGTGCTAAACACTGCAGGAATATGCTGGGCTAACACAACAGGCGGGCCATCCACCGGCATTCGCAGCAACACCTCTTTAATGGCTTCAGTACCACCGGTTGAAGCGCCAATGGCACAAATGAGCCCGGCCTTAACTTGTTGGTTTGGTTTGATTTTTTCAGACGGCTCAAACTCATGCTCATTCTCAGCCGCCAACGCTTGAACATTGCACTGGGATGCCATGATGATTTTTTCAATAATGACTTCTGTGTAGTCTTTGAGATCCGTACCACTACTCACCTGGGGTTTTGCCAGGAAATCCACGGCACCCAACTCAAGGGCTTGTAACGTAGCGGGAGCTCCCTTCTCGGTAAGAGTGGAAATCATTACCACAGGCATGGGCCGCAAGCGCATCAACTTACTCAAGAACGTAATGCCATCCATACGGGGCATTTCGATATCCAGGGTTAGAACATCTGGGTTCAGTAGCTTAATTTTTTCCCGGGCTTCGTAGGGATCGGCAGCCACGCCAACAACTTTCAAACGGGCATCTGAGGAGATGATTTCCGACAGTACATTTTGTACAACCGGAGAATCATCAACAACAAGCACTTTAATTAGATCCATGAAATAACCTATTCGGTTGGTTTTAGCCGAGATTACCTTTAGCCGAGACTGCTTTTGGCTTCATTCAGTTTGGCGCCAGCCGCCCTATACACGCTTGTATCCATTAGAAAAGCTCTACGCTGCCTGAGCTTGGAGCTTCTGTTTCCACTTTCTTGGCGTAACTGTTTTCGCGCTCTGTGATGGTGTCGTTGTTCACGTGGCGCAAGCGACGCATCTTTACAGAGCCGGTATCAGGAAAATATAGCACTTTACGTGGCGTTAACCCGCCTACGTCTTCTGCCAGTAGAGGAATACCCTCTTTGACAAGATAGGCTTTGGCAAACTCGATATTGCGATTCCCCACTTCATGACTGGTCATGCCAGAGAGTACGGCACCGCCACCAAACAATTTGGCTTCAAGGTTTTCCCGGCGACCGCCCTGCTTGAGAATTTCGTTAATCAGGTATTCCATGGCCCAGTTGCCATAACGCAAAGCCGCGCCAGCGGTGCCTTCAAAGTTAGAGGAATGCTCCCCCTGAACTGGCAGCATAAAATGATTCATACCCCCTACTCCGAGCTTCTTGTCACGAATGCAAGCGGATATACAAGAACCCAATACCGTGGCAATCATTTCCCCTTTAGTACTCACGTAAAACTCACCGGGTAGAATCTTGGCGGCAGGCACCTTCATTCGCTTATCGATATAGCGATTAACGTGCTCAAACCCGGGTAAACAAGGAGGAACTTGAGGCAGGTCTGGGTTCAGCATTGAGTATTCTTATGCTCTGTTGAAATCATTAAACTGAAATTATTTAACGCGGCGATAGATGGTGCGACCAAGAGATTCAAAACGGTCTGTAACATTATGCAGACTCTCCGAGTGTCCAATGAACAAGTAGCCGTCAGGGCGCAGCATGTTCGCATAGCGATCAAATAAAATTCTCTGTGTGGGCTTATCAAAGTAGATCACCACATTGCGACAGAAAATCACATCAAAAGGCCCCTTCATGGGCCATTCATGTAATAAGTTTAGCTGCTTAAAGGTAATTTGCTTCTGAATTTCCGGTTTTATTTTCACCTGATCGGAAGAGGGTGAACGCATAAACCATTTACGCTTAAGATCGTCATCCAAGGTCTCAATGCGATTTTCGTCGTAAACACCCGAATGCGCTTTTGCCACCACATTGGAATCCAAATCAGTGGCCAGTAACTTGGCATCCCAGTTAGGGGCTGGGAAAAAGCGCTTCATCAGTAAGGCGATGGAATACGGCTCTTCACCGGTTGAGCATCCGGCAGACCAAATACGCACACGCCGTGACCCCATATTGCTTTTCTGCAACCTGGGAAACACGGTGTCTTCTAAGTATTCGAAATGATGTGGCTCTCGAAAGAAAGCCGTAAGGTTGGTGGTAATGGCATTCACGAACTCCGTCATTTCCTTATCAGGGTTCGCCTGCAGATATTCGCAGTACTCTCTACAGCCCGGTAGGCCTAAGGCGCGCATACGGCGTACAAGGCGCCCGTAAACCATATCCCGCTTGTGATCTCCAAGCTGAATACCTGTTATTTCGTTGGCAATCTCCACGATGATCTTGAAGTCGTGCCCCGTCATGGGGAACTCCCGATCACTGTGGGTATTCAGGTTTACGTCGACCTGCCTTTTCTCGGGCTGCTGAGCCTTCATACGCTAAGACTTAAACTCTAGTTAACATTAACACTAGAGCTTAAAACTCTTCCCAGTCATCGTCATCATGGGCAGATGGCGCTGGGGCACGAGCTGGAGCGCTCGCCACTGGAGACGAAGTAGACGTCGCAGGAGACGCTGTAACAGGGGCAATCAAGCCGGTACTCCTACCGGAGTCATCCACCGTAAAGAAGTCCATCATGCTACTCATATTGCGAGCCTGCTCAGCCATGGCTTCGCCGGCGGCTGACGCCTCTTCGACTAAGGCAGCGTTTTGCTGGGTCATTTCGTCCATTTGCGATACCGCAGTATTCACTTGCTCAATACCACTGGTTTGCTCTTGAGCCGCTGTATTGATGTCAGACATCATATTGGTAGCCTGCTCCACAGAGTTCACAATATCTTGCAAGGTGTTACCAGATTCATTCACAAGCTCTGAACCGTCAGATACTTTGTTCACACTGTCGCGAATCAGATCTTTAATCTCTTTCGCAGCACCTGCTGAACGTTGCGCAAGGTTGCGTACCTCGCCAGCAACCACTGCGAAGCCTCGACCTTGCTCACCGGCACGAGCAGCCTCAACCGCCGCGTTAAGGGCCAATAAGTTCGTCTGGAAGGCAATCTCATCAATCACCCCAATAATGTCAGAGATCTTCTTACTGGATTCGTTGATATCTGCCATGGCAGTCACGGCACGGCCAACCACTTCACCACCCTCTCGGGCTTTTTCCTGGGCATCTGAGGCAAGATCACTGGCTCGCTTCGCGTTAGTCGCACTCTGTCGAACGGCGCTGGTCATCTCCTCCATACTGGATGCTGTTTCTTCCAACGAAGAGGCCTGCTCTTCAGTACGCTGACTCAAATCCGCATTACCTTGAGCAATTTCACCTGCAGCAGAGGTAATCGCAGTGGCCGAGGCGCGAATATTACCGATCACTTCCGTTAGTTGAGCAACCGTTGAGTTCACATCAGATTTCAATTGACCAAAGGCGCCATCGTAATCCCGTGTGATTGACTCTGTTAAGTCACCTTTTGCCATAGAGCCCATTACACGAACCACATCGTTAACCGCAACTTGAACGGTTTCCACCAAGCGGTTCAAACCCGTACTCAAATTCAGGAAGAAGTCCGCTTTACCTTCCAGCGGAATCAAGCGGCTAAAGTCACCTTGGGCCGCACCATCCACTATAGAATCAATTTCTTTTTCGATGGCCACTTCAGCAGTGCGGTCATTCCATTCCACAACCGAACCAATGCGCTCACCATCCGTAACAATGGGATTGGCAATAACCGTAAAGCTGCGTCCAGCCACTTCGGCCTTACCCTCAACAGTGCTGGTCATGTTTTCAACCAAGTTGCGCTGATGGGAAACATCTTTATGGAAAATATCCATATTTTTACCGATTAGATCATTAGCATTAAAACCACTAAACACGGTACGTAAATCACTTTCTGCCGCACGGAACATGCCGGTAATAGAATCATTCATATAGATAATATTGCAGTCTTCGTCTGCAATCATCACATTCGCAGACACATTATCCAGCGCCTGACGAATACGGTAGTTCTCACCAGCTATACGTTTCTCTTCTTTTTCTTTCGCTAATTTTTCAGTGATATCATCCCATTCAACCACTGAACCGATACGCTCACCTGAATCCTCTATGATTGGATTTGCAATAACCGTAAAGGTACGGCCCGCCACCTCGGCTTTACCGCGAACGGTGTCTTTCATTTCTCCAACTAGTTTCTTCTGATGAGATGGATCTTTATGGAATATATCCATATTTTTCCCAACCAATTCATCAGCATTAAAGTCTGAAAAAACTGTTTTCAAGTCAGCTTCAGCAGATTTAAACATGCCATGAACGGAGTCATTCAAGTAGATAATATTATTATCATTATCCGCAATCATCACATTCGCAGTAACATTATCCAATGCTTGTCGAATACGTAAATTTTCAGCGGAGATGCGTTTCTCTTCTTTTTCTCTTGCCAACTTCTCAGTCACATCATCCCATTCAACAACCGACCCAATGCGTTCATTTTTTTCATTCAAAATTGGCGTTGCGATTACAGTAAAAGTTAAACCAGCCACTTCGGCCTTCCCTTTAACCGTATCAGTCATGGTACCTATAATACGTTTTTGATGAGATGGATCTTTATGGAAAATATCCATATTCTTCCCAAGTAAATCATCAGCGTTAAAGCCGTTAAATGCTTTACTAAGGTCATCCTCTACTGCTTTAAACATATCGCGAACAGAATCGTTTAAATAAACAATATTATTATCTTTATCCGCGATCATGATATTGGTAGTAGCTGCATCTAATGCACTTTGAATCCGGGCTGCTAACTCCTCATCACGGGTAACATTCCTAACAACACCCCAACCCACTAAAGAAACAGAAAACACTCCCACAACAACCAGGATTAACAGCAGTACATCCATAGATGCACCTGAAGACACGCCTGCCTTATAACTACCATCAGACCAACCATTTGCCAACTTAACCAGTTCAACAACTTCACTGTAATGCTCTTCAAAAAGCTCTAGTAAGTGTGCCAAGTGAGCTTTCAAAACAACATCATCACCAGAGTTAACCGCATCAGGCAAATTATCAAATGCATAGTCAAAGTATTCTTCGGCTGTAGGAATTACTTTTTTAAACAACTGGCTACGTACATTGCCAGGAAGGTGAGGATAGCTCTCCCAATAATCTACACGCTCTTGAAATTCATCCTTGAGTCGTTCTAAATCCTTCAAATGTTTCTTTCTCGCTTTTTGAGACTTTTCAACCAATATAGACTGAGCTGTACTTTCAGCATCTACCACGAACATCGGTGGCGGCAGGATATCAGCGACAAGGTCTTTACCATTTACGATTTCGTAAAAGGTATCACCACCAATACGCACGGTACTTGTTTTCCCCATGACAATGCCAAGGATCACAACAATAACAAGAATTGCTATACCCACAAGAAGCTGAAGCTTCTGCTTAAGTGAGAATTTATCTAACAAGGTTGACATAACTTTCCCCTTTATCCCCAAAATTTCGCAAGTGGCGATCTTTATTTAGCTTGCTCAATATCTGATGAAATCGATGACAAATCTGGAATATCGTCCATATTCAGCAATCTATCGATCTCTAACAAAATAACCATTCGATCATTAACATTCACTAGACCCCGAATAAATTCGGTACTAACAGAATCACCGAGATCTGGCGCTGGTCGTAACTCTGTTTCAGAAAGCGTGTACACATCTGAAACTGCATCAACCACAATACCCACCGTTCTAGAGCCAGACTCGCTTTCAACTCTCAAAACGATGACAACCGTCACTGGCGTATACTCGATAGACTCCATACCAAAACAACGACGCAAATCGATAATCGGCACAACTGTGCCTCGCAAATTAATCACGCCTTTTATGTGTGATGGTGCTTTTGGAATGGGTGTTGTCTCTTCCCACCCGCGAATTTCTTGCACACATAAAATATCTACACCGTACTCTTCTTCGGCCATGATAAAGGTGAGAAATTGCTCGGCATCACTATCTAGAGTGTGGTCGGAATTGGCCATGCCTGTTTCCGTCACTGCTTTTTCTGTCATTTCACTCTCCTAATAGGGCCTTTAGCCCCTTGCCTGCGTAAACGTCTTTACGCAGACAGCTGTAACCTGGCTCGTTGGTCTTCGTTTTGCTGGGTACCGGCTAATTGCACAATACCGGGAATATCTAAAATCAGTGCCACCTTGCCATCACCAAGAATAGTTGCGCCTGAAACACCTTCTACTCGTTGATAATTTTGTTCAAGGCTCTTAATCACTACCTGCTGTTGCGCCAACAATTCATCAACCAACATACCGACTTTTTCACCGTCAGCTTCAACCACCACCAATAAGCGGTCTTCATTGTTGGATTCATCGGCCTCGACTTCAAAAACTTGATGTAAAGAGATAATCGGTATGTATTCTTCTCGCAAGCGATAGAGATTTGCGCCGCCAGCTACCTGGTTAATGCGTTCTCGATCCATTTGCAGAGATTCAATAATCGATACCAATGGGCAAATATAAATTTCGTCATTCAGGCGAATAAGCTGACCATCAAGAATGGCAAGAGTTAATGGCAAGCGGATACGAGTAATGGAACCCTGACCTGGGGTTGAATGAATTTCCACGTGACCATTGAGCTCTTGGATATTACGGCGCACCACATCCATACCTACACCACGACCGGACACATCACTCACCACTTGTGCCGTAGAGAAACCCGGCTGGAAAATCATGTCGTAAACCTGGTCGTCGGAAAGTAACTCCGCCTGCGATTCCGTGACCAAGCCATTTTCAATAGCTTTGCTTAAAATACGTGAACGATCCAATCCCTTACCATCATCAATCACTTCAATGATGACATTGCCACCTTTGTGATAAGCGTTAAGGGTAACGGTACCTTGAGCAGGCTTACCGGCGGCAGTGCGCTCTTCCGGTAATTCCAAACCGTGATCAATACTGTTGCGAACCAAGTGAACCAGTGGATCACCAATTTTTTCCATCACGGTTTTATCTAGCTCAGTAGATTCACCCTGCATAACTAACTGAATATCTTTACCCAGCTGCCGCCCCAAATCTCGCACTAAGCGAGGGAAGCGATTGAAACTAAAGCTAATGGGCAACATGCGGATACGCATAACACTTTCTTGCAACTCACGAGTGTTGTGCTCCAATTGACTCAAGCCTTGGAGTAATTGGGGTAATTTATCTTCAGAGAAATCAGAGCCAATTTGCCCTAACATAGATTGGGTAATCACCAATTCACCAACCATGTTAATGAGAGTATCCACCTTATCGATACCCACTCGAATAGAAGAGCTTTCTTGGTTATTTCGAGCAGCAGGTTTTTTCGCAGCGGTTTGACCATTAGGCTGATTCGAAGAGGCTGTCGGTGCAGAAACTTCAGGCTCAGGCTTAGACTCTTCTACTTTCTTAGCGGTTTCGTCAGCAGCGACTGTTTCTGGGGCCTCTTTTTCAGCAACTGTTTCAGGAGCTACTCTAGGCGAAGCCTCTTTTGGCTCACCTGAAGCGGCCTCACTGATCAATGGGGTGACTTCAATTTTCGCTTGATCATCGACCCACTCAAAAACTTCTATAACCTGCTCTTCGGTAATCTCTTCACCAGTAACCGTAATATCCCACGAAAGATGGCACTTCTCCGGTTCCATACCGAAAAAGTCAGGCATTAAATCTAGCTTCGCTTCACAGGTATATTCCCCAAGTTCCGCTAACTCTCGGAACATTCTGAAAGGTTCGTTACCGGTAGCCAGAATATCGGAGTCCGGAGCAAAATAAATTGTCCATCCCGCTACAGTGCCATTCTCAATTTGACTACCTGAACCCGTAGAAGATGACTGAGAAATTTTTATTTCACACTCGTCTTCTACCCATTCAAACACTTCTTTAATTTGCTCTTCGGTAACATCCTCACTAACAAGGGTCATATGCCAGTGTAAATAACAGGCTTCCGGCTCCATGTTGCCAAAACTCAATAACTCACTCTGATCAGCCTCAACCGTTAGCTCACCCAACTCCTGAAGCTCACGGAACATGCGGTAAGGTTCATTGCCTGTTCGTAGGATTTCTTTGTCGCTTTTAAAGGAAATTTCCCACTTACCAGAGCTCGCGGCTGCTGCCGGAGGTACTGTTGGAGATGATGCAGGCGCTTCTGTTTGGGGAGTAGACGTTGCGACGGCAGGAGTTTCTACAGAGGAAGGTGCCTCACCGCCATCTAAAATCGCTTGGAAGGTGGCTTTTAATTGATCAGACTCGGTGGTATCAACATCTACACCATCCTGTAAAGCCTGCAACATCGCACGTAAGCAGTCCCCTGCTTTTAAATATAGATCGATATCGTCTTGGGAAATGCCGCGCTTACCATCACGGACTTCATCTAACAGGGTTTCAAGTACATGGGTAAAATCGGCCACCACTTGGAAGCCAAAGGTAGCACTACCGCCTTTAATAGAGTGTGCCGCGCGGAAAATAGCATTGATAACTTCAGAATCGATATCGTCAGGTTGGAGCGACATCAACGAATCTTCCATCACATCCAAGCCTTCGAAACTTTCTTCGAAGAACACCTGATGAAACTGAGAAATATCAACACTCATTATGTGAGAACCTCATCGCACCGTTTACTGTATTGCCTGTCATTTACTGACGAATATGGATAAACAATAAGCACAGTTTGTTCCAGAATTACCCTTGTTCTGCGGTTTGCCTGTATGCCTTTCAGGCTCAAACCGATGAGGCAGCAGAAAATGTGCAAACCTGATTACAGAACTTTTTTAATGGTGGCGAGTAGCTGGTCTGGGTTAAATGGCTTAACAATCCAACCTGTAGCACCAGCTTTCTTACCTTCCATTTTCTTATCCGTTCCAGATTCCGTGGTAAGCATGAGGATAGGCGTGAATTTGTAATCCGGAAGCTGACGAAGCTCGGACACAAGGGTGATTCCATCCATCTTTGGCATATTTACATCCGATACCACAGCATCCACCGGCCCCTTCTTCGCAAGTTCTAAAGCCTCTGTACCATCGGCGGCCTCCAGCACTTCATACCCTGCTCCTTGCAGCGTAAAGCTCACCATCTGGCGCATTGATGCGGAGTCATCCACAGCTAAAATCTTTGGCATTAACTTGTTCCCCTCGAACTCTTTCAGTAGATCTAATGTTTTTTACAAGCCAAGAGCCTGCTCTAAACCCAGAAGCCCAGATACTTGCGATAAGTTTTCACTGGTAGCTTTCCAACTCAGTTGGTGGCTGTGTTTTTCAAGCTCAAGTTTGAAAGCCAGTAAGGTTTGTAAACCTGCTGTATCACAACGTTGCACTTGAGACCCATCGAAAACAATATCGACTCCACTGGAGAGCGCACTTTCCAATTCTTCGTGTAAGGCTTCTACGGTTGCTATGGTGAGATTGTCGGACAACACAATCTGTTGGCTTTTGTCTGGCACCTGATGCCTCCTATAAAGATAAGCACAAACACGGGAATCTGACTTTATTATCGACCTGGGTAGAATTTACTTTAGGAGCTAAACCCCAAATCCGCAAACAAAGTCAGTTAGTTAAGGAGTTTCTTAAATGGCAGGAATTTCATCTTAGAAGATGAGAGGGTTCAAAAAACCACTGAAAGTGCTCAAAAAACAAACAGCGGCTAATTGGTGATCAGCAGTTATTCGATTGCTGTCGCTGATAGGCAAGCTGGGCAAGTTCATCCATTTCCTGCTGCAGTTTTTTCTCCAACAGGTCATTTTCTTCCTTACACAAACGCTCAATAAGGTCTTCAATATTCAAGCGACGTGCATGAAGGGCTTGCCATCCTTTTAGAGCCATTTCCACTGCAGCTTCACACTGGCGAATATTCCCCTGAAAGGCCGCTTGAGCTTCTTTAAGCTGAGAGTAAAACAATTGGTAACGCTGATAGCGCTGGGGATGGACACCCTGTGCACCCATTTCTTTGATTTCGAGGGCAAAGGTTTTTTCGTAATCAATCATTTGTGCAAGCTGATCTTCTGCAGCTTGCAGAGTCTCTCGGCATTGACTTAACCAAGCGACAGAATCTTGCTCTTCTCGCTCAGCCATTTGTAGCACCACATTCATTCGCTGAGAGCGTTTCATTATCTAGCTCACTGGCTTGTGGTTTGAGATGAGTTTTGAGGCTGCATCTGTGCTTGACCTTGCATCTGCATTTGCGGCTGATTGGGATCTCCCCGCTGCCCCATGGTCGTTTGCGTCGTTGTAGACACCAGTACCTGCTGGAGAGCCTTACAGCTTTCTCCATATTTAACCGACTCATCTAAAGACTGTTGAATAAACTGTTTCAAGTGAGGCTGACGCTCAATGGCCACATCAGTGTCAGGGTCTGCACCCGGCTTATAAGCACCAATGGTAATAAGGTCTTTATTCTGCCGGTAATTACTTAACAACTGTTTAAAACGCTGTGCAGCTTTAAGATGCTTCGGCACAACAATATTTTGCATGGCACGACTAATAGAGCCTTCCACATTAATGGCCGGATAAATACCTTCATCTGCCATTTCGCGAGACAACACAATATGCCCATCAAGAATTGCTCGGGCAGCATCAGCAATAGGGTCTTGAAGATCGTCCCCTTCCGTTAACACCGTATAGAAAGCGGTAATAGACCCCTGCCCTTCATCGGCGTTACCCGCGCGCTCAACTAAAGCTGGAATTTTCGCAAACACCGAAGGTGGATATCCTTTGGTGGCCGGAGGCTCTCCAATGGCCAGTGCCACTTCACGCTGGGCCTGCCCGTATCGTGTCAATGAATCCATCAGCAATAAAACATTTTTGCCTTGATCACGATAATATTCAGCAACACGGGTAGAAAGCTCAGCGGCTCGCAATCGCATTAACGGCGCATCATCCGCAGGTGATGCCACAACCACTGAACGCCGTAAACCTTCTTCACCCAGAATATGGTCAATAAACTCTTTTACTTCTCGGCCACGCTCGCCGATTAAACCCACGACCACAACATCAGCGGCAGTAAATTTTGTCATCATTCCCAGCAAAACACTTTTTCCCACACCGGAGCCCGCCATCAAGCCCAAACGCTGGCCACGGCCAACGGTGATAAGTGAATTAATGGCTCGAATCCCTACATCCAACGGTTCACTAATGGGTTTTCGTTGCAGGGGATTAATGTCGTGAGGAGTAAACTCTAAAAAGTCATCGCCAGTAATCGCGCCCTTGCCATCGAGAGGTTGCCCCAAGCCATTAATCACACGACCCAACATATCAGGACCAATGCGAATACCACAGTGAGTCGATAACGGTTTTACTGTTGCGCCTGGTTGTAAACCTTCAATACGACGTACAGGCATGAGGTAAACTTTGTCATCGGCGAAGCCAACCACTTCAGCCTCAACGGTTTTACCCCGCCCCATAGAGACTTCACATTGCTGCCCGACTGATACATTGAGTCCAACCGCTTCCAGGGTCATACCAATTAAACGAGTGAGATGCCCTTCAGCCCGAGGCTCTACATCGACAGCCAAGCCGTGATGAAAATTATTAAGACGATCACTCAGACTCTGGCGCATCGGGGTGCTCCTGAGAGTTTTCATTCATCAACGTTGGATCATCAACAACTGGGCTAGTTTGCTGTTCCTGAATTGAATTTTCCTGAGTTGAATTTTCCTGTGCTAATTGCGCTTGTGTTAATTGTTCTTGTGTTAATTGTTCTTGTGTTAATTGCTCTTGCGCTGGTTCTTGTGATTGTTGAGCTACGGCTTCCTGAACAACCTCAAACGCAGAATCTTCTTGCTCCATGGCATTCAGCTGAATACCCGCAGAATCTAATTCTTGAAGAATATCTTCAGCCCGTTTTTCAACAGAAAAATCCACCATACTCTGAGGGGTCTGAATACGACAACCACCGGGAGACATTTCTGTATCTGCACGGAATCCCCACTGATGCCCTCGTTCCTCAGCCCAAGTTTCAACCAAAGCCATATCATCGGGGTTTAATATAAGCGTGATATTTTTCGCACCCACCGGCAGTGCTTCTAAGCTTTTTTGCACAACGGTTAAAATCTGAGAGGAATCGGCTTGTAATTCACGCTGAACAATTTTTCGAGTAAGGTCACCGACCATCTTCAGCATCACTAACTCAAGTTTATTGTCCTGTTCTTCAATCGGCGCATGAAGAGTTTCTGCCAAGGCCATAAAACGCTGTTTGAGATCATCGAATTCTGATTGCTGTTGAACTCGCTCCTCTTCAGCTAGTCGTTGCCCTTCGCTATAACCTTGCTCTTTTCCTTCAGCATAACCTTTCTCATAACCCTGCTGCTGACCTTTTAGAAAACCTTCCCGCTCTGCAGCTTCCGTCATTTCCGCTAGTTGCTCGGCGGTAATAGGCTGAATAGTGGCTTCCGTCAGTTCGTCTTCAGAAACATCTTCACCGACAACTTCATCGACAGACTTTTTATCTTCAACCTCTTCGATTGACTCCTGACTTGAACCTTCAGAAATTTCATCTTGTGGATATTGCTTTGTAGAGGAGGATTTTTTTCGGCGATTCTCACGATTTTTTGCGGGCACAACCTTCTTACCACCAACAGAGGGCAAAACCCATGTGGTTGCACCTTCTGCGTCAGTGGAGTCCGCTGTAATGATCACTGAAGAGGGATCAGATTTTTTTGTAAACTTTGAGTGCGCGGATTGTTCTTTTACGGCGGATTCAATGCCTACATGATCATTAGAGAGTTCATCGGCAATATCATCCTCAAAGAAAGCGGCATCATCGATAGACTCACTTGCTGAGGGCGTAATATTGTCTTCCGCAGAATCAGTAACCATAAAACATTCGCTCAATCGCTATAACGGATTACCCGTTACAACATTTGCTCACCTGATCCACCCAGTACGATTTCGCCTGCGTCAGCCATACGTCGTGCAATACCCAGAATTTCTTTTTGTGAGGCTTCCACTTCTGAAAGTTTGACAGGGCCTTTGGCTTCCAAATCGTCTCGCAGCATTTCTGCGGCACGCTTGGACATATTGGCAAAGATTTTCTCGCGAAGTTCGTCGTCGGCACCCTTGAGGGCCACAATAAGGACTTCGGAAGAAACTTCTCGAAGCAGTGCTTGAATACCGCGATCGTCCACATCTTTGAGATTGTCGAACACGAACATAAGATCCTGAATCTGGTTGCCCAGATCTTCGTCCACTTCGCGAATAGAATCCATAAGCTCGGCTTCCACAGAGCTTTCCAAGTTGTTCATAATTTCTGCCGCACACTTCACGCCACCCATTGCTTTGGTTTGCGAACCGGCGCTGCCAGAGAATTGCTTTTCCAAAATATCGTTCAACTCTTGTAGCGCTGCTGGCTGAACCGAATCCAACGCGGCAATACGCATCATTACATCGAGACGTACTTTCTCAGGGAAGTACGACATAATTTCCGCAGATTGATCCGCTTCCAAATAAGCGAGAACAATAGCTTGAATTTGCGGGTGTTCGTTACGAATGATTTCTGAAACGGCACGGGATTCCATCCACTTCAAGGTATCCAAACCAGAGGTATTACCACCTAAAAGAATTCGGTCAATTAGGCCGTTAGCTTTATCTTCACCCAGAGCACCAACCAACATATTGCGAATGTAGGCATCGGCTCCCATACCCAAGCCTGTTAACGATTGCACTTCAGCCAGAAAGTTACCCAGTACTGCTTCTACTTCAAATTGTTCAATATTGCTCATGGTACTCATGGCAGTACCCAAAGACTGTACTTCTTTTGGGCCCATATGCTTGAGTACTTCAGCAGCATCACGCTCACCCAGTGAGAGTAACAAAATGGCAGCCTGCTCAAGTTTGCTGCGGGTAAGTGCCTGTTGAACGTCTGAATCCATGCTCTAACTCGTTTTACTCTTTACGGGCTTATCGTCTATTTATCGGTTTTTCAAGGGATCTAACCAACGCCCCTAATAAATGCTTTTCAGCTTATTCGGGTTCAGTTACCCAGCGCTTAATAACCAAGGCCACACGGCCCGCATCTTCAGCAATCAACCCTTTAATAGCATTAAGCTGTTGCTCATAACTTTCTTCTGGGCTTGGCAGCATTAAGGTGTCGCCTCCAGTGAGTGTAACAGATTCATCAGAAAGCGAATCAAACAAGCCACTGCCAGATTCGAGGGCTTCCACTTCCTTCTTCATCTCTTCTTCTTTCTTACGGCGGCCTTCATTACTGAGGCTCTTCATGATTGGTTTCAGGAAGCCGAAGATCAACATAACAACAATGAATAAGCCAACCAAGTGCTTAGAGTACTGTTGTAATAGAGGATGCTCATACCATGGCATTTCCATCTCTACTTCTTCAGATTTAATCATGAATGCAGAGTTCAGCACGTTAACGCTATCCCCACGGGCAGCAGAGTAACCTACAGCATCGCGCACTAAGATTGATAAGCGCTCAAGCTCATTAACACTCCAAGGCTGGCGCACAAGCTTACCGGTTTCAGGATCAATGGTTTCACGATCATCAACGACCACCGCAACACTCAAGCGGCGGATCTTACCGATTTGATGGCGGGTATAACTTACAGTGCGATCTAGTTCGTAGTTACGAGTGGCTTGCTTACGGGCAGTAGAGGATTTGCCGTTATCATCATCCTTCGGCTCAGCTTCTTCTGGTGCGTCTGCATTTACCCCTGGTGGCTGATTAGTTAATGCCCCTGGAATACCACCAAATTGATCTCCCACACGGCGCTCGTCGAGAGTTTGCTCACTGCGAACCGCAGGCATATCCGGGTTATAAATTTCCTCGGCCTGCTCTACTTCTGTGAAGTCCACATCTGCAGACACTTCCGCTTTAAAGCTGCCCGAACCCACCACAGGCTCCAAAATGCTGTTAATTCGACCATTGATATCACGCTCAACACGGCGTACGTACTCACGCTGTTTATTGGCTGCAATAAGTTCCACTGAAGTATCATCAATGGTTAGCAAATTGCCACGCTGATCCACAATAGACACATTTTCAACTTTTAATTCTGGAATGCTGGACGCAACTAAATTGGCAATGGCTGTTACCTGCTCAGGTTTAATGCCAAGACCAGCATATAAATCGAGGAAAACTGACGCACTGGGTTCACGTTGATCGCGAACAAAAACGGAGGTTCGCGGAATCGCTAAATGAACACGGGCACCGCGAACAGTTCTAATGCTACTGATAGTACGAGCTAGTTCCCCTTCTAAACCACGACGGTAACGTGTGGTTTCCATAAACTGGCTCGTACCGAGTGGTTGCTCCTGATCTAACAACTCAAAACCAACAGATTTATCACCCGGCAGACCCGCCGCGGCAAGTTTTAATCGCGCCTTGTGAATCTGGTCACTGGAAACCAACATAACCCCAGTTTTGGGGTCCACTTTGAATTGAATATCATGCATTTCCAACAGCTCAGTCACCTGACCACTGTCTAGATGATCCATACTCGCGTACAGCGGGCGGTAGTCATCCCCCTGCACCCACAGCACGACAGCAAAACCAATGGCCACACTGGCCGCCAAGCCAACCATCAAGCCCGCTTGACGAATAATATTTAGGTTGCCAAAGCCTTCCACTAAGTCCGTTGCAGGCTTTTCGTTACTCTGGGAAGCCTCTACATCAACATCTTCAACTTGTGCTGGATCTGCCATGATGATCTCTTCTTATTTCTTCAGGACTAATTAACTAAAGGTTCACTAAAAATTCACTAAACCGGCATATTCATGATGTCGCGGTATGCTTCTATCACTTTATTTCTCACTTGCAGTGTCGCTTGAAAAGCAACACTGGATTTCTGCGACGCAATCATCACATCTGTGATATCAACATTGGGGTCGCCCATTTCATAGGCTTTCTGCATACTGGCAGAGGCTTTTTGTGTTTCATTCACTTTGCCTACCGCCTGGCTCATCATGTCACTAAAACTTGGAACAACCTCTTTCGATTCATTAACCCGTAATTTATTGGGAATAATAGAATCGGCAACGTCCTTAACATTATCAGGGCGGTTAAAGGCCTGGGTTTGCGATTTCATAGAGCGCATTTCAACCAGTAATCGATTAATATCTACACGCGTCGTCATCTGTCTTTCCTAATGATCAGTTGAAATACAGCCCTTTGGCGTACTGCAGTTCAAATCAACGTTACAAAGCCAGTAATGGTATTTTTTTGACTGTTACCGGCGCTATATACCCTGTTCTGCATAAAGCGGGCCAACATTTGCCGCCCTTCCTTTGAGCGGCATTGAGCGTGAAACAAAGCGGCAAACTTCCACCGTTGAGCACTGCTAAAATTAAATGAAGTCGCAAGCAAAGGTAGCGAGATGAAAACCACAGACCTCAAGGGTATTGCACCCGACGAAAGTATTCAGAGCTATAGCGAAAGAACCGTTGAAGGTATTCCTCTCCTCCAAAATATGCAGGTGCACTTTGAAGAGCCCGATAACAGCACCATTATTGCCAGAGCCCCTTTGGCTCCAAACATCAATCATAAAGGCATTGGTTTTGGCGGCAGCCTCGCAGCGTTGGCAGCGATTACAGGCTGGAGCGTTGTAACACGAACCATACAACGTGCAGGCATCGATGCCAGTACCATCATTGCCCACGAGGCGATGACCTATCGCGCGCCAATTGTTTCTGATTTCTACGCAAAAACCATAATTGAAGATGCCCACGCTGATGAGCTTTTAAGCCACCTACGCTCAGGCCGTAGAAAGAAAATCAAAGTGCATGTGGTAATTCAAGATGAGCAAGGTATTGGTTGTGAGTTCACCGGAACCTACGTATCTATCCCCACGACTGACCCCGGCATTCGAATGAGAAAATAATCTTAAAACCCCATAAAAAAGGCCCGCATATGCGGGCCTTTTTACTCACTGCAAAAGCAGTAAATCTTACCAACCGGTCACTTCTTTCAGGCCATCGGCAATGCCGGCCAAAGAGCGAACAGTTTTAACACCAGCGTCTTCCAGTGCAGCAAACTTCTCGTCTGCAGTACCTTTACCACCAGAGATGATGGCGCCAGCGTGACCCATACGCTTACCAGGAGGCGCAGTTACACCCGCAATGTAAGAAACAACAGGCTTAGTTACGTTTGCTTTGATGTAAGCAGCAGCTTCTTCTTCCGCAGAACCACCGATTTCACCGATCATTACAATCGCTTCAGTTTGTGGGTCGTTCTCGAACAGCTCCAAGATATCGATAAAGTTGCTACCAGGAATTGGGTCACCACCAATACCAACACAGGTAGACTGACCGAAACCAGCATCAGTCGTTTGCTTAACCGCTTCATAGGTCAAAGTACCAGAACGAGAAACGATACCTACTTTACCTGGTAAGTGAATGTGACCAGGCATAATACCGATCTTACATTCACCCGGAGTGATAACACCTGGGCAGTTAGGGCCAATTACGCGAACACCTAGCTCGTCACACTTAACTTTAGCTTCCAGCATATCCATTACAGGAATGTGCTCAGTGATACAAACAATCAGCTTAATACCTGCGTTTGCAGCTTCTAGGATAGAGTCTTTACAGAAAGGTGCTGGCACGTAGATAACCGACGCTTCTGCACCTGTAGCTTCAACCGCTTCAGCAACGGTGTTGAATACAGGCAGACCCAAGTGAGTTGTACCGCCTTTACCCGGCGTTACACCACCAACCATTTGCGTACCGTACTCAATCGCTTGCTCAGAGTGGAAGGTACCTTGACCGCCAGTGAAACCCTGGCAGATTACTTTTGTATCTTTGTTAATTAAAACGCTCATTTGCTCGCTCCTTAACCGTTAGCCGCTTTAACTACTTGCTCTGCAGCATCAGTCAGGCTTGTAGCAGCAATGATGTTCAGACCACTGTCGGCCAATACTTTCGCACCCAGGTCGGCATTGTTACCTTCCAAACGTACAACAACAGGTACTTTAACGCCCACTTCTTCAACAGCACCTACAACACCTTCTGCGATCAGGTCGCAGCGAACGATGCCGCCGAAGATGTTGATCAATACAGCGTTAACGCTGTCATCGGCCAGAATAATTTTGAAGGCTTCGATAACACGCTCTTTGGTTGCACCGCCACCTACGTCAAGGAAGTTGGCTGGCTTACCACCGTGCAAGTTAACGATGTCCATGGTGCCCATGGCCAAACCGGCACCGTTCACCATGCAACCGATGTTGCCGTCCAGTGCTACGTAGTTCAGGTCCCACTGAGCAGCGTGTGCTTCGCGAGCGTCTTCCTGAGTTGGATCATGCATTTCTTTCAGGTCTGGATGACGGTAGATAGCGTTGCCGTCGATAACAACTTTCGCATCCAGACAGTGCAGGTCGTCAGTATCAGTGATAACCAGTGGGTTGATTTCCAGCAGAGCCAGGTCTTTTTCCTGGAACATTTTCGCCAGACCCAAGAAGATCTGAGTGAACTGCTTAATTTGCTTGCCTTCTAGGCCCAGCTTGAACGCTAGGTCACGGCCTTGATATGGCTGAGCGCCAACCAAAGGATCAACAATAGCTTTGAGGATTTTTTCAGGGGTCTCTTCAGCCACTGTCTCAATCTCAACACCACCCTCGGTAGAAGCCATGAATACGATACGGCGGGTAGAACGGTCTACCACTGCGCCCAAGTACAATTCATTGGCAATATTGGTACAAGGTTCAACCAGGATACGGCTAACAGGCTGGCCATTGGCATCTGTTTGATAAGTTACCAGGTTGTTACCCAACCACTTGTTCGCGAAAGCTTCAATTTCAGCTTTGGAGCTAACCAGTGCAACACCGCCCGCTTTACCGCGGCCGCCGGCGTGAACCTGGGCTTTAGCAACCCACTTATCGCCTTCGATAACGTCAGCCGCTGCAGCTGCTTCGTGAGCCGTTTCTGCAGCCACACCTTCGGAAACAGGCAAACCGTACTGACGGAATAACTGCTTACCTTGATACTCATGTAAGTTCATGTGCTTCTTCCATATCTACGCGCCAATAGCGCTCAATATACATTTCCGGCCCCCCATCAGAGCCGAGCTTAAATACAACAATCCCCGTTATGAATCCGTTATGAATAAACACGAAGGATTCAAGTAACGGGGAATGACTGTAACCGTTTGGAATTACTTCCGTTTCTTGCGGTTTGGCATGTGGATAGCGTGGCCATTCACTGCCAGTGCTGCCTCTTTCACAGCTTCCGAGAAGGTTGGGTGACCGAACACAGTCATACCAATATCTTCTGCGCTGGAGCCAAATTCCATGGCGATGGCAACTTGCTGAACCAGATCTGAAGCGTTAGGACCAACAACGTGGCAACCCAGAACGCGGTCAGTTTTGGCGTCTGCAATCATTTTCACCATACCCTCAGCTTCACCGGTAGCAACCGCACGGCCAATAGCCAAGAACGGGAAAGTACCCACGTTATAGTCGATACCTTCGGCCTTCACCTGCTCTTCGGTACGGCCAACCGCCGCAACCTCTGGGTGGGTGTAAATAACGCTGGGGATAATATCATAATTCATCAAGGGTTTCTGACCGGCGATACGCTCAGCCACCATTACACCTTCTTCAGAGCTCTTATGAGCTAACATTGGACCACGAACTACGTCACCAACAGCCCAAACACCTGGCGCATTGGTTGAGCACAAGTCGTTCACATAGATAAAACCACGCTCGTCTAAGTTCACACCGCTATCTTCAGCTAACAGGCCTTCGGTGTAAGGGCGGCGACCAACACAAACAATCAACTTATCGAAAGTTTGCTTTTGCTCATTGCCATCTTTATCCAGGAAAGTCACTTCAACTTCTTTCTTCTTACCTTTGCCCTTCACTTCAGAAGCCGTAACACGACAACTTAGGCGAATATCTAAGCCTTGCTTAGTGAGAATTTTCTGAGTTTCTTTGGCGATCTGCTGATCCATCATTGCCAAGAAGTCGTCCATCGCTTCAAGACAAACCACTTCTGAGCCTAAACGACTCCATACACTACCCAATTCCAAACCAATCACGCCAGCACCAATAACACCTAAACGCTTAGGCACTTCTTGGAATTCCAATGCACCGGTTGAGTCAACGATCACATCGTTATCGACAGGGGCAACAGGGATATTTACTGGCACGGAACCAGAAGCCAGAATCACATTCTCTGCTTCTAATACTTGTACCTTGCCATCGTGATCAGTGAACTCTACCTTACGGCCCGCCAGCAACTTGCCAGTACCGTACAGCGCTTTAACTTTATTGGCTTGAAATAAGCCGCCGATACCACCTGACATCTGCTTAACCACTGCGTCTTTACGCTTAATCATGGCAGGCACATCAATTTTCACAGTACCGGTAGAAATACCGTGAACGTCGTAATCGGCCTTAGCTGCATGGTATTTGTGAGAGCTGTCCAACAATGCCTTAGAAGGAATGCAGCCAACGTTTAAGCAAGTACCGCCATTAACATTTTTATTATCGTTATCGCGCCATTTTTCGATACAAGCTGTCTTCAAACCTAATTGTGCAGCACGGATAGCGGCAACATAACCACCAGGACCGGAGCCGATCACAATCACATCGTATTTATCACTCATTTTCCCATCTCAAAAGTAAGTAAATTAAACCGAATAAAAAACTAAAAAAGTGTGTACTCATGACATCACGGTACACACCTTTAATGAAATAAATGCGCCAGAGACGAACTTATACTTCCAACAAGATACGGGCAGGATCTTCCAACATATCTTTAATCGCCACCAAGAACTGCACGGCGTCTTTACCATCAACCAAGCGGTGATCGTAAGACAAGGCCAAGTACATCATTGGGCGGATTTTTACTTCGCCGTTCACAGCCATTGGGCGCTCTTGAATCTTGTGCATACCCAAAATAGCAGTTTGTGGTGGATTCAAAATTGGCGTAGAAAGTAGTGAACCAAACACACCACCATTGGTAATGGTAAAAGTACCGCCAGTCATTTCCTCGATACCCAACTTACCGTCGCGACCGCGTAGGCCGTAATCACGAATAGTACTCTCAACAGTAGCGAGGCTCATATCTTCGGTATTACGTAGAACCGGAACAACTAGTCCTTTTTCAGTAGAAACCGCAACACCAATATCTTGGAAACCGTGATAAACAACATCGTCGCCGTCAATAGAAGCATTAACCGCAGGGAAACGCTTCAAGGCTTCGGTTGCTGCTTTCACGAAGAAGCCCATAAAACCTAAACGTGTGCCGTTGTGAACTTTTTCAAACTTGTCTTTGTACTGTGCACGCAGCTCCATCAATGGACCCATGTCCACTTCATTGAAAGTCGTTAGCATGGCAGTGGTTTGAGTGGCATCTAACAGACGCTCAGCAATACGCTTGCGCAAGCGAGTCATTGGTACACGCTTCTCTGTACGGCCACCTTCTGGCAGCGCAACAGCGGCTGGGGTAGCAGCTGGCGCAGCAGCTGGCGCAGCACTTGGCTGGGCATTCATAACGTCTTCTTTGGTGATGCGACCATCTTTACCAGTACCAGCGATAGATGCTAGATCTACACCTTTTTCATCAGCCAATTTGCGAGCAGCAGGGCTAGCAATCTGATCACCGTCTGCAGCTGGCGCAGCCGCAGGTGCTTCGGTTACAGGCGCAGCAGAAGCTGGCGTGCTAGAAGGCGCAGCGCCCTCTTCCAACTTAGCGATCAATTCGTGACTCACGATCACTTCACCTTCGCCTTTAACAATCTCTGCAAGTACACCATCTGCAGGTGCAACAACTTCCAGTACAACTTTGTCGGTCTCGATATCGACAATCAATTCATCGCGACTAACTGCCTCGCCAGCCTGCTTGTGCCAGGTTGCTACAGTGCCGTCTTGTACAGATTCAGGAAAGGCAGGTGCTTTAATTTCAATCGCCATTTTGGGTATCCCTTGAGTTTAACTTTGCGAATTTATCTTCGCGTTCAATCAGTTAATAACAAGCCCACCCTTTTGAGGCGGGCAATCAGTGCTCAATTCTTTTTTCTACTTCGTATGAATGGTTAACGCATCGTCAATAAAGCGCGCTTGCTCTTCGACATGAATCGACATGTAACCTGCTGCCGCAGCAGCTGAAGCCTCACGACCAACATATTCCAAATGAATTTTTGGCGCATGCTGATGACAAACATTACGAATGTGGTGTTGGCTGCTATACCAAGCACCTTGGTTCTGAGGCTCTTCCTGACACCAAACAATTTCTTTCAATTTTTTGTAAGGTTTCAGAACTTCTGCCAAATCATTTTCCGGGAATGGATACAGCTGCTCCAGACGAACCAACGCAATGTTGTCAATCTCACGCTCCATGCGTGCTTCCAACAAGTGGTAGTAAACCTTACCGGAACAAATAACCAGTTTTTCCACTTTCTTAGGATCAACGCTGTCATCACCCAGTACGTTTTGGAAACTACCTTGCGCCAAATCATCCAGCGTAGAAGTCGCTAGCTTGTGACGAAGAATCCATTTTGGACTCATCACAACCAACGGACGGCGCATTGGGCGAATCGCCTGACGGCGAATCATGTGGAATACCTGTGCAGGCGTAGTTGGAATACATACTTGAATATTGTGTTCCGCACACAGCTGAAGATAACGCTCAAGACGGGCTGAAGAATGCTCAGGTCCCTGACCTTCATAACCGTGCGGTAACAACATGGTCAGACCACACAAACGGCCCCATTTATGCTCACCACTGGTAATAAATTGATCGATCACTACCTGCGCACCGTTGGCAAAATCTCCAAACTGTGCTTCCCAAATTACCAATCCACCAGGCGCTGTTGTGGCATAACCATATTCAAAAGCCAATACCGCCTCTTCAGATAGGTAAGAGTCGTAAATATCAAACTCCGGCTGATCATCTTTCAAATTCTGCATGGGGATATAACTTTCCCCATCTTTTTGGTTATGAATAACCGCGTGACGGTGGGAGAAAGTACCACGGCCAACATCCTGTCCCGTCAAACGGATAGGGAAACCTTCCGTTAACAGAGAGGAATAAGCCAATGTCTCAGCCATACCCCAGTTAATAGGCAAAGCACCGCCAGCCATTTTGTTACGGTCTTCGTAAATTTTTGAAACCTGGCGCTGAACAACAACACCATCTGGTATCTCACACATTTTGTGTGCAACATTTTCCAATTGCTTCAATTCAACAGAAGTATCCGCAGGGGTATCCCAGTCATGACCGATAAAAGGAGACCAATCAACAAACAGTGATGAGTCTGGCTCCGAAACTAAGCCATCAGCAACGTGCTCTCCACGATCAAGAGACGCGCGATATTCATTAGACATCGCATCCGCCTGCTCTTTGGATAGCAGACCGTCATTTACTAGCTTTTCAGCGTATAGGGTACGAGTGGTTTTGTGCTTGCGAATAATTTGATACATCAACGGCTGAGTCGCAGACGGCTCATCCGTTTCGTTGTGACCGCGACGTCGATAACAAACCAGATCAATAACGATGTCTTTCTTAAACTGGTAGCGATAATCAACCGCCATCAAAGCTGCAAATAGAATTGCGTCTGGGTCGTCACCGTTAACATGAAGAATCGGCGCCTGCACCATTTTTGCAATATCGGTACAGTAATCTGTGGAGCGCGCGTCTTCTTTACGGTTAGTGGTAAAACCAACCTGGTTGTTAATCACAATGTGCAGTGTACCGCCAGTTTTGTAGGCGCGAGTCTGAGACATTTGGAATGTCTCCATGACAACACCTTGCCCTGCAAATGCAGCGTCACCGTGAATGACAATCGGTACAACCTTCTCACCGGTTCCGTCTTGGCGGCGGTCCTGGCGAGCACGTACAGAGCCTTCCACTACCGGCGCAACAATTTCCAAGTGAGACGGGTTAAAGGCCATAGCTAAGTGAACTTCGCCACCCGGAGTCATCACATTGGAAGAAAAACCTTGGTGATATTTCACATCGCCCGAAGTATTAACCAAGCGCTTACCTTCGAACTCATCGAACAGGTCTGCAGGGTTTTTACCTAAAATATTAACCAGCGTATTTAAGCGACCACGGTGCGCCATACCCAAAACAATTTCTTTTGCCCCCAAAGTACCGGAGCGGCGAATAAAGGCATCCAATAAAGGAATCATGCCTTCACCACCTTCCAAACCAAAGCGCTTTGTGCCTGGGTATTTTGAATCCAGATGGCGTTCAAGGCCTTCCGCTGCGGTCAAGCGCTCAAGTACTTTCAAGCGCTGCTCAGCGTCGAATTGTGGTTTAGAACGAACACTTTCCAAGCGCTGCTGAACCCAGTCTTTTTCCTGGCGATCAGTAATATGCATGGTCTCAGCACCAATACTGCTGCAATAGGTACTATCAAGTGCTTCAACAATTTCTCGTAAGGTAGCCTGCTCTTTACCGATATGCAGGCCAGCAGTACTGAATTCCAAATCCAGATCAGCTTGATTCAGCCCCCAGAAAGACAAATCTAAGTCAGGTGTAGGAGGCTGTTTCATCAAACCCAACGGGTCGATAGCTGCCTTCTGATGACCACGCTCACGGTATGCCTCAATAAGCTGCATTACCTGGATTTGCTTGCGCTCGTGTTCAGCATTCCCACCACCCGGGCTAACAGGGATGTTGCGTACACGGCTTTTACAGAGCTGCTCAAATTGATCGCGAATTGTCGCGTGTGACATGTCCTGACCAATTGCGCCAGGTACGAGAGGGAGCTGATCGAAATAGCTACGCCATTCCTCAGGAATACTGTTTGGATCTGTTAAGTAGGATTCGAAGAGTTCTTCAACATAAGCCGCATTCCCACCGGAAATATGAGAAGTGCGCCATAACAGTTCCATACTGCTTTCTTGCATGTTAACCACCTTACTGGAGGGGATTATCTATAGGGTCTCTCACAAGAGTTCGACACATAAGCATAGTCTATGTATCGGAGCACTGCGAAAACTGTACTCGCAGGCATGCACCCCAGATAACACGGGGATTACCCGTCATTACCCTTAAATTGCATTTTATTGTGTAAGCAATTGAGCTACATGAACATAATCAAAAGGCGAAGCGAGATTAGTGAATCATCGAAAGCTGCGCTATTAGACTATCGTAGCGGGGATGCCCTACCCCTTAGCTGAATCGACTGACACCGATTTAGCAACCGCGCCCACCTCCTGGATTACAAGAGGCAAGCTCGGCAATGCGATACAAAATCAATTTAGAATTATGTAGCGCGAGATAACAACATGTTGCGAATGTGGCCAATGGCTTTTGTTGGGTTCAAGCCTTTAGGACATACATTCACACAGTTCTGGATACCGTGACAGCGGAATACACTGAACGGGTCATCCAACTTATCTAAACGATTTTCAGTAGCTGTGTCACGACTATCGATTAAGAAACGATAGGCCTGCAGTAAACCGGAAGGACCGATAAACTTATCAGGATTCCACCAGAACGACGGACAAGCTGTAGAACAACAAGCACATAAAATACACTCGTAAAGACCATCCAAGTGGGCGCGATCTTCTGGAGATTGCAAACGCTCAATAGCGGGCGCAGGCGTGTCATTCTGCAAGTACGGCTCAATCTTCTTGTACTGCTCGTAAAACTGACTCATATCGACAACTAGATCGCGAATCACTGGTAAACCTGGCAGCGGCCGCAAGATCAGAGTGTTATCTTTAACGCAATCCGATAGCGGCATGATACAAGCTAAACCATTCTTACCGTTGATGTTCATGCCGTCAGAGCCACATACACCCTCACGACAAGAGCGACGATAAGCCAGGGAAGGCTCTTGTGCTTTCAGCAGTTCTAATACGTCCAATACCATCAGGTCTTTACCCTTGGTATCAACCTCATAGGTTTTCATGGACGGCTCTTTATCCGTTTCCGGGTTGTAACGATAAACTTCTACTCTCAACATATCTGCTACTCCCCCTCTTAGTAAGTACGGGCTTTCGGTGCGAAAGCGTCCATGGTCTTAGGCTCAAAGTTAACCTTGCGCTTGCCAACTCGCTTCTCACCTGGGAAGTACATAGAGTGACACAACCAGTTTTCGTCATCACGGTCTTGGAAGTCTTCGCGAGCATGAGCACCGCGAGATTCTTTACGCTCTTCCGCCGCAATGGCCGTAGCTTCAGCAACTTCCAGCAAGTTTTGCAGCTCAAGAGCTTCGATCCGTGCAGTGTTGAAAGCGTTAGATTTATCATCCAAGCGAACATTTTCAATACGAGTACGTAGATCAGCCAACTTATTGATGCCTTCTTGCATGAAGTCACCACGACGGAATACACCAAAGTGGTTTTGCATAACACCCTGCAATTCGGCACGCAGTTCAGGAGCACCCTCACCGTCATTAGTATTGTTTACAGCATTCAAACGAGCCATAGACGCATCGATATCACTGTCGCTGGCGTTGGCGTAATCAATACCTTCACGCAATGCTTTCTCAATAAACAGACCAGAAGCACGACCGAATACAACCAAATCAAGCAGGGAGTTACCACCCAAGCGGTTTGCGCCGTGTACAGATACACAAGCAACCTCGCCACAGGCATACAGACCAGGAATTACCACGTCGTTGCCACTAGCATCTTGAGTCAAAGCCTGACCATGAATATTGGTAGTTACACCACCCATCATATAGTGACAGGTTGGAACAACTGGAATTGGCTCTTTCACTGGATCTGCGTGAGCAAAGGTACGAGACAGCTCACAAATACCAGGTAGGCGACTCTCAAGAACCTCCTCACCTAAGTGATCCATCTTCAGATATACGTGGTCGCCGTTCTCGCCACAACCGCGGCCGTCCAGAATCTCCTGAACCATAGAGCGAGCAACAACGTCACGACCAGCAAGGTCTTTAGCGTTTGGAGCATAACGTTCCATAAAGCGCTCGCCGTCTTTATTGACCAGGTAGCCACCTTCACCACGACAACCTTCTGTTACCAGTACACCTGCGCCGGCAATACCGGTTGGGTGGAACTGCCACATTTCGATGTCTTGCACAGGAACACCTGCACGCAGCGCCATACCGATACCGTCACCGGTATTGATGTGGGCGTTAGTCGTAGAGGCGTAAATACGACCTGCACCGCCAGTAGCCAGTACAGTCGCTTTAGATTTGATATGAACGACTTCGCCAGTTTCGATTTCCATGGCGATAACACCGGTTACAGCGCCGTCTGCGTTTTTCACCAGATCAACAGCGAACCACTCATTCAGGAAAACGGTGTTATTTTTCAAGTTACCCTGATACAGGGTGTGCAAAAGAGCATGGCCGGTACGGTCGGCTGCAGCACAAGTCCGAGCAGCCTGACCACCCTCACCAAACTGCTTAGACTGACCACCAAATGGACGCTGATAAATACGGCCATTTTCAAAGCGAGAGAAAGGCAGTCCCATGTGGTCCAGCTCAAATACCGCTTCAGGACCTACAGAACACATGTATTCGATAGCATCTTGGTCACCGATGTAATCTGAACCTTTAATGGTATCGTACATGTGCCAACGCCAGTCATCTTGCGGGTCAGCACTCGCGATCGCACAAGTAATACCGCCCTGGGCAGATACCGTGTGCGAACGGGTTGGAAATACTTTTGTAATTACGGCTGTCTTGTAACCGGACTGTGCCAGCTGTAGTGCTGCGCGCATACCAGCACCACCACCACCAATAACAATACCGTCGAATGTAATCGTACGAATATTAGACATTATTCATTTAACCCCAAAGAATCTCGATACCCCAAACCACGTACACCAAGGCAATAACACCCAGACCGGTTTGTGAAATTAGACGAAGAACCGTCGCCTTAGCCCCCATTAAACGGGTGGTCATGTAGTCGGTAATCACGCACCACAGACCAATCCAGGCATGAGCAACAATGGAAATTAGGGCCGCCAAACTAAAAATGCGAACCCACAACTGGTCGAACAACGCAGACCAAGATTCATAAGTTAAATCGGAACAAAGAACTGCACCCACAATAAAGAAGGTATAAGCCGCTAGAACAACGCCAGTAACGCGCTGAATCAGCCAATCGTAAAGACCGCTGCGGCCAAAGGAAGTAACTGCGGTTACCATAGCCCTACTACTCCTGCTGCCAAGATAATCAGAATTGCGGAAACAGCGATAACAATTTTCGCGCCCAGTTTGCCGCCCTCAAGGGTTTCACCAATACCCAAGTCCATAATCATGTGACGAATACCCGCTACCAAGTGATACGCCAGCGCAGCCAGAACACCCCAAATAATGATCTGACACAACGGACTGGAGAGGTGCTCTTGCACAC
The DNA here is from genome assembly GCA_045430295.1 of Cellvibrionaceae bacterium. Classification (GTDB taxonomy): domain Bacteria; phylum Pseudomonadota; class Gammaproteobacteria; order Pseudomonadales; family JAILXX01; genus JAILXX01. The sequence goes on along the minus strand of JAILXX010000004.1, from coordinate 273,069 downwards.
TCTTAAAACCTTCTTCTGAAGCCAAGCTCATTTCCAGCATCCACATCAACACTGCCACACCAAAGAACAACACGATGCCAGAAGCACGGTGCAAGATCGATACATATGATGTGATAGGAAGACTAATGGTGGAAATGTCGAGATTGACTGGCCTATTTTTGTTCACAAGCAAAAAACCCCCATCAATGAAACAAAAGTGACGTTAATTGTGGATATAAGCGCCGCCAATTAACAAAACGACGAAAGTATATGGAGTGGCCAGACAAAAAACAACGGTGAACCACGCTAACGCGTTATTTTTACACTACTTTTTCATGCCGCACTAAAAAAGCGCAAGCCCGCACTACACTGGGGTGGTAATTTTAGACTATTCGACTAGATTTTATACACCATAGATGCAATTTATATTTGTCATTAAATTTAAGCTAATTATGGGAATTGACAATCCCATACATGCCCCTAATATGTACGCTCCTATTAAGAGCCAGGATCGTGCCTACCCGGCATTTTCCCTTATCAGGCAAAACCGGTAGCAACCTACAAGAGTTGCTGCAAAACGAAATAAAGCAGGAGATATCTCCATGAGCGAAAAGAAAGCACAATTAAGCGTCGACGGTCTGGACGCACCACTGGATCTACCCGTTTACTCTGGAACCATCGGCCCTGACGTTGTCGATGTAAGCAGCCTCACTGGAAACGGCCTATTCACTTACGACCCAGGCTTCATGGCAACTGCTTCCTGCGAATCCGCAATCACTTATATCGATGGTGGCAAAGGTGTTCTACTCCACGGCGGCTACCCAATCGACCAGCTAGCAGAGCACTCTGACTACCTAGAGACTTGCTACCTATTATTGAACGGCGAACTACCAAACGAGCAACAGAAGAAAGAGTTCGTTGATGTAATCACCAACCACACGATGGTTCACGAAAACATCGCCCGCTTCTTCCGCGGTTTCCGCAGCGATGCACACCCAATGGCCATCATGTGTGGCGCGGTAGGTGCGTTATCTTCGTTCTACCACGACTCTCTAGACATTACTAATCCAGAGCACCGCAGAATTTCCGCTCATCGCTTGATCGCGAAAATGCCTACACTGGCAGCTATGTGCTATAAGCACCACGTTGGCCAGCCTTTCATGTATCCAAACAACAAACTGGGCTACTCTGAAAACTTCCTACACATGATGTTCGGCACCCCCTGTGACGACCCTGAAGTTAACCCAGTATTGGCTCGCGCAATGGACAAGATCTTCTTGTTACACGCCGACCATGAGCAAAACGCTTCGACTTCCACCGTTCGCCTAGCTGGCTCTTCTGGTGCCAACCCATTTGCTTGTATTGCCGCTGGTATCGCAACGCTGTGGGGACCTGCCCACGGTGGTGCTAACGAAGCTGTACTGAACATGCTGGAAGAAATTGGCGACGTTTCTAACATCGACACATACGTAGCCAAAGCAAAAGACAAGGATGATCCTTTCCGCTTGATGGGCTTCGGTCACCGTGTTTACAAAAACTTTGACCCACGCGCTAAAGTAATGAAAGAAACTTGTGACGAAGTTCTGGGCGAACTAGGTCTTGAGAACGATCCTCTACTGGCAGTTGCTAAGCGTCTTGAGCAAATTGCCCTGGAAGACGAGTACTTCATTGAGAAGAAACTGTATCCAAACGTAGACTTCTACTCCGGTATCATCATGAAAGCGATCGGTATTCCTACCGATATGTTCACTGTGATCTTTGCAACTGGCCGTGTATCTGGCTGGATTGCACACTGGAACGAAATGATCAGCGGCCCTTACAAGATTGGCCGTCCTCGTCAGCTTTACACTGGTCACGCTCAGCGCGATTATCCTAAAAAGTAAGCAGCTTCGAGTATCAAATAAAAAAACCACCCAACAGGGTGGTTTTTTTATGCCCAAAGAAAACCAATAAAAACTACGCCGTCAACTTCCCTCTACGATAATCTTCCAACGCCCGATCAAGCTCCTCCACTGTATTCATCACAAAGGGACCGTATTGAGCAATCTCCTCCTGGATAGGCTTACCGCTAAATACCAGCACACTACCCCCTCTTTCACCGGCTGTTAATTTCAAAGACCTTCCCTCTGCATAAAAACCAGCAGTAGCTTCCAGCAACTCATTTACTGAACCGTTATAAACTACAGCAAAAAGAGGATGAGATTCCGAACCTTCCAGCTCTATCTCTGCGTTAGATGTTAATTCAATATCCAGCAACAAGGGCTCAGTACTCAAACCTTGAATAGCCCCTTGTAGCGAAACTAAATTTTCTTCATCTTTCACACAAATGTTTCCGGCAATCGCTTTAACTTTCCAGCGTGATGATTCTGAAACAGGAATATCTTCAACTGAAATATCACGATAGTCTGCAGGTTTCATTTTTTCATCAGCGGGAAGATTTAACCAAATCTGAAAACCATGAAGTAATCCATCTTTTTGCTCTGGCATTTCGGAATGAATAACACCTCGACCCGCAGTCATCCACTGCACATCACCGGCTTCAATAACGCCTTCATTACCCATATGATCTCGATGCCTTAAACGCCCCGCCTTCATATAGGTAATAGTTTCAAAGCCACGATGAGGATGATCTGGAAATCCCGCAATATAATCATTCGCCTCATCAGAATGAATCTGATCCAGCATCAAAAATGGGTCCATTTCTTTTTGTAGCTGCTTTCCCGTTAAGCGTAAAATATTAACGCCCGCACCATCTCGCGATGGATAACACTCTACAACGCGCTTTAGTTTTCGTACTGTTTTATCCATCAACCACCTCCCCTAAGATTTGATAACAAAGATTCACGCCCATGAGGCAAATCAAAGCACTGCTCTGGACCAACAGGAACAATACCCGTAGGGTTTATGGTTAAGTGGCTAGCGTAATAATGCTGTTTGATATGATTAAAGTTAACAGTATCTGCAACCCCCGGCACCTGATAAAGGTCTCGCACATAAGCAGAAATCGCAGGGTAATCTTTCAGCTGACGGATATTACATTTGAAATGACCAACGTAAACGGCATCAAAACGGATCAAAGTAGTGAATAACCGCCAATCCGATTCGGTTAACTCATCAGCGAGCAGATAGCGCTGACCACCCAATCGCTCTTCAACATCATCAAGAGCAAGAAAGAGTTCACTGACCGATTTTTCATAGGCAACTTGCGACGTTGCGAACCCGGCTCGATAAACGCCATTATTAATTTGATGATAAACACGCTCATTAACAACGTCGATTTCTGACAGTAAATCACTGGGAGCAAAGTCATCTTGATTACCTGTTAACTCATCAAAAGCAGAATTAAACATACGAATAATTTCAGATGATTCATTATTCACAATGCACTGCAGCTTTTTATCCCATAACACAGGGACCGTTACTCGACCTTCGTAATTAGGATGTGATTTCAAGTAAATTTGATACAAGTAATTTACATCGTAAAGATCATCTCCCTGTGAAAACTCCCAACCATTTTCCCTCATTAATGGATCAACCACAGAAACCGAAACAATATCTTCCAATTGTTTTAACTTACGAAAAATCAGTGTGCGGTGAGCCCACGGACAGGCCAACGACACATACAGATGATACCGGCCCGACTCAGCCTCAAAACCTGACTCCCCTGTTGGACCTGCAGAGCCATCCACTGTTATCCAGTTACGAAAAAAACTGTCTTGCCGCTTAAATTCCCCACCATTAGATTTCGTGTCGTACCATTGATCGACCCATTGCCCCACCTGAAGTAAACCCATAGCTAAATCCTCAATATCGCTTACACCAAAACGGCTTACGCCACTTTCTCTTTCGCTAAAAAAGCATCAACTTGCTCTCGCCCCGCAGCAAGAATTTCCTCTGTATTCCCTTTAGACCCCGAGGCATCGACAATATGAACATGCTTCACACCAATAAAACTTAATACCGTTTTTAAATATCCGGATACATGATCCCAATCGCTTCCCACTGGAGTGCCACCAGTTGCCACCACCACGTAAGCGTTTTCGATACCCGTTAACCCTTGAGGCCCATTCTCGGTATATCGAAAAGTCTCACCCGCTCTTGCGATGTAATCTACCCACTGCTTTAGCACTGCAGGCACACCAAAGTTATACATAGGCGCCCCCAACACCAAGGTATCTGCCTGCTTTAGCTCTGCAATCAACTGATCCGACAATGCTTTACGTTCTAATAAATACTCATTCCCTGTATCCACAGAGCCATGCACAGCAACTAATTCCTCTGAAGACAAATGAGGCAAAGGACTCACCCCAAGGTCGTAAGCCTTCAATAACTCAGCACCCTGTTCCTGTAACTGCTGAGCAAGATAAGCCGTGATTTGATTACTATTTGAGCTAGTTCCACGAGCACTACTATCAATACGGATTACACGACTATTTGATGCAGTGTGATGAGTGCTTGTGTTTGTATCTATGTTGGTATTCATGTCATTTCCCTCTTCAAATCCACTAACTAGGCGGGTTGTTTCAACTGGAGTACCAGTTTATAGATTGCAGAAATCCAAATAAGGGGGTATTTTTGCACCATTCATTCAATTTTTTTGAACAATTTCAGCCATGAAAAACCCTATAACAATAGAGGCATTACAGGTTATCGATACCATTGATAGGCGTGGCAGCTTTGCTAAAGCCTCAGAGGAGTTGAATAAAGTACCTTCTGCCCTCTCCTATATCGTTCAACGCCTCGAAGAACAGCTTGGGGTGACGTTATTTCAGCGCCAGGGGCGTCGATCTATCCTCACCCCCGCCGGTAGAACTCTTCTCAACGAGGGCCGAAATATTCTCACCGCAACTGAGCTACTGATAGAAAAGACCAAAGAGGTGGCCACAGGCTGGGAGCCTAAGCTCAATCTAGGGATCGAGGGCACAGCCAACCCTCCGCAGATATTTAGCATTCTGAAACAGTTTCTCGATACCCACCCTCAGGTCGAAGTTGATATTCAAGAAACCGTGCTAAACGGCGGCTGGGAGGCTCTTGAACAAGACAAAATTGATTTACTCATTGGCGCACCACCTCCACAGGGAAAACCTGCTGGGCTACGCCTAGAGACGATCGCGATGGATAAAGAGATGGTTTTAGTGGCGAGCCCCAGCTTACCTGTAAGCCAATTATCCAGACCAGTAGCCATAGACCACCCTCTTCTGCTTGGGAGCCGTAAAGTCGTGATTCACGACAGCTCTATCAGCGGCATTAAGCAATCACGAGGCTTACTAGATGGCTCTGCTTTCTTCTATGTACAAACTCTGGAGCAAAAAATCGAGGCCCAACTTGCAGGGATTGGTATAGGGCGATTACCGAAAGCGCGTATTCAGCATCATCTCAACACAGGACTGTTAATTGAGATTGATATAGATGAGCCAACAGCAGCAGTACACGCTTTAATGGCCTGGAAAATCAGCAAAAAAGGTAAAGCGCTTCGCGCACTCACAGAGTTGATACTTCAATATAATTCCAAATAATACAGCTCCAAACATATACCACGAGCAGTAGCGACAAAAATACAGCCGCTGAACCTAAATCTTTTGCTCGCCCACTTAAACGATGAAGCTCCATTCCCACTCGATCAACAACCGCTTCAATGGCAGAGTTCAATAGCTCAACAATGAGCACTAGCAATAAGCTAGAGATCATCAATATTCGTTCAACTAATGTAATATCGAGAAGAACAGCAACAGGAAGAAGGAGTACGACCAGCAACAGCTCCTGACGAAATGCTGCCTCGTGCCTATAAGCACTACGAAAACCTTTAAATGAATAGATAGCGGCCTGATAAACCCGCTTTAGGCCATCTTTACTTTTAAACTGAGTAGCATCCATTGAAATTACACTTTATAAGAATAATCTCATCAGCTTAAAACGTAATTATGAAAGAAATGTGAAAGGAAATAACAACTTAAAACAGTGCCTTTTAAAAAAATACCTTAAACTGCTTCAGAACGGCTCACATCAACAGACTGTAAATATTCTTTAAGTTTTGCAAAGACTATGGGCTTTGCTAAATGCGCATCCATTCCCACATCAAAACATTGACGAATTTGATTCGACATAGAGTGGGCTGTAAGCGCGCAAATAGTGATACGATCCAGGTCTTCAGCCAACTCCCACTTTCTGATTTGACGAGTCGCTTCATAACCATCCATTATCGGCATTTCACAGTCCATTAAAATAAGATCAGCCTGAAAATCGGACCGGCAGCGAACGACTAAAGCTTCTTGACCATTGCCTACCACCTGAGCTTCAACACCAAGCTTATTCAACATTACACTGACGACTTTTTGATTGACCGGATTATCTTCTACAACCAGCACCTTCAAGCCAGTAAGACCGCTTGCATTCGTCACATCCACTTCCTTTGTCGTATTGGGAACACTAGATCCCTGTTTAAAAGGCAGAACCACATTAAACATAGAGCCAACACCTAAATTACTCTTTACGGAGATTTCCCCCCCAGCAATTTGAACAAGCTTACTACAAATTGCCAAACCTAAACCGGTACCACCGTAGCGTCGGGTTGTTGAGCTATCAGCCTGCTCGAATTGATTAAAAATACGTGACTGAGCTTCAGGACTAATACCTACCCCAGAATCTGCCACAGAAAACTTTAAAACCACCTTATCCGAATCTATCGATAAGCAATTCACACTGAGGCGAATAAAGCCTTTCTCTGTAAACTTCACCGCATTACTGATCAAATTACCCAAAATTTGATGCATCCGCGTAGTATCAGCCACAATCACTTCAGGAACATCTTCAGCCACGATTAACTCTAATTCGACATCTTTTTTATTATCCCGATAAGGCAGAAGCATACTGTCTAACAGACCTTTCAAATTCACAGAAACAACTTCAAATTTTAGTTTACCGCTAACAATCTTCGAGTAATCAAGAATATCGTTAATGACCGTTATAAGCGTTTTCCCCGACATTTGCAGCGTATTAAGATAATCCTGATACTCACCTTCCAGGTTGGCATCCTTCAGCAGCTCAGCCATACCTATAACTGCATTCATTGGTGTTCTAATTTCATGGCTCATATTTGCCAAGAAAGAAGCCTGCGCCTTACTCGCTGACTCCGCTTGCTCTTTTGCCGAAAGTAAATCTGCTTGAGCTGCGCGAATATTACCCTGCATATGATTAAGTGCAGACAATAACTGATACGCTTCCCGAGACCCTCCCTCTGTAGGCTTCATGGCATGGTTTAAATCACCACTAGCAATACTATCCGCAAATTCAATACTGTTTTCGATTGGCTTAACAATTAACCCGCCGAGGAAAAAATATACCGCCACGAAAATAAAGGGGGTTATAAATAAACCAGCATAAAATAACTCTGACTCAAAGCGCTGTATTTTATCTGTCGTTTTTTCGTAGCCTTTACGACGAGATTCTTCCAAAGCTGAAATAAGGTCGATACTTAACTGCATTGGGCTATAAGTGGCTTTATCAGCCATCGTTCTGGCCACCACTTCAGGGTTTTCAAAACTCTGGTTATAGGCTGTTAAGGCCCGCCTATAAATCTTGGCCATTTGATAGGAGCCATCCTCAAATTGCGTAAGGATTTTGGCTGGCTGCTGATCTTTCTGTTGATTGAGCGTTTCCGATAGTGTCTTAATTTCGCCTCGCATATCCCTTTCTATTTGATAAAAACGGCTCAAATGAAAATGATAACTCTCTGACACTTCCCCTCGAAGGAGTATATTCTTCCACTCCTGCTCATACTGTTGATAGAGATAACGAATAGTTTGAGATTTTTGAATATTATTAAAATAAGCAGAAGAGGTTTCTTCACGCTCATTAATAATCTGACGATAATTTAATGATAGTGCTAAAATCGCAATAGCAAACAATAAAATAACTGAGGCATTAACGGCCAGTAGAATAAAGCGAATACTAAATTTACGATCCGCCTTAGCTGCATTTTCACTATTATTCTTGCTTACGTTCATGATTACCTATATCACTTCCCTGTAGCCGGCGTAAACAGTTTCTCTCCATTCACTCTAACACTACCAATTAAAGCTTGCGCTTTCTCAGACAGAATCCATCTCATAAACTCATTTGCACCATCAGCATTAACAGTGGCTGCTTTTTCAGGACTAACCGTTATAAGGTGGTATGGATTATCTAATAAGCCATCATTTTGAAAGAGAACTTTAAGATTTAATTCCTTGTGCCTTGCAAGCCAAGTACCTTTATCAACTAACACATAGGCTTGCTTTCTAGCCGCATAATTCAAGGTATCTCCCATGCCTTTACCGTACTCAATATACCAATCCCCAAAAGGATCGATATCCACAGCCTTCCATAACACCACTTCTTTTTTGTGTGTGCCGCTGTCATCAGCGCGAGAAACAAATAACGCCCTTTGCTTATAAATTTTCATCAGCGCATCCACAACGCTGGATTCTACTGCTATATCCGCAGGGTCATGGCTTGGTCCAGCAATGACAAAAGCATTCTTCATCACAAACTTTCGGTCTTTGCCATAACCTCTCGCCATAAACTTCAACTCAGCCGGGGGAGAGTGAACCAGTAAAGCATCCGCAAGACCTTCTCTAGCAACACGCAAGGAGCGGCCCGTTCCAAATGCCCCGACACTTAATTGAAACCCAGTGTCCTTCTCAAAAGCAGGCTTTATAACATCCATAAGCCCTGAGCTTACCGTTGACGTAGCGGTAACAAGACGAACTAGCTTTGCCCCTTCAGGCTCCGGGCTTTCACTATCTTCAACAGCCGTTACACTAATAGGCAAACAGAACGCCGCCAGAAGTGTTAAACCGTGCAAAAATGTATATTTCACTGACTATCACCAAGGTAGTGAAAGAAAAAGCGTAACAACCTAATACTCTTATTAGGCTTGAGGTAACTATAGACCAATTTGCGTTAATTCGTGGCTCTCACCCCTCACGCAAGCCCTCTAAAATCAACCATTTACATACAGGAACCCTCTTTTGAGTACACTTCAGGAACAAGCAGCCTTAGCTGCCAATGCCATAGTAAAAGCAGATGGTTTATTGATCACAGGCGGTGCAGGGATGGGAGTGGACTCAGGCCTACCCGATTTTCGCGGCAATGAAGGTTTCTGGAAAGCCTATCCCGCACTGGGAGATATAGGCATGTCATTCATGGAGGCTGCCGACCCAGCCAACTTCGAGAGTCATCCAAAACTAGCCTGGGGCTTTTACGGGCACAGACTCAACCTCTATCAAAGTACAGCTCCTCATACTGGATTCAAGCTACTCAAAGCCATGGGTGAGCAATGCCCTAAGGGGTATTTTGTGTTTACCAGCAATGTTGATGGCCACTATCACAAAAGCGGGTTTTCTCCTGAGCGGATCATCGAGTGCCATGGTTCTATCAACCACTTACAGTGCAGTCGAGATTGCAGTGGGAAAATCTGGCCTGCAGACGACATCGCCATAGAGGTCGATAACGAGCAGTGCCTGTGCTTGTCAGAACTACCTCTCTGCCCTAACTGCAACGCTCTCGCACGCCCCAATATACTGATGTTTAACGACTATCACTGGAATAGCGCCCGCACCGCAGCACAACAACAGCGCTACCAAAAGTGGTTAAGTGAAATTGAAAATTTAGTGGTCATTGAATGCGGCGCCGGTACCGCAGTGCCCACCGTAAGACACCAAGGAGAATACCAATCAGGTACCCTGATTCGGATCAATCCGAGGGAGCCTCAATGCCTGAAGAGCGACTCCATCAGTATTCAAGCAGGGGCTCTAGCCGCGTTAACAGCGATAAACGAAGCACTCAATACAATTTAAAAAAAACGACATTAAGCAATCTATAGTCATTCATCGTTAATTCACTTTAAGCAGTATTTAACTCATTTTTCTTTGATTTTTTGTTTAAATACTAAAACTTATTAACGCAATGCTGCTTTATATCTGAAGATTTTTAAACCCAAGTTTTTTCGACAAACGGCTACAAATTAACCCAAACCCATTACAAACTGCTAACCCCTCAGCGCTATATTTCTAGTGTGCTTTCATGATAGTACTTCGTATTACGCCCTAGGCGTGGAGGTGAAAAGCTATGCGCGATTATTTAATACCCGCCGCTGTCTTAATATTACTTTCTGTAATTCTGCTCGCGACAGCTCTGACGCTTGCAAACCAGAAACACTCAACGGACCCCGTCACCAAGCCATTTTTCACTGAGGCTATGTATGGCGCATTACTTTAAAGGGTTGGATAGAACTGTTTACACTTAGATCTAGAGTTAATTTCTGACAAAAAACGCCTGTTTTCCCGCTCAAAAAACTGGCCTTTCTCTAAAGTGGCACCTGACCCGATTGTCGTCACCTACCTCATCTACAAACTTGTTCTGGTCTAATTGATCCGGACATTCCAATTTCAGACAATACTGCCACTAATTGGAGTGTTTATGAATCAGAAGCCTGCTTACAAAAGGTGACAGCATCATGGGCAAAGGGCGGAAAAGTGCTTTATTGACCATGGTTAAACAATCACGCTGTACACCGTGATTGTTAGACTAACAGTGAAGCGGGCTGATTTACTGGCAGATGCGGCTGTAGCAAATATGAAGAGCCTAAAGCCTAGGGTAAAAACCATTACCTTCGATAACGGCCTTGAGTTTGCGGAACATGAACGAATCAGTGCAGGGCTTGATGCAGATATCTATTTCGCTCACCCGTACGCATCGTGGCAACGATGCTTCCAACGAGAATACAAATGGTCTTATACGACAATATTTTCCGAAGGGTACTGACTTTAATCAAGTCAGTGACAAACAGATAAGTTTAGTGATGGAGCGACTCAACAATCGCCCGCGAAGAACAAGAGATGGCCGCTCACCGAATGAATTATTTATGGGGCAGCGAGTAGATTTACTCGCTGCGTGATGAAATTGCGGTTATTACTTGAAACTGCGAGTTATTATTTAGTCAAATAATATTAAATTAAAATATCTACTAGAACCAACCATTAAAACAAGAAGCTCAACAAGGAACCAAAATATTATTTTGGCTCATTGCTTCCGGCTTTCAGGGGCAAACACCAACAACAAAGTAACCAAAGCTTATTTCGGCAAGTGTATTGACTGAGTCACCATCACCAGGAAGAATCTCATCACTTCCAATAGCATAATAATTGATATTTCTTCCAGATCTCTCATAAGTTACCCTACGGGGTGACGAATTATAGTGTTCAGAATTTGTAGAAGTAAATTCATTACATACCCAAGATTCATTAGGATCATAACGATCAGTAACACGGCGATTATTACTAAACAGCCATCTCGTAAGGTAATCAGGGTAATCCACTTTATCATTGACAAAATAACCCGTATTCCCACCCGAACTCATCCAATCATGACTTACCCCACCAACTAATATTTTTGATATTCTAGCTCCATAAGCATCGGAAAAAATTAACTCTTCACCATCCACAGGTATAGATCTAACGTCTCGTTGATTGGAAGCACCGTAGACGATACTCATAATTTGAGAACCTGTATCATTGTATTTAACGTCAACTGTTTTATCCATCGCCCCATGAATTGTTGAATAAATTTGAGTACTCAATTTATCTGCATTATCACCTGCTAGAGAATCACAAAAACCTGCCATATCAAAAACAGAATAACTGCTAGGCATACGTTTAAATTCATTAGATGAAGTACCTAAACCGGGAGCAGAATGTGTACCAACACCTGAAAATATATCAGGAGCCAAACAGCCAACTACACCTGCCTGAGTACCACCAGATGAAAAACCAGAGATGTAAACCTGATTGGAATCAATATTAAGATTTTTACGTCCTATTAACTCAAGAGCCAAATTTATAAGATTGCCATTGAATTTGTTATTTCTTGAATGATCTAAACCATAATAATCCCAACAAGCAGAATAAACACCATCGCCAGGAACATCAGGAAGTGCAACAACCATACCCAGCTCATCGGCTATAGGCTCCCAGCCTGCATTTTCCTTCATGTCGGTATTACTCATTGAGCATCCATGTAAATTGATCATTAAAGCACGTTTATCATCTATAACTGGAGGTGTTTCTGGGAGGTAAATATGAACTGAATCAATACCTGATAAAGAGTATTCTGTCATCCAATCATTTGCAGAGACAAGCGATGAAAAAACAATAGGGATAACTGACAAAACAAATCGAACTCCAGGGAGTTTTCTATAGGAAGTAGCATTATTATTCATAATATGACTCAAATATTTATTTTTAGTATTTTGATTGTCCCCATGAATAAATATTCAATAGGTTAACTACATTGTTCACTTAAGAATAAATATAACAAGTTACATATAATCAACCTTGAACAAGTATAAATCACCCTAAACCTCCTATTAATAAATATAGATATACCAGATAGAATATTTATTAATGATGATTTTAAACACCCCCTTTAACTCCTCATAAACCAAACTCTACATCACCCACATATCCGAATTTACTAATATTAGTAAATATAATGACCAGGTCATCACAAGTATATCAAGTCAACAGACCCGTATACATTTTGTATACGGGGGTTGAAATATAGGAGCTTGATGAACTTCTTCTAGTTAATCAGTATTAACAATAAGGGCAAGAAAGAGAAAATATCGTTTTATTAGATATATAAAATACCCTTATAACTCGATATTTCTTCTTTAAGGTTTAACCCAACAGAATATCCATAATTCTTGCTTAATAAACCAATACACCCATCACCAATAAAAACAACAGAATAACCAACCTGGATTAACAGCTATCACGAAAACATACATTCAAATTAATTTAAAAATAATATTTATATTCAACAACTGGAGAATAAAATGACAACAAAAAAAACACCGATATTACGCCGAAATAAACTCGCTTTAGTAATATCATTAATTACATCAACTACTAGTGCATCTGCATTAGCCAATGATGCACCTATTGTTAGTGAAGAAATCATCATCACTGGATCATATATTCGTAGTACTCCTGGAGATGCAGCAACCCCCGTTCAAGTTCTGGGTAGAGACTACATTGATAGTATTGGCGCTACGACTATTGCTGACGTTCTGGAAAAATTACCCATCAACTCTGGATCTGAAAATCAAGCGGATTCGTTTACACAAGGTGCAACACAAGGCACATCAAATGTTAATTTGAGAGGCCTAGGGCTTAGCTCAACTTTAGTTTTAATTAACGGCAAGCGACAAACTATTTCAGGTGCATTAACAAACGACGGAAGTGTGTTTGTTGATACCAGTACAATCCCCATTGACGCATTAGAACGAGTTGAAGTACTAAAAGAAGGTGCATCATCTACCTACGGTTCTGATGCGATTGCAGGAGTTGTGAACTTCATACTACGTAAAGACTTCGAAGGATTCGAATTTAATGCAGGATATTCTACTGTCACCGATGGAAATCAAGATGATACTGACCTAGGTTTTATTTGGGGAGGAGGAACTGACAACACTCACTTCACCCTCTCAGGGCATTATTTAGACCGAACGCCTTTAAGCACAAATGATCGGCCAGAATTGGCGGGAAATGCTATTAGCAGTCTAGGCAATACGTTTTTACCATTCTCAGGAGTAACAGTTGCATCAGGTCCCTATTCAGGCACTTACAACGCATTTGAGAACGTACCCGACCCAGCTTGCTTAGAATCTGAAGGTGGTGTCCTTATCCCCCAAGCCTCGGGAAGTCGCTGCGGATTCCGATATGGTCCGCGCTACAATTTGGTCAACACCGAAACCAGAATGCAATTATACAGTAACCTAACACATACACTTAACGATACCAGCGAGCTATTCGCTGAACTGGGTTATACCAGCAATAAAGTTAAAGATAACCCTCAGTCCCCAAGCTATCCTGATCTATCATTTCCTATTATTGATGCAAATCACCCAAGCAATCCATTTGGAGTCAGCACACTTTGGCTAGGTCGCCCTCTAGGAGCTTCATTCGACTCGCCTCTGGCCCCACGAGAAAACAAAACACTCAGGGCATCGGTTAGCTTAAACGGTAAATTCAACGACAACTGGGATTGGAATACCTCTGTCACATATAGTCAGAATAAGTATAAACAGTTTCTAGAAGATACTTTACGATCACGACTAGCTGCAGGATTAGCAGGTGTTGGCGGTCCCGACAATAACGAATATTTTGACCCATTTTTCCCAGAAAATAACAGCATGGGACTCATTGAAGATTTTTCATATGTAACTGAATCAGAAAAAACAACAGATTTATTATCAATAGATGCTATTACTTCTGGTGAACTTTTCGATCTTCCCGGAGGGACTGTAGGTGCAGCCTTTGGTATTCAAATTAGAGACGAAGGTTTCCAGGTGGAAACTGATGATGTGTATGAAATACAATTTGACGAGAACGGCAATCCAATTCCTATCGATTTAATCTTCTTGGGGGGATTATCAGAAGTAAATGCCAGCAGAAACATTTTTGCTGCTTTCGCAGAGGCAAAATTCCCTGTATCAGAAGACCTTGAAATAACAACAGCACTCCGTTACGAAGAGCTAGAAAATGCAAACAGTATTGACCCTAAACTCGCAATGCGCTGGCAAATAAGCGACCAATGGATTCTTCGCGGTGCAGCAAGTACCGCTTTCCGTGAACCATCACTTTCTCAAAAACATGCCAGCGCGGTAACTCTTAACGGAATTCAAGATTTTGATGAAAATGGAAATCCTGTTGGTGGCATTTCATTTATTCGTGTTGCCGCGATAGGGTCGGATAAATTAGAGCCAGAAAAGTCGACAAATTACAACATCGGTGTAATTTATCAACCTACCGACACACTAGACTTGAAAGTTGATTACTGGGGAATAGACTATGACGATCTGATTACAGTTGAAAATGCCCAGGGTAAAATACTTACAAACCCATTAGGAGAAGATATTGTTCGAGATGGATTTGGTAATTTAATTGGTGTCAATGTTGAATATTTTAATTCTTCCAGCGTAAAGGTTGATGGCCTTGATTTTGAAGCTTCGTGGACGATTAATGATGCGTGGAGTATTGCGGCCAATATTTCTCACTTCTTAAATTATGAAGTCACTTTACCAACAGGTGAAACGATAGATGCTGCGGGTTATTTCAACAACGATAACTTTGCTCGCTCAATGCCTAAAACCAAAGGTAATGTTAGCTTTGACTGGAGCAATGAAATACACGGTGCATCATTCAATATTAACTACATTTCTAGTTATGAACATAATCAGCCCGTTCCTGAAACAGAATCGCAAACTATCGATTCCTTCGTAACTGCTGACGTTCAGTATCGTGCAACACTCTCAGGCCTATCAGCAGACGATAGCACAGCGGTTTCAATCGGTGTAACTAACCTCTTTGATCAAGCGCCACCCCGTGTATATGATGGAGCGAATCTAAGTTACGACCCAAAGCAGCACAATCCTCTAGGTCGCGTAATCTATGCAAAAATAAAATATAACTTTTAACTATATCGAGGGTACTGGCACACCCAGTACTCTTCTTTATTTTATTTAATTCCCCCCAATAATTTACAAATTGAACCCAAATCAATTCTAAATAATCCCGCGCCTATCAAAATTCAAAATATTTCACGCCACTTGACCTTTCCCCCAAAATTAAAACCATGACCTCGATAAGATTTCCAATTAACCTAACGGGATGGAGATCTCACAATGAAGAAACGTTACACCGAAGAACAAATCATCAAGGCTATCAAAGAGCATGAGGCCGGATCTAAGGTCGATGACATCTGCCGTAAGCTCAATATTCCGACTGGCACATTCTACAATTGGCGCAGCAAGTACGCAGGATTAGAAGTCAATGAAGCCAAGCGCCTAAAGGAGCTTGAAACTGAGAACAATAAACTCAAGAAGCTGTTAGCTGACAAGCTACTTGAGGTTGAAGCAATGAAGGACATGCTCTCAAAAAAGTGGTGAATACCGTTTGCAGAAAGCAAGTTGCTCACCACATGATTGCAGAGCATAAGATCAGTGAGCGATTAGCTTGCCAGCTTTCGGGCATCAGTAGAACCGCATACCGATATCAAGCTAAACCTGTTAATGATCAGGCTTTACGAACTCGCCTAAAAGAGCTGGCCGTTAAGCAATCAGCCTACGGTTATTTGTTGCTGCACGGCATGCTCAAAGTCGAAGGGCTGGTAATCAACAAGAAGCGTACCTACCGGATTTATACGGAGGAAGCTCTTCAGGTTCGCACCAAGCAGCGAAAGAAATTGCAGCGGCCAAGGCAGCCATTGGAGGTGCCCGTGGAGCCAAATCAGCACTAGTCAATGGACTTTGTATCGGATCAATTGAGTGGCGGGCGTCGCTTCCGTGTGCTGAACGTGGTTGACGATTACTCGCGAGAAATGGTGGGCCAACTGATATCAACCTCAATCAGTGGCCAACAAGTGGCTCGGTTCTTGGACCAACTGTGTGAACAGCGAGGCAAGCCGTCGAAAATCATATGCGATAACGGTACTGAATTTACCAGTAAGGCAATGTTCTTCTGGAGTCGAGAATCAGGTGTTGGTCTTGGTTTTATCCAACCAGGAAAGCCAACGCAGAATGCCTTCGTTGAAAGCCTGAATGGGAAGTTCAGGAACGAATGCCTAAATCAGCATTGGTTCAGAACGCTAGAAGAGGCCCGCTTTGAAATTGATCAATGGCGAGAACATTACAACACTATCAGGCCGCATAGCTCACTCGGCTATATGCCACCAGTTGAGTTTGCTCGAAAGGCCGCGTAACTTATGAAAATCTCATCCTGCGGTTGGTACTAATACAGGGGAAAGGTCACCCTATAAATGATATACCCTACTCAACTAAACATACAAATCGATAAATTTCAATTAAACAAAATCATCAAGAGAAGCAAGCCCAGAAGACTCCATAACAGCCCAGTCCCTAAATTTCTTTATAGCCCATTGATTCTCGTAGTTTAGAGGACTCAAAAGATAGTAAGACTCTGCCTTTTTCATAGAGTGCTCATAGGCATTTGCAATACGGTGGTCAGCAAGCAAATGCTCAGAAAAACATTGATAACAAGGTAAAATACCCAGCCCATCAATAACTGCTTGAGTTGCAACAGCAACATTATCAAAAACAATATTTTTCTTTTTCGTTTTTAAATCTGGGACACCTGCGGAACAAGCCCATTGCTCCCAAAGATTAGGCAAATGACTATAATGAAGCCAATTATAATCTTCCAGTTGATAAATATCTTCAAAAGGGGCGTTACCAAGTAAGCTAGGAGAAGCACACATATTTACATAGATATCGAGTAATTTATCTACATGGCAATTTTCCCACTGACCTGTGCCTAGTCGTATTGCAACACCCACTTGGCTGCTATTAAAATCCGTGGTTTCAGTTCCAGTATCATACCCATGCGTTATAAAACATGGGATGATTTCTTTATTCTGCTCCTCAAACCTAGGAAATCGCTGCATTAGCCAAGCGGCATTAAAGGTCGCAGAAAGACTCACCCTTAATTCAGCTGCATCTGAATCTCCCATTAACTCACCAGTTGCAATTTTTAAGTTTGAAAATATAAGAGACAAGGCATTAGCGAAGCGCAATCCTTCAGGAGTTAGCTCTAGATTAGTATTATCTCTTACAAACAAAGGTTTACCGACATAATCTTCTAGAGCCTTAATCTGCCGGCTCACAGCGGATCGTGTAACACACAAAGCATCCGCTGCACGAGTAAAACTTTGAACACGAGACGCTGTCAAGAAGACTAAGAGCGCATTTAGAGGAGGATAATGGCTTTTCATCTCGTGCTTCCTATGGACTTACTTTTGGTGAGCGTTACCAAACAGGTGGTTTTCAGTAATTATAGCCCTCAGATATAGAGTTTCCAGAGAAATTGTACATATTTCAATCTACTCACAAACCACCAATACAAATGTATTTTAGCTCAACATAGTCCTCGATACCGTATTTGGAACCCTCTCTACCACTTCCAGACTCTTTTACACCTCCAAAAGGTGCTACCTCTGTAGAAATAATTCCCTCATTAACACCCACAATTCCAAACTCAAGTGATTCTGAAACACTGAAAATCCGCTTGATGTCACTAGTATAAAGATAGGCTGCCAGACCATATTCAGTACAATTAGCCATCTCTATTACTTCTTGATCAGAGGAAAATTTAAATATGGGGGCAATCGGACCAAAGATCTCTTCTTTAAATACACGCATTTCTGGTGTTGCATTTTTAATAACTGTCGGCTCGAAAAAATTCCCACCTAATTCAGATGGCTTGCCTCCAGCAATAACTTCAGCACCAAGGCCTTTTGCATCATTCACAAGACTTAGCATATTTTCATGGGCTTTCTGATCAATAAGAGGCCCAATAGAAACACCTTCATCAAAACCATTACCAACAAGTAACTTCTTAACAGATTCAGTAAATTTTTCTGAAAAACTATCATAAACACTTTCGTGTACTAAAATTCTATTTGCACAGACACAGGTTTGTCCCGCATTCCTAAACTTTGCACTCATTAGCCCTTCAACAGCTTTATCCAAATCGGCATCATCAAAGATAATAAATGCTGCGTTACCTCCCAATTCCATAGAAGTTTTTTTAACAGTATCAGCACACTGTCTAAGTAAAATTTTACCTACTCTTGTAGACCCAGTGAATGTTACTTTACGAACAGTTTCATTCAGCGTTAGTTCTTTACCTATATCAACGGAATTACTACCTACCACAACATTTAAAACACCATTCGGGATGCCTGCTCGACTAGCTAGCTCTGCCAGTGCCAAAGCGGATAAAGGGGTCTCAGCAGCAGGCTTGATAACAATACTACATCCTGCAGCCAGGGCTGGAGCCGCCTTTCTTGTAATCATGGCGCAAGGAAAATTCCAAGGTGTAATTGCTGCCACAACACCTACAGGCTGTTTGATTGTTAAAAGCCTTTTATCTTCTCCATGACTAGGAATAACATCACCATAAATACGTTTTGCTTCTTCCGCAAACCATTCAATATAAGAAGCGCCATAGGAAATTTCACTTTTTGACTCAACCAGTGGTTTACCTTGTTCGGCCGTCATAATACAAGCCAAGTCATCTTTGTGAAGGATAATCAAATCAAACCATGTTTTTAAAATTCTAGCCCTATGTTTTGCCGTACATTTACTCCATTCATCCATCGCTATATCAGCACTTCGAACAGCTTCGCGAATATCACCTACCGAACCATCAGCTACACTAACTATTAATTCCCCTGTTGCAGGATTTAAAACATCAATTTTTTTATTGATACCTGATTCTATCCACCGCCCATTTACATAATTTTTATCATGCAATAAAGTCGGATCATTTAACGTCAACATACAAACTCCAGATTTACTTAGTCCACCAATCTTTCAACACTTTCTCTATAGGGTTTCAAACCCAACCAAAGGAGAATTGAACAAATCAATAAAGCCAAAGTAATAACTAATGAAAGTGAATAATTTATATCATCGCTGTTACCAAATATATAATCGGTACTTAAAGCAACAGCAGTAGGGCCTATACCAAGACCAACAAGGTTAACTATAAATAGATAAAAAGCTGAAAACTGGCCTCGCATATTACTCGGAACAAGTTCCTGTATAGCCGCAGGTCCAATACCCATCATAAAGTTCAATAAATATGTCGACAAGCTCAAAAGTATCAAAACATGTGTTAAATTCTCTACTAGTGGAAATACAAATGTTGGAATAGAACCCAAAATTGCCGCTATACAACCCACCCTTAATTTTGCATCAATACAACCATATTGATACCAACGATCGGCCAGCCAACCTCCACTTAAAACACCTCCTGAACCAAAGATAAGGACGATTAAACCATAATACAATCCAGTTTCCGCCCCACTTAAACCATGACTTCTTATTAAAAACGTAGGGACCCAAGCTAGTGCGCCATACCCTGCCAGGGCAGCCAAAGCAAAGCCAAAATTATGAAGCAATACAGCTTTCTGGTTGTTTTTAAAATACTGAATAACATTTTTAAATGGAACAACATCATAGGAACCCGATACCTTTAATTTTCGTCTGGGCTCCCTTATTGTGAATATAAGTGGTACGAGTAAAAGACCCGGCAGGCCAACAGCTAAAAAGACAACTTGCCACGTAAAAACCTCCCCAACTATAGGCAAGGTAATATTATCAATACTATTAGCCCAGGAAATTACTAAACCACCAACTATTAGAGCAAGACCGCCTCCTAAATATATCCCCATGGAATATACGCTTATAGCCTTAGCTAAATGCTTCTTATCTACAGTATCAGTAATTAATGAATATGCTGCTGGGGATAGAGCGGCTTCACCAACACCAACACCCATTCTTGCCAGGAATAAGTAAAAATAATTACTCACAGCCCCACAAACAGCTGTCATAAAACTCCATACTGTAATACCTGCAGCTATTAACCCTCTC
The DNA here is from genome assembly GCA_045430295.1 of Cellvibrionaceae bacterium. GTDB lineage: Bacteria > Pseudomonadota > Gammaproteobacteria > Pseudomonadales > JAILXX01 > JAILXX01. The sequence continues at coordinate 252,596 of JAILXX010000004.1, read as the reverse complement.
CTACTATACGAGTCAGCTATGCGACCAAGTGGTAACCCCATGGCCGTATAGAAAATTGCAAATGATAGCCCTTGTAAAAGACTCATCTTCGTATCACTAATACCTAAATCCGATTTCATTGGCTCCACAAGCAAACTCAATATTTGCCTATCAATGAATGAAAACGTATAAACAATCATTAATACAAAAATGACATAGCACGTATATATTAATTTTTTTCGATCATTTGATTTGTCTATTTTTGACATACTTTCTCTATCAGATGTAGATAACACGCTATCGATTTTTCTCATAACAGGCGTTCTCATAACAGGCGCTCTCTTAATACGGGCGTATTGTTCAAAATGCGGATTGATATATAGCTAATGCATCTGACTCATGTACATGCTTTGGGTTATTGACTAATATTCTTTTTTGCAACATACAAGACTTAGCAAGTGATGGAAGCGTATCTTCTTTTACTCCAACACTCTTTAATGTCATTGGCAATCCTAAAGAACCAATTAGATCTTCAATATAGCTAATTAATTTATGCGCAATATGTATATTTGAGCCCTTTCTTCCCTCTTCACCAGGAATAATAAAAGGGGCTAATTCTGCGTATAAATCGTATGCGACATCGATGTTAAACCTCATAACATGAGGCAACACCAGGGAATTACTCAAGCCATGCGGTATTTGGTAGTGACTCCCCAATGGATAGGCCAATGCATGAATAGCTGCAACAGGTGAGTTTGAAAATGCCTGCCCTGCTAACATGGCTCCATATAACATACCGCTTCGAGCACCTAGATCCTTTCCATTATCTACTGCCGCTGTAATGTTTTGAGAAATCAATTTTAAAGATTCTCTTGCTAACATATCTGAGTATGGATTTTTCTTATGGATGCTTGTATATGCCTCTATTGCATGGACCATTGCATCAATACCCGTAGCTGCAGTTACATGCGGAGGCAAGCCCACAGTCAATTCAGCATCGAGCACAGCAACATCGGGTAAAATAACAGGAGATACAATCCCTTTTTTCTCACTTTCTGATACCTTCACTATCGATACAGCTGTTACTTCAGACCCTGTTCCGGCGGTCGTAGGTATTTGAATCAATGGCAAACGCCCACTTGTTATATTATTAACGCCATACATGCTATCTATATTTTGATTTCCTGCAGCAAGGACTGACACAAGCTTAGCAACATCCATAGAGCTGCCACCGCCCAAACCAACAACACCATCAATTTTTGTATTCTTTGCACACGTTACCGCGGCTTCAACCACCTCTACAGAAGGGTCAGATTCAACCTCATGAAAAAACTCATAAGGAATTTCTTCTGATTCTAAACTTTCCACAGCTCCACTATACAACCCCAAAGATACAATTCCTGGATCACTCACGAGTAAAGGTTTTGATATTCCAAGAGATTTACAAATCTTTGCTAACTCACGAACTCCGCCAACCTTATTGACGATAGATTTTGCCGTAGTGAATTCAAATGTTTTCATTGTTTATTTATACCAAAATAGTGGATATCAATTAGTTGCATTTATGAATGATGACTACTTTCGCTCCAAGCCTTCACCCAAAGTTTCTCTTAATATTTTTGCAGTTTCACTTATAGCATTTCGACTCTCTGGTAACACACCGTAAGTATAAAAACCATGAAACATATTGATATAGCAGGAGTGTCTTACAATAACACCATGTGACTTTAACTTTTCTGAATAGGCATAGCCTTCGTCAAGTAATGGATCATAACCAGCAGTAAGTACAAAGGCGGGTGGCAAATCACTTAAATCAGAAGCAGCTAAGATATTAAACCGCTCATCGTTTTCGTTTTCTTTTGAAATATAATGATCATGCATCCACTTAATAACATGACTAGGAATAATAGGGGCTTGCTTAAGTCTATCCCTACTCTCTGATGTATTATTCCCAATGGTACTTGGATAGATAAGTATTTGCATTGCTGGAAGAGATTTCCCTTGATCCCGATTAAGCTTACAGCAAGCCGCAGCTAAATTTGCTCCTGCACTATCCCCTCCAATGGCAATTCGAGATTTATCTATATTGTATTTGTGAGCATTTTCAACAAGCCAATTATATGAATACTGAGCATCTAATAAGCCTGTAGGAAATGGATACTCTGGAGCAAGCCTATAATCAACTGATACTACAATTAATTTTGACTGATACGCTATTTGCGCTACGGTTCCATCATGTGATTCTATACTCCCTAAAACAAACCCTCCTCCATGAAAGTAAATCAAAGCTCCGCTTAAACTGTCTTTATCTCTTAAGATTTTAGGCACATACATTCGAGCTTTTAAAGCTTGGCTACTCAAAGGTATTTCAATATCAATTCTATTTACATCAATATCCTTTTCATGATCAAATGGATAACCACGCCTCAACTGAGCTTCTCTAATCTCAAATGGTTCAAAATCAATAACAGGGGGAAGTTTTTTCACTTTATCTAGAATTTCCATGACATAGTCAGGAAATCCATCATCATCAGAAAAACTGTAATCCTTAACTTTAACATCAGGATTTGATAACTCCGACAATGCTAAGTTAATATTATTTCTAATTTTTTCTTGCCACAAACCATCTTCACTCAGCATTTTCACCATCACTTTAAATTCTTACTCTGTGATTCAAAAAAGTAATACTGAGGACAAGTATGAATTCATTCAAGCTACAAAATATCTCCTCCTGTTGCAAAAATGTAAACCCTGCTGTTGATTATCAATCTCCCCTGACCAACACACAAGCTGGTTTTACCCCGATCTAGCGGACACCTAGTTAAGAGTGGATAATCCACTTTAACAAGGTGCTTTATGACCACAACCAGATGTAGATACTCCAAAGAGTATAAGCAAGAAGCGGTAGCTCTTGTGCAGCAAACCAATCAGGCCAATCTCCCACATTGCCAAAAATCTCGGCCTTAATGACAACCTGCTAAGACGTTGGGTTAAGGAGTTTTCTGAGTCTACGAAGACTACTCTTCCTGGCAATGGCAGCCCCAGAGATGAAGAAGTTACCCGACTCAAGCGTGAGCTGGCCGAAGTTAAGCGAAAACGGGATTTTTAAGAGAAGCGGCAGCGTACTTCGCCAAACACCCCAAGTGAAGTATCACGTGATTCAGCGCTCCCGCGATGCCTTTTCTGTCAGGATGATGTGTCGACTACTCAAAGTCTCTCACCGTGGCTATTACGATTGGCGAGATAGAAAGCCTAGCGCCAAAGCCCAAGATGATACTCGATTGTCACGACGTATCAGCCAGATACACCGTGGCAGTGACGGTGTGTTTGGAAGCCCAAGGGTTTGGGAGGCGTTACGTTACGAGGGTGAGCGATGTGGCCCGAATCGCGTGGCTCGACTAATAAAGATCAATGGCTTGGTTGGCATACCGGCAGCAAAACAATGCCGCAAGCGCAAACCAATATCTCGACCAGATTATGTTCTCAATCATTTAGATTGTGATTTTACAGCACAGGAGCCCGACACTAAATAGGTGACTGATATCACTTATATCCGTACAGGAGAGAGCTGGCTATACCTATGTGTCGTTATTGATTTACACAACAGTCTGGTCGTTGGCTGGTCAATGAGTCACATTGGGCGTTTCTATAATCAGAGAAAGAAACGTAAACTAGGTTCATCCCCTTCAAACTGCTCTTAACTGACTGTCCGCCAGGCCGGGGTAAAACCAGAATTCTAAAGGACTAATCAGAGCGCTCCAAGGACCCGACCATTAGAGAGCCTAAAGGAAGAAGGTGCAATCTGGACTTAAATTTCAGACACAAAAAAGCCCGCGTTTTAGCGGGCTTGTAAGTCGTTGATCTGCAACGTTTTTTTGGTGGGCCTAGCTCTATCGAATATAACTCATAACACACTGAAATAGCTGGCTATTTTTTACCAACCAACTATCTTATACCCCCAGACATACCCCCTCATTGAGATATGGGGGTATCTGCAGGGTCCAAACACCTAGGTTTTACACTGTAGGCCCGCGAAAGCTGACCATATCAATTACCTCTAGAGCCCGCAAGATATTGCCACGCTAGTGGAGGCTTCGAAACTCATCCTCAGGCGACAAAGAACACTAGATACCTGAATTTCACATATTGTGAACTAGCAGTTTTTAGTATAATATTCACATATTGTGAAACTAGAGGTAGGCATGCACGTCATATCCAGAAAGCCGTTTAACGATGCCGCAAAAGCATACCCTAATGACGCCAATGCCATTGATGCTCTCTATAAAACACTACGCAACGGAACATTCAAATCGCCAGAAGAACTTAGAACCCTGCACCCTAGCCTGGATAATTTCAAATACAAGGACAAATGGTGGGTAATTGATATTGGCGGTAATAACCTTAGGCTCATTGCCTTTATTGAGTTTCGCGACTGCCGAATGTATGTGAAACATATCGTTAACCACGCAGAATACGACAAGCTTTGTAAGAAATACGCCAAAGTACAATAGGAGCAAAGAAGATGAACTTTACCACTATCAAGTCATTAGCCTCCGACCTGTTTCAGCAGGCGGCGTTTGTAACCCATATCCAAACCCGAGCCGAGTATGAAATGGCACTGGCACTAATGGATGAGCTTATTGAAGATTACGATACCTACAAACCCCTGATCGAGATTCTGGCAGCCTCTATTGAACAGTGGGAAGATGAATCCACCGAATTTGCCGAATTCAACCAACGCATCGAGCAGCTGAATGATGGCGTGGCCGTCCTTCGAGTATTAATGGATCAATATCAACTTAAGGCCGAAGACCTAAAAGAAGATATTGGCAGTAAAAGCCTAGTATCGATGATCCTAAATGGCTCCAGAAATCTGACCTTGGATCATATGCAGGCTCTCGCAAAACGTTTTAAACTGCAGCCTGCCGTTTTCTTTTCCCAATCGCACTAACTGGAAGATAAGAAGCAACTCCAGCCTCTGTCTAAAGCCAAGAGGCAAGCCTAGTTCCTTTAACTATGAAAAGTAATTATTGTCACACATCAAACTTAATTCCAGGCACCTGCTATTACGGTTAATTAACATACCCAGTCAAATTGCAGAGATCGCAAATTTCACCGTCAACGAAAGACCAAGAAAAAATGTGGTAAACTGAAGTATTGATGTTATTTTCACAGTTGAGTTATATATATTGAGTGGTGGCTTTGGATCTTTATTTGAACCAAGAATTCCAGTTAGTGTCATCAGACATATTTGACCGAAAAAAACAGATGTTAGTAAAAGAATCCAAATCCAAGTTATATGCCATTTGGTCTCATCGGGTACAGTTCCAATAAAATCCTTTGAAAAAGTAACCGTAAGAGCAATAATGCCTGTGGCTAAAGCCATTAATTGCTTAGTGGCATCTCGTGCATATTCGAAGGCTAGCTGAGATCGACTTTCAGTATTCATTAATCACTCTCCAAAAGGCCAAATATCACTTAAAAAACTTTTAATGCTCTCCAATATTGATCTACGAACAACGGCCCTTTTCCTAGGGTTCTTTGATTCTGGGGCCGCTTTATGAATTTTTGATGCAAACTCGTTTACTAAGAACCTTATCTCTTTTAAGTCTAAATCGCTCGCCTTTTTCCCTTCTGGAATTCTTGAGCGAACTAGTAGGAGAATATCTTTTTGACAACTGTCAGAAATACGAATTGATTCATTATGAGTTTTATTGATGATTTCTTTTAATATTATCCGCTCTATTGCCAGTTTATTTTTATCCATATCCATCCTTATACTTATTATAAAAAGTGCCAACCTTACAATTGATCGTTCTTAGTTCTTATATGCCTAACAGTTTATCCAACGACAACTAGCCGTATAGTTATACGCCGTAATTTCTGCAAAGTATATAGTTCACATTATTCTTTTCGAATCAACCCCTTGCGAAAACTAGGACCTGTATTTTTAATCTGTAAACTAAGGCAGTTCGCCTTATATTTACCTAATAGCATATTGCAATAGGCTCATTAAAGCACTGTCATTGCTAGTTATAACAAGTCGTATATATCAACACGAGTCACTCCGCCACTAATTTCTATAATTTACTCCAAGCTAATGGTTAGCCACATGCCAATCATTAATCGAATTTAACAATCTATTCCAACATATCTGAAACCTATATCACACAACTGAGCCTTTGCTCCAATAAATAACATTAGAGGTATCAGCTTATGATCTTAATCTGCCCCAAATGCAAATCTGACAACATCACCCATAAAAATCATGCACGCCGTATCGGTGGCAGTGTCGGCACTTTGGCCGGTGCTGTCAGTGGTGTCGTGGCCGTCACGCGCGGCGCACGGATCGGTGCCGTGACCGGAGGCTTTCTTGGCCCGGCCGGACCAATCATCGGCGGAATTTCTGGCGCTGTCATTGCCGGGCTAATCGGTGGTGTAGCTGGTGGCTCTGCGGGCTTATCTCTCGGTGAGTTTGTTGACGATAATATCTTGAACAACTTCAAATGCCAGGATTGCGGCAACCACTTCAGCATGAACAAGGAATCAGCCAAGATAATTCCTTTCGATGTTTACGAGTCAGAATACGACAACTAATCCCGATAAGCATTTAATGCTCCTCCTATAGCCCTTACCAGTTCACTGGTAAGGGCTTTTTGCATTAAGGATCCCAACTATGAATAACTATTTCAAAAGAGCAGCAGCCAAAAAAGAATACTCTCCTAACCATCCTGTTCCCGAGCATGTCTGCGATGAACAGATCCTGTATTGGGCTAAATCAATATTAGGAACGCGACTGAAACGCAGTAACTATTTAACTTCCCCTGACACAACACGCGATTTTTTGAAGGTCTGCATGGGTAATCTGGAACGTGAGGTATTTTCTGTGATTTTATTAGATAGCCAACACGGTATTTTGGCGTTTGAGGAATTGTTTCAAGGCACGGTAGACGCTGCAGCAGTCTATCCCCGTGAAATTGTCAAAGCGGCGCTGGCTAAGAATGCCTCTGCAGTGATTCTCAGCCATAACCACCCCAGTGGTAGCCCTGAGCCTAGCCGGGCTGATATCGACATTACCAATCGTATCCATGAAGCCCTGAAGACCGTAGATATTCGCCTGCTGGATCATCTATTAGTTTGTGGTGATGACATTAGCAGCTTTGCAGAACAAGGCTTGTTGTAACCCCATAAGGGCCCCACTCATCCCAGTAGATCTCATACCCGCTAAAGAAAGGCCCACTTCGTTTAATGTGCAAAAGTGAAGTCGCGCTTTAACTCACCTAAACACCACACCAACATAAGCCCCAGTACAGAAATGTACCGGGGCTTTTTTATTCCAGGAACTTAACAATGAATACCAAAATTATCCCTCTGGCTACACGAAGAAAGCCCAGAGAAATTAAAGCCTCAGCTTATCAAATTTATCTCAACTCCATGGCATCTACAGGGCGCCCCGCCATGGTGACACAGCTAAAAATTGCCGCCCAATTATTAGGATTCTCACAACCGGCGAAACAATACCCTTGGCATGAATTGAATTTTGAAAAAGTGCATACGGTTCGTGCAGCCATGCAGGATCTTGAATATGCTGTTAGCACGATCAATCTCACCTTGGCTTGTTTACGCGGAGTGGCAAAAACAGCGTTTAACCTTGAGCAATTAGGTGGTGATGAGCTTCTTCGTATTCAGGCCGTGAAGAATGTAAAAGGCAGTATCACTCGGACTGGTCGTAGTGTCAGTCGCATAGAAATCAAGAAACTACTTCGAGCCGCCAAGAATATTCAAGATCCTGTTCGTGCCAGCCGTGAAACGGCTCTGCTATTACTTGGTTTTGGGACTGGCTTGCGGGCCTTAGAGATTTGCAGCTTAGAAGTAGCCGACTTCAACCAGAAAAATGCCCTGCTAACCATTAAGCAGGGCAAAGGCCGTAAGAAACGTGAAATCTACTTAGCCAAAGAAGTCACAAAAAGCCTACACGCATGGCTGAAACAGCGAGGTATAGCAGAGGGAGCGTTATTTACAAGAATACCCCGACCAGGCGTGATTAATTACTCAGGCCTTTCTACCAGAGGGTTAGCCAATCTCGTAACTAGAGTCCAACAGCAAGCCAATATCGATAAATTCAGCCTACATGACATACGTAGATCGTTCATTACTCACCTGCTGGAGCAAGGCACTGACATCAACATCGTTCGCCAACTGGCCGGACACAGTGATGTAAGTACTACTACCCGATACGACCGCCGAGACATCACTTGGCAGAAGAAAGCCTCCCAGAACATTACTTTTATCTGAAACAAAAGGAGCTCAATCAATGAAGACCAAAAATAGAAACGATGAACACACGCTACTGAATCTAACTGACGATATGAGAACGTTTGCGGATGATCTGTCATTTATTTGTGATGCCCTATCCTGCCTACTTGATGAATTCTCCACATTGGATAAAAGCTCTCAAGCTGGGGCTAAGCAACATCTGGAAAACTTGAAATTCAAGGCCGATATACTTGCGATTGAGACTAAGAATATCCTTGAGCAAACCTGCCCCTCTCAATAATTGAGGGGCGCACCTCCAGGACTGCGCCAACTTGACCAAATCAATACCTCAAGTCCAGCACGGTTCAAAAAACCAAGCCTGCGACAAGTACGAAAATGAATATCGAAGACGCTTATAGATGTGATCTAACAGTTTCAACTTCAAGCCCCCTCCTTAATCTATCATTCTCGAGTGTACAAACTCACATCCCCATTATCGATTTGCACTGCCCAACTATATTGCCTAATATCAGGTGAATAATTATGTACTACAATTTTACTATGCATGCCCTCTTGGTACATTCGACCCAACGCAAAGACTAATGCACTCTGAGCACTGATAAACAAATGAATGATATCTGCTCTTTTGCTCAAAGCATCAATTAGTTCTTTGAACTCCATTGCAAAATCATCAAGATGTGATTTGACAGTGAAAGCCTCATTTTTAACTTTCGGGCTTAACTGAAAGATCTTTGTATGTTTCGAGATGTAGTCTGGAAGCTCATCCGATGAGATATCACCTGTAATTGATATTGCTATACCGACCTCTCTACCTTCGGAAACATACGAACTGATGTCATCAGAAAGTGATATTTCTGGCTTTTCAACAGTATCAAAGTCTGACAATCGCGCCCACTTGGCTGGGCTTTTAAACCTCTCTAATGCTTCAACATCAACGCCACAGCCACGAAACATTGCTGCAATAGAGAAAATGCACGGAATGCGTGCAAACCCTGCAAAAAATATTTTATCGTAATTCTGATTGATTAAAGCGTGCTCCAAAATAGACTTGCAAGCCCCGTTTAAATCAGAAATAGCTTTCTCGGGCGACTCGTCACTCACTTTAAGAACAGTTGAATGAGGGCCATGCAACGAGTAAGGCTTCCCCAGAGCGCTATCAGGTATGCTTGGCGCAGAAGCAGGAAGTCCCTGCAAGTAAATAATCTCAGAGCGGCAGCTTTTAACGCTTAAGGTTGCGCCATAGATCATAGTAATCATACCAACAACCACTGCCACTAGGCTCAACAACATGCCAGAGCCTGATGAAAACTCGATAGCTATTGGAACATCTTTTATTGTCGATGAAATCACTAATCCGAGGCCACCGACCATGCCTGCCGTGAAGATAATACGTCCAACTGCAACAACTGGATGCACAATTTTTAGCTTAAACCACTGTATAATTAAATTTGAAACTGCATTAAAGATTTTCATTTAATGAGGAATCCATCTTTATAATTTTACCCATATTCAACTCCCACACTTCTACCCTAGACAGCCCAATAATTGGGAAGAATAATGAAGGCAGATGCCTAGAGTTTAATTTAAAGTTTTTCTTCCACTCACTTCGATCTAAGAAAGATGGGACAGGAGATTCCTGTGGATGGCTATGCCAGAATCCCAAATAGAATCTAGTTCCACCACTTTTTCGCCACTCTTTATCTACAACTTTTTGGTGGAACTTATCTTTAATTTTAAAGTTAGCCCTCTGTCGGAAGTCATTCCGCCTAGGTGAAGTAGCCATATCAACAATATACTTGCTATCGTCATAAAAGCTTTCACCAATAATAACTCCACAAGCCTCATTATCTTTTGGCTTTTTTTGACGATATTTTTTCCATAATTCAAGCACTGAACTACTTACTTCTAACATGGAATAAGGAGATTCAAATACATATCTCATAAATCGCCACACACAGGACAATCATCCCATTTCAACTCTATTGGCCCATTAGCTGAAAAGCTTCGAAATCTCCTCGTTAATTCTAAGCCTGCCTCATCAGCATTTCTTGAGTTTCCTTTCCAAGAATCCCTCCGAGAAGAGTTCAATCTTCCAGACAGTGCATCACCTGCTGTTCTCGCAGCAAGAATCGCTGTCTGGACAACATCCACATAAGAGAAAGGTAAGTAATGAGTTCCACACCCCGATATATCTTTCGCAAACGACTGATCGATGGACATAAAATTTTGAATGTTTTTCAGTGATGGTTCATTATTGATCGGGTCACGATATAAGCAACTAAGACACCCAGATGAATTGGGATGAACATAAACCATATGCCCACCTACTCCATACCCCTCTAACCAAGAGTAGATAACCCAAGGACGGCGCTCAATTTCCATCAATTTGTTATTAAAAAAGCGCTCGTGAGTAGCATCTCCTGTCGCGACAATTACCCCGTCATACCTGCTTAGTATTTTTCCTAGATTTGGATCATTAGCTAAAGAATGCAAATTAGGATGGTTATCATAAACTTCTACATCAAGATAAGGAAATTTATACTCTAATTCTTTGGCAAGACCCGCTGTCTTTTTATCTCCAATATAGTTACTCGGCAGAATATGCCTGTAGATATTGTCTGTAGATAGGCGATCGTAATCCATCAAATCTAAGCGACCTATTCCTGCGTGCCCAAGCAATCTTAAAATTTCTCCCCCAACAGACCCACACCCGATAACTAACAGGCTGTCAAGGCTAATGTCATCTGCCACTCCACCCCTTGGCAGGAGATACTCTCTATTGTGCAGTTGAATATCGAAGGGCGTTAGCTTCCATTCGCCTTGGACAGAAGCTGCCAACAGAGGGGGGACCGATTTTACATGATTAGAAAAGTCTATTCCGACCCATGAAAATTCACCATCTACTTGAGTCGGCACACTTAAAACTACACTAAATTTCTTTGCCTTATGTGTACTCTTGTGTAAATACTCTCTAATTTGGTCGATTATCACTTGATCCAGACTTGTCAGTACTTCACTTTTCCACCAACTATACAAATTTTCCGCAACTGAAGGTGGAAATATCGGGCATGACAAAGGGATATATAAGCCCTTGTGATCCACTCCTTTACCGCTTCTTCCCATTGGTAGTGGATAGTGATCATTGATGGGCATATCAGGCATACAATAAAGTCTTCTGCCGCCTGAAGTACCGTATACTCTAAGAGGTAGGATTTTTTCGTCGGTATCTATTATCGCTATATCTGCACCAGTCCTTTGCCCACAAGAAAAAGCCCAGTGGCCAGAAAACTCTGACAAAATTTGCTCAGTGTTCTTTTCATCCGAGAGCAGGCACTCACTAATCGTACTAATAGCGGCCTCAAGACCGTACTGAAATACCTGTTCTGGTGAATCAAAGTTTACACTTCTAGAGATAGTAACGCCGTTACAAATTAATCCAATATCACCACTTACATCTTCAAATTTATTGCGCCATCCTACATGAGCCAAGCGCCCATAACTGGATCGATTCAGCAAATAGAACATCGGAACGGATGCCGGAAAATCGTCTCTATAACGCCCCTGAATATGCACGGATGCCCCACCTATATCCAGCTCCACCGTAACAAACTCACCTGTTACTTCAGATACGGAAAACCCGCCCTCGACAAGGTACTCAACGATTTTTTCGCTATCAGTAAATTTAGGCACCTTGGGGCGATCCTACTGCACCCCCGTTTATAGTCTTAACTTTTCGACTAGAATTTCCATTCCCATCACCGTCTTCAGGCACAGGAAAATCAGAGCCAAAGACATTATCTTCGGCAAGTATTTTACATGCAGCTTTCGTTGTCGCTTTATCTTGCGCTGCAATAAGTCTTTTCTTTAACTGATTTAATCTATTAAACAGCTTTGTACCCATAGTGTTGCCGTGAGAGTTAAATACGTCCACATAGGGGGACTTGGGCAATTTCACAACAAGATCGTACTTTTCGTCCCCTGTAGGTATAAAGTACCCATGGCTTAATATTTTATTAATTGTGTTAATCAAAGCGCCGAGATCATCGGCCTCCCCATCATCATTGAACGATTCAAGAAAGCACTCTCGTATCATTATCGTTAGCCCGATAGAGAATGGTTTTGTCTCAATGGAGGAATATCGCAGATCACGCCACCTCTTCAAAAACCTGACCAAGCATCTATATTGATCTCTGGCATCACTGTCTAAGTCATTATTTTTTGACCATTCTACCAACCCTTTTGGATCACCCTCCGACCACTTCTTATCCTCAGTTGTTGATGTGGGCTTTCCCCAGCCCAGCTCATGAGTTCCAGAATTAGAAATCCGGTAAACCGGATAATCTATATGAAACTTGGGTTTCCCATCCTTCATGTACTGTGCAGTCACGCAAGGACGCTTAATAGTGGCAGCAGACAGCCCACGATCATCAAAAACTGATTTAATTGCTCGTTTTACAGGTATCGGGGAATCGGGGGCTAAATCAGAAGGGATGGTCACAGCAACATCGATATCATAGTCGCCATCAAGCGGGACTATTGCCATACCTGTAGCATAGGAACCCTGAAGAAAGGTAGGAGCATCTCCCCAATTGTTTTCTTTAAACTTGGCCTTAATCTCCTTATCGATACTTTGACGTTTATCACGAGCCTCACTCAACCGAGTGTCGTTTGGCCCCATCGAAATAGTTTTATTAAACGTCCTAAACTGCGCCTGCAACCCCATTTAACCTCTCCTTATTTTCATAATAGGATAGAAATAAGGGCGTTTTGGTAAATTACAAGGGTAATTAAATACTTTCGCAGCACTCCTCCTGACCTGCTGCTATGATTTCAAGGCTTCCCCCACCCTTCTACAGCAAATGACGGTAACTATTCGGCCTGACAGGCACTCTCATCAAAAAATCGGTAACTGCCAGATCCTATCTAAAAATTACAATAAGACAAAACAAACCCCGCTCAAGCCTATCACCTATCTATGATAATACCCGATTAGCTTTATTAAGTTAGTTATAGTTAATTGAAGAACTTCACTTGAAGCTTAATATTTTGTTCCGCGCAATCTTCTATGCTTTTCCCTGATAATGCTCCAACCCCCCTAAGGCTCAATACACCCAAGCAAAATATATAGGAGCAAAGCATAGCAAAATAGTAACTTTGATAGCGTTCAATCGATGATTTACTTGTTCTAAACGGGCTTAAAACCGCTCCATGAAACCTCTCGTTTCTCATATTAAATAGTAACAACGAGAGTAAGAGTTCAATTCTCTTGCTATGAGTTGGAATATTATTTTGTTTTGTTAAATCTAATTTGTCGTTTGATCTTCTCTCGACCTTTCTGGTTCCTCTTTTACCCGAAAGATATAGTTTTAAAAAGCTTGCTCCTTTACTGATCCTTTCAGAAGATATATTTCCGCTGAGCCGACCTGAATCATCCTGCGCAAAACGTCCTACAAACTCCTCAAAGAACTGCACCCCAAAACACTTTTTAGACCGATCTACTAATTGGCGACTATCTCTGTCAGTCAAGAAATAAGCTTCTAACACCCTTTTAACTAAGAATCTGCATGTCATCAAAGGAATATTCCCCCCCAGAAAATCAATAACCGACTCCCATTCTTTTCTTGAGTGATTTAATAGCTTAGCTGGAAGGCCTTGCACAATGCCTTTAATACCTTTATCGACAAATAAAATGGAACCAGCCTCATCAATAACCTTAAAACAATGATCAAACATATAATCAGGGCGATAGGGTAAGAATTCCAGGCCGTCTAACAAATGTCCTACGCATGTTTGATACACGACATCATTATCATAACCAAGCTTTATAGGTAAAAAAGGTGTAATACCTCCCGCCTGACCTAACCTTTCTTTGAGCTTTCGCTCTGCTTTAAACTGAACAACATCAGGGAAATTATTGTGAAAATTAACACGCTCTTTTTTGAAATCCAAAATTTACCCCGGCCAATTACACCAAATGAAACTTAACACATCTTTCTCGGAAGAATTAAGTAAAATAGCTCGGCACAGCTAACTTTCACAAACATTATTTACTGAGAATTAACCACCGCTAACAATTCATCTTCAGATTCTGATATACAATCCAGAAGGTAATCGAGATCACTATCGCCAAAACTATAATTATGACCACTCAATTCTCTTACCAATTTCCTAAAATCTAAGTTACTTATTGTTATCTGATCACAATAGTTCCAGTATAGAGATTTTTTTTGCTCTTTATTTCTCACAAAGGTAACGTATTTCGAGTCACATCCTTCTACATTAGGGACAAAATGTATAGACTCGGAAAGCTTCCATAACCCAGCATCTGCTGTAACTAGCCATGTATCTTGAAGCTTACCATCAAAGTACTCATTAGAGCGGTCGGCCGTTGCTCTATAGTACATAATGTCTCTTGCTGAATTTAAACAATTTATTAAAACATTCTCTGAATTATTACCACCTTTTTTGAAATTATCTTTTATCATTGAAGAAAAAGCTCTAAATTTTTGGTCAGATATCGATTTTATATCCGAAAAAACATATTTAGCTACTTCCGACTCAATCACTCCAACCATATTTGCTTTATCCATCATATATGACAAGTAACTTTCATACTTATAGCATGGATCACCTAGCCCTTTTCGATCTAAAATCTGAACCCTAAGAATCCCTAAATACGCAACGGAATTGAAATATTTTTCCGACTTATCGAAATCTTCAAACTTCAATGGTTTTTCTTTAATATTCTTGTAGTTTTTTGTCGCATTATGCGCATCCACATAGCCAGGACAATATTTTTCAAGGAAATTTTCATACGCCACCATTAAAGACTCAAGGTAATCTTGTCGCACTTCTGAAATAGCAAAACCTGGGCTTAGATATAGAGCAGGTAATGAATTTAATATTTTCACCAACCCCATCAAACCAGAGTTACTATAATTTACAATTTTAGTATCAACTACTTCTCGCATTTTTGAGAGTATATTCAGATCAAGAAAAAGAGATGTTTCAACCCCCTTTTTATAATTTTTGATACATCTGGAAATTTTTAACTTAGGAGATTTTGCTGTATTCCGGCAAGGCTTTATTATTCTCGGCGTAAAGTTATTCATGATTTTTTATCACAATCTTTATATCTAAAAAATATTGATAAATAAGTTTTCATCTAATTTCAAGTAATAATTTAGAAAACAACTGAACCAAAAACTTAGCTACTACGTACAAACACCAACACCAACACCAACACCAACACCAGATAGCAAACCTTACAAGCTCTACTCAGCTCACTCCCGAGTTAAAACTAATCACTATCGAATGTACTGACTAAAAACTGGCACACACAGCAAACTCCGCAATCTACTGATTTATTAGAGTTAACATTATTAGTCGGCAGGGCATCACCAATAAATAACCGTTTAGAGCAAGCGGCTTCTTTTAACTTACCTTAAACGAAGTAGCATTATCATCCTTTTTTACCACGCCAGTCTTTTTTGATCTTATCCTGGTCTTTCAGGTTGTAGATCCACTCCTTGCCCTGCTTCTCTCGCTCAAAGATTCCCAGATCAACCAACCCCTTTAAGGCGGCATTAGCCGTGTTATACGCACAGTCTAGATTCTCTTTTACGTTTGCCGCTGTAAAATCTTTGTGCAGCCTATTTTGAGCAACATGAACGATAGCTGTCTGCTTGTCATTCATTTTTTTGAATAGACCGGACTCCCACAAAAAAGCGTTAAAGGCTTTTTGGTCCTCGTGGGCTTTGCGGTAGCCATTCACAAAATCATCAATGGCTTTGATAATAATCGAGCATTGGTAATCGATAAAGTAGGTTAAGTCCATATCATCGGTTTCGGTGTACAGGTAGGACTTACCATATTTGGTCGCGGCCTTTTTAAGTAAGGTGCTTATCGCGATATAGCGAAAAGCACCGAAGCCGCTCTTGAACATAAACCAATAAAACAACGCTCTAGCTACCCTACCGTTACCATCCCGAAACGGATGCTCATAGCCAATGGCAAAATGAATAGCGATGGCTTTGATCAGTGGGTGTAAGTAATTGCGGCTTTGCGCATCGTCATGGCAAGTGTTTATCCAAGTACAGAGTCTATTTAGGCGCTTGTGAATACCCTTTGCCGCAGGCGGTTGATGAACCACCTCCCCTTCTACACCTTCGACGACAACATCATCAGTCTGCCGAAATACACCCGGAGTATAGGCATCATCATCAACGCCGCTCACGCCCTCTTCGTGCATCTGCGCAATCAGCTCCGGCGATAACTCGGCGTTTCTATGCTCCCAGGCAAAGCGCATCATCTGGTAGTTACCCAGAATCATCTTCTCATCCAGCGTACGCGGCTGACGCTGACGCTTGAGCATATCTTTGGCTACCAAGGTGGTGGTCGCTGCCCCTTCCAGCTGACTGCTGCTAATGGCCTCGTCTTCGATTAGATCATTGAGCAAGTATTGGAAGTGTTTGGCTTCGCCGATATTAGCCGTCATCCACTCAAGCGCCGCCGTCGTAGTGTGCCTATCCGTCACGGAGATGGTTTTCTGCATCAGTGGCGTCAGGTAATACGGACAAGCTGAGCTACCCGCAGGCAAATATCCCTGATACTGCCTAAGCCGTGAAGCCTTGGTTAACCCCCAAGAAAGCTCGATACTTAGGTCTTTATCTACGCGATGCCTTAGCTCGTCAAACGGAAGATACCGGCCCTTCGCATCCACAGGGCTATACCACTCCATGTAGCGTGGAAAGTCCTGACTGTGGTTCTGCATCAGGTATTCGAGTGGGTCACCGTGCTCCCATTCAGGCGGTGTCTTAATGGCTTTCATCTCAATTTCCTTCAATATTGAGACAATACTAGATCAGGGCAAACTATAACTCAATTATTATTATTTTTGAGATGTAAAATGTTTCGATTATTCGGCTTGTGTCAACAAGGTAGGCACATCCACGCTTAAGGCGGTCGCCAAAGCTTCCACCACCCCAAGGGTCACATTGCGCCCCTTACGCTCAATTAAACTAATAAAAGTGCGGTGCATACCGGCCACCTCTGCCAACCTCTCCTGCGACAACCCCTGCTCTTTTCGAAGACGAATAATGTTGTCTGCCAACACCTGCAACAGCTCATCACTACAGGCTTTGTATTTTGCTTGTTCCGCTTCCACCAGAGTCACACTCCCGCAATTGACCACTCGGGCCATTGCAGCAGATGCAGACAAATCATCTACAGACTACTCATTACATGTATCGAATAGTCTGCTATATTTCTAATGCCTAAAAACTAAGAGTGCCTTTGCAAGGTTAAAAAACAAACAGTTAGGAGTCCCTATGGAAAACCTCATCCAGCTACGAGAGCGAATTAATACACCAACCTTAACCCTGGTTTTACTAACCATTTTTAGCTGGGGAATCTACCCAATGCTGTGGTTGTTTCGATACAACCCAATGATTAACCAAGCCTTAAACCAAAGCATTGTTAAAGATGGCTATATTCTGGCCATTGCTATCTGTAGTGGCATTTCAGGCGTACTCCTGGGAGCTACAGAAGAGGAATTAATTGGGCTGGGCGCACTTTTGATCGTTGCGATCCAAGTCTTATATATCGTGTGGGGATTTCAGGCCAAAACCGCCCTAGAAGAGTACTTACGCAAAGAGGGAGTGACGGAGGTCAAACTCAATCCTTTTTACACCTTTGCTTTTTCTTATTTCTATATCAATTACCAAATTAACAAGCTAAGCGAACAAGCAGACGCAATAGCCACCACTCAAATTAATGAAGAAGCAGTCAATTAATACAAGGAGCTTTTCGATGTATAAATTTTTTTGTCTCATATCAGCCCTCTTTATACTTCAAGGCTGCGGAGAAAAAGAGCTGCCCTACAAAGCACTCATCAAAGAGAGTGGACTGTATTACGACAGTCAAACCGGCGAGCTTTTTACCGGGCTAGCCCGAGATACAAGCTCAATTTTATACTCACTACTTTTCGCAATAGATGCGACCAATTACCACGCAAGCCGCGATATTCAATGTACCTCTCAGTTCGAGCAAGGAGAGCTTCACGGAAAAACTCTCTGCGAACATAGAGATGGCTACAAGCTTGCTGAAATCAATATCTCACACGACAAACTTGAAGGTGATTTCGAGGTATACCACATTGACACAGGCGAGCCCTACATAGCGCTTTCATATATCAATGGAAAAAGGGATGAATGGATGCGTACCTATAACGAGGATGGTGATTTAATTCATGAAATTCTCTACGATCAAGGAAAAACAACGGGTAACGAAACCAAATGGACAAAGAATGCAAAGCACAAAATACTAGAAATTGACGATCGTAATGGGTTCAAATGGAAGCTTTCAACGAATAATACTATTTGTAGAATAGAGTATGTTGATCTCACAGAGCACGGTAAAAAAGAATGTTTTCATTCAACCATATTCCCTCTCAGTATTGATTCATTTCTCGAAACAACTAACAAAACACCTATCTCAAAAGAAATATATAAAGATGGGAGCTTAGATGGTCTTTCCCAGCACTGGTATCCAGATGGAAAACAAAAAAGTGAAACCACATACAAAGAAGGGACTATATCGAAATACAAATCTTGGAGCTCTTCCGGAATACTAACCAACGATATTGAATACTTAAACGAAGGCAATAAAAAAGGATTTGAAACGGTTGTGGAATGGAAATCATTATGTACGACACAACATAATGGCGAAACCCGAACAACCAAGTGCTTCGTAAAAGAAAGCAACGATAAAAAAGAACCCATAAAAGGAACCCCCATTTCTGAAGCATCCTACAAAGGAGATTCTAAAAATGGAACATCAAAAGAATGGCATAGCAACGGGAAACAAAAACTCCAAGAAAACCACCTCAATGGCATACTTCATGGACCCAGTAAAAAATGGACCTCTTCCGGTCAACTAACATACGACATAATTTTCAACAAGGGGAATATCGAAAGCGGATTTGAAGTTGCAATATCCAATTACAACGTATGCTTTAAAAATTACACCAATGGAAAGGATAGCTTTAATTCAGAATGCTTTGAAAACAAAAGCACCGACAAGCATTCCTTTTCAAAAGGCTTTCCAACATCATCAGAAACAAAAACAAATGGAAAACTTAACGGCCCACAAAAAACATGGGACAGCAAAGGTCAGTTAATCAATGAAAAAATATATGAGAATGGATCTCTAACAAAGGAAACTGATCATTTCTGGAAAGACGGCAAGATTATTTTCAGTAACCACTTCAAAAAAATAGCATCTTCAAGCGAAGATAAAACAGAAGAAAGTTTTTCCCGAGACGGAACCTATACATTTGACTGTGGCGACAAGCTTTACACACAGAATTGGAAAAATGGAAAGCTTATCAATGGAACCTATGCGAGCTGTGGTAATTACACATTAGAGTTCATTCCACATAAAAGCATCGACTATAACGCTAAATACTATCAATTAACCCCTCATGGGGAAGAAGCATTCTACAACCGTAAGACGGGAATCAAAGAGTATACTGCCACGTGGAAAAATGGTGAGATAGTGGCAGCAACATCATTCTTAGGAAAATGTAAAAATACAGGATGCATCTATAATCGTCCTAAAGGACAAGATAACGCGGACTGGCTCAGACGGATGCTAGGAAAAGAGTTCCCATACATGGCCCGTTTCCATTTTGATAAAGAACGAAAACTAGAGATAAACACCGTCAAACCAAAGACGATATTCATAAACTACAACACAAGGCGCTCATAGAAGTTATTAACATACTACGAAGTACGAACCCTTGTGTTTAAATAGTTCGTACTTCGTTTAAGCCATATTAAAATACCCCTCCTACCCAGTCAGATGAGGAATTAAAATAGAAGTAACCAAGTAAACTCAGGACTTTTAGTGCATTTACCCTAGAGCATCTTGCTCTGAGCGATACCCCCTAGACTTCCATCGTGATACGCCGCCCAGCTAGACCTAACAAACCCGCACCCAAAAGGAACAAGGTTCCTGGTTCAGAAACATTTGCTGCGGGTACGGTATCATACTGAACAGATAGGCAAACTGATGAACCTAAGTCTGAATCATTCCAAAAGTTACCTTCCTGATCATAGCCGTAGGTATACCGCCCATCCCAATCATAGCGATACAATCAGCTAACGGATAAATCCTCCCCCGCATCAAGTGTTAGCGCAAGTGGATCAGAAAAAGTAAAGCCCTGCTGATTAGAATCATGCTGCCAAGGTGTATAGCCCAACCAATAATCTACCGTTGAACAAAATTTTGCTGACCAGCACCAACTGCAAGATC
This sequence comes from Cellvibrionaceae bacterium, assembly GCA_045430295.1. Classification (GTDB taxonomy): domain Bacteria; phylum Pseudomonadota; class Gammaproteobacteria; order Pseudomonadales; family JAILXX01; genus JAILXX01. Next base: position 232,025 of record JAILXX010000004.1, on the reverse strand, counting down.
GACACCGCCACCAAATAAACGAAAAACCACAGAGCCTGAATTACGGTCGGCATCTCCCCCAACCCCTAAAGACAGAGCTTAATACTTTCATTATCATCAGCTCTAAGTGATCCTTAGTATGTTTCCCTTGACCAGTCAGTATCCCCCTGAACGAATTAATCTTTAAAAGTAATAATTGAAGCGTTTACATTTACAGCCCAGCACACCTAAAACCATAAATAACAGCATCATCTTGTTTTTCATATCCCTCTCCAAATACATTAAATGACAAAGCATGTTGAAAGTACTGATATAGATGGACAAGTCCAAATAATGAACAACTATATTCAGAGATTTCTTCACTATTGATTGGGTATGTAAGGATCAGGGGGGAAATTAACTTAGATATGAATAAATACTTAAAGAAGTGAACAATAAACTGTTCGCGGTGTAGCTGGGCATTAACACGCAGGTGCTCATGTTAATACCCAGCTACTAACTAAGAATAGGTGCTAAACACTAAAAAAAGGGGTGGGCAATCAAAAAATACAGATTTGATAAACAATCATTTACTATGCTCACAAAAATCTATACCTATCTCAGCCATTTCATTAAAGTCATTACAATCCCTATTTGTATTTTCGGGGAAGTCAGTATGCTTCAACAATAAAATCCCGTAGGCACAAGAATATAACTCATCGTATTTAGCTTTAACATCATTCTTATAGCATGCTAATGCATCTGGGGTATACCTCTTAAAAAGACGCCTATAATTCACATAATATTTAATTTCATTATCAACCACACCGATCTTATTGCCCTTTGAACTAACAAACTCTGACTCCAGCTTATTAATACAGCTACTCCGCTTTATAATTTTACCTATATTTAGATCTAATAGCTTTTTGCAATGAAAGATTTCTTGATTCATCATCTCTTTAGTTATATTTGGGTATATTTCTAGCTTATGAATAACTAAGTTTTCTGAATTATATAACGGTTCATAATAGATAATTTTACAAAGCTCTTTCAACAAAAACGAATCTCTAGCCTCAGGGAAAAAATCCTTTTTGGCTTTATCACCAGAGACTAATATTGAATTAATATCAACGAGCCGCCTTGGCTGACTTATTTCAAGAGTGGCACATTCATCTTGTAAATTTTTTATATTGAAAATATCTAAACTTCCGGAATATTTATATTTTATATGTATAGTCTCTTAAACCACTTGCCACAGATCTTAATTTTACATTTTCAAGCTTGTCAAAGTTCTCCTCTTTTAAATACTCAAGTAACTGTGCTTCAGATATTCCTCCATCAACAAATATAGTTAGAAGATCCGTACGTAATTGCTTGCATTGATTCGCATTTAATATTTTGCAGTTTGGTTTTTTGTACTTTTTCCAAGGGCTCACCCTTTCTTTACCAACATCATCTGACGCAAAGGAACCTGCTATATTAAATATGGAAAACACGATTAAAACAAACGGCATTAACTTTTTCAAAACCACCCCCTTGGGAAAAATCAATCATTGAGCATTAGCACAAAATGCTAAGCCTCTAAAACATCACTATAAAATCACACATGTTTTTAAACACTCGACACAATAAAAATAGATATTTTCAATTATAATAAATCTCTACCTATACGCTTTAGGATAAATCATGCCTTCCATCCACCATTCAGTGCATCGCCTACTACGAGTTTTAGCTATTCTTTCGTTATCAGTCACTGTGCTAACAAATTGCACACAAATAGCCACTCCCACAAACAATCATCTTTCAGCGAGCTGGCAGCACATTTCGTTATCCAATAGTGACTGGATTGATAATGATACCGCCCTAGAAGCTGAAATCATTCACGCTATCGATTACTTAAACATGGAGCTCGATTGGCAGCGTTATCATGCAATGCGTAATGTAGTGTTAAAAGCGCTACAATATCAAATTAAAAGTAATATACGACTGCACCCTAAGCCATCAGATCAAGAGCTTGAACAAGCGTTTAATCAGTGGTGCCAATACCAGAGTGAAGCTTGTTTAGACGAATATGGCCGTACCGATAAAGCCAACCGCTTAGCCTTTGAACAAGACTTTATAAAGGCTTACCGAGAGCAAACCTTTAAAGATCTCGCCTTAACTCAATTTAAAGAGCTCCCACTCACGGTTGATTGGCCATTACCTCAGCTAGCTCGCTATAACGACTATCTGTCACTGAACACCATGCCCAATCGTCATACACTTGGCTCAGCCGATGCCCCTCTAAAGATTCATCTAATCTCAAGTTTCGATTGTGAGTTATGCCTGCCCTATCACATCAAACTGTACAATTTTGTTGATAAATTAAAAAACAAAGTCTCACTCACCTACCATCATAATCCACTGTTTAACAACGGTTTACTACTCTCTTACACTTCAGAATGCATCGCCGAAGAAGGTGAATTTTGGCCGTTCTTCAAAGCCTTCGCCGAGAGTTATTCTTTTGAAGACGATAATATTGATGAGATCATCCAAAAAATCGACCTTAACCCCAAAGCTATCCAGGCTTGCACTCGCCAAGAAAAACATCACACGTTAGTACAACAACAAATTGAAGTCGCTGAAAAATTCGGGGCACCTATCATTAAAGGGCCTTTTATTGTTATTAACGGCTACCCCGTAAAAGGCATGCCGCCAATGGACTATTTAGAGAGTGTTATACGGCGCATTGAGAATTAAACCGTTATCCTCAAACTATTATCTCTAGCGATTACTTAAAACTGCGATACTTAATTTTGGATTAGAAGGGCTTCAATTTCGTTATAGCCCTTCTCTCTCGCTATATCCAAAGCCGTAAAACCACCTTCCCCCTTCATCGTTATGTCGACTCCGTTTTCAATCAAAAACGCTACTTCTGTTAAATCTCCTGCCCTACAAGCTTTAATCAGAGGTGTCTGGCCACGTTCACAGATTGCATTTACATCTGCCCCTTTATTGACTAACTGCTTAACCAGCTCTAGTTGCCGTCGGCCACTTGTTTGAATAAGCGGCGTGCCTATAACATCATGGGCCGCATTAACATCTGCACCGTTATTTATTAAAAGCTCTGCAATCTCAACATGGCCTTCTCGGCAGGCATTAAGAAGCGCAGTTTCACCTCTGTCCCCCACCGCATTTATGTCGGCCCCCAGTGAAATTAATCGTTTCACCAAATCTACTTGCCCCCACTCACTGGCTATAACAAGAGGGCCACCTGAGAACTCATCGACTACCGTAGCATCTGCGCCCCGCTCAAGAAGAAGTGTAATCAATTCCATGTGGTGTTTTTTGCAGGCATAAATCAGTGGGCTCATACCCTCGCTATCAACAGTATTAATCGTTGCGCCTTTACTCATTAATAAACTAGCTAGTTTTAAGTGGCCTATTTCACAGGCTTTTGATAGCGGCGTTCCATTTCGTGTAGTTGTAGTATGTACATCCGCACCTTCGGCAATCAAAAATTCAGCAATGGCGAATCGTTTTTCAGGGTTAACGTCTAATACCGCTAGTTGACCATCTGTACAGGTTTCATATAATGCTGAAGCACCATATTGTGTGGTTCGGTTGATATCCTCTCCCCTATCAAGCAGAAATTTAACGACCTCTAGCTGCCCATTAGCACTGGCAGCCATTAACGCTGTGTAGCCATTAATATAAGTAAGGCTTTCGTCCGCGCCCAATTCAATCAAAAATTTTATAATCTCTAGATTTCCACCCACACAAGCTTGAGTAAACGGCGTACGGCCAAAGGCATCTCTTACATTTATTTCTTTAGACACATCGGTACAGTCTTGCAGAAATTCTTTTACCAATAAAAAATCCCCTGATAAACAGGCTTTATTCAAAGGTAAATTTGCTTGTCGGCTGCGGGGGGCATTCATCCTTTTAAACCTCACAATACGTCGAATTGAATTAAGAGAAAACAAATAAAACCATACACTAACAGAGGAACCACAACCTTCTTTATGACAGAATCCAGTGCTTTAGAATCAGGCACTTTAAGACCATAAGCATCTGCGGCTCTTGTATCTTGCGTAAGTAGTGAATTCTCGCCTTTAGCTATCAACTTAATGTCCGATAACAGGCTGCCAATCTCTGCTTTTCCTGAGGTATATTCACCGGATTTATCATCATAGCGAGCTTGCAAATTGGTCAGCGCTTTTATAACAGCGTCAAGATACTGCTCGTCTGGCAAAGCCGTATCAATTGCCCTTACAGACTCTTCAGCGACACCGATTGCGATAATGGCCACCTTAGCGTCGTAAGGGCTATCTAATGCTTTTTGCTGATGTGTATTACAGATACATTGAATTTTATTTTGTAAATTCATAACGATCCTGTATTACCATTTCGCCTATACGGCTAACACACGTCTAAAAATTGCCTTCGTCATCAATATATATCACAACTGAAGAGTGTGCTAATTTGAGCTATCCCTTTATTTAGCGGGTTTCCAGCTTTTTACTTTGGCTATTTGCCTCGGCTTTTGGGGAGATGGCCTTGTACCAAAATGCGGGTCGTCAGCGCGCAGTGCTGTAATTTTTGCAAGCGCCTCAGCCCCTGTTAAACCATGCCTGGCCAGCCAGCAACCTACCACCGTGCCAGTTCGCCCATGCCCTGCCATACAATGCAGATACACCGGCGCATTACGCTGTAACGATGCATCAATCATATCTAACAGCAGTGTCAGCTGACGGTCATTTAAAGTAGAGCCATCCATTGCAGGCACACGAACAAAGCTGGTTTCTACACCTTTATCATCCGACAGGCGCTCTAAGGCATCGTGATAAAAGGCAAAGGGTTTACGGCTAACTTCATCTTCTTCTTGCAAACTGATAAAGGTGCGCATGCCTAAATCCAAAAGGTGGCTTAGATACTGTTTGGAATTGTAGCTCTCGTAACCCACTGGTGTTTGGCCCGCGAGAAATCGATTCTGCTGAACCCACCAGTAGTGAAACTCGGCCTCGCCAGATTTGAATGACGGCATGCTGATTTACCCTTTTACTACTTGAAACTGCGCTTGAAAAATTAGCACCTAAGTAATGCTATTGATTTGCAAAATCATCAAAGAAATATTTATCAAAATAAATTCGAAAGCCTGCATCCGCTGGTAACTTTTCTAAATACTCCCTTGGGAAGTCTGTAAGTTCAAAGCCTCCACTCTCTGTAGCTTGAAAATAGATAAGATCATTCGCTGGATAATCCGCAGGGCGTCCTACAAAATCATCCAATCCATCATCATTAAAATCTTTCACAACTAACTTAGGCGTCCAACCATTGGGGGTTGATTCATCATCCAAATCATAGATTTGATTCCATTCCATACTAAATCCACCTCGACAATCACCCTGATAGACTTCCCAGCCAGACTGTGAAAAGTAAGTTGTTACGTGGGTAACCAGGTCGAGGCAGTGATCACCATTGTAATCAATTTCTGCGATAAATAAGGTTGCCGGATATACTCGACCAAAGGAATTTCCTTCAACAGGGGTAAACTCAAAGCTTGTTTTGTGAATAACCGATTTTTCCTCATCAAAAATCAATTTTTCCCCATCACCAAACAATACTAAGTTGGACTTCCATAAATCTGATTCATTTATTGACTGCCATGTCTCATCAGACGGTATCCCCAGCATCAAATCGTCAAACCCGTCACGGTTGAAATCTGCAGAAAAGCACCAGATTGCATTTAAATTTTCTACTTCATTGGGCAAAAGACCATTTGTGAGCGTCATATTGGCATTGCCATTATTGACTAAAATTTGAGGCTTATCGTGATAATAAATATTACCCTCGAACATATCCATATGCCCATCATTATTGATATCGAGAGAACAGTTACTATGCGTGTAATCATTTGGAAATACATTTCCAGAATCCACAAAACTACCGTCTGCAGTTTGTAACCATAATGCATTGGGATCACCGACCCTGTATGGAATTACTGCTTCAGAACCGTGATCAACCGAATATAAATCATCAAGACCATCGTTATTAAAATCAGCTACGACAACATTACGTAACCATGCGGTCAAACCCGTTTCAGCTAGAGTGTATTGTTCAGACTCTTCATCGAATCGCGCAACAATGGCTTCTCCAGTAGCATCGCTAAATTGGTCTGTATATACGATAAGGTCGGAAAGACTTCCCGGCCGTTCATTAAAGCTGTAGACATCCCACCAACCCATCGAGTAGGAATTATCAATAGCGAATTGCCTTCCCAGTTCAAAGTAAACATCTACTTTTGATCCAGTAAAGCCCTGAACTCCGTCGTTACTCGTATCATTGATGGCACGCACTGTAAAAGAAGCTGTAGTCTGCAATTCACCATCTGATACGGTAAGTTCGAAGTTAAAGTCTGAGTCTTCGAGTAGATTAGGTATAGTGAGATTCATCTCCGCATTATTAGGATAATATTTCAATGCGTTACCCGTTGATTGAAACCATGAATAATTCACCACGCCACCATCATCGCTGACATTTGCGGTAATCGAGACAGATTCCCCTTCGTTAACTTCAATAACACTGTTTGTAAATGTTACTTGTGGCGCTTGATTGACATTTACAACCGTTACCATTACCGATGTTATTGCTGTTGCATTGTCATCATCAGTCGCCACCACCTGAAATTCATACACTTGATCACTGTTTACACTTGGACTTGTGAAGCGCAGTGTTTGCTCATTGGATTGATCTAAACTGATGCTTTCACCACTAATTTGTGTCCATGAATAACTTACGATTGTCCCATCCGAGTCAGTAGCTTCTGCATCGATTGAAACACTCGAATTTTCATTAACATTGATGTCTTCGATTTGCGCTAGAGTCGGAGCAATATTTTGTGGCTGTGAAGTTGCAGAGCCCCCACCTCCGCCACCACCACAGGCCGCTAACGTCATAAAAACCATTGCCGTTAAACTGACTCTTAGACCAGTATATTTATTCACATAAGGGTTATACATTTTATTCATTCCCATGTTTTTAAGGTTTATACTTTAGAAACCTCTGATTAACGTCATTCCGGCCCGATTTAAATGACGGCATGCAGATTTATCCTTTCTTTAAATTCATTAGACTAGAAGGACAAACGCCAAAACTGAACAATAAAGGGTGCACGTATTTAAAGTTGAACGCAGGCCTTTGAAGATAGTTTTTTAAAACAAGGGGCTCATCTGAGTGAATCAGGCTGCTGACAAAACCGATTATTGTCATTGCGATCGATAGCGACTCGCCAGGGCAGCGAAGCTCATCAATACCATGTTTTTAAGTCTATGATTCTTATGAAGTGAAGGCCTCTGGATCGCCGCATCTCGAAAAGCACTGCGGCTTTGGCTGCTTGGACAATTGCTCCTGCAGTGTTCTAACGACGCGCGTCCTGCGCTAGTGCCTACACCCAGGTAGGCACCTCGTGATGACGGGTGGATATGCTAACTCCGTATTTTGCCACTGCGTTCTCCCCTCCCCCCGGCCCCCTCCCAGGAGGGGGAGAGCTCGCTGACGCTCGCGGCAAAGGGTAACAGGGCAAAGCGCAAAGCGTTAGACCGTTCCTGCGCATCCCTGCGCCCACGGCATACACTAAATCCTTTTAGTTATCCTGGACAAGACGAAACCCGTAATAGTCGTTGCGATTGCCGGCATCGCCCCCGTAACGGTAAGCCGAACGCAGGCCGGCCGGAGTGTCGGCCCAGGAGCCGCCGCGCAAAACGCGCTTCGCGCTTTCGCCACTTTTCCACGCACTGCCATCACTCGGCGCACCGCTGTAGCTATCGTGGTAACAATCCTGCACCCACTCCCACACATTACCGTGCATGTCATACAAGCCAAAAACGTTGGGGGCGAAGCTGCCTACGGGGTCTGTGGATTTCTGTTTGCCACATTCATTTGAATAATAACCGTATCGTGCTTTTGAGCAATCAATGCTGTTACCCCAGCTGTATTTGCTTGTACTCCCTGCTCTGGCAGCATATTCCCATTCCGCCTCGGTGGGCAATCTAAAGCGTTTGCCGGTTTTGCGGTTTAGCCAGGGGATATAGTGCTGGGTAATATTATTCCAGCTTACATTGATCATTGGGCGATTGCCTTTACCCCAGCCTTCATCATCACCATCGTTATAGGGGCAGGCGCCTTCGTCGATACAGGGCTGGTATTGGGCCCAGGTGATTTCGTACTTACCCATTTTGAAGGGGCTTATTTGCACGCGGTGAACAGGCTTTTCATCGCTATCCCCCTCATTCGAGCCCATCATAAAACTGCCGCCAGGGATAGAGACCATTTGTGCTTCTATTTCTTTAACGACACCAGCGGCAAAAGCGGGATTGGTTTCCCCTCCCGCCTTTTCCAAAGTAGCCACAATCTCATCATCGCCAGAGTTAGAGGCCAACATAAGGGGCGTAATACCCTTGTTATCCATGGTATTCACCTTAGCACCGGCTTTTAGTAAACCACTTGCGATATTGCTATTGCCCTTCAGCGCAGCTATATGTAAAGCTGTTCTGCCATCATTGTTCTTTACATTAACAGCCGCTCCAGCCTTGAGTAAAAGGCTAACCACTGATTCATAGCTCCGCCCCCGCCTCACAGCCTTGTGCAGTGCTGTCCAGCCATCATTATCCCTCCCATCAGCAGACGCACCTTCCTTGAGTAAAAGGCTAACCAATGATTCACTGCTAATCCTTGCAGCCTTGTGCAGTGCTGTAACACCTTTCTCATCTTTCGCATTAACAGCCGCTCCTTCCTTAAGTAAAAGGCTAACCACTGATTCATAGCCCCGCCCCCGCCTCACAGCCCTGTGCAGTGCTGTAACACCTTTCTCAGTTTTCGCATTAACAGCCGCACCGCTCTTAAGTAAAAGGCTAACCACTGATTCATGGCCTTTCTTCGTAGCCTCGTGCAGTGCTGTATTACCAGAATTATCCTTCTCATTAACCGCCGCACCTTCCTTAAGCAAAAGGCTAACCACGGATTCATGGCCATAACTCGCAGCCTTGTGCAGTGCTACATTACCGTACTCATCTTTCGCATTAACAGCCGCTCCGGCTTTAACGAGTGTTTTAACTGCTTCATGGTGGCCCTTAAGCGCAGCCCAAATGAGGGCAGTAGAGCCTTTCTCTTTATCCACCGCCTCAATTTTCGCCCCCTCACTTAGTGCCTGAGTGACAACAGCAGCATCTCCAGTCTTTGCTGCTTCTAATAATCGCTGAGTTGCTGTATTAGCCATAGCATGGGTGGTTAAACTGAATAAGCATGTCAGTATTGTGTAGCACAGTAATTTATTAAAATTCATAAAGTTTTCTGTTCGTAACCTTTAGCCATTCTGGTGGATTGGCATTTTATATAATCATAAACAACGCTTATTTTAGTATGAATATCGAGGTTAGAGTGTTGATATTTGCTAGAGCCAACAATCGTTAGCTTTAAACCATTTAGGCTATACAAGTCACACTCATCCTCGATCTAAATTCCCCCACACCCAGGCGTAGGGGCAATATGAGCCCCTACTATAGAAGCCAATAATTGCTGCTTAGCCTCTGACCGAGCGCGGGAATCGTTAATATCTTTAAAACTATTATGATTTTGGCCAAAAAAATGCGGGGCTCGCTCCGCTGAGCGATATTTATCTGAATAAGCCATTAGAGCAGCTGAGGTGGCCCCCTGCTGATTATGGCAGACAAGCTTATCTGAACAAGCGCTCAATAAGCCGGAAACAATAAGCACACTGATGGGAAAGGTGCGAAATGATCGCAATACAATCATGGCCTTTGGTGGCGTTGCCATAGTCACTCCGGGGTCGATAAGTTATACAGTGGAGTAGATGGACAAATATGCAAAGTGAACCGATCTATATTGCTTTTAGAAATTGTATTTTAGTGGGTTCATTCAGGCAGCCCTGCTATAGCGACTTTCGCGAATAAATACACGCTATCTTCAGCGCCGTTTTCCAATCGTTTAAGGACTTTGGCTAACGGAAAAACAAAGTTATCGGGCTTTGCCCATAGAATGCTATAAGTACCTAGCGACAACCCAAACTCTTCGATATTAGGGTTTACTTTGATTGCCTCTTCATAAACCAACCAATTGTATTTAATTGTTGACTGCTTACGGATAACCTCACCTAAATAGGAGCCTGCTCTAAGCCCAACTTTGATTAATCCATCACCCTCTGGTAATTCAGCACGTAAAGATTCCAAATAATCATCAATGATCATTAGGCTTTCTAGACTAAAATCCATCACTTTATCGTGAAAGAATTCTTCATTGCATACAGGGTCGTGGGGGTTATCAAACAACATGCGTGACAAATCTTGATTAGCCGTATTATTGAGCTTTGGTTTCTTATCAAACAGCGAAAACATGACACTCACTCATCTCTTAGTTTTACTCATCAAAACGGATCACCTTCTTTAGCCAAGATATCAAGTGGGGCAATAATGCCTCCATTCTCAATATAGGCAAATACGTTTAAAACACTTGGATCTCTCAACGGAAGATTTGAGACGTCTTCTAATGTAAACCACCTAGCCTCAAGAGATTCGTCATCGGGTTCAGACTTTGGAGGTGAATCATCAATGGGTTCTGCACTAAGAATTAACCGCACCCTTGTGCCATAAGCTACCGGAGTGTGCTCTATTCGAATAACACCATTAACCTGTATACCAATACCTGCTTCTTCGAGGGTTTCACGCTTAGCCGCTTCGACAATACCCTCACCGGGCTCCACTCTACCTGCAGGAAAATACCAAAGCTGCCCATGCTTACATTCGCGGATCAATAAAAAACGATCGGCTTTTCTGACCACGACCAATACAAAGAACCATGTTGGTATGGAACTTTTACTCATTGAGTTTCACCCTAACAATACCTGTTTCACTATTAGACGGACTAAAACCTATAACAAACAATAGGCTCCTCTTATTGATAGGACATTCTGATTAATCTTTGAGTCGTCACTCCCGCGAAGGCGCATTACTATCCGGGGAAACGGTTATCGCAAGCGGAGCGCGGCGACCCAGTGCCTGTAACTCACTGATTTACAACGGAGTCACTAGATTGCCACATCGCTGATCGCTCCTCGCAATGACGATGTATTTTTTGAGTTTCAACTGATTGAAAAACACCGCTATCCTTTCCCACTTTAAGCATCCAAGCTATTTCCCAAAACTTTCCCCGGACAGCAGTGCGCGAAGGCGGGAGTCAAGAATAATCAAAGGCTTATAGATTCCCACTTTCGCGGGAATGACGTTAATCAGAGGTTCCTATACTTACTTTTCAAATAATGTTTCTACCTTTATTTACTTTTATGGCAATAATGCCTTCACTACAGAACCCGATCATTCGAGACAGAGGAGAAACAGGCAGTGTATAATTCGTATCCATAACAGAGATCGTTTAGGGGTAGGAAATGAGAATATTATTATTTGTGCTCGGAATGCTATTTTTTCAGGCAAGTTCGTCTAGTGAGACATGCCAGGATGATACGAGACTTAATTGCCCTATTGTTAAATGCGCTAACTCTCTGCTCACAGAGACGGATTGCAAATCCTACCAGCGGCAACTCAAAAGATATGTACAAAAAAACTTAATTAGTATCGATATGTACGATAAACACTACCGTATATTACAAAATGGTAACTCTAAAACCATCAAAGAATTACTGAGTTTTCTTTATTTAGCTTCCCCTATGCGTATCTACAAAAGAAGTACCGGCAATACTATTCTCGGAAATATCGAAACCTGGGCGAAAGTTAATCAGGAATGCATTCCAGGAGATGGTTCAAGCTATTACGATGAATTCAGGAGAAATATTTCTGCTATTCGTAGATTTCGCGATGGGGATATTGACTCCTCGTGGGACACTGTGATTAGTAAAAGTGTACCATTTAACATATGTAGATCTATATATATGCCGACACTCTTTCAAGCGTTTGATGACATTTACAAAGAAAATATTTATAGCAATGGCATTAACTCTTCAATAATGAAGAAAGAATTTTTATATTGTAAAAATGTCTATGACTTTAATTTAAAATCAATTTACAAGCCCGCCATTAAGAGATGTCTCAACCCAGACGATCGAAGATATCGTAGCGGCACAATTATTTCGAGAGAAACCTTTATGTGCTTAATGGCAGATCATGAGAAGAAAATTAAAGATGTAGTCACTTGCACATCTGCCATGCTTAAACTTCGTCACACCGTCAAGCCTGATTTAATCAATGAAGCCTGCAAGTACATTGACCTACCTAATCAAGATGCGTGTCAATTAATCAATTCATCTTCAAAGTAACTATTTCAGCAAAACAGGACCATGCACTTCGTTTGTGACAACACTGTTTTCTATTAGAGCGATCACAAATAAGCAAACAAGTTACAAGTTACAAGTGACACCTTCAAGCGTTTGAAGAAAAAGTGGCTGCACTGGCTACACAGATCAAGGTTAGCCCGCGATCCCAACCACTGCGCAAGGTAGTTAGATCTTGCGCAGTCTGGCTAAAATACTCTTCTACTCTACTCGATTATTGGGTTCGTTTTGTTTCTTCGAATAAGCGCTTATAAACTTCTTCTTTTTGCCTTAGTTTTTCAGCCTCAATATCTGCTAAACGTTTTCGTTCTTTCTCGGCTTTTCTTTCTTTTTCTAAAAGACGCTGCCGTTCAGCTTCTGCTTTGCGCTGTTTTTCAGCTTCGATATCAGCAAGCCGTTTGCGCTCGGCTTCTTCCTTTCGTTCACGCTCTGCTTTGATTGCTGCTTGTTTACGGGTTTCACGGCGTTTTTTAACTGCTTCTACTTGATTGATAGCATTACGATTAATTTTCCGCCAAACCTCAACCGAACTATTCCAACTCGCATTTGCTGTGGCTAGCTTTCCTTCTTTTTCTTGTTGTTTTGCTTGGGTTTCAAAACGCTCGGCATTGCGCTCTTCGATTATATTTTTAATCCCGTACTCATGTTTTAGCGACAGCCAATGCTTAGTATAAGCCTGTACGCTTTCCCTTAAATTGAACAGATGCTCACCCGCTTGAAAATCTGTGTAGAGGTTTTTGTAACCGGCTTTTACAGCGGTAAAATGTTGAAGGGCTAGATCAAATCGGCCGTCTCGTAATAGGGTTTGAGCCATAGCCAATTGACCTTCCAGTTCAACTAGCGTGCTACCTTCAAAAATGGCGTCTTCTGTAATGTGTTGCCAGTATTCTAAAGCAGATTGATTATCATCTCTGTTGCGGCGTGCATCACGCACATCATTGTTAAGCATACGCCGGCCAGTCTCTAAGCGTTTTTGCAGGGTTTTAATTTCTCCAACGAGTTTGGCATTGGCAGCATTCTTCTTAGCCGCCTCCTCTTTGCTTATTAGCAATCTATCTGCATCCACTAAACCACTCTGCCAAATACCAACAACAAGGCCTACAGCTAATAACAACACAGCAACCATAGCCAGTTTGCCGGCAACAGAATTAGTTGTATTGTGGGTATTTCGTTTTAGCGCTTTAGTCGCTTTGCCTTTTTTTAACACAACAAGAAAATCATTCAATGAGTCGTAACGCTCTTCCGGCCTATTCGCGAGAGCGCGCTCTAACGCAAAACTAAAGCCTTTACCTATATCAGGGCGAAGATCGCTTAATGGAATGACCATTCCTGTGGGAACTTCTCCAGTGAGTAGCTCATAGGTTAATACTGCCAAGGCGTACTGGTCGGTTCTGGCATCAAGGTGCTTGGCTCCTTTCAACTGCTCTGGAGCCATGTAATAGGCAGTTCCGTTTACAGCGCCACTTTGGGTGTGCTGACTGGCACTTTGTACACGCGCAATACCAAAATCCATCACCTTGTAGATGCCATCTTCTGTAAGGAAGATATTTTCAGGCTTAAGGTCACTGTGAACCGTGGATTGATGAGCATGATTTAAACCATTGGTTATTTGCTCTAGTAACTCCAATGCTTCGTCTTTGGTGAAGGGTTGGCGCGCTGTTTTGCGGTTATCCATTACATCCCGCAGGTCTTGGCCTTCTAGCAATTCCATGGTGATAAAGTACAGATCACCCTCATTTTGTACATCGTATACGTTAACGATATTGGGGTGGCTCAGCTTGCTGGATAAGCGGGCTTCATCCATAAATTTGTCACGGGCCCGTTGGTTTTTCACCAGGCTGGGCAGCATGACTTTAATGGCGATGTCTTCGTTTCGGTTTTGGTCGTGAGCACGATACACCACACCCATACCACCAGCGGCTATTTTTTCTTCTATTTTGTAGCGCCCCGCCAGTATATGCCCTTCTTGGATATCCAGTTCGGCTTGGGCTTTTTCTTCATACTGAGAGTGACGAGGTTTTGCAAAGGGTAGATCGGAAAATTTACTTTGCGAAAAAGAAGAGGCTGAGGCCTCTACCTCTAATTGTTCTAACAACAACGATTTCGCCTCATTCAACTGAGCTAACTTCTTCTGATATTTTTCTTTTAAAGCGCTTCTGGGGGCTTCATCGACTAAACGCTCAATTTTTTTTACTTTTTCGCTATAAGCTTTTGTAATTTCTTCAAAACAGCCTCCTTCTTCTAAGCCGATAAGCGTTAAAGCACTTTTCTTATCCATACCAACTATTCCCAAGCCAAAATATTACAAATATAAAAGCTAAATTTTAAAACAACGTTTATTGAAACTAGAAACAACCAAAATTGGCTCACAAGGCTAATAGGTATTAAACACACGGCTCTTGTAGGGTTTTCCTCGCCCTCTTAAGGAATCGCGAATTTCAGACATGCGATGCCGATACTCGCTTTCATACCATCTCAAGCGACTTTGGCTCCTTTTAGTGTATTTCTCTGTCAATTTGGCATAGGACTGAGTATTGACACTTTCGAAAGCAACTTCGGCCTGCGCTAACAGTTTGTGTACTTGATACACCCTTGCTTCAGGCAGTGACGCTAATCTGCCATCCGCTAATAGCTGCATGTATATTTCTCTGGCTTTCTTATAGTTTTCTTCTTCAACAGCGATAAGCTTTGGTGTGAGGTCTATCAACAATGTTGCGCCATAATCTTTTTCGGATACGTATTCATTGGTGTAAAGCTTCGGCTTAGATAGCACTTTAAGAGAGTTATAAATGGCAAAATCAAGATAGTAATCTGTACTTCTGATATCTGCGGTTAGCTTTAACAATGACGGGCCAAGCAACAGGTCTTTTATCCGGTTAATATCTTTCATTACCGGATATTGTTTCTCTTCGCGTAAACGGCGCTTTTCTAGCCTTTGCAGGGCTTTAGGGTCAACTTTATGATTATTTAAAAAATCAAACGCATAAGTAAATTTATAGACACTGCTATAGTTCTTTTTTCCTTTTAAAATTGTTATAAGATCATAATCACTGAGTGGCTCTATACTTCTCTTACCTGGGACATACCCTGTTTCAGAAGGCTCGTTTTCTATAAACCACCCCTCTTGAAATGAAATCTCATCACCATACTCTTTCAGCATTGCCAGGATCGCTCTCGGCATGATCCCTGAGTGATAGAGGTTTGTTAGAATATCTTTTCTTTCTAACACTCTGGAGCAGGCTATGCCTGTTTTGTAGCAGCCCTTCTTTATCTTTTCTAAACCTCGTGACGGGGTAGAGAGCGCATTATATTTTGCACCTTTGCTTTTGAGATATTTTACAATCTTGATAAGATCATCTTCATTTGCACAGTGATAGGGCTGAACATCAGACATGACACCCGGACTAACGCCCTGGCGGTCTACTTTATTTTTGACAGAAGCGAAATCACAGTTAAAAGCCGCTTTATTTTGCCCACTGGGACTAGGTAAAGAAGTACAACCGGCTAGCAACAATAATGCAGTAAGGGCCATATACTTCATATCAATCCAGCCTTTTCAATACATAAACATGGGGATTTTCTTCGCCGTCTCTAGAACTATAGTAATAAGCATCACGAAATGGCTTTGAAATATCGAATGCGTCTCTAGAGCTTATCGAAATGCTTCTGGACTTTAGAAATTCACATTTTTTAAGATAGAAACCATCTTCATCTTTACCTACGACTTCCCCCGGCTGAACATCATATTCATAAAAGCAGTCTCCAGATTTTTCCATTTCGCCAACCACACTCTGCCTATTAACATGAAAACAAACAGAAATATCCAATGCGCGATTTGTTGTATTTTTTAAAACCACATATGCACTGCCGCTATCGGCAATATCGGATGAAATATAACTGCAGCCTAATTTATCTTGATGGTCGAACTTATAATAACCCGACTCCATTATTGCCACGGCGTCCTCTCCCCCTTTTGCAAAGCCTACATCACCCTGAGCTAAAGAATCTGCTGACAAAAACAGAAGACTAAAAAACATATAAACTACTGGCATTATGCCCCCTTTGGCATTGGCTTATCTCAATATACAGTTGGGTTACCCATGCACTAATCAATAAATTCCGGATGAATACTGCGATACTGAGGCATTATTTCTCCAACCCTAGCGCCAATATAAGTTGGGTCTGCAACCCAATAACGCTGATTATTATGATAAAAAGACGTCGCTAATGCTGGGTACGCACCCTCTGGTAATACAATGGCTGTTGCCACATGACCAGGGTAATGAACACCCACCACGGGTAAATTAATCAAGTTGCGCACTAACCAAGCATAGAGAAAAGAACGATCTTCACAGTCATTTGCGCTAAAGTGAAAATTTTCTTCCGGGTGAAGGTAATTTTCATAGCCAAATTGATCCCCATCTACTTTATACACAAAAGCTAATTGCACCCAACGCAATAACCAATTTGCTTGCTGCAGAAGGTTTAAACCTTCTAGCTTAGGTTTTAAAGCTTTAATCAAACTTTGCCCCGTCACTTCTGCCACGGGTGCTTGAAAATAATAACGTAAATCTAATTGAGGATAACCGCCTAATAACGACTGGCGAGGTTCAACAGCAATAATTTGATAAGCCGCATTATCAACTTCAATCATGCGCGCTTTTGTTTTTGGGGAGCGCTCAAGGCTACGGCCATATTGTAAATCTAACGCTTTAACCTCTTGTGGATAACGCCTTGGGAAAGACAGGCGGGTTTTCACTGGCTCCAATAAATAATACTGCTGCCCATCAAGTTCAAAATAATCTCGGTCGTATACTTGCTGCTGCCCGGCAAACAATAATTGTAAATCTGAATCCCCCAGCCCCGCTCTAACGGCATAGCCCAGTTTAGTCATAACAAACCAAACATATAAACTCTGCTGACTCTTCTCGCTATAAAGATGCTCCGCTTGCTTAGCCACCAGCTGCAAGACGCTCCAATCAGAAAGCTGCCATTCATCTCGGTGTTGACGAATTTGAATTAGAAGCGGCTGATAATCAGATTGAGCAAGGCGCTTCCACTGCTTCGCAATACTGCGATGTGTATCAATGGGCCCAAGCTGTACTGACTTGCTTGGTAAATACACCACCTCACCAAATAGATCGAGATTACCTTCAACGGTATGTGGCTCTTGTAATTCCACATGCAGCTTATCACTCAGTGCAACCTGCTCAACGCCCTGCTCTACCGTAGCACTAGGCAAAGGCTTTAAAAGATTGAGTTGCGGCTCCTCAGTTTGAATCACTCTCGGAACTGCATCCGGAACTACATTCTGTACTACACCCGGAACTACATTCTCCACTACAGGCGCCTGCTTCGGTTTGGGTACGGGGTCGCGCACCTTACCGGTAAACTGTTCGTATTCTTGCCACTGCTCATCTAGCCATTTCACAAACTCTGCATCGTTGTTATCCGCAAAACCTGTAAATGCCTCAGAATTACCCGCAGCAAACTGATCAAATTCCTTTTGCATATCAGTAAAGTCTGATTGAGCAAAGCTGAATGATGAAAGGCAAAAACACAACAGAGTGCAGAACACACCCTTACGGAATACTGTAATTTTGTAAAACTGATATAAACGCTGGAACGCCATTAGCGACTCACTTTCTTCTCGAATGATTTAAGCCATGGAACCCGCCGGGTATTGGCATCATAGAACACTCAACACAAAATGTAGATATAACAAAAAACCAAATAACCTGATCCTGCCCAACTACGGTATAGCTAGAGGGACTCAGGCCAAACCTGAACGAAGATTTATCGTATTTAGCTTGTTCATAATCAAGCCCCGTCCTTCTGAACAAAGCAGAGACAAGGCTGGACAGGGTTTAAGAACCCTATTAATGTTCAATAATTAACCTTCTGTTAGGCCTATCAGTCACATCATCTACACCAATTACAACAAACAGATATAGGGGTTTACCATGCCTGCCAAAGAACACAACAGCACTCGCGATCAGCTAGAGGCTCAATTAGCACAAGCCCGCGCAGAAGCCGAAAAAGCCCGCCAGGTGGCACAGCAGGCAGAAGTTGATAAACAGCGAGCAGAAGGTGATGCCAGCATTGCTCAACAACAGGCTCAAGTTAGCCAAGAGGCTCTAAGCACAGCACAACAACAAGCCCAGGCCGCAACCGACGCCATGCAGGCGGCATCTCAAGGTGCACAGCAATCCCAAAGCTCTGCACACCAAGCCAGCTCAAGCGCAACAGATAGCCAACGAGAAGCACAGCAAGCAGCGCAAGCCACACAAGATGCTCAACGCATGGCCGATCTTGCTTCCAGATCAGCAGATACCGCCAGCCGTGAAGCCCACGAAGCACAAAACTCATCTAACCAAGCCTCTAATGCCGCCAACACGGCCGAACAGGAAGCCTCTACAGCCTCAAGCGCGTCTGCCGACGCGCTATCACAAGCAGGTATGGCAACCACCAGCGCCCACTTGGCCCAAACCCAAGCAGGCCAAGCCAATCAATCCGCACAAGACGCTGGACAAATGGCCAACCAGGCAGGTACTTCTGCCAATGACGCCACTCAACATGCTACACAAGCCGGTAATGCCTCTGTAGAATCAACACAACACGCAAATACTGCCGGCACTTCCGCACAAAATGCCCAGCAACAGGCCAGCGAAGCCTCCCACTCTGCCGATAATGCCCAATTCAATGCCGACAGCGCCGCCGAATCAGCCGACGAAGCCAGCACACTGGCCAATAACGCACAGGATTCTGCCAACCAAGCCCACAACGCCTCCCTAGGCGCCAACCAACACGCCGGTGATGCTGAAACCTCAGCGCAAGATGCCCAAGCCCAATCCGATGCAGCCAAAGTCGCCCTCAATGCCACAGAACAAGCAGAGCAAAAAGCCGAGCAATCGGCTGATCAAGCCAGAGGCGCTTTCCAAGAAGCCAATCAATCAGCAGACCTAGCCAAGCAACAAGCCACCGAAGCCGATACCGCCAGCAACGAAGCAAAATCGAAAGCAGCAGACGCCAACACCTTTGCCCAAGACGCACAAGCCAAAATGGGCGAAGCCACTAGCCACGCGCAACGGGCCAGCAGCGAGGCCAGCGAAGCCATTAGCGCCTCTGACTTAGCACAGTCACAAGCCGCTAACGCAAGCTCAGCCGCGCAAGACGCCCAAGGCAATGCCGCTAACGCACAGTCTGCAGCCAGTACGGCTGGAGAAGCCGCCAACCAAGCCTCTACCGACTCCGCCCGCGCCGAAGCCCAAGCCGATGAAGTAGCCAACGCCGCAGCCCAGGCGGAGGTCAATGCAGACAACGCCCAAGAAGCCGCAGACCGTACCGAAGGGCACGCCTCAAGTGCGCAAGACTCCGCTCAACAAGCCTATGCAGCCTTTATCGAAGCCAGAACCGCGCGGGAAGAAGCAGACAAAGCCAAGGCCGAGTGCGAAGTGCTAAAAGCCGAGATTACAACCCTAAAAGCAACCTGCGAGCAGTTATTACAAGAGATCACTCAAAAACATGCACACGCAGAAGACTTAAGGCAGGGTATTGAAAACCTAAACACATGGTCTGTAGATGAACACGGCGAAATCTGCCGTACCCGCCGCGACTGCGACTCCCAAGCAGAAACCATTGCCAGCAATGCCCGCGAAGCCGAACGCTCTGCCAGTAGTGCAGAAGACTCTGCCCGCGAAGCAGCCGATGCCGCAGCCCGCGCACGTTCATACTCGTCTTAATTAAGAACAGCTCATCTGGGGCTGTTAACCGCAGCCCCTTACCGCTAACCGAATTTTCTATTAGAGAAATCAGAAAAGAAAAAACACATCACTGTTATTATCAGCCTCAAAACAACAAGCATCTTCACACTATGAAGCACACCCTACGCGTTTTATCCCTTACACTTTTTGTTACGCTCATTACAGGCTGCGGCACAACTAACACCAAGCCCAACAACACAACCCCTAACGTTACCCTCAGCCCCTGCTTACTCCAAGCCCAGCAGGCAACAAACCCCATTAAAGCTGGCTATGGCGAAGGCACCAACCTACAGCAAGCCAAGCAACAGGCATACAATGATATTGCCGAACAATTTGGTGTGGATGTACAAACCAGCAACACCAACATCCAACAAAAAATAGATCAGCAAGTTCGCACGCAATTTACCGCCAACACCCGCACACAAGCCAGCGCACGACTAGAAGACCTACAAATCTCATGTTTACAGCGCCACCAAGGGCTTATCACCCTGGCGTTAACCTACGACACCCGCCCGCTACACCAGCAAATTTCCGACAGCTTAATAGAGCACTGGCTAAGCCAGCCCGCGCAGTTAACCCTGCAAGGCCCAACCCCACTTACCCAAAGCACATTAATGCACGATGTAAAACAAGAATTACTGGGTAACGACAACGAGCAATCACTAAAACTCACTCTCGAAAGAAAAAACGGCTGGAGTATTCGCCTTAATACGAATAACGCAAGCTTTAACAAAACAGACAACGCTAAAAACAACACCTGGAACAAGCGCTGGCCTCTGCGTAACGAACAACTGCATTACGTTGTGAATTGGAGCGCACTAAACAAAGGTAATCTCGAACTCACCGTAAAAGATGACCAAGGCCGCCCCATTCCACAAAAAATTTACGCAGGCACAGAATTCCGTTTGCATCTCAATCACACCGGCACTAATACCAATAATAGCTACCTACACGCCATTGGGATTTATGAAGATGGCAGCCTCGACATTATTCGGCAAAATATCAAAAACAAAAATACATTTAAAAAACAAATACCAGAACAAGGTATTTTTGAGGCAGGCACATTACGAGGGCAAAAACAAAGTACCGATATTTATATTGCCTTTATTACAGAAAAACCCCTGCAGGATTATGGAAAACTGGCGCAATTATTATTAGGCAATTTAGAAGGGAGTGATATTAACCACTTGCTCACTAGCCTTGAGAAAAACGCATTGGCAGTGGGTGTGTTTGCTTTAGGGGTTATGGAGTAATTGCTTTAAAATACAAAGCAATTACTCCGCAGAATCTAACATGCTGGTCTATCTTCGTCACAGATAACCAAGCCTAAGCGGCTATACAACTCGCTTAAGCTTTTCCACACAAAACCTATTGAACGGAGTCTATACCCAGCAAGGCTTCAAGCTTCTCTCCTATTTTGTTTTTCAATTCACCCGCCTTAGCCGTTGAGATTTCACCCTTTGCTTCCATGTCTGTTATCATTTCAGCATATTCCCTGATACGGGCAGCATCATAATCAACTTCATTATCAGACGGCTTTCTGTTTTCCAGTGCCTTGCTAATTTGCACAACCCCTTCCATCAAAGAGCAGCTATCATGGTACGCTTTCATATCCAACACCGCCTGGTGAGGAGTGTATTTCTTTTCATCCACAAGCATACCCGCCTGAATTTTTGCCAGCTTAGTGGCTCTAGCAACATCAATCGCTCGAAGAATAGCGGCACCTACTGTTTCTGCATACACTTCTTTATTTACTAAAGATTGAGAACCCGTAATAGCCGTGGCTAAAGCGCCTACTGTTTTCACCGTTTTCTCATGAGAAATAACAGCCAACGAACTGGTAAACAGCATAGCTAAAGACCCCGTACCCACATTCCAGGTTGCAGAATTCGCGATAATTCCCGCTTTATGACGGCTACATTTTTCATCAGACAGCGTTAAAACCGTAGCAATAAAGTCGTTTCTTTTTTGCTCATCACCTAAATTTTTACTTAAAGAATAATTACTTAAATCTATCTCCACTTTCTGTGATATAAGAAACATCTTTAATCTTTAGCTTATTATCTTTAATCAAAGGATCTGGGCGGTAAGATTCTCTAATAGACTCACACCCCATCACAGACAAGGCACTTATTAGTAAAATTAAAATTCTCATGACGTTTCTCCGCTTATTATTTTTTTAAACCTTTATACATGGCCAACTTTCATTTGTTTAGCCCCTTAGCTCGCTAGGCATTGTGACGACGCCACGTTTTACCACTCCGTTCTCCCCTCCCCCCCGGCCCCCTCCCTGGAGGGGGAGAGCTCGCTGGCGCTCGCGGCAAAGGGTAACAGAGCAAAGCGCAAACTGTTAGTTGTCCTGGACAAGACGAAACCCGACAGAGTAGTCGCGATTGCCGGCACTGCCCAAGTTACGGAAAGCCGAACGCAGGTCGTGCGGAAAGTAGAACCAGGAGCCGCCGCGCAAAACGCGCTTCGCGCAATCGCCACTTTCCCAAGCACTGCCATTGCTGGGAGCGCCGCTGTAATTATCATTCCAGCAATCCTGTACCCATTCCCACACATTGCCGTGCATGTCATACAAGCCAAAAGTATTGGGGGCGAAGCTGCCGACAGGGTCTGTGGATTTCTGCTTGCCACATTCATCTGAATAATAACCGTATCGTGCTTTTGAGCAATCAATACTATTGCCCCAGCTGTATTTGCTTGTACTCCCCGCTCTGGCGGCGTATTCCCATTCTGCCTCGGTGGGTAATCTAAAACGCTTGCCGGTTTTACGGTTTAGCCAGGGGATGTAGTGCTGGGTAATATCATTCCAGCTTACATTGATCATTGGGCGATTGCCTTTACCCCAGCCTTTATCACCACCATCACCATCGTTATTGAGGCAGGCGCCTTCGTCGATACAGGGCTGGTATTGGGCCCAGGTGATTTCGTACTTACCCATTTTGAAGGGGCTTATTTGCACGCGGTGAACGGGCTTTTCATCTGAATATTCATTCGAGCCCATCATAAAGCTGCCGCCGGGGATGGAGACCATTTGTGGTGTGATTCGTTTTAACAGGGCTGCTTTACGAGCCTTATCTTTCGCACGCCTATCCGCTATAGCTGCCACTTCATCGCCCACACTGTTTTGAGCGGCTTGCCAGGCTTCTATCGTGTCTTTCCAACTGTGAGTGGCTTGTGCCAACTCGCCGGTGCGTTCTTGTTGTTTGGCTTGGTTTTCTAAGTCTTGCGCTTTCCGCTCTGCAGAGAGATTGCTTACGCCGTAGTTGCGTTTGAGTTTGGCCCAGGCGTTGTATTCGGCTTCGGCGTTTTGTTGTAAAGCGTGTAGTTGTTCACCGGCTTGGAAGTTGTTGTACAAAGTTTTGTAGCCAGTTTTTACGGTGGTGAAATGTTGTTGGGCTTGCTCGAAGCTTTCGTCTCGCAGCAGCGTTTGGGCCATGGCCAGTTGGCCTTCTAGCTCGACTAGAGTACTGCCTTCAAAGATGGCGTCTTCGGTGGTGCGCTGCCAGTATTCTAACGCGGCGAGGTCTGCACTGCTGTTGCGTTGGGCATCGCGCACGTCGCTGTCGAGAGTGCGCTTGCCGGTGTCTAAGCGTTTTTGCAGGGTTTTGATTTCGCCGGCAAGTTTGGCACTCACCGCTTTCTTTTGGGCGATTTCTTCTTTGCTAATAAAGAGTTTGTCGGTGTCGATTAAACCACTTTGCCAAATCCCCCCCATTAAAAGCAGACCAACGATTAACATGGCGGCCATGGCGAGGGCGCCACGGTTGATATTGAGGTTTAAGCCGGCGCCACCTTTTTTCTTTTGCAAGGCTTCGGTGAAATCGTGAATATCGCTATAGCGATCGTCCGGGTTTGGTTCCAGGCTTTGGTCGATGGCGTGGGCAAAACCTTTACTGAGATCGGGCCTTAATTCGCGGATGGGTTTTATGCGCCCGGCAGGTACATCACCACTAAGCAATTCGTAGAGCATTACCCCTAATGCATAGATATCGGCACGGCCATCCACTTTGCTGGTGCCTTTTAATTGTTCCGGAGCCATATAGTAAGCTGTACCACTCACTACCCCGCTTTGGGTGCGCTGGGAGTTTGACATCACACGGGCAATGCCGAAGTCCATTAATTTTACGTCGCCCTCTTCGTCTACCCAGACATTTTCGGGTTTGATATCCCGGTGCACGGTTTGCTTATGGGCATGGCCCAGTGCTTCTGTGAGTGCAAATACAATGTTTTTTGCTTCTTCTTCACTGAATGCTTGCCGTGAGAGTTTGCGGGTTTCCATTAGGCTGCGTAAATCTTGGCCGTGTAACAGCTCCATGGTTAAAAACACAAACTCGCCTTCTTGCTGCACGTCGAATACGTTAACAATATTCGGGTGGCTTAACTGGCTAGACAAACGAGCTTCGTCCATAAAGCGGCTTTTAGCGCGCTCGTTATTTACTAGGCTGGGTAGCATTACTTTTATGGCGATGTCTTGTTGCCGTGTGCGGTCAGTTGCTTGAAACACCGCCCCCATGCCGCCGGCACCAATTTGTTCTTTAATTTCATAGCGATTTGCTAAAACATCCCCCGGCTTTAAATTGAGCTGAGTTTTGGCTTGCTCTTCAAACTGGCTATGGCGTGCCTGGGCATTGGGCAGATCATCAAATTTACTCTGACTCAATGATGAACCAACATGGCTACCCGCGGCCACTCCACCGAGTAGCTCCTGCTGCGCTTGCTCTAGCGGCTTCAGCATGGTGTGATATTTTTCTTTTAACGCATCACTTGGTGCTTTCTCAAGCAAGCCATCGACCTTCTTTTTCTTTGCGCTATAAGCTTGGTTAATCTGTTCTGAATTAGCACCTTGCTCTAGGCCGAGTAGTGTTAAGGCTTTTTGTTGGTCCATTGTTTTACATTCCGCAGAGTTATTTTATGACTCATTAAATTTGGGTGTTTGTAGTTTGTGCCGCTATTTCTTTATTTATCAACCGCGCGTTAAACGTCATCTAAGCCATTCTAGACTTCAAAGCATTCACAGGTTTAGCTTTGATCTTTCGCAGTTATCTATTCCGTTTTGGCTCCCGTCTAGGAGAGTAGAATTCCCTGCCACTCAAGGCTGTAAAAAACTCTTAGTTATCCTGAACAAGGCGGAAGCCGGCAATGTTGCGGCGAGAGCCGGCATCAGCCCAATTGCGGAGTGACGAACGCAGGCCGTACGGAGTGCTATTCCAGGAGCCACCGCGCATAATACGCTCTGTGCAATCGCCACTTTCCCAGGCACTACCATTGCTCGGTGCGCCATAGTAATTATCATTCGAACAATCCTGTACCCATTCCCACACATTGCCGTGCATGTCGTACAAACCAAATGCGTTGGGGGCAAAGCTGCCTACGGGGTCTGTGGATTTCTGCTTGCCACAGTCATCTGAATAATAACCGTATCGTGCTTTTGAGCAATCAATACTGTTACCCCAACTGTATTTGCTTGTACTCCCCGCTCTGGCAGCATATTCCCACTCAGCCTCCGTTGGAGGCCTAAAGCGTTTGCCCGTTTTACGGTTTAGCCAAGGGGTATAGTACTGGGTAATATCATTCCAGCTAACGTTAATCATTGGACGGTTGCCTTTACCAAAGCCTGCGCTACCTCCCAAATAATAATTTATTTTGGGGCAAATACCTTCATCGATACAGGGCTGATACTGGGTCCAAGTGACTTCAAATTTACCCATTTTAAAAGGGCTGATGTGTACGCGGTGAACAGGTTCCTCATAGCTTTTACCATCATCATCATTCGAGCCCATCATAAAGCTGCCACCAGGGATGCTGACAAACTCTCCAGCAAGCTCTCGTGCTAAAGCGTTTTTATTTTCGCTCACCTGTTTTTCCCATTGCGGTGAAGTGGTCGCCATGGGGTCACTGGTATCAGTGCTTTCTAATTGCTTACAAAAATCAACATTCATCCCATAGTCTTTCTTGGCTATTTCAGAGAAGTCTTTACAGGTTTTATTCGTTGTTTTTGCAAAATCCGTATACTTAAGCAGCAAAATACCGTAAGCACAGGTATATAACTCCTGGTGCTTTTCCCACATTTCACGCCTATGGCATTGATAGGCCGCTGGCGTTTGCTTTTCAAATAAAAGATCATAAGCCTCTCGATAATAATACTGATTATCAATGGTTTTAAGGCGCCAATACATACGACTATTTTTTGGAAAATCTTCTTCAAATTTATCACTGCAAAGACTCTGGCTGTAATATTCAGCCACATTAAAATTCATAATATCTCTACAGTGATAAATCTCTCTATTGACCATATCAGCATTTACATGCTCATACGCCGACATTTTAGACTGAAGCCGATTGGCCGTATGGAAAAGGGGTTCATAGTAGAGAAATCTGCACAACTCCATATCAAAATTGCTCTCCCTAAGCTGATCAAAATATTGAACTTCCCCACCTGCCATTAACTTTAAGAGCTCATTAACTTTACTAGTAGAAAGGCGTAACCTTTTTTGAAGATCATCACACTCATCCTGAAAGTGCATAATTTTCTTTACATCAAGAGACGCGATATATTTATACTCTTTAGAGTACTTTGAATACCCTTGCCCAACATACTTCAGCTTAGTATTCTCAACCTTATCGAAATTTGAGGGTATTAAGTAATCACGTAACTCCTTTTCAGTGATCGCCCTACGGTTATAAAGATCGATCAGATCACTATGCAACTGTTTACACTGTTTTTTGTCTAACACTGTGCAGACCGGCTGTGGAAATTTTTCCCGCAATGTCTGTTTTGCCTGAACACCAACAGATAAAATCACCAGCGATATTAAGAATAAAACCCTCATAAAAACCTCAGTGATTCTCTAGCGCAGCCAACACTTGCTGACTTTGGTTAAGTAACTCTTCGGCCTGATTTTGAAGCTGATTCACACTGACCTGCTGCTGTTGTAGTTGCTGTATCTGTTGGTCAATACCCTGTAAGCGTTTTTGTGCCACATCACTTTGTTGTTTTTGGTCGGATTGCTGGCGTTGTTGTGCATCGCTGGAGATCTTCTCGACTTGTTCTTGCCAATTTTTTTTCAGCTTATCCATAAAGTCGCGAACCTTGCTGATTTTTTGGCGGTTGATGTCGCTATTTAATCGGCGGGCATTGCTGAGTACCTCATCTCTCACACGTTTGAGTTCTTTATCGAGACGGGATTTTTCTTCTTTAGGAAAGTTAATAAACGACCAAGCCATGCCAATAAAAAATAGTGGCAAACCGAAAAGCATTAAAACAGACCGTAATTCAGGAATTAAACCGCCTAACACCATGCCAATCATCATTAAACCCATGAGCGCCTGCCGCCCTGCGCCTAAGCGGTCGAGAAAGCTGCGCTTGGGCATTTCCCCTTGGTAGCGCACTTCCATAGCGAGTACCTGTTCCAAGTCGTACCAAATGTCGGATTTTTCAATTTTGGGCTGGGTTAGGCTTGGCCGGTAACCCAATTGTTTATTGAGGCTTTGGGTGAGTTCTTCGCTTAATTGTGCAATTTCTGTTTGCAGGTGTTTAATGTCTTGCCCCAGTTCATCGCGAGCTTCACGATTTAGCAGGGCCATTAACTCCTGCTGGTAATTCTTGTCTAGTGTTAGCTTAAAGGCTTTGTAGCTGTCTTCTTTTTCTAAGTCGTCTCCCCCGAGGGATTCCACATGGCTTTTTAGCCGAGCGGCTTGCTCACTGTTAATAAGCTCACGTTTACGGCAAACGTCTTCCAGCGCTTTAACTAAATCTGTACATGAATCGCCAATACGTGTACGCAAACGCATGAGCTGTTGGCTATCTAAAGCATCCTGCGCGGGCTCAGCCTGTAGCTTGCGTTGCTCACGCTTTTTTCGGCTTGCCAGCTGACGCTGAGCATCCTGAAACTGGTCGGCAAGGGCCTCGCAGGCGCTTTGGTATTTTTTACTGAGCTGCTGTATTAACAGACTTTGGCGAACGTCATCTTGAGGATCAGTCAGAAAACTTGGCAGGCTGGCATCTACATGGGTGGTTAGCAACTGTACTGGCAAGCTGGCTTGGGGCTTTAGTTGCTCCCACCAGCCATGCTCTGGCAAGGCAAAATCTTCAGCCAGTTCATCTACGGGCATTAAGGGCAAAAAGCTGCTCATATCTTGCAACAGGGTATTGATCAATTTGGATTGAGATTCTGTCAGCTGGTAATTAGGTGGTGCTGCCACCATAAGCACGTTACTTTCCCGCAATATTCGGGTCATCAGCGATGGGCTTTGTTGAATAAATTCGGGGCTTTCGGGCACGAGTACATCGAGCTGCTTAATCGCAGTGGGGGTTTCTGTGGCAATGGCAACTTGGCTTTGCTCTTCCAACAGAGTGCTGTCTTCTAGGGCTTGAACCAACTCTCCCCATTGCTCAAAGTCCAGTCGTTCACCGGTGCTTTTTTCCAGGGTGTAGCCGCGATCTTTCAGGTGAACTTCTAACAGGCCAACCTGGGCACTCACCTGCACTGAAAACACCGCAAAATCTTGGCCGTAGAGCCACTTTAAGGCTGCTTTGCGACTGTCGTCAGTCAGGCATAGCAAGGTAAGTGAAAAAGGCTTGTGCTGTAAGTCGGCACGAAGCTGTTGAAACAGCTGTGTCAGTGGCATGTCTGCCTGGCCTTGCTCTAGAAATTCACTCACCGACAGCGCGTTTGTAATTTTTTGCTCAAAGCTACTCTGCAGCTGACTACTGGCCGATGACATACTTCCCCCAAGAATGATTGTTTTTCAGGCTATTATAGGTAAAAGCCTTGTTAGTGTAAGTGTTTAACCGCCACAACTGCCTCACAAAAACGCTATTGCAGAGCCCTAACGCGAATACCTTAACGCTGATAGAGGGACAACTTTTATTTTCTAACCAATATGCGTTAAAGACTAAGCGCTAAGCCGGTTATCAGTGCCGATAGAGCTAATGACAAGCCTGAGCCAAATAGCTAAGCTGATGACTGTTAGCGCCCCAATAATGATAAGAACTAAGGACACCTATGCCCGCCCCTGCTATCGACTGGCAAGCTATGGTTTTTGACCCAGCTTGGATGGCCTTTCTTGACAGGCTGGCCCTGCGCCGTTTCTCTCAACCGGGTTTGGCTGAAGAAGCCAGCACCCATGTGATTCAGCGGCTCAGTGAAGACAACTGGGCCATGTGCCAGCAGTACAGCGGCCAAGCAAAACCTGAAACCTACCTGCAAACCCTTACCCAGAACTTGCTGGAAGAGTTCTCTCGTAAGCGCTTTGGCCGCCCTCGCCCGCCTGAGTGGTTAAAACGCGAGGGCGATTTGTGGGTTCGCCTCTGGAAGATGGTTTGCCTGGAGCGCCAAGCCGTGCCCACTGTCATCGACAAATTACACAATGAAATTGAACGCAGCCGGGAGTTGCTACAACAAGCCATCACCACCATCAAAAGCCGATTACCCTGGTGTGGCTCCAGCAACCGCGAAATTCCCGCTGACAGCCTTTGCACCACTGAGGAAGACCCAAATCCCGAGCTTATAGACCAAGACCTGGAAACACAGCTAGACCAACACAATTGGGAAGGTGCTCTGCACCTGCTGTTTGAGCTGTTACTTTCTGAAGATTGTCCTTCTGAATCTATTAGAGAAGAGTTAAACCACAAGCTCGACACATTACGAGCATCACTCAAGCTAGATGCCCAAGAGCGCTTGCTACTAAAAATGGCCTACCAAGAAGGGTTAAAAATGAATGTGATAGCCGACGCACTCAATATGCCCCGTTACCAACCAGGCCGCTTACTTAAAGGTATTCACGGTCGAATACAAAAAGCGCTGATTGACGCAGGCATAAATAGCGAAGGGCTAACATTCCATGACTGATTACAGTAAACAACCCAACGGTAAACAACAACGCTTTGAAGGCCAACTTGCCCTGCACGCCAGCCGCGGTGCTATCCCCCCGCAAGGCCCTGTACCCAGTACAGAAGAGTTAGCCATGCTTCAGGACGACCGCTTAAGCTTTAATCGTAAGCAAGAAGTATTAAGCCACATAAATGCCGATGCACAGCTATTTAAACAGTGGCTAGATCTCGTAGAAGCCAATGAGATTTACCGCGAACAAACACAGACAGCACAAGCTCAATCCACTTGGTTAGCAAGATTACAGCAATGGTTTACGCCGCTTCGAGTAGGAGCTGCCGGCATCGCCTTAGCGGGGGTAATGTCTGTAACACTATTAATACCTCAGTTTGATCCCCACAGCCAAGACATGGCTTCAGGAATTCCTTCGCAAATACTGGCAAGCCATCAACATAAAAGTGTGACTAAAGGTTTGGCCTTCGGTATTTACAATGCCGCAAAAGAGCTACCCCTAGAACAACAGCAAAAACTGCCCTTTACGCTCCCAGCCCAGTTACCCAAAGAGCTCTTAAACAGCAACCATACCCTAGCCATTGCTGTGGGCTACGAACTGATCGCCGCTTGGCAGCAATGCCAGAGCCAGAGCCAGAGCCAGAGCCAAAACAAGAGCACAGATCAAGCCAGTTATCAACCCAGCCAAGCGCTACAAGAACAACTAGCCAGCGTTGACTTAACATTCAATCATCAAGATTTTTGTAACGAGCTAAACACGTACTTAAGCAATGTATTTACCCCTTAACAAAATACCTTGCCCAAGTACCTGTTCACTTTATGAATTTGGCCTTCTAGTAAAAACAGTTAACAAATCAATATAAACAAGCGTTAAACAACTCTATTGCTAAACATTATTTAGATTAAAGGAACACACAATGAAAAAAACATTGATTATCAGCTTATGTGCCCTTGCCACCTTCACCGGCTGCGCCAGTAATCCCGATAAAAAAGTCGGCAACCTACAACTCCCTGCTTGGGTATTAACCCCCAGTGTTGAAGACGGCCTGGCCGAAACCGCCTGCGTAAACTTTACAGGTTATATCAATGTAGACCGCGACGAAGCCGCCGCACTGGCCCGCAATGGACTCACACAACAGATTGAAATTCGCGCAGCCAACATGACCAAAACCTACGCCAGTAAAACCAACGCCAATGGCGGCGCAAACGTAGGCACCACCTTTGAAACCAACGCACGACAAATTGCAGAAGCCACCTTAAAAGGCAGCAAAATTGTAAAAACCGATATCTTTGAAATTGAACAACGCAAACAACTCTGCGCCATGGTCACCGTAGAACCCCGCGAGCTAGACGACATTGCCGAGCAACTTATTACCCGCAGTGGCGCAAAGCTCCCCAACGACGATAAAGCCGTACTGAAAGAGCAATTTAAAGCAAAACAAGGACAGGAAGAACTGGAGAAAAACACAAACCTATAAAGGTTCGATTGAATTACCAAAAATAGAAATGCTTTGCCCGCCTAGGCGGGCTTTTTTATTGCTGGTTTTATTAAATCGCCCATTCTCACTTTAACACTCAGAATAACTTAATGGGCAATAAAGCGCCCAGAGTGTTTAGTATAAATCCACTCTGCCTTACTGGCATTTAACGCCCGCCATAAGCCATATTCTCTTCGCTCTGGTGAAATTTGCTTTAGATCAGCATCGGCGTTTAGTAGCTCCCGCGCAAAACCATGTTTAGCCATACGGCAAGGCCGTGATGCTTTATCGCCTTCATCAACAGGGCATTTTTTATAGGCTTCACTCTGCTTGATCAAACCAAGAAAATGCTTGCTATTCAGGCCCTTCCACTGAAAAGAAGATTTTTCAATACCAATAGCTTTCCAGGCGCGTACAATCTCAACAACAACTGAACTTAGAGTATGATCATGAGTTTCATGAGCCGTAAACAACCCTCCAGCTACATCGTGATAACTTAGATCGTTATAAGGTGAAAGTAATACGCCATCTGTATGCGCTATACCCCAACTAGGTTTCGGCTGAGAGGGGTACAAACGATGCAATCGACTATAAATCGAACCTTCCCGCGCCGTCAGTGTTCGCATTTCTATAGGCCAGTCTGTTGTACTCCCCACATTAACTTCTTTTTGATTGCCCACACAGAGGGTATCGGAATCATCCGCGCGCTTACCTGAGCAAACATAGCCAAAATGCGTGTGCGCAGAAAAGTAGGCCAAGACCTCAGGCGTTTGATCCAAGAAGCGTAAAAAATCACCCCCCTTATAAAGATCTTTTAAAGGGTGATGCCCCATTGCAATAACAGACCCCATACCTGAACCAATCTTTGAATCAACCCATTGCTTCGCAATATCCACCTGATTAGCCGTAATAGAGCCCGACACTCCGGGGTTAATGGTATTAAACCATTTTAAATAACCAACAGCATTTAATGGCAAACGGTGGTATTCGCCGGTATCGAACAATAAGGCCGAGACATTACTGCCCGATCCGGTAGTCGATAAATTTAACTCTTGTAGAATAAACGAGCGCCAAGGCTCTTCTTTATTTATTTTGACAGCAATTCGTTTAAATAAACTCTCGTTGTTATTTTTTGTATTCTCCCAGAAACACACCTCTTTAAAGCAATCATCTACATCAAGATTATAAGGATCACCAACCTGTAATTTAACTAGATTCAGATACGCTTTAATCAGTTTATCTTTTGTCATCCTTAGTGCTAGGCTAGATTGTTTTTCAGGGTCATATTCAAGATCACAGCCTTTCGCCCATTGCTTTTCTACTCCAAGCCATTTGCCTGATGTAATGCCATAATTTAAAAAGTCGTGATTCCCCAAGGCCATTGCAAAACCTTTAATATTTTTATTTTTTATGGCCTTTTTAATGTGAAATTCAAATCGTGCCCATTCAACCTCACAAGCGATATTGAGCGCATCCCCGAGATGAATAACATAGTTGCCTTTGGCATAGTTTTCATTGCTGAGTAAATGGTGAAAGATATCCTCACTAAATAAATCCAAAGCTGGCGGGCGAACCGCCACAGGGGACACGATATCAGCAGCCGTATTTCGAATAATATAAGGGTCTGTTAAATTATGATTCAGCTGATTGTCTGCCAATACAGCCAAGGGTTTTAATGTAACGCTTTTACTACCCGCATCACTCAGTAGAATTTCTTCAACCATTTGGTGTTGACTAAGATCATAATCCGTAATGGTTGAACAACCGTTTAAAATCAGCACCCCAAATAGCAAAAAATATTTCTTCATCATTCATCCTTTTTTCTTATCGTTATTTTACAATCGACACAATGTGAGAAAGACAAGCAAGTTACAAATGAACCTCAATTTCTCATTACAACACCCTCAATAATGATAACGGCACTGTACAATAACCAAATCATTATCGCCCACTTTGTAAACTAGGCGATGTTCACGATCAATACGGCGCGACCAATAGCCAGACCAATTATGTTTTAATGGCTCAGGGTCACCTAGCCCATCAAACGGTTGCCGCTTAATGGCTTTAATCAGGCTATTAATGCGCTTTAACTTCTGTTTATCCGTTTGCTGCCAGTAAAGATAATCTTCCCAAGCAGCTTCGGCCCACGACAATATCATTCCTCAAGCAGGCCCCGCTCTTGGGTATTACCCGTATTAACCTCAGCAATGGCTTGGTTCAAGCGCTGGGCGTTTTTAGGGCTGGCCATCAAATAGGCGGTTTCTTCATAGGCTTGAAAGTCTTCCAAACTCATCACTACCGCTGGTTTCCCTTTTTGGCGGGTGATCAGTACCGGTTGATGGTCATCATTCACTTTATCCAGGGTACTGGCCAGTTGGGTTCGGAAGGCAGAATAGGTCAAAATATCCATGTTAGTGGTCTCCTCATTCGATAAGTCACTCAATCTCATTGTACGTATTTTTGTACTTAGATCAATATTTGTACAACTTTAATTCATTAACCCATATTCAGAGAATACCCATAACGAAACAGCTTGACCTGAAGCCCGGCGGTCTCGCCATGCTGAGCATGGCCCACCCAGCTCATGATGGATGGCCTTAGATCGTTAAGCGTTTTCTTTTTAGCGTAATATTGAGCTGCATAGTGTTTGAGCTTTCGCTGAAAGCGGTAACCGTTGTCGTTGCGCAACCAGCGACGCTGGCGGCTCACGGTGTAACCCAACACATCTACCCGCTCGGTGGCACGCATTAGCTGTTGTTTACGGGCATGTAATGCCAAGCCCTGCTCAGCCAGCTTATCTTGTAATGCATCTCGGTATTGCCACAGGTAGGCTTTGTCGTCTGCCAGTAAAATTAAATCATCTACATAGCGACAATAAGCAGGCACTTGTAATACCTGCTTTAACCAGTGATCAACATCATTTAAATACAAATTCGCAAAATACTGGCTGGTTAAATTACCAATAGGTAAACCCACAGCATTTTCGCTAGGACTGCTATCAATAATGGAATCCAGCAACTGTAGCGTGGGTTTACATTTTATAATTTTTTGCAATTGGGCTTTTAAGACATCGTGCCGAATAGACGGGAAATAACGGGCAATATCCACCTTTAACACATAGGCATAGCGTTTAGCCCATTGCTGGTATTGATCTACCGCTTTGTGCACACCTTTGCCTTGTCGGCAGGCATAGCTGTGAAAGTAAAAGCGCTTATCCAATATTGGCTCAAGTACGTTCATTACAGCGTGATGCACTACCCTATCCCGAAAAGGTGCAGCAGATATTAAGCGGGGTTTGCGTTCACGAATAATAAATTGCCGGTAAGCGCCGGGGTGGTAGCTGCCTGCTTGCAGCTGGTGTTGTAAAAGTAATAACTCTTCTTCCAAATTAAAACTGAAATTGGCCACAGCGTTACGGGTTTGCTTACCCAGCCGAGCCTTGTAATAGGCTGCCAGTAAATTATCAAAGCCGGTAATTTGAGGCCAGAGATTCCCTATACGTTTCACTACCGCAACTCCTTCATACACAGCATAATTTTGCAAGCGGCCGGCGTTCATGCCATATAACCTATTACTAACCGGCAGCTTTATAATCCCTTACAAGACTATTCGCCGACTCCACCTTGAATCGGCCAGAAACAAGCTCATGGACACCTGAAGCACACTGACATTAACCGTAATTAATCTCACTCTGGCACACAGGCGGACTGGACAAGACGGAAACCGTTATTGTTGTTGCGATTGCCGGCATTGTTCCTGTTGCGGTTAGCCGAACGCAGGTTGTTCGGTTTGTTGTTCCAGGAGCCGCCGCGCAAAACGGGGCACCGTTTAGGCTTGTTCCTGATTTGGCAGCACTCACCACCAAACTCGGTTAGCGGCTGGTCTTTTGCCAGCCGCCAATCTGCTTACCTAAGGCAACCAATAATTGGCTGCCGTAGCGGTAACTTTTTTGGGCAATTGCCCGTAATTCAAAGGCCAGGCGCCACAAGTGGCGCACCAAGGTTAATTTGATATTAATTTCACCTAACACCTTCGCTTTACCCCGCAGGCGATAGCGGGCGTCAATCAGCAGAGACATAACCTCCAATAATTGCACTTCAATTTTCTCACCCAAGGTAAACCGCCGATTGCGGGGGAATTTATCCAGCTGGGGAATCATCCATTTATGGAGTTCATGGCAACTTTGTATGGCTTGTGGGGTGTTATCGGTTTTGTTATCCAATATTTTATCCATCGCACTTGTCAACTCCGTATTATCTCCACGTTTTACCACTTCGTTCTCCCCTCCCCCCGGCCCCCTCCCAGGAGGGGGAGAGCTCGCTTTCGCTCGCCGCAAAGGGTAACAGGGCAAAGCGCAAACTGTAATTAATCCTGGACAAGACGGAAACCGTCAGTGTTGTAGCGATTGCCGGCATGGCCCCCGCCCCGGCAAGCCGAACGCAGGGTGTTCGGTCCGCTGTACCAGGAGCCGCCGCGCAAAACGCGCTTCGCGCAACTGCCACTTTCCCAAGCACTGCCATCACTCGGCGCACCGCTGTAGCTATCGTGGTAACAATCCTGCACCCACTCCCACACATTACCGTGCATGTCATATAAGCCAAAAGCGTTCGGGGCAAAGCTACCGACAGGGGCTGTAAAAGTATAGCCATCACGGCAACTGGAAACTGTCCATTTCCATTCTGGGATCTGTGCTTTAAGGCTTTGGTCAACCCCATTACCATTTTCACATAACTGACTTTCGCTATTACCAAAGCTGTATTTGCTGCTACTGCCTGCTCTAGCCGCGTATTCCCATTCTGCCTCCGTCGGTAAGCGATAGTGGTTGCCAGTTTGTTTGTTTAGCCATTGTATGTAGGCTTGGGTGTCGTTATGGCTTATACAAACCACTGGATCTGAACCTTTTTGACTGTACCCCGGATTGCGCCAGCTGGTGCCAGCTGTCCAGCCAAAGTCTGCACCACCTTTGTAGGCATAACAGCCATCTTTACCAGCCGTATTTTTTTCGGCGTCAGTACGATAGCCGGTGTCATTTACAAAGGCTTCAAATTGCCCTTTGGTCACTTCATATTTGCCCATTGTAAAAGGGCGAATATTCACGCGGTGAACAGGCTTTTCATCACTATTGCCATCATTAGAGCCCATCATAAAACTGCCGCCGGGGATGCTGACAAATTCACCGGCTAGCCTGCGAATTAATGCGCCCTTAGCTTTCGCTTTTCGTTTCTTTTCAGCCTCAATAGCTGCTAGGCGCTTTCTTTCTGCCTCGGCTTTACGAGCCTTATCTTTCGCACGCCTATCCGCTTGTATGGCTGCCACGTCATCACCCACACTGTTTTGAGCGGCTTGCCAGGCTTCGATGGTGTCTTTCCAGCTATTAGTGGCTTGCGCCAACTCGCCGGTGCGTTCTTGTTGTTTGGCTCGGTTTTCTAAGTCTTGCGCTTTCCGTTCAGCAGTGAGGTTGCT
Organism: Cellvibrionaceae bacterium; assembly: GCA_045430295.1. GTDB lineage: Bacteria > Pseudomonadota > Gammaproteobacteria > Pseudomonadales > JAILXX01 > JAILXX01. The sequence continues at coordinate 195,175 of JAILXX010000004.1, read as the reverse complement.
TACGCCGTAGTTGCGTTTGAGTTTGGCCCAGGCGTTGTATTCGGCTTCGGCGTTTTGCTGTAAAGCGTGTAGTTGTTCACCGGCTTGGAAGTTGTTGTACAGGGTTTTGTAACCGGCTTTTACTGTGGTGAAGTGTTGTTGGGCTTGTTCGAAGCTTTCGTCTCGCAGTAGGGTTTGGGCCATGGCCAGTTGGCCTTCTAGCTCGACTAAGGTACTGCCTTCAAAGATGGCGTCTTCGGTGGTGCGCTGCCAGTATTCTAACGCGGCGAGGTCTACACTGCTGTTGCGTTGGGCATCGCGCACGTCGCTGTCGAGAGTGCGCTTGCCGGTGGCTAAGCGTTTTTGCAGGGTTTTGATTTCGCCGGCAAGTTTGGCGCTCACCGCTTTCTTTTGGGCAATTTCTTCTTTGCTGATAAAGAGTTTGTCGGTGTCGATTAAACCACTTTGCCAAATCCCCCCCATTAAAAGCAGGCCAACGATTAACATGGCGGCCATGGCGAGGGCGCCACGGTTGATATTGAGGTTTAGGCCGGCGCCGCCGGCTTTGCCTTTTTCTAAGGCGAAGAAGAAGTCGTCCAGCGTGTCGTATCGGTCTTCTGGCTTGTTGGCCAGGGCTCGCTCTAGGGCACGGCTAAAGCCTTTACCTACATCGGGGCGAATTTCGTGTAAGGGGGTAATCATGCCGGTGGGTACTTCACCCGCTAGGAGCTCGTAGGTAAATACGGCTATGGCGTATTGGTCGGCGCGGGCGTCGATGGCTTTGGCGCCTTTCACTTGTTCTGGGGCCATATAGTAGGCGGTACCGCTCACGGTTCCGCTTTGGGTGCGCTGGCTCGTGCTTTGCACTCGGGCAATCCCAAAGTCCATCACTTTGTAGTCGCCGTCTTCGGTGAGAAAGATGTTTTCGGGTTTTAGGTCGCGGTGTACGGTGCTTTGGTGAGCGTGGTTTAGGCCTTCTGTGAGTTGTTCAAGCAGTTCCAGCACTTCGTCTTTGGTAAAGGGTTGGCGAGTGGCTTTGCGGTTTTCCATTACGTCCCGCAGGTCTTGGCCTTCTAGCAGCTCCATGGTGATAAAGTACAGATCACCTTCATTTTGTACGTCGTATACGTTGACGATATTGGGGTGGCTCAGCTTGCTGGATAAGCGGGCCTCGTCCATAAATTTGTCACGGGCCCGTTGGTTTTTCACCAAGCTGGGTAGCATGACCTTAATGGCGATGTCTTCGTTTCGGTTTTGGTCGTGTGCGCGGTACACCACGCCCATGCCCCCTGCGGCAATTTTTTCTTCTATTTTGTAGCGCCCGGCCAGTACTTGCCCTTCTTGGATATGCAGTTCGGCTTGGGCTTTTTCTTCAAACTGCGAGTGGCGAGGTTTAGCAAAGGGGAGGTCTTCAAATTTGCTTTGCGATAACGGCGGCACGGTAATTGATCTTTTATCTGAAGCCGCTAGCAAGAGTGATTGAGCATCGTCTAGCTGCACTAACATGTTTTGATATTTTGTTTTTAATGCGTCGCTAGGGGCTTTTTCTAATAAGCCTTGGATTTTTTGTGTTTTTTGAGCAAAGGCTGCCTCTACCGATTGCGGAGATAGATCGTCAATGCCGAGGAGCTGCTGTGCTTGTGCTTTGTTCATGCTGATTCCATTGATACTGGCTGTTAACTAAGCTTTGTTTTTTTATTTTTAACCGTGCGATTATGTATTTGTTGCTATTTTCTTTAGGGTTTAGATAACGCGAAAGTAAATTTGTAATTCACACCGGGGGTATCTTGCGCAACGCCATCTACCACGCGGGGGCGGTATTTAAACCTTTTTACAGCTCGTAATGCTGAGCGATCAAAAACGCCTTCGGGGCTGGCATCGATCACAACGGGGTCTTTTACCGATCCATCTTTTGTAACGGTAAAGCCTACCACCACAAAACCTTCGATACGCTCTACTACTGCCTGAGTAGGATACATCGGCGGAGCTGCATAGATGGGTTTAAAATCACTGTTGTTAGCTTGATTATCTGCGATATCACTGGCCCATAGGGGTGCCGTAAAAACCAATGCAAATAGTAATAGAATGGCTGAGGAGATGTTTTGTGAAGTCATTGTGGTTTTCCTTTTATTCTCAACGTTTATTGAATATGTTGTGTTATTGCTCTGTGGTAATTGGGTTAAAGCGCTGATCTAAAGCCCATCTTTAACCCCCTTTTGAATACAGGGTTAAGCTAAGGCCTGTTAACACGAATAACTAAACCAATAATTTTGCTAAACCTCTTTGCCACATAGGTGGGGTATACGCTAGCAAAATAAGGGTGAAATTATCATCGGCCACCGTATTCAGCACAGCGGCTTGAAGATCAGCATGCAGTGTTTCTAATGTATTAGCCTGCTTAAATATATTCTCTAATGTTTCTCGACTCAGCAGGTCACTTACGCCGTCGCTACACAATAATAAACACCCATTGTGGTCTAGTGGCAACTTGAGGCTGTCTACTTTTACGTTTTCCAAGTCGGGCTTGCCTAGAGCTTGGCGTAACAGGCTTGCGTCTGGATGGTTCCGCGCTTGCTCTTCTGTGAGCACGTCTCGCAGTACCATGTCTTGTACAAAGCTGTGGTCTACGCTGAGTTGCTCAAGGCTGTTATTGTTAAAACGATAAATGCGGCTGTCGCCTACCCAAGCCAGTTCTATACACAACCTATGGGTTTGTAGCGCGACAATAGTAGTACCCATGCCCTGCTGCTGTGAATTATGTTGCCCTTGCTGAAGAATATTGTGGTGAGCTTTTTGGATGGCTTGGGTGAGCGTTAAGCCGTTCTTTACCTGCTGATGGACAGTTGCTATCGCTAGCTCACTGGCAATTTCTCCTGCCGCGTGCCCGCCCATTCCATCGGCAACAAGGTATAGCCCTTGCTGGTTATCCAGCAGGAGCGCGTCTTCGTTGTGCTGTCGCACTTTGCCAACGTGGGTGCTGCCGACTGCGTTGATTGCTGCTGAAGTCATGACTGAGCCGATATACCCTTAGTTTACGCGTGATTGACGTTGGTAGCAGCCACCCAGGCTTGCTGCTCTAGTAAGGTGTTATCCATCGCTTGGGCTTCTTGATCCATAATTTGGCGGATTTCATGACCGCTTTCGGGGTCTCGAGCAGTGACGGTCACTATGCCCTCTAGGTCATAAGACAGTTCAATTTCCACGGGGTAGTTCTTACGGGGTGTGTCGATGCCAAATGCGAAGAAACCCAGGCTGTTATCAAGCATTTCACCATTATCGCCTTCTCGTTGCTGTACAGCTTCGATGATTAAGCGAGTTTGATCTGGCCGGTTGGTGTAAAACGTTGTAGAGGCACAGGCAGGTACGGGGGTATTGCGGGTTACCAGGGCTTGCACCGCTGGGTTGCCTTGCTGGTCTCGTACGCGAATACCTAAGTCATAAGAGCAGATGCTTTGGAGCGACTGCCCGTGGGCATCTGTGAATTGTTGCTCGGCGAGCAGTGCCGCACCAAAAGCGACCGCTTGATGGGGCTGCTTGCACAGTAGCTGATCTTTGGGCTTGCCACAGGCTTTGGATAGCTTTTCAGCAACTAAAGGTAATAGGGCTGAACCCCCTACCATCATCACAGTATCCATAAAGCCCCAGTCCATACCCGCCGACTCTAGGCAGCGCTGACAGACGCTGAGGGTTTCATCCACAAAGGCCTCGATTAGCTCATCGAAACGTTCTTTGGTTAGGATAAAATCAATGGTTTTACCACCAAGAACCAAGGTTTTGTTTACCCGCCCTTTGCCCGGCTTAGCCAGCTTGAGCTTGGCTTCGTTGGCGAATCGCCGCAGCTTCATTTGTGAGCTTTCATCACTGGGAGTAAAGCCATATTGCCGCTGAAAGTCTTCTTCGATAAAGCGCATGATGAGTTCATCCACATGCTTCCCACCTAGGGTATTACTGCCTTCTGTGGCTAGGGCATAGAGGCCATCATCGGTGACTTGCAGTACGGTGGCATCGAAGGTTCCACCGCCTAGATCGTACACAAACAGCGTAGTGTCTTTACCTTGATTGCTTTGCCCGTAGAAGGTTGCTGCGGCCACGGGTTCTTCTATTAGCTTAACGTTATGTAGCCCAGCCAGCTGAGCGGCCTCTTTGGTGGCACGGCGTTGGGCATCGTTAAAATTGGCAGGCACTGCGATAAAAGCACCCGCTATGTCTTCATGGAGATAGGCATCGATGTCTTTTATTAGCTTCTTAAGAATTAGCGCAGAAAGGGATTGCGGCCACCACTCACGCCCTAGGTGATCGGTATACACCCCCTGTTTCAGGCCCATTTGAAGCTTAAAGAAGCGACTATGGGGTAAATCTGGCTCGTCTTCGAGGATTTCCTCTAGCGCAGTCCCCACATAACAACCCTCGTCGCTGATATGAACCACCGAGGGTGTGCGGTAATCACGAGTATCGTGGTAATCGGAGATAACCTCCGGTATGCCGTTGCTTTTTACGTAGGCCGCTACTGAGTAAGTAGTACCTAAATCAATGCCGATGTATAACAAGGTATTCCCTATTCTTTTATCTTTAGATCACTACGAGACATTGTAGGGTTAGATCGCTGCAAAGTGAATTTTCGTACCCAATGGTGATTACCGCCATTTATGAGCGAGTACTTTCTTTAATAGAAGGACAGCTTAAAAAAATGAACACAGCTGATAAAAGAGCGCTTTATTAGCCCATTTGAATTAGTGCTTAATCCAATCTTTCATATTGTTATATTCCAATACGATTTATTTTATTCCTCCCTTTTTAGGTAACGATATTTTTAAAGAATAATATTTTGTGCTTGTTGAATTCATTTAAGCTGTTAAACTGAATGAAAATTTTGGAGCAAATCATGCAAACGTTACTCACAAACATACACAAGCAATCACTGGCCTGCATATCAGGACAGGATTGCTGTGCATATAGCATAGCAATACGTTTGACATAGATCGCCCACTTAGAGGGCGAAAGCCTTCTAAATCATTCAGTTCTATCTGAAAACCCGGAAGGCTTAAGCTAACCGGGTTTTTTTATGCCCGTTTGTTAATTAAAAAGTTTAAGGGTCGTTAGCTCAGTTGGTAGAGCGCTCCCCTCATAAGGGAGTGGTCGGCGGTTCGAGTCACGCCACGACCCACCAATTTAAAAAGTACGAAAATATTGAGGAAGACAAAATTTTATGAAGATTTATATGGAATAAGTGAATTGATTAACTATAACCGTTTGGCAGGGTTTTCTATTACAAACAACCTTGCTTAGGAATTCTTGCACACTATTTTATGGGAATGCCGTGAAAGTAATCTCCATGTGTAAATTCTTAAACATTTTTAATCTTTAAGAAAAAATTCGAATTCCAAATAAAGTTGACGTCTAAAATTTATTCGCTAACCTACAAAACATAAAGACCACAGCAACACCTACAAACTACGTTGAGCAACGGCAATGAAATATTATTCACAACATAACAGGCAACGACGCGCAAAGTTCGAACAAAGACAGTGCCTGCACACCTATCCGTGTAATCAAAGTACAGCGATAGATTGCAAGCCCATGCTTAACGTGAAATCGAACTTCATATTAACAACTTAACGATACAGTCATCCGTTTTCGGTTGGCTTCTACCAACTGGAAACTCGCTTAAATCTAAGCCCCGGTTGGTTATCCAAGCGGGGCTTTTTATTGCCCGTATTTTTTAACAAAGCAATTGTGTTTTTAGTAAGTACAACAACGAACCTACGGGAGTTAACAATGGAAACTGAAATCGATATTGATGACGTTGCTATCTTAAGCAACAACTAATAACCAACTGCCCCTTGGTGTAGTGGTAACACACCTGACTTTGACTCAGGCATCGATGGTTCAAATCCATCAGGGGTAGCCATTTTTCATGCGCGGAACTGCAGCTTCCGTTTACGCTGGTTTGATACTAGTCGCATGCTCCAATTTTCAAGGAGGTCGCTATGGCGATCAAAAAAGTAATCGCACCACACAAAAACCAACGATTACCTATCAAAGTGTGGACGGATGACATCGACGAAAATACACAAGCACAGCTTTCACGGGTGGCGAATATGCCATTTGTTGTTAGTCACGTAGCGGCTATGCCTGATGCTCATTTCGGCCAAGAAGCAACAGTGGGCTCAGTTATTGCCACGGATAAGGCTGTTATTCCTGCAGCTGTGGGCGTCGATATTGGGTGCGGAATGAACGCGGTGCGCATCTCATTAAAAGCTAAAGACTTGCCAGATAATCTAAAAGCTATTCGAAACGATATTGAGGCAGCTATTCCTCTTGGTCCAGGAGGTATTCACAAGGAAGCGCAAATTTCAGGTACCCATAACGTATCCATGCGCCTTAATAAGATTTTTGAAAAGCACCCTGACCTTTTGAAGCATACCAAACAAAATAGTTTTGCTAAGCAGCTAGGAACACTTGGTTCGGGAAACCACTTTATCGAATTATGCCTTGATGAAAACGAAGATGTCTGGGTCATGCTACATTCAGGAAGCCGAGGTATTGGCAATAAAATAGGCATGTACTTTATTGAGAAAGCAAAGCGCGAAATGGAACGCTGGATGATTCAACTCCCCGATAAAAACTTAGCGTACTTACCTGAAGGCTCTGAGTATTATGACGATTACATTGAGGCTGTTTTATGGGGGCAAGATTATGCAGCACTTAATCGCACGAAAATGATGGAATCGGTGTTACTCGCTCTACGAAAGTATTTACCATATTTCTTTGTAACCCAAGAAGCAATCAACTGCCATCACAACTATGTAGAGAAAGAAAATCACTACGGTAAAAATATTTGGGTAACTCGGAAAGGCGCTATTCGAGCAAGGAAAAAAGACTTAGGCATTATTCCAGGCTCCATGGGCGATAAAAGTTATATTGTTCGTGGTAAGGGAAATAAACAATCGTTTTGCTCATGCTCACACGGCGCTGGCAGGAAACTCAGTCGATCAGCTGCCTTTAAGCGATATACCGTAGCGGACCTACACGCTGCAACACAAGGTATTGAGTGCCGTAAAGATAGAGACATTATTGATGAAATTCCTATGGCTTATAAAGATATCGATCAAGTAATGGAAAACCAAACTGACCTTGTGGAAGTAGTACACACATTAAAACAAGTTGTAAACGTGAAAGGCTAGCAGGAGCCCCGCCTTTCACATTACAAACCTGGAGACAATACCACCTCAATTTATTCATTTACTTGCTGCAAGACACGAATTTATATCGCATCGATGAGTATCAGAGTACCTTGGTAGCACATCTAATTACAAACCATCAGTAGCGTTAGTATAAACCGCGCTTGAGTTACCTATCAGCTACTTCGTTTAATACCACTTAAACGAAGTAGCTTTGCTAGTGGCCAACAATCAATCGCCTCAACTTCACCTGTTTCTTTTTACTGCGATTTATTTCTTCAACGTAATCAGGGCGATCAATGGCCCACGCCAACAAAGTCATTGCTGACGCCGACGGTTGACGTCTACCTCGCTCCCAGTCACGAAGTGTTCGTGGACTGATATTCAAACATTTAGCAAATCTAGCCTGTGTAAAGCCCAGCTCATTACGCAATTGAATTGCGGATTGAACCACCGGGCACACATAAGCCACTTTCTCCGGAGACACGTCCCGAGACCCGGGATCACTCATATGAAACTGCGGTGCCGTAGTTTTTCGACTCAAGGGCAAACCAAACTCGTCGTATTGCGCCCCTAAGTCACAGGTATCAAAACCTGCTCGCTGTCTTTCTTCAAATTGGGCAACCCAACGATCGGCATAAGATTGATATTCTGTCATCTAACCTCTCCATAAAACTGCGAATTGAATTCATGTAAACAACATTAAATTTGTTACACAGTATTGTGTCATTGCAAACAGAATATCTCATCACTTCAAAGATCGCCCCCACGCATTAGCCAGACAAGATAGTCCAACCAATGCAAGTAACACTTACAGCTTTAGAAACTAGTAGCTCTAAACCACTGGCTTCCATCGTGATAGAGCTTCGTGGAGGACTTCGCGAGGTAACTTAGTCGCTCAAACGCTTCAGCATAGCTATTTGGATCATCACGAGATACGTAGTAGATATTATTCTCTGGAATCCAAACAGCGTTGGGTGATTCATAGAGTGGCACACCAATAATACGAGCCCAAGCCTCTTTCACGATTTTCTCAAGTGAGGTACTTTGATAAATATCTCTTATAATTTCAAAAAACTCGGAATCGAGTATCAAAGCGGCATGGTAATGAGGGGTGCCATCTATTCTCGGTAACTCTTTACACCAAATATTGCGACGCCTCGAACCAGACACAAAACTCACGTTACCTTTTAAACGTTTATCGCACGCAATCAACTGCGATGTCACTGACGCCCAAAATTTTGTGATTAGATTCTGCCCCATCTCCCCAATATCATCAGCGCCCACCCAATAAGGAAATCTCAAGTCAAATCGATAAACAACAATTTCTGGTGATTCCGATAGTGCTTTCTCAAGCGTGTCTATAATGCTATCTAAATACTGAGTGATTAAGGGCCCTCTTCCATGAATCACCGGAAGCCCTCGGTATCGCCATTTACGAGTGTAGTTTAAGTTAGGGTTTCTTTTTAAGGCTGGGTAACTTGATGGTTCATTCCAGTACATGTTTAATCTCCTATGATTTATTCGTACAAATCATTCAGAGACTCATGTAATTATTTAATACTTGGCACCTCCTTGGACAAGGACTAGTAGAACATAACAATAATAATATAGAGAAGGGAGTAGCCTACACTCAGGCTTTTAAAACAAGAAAAATGCGTAGATATAGGGAAATTTATCCCACACCCAATAAGAACATACCAGATTCACTCTGAGAAAATATTTTGAATATCAGGTAAAAAAGCATACTCAACTCCTATTTGAAAAACACCCAAATAGAAAATCACGTAAACTAGATCACTCAACACACTCCACTCAGAAAAAACAAAATCAGTGACGAATAGCTCTCTACATATCCCTATATATTCACTCCATCAACTGAATAGCATGAGGTCAGTTCTTTATTGACTAGCGACTTTCGGAATAGAGAATGCCCTGAAAATCAGGGCTAAACTCGTGAACACATCAATCCATTCTACGCACCTACAATAGTTCAGATATGCAACCAGAATACAACTGCAGTTTACGCATAAAACCTGTTACGGCTTTCTTCGCTAATTTATCAGCTAACTCATTTCCTTCGACACAGGTATGCCCAAAAACATGCTCTATCTGAATATTTCGACGTATTCCATAAAACACCTCAAAAGCTTCCTTCACTAGGTCCAAATTCTTTCTATCCACATCCCAATCTTGCCTTTTCCACTGGTAAGCGTATTTCGTCACACAATCAATGGCGTATGTTGAATCAGAATAGATCGTAATATATCGAGAAGCCCCAACACAACACCGAGCAATACTTAGTGCATGTGTTAATGCCCGCAGCTCCGCACGATTATTTGTATCATCATCCTCATAATCACCGTACCAGAGCTCAATTAATTCATCGTCAACATAGATCGCCAAGCCAACACCTGAAGGACCAGGGTTTCCTCGACACGATCCATCACAGTAAATTTCGATAGTAGACATCGTATTCTCCTATAGCGTTTCTGACGCTAACTCAGCTAAACACTCATCACAGAGTGGTAATTCAGTCGTTAGCAATAGGTTTTGAAGGTCGGTTTTATTAAGAAAGGTGCAGCCCGAGACAAGCTTTGAATCTTTGGTAATTAACTCCTGACAAAGCCGGGCTTTAGCATCAATGTCTCGCTGTCCTACACAGCGATGTAAATGTACCAAGTCATCTTGTTCGTAGCAGGAGGTTAAGCTTTCTATATCGGTAAATGCTAAGTACTCCATCTCACTTCCCTCCTTGAAATCCGGAAACAGCGTCACGCTGAGCGATACGCTCCAACAACCAATCATTAATCTCCTCATCAACCCAGGCCACAGAGCGACCTCCGAGCTGTACAGATTTAGGAAACTCATCAGATTCGATTAAGCGGTAGATACTGGAGCGTGAAAGCCCAGTGGTAGAAATGACTTCTTGTAAACGCAGCATTCTCATGTTGAAACCCTCGGGCAATTCATTACATGAGATAAAAGGAGTCGTGTATTTTTTTACCTCAACACAATAACTGAGGTCTTAACATCCCTGTCAAACAACGTTAAACCCTATTCGCCCCGTAAATGCGATAGCCATCCCCCACCTTGCTGTATGCTTTGCACAGGTAACTGGTCACATGAACAAGTCTTCCACCTCCTTTTTTCTCGCCACGAGAGATGTGGCACTGACCACCATGACAGAAATGAATAAGGCCCGTGTAGCCTCTTCTACAGAGATACACAGGGTCCTGGCCCAGGTTTGATTGATACGTTTGTAGAGGTTGTCCCGGCCCAGCTCAAACATACCCAAGGATTTGAAGGCATCCTCGTTAAAGAACAGCACCATTTGATAGTACTTCCGGTCATGGGCACTTTCTTCACACACCCAAAAATCACGCACACCAGCACGATGAGCATAGCCAGTTATGCTTTTTTTCTGGCCATTTCTCGGCTATGAGACACTTGATTTTTGAAGGACTGGGTAAAGCGTCTTATCACATGACTTCCTTCTGAGACCGCTTGTCCAACCGGAAACCTGAGATCAATGCGAACTACAAAGGTTCGTGGGTGAGAGTCTAATGCTAGATTCAGAACTTTTAGAAAACAGTCCAACATCTTCTGGCTAAACGTATATTGTGTGACTGAAACCACATTCCCCATCAATGGATAACCTTGATATTGACGACTTTGAATAAGCATATGATGATTAAGGGTAGTATTCATTGTAATTCTCCGTAGTTTATCTATAAGCGTTATTGCTCACAGACAACTAGAGAGCTGTATTTTTATACTCCTAATTAGTTCGCTAGTTATTAACTACCCATCCCTATTAGATACTACTAATACCAAAGAAATTTCCCTTTCCATTTCCCCTGAAGCGCACGCTCCTAAACCAGGTTCCTGACAGGCTTTAGCCAGCCAAAAGGTTAATACTTACTAAGCAATTATTTTTTTGGCATAGTAAGGAGGCCATAGCGATACCTTTCATCATCAGAAAGCAGGGCTTCATTTTTTAGAGTTTCATGATTTATCAGTTCGCCCTTAGCGTACTTCAAAATAATGCAACCATTCTCATTTGAGGCGTCAGAGCCATGCTTGTAAAAAGCGTCGAAAATAAGGAAACCCCGATACGGCGCTTTACAATTAAATGGCACCACAGAGTACTCCAACTCCTCAAATGGCAGGCTTTCCACTGCTTTAAGGGCCCGACAAAATCGAAGTGCAACCCAGCAAGAAACATCGAAGATGAACCTATATAACAAGTCCCTCTGTTCTTGGGTAAAATATAGGTCATCCGTTCCCTTTTGCTCTTCTGGCTTATCACTCTGCGCCTTTTTAGTTAGCAGCTCAGCCTGAATAACCGCCATTACCTCCCCGTCTTCAACCTCCTCCCCTTCTGATAGCGCTTTCCAATGCCTAGAAAGCAGCATGGATGCATAAGCCTCAAGCTTCATCTGAAGGTAGTCTTTAAACCAGAGGTTATTTTTCCCCCAAAAAAACACACTTATCTGCTCAAAGCCAGCTACGGATAAAAAACCAAGTCCCGGAAACACACAGACAGAGGATTCAGAGCCTTGCTCTTTTCGTTTATTTTTTTCTACCGAAGCCGCCTCCCGTATGATTTGAATGGCAATAGAGGCCCTCCCCTGAAAGGTATTATCAGCCTGAAGCACAATCGTTGGAGCCGCTTCGCCCTCACCCCCAAACCGCTCATGTTTCAAGTTAAGGAAATAGACGCCCTCCGTAGCTCCAAATAAGTATGGGTGAGTCCCCCCTGGAACATGGCAGCGAATATAGCCCTCGCGTTTCAACTTCTCTATCTGCGAATCCAATCGATCTCTTCCCATACCCGTCAAAACAGACAAGCTTGAATACCCAAGACTAACGACACCATACTCATTGGCATAGCTAAGCATCACCATTAAAAGCAGACGGTTGGATAGATTTAGCGGATGTCGCTTTTTCTCTACCAATCTGGCAGAGTCCGCCTGCAAAAGGTGAGAAATAAGCCGTGTATGCCTTAACGTGAAGACACGGGTTCTACCTCCGCCTGAAGCAGTCTTTATCGTCGGCAGACATTTGTATTCGCCAGACTCAAAATCATCTAGTAAACGGACTAGCTTAGGAGAGCACAGATAACGAGTGGTCTTTCGAACCCTAGAACTACTTCCCCCTTGCCTAGCACTAGTCTTAATCTCTTTTTCAAAGTAACCATTTTCAACAAGGTACTGAATTGCTCCGTGAACAACACGATCAGTAACCCCAAGCTCCTTGATTAACTCTTTGTAGGTTTTCTCTACAGAAGAGCCCAAGCCATAGGTATGTAAAAACTTTATAAGAAAGCATTTTATTTCTGGACTAGAGTGTTTGAAGTGCAACCCTATTGAGTAATATTCCATAAGCACCTAAAAGAAAGACCACTTTTAAATAGTATATTAACCCAGGGGTTAATAATAAGTATAATCATATTAATCAAACGATAAATATAACTTTGTAATAGGAATTAAATGTACTAATCTATTAATATTAAATGCTACTATAAATATAACTTAGTAATGATAATTTATTAGGCGGAACTCTGAGATGGCAAGATCTTTTGACTACAGTAACTGGATTCAAAAAAATGATGCCGAACAATGCGAGTGGTTGACCTCTCAGCTAATTAAATACAACATTCCCTTAGCACAACCCCCAATCTCAACCACCACCTACGACGCAGTCATTAGCGCACTTCATAACCTCCCCCAAAGCGCCGAAACCCGAGAGCTTATCAGGTCACTAAAAGCAAATTGGGCGCAAAAGAAATATCGAAAAAAGCTGCAGGGAAGGAAGGCATTTAGCTACGTGATGCCCACGAACATTGAAGCCAAAATAAATTTTTTAGCCAAGGAAAAAGGGGTTCATAAAAACAGTATTATCGAAGGACTGATTACCAATGCTTACAACGAAACAGCCGCAGACAAAGATATACTTAAAAAAGCAATCAAAGAGCATAAAGATAAACTGAAATTAGAGTACCAGAAGAAATCTGAGAAGATGATTCCTCCTGGTAAACACAGGATTAAAGTAAAACAGCTAAACACCGCACAGAAAGCCATCAATCGACTTAAGAAGTTTATTGACAAGAGACTGAAAGAACAGTGTAAGCACCGAGTCTTACTAGAAGACGCTCAAATGCTTGACGCAACACTAACCTCTCAGCAAGAAGATAAAATTCTGAAGGAATACAAAGAAAAATCCGAATATGTAAACAGCCTATTACCCTTATTCAAATAACCTGGATTAGTTCAGACCAAATCTGACACTTTCACCTGAAAAGGAGAGAGTTACTCCCCTCCACTTTCACTACAATCATCGATCATCTAACCGGAATCAGCCTTCTCTCTAAGCCCATCTAAATAATCAGCCCAACGCTGCATCATTTCCTTACGCTTAGGCAAATGAGTCGTTCGGTTATAGGCTCTACCTAAAGAATCTTTTACCTCATGCGCAAGCTGATGCTCTATCAGCTCTATACGCTCCCCTAGGACTTCATCTAAGATTGTTCTCGCCATAGCCCTAAAACCATGACCTGTCATCTCTTCTTTTGGGATACCCATGTTTCGAAATGCAGAAAGTATGGCATTGTCACTCATAGGGCGACGCGGGCTTCTGGCCGACGGAAACACATAGCCGCCCCAATGACCAGTCAATGCCTTTTGCTCTTCCAGTATTTCAATTGCTTGCCGACTGAGAGGGACAATATGATCCTCACCCATTTTCATTTTACTGCCAGGTATTCTCCATTCAGCCTTTTCAAAATCAATCTCCATCCACTCCGCACAACGTAACTCTTTAGGCCTCACAAATACCAACGGAGCAAGCCTCAACGCAGCTCGCACTGTCGGAGTACCACAATAATTATCAAGCTGTAAAAGCAGGCGACCAACCCTTTCCGGATCAGTAATGGCAGGGAAGTGTTTCTTTCTGTGTGGTGCTATAGCCCCTTTTAGATCAGGGGTAATATCTCTCTGAGCTCGCCCTGTTGCAACAGCATACCTATATATCTGACCTGTTACCTGCTTCAAGCGATGCGCGCTTTCCAAAGCTCCGGAACTTTCTACACGACGGAATACACTCAGAAGCTGGGGCGGCGAGATTTGATCAACAGGCAAGGTTCCAACATACGGAAATAGCTTCGATTCAAGAGCGCGAAGCACTTTATCAGTATAATTTTTACTCCAAGTCTTAGACTGCATCTCATGCCATTCTCGACCAATGGCCTCTAAGTTATTATCCTGGGCTTGTATCAGTTCTGATTTTTTTGCTTTCTTTGCCTGAGATGGGTCTACCCCTAGCTCCAGTTCTTCTTTGGCCTGCTCACGCGCCTTACGGGCCTTCTTTAAAGAAACCGAAGGATAAACACCTAATGAGAGTAGTTTCTCTTTCCCGGCAAAACGATATTTAAGCCGCCAGTATTTACTACCATTTTTCTGAACAAGAAGGTACAAACCACCAGCATCACTCAGCTTATATGCTTTGTCTTTTGATTTTGCTTGTTTAATTTTTTGATCCGTTAGAGCCATTGAGCACCTATTTAGATAAATTGGGGGTACTTTTCTAAAGTTAGATTATTTTTAGAAAAACACCCCCAAAGATACCCCCAATTTTTCAGGAACTGGGGGTATCGTTTGGGACTTAATGAGACTAAGTATAAACAAAAAACCCCGCAGTAGCGGGGCTTAGAGGATGCTTTGGGATGTTATGGAATATCAATTTGGTGGAGCCTAGCGGGATCGAACCGCTGACCTCAACACTGCCAGTGTTGCGCTCTCCCAGCTGAGCTAAGGCCCCACAGTTGTCTTAACGACGTCTGCCCTTCCTGAGCAGTTGCTTTCTTAGGAAAGCGGGGCGCATTCTATGGCCCCTCCCCTATGCTGTCAAGCCGCCGGCAAGACATTGATTGCGGGTTGATTGAGATTGATTATTTCTCAAACAACCCACACTGGTCTTTAGGCTCGTTCCAAGGCTTGATAGGCCTTTTCCAGCTTTTTCATCTGCTTTTTGCCCAGCTCACCCACGGCAATATTGAGCGCGTGGCGCAAGCGAGCGCGGCTCATGTCCGGCCCCAGCAGCACCATGGAGTCCATTACAGAGAAAGATGCCGTTGTACCGGCAATAGCGATAAACAAGGGGGCTAGGAAGTCTTTTAGCTTGATATCCAGCTGGCCAGCCAACTCTTTCAGAGTATTGAAGATGTCATCCCGGTCCCAGTGGCGCAGAGCTTCCAGTCGCCATAGGGCGAACTGTAAAACTTGCTTCAGCTGGTCTTCATCCAGCTTAGATTCCGCAAAGCTTTCTTTGGTTAGTGGCAGCATGCCAGATACCAAGAAGCTGGAAAGCGGCGCAAAGTCGCTTAGGGTTTCCATACGCTTTTGGGCGTGAGGCAAAACTGCCATGAGGGTATCGCGATTTAATGCCCACTCTTGGAGCCGATCAGCCAAGGCTTCTACAGAGAAGTCTTCACGAATCCACATGCCATTCAACCAAGAAAGCTTTTCTAAGTCGAAGACCGGGCCACCTAGTGAGACACGATTGATGTCGAAGGCTTCTTCCATTTCTTTCAGAGAGAACTTCTCACGCTCATCCGGCATGGACCAACCCATACGCCCCAGGTAGTTCAGCAAGGCTTCTGGCAGGAAGCCCATGCGCTGATAGTAAAGAATACTGGTGGGGTTCTTGCGCTTACTGAGCTTGGATTTATCTGGGTTACGTAGAAGGGGCAAGTGGCACAACTGGGGCATATCCCAACCGAAGTACTCATACAACAATTTGTGCTTAGGGGCTGAGTTAATCCACTCTTCACCGCGCAGCACGTGGGTGATCTCCATCAGATGATCATCCACTACGTTGGCTAGGTGGTAGGTCGGCATACCATCGGATTTCAACAGGATTTGCGCATCAACCTGCCCCCAATCCAGCTCAATAGTACCACGGAGCATATCGTCTACCGGACACGGGCCTTCTCCCTCAGGCACCACCATCCGGATCACACTAGGCATACCATCAGCCTTGCGACGTGCAACCTCTTCGTCTGACAACTTCAACTCACTGGGCTTAAGTGCGGAGAACCCACCAGCTGCCTGACGAGCTGCTCGCAGCTCATCCAATTCTTCTGGCGTGCGGTAACAATGGAAAGCATGGCCTTTTTCTACCAGCTCTTCTGCATACTTGCGGTAAATATCTCCTCGCTCGCTTTGACGATAGGGGCCGTGAGGGCCGCCTACATCGGGGCCTTCGTCCCACTCAAGACCTAACCAGCGCAGGCTGTCGTAAATTGCCTGCTCCGACTCAGGGGTTGAACGAGTCTGATCAGTATCTTCAATACGCAATAGGAACTGACCGCCATGCTGACGAGCAAAACACAGATTAAACAAGGCAATGTAGGCGGTACCTACGTGAGGATCGCCAGTGGGAGATGGCGCAATACGAGTGCGAACAGTAGTCATGGAAACAGAGTCTCAACAAACAGTTACAATGGCCGGCATTATACCTGCCAGAGCGAGAGGCACCAGAGGTGATCTCAAGCGCTATATCGACACCCCACTAGCACACCATCAATACAGCTGCTGGTGAATCTCCGCCACGATATCTGTTAGCTCACTGTGACTCAAAGGTTTTGGCAAGAAGCCTGTCATACCCGCTTGCTGACAACGGACTCGGTTGTCTTCCAATACATTTGCAGTAATGGCGTAGATGGGCGTCGAATCAGTCTCTACATCGCCTTCCCATTTGCGGATAGCCACAGTCGCATCATAGCCATCCATTTCCGGCATTTCACAATCCATAAAAATAATGTCGAAAGCCTTTCCATTTTGACAGATTTCTTCAACTGCTCGCTTGCCATTTTCGACCCAATCTACGGCTACGCCTAACTTTGTCAGCATCTTCTGAGCGACCATGGCATTAGTGGGATTATCCTCAACCAATAACGCTGAAATATTGTTAAATTGTCGCAACACGTTATCGGAAGCCTTCTCCGGGATCAACACACTAACCACCGGCATAGATAGCACAAAGGAAAACTCGGAACCGGCACTAGGCACACTTCTCACCGAAAATTGACTGCCCATTAACGACAGTAATTTCTGACTGATCGCCAACCCTAAACCTGTACCGCCAGTTTTACGGGTAGACTCGTGGCTGAGCTGAGAAAACGGTTCAAATAACTGATCGGAAAAATCTTGGGAAAAACCGACCCCTGTGTCCATTACACTAAAACGTAAATCGACGATTCCTTCCTGGGAATCATCCTCTAAAAAGACGGACAAGGTAATCGCTCCCTTTTCCGTGAACTTAAAGGCGTTACTTAATAAGTTAACTAGAACCTGTTGAATCCGGGTCACATCACCTTTCACATAATCAGGTACATTATCTTCCACAAATACTCGGTAATTTACCCCCTGCGAAGCAGACGCGGTAAAAAGGTTACTCACAGCCTGAACCATTTCTCTCAGGCTGAATGGTTCAGCTTCCAATTTGAGTTTTTTGGCCTCAATTTTTGAATAATCCAAAATATCATTAATGATGACTAATAGATTTTTACCCGACGTATTAAGCGTTGAAATATATTCTTGCTGTTCTTTATTCAACGGCGTGTCTTTCAATAATTCCACGATCCCTAACACACCATTCATAGGCGTTCTAATTTCATGGCTCATATTGGCAAGAAAATTAGACTTAGCCTGACTAGCGCTATCCGCCTTGGTTTTGGCAGCATTCAAATCAACCAAAGTTTTTTTCAATTGTTCATTATCAACGGCAAGTACTAACAACGGTAACGTTAAGCTAAAAACAAAAAATAATAGTGATAAATAAACCTGCCAGGTATCCGCGGCGTAAAAAGGCCCCATTTCCCTGGCTGTCAAAATAGTTAGGGTTAGCGAAACCACCAGGATAAATGCCGACGCACCCACCAAGCCAAGATAAAGAGCAATACAAACACCCAGAGGAATTAAAAAATAGACTGCCTGATGAATCCAAATCACACTCAGAATTAATGGAATAAAGGCTCCAATAAATACCGCCAACCACAGAATAGTATTTTCTTCTGACAAATACTTTTTGTAACTCAACAGACTGATAACTAAAGGTACAATCACAAAATACCCGTGAAAGTCTGCCATCACACCGGACAACCAGGTACGAATAATCTCCGATAGTTCGATGGTTTCACCAAAGCTGGAATATCCAAAAGCCGTATATACCGCCATCAGCAACGCAATATTAATGGCACAAGGAATTAAACAAACCACAAAGAGAAGTGAAAAGACTTTCTTAACTGAATCGAGGCCTTCAGCCCCTACAAAACGGCAATATAAGTAATAGGCGTAAACCGACTGCACAAAGGCGTTAATCAATCCAACAATAACGGCACAAGACACCGGTTTCAGTAAAAGTGCCTCAGGGGCCATGGTGTACACAAAGTACCCATTAGATAAACCTGAAGCCAAAGCAATGACCGGCCAAATTCGATAACCAAAGAGAATACAGGCTGACAAACCAATACCGGCAGGCAGCCAAATTAGAGAAAGCGCACCCTGCCCGATACTGGCATTGAGTAACCCAAACCAAGCCATAAAGAGATAAACCAGGAATACCATCACTCCCCTGGTTAAGAGCTCACCATTGGTTTGCGGCACAAACATACTGCCGCACTCATCAAACCACTGTTGCATTGGTAAATTCCCCTAGAATAACGGCACTTAACACCTGGAAAGTGACGCCGTAATATAAGAGGATCAAGAACTGAAGTATAGCCTCTAAAAGGGGTATACGCTGCTTAATGCGTTAGAAGAGGGCCGAGAAATTGATATAAAGCAAGGTTATATACCTTGGGGAATGGGATCATCGAAAATCCCTGTTTGCCAGAAAACTTTACCCAATAGAGGGTGGATAACTTTTAAACTGAATCTAAACTTGTATTCAGAGACTGCCGCCTGCCAAACCGTAGTTTTACCAGGTGTTAATATATCTGGAATGTAAACTCTAACATTCTTGAACTGCCAAAAAAATCGAGTACTCTCGAAATACAACGCAGAGTTCTTTTCAAAAATCTTTAAGTGCATACCAAAACCGAAACCAACCACCTCAACCAACCCCTCATTAGCTAAAATGCACTTTATACTTTTCACTCGATTCACCGGCTTATCCGAATAATAATAAAATCTATCCCAAGCCATCCCATTAAGGTTTTCATCGGGATAAACTTTAACCTCCATCGGTATATCTTGACCATTATACAGCGCTAGCGGCGTACCAATAACACGACACAACTGTGCCAAAAGAGCTCCGGCACGAGATAAATACACCGTTTCCATTACCCCCTTGTAAGTCACACTTTTTTTAGATGTTGCGCTTGAAAATCTCCGCCGAATGGCCGGATGCAAGCGCTCCCAGGCAGGATTCCCTAGCAATGAACGATAATCGAATTTTTCAGCAATTTGTAATTTAGGAGGGTTTTTAGTCATTGCCAATTTCCTTCTGGTATATGCCCCAACGTGATGCAATATCGAAAAACTCTCCCAACGTGAATAAGCCCATACATGGCATTGCGCCTGATTGCACATCACCTTTTGAAAGTCGCTTTATAAGTAATTCAGCAGGAATTGTAGGCACATTAGGCCCCTCACCATTTTCAGCGACTAATTGCCAATAAATATTTTTTTCTTGCCCTGAGTTATCTAATCCTTTCAAGTTGACAAACATGCCTCCACTATCGGTACCCAAGCTTACAAACCATTCACTCATCCTGGTAATAACACTAGAATATCGACTCCAATTTTTTACAATACCAAATCGAGAGAAAAAAGATAAAAACCAGAGTCCTAAGTGAAGTATGGACACCTCTAGTCCTGCTTGAAATATCACAGTTTTAAGAGAGGGATACCTTTCCAGAAGCAAATCTAAATCTGGGATATTACAATTTCCCATCCAACGTTTCCCAAGCGGAAAACCAAAATCATGTCGATCTAAACCTTGCCAACCATGAATTGTTTGCTGTTTTCCATTACAAACAGTTGTAAACGGTTTACCGGTATAAGAAAGAATCGACGCAATGGTCCCTTCACCTCTTTCAGTACGATTACCAGGAGAAATACCGTATTGAATAGAATGAATTTGTGAATACGTAGCAGAAAAATGGTCTAATACCGCAGCAGTTAACCCTGGCACTGTGCTAGCGCCACTCACAAGCATAAGTTTTCTACTCTGTGCTAGTTCGCTCAATTCTTTCTGAAAGTTGGTTACAAAGTCGCGATCATCCGCAAAATCCACATAATGAGAATTAGACTCGATACAAGCTCTAGCCACAGAATAATTGTTATCACCAAGCTGATATTGGAAAGGCCCTGATGCATTCACAACCACATCTGGACTGATATTTCTTAAAGCACCAGCTAAATTAGGTGAAAAAATATCTAACTGAATAACATCGATATTCTTTCCATAGTTAGAAGCGATTTCATTTCTAAATATATTGGCCTTATCAAGGGACCGCCCGGCAATGATTACTTCATAGTCGTAGAATTCAACGAGGCTCTTCACCAACCTACGGCCAAAGTTCCCATAACCACCGACAATCAAGACTTTCATAGTAAGCTCCTCTAAGAGACCGACATCTCTCCACTGTAAGAAATGACATGCCCCACGAGAAACATTTTAACCATCACCGAAAACTGGTATTTTCCATCCACCTCCATTTCGCCTGCCTTTATTTGAGGAGAAAGAAGATTCGGCACAGGAATGCCCCAGAGCCGTGTTTTCACAAAGCGATACTCAAGGGCACCCGCATTTTCAATTGCTTTAAATGACATTGCCAACGGCCCGAGATATTCAACCAAATACTCGCCCTGCTTTCGGAAGCTGGATTCCATTTTCAATCCATCAAAATTCCGCTTCCAGGTCATTATTTCACTCGTATGATCACAAACCACACGCAACCTTGAACTGGCATTCTCTTTTGGAAAACGGAACAGCTTGGAAATTAGCTGCGCAATGAAATTACCACGTTGTACGTTAGCGATACCGTCTAGCTGCGTTTTACCTAGGTGCACCTCTTGCAGTAGAGGAGACAACCTCTCAAATCCATCCTTCATATGAATAGCTAATACGCTGTTTTCTTTACACACGACACTCACCTTACCCTGTTATAAATCCTTGCAAATAGCAGCTTCACTATCCGACGCAACAAACTTTACCGCCGCATTCGTTTGTGAAATATCGACATACTTAAACACCCTTCTCAGCTCTGACTCAAGATCTTCGACAGAATCATTAGCATTATTGAAGACACCAATCGCATTAAGAAACCACATAAATGCCGACGCAAAAGGACTTATTTTGTCTGTTTTCAAGACTGAAACACCAAACAGCACACCATCTTTATTAAGAAGCTGTTTCAAGTTCCTAAAAGCAACACCTTTAAACAGAAAATCACCAACCACACAATGCATAACGTAATTGATACTTATCGAATCAAATCTTTCCTCAACCTCCTCGATGCTATTTAAAATATTTCTTTTATAGATTTTTGGATTCACGGATGCAAGCCTTTTCGCAGCCTTAGCTAAGCATGCCTCACTGAGATCCATCAAGCTAACACGCCCTAAGCCATCGCTTAACAAGCTACAACTCAATAAATAACCAGTCCCCACTCCAACTTCCAAATGACTTTCACCCTTATAAAGCTTATATCTATTAACAAGACTCGTCTCTGAGCACCCCCAAAGAAAAGGGCTAATAAACTTAAACAGGAAAAAGTCATATAAAAACAACAACCATGGATTAAAAAACGATTGTGACCTATCAGTTTTCTTGCGAACCTCTTCGGATTGAACACCTTCCATACCCACTCCAGAATCACCAATGATTACAAAATTTATTCCAATGATACAAAACCCATGCAAAAGCGTTGTACAAGATACCTGACAAAAAATGAATAACAGGAAGACTAAAAACTCTTGCTTTCCATCTCTCTCCAGGAGACATACCCCACAACTCAATAAAAGCATCTATCCCTACTTTCAGTTCCCCACTTTCTGTAACAACATGCAATCGTTTCCTAACAAACTCAATATCTGACGACAAGTTCTCTCTAGCCTTTAAGTCAGTATGTACATCTTTCCATTGAATATTGCAGCCCTGCGTTTTTTTTCGCTGCGTTTTAACACCGACATCACATACCGGGCAGGCGCTATTGTAATAAACTGTCGATCGGCTATTACTCTCAACCGAACTTTCGCACAAGGACTCATGAATTAATGGCTTACCCAACGCTTTCAGCAATATTTTTCGTATAAATACAAAAAAGGGGTAAATTGCGAAGGCGACTGGCTTAAATCTAAATATCGTTCGGTTGAATATACCAACAAGGCCACGCGCTTCAGAATGATTTACCAACAAATAAAACGCCTCTGCGCCATGGTAGAATTTGCCATTCCTATACACGACTGAGCCTGTGTCAATATTAAGGTTTTCACTTTCGGCTCGCTCCCGTAGTTCTGACTGTTCGCGGCCATTGATAAGCTCTACATGATCATTGTGATCTTTGAGAGAACATGCAAAATGATTGCAAATCGGACATTCTTTGTCGTATATCACCATGATTTCACTTTTCATATGCACCTACTCTTGATTGGCTTTAGCGCGTTTGAGCTTGTACCTCTGCCCTGACGCTCACTTCTTGCCTTTTTTACCTTACCTTTTACTTTTGCTCCCTTTACTACCGATAGCGGGAATCAATTTTGCTACCGTCGCCCCCATTTTCATTAAGGTAACCAATGTCGATTTCGGTAGATTTTTAACCTGGTTAAACCACTCTGTTAACGTTGACACGAAGGTGAGCATAGATTGGATCTTTTCCTTCACATCAGCGGGCGTCTCATCATCCTCGTCCATATCGAGCACGCATTGCCGAAGCAAGGTTAAGGTTGGCTCGATTTCCCGACGCTGCCGCTGTTCCATAATGGTCATCAACATCTGCCAGGTATCCCCCTTAACTGTAAAATAATCTCGGCGATCCCCTAACACTGGCTGGACGGTGATCAAATCCCAGCTCTGCAACTCTTTGATGCTGGTACTCACATTGGACCGAGCAACAGATAGCATCTCGGCAATGTCTTCGGCGGTGAGTGCTTTTGGTGACAGATACAGCAAGGCATGAATTTGCGATACGGTACGATTTACCCCCCAGCGGGTACCCATCTCACCCCAGTGAAGGATGTATTTCTGCATTAATGGCGTAACTTTCATATTCTTTAATTTCTGTAATGACTGAAATAACTGTAATTCATGAATTAACTTATTTCAAGCAACTGAAACCGAGATCTCAATTGCACTCCTCTGCAAACTTTATGGCCGCCCCTGCTATAATCCGCCATCTTGTCGTTGAAGCCTTGATATTCCTGCCATGCCCCACACCCCAAACAGAACCTTCTGCGTTGCCCCCATGATCGACTGGTCGGATCGCCACTGCCGATATTTTTGGCGCCTGCTATCAAAGCACGCCGTGGTCTATTCCGAGATGGTTACTACCCATGCATTGATCCACGGTGACCGCGAGCGCTTCTTGGCATTCAACAAAGAAGAGCACCCTGTAGCACTACAGCTGGGAGGCAGTGCCCCCACCGATCTCGCCCACTGTGCCAAGCTTGGAGCCGAGCGAGGTTTTGATGAAATAAATCTCAACTGTGGCTGCCCCAGCGATCGGGTTCAATCCGGTATGTTTGGCGCTTGCCTGATGGCACAACCCGCCCTGGTACGAGATTGTATGAAGGCGATGCTGGATGCGGTGGATATTCCAGTCACCATCAAGCACCGTATTGGTATTGACGATATGGAGGATTACGCAGGCCTAGTGGACTTTGTTGGTACGGTGGCAGAAAGCGGTTGTGAGGCCTTTATTGTCCACGCTCGCAAGGCGTGGCTTCAGGGCTTGTCCCCCAAAGAAAACCGTGAAATCCCCCCACTGAAATACGAACTCGTCACGCAGCTGAAGAAGGATTTCCCGGAGCTAGAAATTGTTATCAACGGCGGTATTACAACCCTAGATCAGTGCCAATCCCTTCTGGATGATGTCGATGGTGTGATGGTGGGACGGGAAGCCTATAGCAACCCTTATTTACTGGCGCAAGTAGACCAACAACTCTATGGAGATAACTACACGCCAATTAGCCGTGAACAAGCACTAGAAAAGTTTATGGCTTATGTGGAAAAAGAAATTTCTGCAGGTACCCGACTGCATCATATGAGCAAACATATTCTCGGGCTTTTCCAGGGCCAGCCAGGAGCACGACGTTTCCGCCGCTATATCAGCGAAAACGCCTACAAAGAAAATGCAGGCGTTGAAGTGTTAGCGCAAGCTTTGGAAGCAATGAGATAGACGACTAAAAAACCGTTAAAAACCGCTGGCCTCTTCACTATTTTCTAGCATGGTGACCATGTCATGGAAGGCCGCTTTATTGTCATCGTTCAGCGACATCAAAATTTTGTGGGCTTGAATAATGGTATCTTTCGCTTCTTCCCCACACTCCCCTGCTAGGGCTTTTTCAACTTCTGGCCATGCCTGAGAATCTGATAAGGTTTCGCAAATGCTAAAAATCGCATTCAGCCCCATGGTTTCCAGCTGACGATTTACACTAGGATGGGTGCTATAAAGTACCGGGGTAACTTGATAGTGCTCCTTAAGGTACAGGGAGAACTTGGCCAACATCCCCAAGGTGGTGCTGTCTAAGTTTTCTGCGGAACTGGCATCGACCAACGCCGAGCTAATAGACTTTTCACTGAACAACTTATTCATAAAGTCATCAAGCAAAGTACACAGGGTTAAGCGAACATCGCCCACTAGGCGAAGCACAACTACATTATCTTGGAAGGCTACTTCTATTCTGCCGTCTTCTGACATCTTCAATCTCGCTAATTCATTACGCCGATAACTAAACTGTCATCTCTTTATTCTAGTCCACCCGCTTCATCATCAACACTGAAATATCGTCGGGTAAATCCTCAACCGATACACAGCCCGATGAACGGATCCACTTTAAAACATCCATATCACCACCTGTTAAGTGCTGCTTCAGCAACTCTTCTCGCTCTGGAACAGTTCCCTCTAGAACCTCTAGCATACCGTCTGAACACACACTAAGTGTATCGCCTATTTCCAGAGGCAACTCTTGAGATTGCCAATTACCCTCAGGCAGCATTCCCAGCGGTGGGCCAGTGTTCTCTAACCACACCCCTTCACCGTTATGTACATACAAAGGTAAAGGCAGGTGACCGGCGACAATGTAGTGGCATACATGAGTCTCAGTATCTACAACCCCCACAAACCCTGTGGCATGCTTGTCCAGCCCAAGATCTCTGAGCTGCGTATTTAGCTTTCCACCCAGCTGCTCTAGCACTTGCACTGGCCCTTTTGCCTTTATTTGCTCCATAGCCTGTTCAATCCAGTGCCTTAAGAGCAGAGTCACGAAGGCAGAAGCGGCTCCATGGCCTGACACATCCAGCAAGGTAACTTCCAAGTAGCGCTTTTTATGCAAGGAATGGCTAACAAGGTCGCCACTAAGGTACAAAGATGCCTCTACCTCATGAGAGATATGAAAACCGTTGTAGATAGCAGGGCTTTCAGGCATGAGTCGCTGTTGCGCTTCCCGGCCTGCTCGGTGATCTTGCCTTAACAAGCCTAATTGACGCGATAGCTCGTGGTTCGCACGCTCTAGTTGCTCGCGGTAGCGCTTGTTCTCATCTCTAAGGTTTTGCTGCTCAAGACTACGGGTTACGGAATGGACCAGAACTTCCATATCGATAAGGGGCTTGGTGATGTAATCAGCCGCACCCAAGCGCATCGCCTCTACCACATCACGCATATCACCCGCACCGGAAACCACAATAACCGGGGTATCCGCCGAATGCTTGCCTACCTCTTTTAAGACTTCAAGGCCGTCTACATCTGGCATCCGTAAATCTGTAAGCACAATTGAGGGGGTTAACTCTTCGAAAAGCTTAAGGCCTTCTTTACCTCCAGCTGCGGAAACCACATTGAATCCACTGTCTTCCAGGTAGGCACAAATACTTTCTCTAAGAAGGAGTTCGTCGTCGATGACTAATAGAGTGTGGGCTGAGGACATCTAATTTTAATTCTTGATTGGTCTTATTATTTAACACCACTTCCCCGCCCAGATTATAAAGATCCAGACCTATAATTTAGCTTTTTATAATATAGATTGGGAAGCAGGCAAAATCCACGAAGATATATTTGCCAAGACAGTAACATTAACGTGAATAAACTCCCCCGACAAGCTATTCAAACGGGCATTTTTACAGTATGTTTAGATGCAGTTTCAGCGGTTTTAGGCCGCACCCGCCACAACAACCACAGCGATAAAGAGGGCCGGTTATGAATTCTATTGATAGAGCCTACGAGGAAAAGCGCGACTTCATTCGTATGAAGGTAGACACGCCAGTCTCGGTGAAGATTGTCGGGGAAGAAAAAACCCTCAGCGGCCTGTGCAAAGACCTCAGTGGTGGAGGCTTGTTGCTCGAGCTCGGAGAAGGCATTGCAACGGGGGCAGAAGTAACCCTCACCGTAGAAACCAATTATGGTCACAATCCCGTACTAAAAGCTAAAGCGTCTGTGGCTCGCAGCACTGCCAGCGAAGAAGGGAAATACCTTGTGGGTATGACCATGATTGAGATGTTATAAGCGCTACGAGCCTGTTCAGGCTAAGTGATAAATTGAACAACAAACAAAAATAAAGCGGCCTGTGGCCGCTTTATTTTTGTCTACTGAATACCAGTATATGGCTAAAACTCAATTTACAGGGGAGCTCTGCCCTAGCCCCGGCTCCAAGTCTCTAGAGCCATCATAAGTGCAAACCCTATTCCTACCACTAAATTTTGCCGCATATAAAGCACGGTCAGCTTCTCTAATTTTGTCATTGATGGAACATAAGCCTTCGATCGTTGTAACACCAAAAGACGCCGTAAATTCGACTTTCCCCCCCGGTACAACAATTTCCATGCCTTCAGTGGCCGCTCGCATCCGCTCTGCCAGCGTAGTCGCCCCCTCCAAGCTTGTATGGGGCAACATCATAATAAATTCTTCTCCCCCAAACCGGGCCAGCATATCGCTTTCTCGAACGAGGGATAACAACACCTGGCTAAACTCACAAATGGCCTTATCTCCAACATCGTGACCGAAGTTGTCATTAATTTTCTTAAAGTGATCGATATCACTCATCACTAACGCAATAGGCTGCTGAGTTCGATCACCAGACTTAATCATAGCAATGGCACTGGCCATAAAGTGTCGACGATTAAACAAGCCGGTAAGCGGGTCTGTAATAGCGTCCATTCGCTGCTCTTCAACGAGGTCATTCATCATCAGCGACATGATTGAGCCAAACAATGTTAAAGCGATAAGTAGCTGCCCTAACATGATAAAAGCCAGCATATCTGATTCACCAATGGCCATTTGCTGGAAAAGATAAATGCACTGCATGATCACAACGGAAACCGCTAACCCATTCTTCGCAATACGCTCACCATAGTTAATAGCT
The DNA here is from genome assembly GCA_045430295.1 of Cellvibrionaceae bacterium. GTDB lineage: Bacteria > Pseudomonadota > Gammaproteobacteria > Pseudomonadales > JAILXX01 > JAILXX01. The sequence continues at coordinate 167,433 of JAILXX010000004.1, read as the reverse complement.
CCGTCAGCCAAGGGTAAAAGCGGTAAACAAGACAGTAGAATGATTCCGTAAATCGCTGCCGATGTGATGGCTCTAACGGCATAAAGGTCAAACCAGAGGTGAAGCACTCCAACTTGCACTATCAGCCAGATCATAACGACCCCATAAACCCATGGGGCTTGGTGCAAGTGCTGTTTTACACCTCTACGCCAAGTAAAACCAAAGCGTAAACTTAAAAAAGCGAGAATTTCACAAAGGTTTGTAAGAGATACATTTAGGGAGACACTCATTAGCCCGCGACCGCGGATCACAATCAAGGTATAGGAAACCGCCATCAAGAAAAAAAACAGGGAAAAGTAACGGATGGCAATGGCCATATCCTTGCGCTTACGCGCAGGGTTATAGGCAAAAAAGACAGCGCAGAAAATACCCACCAAAATAACAGCGGCGATATTAATCAGCTTAACTCTGGTTACAACATCCATAATCAACGCCCACTAACGGCTTAACGTTGGATAAATTCCCAGAAAATAGATATCACCTCTCTCAGTGAGCAATATCTTAATCCACGCTCATTACCCAGATGGATTCACCCAGATGAATCAACCCAGATTGCTTTGATCAAGCAATGCTAGACCTATCATTTAAAGACACTAAAACTATAGTAGACACTAACCGTTAAGGCTATTTTACTGAGCTGACAGCTCGATAACTTGATCTAGTTAAAGAGGCTATATTCAAAAAGCTCTACAAGCGAAAGGTTAGAAACCAAAATCGTCTTCAATCTCGCCGTCATTCACCAAGAACTCACGGCGATCTAGGTAGGCATCTCTCATAAAGGAGTATCGATCACCAGACATTAGCTTTTCAGCCTCCAACAAGCTGGAACGAATATCCAGGAGCCTTAGGCCGTAAACCTGATTACGAGTAGGTACGTGGTCAATTTGCTCCAAAAGCCCCAATTGACTGTCTACTGCCATTCCTGATCCGTCCCTTAAAGTCGACGGTCCCAAGAAAGGTACAACAATATAAGGCCCTGAAGGAACACCCCATACTGCCAAGGTTTGTCCAAAGTCCTCACCATCGCCAGCGTCGATGCCCATTTTTGTGGCCACATCAAACAAACCGGCTATTCCCAAGGTTGAGTTCACAACAAATCGACTCAAAGTGAGGCCTGATTGCTTGACCTTACCTTGAAGCAAGCTATTTAAAAGGCTTACCGGCTCACCCAAGTTGGAAAACGCATTACTTACTCCGGTCTCAATAGGGTCTGGCGTAATGTACTTATAGCCTTTGGTGAGTGGCTTTAACACATATCGATCGGATACATCGTTAAACTTAAACACCTTGCGATTGAAAGTCTCCCAAGGGTCTCGTTCATTCTGATATTCATCTTGCTTTACAGAAGCGCAGCCTGAGGCAAACAGCATCACTGACGACAACATCCCTATTAATGAGCAACGAGTTAAACGCGTGAGCATCATATGTCTTTCCTTTGGTAAAAATCGTGTACAACTGTCGCCGCAATACTACAGAAACTTACTAATATCTTGGAAGCCCTCAGACAAATAAATGTGGCATACGTACACTCAACCCAAAAAAGTTAGCGGTTAGCGCACTGGAATTGATAGTGCAAATAATAGTCAGAACCTTCAATTTGCTCCGACCACTCCCGAAGCTTTGTCCAGCCCTTCTCACAGTACTTTGCCATCAGCTTATGCAGTGGGTTTACCACCGTCGCCGCAGTGTAGCCTCCAGCGTTCGCATCTAAACTGTAACGAACTCGCACATTATATACGGCACCCACCTGGTGCTCGGATTTCTGCTTTAACTGGTCTTGGGCATCGTATTTATTATCCACAGCCTGGTTGAATAAATCGGCTTTGTTCCCAGAAACTCGTTTTTTCTGTTTTTCATGCTTCTCTTGCTCAATACGGCCATCCTCATGGAGACAGCTGAAATCGCCACTATCGGCACAATCAACAGTGGTTTCAAAATCAGAAGCAAAACTAGAAGCGGAAACAAACAAGAGGACAAACGAGAGATGTTTCATGGTAGACCTTTCGCTAGGAGTACTTAACGATTAACTTTTCGCCACTCTACCGGCAAAAGTAGAAAAGTAAATACCTGGTAAAAATAAAGCAGTAAAAGAAAAGGACACCCAGAGGTGTCCTTTTCAAAGAAGGTGAGGTGTACTGCGTAATCAGGCGCAGCCCCCCTTGTCTAAGCCAGGTTTAACTTAGAACTTGTGCTCAATACCAGCACCGAACACCTTGTCTTCAGTCTCTACACCAGCACCAGTTTCATCGGTATTTTTAGTGTAGTAAACAAAAGTTTTGGTTTTCTTGCCAAGTTTGAAATCAGCACCCAAAGACAAGGTTTCTTCTTCATCATTATCAACATCGTCTTCGATAGCGCCGTATTGGAACTTAAGCTTTGCCATACCCACTTTATAGGCTGCAGATAAGAAGTAACCGCTCTCATCTTTGCTATCATCATTAGCTTCGTTAGTTTGATACATAGCACCTAAGGTCAAATCACCCATCTTGTACTGACCAATCAAACGAACTGCGTCTTGATCGTCTACATCGCGATCAGTAGCCAAAGCCAGGTACAAGTTATCTTGCTTGTAAGTGGCAGAGATAGACATACCATCAGCAATGCCGTCATCTGCTTCACCGTTGTTGTCTAGGTCATCACCTTCACCAGGAACAAAAGCACCTGTTACTTGGAAACCATTCATTTTTGGCGTTTGGTACATAACAACATTAGACAAACGGTTTTCACCTTCAAAGGTATTCTTAATATCACCTTTCAGATCACTGAACAGATCAATCTTACCTTGAGCCATTTTCAGTGGAGAGTCATGACGACCGGCCATCACGGTACCAAAGTTACCAGCAAGACCTACGTAAATATTACGCTGAGTAAAAGTCTGGCCACCTTTATCACCATCATCGGCAAAAACTTCATATTCCAGTTTATAGATAGCCTTCAAACCGTTGTCATTAAGTTTGGTTTTGCCTTTGAAACCCAAGCGAGACGCGTTGCTATTTACTTCCCACTGGTCAGTTGAACCACTGTCCATGGAGTCCAGAGTTACATTCAACTTACCGTATACCTTGCCATCAATTGGGCCTTCGGCCAGAGCAGAAGGAGCAACGATCGCTGCGGCAATTGCTAAAGAGAGAGCTTGCTTTTTCATAAGGATTTCCCCGTTCCTAGTCAAAAATATTAAGCCGTTGGTTAGATAAAATATTATCCTGCAGGCACTGCCTACGAGATGGAAGGCATTATGTGCAAACAAGATGACAGATATATTACACATCGCCAGTTACTTAATAGACTATGGATCTTAAATGCGCCAATAAAAAAGCTGTTGTTTCAATGAGTTAGTAAAAAACGGGGCGAGGCTAAGAGGAGTTCGGAGTAATAAGAAGGGGTCAATAAACTGAAATATTTCATAAAGTCGTCTAAATAAACACTAATATCTAAGGCTTGGTTTATTGGGTGGCGACAATATCTTTTGTATAAAGATCAACCAAAAGGTCCAAGCCAAATTGATAGAATTGGTTTCTTTGCTCCTCATCAGCCCCAGGAGACATTTCATTAAATAAAGCGTTTAAAGCTTCACTTCCCGTTATCCCCGAACCAGATCCTTCGCCAGTATGCACACCACTACCTAACAACTGTAATAGTCTTACCGTTGCTGCATTGACCTCCATAAAGCCCACTTCATCCTTCCGATTGCGATAAGCCAGTAAAAAAGTAGGTTGCTCTGAAGGCGACTCGGGCTGGTAACTTTCACTGATACGATGAACGGGAAATTGATAAGACAGACTCCAGCACAGAGGAGACACCTGTAAAGGTTGATCCAACAGTTCTGTTTTATCACTTAACGCGTGCGCCACAGCGCCTGATATCTCTTCTGTGGAAATATCTAGAGCCAACTCCACCCACTCGTAATGGGCAAGCTCCAACATAAAAACAGGATCATCATGACTATGTGAATGCTTATGACGCTCTTCCTGGAGATACCGAAGAAATTCTTGGCTAATTTCTAAAAAATAGGGAGTTTCACTTTGGTGAAAATGTACAAAATCTCTCACCATGGCATGCCAGCGCTCTTCGGATGTAATCGAGCACAATACGGGAAAACCACTGGCAATAAAATTTTCAATATTGTTGTAGAAGAGTTCCCGATAAATTTTCATTCGACGGGATTCTAGGTTCGCAAATTTCTCTGCAAATTCCGGCGTGGTTTTACCGGCACGGATATGCTCAGCAAATTCTTTCTGAGTTTGTTTAAAACCGGCCTCAGACATGAGAAGGCTCCCCTTCCCTCACACTACATGTAGCCTGAATATCGCGAATCTGCTGTACTTCCTGCAGCAATTGCTGGGTTGGCGGCAGGTTGAAATCTCGTTCAAGTAACGTCGGTAAAGCGCCAAAACGCTTGTAGGCTTTTTGCAGTAAATCCCAAACAGGGTCAATCACATCGGCACCATGGGTATCCACTTTTAAATCTTCAGCTTCGTCGAGATGACCGGCTACATGAATATAAACGGCTTTTTCTCCGGGCAATGCATTTAAAAACTGTACCGGGTCATAATGATGATTAATGCTATTTACGTAAATATTATTAACATCTAACAACAAGTCACAATCGGCTTCGGTAATAACCGCATTGATAAAATCGATTTCTGTCATTTCCTGCTGAGGCGCCGCATAGTAGGAAACATTTTCCATGGCTATACGCTCACCCAGAAAATCTTGCACCTGTCGAATGCGATCTGCCACGTAGTGAACCGCTTCTTCCGTAAAAGGAATGGGCATTAAATCGTAGAGATGACCGTGGTCACTGCAGAAGCTGAGGTGTTCCGTATAGGCCCGAATATTGTGCTCGCGTAAAAACGCTTTGATGTCGGCCAGCAAATCAAAATCCAAGGGCGAAGGAGAGCCAATAGATAACGACAAACCGTGACACACAAAGGGAAATCGTTCCGTGTATTCACGAAATTTTTTACCAAAACGCCCACCAACATTAATCCAGTTTTCAGGAGCCACTTCCATAAACTGAATATCGTCGGTGGTTGTCTCAGCGAGAGAATCTAAAAGATTCCGCCGTAAACCTAAACCGGCCCCTTGAATGGGCCGGTCTGGAGTATTGAAAGCCATGTGGTTATCCAGCCTTAGCTTTTACCACCACACTTGCCTTCACCACACTTACCTTCGCGGGCTTTGTCGCCACCGCACTTACCTTCGCCACACTTGCCTTCTTTACCAGCTTTGTCGCCGCCGCACTTGCCTTCGCCACACTTACCCTCTTTATGGGCTTTGTCACCGCCGCATTTACCTTCACCGCATTTACCTTCTCTATCCGCTTTACCACCACACTTACCTTCGCCGCACTTGCCTTCTTTATCGGCTTTGCCATGATGTCCGCACTTGCCCTCACCACACTTACCCTCTTCGGCAGAGGCAAGCTGATAACCGCCACTTAACTGCTCGGCAGAGAATGGGTTTTCAGTAGCTGATGCTAATGGAGCAATAGAAGCTGAAGCTAGGAAAGCAGCACCAACTGCCGCTGCTAATGGTTTTACGTGTTTAGACATGAGTAAGCCCTCTATGGTTGTCCGTTGCGCCGTTAATAGCTTGTGAAAGCATTTAATTAACGCGGTTAAAAGTCTGAAATAGGGCCTGGCGCCCTGGTGACACAGGTAGATTCTGTTTGTCCCTACCAGTGAATCCCCTTTCTGTCGTTGTTATAGCTGTATCCTTACAGAGTTTTTTTATATCAAATTAATCGTTATAACCCTACCGCTTTGAGGGGCCACTCTATAGATTTGTGATCTGCTTCCGGCTATTTGGCACATGCATTTTCCACAGCAAGCCACTGTTTATTAAGCCGCTTGGTAGAGACCGGCATAAGGGTTTTCAAGGTCTGGGCATAGAGCGAGACCCTGAGCTCTTCGAGCATCCATCGGTATTCTTCCGCTTCAGGGTAGAGCTGGCGCCAGTAATCTGAATGCCCCTGAAGCCACTGGTTCCAACGTTCGATCGACTCAGCCATATCCGCCATACAAACCCTATCTCGCTGTGGGTTTAATGCGGCTTTCTCTATACGCTGCTGTATGGCTTTTAAATAGCGCTCATACTGCTGCAGCCAATGACCTGGGGTCTCAAACAAGCAACCTTTGTAGAACAACTGTTGAAGCTGCTGCTGAATATCTCCTGCCGCAAGGGCGATGGCGATATTGTTCTTTTGCCCCTTTAGGGCCGCCTTCACCTCAACCATGCCTTTTAAAGCACTTAGGAGCTTCTTCTCCATGTCTTGAGCTGTGGCTACCAATTTCTCTCGGCCTTCTGACAGCAGTTTCTCGAAATCTCCGTGTGCACGTGGCAAATCATCCGTACCGAAACGCCCCTCATAGAAGGTATCTCGTACCGCAGCCATCAGTAAGTCTTCCACCACTTCCTGCCGATTCCCCATATTGGCAACAGACAAACCCACGTCTTTGCCTTTCAATAATTCTTTCCGCAGATACTTGGCTGTTTGCCCCAACTCCAGCAAGGTTAATCGACAAACACCCCGCCAACTAATAGCCAAGGCTTCTTTGGGGTTGTCGTGCAAGCGAATAGCACTACTCTCACCTTCGTCAGTAAGCGCAGGATAAGCACGCACCTGCACACCACTTTGTTTGTATTGAACGGTTTCCGGCAACTCAGGAAAATCCCACTGAGTGATATTTTCCTGTTCGTGGCTTTGCCCCTGAGAAGATTGCATGGACGCCTGCACTTTATCGCGATAGGTCGCCTTGAGTTCGTCCAAATCCCGATTCATGGTAATCGTTTTGCCGTTCTCATCTACCAACTGAAAATTCATTTGGTAATAACTATCTAAAGGCGCCTGGAGCCATTGATCAGTGGGGATAGTAACGGAAGTTAAACGTTTTAACTGTTCACCCAACTGCGACGTAAGTGGCTGATTACAGGGCTTCATGGCCAGTAAGGCTTTGTCTACAAAATCCGGCACGGGCACAAAGTGACGTCGAGTGGCTTTGGGTAAACTCTTCACCAAAGCAATACACTTTTCTCGCAGTAAACCGGGCACCAACCACTCCGACAAAAACTGCGGTGTTTGGTGTAAGACCGCCAAAGGAATACTCACGGTGACACCATCATTTTCTTTACCGGGCTCAAAGCAATAACTTAAAGGAAGGATTAAGCCGTCCCAAGAAATTTCGTTGGGGAATTGTGCTTCCCCTAAATGAGCCGTATCTCGCTGCATCAACACCTCTTTAGTGAGATACAATAACGTCGGTTTATCCTGCTCAGTGTCTTTTCGCCATTTTTCAAAGCCTGCTAGGTTAACGATAGTTCCCGGTACTCGCTCTTTGAAAAATTGAAAGATCATTTCATCGTCTACGAGTAAGTCCCGCTTACGAGCTTTTGCTTCGTAATCTTCGATTTCGTTAATCAACTGCTGATTATGCTTGGCAAACTTAGCTAGAGTTTGATGCTTCCCTCGCTTCTGCTGAAGGTATTTTCCTTCAACTAGTGCTTCACGAATAAAAACTTCATTAGAAACAGCCGTATTGATTTTACCGTAACTCACTCGACGCTTTTCAATCAGGGTTAATCCGTAGAGAGTAATCTTTTCAAAGGCCATCACCTGGCCGGTTTTTACATCATAATGAGGTTCAGAATGACTGCGCTTCACCAAATGTTCAGCAGCTTGCAGAATCCACTCTGGGTCTACTTTGGCAATGGTATGCGCAAAGAGCTTAGAGGTTTCAATCAACTCCCCTGCCATCAACCACTTAGGCGGTTTCTTGTATTGCGACGAACCAGGGAACACCATAAAGCGCTTATTGCGAGCACCAATAAATTCTTTCTGCTCCTCTTGATTACCCACATTCCCAAGAAAACCTGTTAATAAGGCACGGTGTACAGACTCGTAGCTGGCTGGCTCTTTATTCTCAGCCAACTTTTGCGAGTGATTTTTATCAACGATATCCTTTAGAGCCAAACGCAGCTGATGGTGAATATCTCGCCACTCACGTAAGCGCATATAGGATAAAAAATTGCGCTGGCAGAACTTTCTGAATTGGCTTTGTGAAAGCTCTTGCCGCTGTTCTTCCACAATGTTCCACAAGTTTACATAGGCGATAAAATCAGAATGATCGTCTCGGTAAGCTCTGTGTTTTTCATCCGCCGCTTGTTGTTTCTCTGCTGGGCGCTCACGAGGATCTTGCACACTGAGCGCACTAATAATCCGTAAAATTTCATGTAAGCAGCTTTTATTAACCGCTTCCAGCACGACACGACCCAAACGAGGGTCTACTGGCAAACGGGCTAATTTGCGGCCATTCTTTGTTATATGACCTTTGCTGTTAACCGCCTGCAATTCTTGAAGCAGTTTATAGCCATCGTTAATCAGCTTTTTATCCGGACGATCAACAAAGGGGAAGTGGCGAATATCTCCCATTCCCAACTGCAGCATTTGTAGAATCACCGAGGCCAAATTAGTACGCAAAATTTCTGCTTCAGTAAACTCAGGCCGGTTATTAAAATCTTCTTCATCATAAAGACGAATGCACACGCCTTCTGCTACGCGACCACAGCGACCTTTCCGCTGATTGGCACTGGCTTGAGACACCGCTTCAATGGGCAAACGCTGAACCTTAGTACGCACGCTATAGCGACTAATCCGAGCAGTACCAGGATCAATCACATAACGAATACCGGGAACCGTAATGGAAGTTTCAGCAACGTTAGTTGCCAAAATAATTCTTCGCCCCTTGTGGCCATGAAATACCTTGTTCTGCTCGGCGAGACTTAAACGAGCATAGAGGGGTAAGGTTTCAAAATGAGGGAATTGTGCTTTACGAATAGCATGAGCCGCTTCACGGATTTCCCGCTCACCACTCATAAACACCAAAACATCACCACCGCGCTGATGACTTAGTGCATCTTTTTCCAGCTCTAGAATTTCTTCGACGGCATTGATAACGGCATCATTGAGGTCTCCCTCTTCGTCCATGGTTGGACGATATAGCACCTCAACGGGATAGGTTCGACCAGACACTTCGATAATCGGCGCAGGCTTACCTTTTTCATCCGTAAAGTGATTCGCAAAGCGCTCTAAATCAATCGTGGCCGAAGTAATGATGACTTTTAAATCTGGGCGTTTCGGTAAGATTTGTTTTAAATAGCCCAGCAGAAAGTCAATATTAAGACTACGTTCATGAGCCTCATCAATAATGAGGGTGTCGTATTTATTGAGGTAGCGATCATTTTGAATCTCGGCCAGAAGAATACCGTCGGTCATTAACTTAACCAGGGTTTCAGCGTGGCTGTGATCATTAAAACGTACCTGGTATCCCACAAGATCACCCAGCTCCGTCTTCAGCTCTTCGGCAATCCGGCTAGCGACGGTTCTCGCGGCAATACGGCGGGGCTGAGTATGACCCACCATACCTGACACGCCACGCCCCAACTCTAAACAGATTTTCGGGATCTGCGTGGTTTTACCAGAGCCTGTTTCACCAGCAAGAATCACCACCTGATTCTCGGCTATGGCCTTGGCAATTTGCTCGCGCTTTCCGGCTATAGGTAATTGTTCTGGGTATTCGATGGCGGGCAGACGCTCTTGCCGACGCTGCACGAGGGCTTCAGAATCCGAAATGCGGGCGTCTAACTTTTGCTGAAATTTATCTGAGGGCTGATTTTTGCCCAACCGTTCAGCCAGCTTTTCCAAGTCACGAGCCAGGAAAAATTGGTCTTTTTGCAAGCAGTTAGGGATACGTTTCTGTAACTGGTGGATAAGATCATTCATGGGCGGAGATTATACACGCTCTCCCATGATCTCTGTCTTGCTAAAGCTCTACTCTGTGGAACCCATACCTTGTGAAACCTCTACGTTATAGCCTCTACCTTGTGAAACAACGATGTATACTCGGTCAGACTATTTACGTATTCAATCACTCAGCGTTGAGCACTTATGACCAGCTCCCTTAAAACGGCTTTTCTCACCACACGGCCCAATTTTTTGGTATTAACCCCCATTGCGGTAATGCTTGGTGTCAGTTGTGCCAGCCCCAGTGCAGGCTCGGCTCTGGCCATTGTGCTGGCTCTTATGGCAGCGCTTCTCGCCCATATCTGTGTGAATAGCTTGAATGAGCATCAGGATTACCAAAGCGGCTTGGATTTACACACAGAGCGTACACCTTTCAGTGGAGGAAGCGGCGCCTTGCCCAGTAATCCTCGGGCCCTGCCCCAGGTAAAAGCGATTGCCGTTACTAGCTTTTTAGGCACTTTGGCAATCGGTGGTTACTTTGTTTGGCTTCGGGGTTCGGAGATCATCCCTCTCGGGCTACTGGGTTTGTTTCTGATTGCCAGTTACACCCAATGGATCAATAAACATCCGCTTATCTGTTTGATCGCACCCGGGCTTGGCTTTGGCGGCCTAATGGTGGCAGGAACCGCCTTTGTATTAGAAGGATTCTTTACCAGCAAAACCATTCTCGCCAGTGGCATTGTGTTTTGCTTGGTGAATAATCTTTTATTGTTAAATCAGTATCCGGATATCCAAGCAGATAAAACCGCAGGGCGTTATCACTTCCCCATTGCTTTTGGCATTAGAGCCAGTAATTTTGCCTATGGCTTTTTCGTCATTACAGCATTGGGGTGTTTAATCGCTGGTGTTTCCTTGGGAGACTTTCCACTATTGAGCTTACTGGCAGGGCTACCGATTTCACTGTCGGTATTTTCTCTGGGGGGCGCTATCAAATTAGGGGATAACATTGGTCAGGCGCCAAAGTATTTGGCAGCGAATGTGGGAGCGGCGCTGATTACGCCTTTAGTGTTGGCAATAACCCTCTAAACCGAAACGTATCGAATACTGGTAGGTCGGGCTAAAGCCCGACCTACATTATGTACGCAGTTCTTTACGAAGAATTTTACCCACATTGCTCTTGGGCAACTCATCTCGAAATTCCACCACTTTAGGCCGCTTGTATGAGGTGACTTGACTGCGCATAAAATCGATCACATCCTGCTCTGTTAATTCAGGATTACTGCGCACCACAAACATTTTTACCACTTCCCCAGATTTATCGTGGGGCATACCAATAGCCGCACATTCCACTACGTCCGGATGAGAGGTAAGCACATTTTCCAATTCGTTGGGATACACGTTAAAACCGGAAACCAAAATCATGTCTTTGGCGCGGTCTACAATTTTCGCATAGCCGTCTTCTTGAATAAGTGCGATGTCGCCAGTGTAAAACCAGCCGTCTTTGATGGATTCCGCAGTCGCACCTGGGCGCTGCCAATAACCTTTCATGACCTGAGGACCACGGATACACAACTCCCCGGCTTCTCCAACGGGTTGCTCCTCACCTTGATCATTAACAACTTTTAATTCCGTATTCGGCACAGGCAGTCCAATACAACCAACCTGCTCATGACCCGGAGGATTCGCGCAGGCAATGGGCGATGTTTCTGTTAAACCATAGCCTTCTGTTACCGGGCAACCTGTGACTTTTTGCCATTCCGATGATGCGTGTTCTGTTAAGGCCATGCCACCTGATAGAGTCATTTTTAACCCAGAAAAATCCAAGGCTTTGAAAGCGGCATTATTGGCAAGGGCAACAAATAACGTGTTCAAGCCCACAAACACATGGAAGCGTTTTCCTTGAAGGGCTTTTACAAAGGCAGGTAAATCCCGAGGGTTCGGAATTAATACATTATGGGCACCAATTTCCATACCCACCATGCAGTGCACGGTAAACGCATAAATGTGATACAGGGGCAGTGGACAAATCATGGTCACTTGCTCATCAGTGCTCAATAAATGCTGCAATAAACAGCGAGCCTGACGCATATTCGCCACCAGATTACTGTGAGTCAGCATAGCCCCTTTGGCAACACCAGTGGTTCCACCGGTGTACTGCAATACGGCTACATCTTCCGGCTTGCACGCAACTTTTGTAAACGTGCTTGCCTCACCCTGTTTTAATACGTCTAAAAACTTTTGAGCATTGGGTAAGTGATAAGCCGGCACCATTTTCTTCAAATACTTCACTGCACCATTAATAAGCCAACGCTTCGGTGCTGGCAGCATATCGGCAATTTCTGTCACGACTAGGGTTTTAATTTGGGTTTGATCCAGAATAGCTTCAGCCTTGTCTGCCATATTGGCAAGAATCACTAATCCCTTTGCTCCAGAATCCTTAAATTGGTGAAGCATTTCCCGCTCGGTGTAGAGAGGATTGGTGTTCACTGCCACCATACCCGCGCGCATAATGCCAAATAATACGATGGGGTATTGAATAACATTCACCAATTGGACCGCCACGCTATCACCAGGCTGTAGATCTGTATGGCTTTGTAACCAGGCGGCAAAACTTCGGGAATGTTGATCAAGTTCACGATACGTTAACGTATGCCCAAAGCTTGAAAATGCAGGGCGGTCGCCATACTCATTAATGCCATTTTCAAACACATCCACAATAGATTGCTCTTCTGTTAAATCCACAGTGGCTTCAAATCCTAGGCGTTGGCGGGCATTGGCAATGGCTTCAGAAACGTTCATATATTGTTCTACTTATTCGCCTGATTATTAGTCTGAAAGGTCGTGTTAAATGGTTAAAACAACTGTTAAAAAATAGCCTCTACTTAGACAATTGTCTAACGGCTGTATCTAGCCCTTCTAAGGTCAGTGGGTACATACGCCCCGCCACCAATTGCCGGGTAAGATCAATGGAATGGGTGTAACCCCAGTACCTTTCTTGTACAGGATTCAACCAAGCCACCTTACTGTAGGTATCGGTAATTCGCTTTATCCAAGCCGCACCGGGCTCTTCGTTCATGTGTTCCACACTCCCGTACTGATGAGTAATCTCATAAGGGGCCATGGAGGCATCCCCCACAAAAATCACCTTGTAGTCCGGGCCATAGGTATGGAGTACATCCAGTAGGGACTGATGCTCATTATAACGCCGGGTGTTATCTTTCCAGACCCGCTCATACACAAAATTGTGGAAGTAAAAATACTCTAGATGCTTGAACTCGGTACGAGCCGCAGAAAACAGTTCCTCACAGGTACGGATGTAAGGATCCATGGAACCACCCACATCCAAGAACAACAGAACTTTCACTGCATTGTGCCGCTCGGGCACCATCTTGATATCCAGATACCCCGCATTACTGGCTGTACTGCGAATGGTATCATCCATATCCAATTCTTCCGCGGCGCCACTACGGGCAAACTGCCGCAAACGTCGCAAGGCTACCTTGATATTGCGGGTACCCAGCTCAACAGAATCGTCCAAGTTGCGAAAGTTACGCTTTTCCCACACTTTTACTGCGCTTTTGTTTCGCGACTCTCCACCAACCCGAATCCCTTCAGGGTTGTGGCCACTGTGACCAAAGGGCGACGTACCACCAGTGCCAATCCATTTACTACCACCAGCGTGACGTTCTTTTTGCTCTTCTAAACGTTTCTTAAATTCATCGATAATTTTTTCTAAGTCCCCTAAACCTTTAAGGGCTTCTCGTTCTTCTTCCGAAAGATTTTTCAAAATATCGGAACGCAACCAATCTTCAGGAATCAGTGCTTCGAGAATATCATCGAAGTTTTCAAACTGTTTGAAATAGGCCGTAAAAGCTCGATCAAAACGATCATAGAACTTTTCATCTTTTACCAGGCAGGTGCGAGCCAGCAAATAAAACTCATCCAAAGAACCAAAAGCCAGATGCGCCTGCAAGGCTTCTAACAAGGCTAAGAGTTCTTTTACGCTCACGGGCAACCCAACTTTTCGCAGGGTTTGAAAGAAGTTCAGCAACATAACAACTCACCAGAAAATATCAGCAGGCACGACTTAATTAATTCAGCTAAACCAGTACAAGCCACTGATACTATTCAACAGTCACCAGTCCAAAAACGTTAGTCAACAGGCGCCTCTGGGCGGTTTCTTCGACGCGCCATAAAGGCCAAACGCTCCAGCATATGCACGTCTTGCTCGTTCTTTAACAATGCGCCATACAAGGGCGGAATAGCTTTACTGGTATCTTGATTGCGAAGGATATCTTCAGGAATATCGTCGGCCATTAGTAACTTAAGCCAATCGATCATCTCTGAGGTGGAAGGCTTCTTTTTAATCCCAGGAACATTGCGGACTTCAAAGAAAATATCTAAGGCTTCATCGACCAACTTTTTCTGAATTTCTGGAAAGTGTACTGCGATAATTTTCTTTAGCGCATCTCGCTCTGGAAATTGAATATAGTGGAAGAAACAACGGCGCAAAAATGCATCGGGCAGTTCTTTTTCGTTGTTACTGGTAATAATGACAATGGGACGATGTTTGGCTTTAATGGTTTCTCCAGTCTCGTAAACGAAGAACTCCATCTTATCCAACTCAACCAGTAAATCATTAGGAAATTCAATATCGGCCTTGTCGATTTCATCGATAAGTAGCACTACCTGCTCATCTGCATGAAAGGCTTCCCAGAGTTTCCCTTGGCGAATATAGTTTTTTATATCGTGAACGCGGTCATCACCCAACTGAGAGTCTCGTAAGCGAGACACCGCATCGTATTCGTATAAACCTTGGTGTGCTTTAGTGGTGGACTTGATATGCCACTGGATGAGTTTTTTGCCTAGAGCGCTAGCGACTTCTTCCGCCAGCATGGTCTTACCCGTGCCAGGCTCGCCTTTCACCAATAAGGGGCGCTGTAGACTCACAGCAGCATTAACGGCTATTTGTAGGTCATCGCCTACGACATAGCGCTCTGTACCCGTAAACTGCATAAATACCTTCCTAAAATTGGGCTAAATGGTTTTACCCTTACCCAATTTTAAAGGCTAAATAGACAGATTAGCTACGAGTAAGGGCAAAAGATATCTTTAAGAACAGCGATCACTCGCTGCGCTCTATCACCATTCAAGCGATAGTAGATTGTTTGAGCTTCACGACGAGTGGAAACCAACCCTAATTTGCGTAACCAAGCTAGATGCTGAGACAAGGCTGATTGACTCAGAGAAACCCTCGCGTTGAGATCACTCACTGATAGCTCATTTTCCATCAGAACACAGAGCACCATCAAGCGGTGTTCGTTAGAAAGTGCCTTCATTAATTCTGCCGCTTCACGGGCGTGCTGCGACATAGCCTCCATTGGCGATAAATCAACCACGACGGATGATTCGATTGGCTGCTCCATTTTTATACCCTCATTTACTACTTTGAGTCTGCTTTACTACTTTTTCCTAAAACCTTTAAGCAACTGTTCAAGCCAGCATAGTTATATTTATTTAATGACTAGTTTGTGGGCTCCATGCCATGGCAAGAATTGCATTCTTACGCTGATAGCGTTGAAAACGCCCCCTCAAACCTGCAGGTAAGTTATCCAATGAACACGCTTGAAAACCCACAGTTTCATACAGCGACTGAAGCTCAACAAATGGAAAGCAATAACATTGCTCTTCACATTGCACTAAAGCCGCTCTTAGAATTTTTGTTGCAAGCCCTTCTCGCCGAAAGGCCTCCGCCACATAAACACTTCGTAGCCACCAATAAGGTGCTTCTTCCAACGACTGCGATATTTGAAGTGCCTGACTCTTCGATGCCATAGGCACCATTCGCAAAGCAGCAACAATACAAGCATCGCCGTCATTTATATTACTGTTTCTATTAGTATTAAAACTCGATTCTGCAACCACAACAGTTTCGAATTCTTGAACACGGCTTTTCTCACCCTGCTCTTTGTAAAACTTATTCACATAGCGGATTTCTTCCGCCGAAATCGTCTTAACGTTTAGCGGCTTCATAATCATCCATAAAAGCCTTAAATGCGCTATAGAGATTATCTGCCGCCTGGCGTTCTCCACGAAGCCGTAATACATCTGCAGCGGTTTCAGCCGTGCTCAACCCCTGAGGATTTCGCCGTAAGCGATATTCACTTTCTCGGTTGGGCAAAGACAATACAGGTAGTGATTGCAGCACCGGACTTTGCCGGTACATTTTCCACGCTTGCTGCCATGTGGCGTCTATTATCACCACCTTGACGCTTGGTACTGCGACAAAGGTCTCAACCTTAATGATTGAAAATTTTGCTGCAAGTGATTTTTCATTTACCTGTTGCTGTTTGTTCCAACTGTCAATTTTTTCACGTGGAAAAAGTAAAATTGCTTCACTCGCTAGCTGCTCTAATGGGTTTTGACTCGCTCTATCCCAAGTAATGAACTCAACGCTAGACGAAAGTTTTTGTAACAAATGTCCAGTATTTTTCGGCTTTTTATATTCCGCTGAATGTGTCAGCAAAACAAAGTGGGTTTCGCTTTTTTGAACGCTATTCACAAGCTGGCTTCACAATGCTGATTTCATAGCTAAGGCTTTATATGAGCAACGCTATATCAACAACGCTATTTATTTTCGTCTTCGCCATCCTCTCCGAAATCCTCTTCAAAATCATCGAGAGAAAACTCGCTTAAATCTTCATCGCCATCGAAGTCATCATCCAAAGCAAACTCGTCTTCATCCAAGATAGATTCATCCACTTTTTCACTGGCTTCTTCACCAGAGTCAGGCAATCCTTCGGTTGCATCTGCCACTAAGGCATCAACATCAACACCTGTATCATCATCTTCGATATCAGCCATACCTCCTAGGTCGAGCACAGAATCTGTATCGTCCGCGGTATCTTCAGACCCGTCCCCATCAAGAGAGAACTCATCACCGTCATCATCGATATCTGCCATACCGTTATCTTCTGGCTCTGCTTCGACTTCAGGTTCAGGTTCAGCTTCTTTCTCCACCGCAGGCTCAATCTGTGCCATCGCGAGGGGCTTATCGGCGTTATCAGCTTCTGAAGGCTCATCCGCCTCGTCAAATTCATCGTCATCATCTGATTGATCTTTTGAAATCAGTCGATAGGCGGCAAAGCCAAGGATCAAGATCACCAGATTGCCCACACCCAGACCGATATAGAGCAAGGTATTTGACCCTTCTGGCTCTTCTTCAATAGGTTTCAGTTCTTCCGGTTCAGGCTGCTCTTTAGGTTCTTCCTTGGGCTCTTCTTTTGGTTCAAGCTTCGGCTCTTCTACTGCTGCCGCTTGGGCAAAAGGGTCGAAATCATCTGGGTAAGTAAAGCGCTGCGATGTGAGCGTCAGTTGATTGCTCTCTCCATCTTGAGAAACCGCAGTCACACGAATATCAATGCTGTATTCACCTTCTGCCTGCGGCTCAATACCCAGCTGCCAATTATCCATTTCCGTGAGAGAGAAAGGTTTAATGGAAACACTGCCATCTGGCGTTCTTACACTCCCCATCACCGATGTTTTTTGAAGGTCTAGGTTGTCAGTGTATCCACTCACCGTGGCTACCCAGCGAGGCAATGCACTCCGGTCATCCTTCACAAGATCTACAGCAAATGGACGTACTACCGCAAAACGATGCTTAAAGCGGCGCTGAAAGCTTTTACCATCCACACTCACATCGAGGTGATAGTTACCTTCTTTTTCCAACCCGTAGAGCATCTCGGTGTAACGAGCGGAGGTATCAAAGGTGCCCGTGGTACTAAACACTTGATCTCCGGTTTGTTCGTGAACCATGGATACTTGAATATCCACCAAGCTCAACAACTCTTGGTTATCAATGGGCCTACCGCCCTCCATCAGCGCTAATGACAGTAACGCTGGCTCATTAGGCTCCACATTGTTTTTCAGTGGCTTAGCTTTCAATTGAAGGTTACTGATAATGGCAACCCTGTTCTCAGGATCAATATCTGCCAGTAGCTGCCATTCACCCTCAAGTGGCTGTTTAACGGTGATAAGGTCATAGCTTTCAGTGCGATACCAATTTACATCTTCACGCTCTTTGTCGAAGCTGTAACGGCTACCGTCAGGGCCACGCAATTGGGTAGGTGCTGCGTCAGGTGTTTTAAATACCAGTGCCGTAAATTCTTCTACACTAGAATCCACCAGGAAGCGGTTATTGTTCAGCGGCACTTCTTCTGCTGGCGCTGCTTGATTAAGCACCCGCATAAAGATTTTCATTAAATCATCTGCACTGTGAGCAACCTCAAACACACCATCGGTGCTTTGAGCCAGCTTACGCATGAGGTCGCGGTCTGCGTTATCGGACAGGGAAACGGTGTGGATGGTGTAATCAGCGGCTTTTAAAGTGGGAAGAACGCTCTCAATAATGCGACGACGCTCTTTCAGATTCACCTCAGGGTCGCGGTCAATATCCACCATGCCGTCAGTAAGCAAAATAACGTGAGTATCGTACTTGGCATTATCGTTATCGTACTTCAGGTCGTAGGCAGATTTTTCCATGGCTGCACCAATATTGGTAAACAGACCGACGGAATTAATATCACCCGCTTTCCCTATGGCTCCCCGGCGCCACGCATCGGTGACAGGTTTATGGGATACCATCATGTTTACATACTGACCAAAGGTCCAAACGCCACCACGGCTGTCATCAGGGAGAGACTGAACCAATAGCTCCAGCGCAGGTTTGCGCAAGTTCTTCGGGTCATTCTGCTTCATACTCCCCGAGATATCGATCACAACTCGAACATCGGGAGCCTTGGTCTCACCGTTGGCGTCGTCTTGCCCCCAAGCAACATTGAGACTCAAGCAAAAACAAATCACACCTGTAATGAGTGCAATAATTGAGTGCTTAGACATGCGTAAAACCTTAATTATTTTTAGTAAGAGTGTAGCTAATATATGGAAAGTCGCTAATTTAGGGGGGAAAAGAAGGTATATTCAGGAAAAACGGCTCACTAACTAGCCTAAGACAGATAAACGAAAGCCTTCATCCTCCAACACCCGCTTTGCTCCGAGCTTAAAAATTAAAGCTACCCTGCCCTGCGACGACCCCCTTTCCTTTTTTAGATAGATGCCAACGGATACCTTTTTTAGTATTAACCGAACCCACCAGCCCTTTTTCTTCAAGGCTCTCCAAACTGGAAAGCACATCGAAATTATCCAAACCCGTTTCTTTACATAAGCCGTTTACAGCGCGATAAGGATACTCACCTCCCCCCAACGCTAACAACAAGCAACGCTCATTATCCCCCAGTGTAGGAGGCTCAACATCGGACGTAACTTCCTCAGGCGTTTTTGGTTCAGTCGGAACTTGGCCTTGAGAGAGTGCTGCGTGTGTTTGAGTGTCCGCCATCGACACCTTCACCGGCGGTTCCATATGAGAGGCTTGAGTACGATTACCCTGGGTAAGCTGTGGCAACGTTAATACTGTAGTCACCGACAGAAGAGCCATACCAAAGGCCATCATGCCATAGCGGACAAGGGGCAGCCCCAACTCTTTAGAGGTTTCAATGAGATCACTGGAAAATAATACCAACGCCAAAGGGATCAAAAAGGCACCGCCGCAGGCGATCAATAAATTAATGCGTAAGGGAGAATTTCGCCCACCTCGCCCATGCCAGACCTTATGATTCAGCCAGCCAGCGGCAAGCCCTACCAGCAGCATGACCGCAATCAAGATCAGAAAGTGGGACGTTTCAGACAAAGTTAGTTCTCCAATGGTTCTATTTTCCAGCCAACTCATTTTCAGCCAATTAGTAACTATTTATCGGCTAGCTCACCATTTTTTAAGGCATTGATCAGTTCATGGTCTTTAACAACCGCTTCTCGCGAGGCCACTTTATTTCGCCTAAACCATTCGAATATCACCAAGACGACCATGGCAATCACACTATTGAGCACCAATGGCCAAAGCAATTTAAACCAGGAAATCGCTTCAGGCTCAAATAGGGAAAAGATCATCATCATCACAACGGGAGCCAAAAAGCTCCCTTGCTCTAACACTTGCGAAGATGGTGTTAACAACAAAATGGCAGTTAACACACAAAGTAAGCGGCGTAGGTCAGGCCAACGGCTGGGTAAAATCCCCCACAAACAAGCAACACAACCTGCGGCTGCGGCCACATACACGATCCAAGCGGTTTGCATATCACCAGCACTCAGCATAATTCTTTATTTCCACTTACAGGTTTTAACCTAGGCTTTAACTTTCGATTTAACTTACATTTTAATTTACGACGCCCCATCAAGGCTTATCAACCCAATTCACCACATAGAACTCTAACTCATCGGGGTCTATATCATCTTCAGAAATACAACGCCCTGCAACCGCCAGACCTCTCTTCACCGCTTGGCGATTATCACCGGTAATAAGAGGATGCCAATGGGGTAGGTCTTTACCCTCGGCAATTAAACGATAGGAACAAGTTGCCGGCAACCAATGAAACTCTGAAACATCCTCTGGGCGTAAATACGTACAATCTGGTGCCTTTTCAGTACGGGAGTCATAGCAAGTACAACGACTCTCTTTCAAATCCAAAAAGCGGCAAGCCACATTGGTGTAATAAACTTGCCCGTCATCCTCATCTTCCAATTTGACCAAACAACACTTACCACAACCGTCACAAAGAGATTCCCACTCTTCGCGATTCATTTCTTGTAAGCTTTTCTGCTGCCAAAAAGGGCGTTCAGTCATGGTGCGATTTCAAATAAAAATTACGAAAGGCCATTCATTTTGGTGTTATGTTGATGCACATCCAGCATATAACCCTCTTTAGGTGGCGGCATCTGCAAGTAAAAACCCTGATTCTGGATAGCTTCTAACACTTTTGATGCTTCTACTCGGGCTAATTTTTTATCTGGCGTAATCACCATCATAGTCACTTGCTTAGGTGTGCCAAAGCGCTCAAGTAAGGCTTCAGGCACGCGCTTTAAATCTTCCTGTTTATCCACATAAAGATACATTTCATCTTCTTTAGGGCTTTTGTAGATGGTACAAATTCGTTTCATAGTAATTTTTTGCTCGTTACATTTTGCTCGTTACATTGCTGCTCATTAAGTTATTACTTGGCGGCTGGAGATTCTTCCTCCCGCTGGTCGTCAGAATGACAAATACCAAAACACTGTCATTCTGAGCAAAGCGACTCGTTAGAACAGCGAAGCTCACAATCTTTATCAGGCACCCTATATTCGTTTTTGCTGCCGCTCAAAGGTGGCAACTTCTTCCAATAAAGGCGCTTCCAAAATCTCTCTTCGCCAGTCGGACAAATACTCTGGAAGTTCATAGTCACCGGTAAAGAAACCAGATCGAACAATCACTTCATAATCTTTCTTACGAGCCAACATTTCAGGGCTGATAGCCATTTCATCGGCAATTTCAATCACTTTATCCCGAAGACGGCGTGTCAAATTTCCAGCCTCAGGTGGCAAAGGCTTTGGCATACGCGGGGGCCACTGAGCATTATCGGCTTCACAAATAGCCACCACTATATCAATGATAGTTTCGCCATCACCTCGTACCGTTCTTGGTGGCACCCCCTCTAAAGTCGCCAGAAGTTTTATATGGCGAGGTTTATTACGCGCAATTTCCAGTAAGCCTTTATCTTTAATCAAGCGGTTTCGAGGGACATCACGACTACGAGCTTCTTCTTCACGCCACATAGTCAGCTTTTGAAGGATGCCTAACTCTTGAGACGTTAAAGGCCACGCTCCTTTCACTTTTGTATAGAGTTCATCCAGCACCACAGGCGCATTCGCAGCACTAACAATCGTGGCACAGTCTGTTTGCAACCAGTGTAGACGCCCTTGCGCTTGTAACTTATCCAGCAAAATATCGTATAGTTTGTGCAAATAAATAACGTCTTGTGCAGCATAGTGCTGCTGAGACTGACTCAAAGGACGCTGCAGCCAATCCGAACGGGTTTCACCTTTCGACAAATCCACATCCAATAATTTTCTAACCAAATTGGCATAACCAACAGAGAAACCATCTCCGGCTATGGCCGCTGCAACTTGCGTATCGAATAATGGTTCTGGCAAAACACCTAACGCACAGGCAAACACTTCCAGATCTTCGGAGCAAGAATGTAAAACCTTCACCACCGAAGTATCTGAAAAAAGTGCTTTCAGTGGCGTTAAGTCATCAATGGCTAGGGGATCAAGCAGGTAGGCACCGTCTTCAGTACCAATTTGAAACAGCGCGGGAATCGGATAAAAAGTATCCGTGCGCATGAATTCTGTATCGACCATCACTGCATCACAGTTTCGCCACTGCGTACAAAGTTCTTCTAACCGGTCATTGGTGGTTACTAGTTCAGAATTATAAGAATCAGACATAAAAATAGAATTATTGAATAGGAACGCTATAGCGTGCGACGGCTGGAAAGTGCGTGCGCCAAGGTGCCGCCGTCCACAAATTCAAGCTCACCACCCAGTGGTACACCGTGAGCAATACGAGAAACAGTAACCTCTAGTGCTTTGGCGCGCTCACTGATGTAATGAGCCGTTGCTTCACCTTCCACAGTGGGGTTGGTTGCGAGAATCAGTTCACAAACCTCTCCCGTTTGTAAACGCTGTAAAAGCTGATCGATACCGATATCTTCCGGACCAATACCATCGATAGGTGATAAATGCCCTAACAGCACAAAGTATTTTCCACGAAATGTGCCAGCCTGCTCTAACGCCAAAACATCACTAGGGGTTTCAACCACGCACAACTGGGAATCATCCCGGCGAGTACTACTGCAAAGATTACAGAGTTCTGTTTCACACAAGGTTCTACAATCACCACAACGTCCAACACCCTCGATAGCGTCTTGCAGCACATTTGCTAGGCGAGAACCACCTTCGCGCTCTCGCTCAAGAATATGTAACGCCATCCGTTGAGCACTTTTAGGGCCGACACCTGGCAAGCAACGCAAAGCATCAATTAATTGATCGACTAAAGGGCTAAACATGGATTAATTTTTTCTTTGAATCATTCAAAATTGCGGTCAATTAAAACGGCATTTTGAAGCCGCCGGGCATACCGGGAATATTCATACCCGCGGTGATATCCGACATTTTATTTTTCGACGCTTCTTCAACCTTGCGAACCGCATCGTTCACCGCTGCAGCTAACAAGTCTTCCAGCATTTCTTTGTCTTCTTCCATAAGGCTGTCATCGATAGAAACATTTTTCACATCGTGACGACCATTCATGGTGACTTTCACTAAACCAGCACCAGATTGACCTTCCACTTCTGCGTTAGCCAATTCTTCTTGCATGCGCTGCATATCTTCCTGCACTTGTTGCGCTTGCTTCATTAAATCGTTAAGACCTTTCATTAGGGACTCCTAAGGTATATTTATTCCACTGGGCGAATACTACTTTCGATAAGTTCGCCATCAAATTGTTCAAGTAATTGTTGTACGTGTGCATCATTCTTTAAGGATGCAATAGCCTCAACCAAGCGCTCAGACTTTCGTCGACTAATACGAGCAGCAGGGGTTTCGCCCTGTACGGGCCCTACTTCAATATTGACCTGCACGGGCTGATTAAAATACTCACTCAACATTTCAGCTAAGCGAGTTTGATGGCTGGTGTCGTAGAGAGTGCTTTCTCGATTATCCAACACAAAACTCAACGCGACACCATTGCGATTTTGTAAAACACAATGAGACGCTGTATTACCCAGCATACCGCCCATGGGTAACAGATCGTACAAATCTAACCAGGTTTCTGCGTTAAGGCTTTCTAGGGAAATCGCAGTTTCTTTATTGGGTTCTTGAGGAGCTGCATTTTGAGCGGTAGCACCTTGACCTCCAACAACACCTTGAACCTCCACAACCGTCTGAGCAGAAGCCTGATCAAGCTGAGTATTTGCTTGAGCTGCTTGTTCCAACATCGCAGCTCCTCGGCTCGACTGAACAGCAGAATTGGCCTGAGAAGACTCAACAGAAGCAGACACCTGAGCGGGTACAGGGGTGTTTGTCTGTGTAACCTCCGTCTGTGTAACGGGTGTCTGTGTAACGGGTGTCTGTATAACTGGCACTGGTGGCTGCACAGGAGAAGGAGCTGCCACCGGTGGGTTAACCTCACTGGATAACTGCGCTTTGATTAATGCCGCCGCAGAGTGGGCTCCTGCCGGGGCGGCTGCTGAGGCCGCCGATTCAGGCTTTTTTGCCGGGGGTACTCCAGCTGCAGCTCCAACAACACCAGCTCCAGCACCCAATGCGCCAGCCCCTGCGGTTGGTGCAACGCCTTGCGGGCGGAACGCCAGCATGCGCAGCAGTACCATCTCAAACCCTGCACGAGGATCTGGACACAGGGGTAAATCTTTCCTGCCCAACAGGGCAATTTGGTAATAAAGCTGCACATCTTCTGCGGGCATCATACCAGCCAGCTTTACCACCCGCTCACGATCGCCATGACTGTTATCCAGTGCATCTGGAACCGCCTGTGCAATGGTGATTCGGTGCAACACACTGAGCATATCTGCTAATGCCGCCGGGTAATCTGGCGCGTGCTCAGAAAGACGCTCAACACCCGCCAACATGGCGGTGCCATCTTGTTGAACCAGGGCATCCAGCAAATCGAACACAATATTGCGATCGATAGTGCCCAGCATGTCCCGCACACCTTCATCCGTGACCTTATCCCCACAGAAGCCAATGGCTTGATCTGTAAGACTCAGGGCGTCACGCATACTGCCGTCAGCAGCCTCGGCTAATTGCCACAAACCCGACTCTTCAAACAGCACCATTTCTTTTTCAAGCACATGGCTCAAGTGCCCCACAATTCGGTCTACCGGCATGTTTTTCAAATTAAACTGCAAGCAGCGGGATAACACGGTTACCGGCAATTTTTGCGGATCGGTAGTGGCTAACAGAAACTTCACATGGGGAGGCGGCTCTTCTAATGTTTTCAGCAGTGCATTGAAACTACTGTTAGAGAGCATATGTACCTCATCGATGAGGTACACCTTATAGCGGCCACGGGTCGGCGCATATTGCACGTTTTCCAATAGCTCGCGGGTATCTTCTACCTTGGTGCGAGAAGCCGCATCCACCTCGATCAGGTCTACAAAGCGGCCTTCGTTAATCTCTGTACAGGCCGAGCAGGTACCACAAGGCTCAGAACTTACACCCACTTCACAGTTGAGGCATTTGGCAAGAATACGGGCAATAGTAGTTTTACCTACACCTCGAGTGCCCGTAAACAAGTAAGCATGGTGCAAACGATTGTGATCCAGCGCATTAATCAACGCCTGTAATACGTGCTCCTGCCCCACCATCTCTCGGAAAATCCGGGGGCGCCACTTTCTGGCCAGTACCTGATAACTCATGAAATCGTCTGCTTTTGGAAAGAAATTACGAAGGGGGATTATAGGCCAAAGCCCATAGCGAAACTATCGCGTAATTGGGTGGAATTAAGGTACTGTTAAAGCGTAATGGTGCCGGTGTGGGCGGCTCGTATAGGGAAAAGTATAGATTGGAAGAATTAAGGCGGCGACCCTAACCAGCCACACCCCGGCACATCACGTCACTGCTACCGTTGCTCCCTTCCGGGCCTGGCGGGGTTTGCAGTTGGCAATTGCGGGGGGACCAGGAAGGGTCACCATTACAAGATCTTCGACCGTACTGGCCGAAGGCGGGGCATTATCCCGACTCAACTGACAATTTGCAAGATCCACAACCACCTCCTTACTCAGTCTCTGCCCAGCTGCCTGTTTAGCGCACACACCAACGAGTCAGCCCAAAACTCATTAAAAAGTATTAAAAAGCACTTGCCATACAGGAAAACACTGTATAGATTTACAGTTACTGTATAAAAAAACAGACCCCTAAGAAATCTATCAACACAAAGAAATCATAAATCAGGTACTGCCATGTTAGCTCAAGCCATAAAGCCCACTCGCTCACGTTCTTTGGAAGCACAAATTTGTGAACAACTGCGCTTGGCAAGCAGCTCTACCACAGCTCAGCAATGGCTAGTACTGATCAACCCCCCTCGCAAGCCCAAGGCCCAGCAACTACAAGCGTTGGGGGTAAATCCAGATCAAATACTCATGGTACATCCTCGAAATCGCCGACAGTTTGTTCTCGCACTAAAACAAGCCTTGGAAAACGGTACAATTTCAGGGGTGATGGCCTGGCGCGGTGGCCTTCAGTTAAGTGAAGTAGAATTGGCTCAAGTGCAAGATTTGGCCATAAGCACAGGCAAAAACTGCCAGCTTATCCCGCCACAGCAGCCAATGCGTGGGCTGGGAGCGACGGAATCAACCTTCGACACCCTAGGGCACTTATTGGAAAATAGGTCCTCTAATGATTGGCTGGAACAAGAACTAATGAAGATTCGAGCCCAACTAGCCTCTTGATAGCAAACTCCAGCATATAGGCTTCACAAGTATCCATAACTGGCAGGGAATATGCTTTACTAAAAGCATTAATACATTGTTTGAATCGCCCTAGCTGCTATGTACATAAAAGCCCTGAATTTCAAAAAGTTATACCTCAAGAACCTGTACGGTAAAGTCTTAAAAATACTGCCAATATCACTGTTAGCGCTTAGTGTGTTCAC
This sequence comes from Cellvibrionaceae bacterium, assembly GCA_045430295.1. GTDB lineage: Bacteria > Pseudomonadota > Gammaproteobacteria > Pseudomonadales > JAILXX01 > JAILXX01. Next base: position 141,052 of record JAILXX010000004.1, on the reverse strand, counting down.
TTCTAGCTCCCAGGCTGATGACAAGCAAAAAAACAGTTTCTCCGGATCTTCAGTTAGCAGCTCTACCAATAGCCATGCCTATAGCAATACTCATAACAGCAAGCATAACTACGAAACCCGTATTTTTTCTCTTCAGCATCGTAATGCGGAATCACTCTTATCCGTTGTAGGCCCATTACTCAATAATCTTGGAAGCATAACCGCAGATCGCAACAAGCTCATTGTTCATTCATCGCCGCAAAAAATCACAGAGATAGAGCAACTATTAAAATCATTAGATACACCTCTAGCACAACTGCTGATTACCGTTCGCCAAGGCGGCAACCTTGATAGTCGCAGTGGTGGTGTAGGGCTGGGCGGTAATATCACTCACACCCAACACGGCACTGATGCTGCAGGCAATGTAGTTATTCGCCGCACAGTCACGAAAAACTCTCGAAACCAGAGCCATCAGGTTCGTGTACTAGAAAGCCATCGCGCCTATATTCACACAGGCACAAGCCAACCTCTTCTTCACTACAAAGAGGGCCAACTAGGAAAGCACAAATATCAATCAACACACACAGAATATCGGGATGTGGTTAAAGGCTTTTATGTCACCCCTCAACTTCACGGTGAACGAGTATCTCTTACGGTTCACGCTCAGCACGATGAGATAAAAAACAATACCACTCAGTTACAGCGATTAAATACCACAGTCAGTGGTCGACTAGGTGAATGGATTGCACTGGGTGGCACAACAAGGCAGGATAACAGCCGAACAGCGGGGTTAAACACTTCCGGCGGGAGTACGAATAAAGTAAACAAAGTGTATTCTATGCAGAAGCAAAATAGCCAGACTGTCTACTTAAAGGTGGAGCGGGTTAATTAACAAACCTAAATAATAAAAGCTTGCCTCAGGAAGCTAACTAAGGAAACACAATGACGTTTCTTCCTAAAAGAGTAGAAACAGGAAAAGCAACAGTAGCAGGCTATTTACTCTTAACCCTGGGTTTGAGCATCGCGTTTGGCATTTTGGGGGTAGAAAGGTTTATTCTCTCCCCCACCTATTGGGACAACGGCCTGCCACTGACCATAAACCTCAATAAACTTTTGGCCAGTGTATTTTTTATGGTAGCAGGCTTTGCTTTCACGCATCAAAATCCCCCTGCCTCCCCAGGGCAAACCAAACCCTTACTTACCGTGGCAGGTATTACATTACTCTTTATCACTGCAATCATCCTAGTTTTTCAACAAACCCTCCTACCAGCAGGCATACCTGAAAATACCAACAAGCTTCACTACGGTTTGCTGTTTGCTCTGGCGAACTTTCTATCTGCCTGCCTACCCGAGCAGGCCTTCCAAATTATATTGATGAAAATTTCTGGAGTGCAAAACAAAGTGCGAATGTATACCGGGCTTGTGCTGTCCAGCTTGATTCTGGCTGCCCTTCACTGCAATCCTGAACTAGGCTTAATTTCACAGTCAGGCACATTAACGCTAATCATGATTGCCTTTGTGGGTTACGGGGCGACATGGCTACTCACGGGGTCTTTAGTGATTTCAGCTCTATCCCACTTACTAGTTAATTTGCTGATGTTTTTCGGCTTGTTTTTATAAATACCGTTCTAGGTTTTCCGGAAAATAGAAAGAGTAAGAAAATCACAAAACAAACTCAACCTCATCAATTTTCCAACCGCCTTCATTAAACATTCTTACTTTCTGTTTTTCCTGAGCGATTGTTTTCTTTCCACAGGTATCTTTCTGCGCGTATAGCAAAAATGCAACCTTGGGATTGATTTGCTTTTCTTCTAATAACGTCAGCTCTTTACATTTGGCAAGTCTCTTAGCTTCAGACACATACATCTCTTCTACCGCTTTGCGGCTCATATGCATGTTTTGCATATATTTTGGTACTTGCCCGTCAATTTCCCGCTGTTTTCTCTCGGTATAAAACGAAAGGTCTGTTTTGTAATCGATGCCCGAGATGACCTGCTGGGTATATCGATCATAGACTTGGCTAGGGGACTCTTTAGAAGAGCAAGCGGTTAAAAGGAGGGCGAATACACTTAGGGTTATAACCCGAACAAGAGCTGAAGTCATAGGAGGCTGCTTTTAATGGACAGAAAATATGTAAAGATCAAACGCAAAGAGGCTTAATCATTTCCCACCATGGCCTCACGCTGCAGACCCAAACACATACCACCCCAATGCTTCCCATTAATATAAATCGGCATAGTGATATCAAACAGTACGTCGCCGTTATCGCGAAGATAAGTTTGCAGAATAAAGGGAGCTGTACTCTTCAGGCGACGCTTTTCTGTTTCTGTTGAGTAATAGTGACGGCAATGGCGGCTGTACATTAAATCGTGCTCATAATCCCCATTGGGTTCTTTTGAGAATTCAGGGTAGTGCACAACCACAAAACCATTAATATCCGCCGGAACATGATAGGCAATCCCAGGAAACTCACTGCGATAATCTACCACCAGCTTCTGTAGAGCAGAACGAATGGCATCCACATAGGTTGTGGTATATTTTTCCGGGTTCGTGCCGGGTACAGACCTATAATTACGATCAAACATATCCTGACCACTATCTTGCAACTTCTGTAGGATACCTTGCACTTCATCACGACGTTTTTTCGCAATACCTAACCACTCCTCAAACCGTCCCTTACCGGTTCTAAAACGCGACAGCATCTCCAGCGTGCCTTCCGTAGCGTCTCGTAAAGAGACGGAGTAATCATCAGAAAGCAGCATCTCTGCACTCATATCTTTCCCTAGAGATTGGATTTCTGTACTGCTTGTGTGAATATCACCGTTAGTTTTAGACAAGCCATCAATAGATTCGGCCATTTTCAGAAGTGATTCATGGTTTGATTGAAAGTCGGTCATCATTCGAGAGAACTCGTCCGATGAGCTGCTAATAATTTCCGTGGCTTCCTGGGTGTTGGTCATAATGGTTTCCATACCACTGGCAGTTTGATTTACCACCCCAGACATTTCAACAATGAGTACCCCCACTTCATCGGCAGCTCCTCGCACTTTCTCAGCCAGGGTTCGCACTTCATCCGCAACCACCGCAAAGCCTCTCCCTGATTCACCCGCCCGAGCAGCCTCAATCGCCGCATTGAGTGCTAATAAATTTGTTTGCTCCGCGAAGCCTTGCACCGTTTGAAGAATGTCGCTGATTTTTTGTGAGTTGTCGGTGAGATTTTGCACCGTACTGTGAAACTCTTGTAAATGCTGGAATACATCTGCCATTTTTCGAGAAACACTTTCAAGATTGACCTGAGAAGCTTTTGCCGTTTCCAGGTTCGTGGTATTTGTACTGGAAATAACTTCCGTGCTATCCGAAAGATTTTCAATGGCCCGAGTAGTTTCTTCACTGCTATTGAAGATCACCTCTGCGCACTTTTCTTGCTGGGCAGAGCGGTCTGTAGATTCACTGATATTTTTCCGCAATTTGGCCGATTCTAAAGCCACTTGAAGAGATTGTTGCTGAATACCTACAAAAGCATCTCTCAAACGATCTGTAAAAATATTATGGCTACTGGCAATATGATTAATTTCCTTAGAGCCTTCTTCATTCAGGTTTTGACTGATATCTCCCTCTTGTGAGCTAGAACTGGATAGCTCATCGGCAATATGCCGCAAAGGCGCCGATAAGGTGGTGCGATACCAGAAAAGAACAAACCCAGAAAATACCACTGAAATAGCCAAACCCAGCCACTGCAGGAAGTTAGTCTTTTCTGCCAGCACTAGTGCAGCCAACTGTAGTAGTAATAGCACTGCCACCAAAATGGTAAGCATCACACCAAATGACAGATGCCCCCGATTCATACGACGGGAAGAGGGACGCATAGTGGCCTGCATAAGAGTACCTTTCCAAGTGAAATCAACAACTAGGGCTATTAACCCTTTCTTCCTGTGTATATCGGCAACGCTGCCAATTTTTTAACCAACCACAAGCACCTAAAACTGGTAAGTCAGTCCTAAAGCAATCATTCGGCCTGGTTGCGGCGCTTCAGCCAAGCCAATAAATGCAGGTGGAAATGGGGCATTACTGTATTTTTCATCCAGTAGATTATGAATATCCAGAGTAATATGGGTATTTTTCTTTATCTCTAGCTCAGCATGAACATCCATAACAGTATATGACGGCACTGTAACCAATTGATTTGGCTCCGAAACCGTTGTGCGGTTTGCGTAAGTTTCGCCGACCCAGTATATCTGAGGGGTAATAAGAGCATTCTTATAAGTAATCGTTGCCCCCAAAGAGGCTTTATAACTTGCAGTCATCGGTAACTCTGTTTCTTCAAAAACACCATCCAAGCTACCATCGGTATAACTCAGATAGATCCAGCTTTTAATAATAAAACGTTGAAATACAAAACGGTTTTCCAAAGAAATATCTAGCCCGTAAACTTCTGATTCGCCTCCATTCACAAATTTATTGGTTAGCTGAAGATCTGCTCCAGGAATTGCTTGATCAGCCACTTTATCATTTTTAAGCAAAATCACATTTTCGACACGGCTATGATAAGGCGATACTTTCACGTAGGAATCTTGGTTTAACCATCGAGTGTAGCTTACCTCCCAGGTTTTCACTTCTTCCGGGTTTAGATTTCTGTTTGGTACTCGAAAACGAGCAAAGCCCGAACTTAGCCATTCACCAGAAGTATTTTGCGCCCCGGTAAAACTTCCAAAGCTTGTGGAAACTTGATCTGGTGCCGGCGCCAGAAAACCTTCACGATATAAAAGTTTCACGCTATTTTTAGCTTCACGATAAATCGCTGCAATACTGGGATTGACGTTTGCCCCATAAAGAGAGTTATCGTCATAACGTACCCCCGTCACCAAACGCCAATCTCGATTAATTTGCCAATTATCTTGTATATATCCACCTATGTTGTAGTAATCATTTTCGAAAAACGTTATAGGTAAATTTGTATTGTTATAAGTTAAGCCTTGGCTTCCAGGGGATACACTTTCTCTGTACGGTGCAGGCAGATCTGGTCCTTTAGGAATATTTTCAAAATAGTCATAGACCCAGCCTCCGAGTAAGGAGTGCTTAGCATTCAGCTTATATTCAAGGTCTTGATTTAAAGAGACTCGATCTGATCTTGCATATTTGTATCCCGGCTCCCCACCCGTAAAGAAATTATTAAAGTTAGATTCACTGTCTAATTCGTAACGCATGGCCGTTAATAACACATTAGACACTAGCTGGTCGGTTAATGATGCAGAATATCGACCAAATATCATTGACTGATTGATTGTTTCTACAGCATCGGTATCAAACTGACTGAAGAAAGGTCGCCCAGTAAAATCCGTGGAATTACTGTGTTCACTGTAATTAAAACCGAATTGCCATTGATCACGAACACTCAACTCCCCCATAAAGTGATGCTGACGTGTAGGACTAAAACCATAGGTCTTTGTGGGATCGTCATACAGACCAGGAAAGTCCTCAGCAAACTCAAATCGTTGTGAACGATAAACCTGACCACCAAGATTCCAAGAAATATTACCCGTTGAAGAACCATAGGAATGAAGACTGTGGTACAAATACCCATCATCTCCATAAGATAGATTTGTGGAAATATGCTTTTTCCCAGGAAGCTCTTCTTTTGCAGAAATAATATTAATTACACCCATAAATGCATCGGCTCCGTAAATAACGGATGCTGGCCCCATGAGAATCTCAACCTGTTTTGCATAGTACAGTGGATAGTTATGACTAATCGCGGTTAGTTCTCCAGCAGGAGAACTAATACGTACACCATCTCGCAAAATCAGGAATTTGTTATTCCCCTGTGCACCGCGAAACGCCACTGTATTATAGGGACCAAGGATCGAAAATTTTTGAAGGTAAATGCTCGGGAGCGCGCGTAATAAATCTTCCAGATTGCGATATCCTCTCTCTCGCAATTGTTCTGCGGAGAAAACAAATACATTTGTAGGGGCATCACCGATCTCTTCCTGATGCTTAGATGCCGTAGTAATTGTGACATTCATTAGGTCTTCCAGCGATAGAGAGAAAACACCATTCGAGCTATCTGCAACAACGCCTCCAGAGAGTAAACAGGAAGCTAAGACCCCTCCGGCAACCATCGACTTTTTCAACTCAACAAACCTCTAATCTTTTTAAATAAGAGTGTAGTCCATACCAGTTAAATCATCATTGCCTAATATAAATAAACCCTTTCCTCCAGAATCTCGGAATATAAGCCTGGAAGGCTCCTATTCACGGGCCACCTCCCCTTTTAAACCATGCTCTAGTCCTCTAGAATAACGCGCCTTCAAGCCCGCCTTCACGAGGCGGCCTCTCTTATTCAATTTCGGGCTTCTCCATGTTTAATTTGTTGGTTGGCGACAACCGTGTGTCTGCGCAAAAAGATCTTCTTTCCGGCTTAACCGTATCTCTGGCATTAGTGCCGGAAGCGGTTGCCTTTGCCTTTGTAGCCAATGTTGACCCTCTGGTAGGTCTTTATGCCGCCTTTATTGTTGGGCTAATCACCTCACTTTTGGGCGGCCGCCCTGGGATGATTTCTGGCGCAACCGGCGCCCTAGCAGTGGTGATGGTTGCCTTGGTTCTGGACCACGGCGTGGAATATCTGTTTGCCACTGTTGTACTAATGGGGATTCTTCAAATCCTCGCAGGCATCTTTAAGCTCGGCAAATTTATTCGCATGGTCCCCCACCCTGTGATGCTGGGCTTTGTGAATGGTCTGGCGATTGTAATTTTCCTTGCCCAGCTCAAACAATTTCAAGTACCCGATGCCGATGGCATTGACCAGTGGATGACCGGCTCCGCCCTCTGGCTTATGCTAGGCCTAACAGCAGGAACCATGGCCATTATTCACTTCCTGCCGAAGCTCACCACAGCAATACCTTCTTCCCTCGCCGCAATCCTCGTGATATCTCTAGCGGTGATCGGCCTGAATCTGGATACCCGCACCGTTGGTGATGTAGCTTCCATTGCGGGTGGATTGCCTAATTTCCACGTTCCATCGGTACCTTTCAACCTAGAAACACTGATGATCATCCTACCTTATTCCATTATTTTAGCTGCCATTGGCTTAATTGAATCCCTGCTGACCCTGTCGCTGATTGACGAACTCACCCAGACTCGTGGTAGTGGCAACAGGGAGTGTGTTGGCCAAGGCACAGCTAACGTAGTGACAGGTTTCTTTGGTGGAATGGGTGGCTGCGCCATGATCGGCCAAAGTATGATTAACGTGAACTCTGGTGGCCGCGGCCGCTTATCGGGCTTATCTGCAGCACTCTTTCTATTGATGTTTATCCTGTTTGCTCACGGCCTCATTGAGCAGATCCCTCTGGCAGCCCTAACCGGCGTAATGATGATGGTGGTTATCGGCACCTTTGAGTGGTCCAGCTTCCGCATTGTGAGCAAGGTACCTAAATCGGATGCCTTCGTTATCGTATTGGTATCTGGTGTAACGGTTGCGACCGACCTGGCCATTGCCGTGGTTGTGGGTGTTATCGTGTCGGCCTTGGTATTTGCCTGGGAGCACGCCACCCACATGAATGCCAAAACTCGCATCGACGACTGCGGTAGTAAAGTATACGAGTTAGAAGGCCCACTATTCTTCGGAGCCGTAAGCCACTTCCTCAACCTATTTGATCCGATTAACGACCCCGATGATGTGATTATTGAATTCCAAAACTCACGGGTTGCTGACCACTCCGGGTTGGAAGCCATTGACACTCTGGCAGAGCGTTATCTAAATGCGGGCAAGACCCTGCACCTTCGCCACTTGAGTCCTGAGTGTATAGAATTATTGCAAAAAGCTGGCGACTTGGTAGAAGTCAATGTAATGGAAGACCCAATCTATCGCGTTGCATCAGATAAATTAGGATAAGCCGTCTTCAGAACAACGAACTGAACCTATTGACGACTAAGCTCGTATCCAAACAAAAGCTAAAAAATTTAAACATTGGATCCTCTCATGCTTAACTTGAAAGACATACACAATTACGAAGCCCCTGAAGATTTGTTGAAGTCTAAAGTCATTATCGTGACGGGAGCTGGAGCAGGCATTGGTGCTGAAGCCGCTAAAGCCTATGCTGCCTGTGGTGCAACCGTCATCTTAATGGGCCGCACAGTACAGAAGCTGGAAAAGGTTTACGACGAAATCGAAGCAGCAGGTCATCCTCAACCGGCTATCTATCCTGTCGACTTTAATAGCGCCTGTGAAAAAACCTTCACAGAGATGAGAGAGAACCTGAACAAGGAGTTTGACTGGATCGACGGCATTCTGTTTAACGCCAGCGAGCTGGGCTCACGTACACCCATCGCCAATTACAACTTGGAAGAATGGAATAAGGTGATGCAAATTAACGTCACCAGCCAGTTTATGATGGTCAAAGCGCTGATGCCCTTATTGGAAGAATCTCCTTCCGCCAGTGTAATCTTCACTAGCTCAGGTGTTGGTCGTAAAGGGCGAGCCTACTGGGGCGCCTATGCGGTTTCCAAATTTGCCACCGAAGGGCTAATGCAAGTGCTCGCAGATGAGTTGGACGAAGCCTTTAAAATTCGTGTGAACGCCATTAACCCTGGGGCTACTCGTACTCAAATGCGTTCGGCGGCCTATCCTGCTGAAGACCCGAATACCCTGAAAACACCAGCAGACATTATGCCCACCTATCTGTATCTTATGGGGCCGGATAGCGAAGGTGTTAGTGGCGAATCTGTCGACGCACAAGTGCGATAATGCTTGCGCTAAGTCTTAGGCTAAACCTTACCTAATAGAACAACACCCTTCACAGAAGCTTAGGAAGTGATAATGAAAAAAATAGCGTTCTTTACCGCTGTATTCAGTGCGTTGACTCTAACTGCCTGCGACGATCTCAAAAAAGAATCGGGCAATTTCTCGCTGGATATTACCGATGGACCAGTAGATGAAGCCTCAGAAATTGTTATCAGCTTTACCGGTGTTGAGCTAGAAGGGCCGGACCTGGAAAACCCTGAGGACGAACCCACTACGATCATGTTCGACACGGCAAAGAACATTAACTTACTGGAATACCAAGGCACAGATAGTACTCCTCTACTAGAGGATATCAGCCTGGCCCAGGGGGAGTACGAATCTATTCGTCTGCTCATTGATAGTGATGCGTCTTACATCCTGATCAACGGAGCACAACAACCTCTCAGCCTTGCCGTTGGCTCTGAAGACGATTTACAAATCAATAAAACCTTTAACTCCGGCGGTGGACTGCAAAACAATTTCACCATCGACTTTGACCTTAGAAAATCCATCACTCTAGTCGATGAAACTAACTACCAATTAACCCCTAGCTTAAGACTGGTAGAAAATTCAGAAGTGGGTTCGTTAGAAGGCACAGTCGAAGAAGATTTTGTCTTGGATAACAACTGTGATAACGGCAGTAACAATGACACGGGTAATGCTGTTTACATATTCGAAGGCTCAGACGCCGCAGTACAAGACATTTTTGGCACCAGTAGCCAAAACCCCATCACCACGGCCAAAGTAACCTATAACGACGCCGATGAAGAATACGAATTCGTTGTAGGATTTCTTGAAGCCGGCAGCTACACCGTCGCCTTTACCTGCGATGCACGCCGCGATACGCCTAATATTGATGAAGTTGAAGAAAGTATTATGGAGTTCTCCAATGGTGTAAATGTAACCATTGGCGCAACGGATAATAATGAAGTGCACATTACTGAAGAAACAACGTCAGATTCTATCTAGTACCAATAATCCAATTAAGCGAGCTGAGCAAGCACACTTTTCTCGGAACAAAACCAAGGAATAATCCTGTAATTTTGGAGGGTATGCTCAACAGGGGTGTCTAGCATTAGACAATAACTAAAAAAGGCCCCCAAATGCGAATTACCATACCCATCCTGATAGTACTGTTAAGCGCTTGCGGTGGAGGTAATTCCTCCCCTAGCTACACATCAAGCCAACCGATTTCCTCTGTTGAACTCTCTTGCGACACCCCCTACGAATACACAATTCCCGAGGAAACACTTGACGGGCTTCCTGTAGCTCATATCAGCACGAAAGACATCAACGAATCCATGATCATGGAAATGGCCTCAGCCATGCATTGCGGGGAACTTGACCACCAACTTAATAGCATTCTTATCTCAATCAATGGCGAACTCGTCTTTGAAAAATATTTTCCCGGCTTTATCAGTGCTAGTAATCGCCAAATCGTAAATTACGATAAAGACCGTGTACATGTCTTAGCTTCGGTTCAAAAAAGTGTGCAGTCTACCCTCATGGGAATCGCAATAGACCAAGGTTACTTAAATCTTGAGAATTCCAAACTGTCAGATTTTTACCCTGAATATACAAACATCGACTGGGAGGAAACATTTACCTTTGATGGTAATGTTTACAGCAAAGAAGATATTACACTGGAAGCATTGCTAACCATGTCAGCTGGCTTCGAATGGGATGAAGGCAGCTTTCACTATGGCCATCCAAATAATACGCTAACAATTATGAATGAAGCCGATGACCCCTTCGGGCACCTATTCAATCTCCCACTGGCTACGCCTCCAGGAGAAAGCTTCAAATACAACACAGGCCTCTCTAACCTAATTATGGATATCATCGAGCGAAGTACCGGAGAAAGTATTCAAGACTTCGCCGCCGCTCATTTCTTTGAGCCACTAGGCATTGATAATTACTACTGGGATTTGGGGTTATCGTTAAGACCACGAGACATGCTGAAATTCGGCCAACTTTATTTAAATGGGGGGAGCTGGAACGAACAACAGATCGTCTCCGAAGACTGGATTTCTGAGTCTTTAGTAAAACGGTTTGATTTAGGAATCAACCAGAGAATCACCGGGTATGGTTATCAATGGTGGTGGAATGGATTCAACGTCGAAGATCAATTCCTCGAGGCATACGCAGCACTGGGTTATGGAGGGCAGCAAATCCTTCTATTTCCCGAATTTGATGCCGTTGTTGTCTTCACTGCCAGTGAGTATCCCGCTGTTCATGGTAATACTCGCACCCCCTATAAGTGGCTAAGTGACTATATTGTTCCCGCCCTAGTAAACCCTTAGCAGTTATAGCTGTTCCAAGCTGCGGCTCTAAAGTTTTTTAGAGCCGACATAACTTAACTCACCTACGCAGATACCAGTCATCATCAAAAGTTTTCATTAGGTCGGGGTAAAATACCGTCAGCGCGGTGACTACAGTTCCGTTAATAAAGCCCTCAGGGAAACCCAGCATCAGAACAAAAGGAAAACTGGTTTCAGCCCATTGAGCTAGAGGCCCATCCGCAGACACACTCGCACCTATATAAAGAAGCCCTGCCATAGAAAGTACCGACAGCACTCCGCCAGCGAACCCCACTCCCAGCATATAAGCAAATAAGTTCTTAAACCGTGCTCGGCTCACCCACCAAAATAACAAATAGGTGACTGTGGCAGGTAGAAGCACTGAAAACACCATGCTCACAGGTAAACCGTATAGACTCACTTGCCCCACCCCCCAGTAGGCAGCTTGTGCAAACAACCCCACTACCACGGCCAAACTCCACCCCAACATCAAGGTGATTGCGGTGATTCCCATTAAATGAATCACTACCTGATCTTGGATATAAACATTCAGTAACCAGAAAAGAGGAAGGAATACTAAAGAGGCAAAGAAGAGGTGCTGGCGCTCATTCCTCTCTAGCAAGGCGTTCCAAGGAGCATACCGTATGGCAACTAGACTACATGTAACACAAGCCAAGAGCGCCAGCCAAAAAGCAAAAGAAGAAATCAGTTGATCATCTAGTGACATAACCTACGTGCACCTAAGCCTACTTAAACCTAAAACCAGCTTAACCCTCAAACCAAGGCAAAGTTTACCCAAAGCGGACAAAGCTTGCCGCCAAACTTCCGCCCCTATTACCTTTTCATAGGCTTTCAAGGCTAAAAACACGTCATTTTTTTAACAAAAACCTCAAATGAGTCTACACAAATAACATCAAGCTTTTGTTTATAAAGGTTTTTTTTCAACTGGCACAGTTATCGCTTTACCCTCTTGGAATGATAAATAACGTGACATTCCTGAATAGGGACTCTCAAATGAGCGCCTAAAACACCTCGGAATGTAAACAACGCTTAAAGGTAAAGATTGCAGGTACATCATTATGATGACTTTAATGCCAAACACAGGAAGCCAATTACAGCACTCGCAGGCGACGCTAAAACGTAGCCCCAAGAAAGCGGTATCGTTCGACGAATCCCGCTGGCAGCTGGTACAACAACTACAGAGCTCTCTGGATATCGAACTGGTACTCACCTACTTCTTCAAGGCTTTACAGCAGCAAGTTGCCGTGAGCAGTCTGAACTATTCTCAAAGCCCACAGAAAATCGACCTCAGCTTTGGTAAAAAAGATACACATACTTGCGACTACAACTTAAAAACCGATACTGAAATCCTCGGCACCATCGAAGTTTCTCGCAACAAGCGCTTTAGTGAAAAAGAACTTTCTCTAGTAGAAAGCCTAATCAGTACATTAATTTTGCCACTGCGCAACGCCCTACACTACCGTGCTGCATTGCAAACTGCACTTCATGACCCTCTGACTGGTTTAGGAAATCGCATTGCCCTGCAAACCACTCTGGACCGCGAGATGATGCTGTCAGAGCGACATAATCAACCACTGAGCCTGCTAGTGATCGATCTAGATCATTTCAAAAAAATTAATGACACTATGGGTCACAACATGGGCGACGCAGTGTTAACTCACACAGCCAAGCTTATGCAAAATACCTGTCGAAATAGCGATGTTTGCTACCGCTATGGAGGGGAAGAATTTGTGATTTTATTGAGCAATACTAACGCCGCAGGCGCCGAGTTAATCGCAGAGCGTATCCGCCGTGTTGTAGAAGAAACGCCTGTTGAATACAACAAGCGTGAAGCTATTATCACTGCCAGTATCGGTATCGCTCATTATCAAAATGGTGATACCACTGAAAGTCTATTTGAACGCGCAGACAAAGCCATGTACATCGCCAAGAGTACAGGGCGCAATCAAGTTGCCAATGCCATTGAGTAAATGTCGGAGATAAACCAAGCGAAAGCCCCATAGATACTGAGGCTTCAAAAGAAATAGGGGCTTCAAGAAAAAGATCAGTGCTTTTTTCGTCGACCGGCACTGGCCCTGAGGCGCTTTTCCTGACGATTTGCCACCTTGGACTCTTCTCGCGTAGGCCGCACACGATCAGGTTTAAGATCAACACGCTTACAAAGGGTATCCACGGATTTCTTATCCATTTCTTCCCACTGCCCAGAGCGCACATGGGACGGTAAGAACACTTCGCCAAAGCGTACACGCTTGAGGCGACTTACTCTAACGTCTTGTGACTCCCACAAGCGACGCACTTCACGGTTACGGCCTTCCATCAGGCACACGTAGAACCATTGGTTCGAGCCTTCACCTTGACGAGGGGCTTCAACAATGTCCGTGAAGTTGGCCATACCATCATCCAATAGAACACCGTCTGCTAAACGCTGGCACATTGCATCATCCACAGCACCTTGAATACGCACTAAGTATTCACGATCAATGTTCGACGACGGATGCATAAGACGATTTGCAAGCTCACCATCGTTAGTGAATAACAATAAACCACTGGTATTGAAATCGAGACGACCAATGGAAATCCAACGCTCACCGTGAAGTCGCGGCAAGTTTTGATAAACTGTTGGGCGGCCTTTGGGATCAGAACTGGAGCAAATTTGCCCTTCCGGTTTGTTATAGATAATCACCCGGCGGCGTTTTGGCTTGCCTTGGCTTTTTAGACTTTTACCATCCAGCTGAATCCGGTCTTCAGGGGTTACACGATCCCCCAACTTAGCCACTTGGCCATTAACTTTCACACGCCCCTCAGAAATCACCCGTTCCATTTCTCGGCGGGAACCGAAACCGGCATTAGCCAATACCTTTTGCAATTTTTCGGAAGCGTCGTAGCCTTGGCTTTCATCTTCCTGCGGCGGTTGTTTATCGGCCATTAGTGATCTTCTGTAGTTGTAGAATTGGTTGTAGAATTACTATCTGCAGAAGTGATTTCTTCAGCAGCATCATTTGCATTTGTATCCACTTCCATCTCTTCATCGTTTCGAGATAGGAAGCGAGCAGCAATATTACCAAGGGTTTGCTCATCAGCTATTTCTTCTGAAGGCTCATTTGAAAGTTCAGACGCATCTTCTGTTGTGCCAGCTTCATCCGTTGCAGTAGTCGTATCGGTACCATCTTCTAATACTTCAGTCTTTTCACTACTATCAGCACTCTCTAAGCTGGACTCTTCAGAAGACTCCACATCTGCATTTTCTGCAACTTCGTCCGTAGCCGTTTCATCGGTAGAAGATTCATCGGTAACAACGTCGTTTGTTTCTTCAGCTGCTGCTTCAGAATCACCTTCCGCCTTAGCTTTTTCAGATTCATCGAGATCTAACTCTTGATTGAGCTTTTCAATATCGCGAATTTCAGCCAAAGGCGGTAACTCTTCCAAACTCGATAAATTAAAGTAGTCCAAGAATTGTTTAGTGGTCGCATATAACGCTGGTCGACCAGGCACATCGCGGTGACCCACAATACGAACCCACTCTCGTTCCAAAAGTGTTTTTGTGATGTGTGAACTTACGGCAACACCACGAATTTCTTCAATATCACCACGAGTAATCGGCTGACGGTAAGCAATCAGCGCCAATGTTTCCAACAATGCACGAGAATATTTCTGCGGCTTTTCTTCCCACAGGCGGTTTACCCAAGGCGCCAACTCTTGCTTCACTTGAAAACGAAAACCCGAAGCCACTTCTTTCAGCTCAAAGCCACGTTCTTCACAGGCTTCTGCAATAGCGGTTAACGCCTCTCGAATGTCATCGACAGAGGGGCGCTCGCTTTCTTTCTCTTCACTTTCGGATTCTTCATTTTCAGGGAATAGCTCCTGCATTTTGGCAATGCTCAGCGTCTGCCCTGCCGCCAAAAGCGCACCTTCGAGAATTTTTTGTAACTGTTCTTTTTCAACAAGAGGCATGATCCGGCCCTTACACATTCAATTCTTTATCAATTTCAACTTTATTAAGCTTGAGCTTCTTCTACTTCGTCACCAGCACGCGCTTTCACATGAATGGGGCCGAAGGTTTCATTCTGAACAATTTCAACTAAGGATTCTTTAATCAGTTCCATCACCGCCAAGAAGGTGACCACCACCCCCAGGCGCCCTTCTTCAACTTTAAACAAGCTCACGAAAGGCACAAAGCTGTCTTTTCTCAACGTGGATAACACCTGAGTCATTCGCTCACGGGTCGACAGTTTTTCTCGCTCAATTTGATGATGCTCAAACATATCCGCTCGGCGCAGTACATCAGCCAAGGCCAGTAGCACCTCTTTCAAATCCACTTCGGGGTCTGGGCGGGTAAGATTTCGATCCGGCGCTTGAGCCGAACCCGTATGAATATCACGCCCCAAACGCGGTAGCTCATCAATGCCTTCAGCCGCTTCTTTGAAGCGCTCATATTCTTGTAGACGACGAATAAGTTGGGCTCTTGGGTCTTCTTCGTCATCCTCGATCTCTTCACTGCGAGGTAAGAGCATGCGAGATTTAATTTCCGCCAGCATAGCTGCCATAACCAAGTATTCGGCAGCCAACTCAAATTGCATGACGTCCATCACTTCAACGTAAGCCATATATTGGCTAGTGATTTCAGATACATCCACTTCCAAAACATCCAAGTTTTGGCGACGAATCAAGTACAGTAATAGATCTAGAGGCCCCTCGAATGCTTCAAGAATCACTTCCAAAGCTTCGGGGGGAATGTAGAGGTCTTTAGGAATCTCGGTAACCGCTTGCCCCTGAACAATCGCAAAGGGCATTTCCCCCTGAGAGGGTTTATCTCCACCTTGCTGATCTTGGGGCGAGTCTTGGAGTTGGGCTTGCTCCTGGTTTTGCTCTGCTTCAGTAGGCTCATCTTCCTGGACCAACTCTTCCTGGCTCAACTCCTCTTGGGGTTGATCAGGGAGGCCATCAAACAAACTACCAGCCGAAGACTGCTCAACCCCTTGAGAGGCGGCGTTTTCAGCGCTCTCAGAGGTTGTTTCCGAGGTGTTTTCCGCCTCTGTTATATCCAAATCTTGGCTCACTGAGCTATCTCTACGTCATATAAAAAACAAGCGGGCCATTATAGGGGCTAGATAGGGATTTGTCCCCCTGACAATCAATAGAAAATCCCGTCCTTGTAGGTCGGCCTTTAGGTCGACATTCGGAGCTGGCTTAGTGACCTGATCGGATTAGATTGTCGGCCTAAAGACCGACCTACAGCCCTGATCTTACAATGACTCAGGGTTACAATTCAGGAGAGAAAATCAGAGGCGTCGGCCTCTCCTTGCCGCAGTAGCTCAACCTCATCCCCTGACATATCCAGCACGGTTGTAGCAGACATGCCGCAATAACCGCCGTCGATCACCAAATCTACCGCATGCTCTAAGAACTGGCGAATATCGTAGGGGTCCGTCATAGGGTACTCCTCATCTGGCATGATAAGCGTGGTACTCATGATGGGCTCGCCTAATTCCTCCAATAAAGCCAAGGCAATATTGTTATCTGGCACCCGTAAACCAATGGTTTTCCGCTTGGGGTTTAACAACCGGCGAGGCACTTCAGAGGTGCCATTGAGGATGAAGGTAAAGGCTCCCGGTGTATGATTTTTGATCATGCGAAATGTTTGGTTATCGACCTTGGCGTAGGTCGCCAACTCCGATAAATCACGACACATCAGCGTAAAATTGTGATGCTTATCTAAACGGCGAATCAGGCGAATACGGTCAGCGGCTTTTTTATCCCCAAGGGCACACCCCAGTGCATAAGCAGAATCCGTTGGGTATACCACCACACCACCTTTACGAATAATGTCTGCGGCTTGGACCACTAAACGATGCTGGGGATTGTCTTGGTGGATCTGAAAAAACTGACTCATTGGTTATCCATCATATTGGTTTTTTACTGTCGTTTTTTACTAGAGCTTTATTCGCTGAAGCGGTATTAACTGCGGGCGCTACTCAACCGTATCTACCCAACCGTGTCAAATACTTCTGCGACTTCTACTGTCTTACCCCGCCCAAAATGCTGCCACACTGGCGTTAGGCCTTCGGGCAACTGGGGATAACAACCAAGCTCCAACCAAGCCTGACCCGGTGAATGAAAGTCACTACCACAGGAGGCCAGCAGGCCATACTCCTGACACAGTTGAGCCATATTTCGAGTCACATTCGGTAACTGCGGCCCAGAACACACCTCTATCGCTCCACCCCCTGCCTCCACAAAATCATCAAGGAAAGCTTTGAGTTTAGTGCGGGTCATCTTGTAATGGTCTGGATGAGCCAATACCGCCACGCCTCCCGATTGATTAATCCAGCTCACCACTTCAGCAACTTCTGGCCACACCTGTTTTACATCCCCAGGCTTGCCTGCCCCCAACCATTTCTTAAACGCCTGCTGAATAGTGGTAACGTGACCCTCCTCCAGCATCCATCGAGCAAAATGAGGCCGCCCCAGCATAACCGGCTTTTCAGCAGAACCGCCGGCTTGGGCCTGAGCCCCTTCGTAAGCCCCTTTAAATCCCTTATTTTCCAAGCGCTCCGCAATCACCACTGCACGATCTAACCGGCGCTGTTCCTGACTCGCTACTGCTTGCTGAAGCACAGGAGATTCTAAATCCATATTGAGCCCCACGATATGAATACCCCTACCTTTCCACTGGCTGGAAAATTCAATACCGGGAATAAGCTCAATATTTCTTCGATCCGCTTCGGCTTTGGCTTCTTGAAAGCCCACCATGGTATCGTGATCGGTGAGTGCCAACTGGGTCACACCCTTCTCTGCAGCTCTCGACACCAGCTCTGCAGGGGTTAGAATACCGTCTGACGCGGTACTGTGAGTGTGGAGATCCACAGTCTGTGGGGAATATTTCAATGGAGATAACCTCGCCTCGTCTTAACCTTTATTATAACGATCTCGAAGTAGTTTATATGAATTCCGAAACAGATATGACCATGGACGCAGGCAACAACTCCAGCAGCAGTACTAATGCCAGTAGTAATCCAACGAGTAACCCAAGTAGTAACAACAGCTCTAACACAACACAACAGCAAGCCGAAAAACCTAAGAAAAAAGAAAGCTTAATTGCCAATCTGTTGTTTAACATCATTATCCCTACGGTGATTCTTACTAAATTTAGCGATGCCGATGCCCTAGGCACCACGTGGTCGATTGTGGTCGCACTGGCTTTCCCTATTGGCTATGGTCTGAAAGATTTCGTCGACACAGGAAAGATCAATTTCTTCTCTGCCCTTGGAGTGATCAGCGTATTTTTAACTGGCGGCATGAGCCTGCTTGAATTAGATCCTAAATATATCGCCATCAAAGAAGCGGCTATTCCCGGCCTCTTTGGCATTGCCACACTCATTTCCGTATACACCAAATACCCGCTAGTTAAGGTGTTTCTCTATAACGACAAAATCATGCAAGTGGATCGCATCGCCGCAGCCCTAAAGGCGCACAATACCGAAGTAGAATTTGAAAAAACTCTGCGGATTGCCTCTTGGATGGTAGCGGGCTCTTTCTTTTTATCATCCGTTTTGAACTATGGCTTGGCCCGGTATTTATTAATAAGCCCTCCAGGCACTCCAGAGTTTAATGCGGAACTGGGTAAAATGACGGCGCTGAGTTTTCCTGTGATTGCGCTCCCTGCCACAGCCGTATTAATTGCAGCCATGATTTATTTGTTCAAGCGTATTGGAAAACTAACAGATCTGACACTTGAAGACGTCATTAATGACGGCTAAAAGTCACCTGTACTGCCAACGCTTTTAGTAAACAAAAACACTTGAGAAGGACTCATCAGAAATATGTACTACGCCATTATCAGTGAAGACATTGAAAACAGCCTCCCTCTGCGGAAAGCGAATCGCCCGGCTCATTTGGCGAGATTAGAAGAATTGAAAAACCAAGGCCGCTTGCTGATTGCTGGCCCACATCCAGGCATTGATAACGAAGACCCCGGTGACGCCGGGTTTACCGGCAGCCTGGTGGTCGCAGAGTTCGATTCACTGACAGATGCCCAAGCTTGGGCAGATAGTGACCCCTTCTTGATCCATGGGGTCTATAAAAAGGTGACTGTAAAACCGTTCAAGAAAGTATTGCCTTGATTTCAAAGAGAATATTTGCCCAATGGGGCGATATTACTCATACTCAGTCAACCTCAAATTCAGGTATATAACGCTAATAACTCTGATACCCGTAACTCTGACACCCATAATCCCAATATCCAGCGAATAAGGAAGACACAGTGAAAACAACCTCAGTGAAAGCCGCGATATTTCTGCTAATCGCCCTTTTCTCTTTCGGTGTTGTTGCCCAAGAGACCACCCGCTATATCTCCGACAAGCTTTATGTTCCACTCCGTGGTGGCAAAGGCAATCAATTTAAGATTCTTCACCGTGGCCTTGCCAGTGGTACAAAACTACAGCTGATCGAAGAAGATACTGAAGAAGGCTGGGCGTTAGTGCGTATGGACAATGGCACAGAGGGCTGGCTCCGCATCCAATACCTAGTTAACGAACCGATTGCAGAGCTTCTCTTGGAATCCGCTCAGACCACCGAGAAAAAAGCCACTGACCGTATGAATAAGGCAAAAAACCAGCTGAAAGAAGTTAAAACCGAACGCAGTGCCCTAGCAAAGACCGTTGCAGAACTGGAAACCAATAATAAATCTCTTACGAAAGAGCTTAACGAAATCAAAAAAATCTCAGGGAATGCCATTGAACTGAGTTCCCGCCATCAGGAGCTTTTGGAAAAAAACCAAATGCTAGAAAACCGTATCGACGTACTAGAAGCCGATAACGAACGTCTAAAAAGTGATAGCAACCACACCTGGTTTTTATACGGTGGCATTTTGGTGGTAGCCAGTGCGCTACTTACCGCATTGCTTCCTTACTTACGCCCTCGTAGACGCAGCAGTTCTGAATGGGCCTAATACTGAAAAAATAGAAATATCGACAAGGCCCTGTAGTGTTTTCTACGGGGCTTTTTTCTTGAACAAGGATATAACCATGCTCAAATCTCTAACCATCGCCCTACTTTGCTTTTGCCTTCCTCTCAGCACCTATGCCGGCACACTGGTTCGATTAACCACGTCTGAAGGGGTTATTGATGTAGAGCTCGAAGACGAAAAATCCCCGGCCAGTGTGAAAAATTTTTTGAACTATGCCGATAAATATTTCTATAACGGCCTTATTTTTCATCGCGTCATCAAGAACTTTATGATTCAAACAGGCGGCATCACCTTCGACTATCAACGTAAAGAAGTGGGCGACCCGGTAAAAAATGAATCCAACAATGGCCTTTTAAACAAAGCAGGCACGCTAGCCATGGCTCGTATGCCAGACCCAGACAGTGCTACCTCTCAATTTTTTATCAATCTTACCGACAACCCTCATTTAGACTTCAAAACTGCAACCCCCAGTCAAAATGGAAAGCCGGCATCACCCGAAAGGCCCGGTTACACCGTATTTGGCAAAGTCATCAAAGGCATGGATGTCATAGAAAAAATTGGCAAGACAAAAACTCGCCGCTATTTCCGCTTTGCTAACTTACCCCGCAAAGCGATTTATTTAGAAAAAGTTGAACGTATTAAGCCCGCAACTGACAAATCCACAGTAACCAATAACACTAGCAGCGAAGAAAACAACAGCATTAAAACCATCACAGAGAAAAAATCATGAGTGTCGCCCTCAGTGTCAACCTCAACAAGATCGCACTTATTCGTAATTCTCGCGAAGGCAATTACCCCAATGTTTTAGCCTTTGCAGAACAGGCCATTGCCAGCGGTGCTGATGGTATTACGGTTCACCCGCGCCCAGACCAGCGCCATATTCGCGCCAGTGATGTGTATGAGCTTGCAGAACTAGTAAAGCCTGTAAAAGGCGTAGAGTTCAATGTAGAAGGTAACCCCTTTGCCGGAGCCCGTGATGATTACCCTGGCTTTATGAAGCTAGTTGCCGATACCCACCCAGATCAATGTACTCTTGTTCCAGATGGCGATAACCAACTCACCTCTGATCACGGTTTCGATTTAAAAACCTCTGGGACGGAACTCGAACCCATTATTCAAACTCTTAAAGATCAGAACATGCGCGTAAGTTTGTTTATGGATCCAGACCAAGAACAAATTGCGCTGGCAAAAGACATTGGCGCAGACCGAATAGAGTTATATACCGGCCCCTATGCAGAAACCTTTGCCCTAGCAAATCGCCAAAATAGCGATCACGATAGCGCCCGACTCGACGCCTTATTTCAGCGCTATTTCAATGCCAGTGAATATGCCACCAGTATTGGCCTTGGCGTGAACGGCGGCCACGACTTAAACCTGGAAAACCTAGCGCGCTTTGCCACAGCTCCAGGGTTATTAGAAGTGTCTATTGGTCATGCGCTCACTGTGGATGCATTAGAAATGGGCTACACCAATGCAGTACGCGCCTATAAAGCAATTTTGCAACAACTATAAAGCTCAGTGATAGACCAGAGGAATAAATGAAACTGCCGGATAAAAGCTTTCCTTTCTAGCGGTTCTTATCTATTCTGAAAGTACGAACGGTTAAAAAAAGCCAGGAGATCAACGTGATACATTCCATACTCGTAAAAGACTACATGGATCACAACCCACATGCAGTCTCTATCGATAACTCTCTCACCGACGTGGTGAAGGTATTTATTACCGATAACATCATCGGCGCTCCTGTGGTAAATGCCAATAAAGAGGTTGTAGGCTACGTTTCAGAGCAAGACTGTATTGGCGAGTTACTGAACGACTCCTACTACCTCGCGGAGCCTCCTTCGGTTGAATCCGCAATGACCACAGACGTTAAATCGGTAAAATCTTCAGACAGCATCGTTGAAGTTGCGCAATCGATGATTACCCATCGTGCGAGAAACTTTCCGGTGATTGATAATGGCAAGTTAGTGGGCCTAATTTCAAGAAGCCGTATTCTTGAAGCCTTGGTAGAGAACAGAAAAGATACCTACTTCCACGAAGGCTCATAACGTATTACTCTGAAGAGTCGGAAAATCCAAAAAGCAAAAGGCCAGCATTTCTGCTGGCCTTTTTATTAATTGATGTTGTAAAAATATTAAATTAACAACCTGCTTATTTTTCGACTAACAACTAATCATCATCGAAATCAAAGTCGTAATCCATCTCTTTGTCTTCCCGCATCAAACGTAACTCTTCAAGTTTATCCTCTACCCTACGACGAGCTTCAAGACGCTCATCCGGAGGCGTTTTTGCGGACGACTTGTCATCGTTAGATGCATCTGACGAAACATCGAGCTTTTCTACACCACTATCCAGATTATCTGGCGGTGACTCACCATGACTGGTGTTTTTCATGTTATCCATTGCGACCCCCTGATGAAAAAGACCGGAATGCGGCGCCAATATTTCAAGCACCCTCATTTTTAGAATAATCAATAAATCCCAATTTGCAAATGTAAAATACACGAAAATTGTGACTTTATTATTTCTGCATTCCCAATCTATACACGCCAGAAATCCTGCCCTTTACTCATAAAAAAACCGCCCCACAAAGGGCGGCTTTCTATAGTTAGGCAGATTAAAGCTCACAGATTCATTAGGAAGCTGAAACGATAGACGCCTGCTCTGACTTAGGGGGAAAATGAAGTACCTGAGTCTCCATCGTTGACCTAAGGGAGGTATCGTCAAGCCCCTCAATGGCCTTTTTACGGCGGGCTTCTGCCTCTGGAGAAAGCTCAATTTCCAAGGTATTGAAAATATCGAACATCAATTGCTTCATATTTCGCATATCCACCCATTCTTCGGGAGGGATATGCTTTGGGCCAAAACGATTAACATCTAAATCAAAGCCAACAAAAAGAAGGTCATTATCATCCAATACCGTAACAAAATAATAGTTTGGAGTTGTTGTACTACCAGTATCAATATGGAAAAAAGCAGCTGGCCCAGGGAGGTGATCAAACGGCTGCCAAAATATCGGAGCCCGTATGGTATTTGGTGACGATGTAGCCCATCGTTCCTTTGGTTTATTTACCAAGCGATCTTCTACGTAATCAATCACTGCCCATTCAAAAGCACGTGGGTGAAATAAAGACATCTCTTCCTTCGGCTCACGCATACTCGCAAACCACCCTTCGGCACTCAATTCATGCACCTCACCAACTCCTCTCGGCCCCCAAAATCGATAGCCACGAGTCATATACCCCTCTTCACGCCATCTTCTATCGCTGTGTGAGGCTGACTGGCTACCCTGCCCATAACTGCCGCTGAATTGAATATCAGGGCTAGGATTCTTATGATTTGATTTAGGTAGAGCTAGTACGATCGAAGAACCTTGATAATCCCCTTTATATTGAATAGCACTAGAAATGCTTGGTCCTTTGGCCACACATGGTTCTAATTGCTGTTTATACTTTAAGAATGGAAAGATCATTTTTTAAGACCTAATTTTCTCTGAACCGTCTCATAACGCTCAGGCATTGCATCTGTTAACACACTATCCGTTAGCTTAACCGCAGCCCCAACTTTTCGTGCAGCGGTCAGTAAAGCAATCCCAGCTATGGCCTTTCCCCCAATTAGAGACGCGGCACCTAAAAAGCCAAGTGCAGGCCCAGACGCATTTACAATGTGATCACGCACAACCATACCACCTAGATAGTCTTTCTCTGCTTTATAGCGGTAGTTAATTGCACTGTGCCCTCCCCCTACAGCCAAACTAGTCGCTTTCCAAAGCGGTTTACTAAAAGGTTTATCTGGCAACTTGAATCCAAGGTCCAATGCTAATTTCACTGCTAGATCTGCATTACTCGCGATCTCATGAAAATACATATGATGATTGTGACCATGGAAACTTATACCGCTCCTTTTTAAGCGATACAGTGCTTGCGTCAATACCGCGGAGCCACCACTTTCACTAATCCAGCCAAAGTTTTTTCGATTATCGGGGTTTTCAACTTTTTGTGACTCAGCCCGAACTTGCAACATAGTATTTGCCAACTTACGAGAACTGTCACGTACTTCCTTAATGCTTAAGGGATTGATCACACTTTTACGGCGAATATAGCCAGTAGCGCTCTTTTCACCATAACTATGGTGCAAATAAAACCCTGTATCTTGAAAACGATTAAAAGCATTTGTCGCTTCAAGTGCCTTAACCCCAAATTTAGCCGTAGTCTTTGCTGACTTATGACGATCCCCTATCACTAAGCTTCTTCCTTGAGCAAGATCTACTCTCTCTTCATTAGCTACATCCCATGCAGTGGGCGATTTTTGAGCTTGATACAACCCGGTACTGTTTCGGGCATGCTCTTGTAAACTAACCTCTCCTACTTTTATCAAATAATAATTTCCGCAAGGTCTAAGCTCCATAACCGCAGCACACCCGGGGAGCTCAATTACGAATCGCCTAGGATCCTGTAAGCTTGGTATAGCATTTTGCAAAATATTATCTTGATGATCATGGCCTGCATTAAGGCCTTGAAGCATGCGTAAGAGCGTGATTCTGTGGTAATTACCACTGCGGCTAAATTCGTCTAGGGTATTTCGGAGTTCTTTATGAGCGAAAACCTTGCGGCCATATCCGTTTTCAGTTCCTTTAATCGGCAGGTAAGACATATACAGTCCTTTGCATAAATAGTGATGTTATTGAAATATAATTTTTCGAAATCTTAACATAGCTTTGCAAAGCAACCTGTTTATTGAAGCGCCAATTTATTACTCAATAGTTTTAATACTTTTTCATTAACCAAACAAAAAGCCACACCTGTTAAACAGATATGGCTAAAAAATAATTTTTATTTTGTATGTTTTAAAGAGCTATTTCCCTAGCGCAACATCCACATCCAAGCCTTCTTCACGCAGTTTCGCAACCTTGTAACGCAAGGTGCGCGGGCTAATCCCTAAGCGCTCAGCTGTTAATTTTCGGCTACCACGAACTTCTCGCATAGTATTCACAATAATTTCGAATTCACGCTGTTTTAAGTCTCCACCCAGCCCCGATGATTGTGCTTCTGCAGCGGTAGATCCCTGTGTCGGCATATCGTTGATGGTACCAAAGCCTTGCACGGATGCTGATGCAAAATTCGCTTGCGGAGGAATGGTAGAAACTGGTGGCGGCGTAATGTGCGTTACTGGAGGTATTTGTCCATGCTGCTCAGGCACTGCCATTGACGGCGGAGGCACCATACCAGGCTGACCAGGCATAACAGTTTGTCCATTGATTTGCGTCATCATAGGTTGCATACCAGGCATAGCAAAATTCAATTCAAGCATAAGATTTTCTACTTGAATTTCACGCCCTGTTTGCATTACTAGTGCTCGCTGTACCACGTTATCTAACTCACGAACATTGCCTGGCCAGTAGTGACTAAACAATGCCTGCTTTGCTTCTTCAGAGAAGACTACACCTTGACGGTGTTGCTTGGCGCCGTGCACACGCAGCAAACGTTCAGCTAACGGAAAAATATCTTCTCGACGTTCACGTAGAGGCAACCAACCCAGTGGCAACACATTAAGACGATAGAAAAGGTCTTCACGGAAACGACCTTGAATGACTTCCTGAGACATATCACGGTTAGTGGTCGCAATAACACGTACATCTAACTCAATCACTTTACGACTACCCAAGCGCTCTACTTCACGTTCTTGCAAAACACGCAGCAGTTTCGCCTGCAATGCCATAGGCATTTCTGAAATTTCATCTAACAGTAGAGTACCGCCATTGGCTTGTTCGAATTTACCGGGAGCGCTCGTGTAAGCACCGGTAAACGCACCTTTTTCATAACCAAACAACATAGCTTCCAACATGTTTTCTGGAATTGCCGCGCAGTTAATGGCAACAAACGGCTGCTTCGCCCTTGGGGAGTGAATATGAATGTATCGAGCGAGCACTTCTTTACCCGTTCCCGATTCTCCATGAATAAGAACCGTAGAATCCGATGAGGCGACACGACGTGAAATTTGTAATAACTGGCGACTGGCCATAGCTTCGGCAATAGGCTCATCGCTCTCGATTGCACCGTAGCCCACAACACGTTCAACAATATTTATAAGCGCTTCAGGTTTAAAAGGTTTAACTAAATAATCTACAGCGCCATGGCGAATTGCATCTACTGAATCTGTAACGCTAGCATAAGCGGTAATTAACAGCACGGGGATATGAGGTTTATGTTGCTGTACATGTCGTAACAGGTCATGGCCGCTCATGCCCCCCATATTGACATCGGAAACAATCATTTCCACAGTTCGGGTTTCGATAGCACTTAAAGCTGCTTCTGCACTATTGACTGCCAGCACATCGAAGTCTGCCAATTGCAACGTATCGGTGAGAGCCTCGCGCAAATCATTATCGTCTTCCACTACCAGCACGGAGCCTTTATTTAGCTTTGTGGATTCCATACTTACTGCCGCTGTGACTGCCATGACAATTACCTGCTTATCTTGCTGTTATTAATTTAACGTTCTAATAATTTAATTTTCTAATGCCGTTTACTGCTTTTAATATTTCCTATTGAAAGCACTAACTTGCCAAAGAATAATTTGGGGTTTCGTTATCATTTTCTACTAACTGTGGAATCGTTAGAGTAGCGGTTGCGCCCTCTCCAACGTTGGAACCTGTTGACTGATTGCTCTGTAAATTGAACTCTCCACCATGAGCTTTAGCCACCGCTGTAACCACCGCTAACCCAATACCCGTCCCTTGAGATTTTGTCGTCACAAAGAGTTCTGCTGCACAACTGCTTACTTTCGGGTCAATACCAGGGCCGTTATCCACAACCTCAATCAATAATTGTCCATTGTGCTCTTTAAAATAAATCCACAACTCAGGGGGATATTTATCGGATGCTTCTAAACTGTTATTCACTAAGTTCAGTACTGCGCTCACTAAAGATTCACGATTGCCTTTGATCTTTATTTCAGGGCATTGGTTTTCCAAGTGATACACCGCAGAGTGTGCATTCACCGGTACTTCCATGGCCTCTTCTAAATCTTCAGCCAGTTCCCCTACTGTCATTAAGTCTTCTTGTGGAATCTCGCCTTTCACAAATAGCAGCATGTCCTGTACCTGCTGCTCCATGTGGTTTAAACGGCTGACCATTTTATTGGCGAAACGTTGACGCTGGCCGTCATCTAACTGTTTGTTACTTAAATGACCGGCATACAGCAATGCCGTAGAAAGCGGCGTGCGGATTTGATGAGCTAAAGCAGAAACCATTTTTCCTAATGCGGATAAACGCTCATTACGGCTCACTTCCGCTTGTAAACGGCGAGTTTCAGTTTGATCCGTAATTAAAATTAATTGGCCAATACCAGATTCCAAAGAGCGTGTTGCTAAATTCACTAAGCGCCCACTTCGGGTAGACACTTCATGACCGTCATCTTTCTGAGGGGCAAAACAGCTGCTAATCACTTCTCGCCACTGGCGACCTTTAAGAGACTCTTCCAATAACGCTTCTGCAGCCGGATTATTTTCACTCACAACACCATTCGCATCCAAAACCACTACACCGCCGGGAAGCATGTGTAATAAATTTTCTAAACGGGTTGCCAATTGCTCTTTCGCTTTTAATTCTGCTAAGCGCTGCGCACTGACCTCATCCAACTCTTGAGTAAGGCTCTCTACCTTGTTTTCCAGGAAACGATAAGAGTGACTCAGCTGCTCTGATACGCGATTAAATTCCGCAAAAGCTGCCGGCAGGTTTTGCTCATTAAAACCTTGAGGCTGTTGCTCTGTACCTGAACTGGCTGACTCCATCATAGAGTACTGTCTCCCAAAAAATTGGATAGTGAATCGGTCTACTATGACCACTTGTACAAGGTTAAGAGCAAGGGGCGTTCCAGTTTTAAATTTACCTTTAATATCAGCAAGTTAGCTAGATCATTACATCTAAAACAAGGCCCGTTTCGACGGCTTTGTGACAGAAAAAACGAAGTATTGGAGGCGGAGAAAAAATGGCGTTTTATTTTTGACGGCTAAATTTTGCCGGAGAATTAAGTGGTAGAGTGCTGCCTAAAAGCGGCTGGAAAGCGGAAAAAGTTGTCGCGTGGAGTAATAATCGTAGCCTCTACGGTTAATGAGATTCGTGTCTATTTTAAAAGATCCCTCGTTTTACTCGGGATGACACAACTATCGAGCCCCAGCTGTCATTCTGAGGCTATACCAAAGAATCTTTTTCAGGTATCCACAGCCTGGAGAAGATCCCTCGCTCTGCTCGGGATGACATAAAATGGGATGACGCAAGGCGGCGTAAACCATCGAATACCGGTTGTCATTCTGAGGCTATAAGCCGAAGAATCTCCTTCGGATATCCACAGCCTGAATAAGATCCCTCGCTCTGCTCGAGATGACGACGGCCATAAAAAACGCCCCGTGCTTTCACAAGGGGCGCTCTGGAAATTGTTTAAAAAAGCAGTGACGCGATTACTTTTTCTGTAAATCGTATTTCCGCATTTTCTCAACCAAGGTGGTACGACGAATATGTAAACGCTCAGCGGCACGGGCCACAACGCCATTACAGTCGTCGAGCGCTTGTTTAATCAAGCTACGCTCCAGATTAGTCAGGTACTCTTTCAAGTCGATACCATTAATAGGCAATAGTGCCGTATCACCCATATTGACAACGCCCTCTTCGCCTTCCATAGGCTCAAGCTCGTCGTAGTTGTCTTCGTCCCCTTGTGTCACATGGCGATAGCGAGCCGGAAGCTCCTGTACGCCAACAACACCGTAGGGCTGCATAATGGCCATACGCTCCACCAAGTTCGCCAACTCTCGAACATTACCAGGCCAGTCGTGACGACAGAGTGACATAATCGCTGCAGAGTTAAATCGAGTAGCGCCCTCTTTCTGGCTTTCCAAACGAGAAATCAACTCATTCAGAAGCAGTGGAATATCTTCTTTACGCTCACGTAACGCAGGCATCTCGATGGGGAATACATTCAGGCGATAGTATAAATCTTCCCGGAACTTACCCTCTTCGATCATTTTTTCCAGATCACGGTGGGTCGCTGCAATGATACGCACATTGGTACTGATAGTTTTACTACCACCCACGCGCTCATAGCAGCGCTCTTGTAGAACACGGAGAATCTTCACCTGCATGTTGAGTGGCATATCGCCAATCTCATCCAAGAACAGGGTTCCCCCTTCAGCCATCTCAAAGCGGCCTGCACGGGAAGTAATAGCTCCAGTGAAAGCGCCCTTCTCGTGACCAAACAGTTCACTCTCCAGCAAATCAGGTGGAATCGCGCCACAGTTCACGGGAACAAAAGGTTTTTCACGGCGAGGAGAATTGTAATGAAGGTTCCGCGCGACCACTTCTTTACCGGTTCCGGATTCACCGGTCACCAGCACGGTAACGTCTTTGTCCGCTACCTGCTGCATCATCATCCGTACTTGCTGTACTTCACGGCTAGAGCCAATAAGGCTGCGGAACAGTGTTGGTTCGCGACGCTGAGACTTTTGTACGTTATCAAGGTGGGCGCGGCGGAAAATCTGCGCACGGTGTAAGGTGTCTACTAACTTGTTATAGCTAGGAGGAAGCTCCAGACTGCCGATAACATGGTGACGCATCACGTCGTCCCAGTTGTCCTGCTTTTGCAAATCGCCAGTGAGCACTATGGGAATTTGCTTATCCCACTCCAAAATGGCTTCTAAGCCCATTTCCAAGGCATCTTCCCGAGGCTTATCCACGAATACGGTGGCAATATTCTCGGAAGATTCTTCCTTTGCCA
This sequence comes from Cellvibrionaceae bacterium, assembly GCA_045430295.1. Taxonomy (GTDB): domain Bacteria; phylum Pseudomonadota; class Gammaproteobacteria; order Pseudomonadales; family JAILXX01; genus JAILXX01. The sequence continues at coordinate 111,240 of JAILXX010000004.1, read as the reverse complement.
CCAGCTCCTGCCAGTTGGCCCAGTTCGCCTCAATAATAGGCTCGCCCAGGAAATTTAAAATTACAGATAGATCATGTTTGGCCTGCTGATCGTCAATAATCAACAGCACTTTACTTTCGCGCCACATAAATCAGTGTTTCCACTCGTGAAAGGTCGCCAATAAACCGGCAGAGCCTGAAAGATTACGGAGTTTATGCCAAAACTCCTGTTATTATTCATAGAAAGTTAAGCGCCAAACACCTAGTCTGTCAAATAATTGTCCTGTCTTTTTAAGATTATTTTGTCTGCCCGACAGGCGGTTCATTCCATTGACACTTTTTTAATCAACTTGATTGAATTCCGTCCCACCCTTCTTTCAGGGTTTGTAGCAAGCCAACCACTTCAATAATCAACTTAGGGTCGCTTAAACGGTTAGCGTCTACCAGCTTCACCTGCATGTACTCATAGAGTCTATCCAGGTTGTAGGGAAGCTCCCCTTCTTCCATATTCAGAGCGTTTCTAAGGCCGCCAACAATCTCTATGGCCTTGGTGATCTCATCACCTTTGCGCTGCAAGTTATCGTGCTCAATGGCCCCCTGAGCCCGTGCAAGGGCCTCCAGGGCTCCTTCAAATAGAAGTTGGATTAACCGATGGGGAGAAGCGGCTTGCACCTTGGTGACATTGCCCAGCTCTTGGTAATGTTTTGATTTGTCGTCGTTGGAAATCACGTGAAGTTCCGGTGGCATCAGAGTACCTCACAGTATAGATAAAATTTTAAAGGAGAAATAAACGAGTATGCCTCTATCCACTAAGGCATACCCAAGGCAATGCTCCTAAAAGTTTTAACTATAGGTTTCAACTACAGGTTTTAACTACAGGTTTTAACTACAGCGTTTAAGGAGCGGTCTTCTCTAAGGAATTGATAAAGCGATTAAAAATTAAGATAGGTTTCGTCGGCAGCGGCCAACTGGCGCTGACCACACTCTTCCACAAGACGGCGATAAATAGGAAGGATTTGTGCAAGCTCTTTCAATAAAGAACGGCTATCACGATGAGAATCCTCCACAGCCAACTGCAGCGCTTCAGATAACGCTTTATCTAGCTCACAGACAGAATCCCAGTTGGATGTAATGAGTGCCTGCTCCATAGATTTGCGGGCGCGTGCGAGAGCTAATTGGGAAGAAGGGATAACGGCCATGATAAACATTCTCTTGTTAGGTTCTAAATGTTTATCGGCGCTGGAGGCAGAAACTTAAGGTAAAAATTCCTGCAGAATTTGATTGAAAATTGCCTAAACGGAAAAATAAAAACGGCAAAAACTTGCCTATTTTATAGGGCAAAATGGAATTATTTCAGACCAAACCTGACAACGGATGCCCGACACTGCAACATTATCATTCAATATGTCGCAATGCCGAAACACTATGTCCGTAAAACGCCTTATGGCGCTCTAACTTTTTTACCTATAAAAGGCACAGGCTTATTGCTTCGCAGTTTCAAGTAATAAGCTAATTAAGCAACCTGTTTTAATAACTCTGCTTGGCTTCACTGGTTTCTGCAATACCATCCCAGCCTGATTTTACATCGCCCAAAAGGTCAGCCACTTCATCTAAAGCCGCTTCATCAGCTTCTTCCAAGCGCTCCATCATATAGCTGTATAAACCATCTAGATTCATTGCCAGCTCGCCGCCTTGATCAATCTCTAGGCTCTGACGTAAACCGCCAATAATACCCACGGTTTTGCTAATTAAAATATCTGTGTCTTCAGCTTCACCTTCAACCATGGCAGTTTTCGCCTGGGTGATACGCTCTAGAGCGCCATCTAGCAGCATCGCTACCACTTGGTAAGGTGTAATTGAATTAATGTTCTGCTCCATGACTTCGGCAGATTTCAACGCAGCTACGGACATAAGTTCACCTCGTTATCTGTATGTTTGCATGTTTAATGCGTAAGTTCTTTATCCGAAAATAAACAAAGGGATGACAAAAACTTGCCATCCCCTCTCTTTATGCATTTGAAATGCCAACTTTAACGAGAATACCTTGCCGAGAACTACCGTCATTCCCGCGAAGGCGGGAATCTAAACGCTTAGAGAGTACTAAGAAGAAGATTCCCGCTTTCGCGGGAATGACGATTATCAGGGAAAATTGAACTCTAAACTAAACACTGTAATGGCAAGAGCCTACCCTATTCGCGCAGCGAGTGCTTTGGGTACGCAGGTAGCTTTAGCCTATTTGCTTCCAGGCATCGCTCACTTCAATGATAAGCGCTGCCGCTTCATCAAGAATCATTGGGTCATTCTTGCTGTGAGCTTCCATAAGGCGGCGCTGGATGTAGTCATACAGCGAAGCTAGGTTCTCTGCCACTTCACCGCCGGTTTCCAAGTCTAGGTTATCTTTCAAACCACCCACAATATTGATGGCACTAGAGATCTTTTCACCCTTTAAGGTGATATTTTTCTGCTGCATGGCGCCTTTTGCCTGGGCAATTCTCTCCAGAGCACCGTCAAACAACATTTGAATAAGCTGATGAGGGGTTGCTGCCTGAGCGCTAGCGTCAGTACGTACAGCAGAATAACTTTTCATTGCAGCTTGGGCATTCACAGGCGCGTCTCCAGTCTATTTACAGCCAATCCTCGCAAGATTTTTTATTTCTCGCGGGATACTAAGGTTATCGACGCCATCGCTTATTTCTTTAGGGTTAATTTCTTATGCCTTTTTTATAACGAAAGGCCCAGTTGCTATAGCTTTTGGAATATTTTTTGCTATCTTCTAAAGACAATTTGCTAATTGCCAGAGCCTTACCGCATGACCCAAGACTCCATCCCCGCCAATGAAATGGATGCACTGATTCGCCAAATGGAGCTGAAGAAGATTCAGTTAGAATTGGAGCTGCAGTTCCAGAAGAATATGGAGTTATTTCAGAAGTTTGCGCCGGTCATTTACGACGAGTACATCAACTACCAGCCTACAGAACTCCAGTTAAGCCTGGACGATGCCGGCTTTGTAAACTTGGTGAACCTAAAAACCGGCACCCCGGTTTACAACAAGGACCCAAAAGAATTTTGTGAAGATCAATTAAAGGCCTACGAAAAAATCCCCAGCTGGTACCGTATCGCCTTCTCTCCCTCAGAAGACAAGATCTTCCAACAGACCCCTTATATTCAACGTATTAACGATCGCTTTATGGATGAATTCCGTGAAGTGAACCCCAGTGTAAAAAATCCTGTGGGCGTCTTAGTGGTTGCCGGTTGTGGCCTGGGTTACCACATTCCTAAATTACTGGAACTGATGGACGTCTATACCCTGTGTATTTTTGATCCACACAAAGACTCCTTCTACGCCTCTCTCCACACACTGGATTGGGCGCCCATCATTGAAAAGCTGTATCAACCGGGCCGACTATTAAAACTGTTTATCGACAACAACCCGGAAAATACCATTACCAGCTTGCGGTTGATGTCGCACCGTGTGGGTTTGCACAACATCAGTAACACTTACACCTATCGCCACCTCAATAGTGAAAGAACTGAAGATTTTCTTAAACAATTAAAAGCCCAATTCCACCTAACCCTTACAGGAACTGGCTTTTTAGAAGACGAACAAATCAGTATTGCCCACACCACAGCCAATATGAACAACAACCGACCGGTGCTGAATAACAAAACTATTCTGGATGATATGCCCCCAGTATTTATTGTGGGTAACGGCCCCTCTCTCGATAACCTCATGGATACCCTTCGAGAAAACCAAGACAAGGCCATCATCATTTCCTGTGGTACAACCATTGGTACTCTCTATAAAGCAGGAATCACACCCGATTTCCATGTAGAAATGGAGCGTACTTACAACACGGTTTCTGCCTTAAAACTGGCAGCACCAGAGGAATTCTATAAAGACATTAACTTGTTAGCGTTGAACACGGTTTCCCCCGAAGCTATGGCTATGTTTAAGCAGGCGTTCGTTGCCATAAAAGCCAACGATCCTGGGGAATATATGATCAACGATTTTCTCGATGAATCAGTATTACCATTAAATGCCTGTAACCCCACCTGTACTAATACCGGTATTGCCTATGCATTGCGCTTCGGATTTAGGGAAATTTATCTCCTGGGCGTTGACCTTGGCATGAAAGACAAAAACAAACACCATGCCTCAAGTAGTCAGTATTACGACGATGACAACAAAGCGCTCAACATCTCCACAGAAAAAATGCGCACTCTTACCGTACCCGGTAATTTCTCGGAAGAAGTTAATACTACCCAAATCCTGGATACGTCCCGAGCAAATATGACCATTGCCATCAACTTGTACCCCAATACTAAGGTGTACAATCTTAATGACGGTGCAAAAATTGACGGCGCAGAGCCTCTTCATAAAGAAGACTTAACTATCTCTGGTGATTTAAACAAGCAAGCCGCCATGGAAAAAGTGCAGAAGCATTGCTTTAGCACAGTGAAACTTGATAAGCCTCTCGAGCTGGAAGACATCAAAGAAAAGTATCTTAAAGAAGCCTTAGCCATTCTAAAAAACATCAGCTTCTCAAAAGCGCCTAAAACGAAAGCAGAGGTACAGCAAGAATTAGATAGCCTATTCCTAGCGGTCTACTCCCTCAGAGAAACAGCCCCTGTCTCCTACTGGGTGCTCACCGGATCGCTGCAAAACTTTTTTGCTCTAGTGACCCGAGCCAGCATTGTCGCTAAAGACGCTAAGCAGCTGGAAGAAAACTATCGCTATGTGACCAAAGAGCTGATGGATTACTTTAAATTTGCTTATAAGCTAATCAGCAAGGAGTGTTTGGAGTGGCATCATGAGGATCGATATAGGGAGAAAGGATAAGCCCTCCCCTTATAGACGATTGTCTTGCTAGACTCACTAAAATATTTTTTAGCTTAAATCCCTTTAAAAGGCTTGAAGCGCTTTTTAGATGAGCTTTAGCATTAATCTTCTCAATTCAAGGAAGAAAGCTTATGAAACTCAGCCGAGCCGAATATGTACTACTAATCGTAACGATAGTTGCTGCTAGCGGCTGGCTATTTTCTAAAAAAGCCCTTGGAGAGTTCCAACCTTATAGTTTCATTGCTCTGCGCTTCTCTCTAGCCGCAGCGGTATTAGCACTTTTTTGCTTACCTCAGTTACTATCATTAACTCGCAATCAAGTTTTTAGAGCCGCCACTACCGGCTCATCTCTAGGCGTAACCTTATTGTTTTGGGTGATTGGCCTTCAAGAAACAAGCTCTATTGGTGAAAGTTCATTCATTGTGAGCTTAACCGTTATAGCCGTACCCATTATTAGCTGGATTCTCTTTTCAGAGAAAATTCCTGCCATTCTACCAATCGCCTTGATACCCGCCCTAATAGGCCTTGCTTTTTTAACGCTAGACAATGGTTTTGCGGTAGAGACTGGTCAGCTGTACTTCCTGATTGCCACCGCAGGCTTTGCTCTGCATATGAACTTATCCAGCCACTTTGCCAGTGATATTCCTTCACTAGCTAGTACAACAATACAACTAATAGTAGTTGGCATTATTTCCGGGGCTGTCGCAGTATTTCTTGAAAGCTGGCCTAATGCAGGAATTCAATCTTGGGCCTGGTTGATGGCTAGTGCGGTTATTGCAACCAGCTTTCGCTTCACACTCTTGAACTACGCATTAAAATTGACGACACCAAGCCATACAGCCATGATCTTATTATTGGAACCCATCTGGACAGCCGTATTGGGTGCTTGGTTATTATCTGAAGTATTGTCTAGTAATAAGATTTTAGGATGTGTATTGATTTTTATTGCGCTGATTGTGTTTCGGCTACCCTCAACACTACGGTCAGCTAAACGGTATTCAAAACCGTAATGTATATAGAAAAGGAAAACTTCAATCACTGCTATAATAACCCTCACTGCACACGTCCCACTTCTGCATTTTTTGCATACTCTATAAGCCTAGGGTCAGCCTCTGGGTTTCTATCGATCCAGTCTCTTACAATTGTTGACGCCTCATCGTAATACAATTCCAAATGACCTAACCCATGCAGCCCACTCTCAACACAGGCAATATTTGATAGTGATAATGAGAAGAACATCACTTCAGCTATCGCTTCATATATCCTATCTTTACAAGCTAACTCCTCACAGTAGGTAAGTGGTGTCACATCCCACAGCATATAGCAGATATAGTTAAGCTCATTTCTGCCTTGAGAATAAGGCCCTAATTCTTCATCACAGCGTTGGTCAAAGCACTTTTCAAATATGTTCTTTAAGGATTTTATAGCTTCAATTCGAGATTCAATATCTGAAGGTCCATCTCGTAAAAAGAAAGGAAGATCAGAAAAAGTATTACTGAAAACATATTCAAGCCCTCTGGCTAGCTGCCAATCTGAATATTTTTCTAGATCAGTTTCGTAATTTTCAAGCATTCGCTTTACATAGAATACGACTTGTTCGCCTGTTAATTCTGGCTCAATTAAATCCACATCGAATCGCCAATCTTCTTCAGACTCTACTCGATCGAACAAAAACGCCAGAAAATCGAGGTAACTTTTATCCATTGGTATACCATATCAACCAATCAAAACTGGACTCCAGCGTTCGCTGGAGTGACGAATTATCAGTACAGGGTAGCCTGCGTAGAGCGTAGCGGCACGCAGGGTTTTATCCATAAGATGAGCTTCGCTGTTCTTACGGCTCCCACCTCGGCTTTGGCTTCCTGCGTCGCACATCCATGTAAGCATGCGCGGGAATGACGCATCACGGAGATCGGTGCTTCTTCAAGCAGCGTGCAACACAGCAAAAGATCCTTCAGCTTCGCTTCAGGATGACAATTATCGGTGGTTACTCCATCAACTCCCATTTAACGGCTGTCCCTATTTCAACATCCCGCCTCACTCTCTTCCCCATAATCTCATCAAGGTGTTTTGGAGGAATACCGTATCCAGGGCGAATACTTTTCACATTATCAGGAGTAATGATTTCTCCGGCTTTTATATCTTCCACAAAATAGAGGGAGCGACGAAAAACCACGTTACCACTTTCACTTGATTTACGGCCGTAGTCCACATTGCCTAACGCTTGCCAGGCGGTTTTTGCACCATTGCAAAGTTGTTTTAGTTCAGCAGGTTCTAAGGAGAAAGAATCATCCGGGCCTCCGCCGGAGCGATCTAGTGTGAAATGCTTTTCGATAATACAAGCACCGAGGGCAACGCTAGTAATTGCCGTGGTGTTATCCAAGGTGTGATCAGAGAGACCTACAAGCTCACCGTAACGCTCTTGCATATCGATTATGGTGCGCAAGTTGTAGTCTGCTGCAGGGGCGGGATATCCACTCACACAATGCAAAATGGCTAGCTCTTTACAACCCGCTTCTTCGGCGGCATTAACAGCTTCGAGAATTTCTTCTTCATCTGCCATACCAGTAGAAATAATCATGGGTTTGCCAGTTTTAGCTACGTATTTAATGAGCGGCAAATCGATCGCTTCGAAAGAGGCGATCTTATAGGCTGGCGCGTTTAGATCCTCTAATAAATCAACGGCAGTAAAATCAAAAGGAGAGCTAAAGGTGGTAATGCCCGTTTTACGGGCGTGTTCAAATAATTGTTTGTGCCACTCCCAAGGCGTATGAGCCTCATCATATAAATCGTAGAGGGTTCGACCATCCCACAAACCACCGCTAATTTTAAAATCCGGCTTATCGCAATCAATGGTGATGGTATCTGGGCGATAGGTTTGTAACTTGATGGCATCCGCACCACATTGCTTAGCCAACTCAATGAGTTTTAGTGCATTCTCAATCTTCCCACCATGATTCGCGGAGAGTTCGGCAATAATATAGGGCTGTGTTTCAGCAGAAATTTTACGGCCTGCAATGGTCATTACTTTCATTGCGTATTCTCCTGTTGACCAGAGCCAACCAACTGGTTCACGGGGGTATCCCAGCCATGAGTTAATAAATGGGCTATCGCTTCTTTGTCTTTTACTTTGTGACTAGAACCAGAGCCCTGCTGTTTTATTCTGTTACAGGTTCCAGATTTAATGCTTTGCCAATGGGCCTTAAACAGATCCTGAATAGCTGCTTGCAACAAACCATAAGAAGACGCCAAGGTTTCATTACCACTAAGCGTGACTTCTTCCTGAACAATAATATCCCCGGCATCCAAACCTTCATCCACATAGTGGATGGTGACACCCTTGGGGGTATTTTCAATAAAACTCCACAGATTGGGATCGGCCCCACGATTCCAGGGTAAAAAAGAAATATGGAGATTAATCACTTTATTGGGTAGAAGACCTAACACATCGGATTGAATAATATGCCGATAGCCATAGCTCACGATAAAGCCGATGTGATTTTCTAGTAGGAAACCTGGAGTAATTTTCTCAGAGGTTTGCAGAACAACCCCACTGCCCTCTTGCTCAGTGAGCCATTGCAAAAGCGGAGAATCCTTATCCCCCAAAAAAAGTATTTTTTTTCCTTTATTTTTCATTGATAGGTCTACTAATTGCTCTGCTAATAGATCGACTAAATTAACCAGGAATGTGGGGGTAAACGTCACCATTATAAAATGGATGACTTTCTTGGAGGCGTTTAAAAATAGCTGGGGAGTCTCCCGCCTCTATCCCTTCAAAGGTTTTGCGAAACGCTTCTTTGGATGTATTTTCAGAGTTGCTATGGCTTTCTCGGCTCCCCACAGCCACTCCGCGAACATCAACCCGGTAATCTGGGCCATAGACAAAACGGAAAATCTCTTCAGCCCTCTCGGCGTGATAATCACTCGTCACCACTAAGATCTCTCGCCAGTCTTTCCATTCGGCCAAATACTTTTTGGTAAAGACGGCATCTCCTACCGTATCTCGGGAAGTTGTTTCAGGAATAACTACATGCTCCGGCAAACATTTCACACTGATGGCATAGGCTTTCATGGCATCGGCAATATTGATATCGGAATCATCCCGATAGGCCCAACCACAAGTGACAATCACAGGGGCTTCATTACCATTAAAGGCATTAACAGCGGCATCTACCCGTAGTGAAGATTCAACATTCAATACGCCTTCCTTGCTCATTAAATTTCCCAACACAATAATGGCGGCGTAGGACATAGTCTGTCTCGGATAATTTTTCTCGTTCAATTATTCTTCTAGTTTAGCTCTAAAAGCATAAACAGCTTTTCGGCTCTCTGCCAATCTTCTTCCGTATCAATATCTTGCACCCGTTCACGAGGTAACACAATCGACACGGCATTGGCATTGAATAAGGGCTTTTCGTTGAGCCAGGCTTCAGCAGCACCCCAATAGAACTGCCCCACATCGTGATAGGCCTCTTCTAGATCTTGAGATCGAATATGAAAGTTTTCTGGCTGAAACATACTGACCTGCCCCTGCTCCGAAAGTTTTAGTGCTCTTTGAATAGGGTAAGCGTAGGTGGTTACAGGCACACAATAATCACAATCTTGCTGTTGGATTTTATTCAAACCAGCCTGAATATCCTGAGCCTCAATAAAAGGGGCTGTGGCGTAGATGCAGCAGGCATAGTCGATGACCTGTTTCTGATCCTGCCCCTGTACCTTCTCATAGCGCTGCAACCAATCGACGGCGTGTTTAATCACCGGAACCGTTCCCGCATGATCATTCGCCAGCTCTTCTGGGCGAACAAAGGGTACTTCGGCGCCGTATTGCTTCGCGATGGTTGCTATTTCATCGTCATCAGTGGAAACAATAATGCGATCAAAACAGCCACTGGCTTTAGCCGCTTCAATAGAGCGAGCAATCATGGGCTTACCATGAAAGGCTTTAATATTTTTACGAGGGATGCGCTTACTACCCCCTCGCGCAGGGATAATGGCTACTCTCATTTCAGTAGCCCTTTTAACGTATCAATCACTTTCTGCTGATCATCTGGCGTAAGCTCAGGATACAAAGGCAAACTAATGGCTTGAGAATAATATTTTTCCGATTCAGGAAAATCACCCAGCTCAAATCCAAGATTTTTATAATACGGCTGACTGTGAATGGGAATGTAATGTAGATTCACCCCAATACCAGCACGGCGTAAGCCATGGAACACTTCTTTATGAGATACCGTAAGCCCATCCAACGTTAAACGAATAATGTACAAGTGATACGCAGAATAGGTTTCGGGCAATTGATAAGGCAGTGTAATGGGGAGATCTTTGAGCTGCTGGTTGTACACATCCACAATCTTGTGGCGACGGGCAACAAATTCGTCCAACCGTGTTAACTGGCTCAAGCCCAATGCGCCCTGGAGTTCCGTCATCCGGTAGTTATAACCCAGCTCCACTTGCTGGTAATACCAATCACCGTCTGCAGGCTGTGTCATCAGCTTTTCATCACGGGTAATACCATGGCTGCGCAATAACGCCATTTTTTCCGCCAGCTCTGCGCTGTTGGTTATCGCCATTCCCCCTTCGGCAGAGGTAATGATTTTAACCGGGTGAAAACTGAATACGGTGATATCTGAATATTCGCCGTTACCAATGGGCTTGTTTTGATAACGACCACCAATGGCGTGAGAGGCGTCTTCAATAATATTGAACCCGTACTCTTTCGATAACTGGTGAATAGCTTGCATATCGCAGCTTTGGCCAGAAAGATGAACCGGCACGACAACCTTCGGCAACCGATTTTCTTGCTTCGCGACTTTAAGTTTTTCTTCCAACGCTTTAGGGCAGAGGTTATAGGTTTGAGGATCAATATCGACGAAATCGACATCTGCCCCACAGTACAAACCACAGTTGGCGGAGGCCACAAAGGAAATGGGGGTTGTCCAAAGAATATCGCCCTCACCCAAGCCCAAGGCTTTACAGGCAATATGTAGCGCTGATGTCGCACTATTTACGGCTACACCGTGTTGTGCGCCACAATATTCTGCCAAGGCTTTCTCAAAGGCAGGTACTTGGGGGCCTTGGGTAATAAAATCAGAGCGTAAAACATCTACAACGGCTTGAATATCGTCTTCAGAAAGGGATTGTTTGCCGTATGGGATCATTTTGGATATCTTTCGTGTGACTCAATTTACCGAATTATGTCATTCCCGCGCAGGCGGGAATCTATAAATCTACAAAGCTAATCTTATTTCTATAGTAGATCCCCGCCTTCGCGGGGATGACGACTTTCCAATTACTATAATCAATTAATATTTGGCTGGACTCCAGCATTGGCTTTGGCATCCTCGACAATTACTCCTGCATTGTTCTAACTACGTGCGTCCTGCACTAGTGCGTCGCTCTACTACCTACATCCATGTAGGCATTCGCTGGAGTGACTGTTCTCAATAAATTTTATAACTGCGCCAACTTATCAAACTCTTTCAGCTCATCCACGGTTAAAAAATGTGGATTAGTCCCTGAGTTGTATTCAAACCCTTGCTCCACTTCCTCTGCCACTTCATCCAACGCGTTACGCATATAGTTCACCGTTTGTTGGTGGAACTTAATGGTTGGGCGAATCACAAAGTGATCGTGGAATTCTAAGGTTAAATGCGAATCATCCGCCGGGCACATAATTTCGTGGAGCTTTTCACCAGGGCGAATACCCACAACATTCTGAGCCATTCCGGGGGCTAGGGATTCGCATAAATCACCGATACGCATAGACGGGATTTTTGGGATAAAAATTTCACCCCCATACATGCGACCAAAGTTTTTCAGTACGAAATCCACACCCTGCTGTAAGGTAATCCAGAAGCGCGTCATTTTAGGGTCAGTGACCGGTAACTCTGTTGCACCATCTGCCAATAGCTTTTTAAAGAAAGGCACAACAGAACCGCGAGAGCCCACCACATTGCCGTAACGAACCACACCAAAGCGGGTTTTCGCACCACCGGTCATATTATTAGCCGCAACAAATAATTTATCTGATGCCAGTTTGGTGGCGCCGTACAAATTAATAGGGTTAGCCGCTTTATCCGTGGAAAGTGCGATCACTTTTTCGACATCATTGGCGATCGCCGCGTGAATCACATTTTCTGCGCCGTGAATGTTTGTACGAATACATTCGGTAGGGTTGTATTCTGCCGCAGGTACTTGTTTTAGAGCCGCTGCATGAATGACAAAATCCACCCCATTCATGGCTTGGGTTAAGCGGTGCTTGTCTCGAACATCACCCAAGAAGTAACGCATACAGTCATCATTAAACACCTGCTGCATTTCGAATTGTTTCAGCTCATCACGAGAGTAAATAATAATTTTTTTCGGCTTATAGCGAGACAGTAATGTTTTTGTGTATTGCTTGCCGAAGGAGCCGGTACCACCGGTAATGAGGATGCTTTTATTATCGAACATGGAGTATTTGCTCACTCTTCGTACAGCGCCAACCATAAGCGCCAGTAATGTAACTAGTTATAGCAAAGCAGCATAATTCATGCCAGTTACAAGAGGGAGGAAGTTATAAGAATGTTTTATGAGGGTTGATATTTGTAGCCCAGAGGGAGCGAAAGCGCAGTCCGGGAACGGTCTAGAATATTTTCCCGGACTGCGCTTTCGCTCCCTCCGGGCTACGCACATGCCCAACCAACGTCCAACAAGCGTATCGGCCTAAAGGTCGACCTACAAATTAGTTTTGCTTCTGCGTAAACGGTAGGCGATCCAAAATACCGTCGAGGTAACTACCGGATGAATTCAAGCTAGCGAGAATGTTTTCCATCGCCTGAAATTGAGCCTGTAAGCGCTCAGTGTAAGACTCAATACGACGATCCAATCGCTCTTGGTCATCGTCAACTTCATCTAACTGGCTGTTCAATGTGGTTTCACGATTGGCAATAAAGCCTGTAGAAGAAAGGTACTCATCGATAAGTGCACTCATCTCACCACCGAAACCTTTGGAAAAGTTTATCGTGGAGCTAGTAGCCCCCTCTCTCACCAAGAACTTCAACCCGTACGGGTCTGTTCCCAATTTGGGTAGTAATACTTGCCCCACACCAAAGCCATCTTCTCCAGCAACAGTGCCCACAACATCTTGTCCCGCTGTTGCCGTGCCACCACTGAGGCCTAGATCTGCGGCATTGGCTCCCACATCTGAGAAGGACACATCAGACTTACTGCCATAGTTGCGAGACGTCACATCAAACGCAGTGCCATTCCAAGCAACATCCACTGCAGCACCACTGCCTTGTAGTGTTACATTGGCATTAATTTGTGTTTGGATATGTGCCGCCAAAGCGCTTTCATCTGCATACACGGCAGGTGTAAGGCTAATCAAACCAGAGGTCACGCCATCAACGGTGACTCTAAATTGATAATCATCTGTGCCGGCGGTTGAAGTACCCGCAGACAAACCCAGTTGCGATGCGCTTGCACCCACATCGGTAACAGAAGCATTGGAAATCGGCCCGGTAGTGCGAGAATCAATTTCAAACTGGGTACCGTTAAAAGAAATATCTGCCCCTGCACCAGCTGCATCCAACTGGCCTTGAATGGCTGTAGCCATATCGTTATAGGACGCGTACACCCCATAGATCGCATCCATGTCGATATTGTAGGGAATGCCGTCTACATCCAACGTAAAGTCATACTCGTCGGCTGCGGCCAAGCTAATATCTAACGGAATCGTTGGGGCAACACCGGTAAGGTTTCCGTTCGTAGGTGTAAACGCCGCAAGGTCGGCTAACAAAGTGCCTACTGGTGCAACACCTTCTACCATCCCTTTTGCGGGCTCTTGGCTAATCACCACATCGTAGCTGCCGGCAACGGTATCGTTTGAGTAGCCATTTACCACAACTTTATCGGAGGAAGACTCCGCATTCGGGGCAAATAGTTCTTGTACCAACTTGAAGTTATCAGAGAAAGCTTCTGAAAACGTGTCTTCATCGATGCTAATAGTGCCGTCCAATTCAGTACGAATACCCACGTTAGTGAGCGCCGTAAAGCCCTCCTCAATACCGGGCACTTCACTACTGATCATGGTTTTCATTTGGCTCAAAATCGAACGCAATACCGGATCACGCTGTAGGCTGCCATATTCTTCGGCTTCTTCGTCAAAGCCTCTTAAATCATCGGCAATGTTTAAAAATTCATTGAAAGCATCAACAAAACCACGAACCGCTTCTTCCGCACCAGAGGTATCATCGAAGATACTGATATTCATGGCTGGCCCCCCGGCTTCTGTGAGGGTAAATTCCAAACCATCGATAACGTCGTCAATCACATTAGAGCTACGAGTAATCGCCAAACCGTTCACGGAGAAAGCAGCATCTGCTGCCACCTGATCTTCGCTCATGGTGCCGGTTTCAAAATTTGCCAACCCTGGAGAACCTACATCCTCATTTGCCGTAATGGTCAGTGCATTATCCAAACCAGATTCGGCGGTAATTAATAATTTATAAACACCACCGCCAGTATCCACAATGCTCGCTTGCGCACCAAAATCAGCATCATTGATGGCATCTTTCAGCCCAGTGAGGGAATTATTGGAATCATCAACAGTAATGGTGACAGGGTCTTTAGAGGGATCGCCAAAGCTAAACACCAGCTCGCCCTTACCCACGTTATCGGAGGTGTCGCTGTAGGTAGTCGCCGTTGATAGAGACTGTGACTGAGCCAGAGAAGTAACAACGAAAGAGTACTCCCCTGCTTCGGCTTCTTTTGTCAGCAGTGTTGGCACTAAAGCCGTACCGTCGCTGTAAGAAGCCCCTTTACTGTAAAAGGTTTCTTCATCACTGAGTAAATCAGCGGCATCTTGGAAGGTATCTAACGCACTGCGTAGCAGACCAAAATCGGAAATTTGTGTTTCCAGCTTATCACGCTTGGTATCGATACGATCTTGACCTGGCGCTTTTTCAATTTCCACCAACTGCTCTACCAAGTTCTTGGTATCGATGCCGGAGCCTGCGCCTAAAGAAGTAATAAAATTCGTATCCACTATGCCTATCCAGAAAGAATGTGTGTGACTAATTAGTATATCGGCAATGGTGCGGCAAACTTTTGCCGCTTTTTAGACTTTTTTGGTCTAAATGTAGGTTGGAGGTTTGATGTTGGATGCTTTTTCCCACGTGCCGCTACGCTCTACGCGGGCTACACAATCAATTCAGAAACAGCGGTAGGTCGGCCTTCAGGCCTACATTCATCAAACGTCGAACCTCCAACGTCAAACCTTTTCTATACCCATAAAAAGCAAAAGGCGTACCACTGAGTGATACGCCTTTCGTCTTTTTGAAGCTTTTCTGCTACTTAATCACTAGCCATGAACGCTGATTAAGCTCACAGGCTCATTCGCTTTCGCGAGACGGGCCATGTGAAGAAAGTCTTCATTAGGGATTTGGCGAATAGTTTCGCCAGTACCACGATCAAGTACACGCACCACCGTGTGGCCGGACTCATCATCAATACTGAAGTGAAGGTCCCGAGACTCCTTCTGAATGAAATCATTCATTTTGGTTACGGCCTGTTCCAGTTCTTTTTGCTGAACTTCAACAAACTCTGCAACCTTTGCAGAAGCGTCCTTGGGATTAACTTCACTGGCTCCCTTTGCCGGCTGCTCCGGTGCCGGCTTCTGTCGAGCATTAACAGTACCCTGTGATGAAGCACCGCCAACCAGTAAACGACTAGCCGCTTGTGATGTTACTTCATTCATGGGATATACCTCATACTCTGTATCTTACTACTCAAAACCACTTTAGAAACAACTTAAGGGAGAAGCTGGTCAAGCTGCCTCCCCTAGGTTGCTAGCGGTTACTGTCAACTTACCGGAGCAGTGACAGAACCTGTTGTGGTGCAGAGTTCGCTTGCGCCAACATGGCCGAAGACGCTTGCTGTAGAACCTGCGCACGAGACAGCATGGCTGTTTCTTTCGCGAAGTCCGCATCCATAATCCGCGAGCGAGCAGCCGAGGTATTTTCAGATACGTTCATCAGGTTACTAACAGTGTTACCGAGTCGGTTTGAAACAGCACCCAAGTCAGCTCGGTTACTGTTAATCTGCTCTAGCGCGCCGTCGATAACTTCGATTGCACTCTGTGCACCCGCCGCAGTCGCAACACTTACGTTAGCGATGTTTTTGCCGGCCGAAGTCGAGTTGTTAGTCTCTTCGATGCCTGCCAGAGTTGTAGCGCCAACGGTTACAGTGTCAGCAAAGTCGATAGAGATCTCAGAACCGTCTACCGAATTCAGTTTCAAGATACTGTCTGTAGTGTTCACTTCAGCGATAACACCGGTTTCAGCACTCAACTTGTTGATTGCAACCGCTGCAGCTGCTTGTGTTGCCGCAGAGAAAGTACCAATAGACACATCGTTAATCTTCAGATCACCCTCACCCAATGCTGCAGCGATGGTACCACCACTCAAGCTGGATACATCCCCAGCTTCTAGGCGAGTATTTACACCCAGTGCATCAATGTCTGCGATAGCAGCGATACCTGCAGAGTTATTAGCCCCACCAGAGATAGTGATATCTGAACCGTCTTTTGAAGTCAGAGTTAATTTAGCGTTAGTGTCACCAGCAGCACCACCTGCTGCTGCCAAGGCACCTGCAGTACCGGCTTCAGCCAGGGTCACTTGAGCAACATCAGTACTCGTGATTGCCAGCTTGCCAGCATCATCAACGCTTGCTTGCAGTACGCCACCAGACTGAGAATTAATTTTCGCAGCCAGCTCTTCCATAGAACCAGTGTCTGAGATTTCGAAGGTCTGAGTGGTTCCGTCCATCATATCCACAGTTAGGTTCAACTGAGAGTCACCGCGAATGATACCGGTACCCGCCGTAGAAGCGTTGTAATCCAATAGCGCGTCAAACTCTACATTAGACACGTTGTCATTCAGCTGATCTAAAACACCTTGCAAACCACCCGTAGATACCTGAGTGATACCTTGGCCAGTCAAACTACCAATGTCTTGTTTGTTAACGTACACAGAACCGGCTGTCAGGGTCGCAAAGTCAGCGAAGTCCATGGCACTACCCACGATGTCGCCGCCAGTACCAGTACCCAAGGTCTTAGTATCTGCCGCACCAATACTTACGGTAATGGTTTCGTTGGCTTGTGAGCCTACTTGTAAAGCAACTGGCCCCTGAGAACCGTCCAGCAGTTTTTGCCCGTTAAAAGTGGTTGTATCAGAAATACGATCGATCTCAGCTTTAAGCTGCTGTACTTCTGCATCCAGGGTACCGCGGTCAGCATCGGAATAAATGCCGTTAGCAGACTGAATTGACAGTTCGCGCATACGCTGCAGGATACTGGTTGTTTCGTCCAGAGCACCTTCAGCAGTTTGAATCAACGATACACCGTCGTTTGCGTTAGCAACGGCGCGATCCAGACCGCGAACCTGAGAAGTCATACGATTAGAAATGGCCAGACCGGCAGCATCATCCGCAGCGCGGTTAATACGCTTACCGGAGGACAGACGTTCCATCGCCGTGGACATTTCCTGACCGGATTTCACCAGCTGACGCTGAGCGTTCAGAGACTGAACGTTAGTGTTAATCATTAGTGGCATGGTAAGCCTCCTACAGTTTACTTTCTGTTGAAGCTAGCCAGCTGGTCAGATCCCGCTGGAAGCATAAAAGTGAAAACATAATCACTCCTGTTTCCTATTAACGGCGCTGTTCCGGAAAACTTTAGCCGCTGCGGGTAAAATTTTGCCCCTTTTTGCAACAATTTGCGGTTAGTAGCAAAACTTCCTTCAAATCAACCAGTTAGGCTCGATGGTCAACGTTATTAAGTGTTCTCAGCTGAGGTTTCCCTCGCCTTGAAAGGGTTATCGGCGTAAAAAAAGAAAGCTTTAGGGGAAGACGGCAATCTTTTGCCGCTTATTTTTGATAGGGAAGGCAGGGAAAGGAGAAATACGGTATAGGTTGGCCTTCAGGCCAACAGGTTTGACGATGCCGTAGCCTAGGTAGAGCAACAGCGGTTAAGTGTCATTCTGACGACCAACGGGAGGAAGAATCTTTACAAGCAACGCGAAACGCTCAAAAAGATCGTGAGCTGCGCTGCTCTAAAGAGTCGCTCCCGCTCAGAATGACAGAAGAAGTGGATGCTACTGTAGTAGCTGTAAAACCTGCTGTGGTGCGGAATTAGCCTGGGCCAACATAGCTTGAGACGCCTGTTGCAACACCTGAGCACGAGACAGTTTCGAGGTCTCACTGGCAAAGTCAGCATCCATAATCCGTGAACGCGCAGCGGCAGTATTTTCAGAGACATTCATCAAGTTACTGATGGTGTGATTTAAGCGGTTATTCACCGCGCCCATCTGCGCCCTGCTAGCGTTGATCTGCTCCAAGGCACTATCGATAATATCAATAGCGGCCTGCGCCCCACTGGCCGTACCAATATCCACATTGCCTATATTTTTACCTGAGGCCGTAGAATTATTGGTTTCTCGTATGCCATTTAAGCTCGCACTTGAATCAACACTGTCAGCGAAGTCGACTTTAATTTCACTGCCATCGACAGAATTCAATGTCAGTACACCGGTAGTTGAATTTTGAGCAGCAACAACACCGGTTTCCTCACTCTCCATATTGATAGCAATCACCGCAGCGGCAATAGAAGCTGCGCTGAATGCCCCGATAGTGACATCATTAATTTCCAAATCACCCTCGGTGAGTAAAGCTACAGCGGTACCCGACACACCGGAAATATCTCCACCTTCAAAGCGAGAGTTCAAACCCAAGGCCTCAACAAGTGCAGTAGAAGAAATACCCGCAGCAGAAGAGCCGCCATCAATGGTGATATCGTTACTATCTTTTGAGGTCAGTAACATACGAGCGGACTCAACATCTCCCACACCCGTGGTGCTGGCAATACCAACCGCTTGGAAAACAGAGTTACCAGAGTCCAACGTAATTTGAGCCACATCGGTACTTTCAATGGTCAATTTACCTTCGTCAGAGACCCCTCCCTTCAGAATCCCCCCTGAAGCCGATGAAATTTTCTCCGCCAACTCCTCCATAGAGCCAGTATCACTAATGTTGAAGGTTTGCAGAGTACCATCCATCATCTGTGCAGAAATGGTCAGTACATTCGTACCCCGTAAAATACCGGTACCAGCGCCTGTTGCCGTAAAGTCGATGATTGCATCGAAGTTAACGTTGGAAACATTGTCATTCATTTCGTCAAGAATGCCCTGCAAGCCTCCGGTAGAAATTTGAGCAAATGACAAGGTAGATAACTGGCCTACTTGCTGGCTGTTTATTCGAAGGTTGGCAAACGACAAGGTAGAAATGGTATCGATAGCCATTTCAAAACCCACAACATCACCACCAACTCCAGCACCCAACGTATCGATGTTGGTGCCGGGAACTTCCAGATTAATGGTTTCGTAGGCTTCAGCGCCTACTTGTAGCTCAACATCAGCCAAGGAACCATCCAGTAAAGCCTGACCATTGAAAGTCGTGGTATCCGCAATACGATCAATTTCTTCTTTCAGCTGCTGTACTTCGGCATCCAATGTTGCTCTATCAGCATCGGAATAAATACCGTTAGCCGACTGAATCGACAATTCGCGCATGCGCTGCAAAATACTGGTGGTTTCATCCAGCGCGCCTTCTGCCGTTTGCACCAGAGAAATACCGTCATTAGCATTTCGAACCGCCTGGTCCAAACCGCGAATTTGCGAGGTCATTCGATTAGCAATGGCCAAACCCGCAGCATCATCACCCGCTTTATTAATTCTTTTACCCGAAGATAAGCGCTCCATCGCTGTAGTCATATCCTGACCGGATTTAACCAACTGGCGTTGTGAATTCAGAGACTGAACGTTTGTATTGATATAGAGAGGCATAACAGTTCCTACCGTTCACGCAGTTCTTAAACAAATATTATGAAAATACTTCTAACAACAGCGAAAATGCAGGCATCGTGCCAGAGTGCAGAAAACACCCAATAGCAACCTCTAAGAGGGCAGGTGAAGTAGGTAAAAGAAAGGGATCAATGAGCGAAGTAATTACACTTGTGCAGCTTTAGGGAACACCCAGGAAAAGTGATCGTCGTTATTACAATGTAGAAAAGGCGCTTGCTCCAAGGACTGCTGTGTTAACCAAAGATCACCAACGGCCACCAAAATATCATCCAGATAAATTAGCGGTATCCTGTCTCGTAACCAAGGTGGTACATTGGACTCTTGAAGAAGCTTCTTCAGCTTTTGCGAATGACTTCTACCGCATGGTTTACAACGAATACCACTACGCTGGTAATTTACCGAAAGCGCAAAAGAATCTGTAAATACAGTACTTTTTGGCAAGGTCAGCTGGCTACCATCTGGAAGTAACAAAGTACCCTGCTCACTTTCACCACACTGCCAGCCAATAGATTTTTTTTCATCGACAATGGGTAAAATGGGAATTAAAAACAAACGTTTTTGAAAACGACGAATTTCAGAATTACCGACTTTCAAACACGGACGAGCATCGTCAAACGCTTGCCAAACTTGCGGCAGCACCAAAGCTAACTGTTTAGCTTCTGGCACTGTGCCCATTTGGTCTCGACACCACTGCCTTAACACTAACGACTGCTGTTCAGGCGGTAATTTTTCTAAGACTTCACCATCGATACTAGAACCTAATTTTTCCTGCCTGAGCCCTAACTTTGCCGTTAAAGCAGTGCCCATAGATTGATTTAATACCGCCTGCTCTCGGCACAGGCTTGCCGCACGAGCCACACAGTTGCCGCTTCCCGGCCAACGTTTTTCAATTAAGGGAAGCAGCTCGTGGCGGATAAAGTTGCGATCAAAATCCGTATTACTATTGGACTCATCCTCGATCCAAGAAAGCTTGTGTTCCTGGGCATACAATTCAAGCTCTTCGCGAGTAACCCGCAACAACGGCCTCAGCAAGATGCCCTGCCCTAACGCCCGCTGGGGTGGCATTGCCGCCAACCCTTCAGGGCCAGCACCTCGAAACAGCCGATACAACAAGGTTTCCACTTGATCATCTTGATGATGGGCTGTTAACAAACACTCGCCTTTCTTAACCACCTCTTCAAATACTTGGTAACGGGCTTTACGCGCGTTGGCTTCCACGCCGTCATTCCCAGAAACGGCCACGGCTTCTGAAATCAATGGCACCCCCAGTTGCTCACACACATGCTGACAGTGCTCCTGCCACTGCTGTGCATTGGGAGACAGCTGATGGTTTATATGGAGGGCTGTGAGTTTGTTTTTTAATGACGAATGGGCAAGGAGGTGCAGTAGAACCGTGGAATCCAAACCGCCGCTGTAGGCGATGTAGAAGTGGGAGGTCGTAATTTTGGAAAGTGTGCTGGGGATGTTATCTAACATCGTCTCTATAATCTTCCCGCGTGCCGCTGCGCTCTACGCGGGCTACGCAGCTCATTAAATTTGTAGCCCGCGTAGAGCGCAGCGGCACGCGGGAAATATTATTCACCTGACGGAATATAGGCAATGCCTATATTATCACCTCAATCAACGGGCAGAATACCTTTTGAAACATATTGATGAAAACTGGAAAAAGGCCAATATCAAACGCACACCCTGCACAGCTAATTAAATTACGTAGCCTGCGTAAAGCGCAGCAACGCGCGGGAAATATTATTCATTTAGAGAGGTTTCTATCAGCGTAATGTTATCCCCCCAATCAACAGACAGAACACCCCTTGAGACATATTGATGAAAACTAGAAAAAGGCCAACCCCAGACGCGGGTAACATAGCTGTGTTTTACCGGGTTGTAGTGAATGTAATTGATGCAGCGCTCTAAATCTTGCTCATTCCGGATCGTATATTCCCAAAATCGAGATTGCCACAGGTTGTATCTATTTTCAGATTTCCTACTGACCGGAACAGAATGAGCCAAAAGGGATTTGGTAAATTCCTTTTTAATCATTTGCCAACGCTTTGAAAAATCACTTTCACCTTGTGGTAACTGCCAAATCATATGCACATGATCCGGCAATACGACAGCAGCGATAATTTCAAAAGGATATTTCTGTTTGGTTAATCGAACGCTTTGTCGAAAGCATTCGATATTGTCAACCAAGTATGTTTTAGAGCGATCTTGAAGAGAAGCAGTGAAAAAGAA
The DNA here is from genome assembly GCA_045430295.1 of Cellvibrionaceae bacterium. Taxonomy (GTDB): domain Bacteria; phylum Pseudomonadota; class Gammaproteobacteria; order Pseudomonadales; family JAILXX01; genus JAILXX01. Next base: position 89,290 of record JAILXX010000004.1, on the reverse strand, counting down.
GGTTCCACCGGGTAGGTAGTTACGGCGATAGTTCACCATTTTTCACATCCTTGTGATTGTTCCCGGAGGTAGCGTAAGCGGAGTCCGGGGAATATATTTTACAAGTTACGGATTACCGTAACTCATCAAGCGTTGATAACGACGCTCTAGCAGCTCATCCGTAGGCATGACTGAAAGCTCGTCTAACTGGGTAATCAAGCGGCCTTTGAGGTTTTCTGCCACTGCATCAAGGTCGCGGTGAGCGCCGCCGAGGGGCTCAGGGATAGTTTCATCCACAATACCCAAATCCTCCAACACAGTAGATACAACACCCATCGCCTGGGCAGCATCTGCCGCTTTCTCTGAGGTTTTCCAAATAATGTTGGCGCAACCTTCTGGAGAAATCACAAAGTAAGTGGAGTACTGCAACATGTTTACCTTATCACCCACACCAATGGCCAAGGCACCACCTGAGGAGCCCTCACCAATGACGGTACAAATGATAGGAGTACGCAGGCGAGACATTACCGCCAGATTTTGAGCAATAGACTCAGAAATATTGCGTTCTTCAGAATCGATACCAGGATAAGCCCCCGGTGTGTCGATCAGGGTAATGACAGGTAACTTAAAGCGCTCGGCCATTTCCATTAGGCGTAAAGCCTTACGGTAGCCTTCTGGCTTCGGCATACCGAAGTTGCGGTATACCTTGTCTTTTACAGAGCGGCCCTTCTCTTCACCGATAACCACCACTGGCTTGCCATCTAGGCGAGCAACACCACCCACAATGGCTTTGTCGTCGCCAAAATGGCGATCACCGTGAAGTTCATCCCAGTCGGTAAACATACGTTGAATGTAATCTACCGCGTAAGGGCGCTGAGGGTGGCGAGCTACCTGCACGACCTGCCATGGGGTCAAATCGGTATAAATCTGCTGAGTGAGTTTGGTACTCTTAGCTCGCAGTTTAGACAGCTCTTCACTGATATTAATGTCGTTATCATTGCCTACCAGTTGAAGCTCTTCGATTTTGGCTTCTAGTTCGGCGATAGGCTGTTCAAATTCTAAATAATTCAAATTCATGGGCTTGTAGGAGTCCAGCAATTTTAGGGTGTATCCAGCCCCGTCTGCGGGCTAGATACGGAATTTAGCCGGAGAAAGATACGCGAAAATCGGCAAAAGGTCGAGTATTTTCGGGGAAATGACAGGGTATTCTGGTAGAGAAGTGAGTGACTGCAAACCCGGAGAAAGCTGCAGCTGGCCTTCGGGACGCTTCAGCGTTAGATGTTCGAAGTTAGACGCAGTGCTTTTCGTCAAACATCAAACGTCTAAACCTCCAGCGTTCATCAATACACCACTTCCACTTGCTCACGACCAAATTCATGACGCAACTGCTGGATCAATTCTTCATCCGGCTCCAGCTTCCAATCAGGGCCAAGCTTAATGTCCCCTTCTGCATCTCGATTACTAAAGCGAATCACAGGCTGACACTTGCCACCTTTGAAAGGCGCCATAATCTCATTCAGTTGCTTAATAAAGTTGCCTTCCTGCTCGTAACCTTTGAGGTGAATGCGAATACCCTTCACACGGCCTTTGCGTGCGGCCTCTAGCGTACGTAAGCCACTAAGACGAATACTCAAACCTCCATTGTAGTCATCGACACTCACTTCACCATCAACCACCAACAGGGCATCGCGAACGATTTCTTCTCGGTGTTCGTTGAATAAATTGCTATCAAAAATCGCGGCATCGATACGCCCGGTGCGGTCATCCAGGGTGATAAAGCACATGTTCTCGCCACGCTTGTTTTTCATCACCCGCATGCCCACCACTAAACCCGCTATAGTCTGCTGGGTTTTACGCTCGGGCTGTAAACTGCTAATGCGCTTGGGCACCAACTCTTTGATTTCTTCTTCGTATTCATCAATGGGGTGACCAGTGAGATACAAGCCGAGGGTTTCCTTCTCCCCCTCCAAACGTTCCTTGATAGACCAAGCTCGGCACTTGCGGAAATCGCTGTAAACATCACCACCATCTGATGACTCTGCACTGGGTACCAGCTCGCCAAATAAATCGGCCATGCCGGCACTGGCATTTTTGGCCGCCTGCTCTGCCGAGCGGACAGCCTCACCCATTGCTGCCAACATGACTGCGCGAGGGTAACCCACATCGTCGCCACCCGGCCCAATAGAATCCAAAGCACCTGAGCGCACCAGCGCTTCCAAAGCACGCTTATTCACTTTGCGAGAATCAATTCGAGCACAAAAATCGAACAAATCTTTAAAGGGGCCATCTTTACGCGCTTCAATAATGCTCTCAACCGGACCTTCACCCAAGCCTTTAATGGCACCCAAACCGTAGATGATGTGGTCTTTCTCATTTACGGTAAACATAAACTCACCGCTGTTCACATCTGGCGGCATGAGGGTGATTTTCATCTCACGGCATTCTTCAATAAAGGTTACCACCTTGTCGGTTTTATCCATGTCCGACGACATGGTGGCTGCCATAAATTGAGACGGGTAATGGGTTTTTAACCACGCCGTTTGGTAAGACACCACGGCATACGCCGCAGAGTGAGATTTGTTAAAACCATAACCGGCGAACTTTTCCACTAGGTCGAAAATCTTAATGGCGAGATCGGGATCAACCCCTTGGCTCGCCGCGCCCTCTTCAAAAGTGGCTCGTTGCTTGGCCATTTCTTCTGGTTTTTTCTTGCCCATGGCACGACGCAGCAAGTCTGCACCACCGAGGGTGTACCCCGCCAACTCCTGAGCAATTTGCATTACCTGTTCCTGGTAAACAATAACACCGTAGGTAGGTTCAAGAATCGGTTTAAGTTTTTCGTGTTGGTATTTCGCGTCTGGATAGGCCACTTCGGCGCGGCCATGCTTTCGGTTAATAAAGTCATCAACCATGCCCGACTGTAGTGGCCCCGGACGGAACAGTGCCACTAGTGCGATCATGTCTTCTAAGTCATCCGGCTGAAGGCGTTTAATCAAATCCTTCATACCGCGAGATTCCAACTGGAAAACAGCGGTAGTTTCAGCGCGCTTTAATAATTTAAACGTTTCAGGGTCATCGAGAGGAATCGCTGAGATATCCAGCATTTCCATATTTTTATCTTTATCCGCTTCAGCTTTTTTGTCATCTTCGGCCTGAGCGCGGGCGTTAATCATCTTAACTGCCCAATCAATAATGGTCAGGGTACGCAACCCAAGGAAGTCGAACTTTACCAAGCCCGCTTCTTCCACATCATTTTTATCAAACTGGGTAACTAACCCACTTCCTATATCTTCCGTATAAATCGCAGAGAAGTCCGAAATTTTCGTGGGGGCAATTACCACACCACCTGCGTGTTTCCCCAGGTTTCGGGTTAAGCCCTCCAGCTTTTCCGCCATATCCCAAATTTCTTTACCGTCGGCATCCGTTGCTAAGAATTCTCGCAGAGGTTCTTCTGCCTCCAATGCTTTCGCCAAGGTCATTCCAATTTCGAACGGGATCATTTTCGAAAGCTTGTCAGCCAAACCGTAGGACTTACCCAGAGCACGAGCCACATCTCGCACTACCGCTTTCGCCGCCATGGTACCGAAGGTTACGATTTGTGAAACTGCCTGTCGGCCGTAATGATCTGCCACGTAGTTAATCACCTGGCCACGTTTTTCCATGCAAAAGTCAACGTCAAAGTCAGGCATGGAAACCCGTTCTGGATTCAGGAAACGCTCAAACAGCAAATCGTATTTGAGAGGATCGAGATCTGTAATTTTTTGCGCATAGGCCACCAAAGAACCGGCACCAGAACCACGACCAGGACCCACAGGAATATCGTGATCTTTACCCCACTGAATAAAGTCCATTACGATCAGAAAGTAACCGGGGAATCCCATCTGCATAATAATATTCAATTCAAACTGCAAACGGTCGATATAATCCTGCCGAGAGTCTTTGGGGTTATAGAGCGGATCGTCTTCTTCGAGAATTCGAGACAGCCGCTCCTCCAAACCTTCATAGGAAATTTTCTGAAAGAAAATATTTACCTTTAAGACTTCCTGATATTCCTCGGTCTCTTTTTTATCCGCCCATTTTTCTTCCAAAGCATCTGCCGCGTATTTTTCCAACTCAGCATAAGGCATTTTCTGGAAAAAAGGATCTTTTTCGAAATCGTCGGGGATTGGATAATCCGGTAGAAAATAGGTACCTAGAAGCAACTGCACATTACAGCGTTTGGAAATTTCCAAGGTATTTTCCAGTGCTTCGGGAATATCGGAAAACAGCTCGCACATTTCTTCTTGCGAACGTAAATATTGCTGTTCCGAATAGCGGCGCTCACGGCGAGGATCATCCAAAGCGCGGCCTTCACTAATACACACGCGTGTTTCGTGAGCTTCGAATTCTTCTGACTTCAAGAAACGAACATCGTTTGTGGCTACCACCGGGGTGTGGCATTTTTCTGCTAACGCTACGGCAGCATGCAGATACTCTTCATCATTTTCACGACCGGTTCGCTGTAACTCTAAATAAAAACGATCGGGAAAAATCCGCTGCCACTCATTTAACAAATTTTCGGCCAGGGATTGCTTACCACCAAGCAATGCCATTCCTACATCGCCAATCTTACCGCCAGACAGCGCAATCACCCCTTCTGATGCAGGTTTAATCCACTCCCGCTTAATATAAGGAACACCCTGACGCTGGCCTTCTTGGTAGCCACGAGAAATTAACTCAGTAAGATTGCGATAGCCTTTATCATTTTGAGCATAGAGAGTCAGCAATGTAGGGCGACCTTCACCGTCGTCGGTATCTACCCAAATATCTGTACCTACTACAGGCTTAATACCAGCATTAAGCGCATTGGAATAAAACTTCACCAACCCAAAAAAGTTGTTGTGATCGGTAATCCCCAGCGCTGGCATCTTCATTTCAGCCACTTTAGGAATTAGCTTTTTAACCCGAATCAAACTGTCTGTAAGAGAAAACTCTGTGTGCAGACGCAGATGAACAAATTTATGTTCGAAGGAAGGCTCAACGGATTGTTCGGAAGTATTAGCGGGGATTTCGGTCATGGCTTTTATAATTTTCCCGCGTGCCGCTTCGCTATACGCGGGCTACGCAATTAAAAAATACTGTCATTCTGACGACCAAAGGGAGGAAGAATCTCTTATAGGGCCGTACTAGCCTGAAAAGATCCTTCACTACGTTCAGGATGACACAAGTCATCATTAGACAAAAAAGCCCGCCTAAGCGGGCTTTTTACTGTTTCGTAATATTTACGTTCTCACGTTCTTCGCAACGAAGTCGTGAACTGTGGCAATTTCATTTGCCAATACATCGTATTTTTCTTCGCGCTCAAACAAGTCCGCCATATGGTGTGGCAAAGCAGGGTCTTCAGACTGCCCCGCTTTACGAACTGCCTCAGGGAATTTCGCCGGGTGGGCCGTCGCCAAAGTAATCATTGGGATATCACTTGATGAACGACACTCGCGAGCAGCGGCAAGACCAATAGCGGTATGAGGATCTAATAAGTATTCAGTCTCATCCCACACTTGCGCGATAATTTTCACCATATCTTTATCGCCTAACTTAAAGCTATCAAATCCAGATTGCAGTGTAGTCATCGCTTCACCAGACAATGTCATGCTACCAGATTTAAAATCGCTCAATAACTTGGCAACGTCTTCACCTTTACGGTTATATAAGTCAAACAACAAACGTTCAAAATTTGAAGACACCATAATGTCCATTGACGGCGACAAGGTATGTACCAGCTCGCCCTTGCTGTGGTCATTTTGAGAAATACATCGGTGCAGAATATCGTTAGAGTTAGTGGCAACAACCAGCTGATCAATCGGCAAACCCATTTGCTTGGCCAAGTAACCAGCAAAAATATCACCGAAGTTTCCGGTCGGCACAGAGAAAGAAACCTTGCGGTGTGGACCACCCACAGACAGTGCTGCATAGAAGTAGTAAACGATCTGCGCCATGATACGCGCCCAATTAATGGAGTTTACTGCAACCAACTGACGGCCTTCCGGTAGGAAAGATTGATCCGCAAAACTGGCTTTCACCATATTTTGGCAATCATCAAAGTTACCTTCCAACGCGATATTGTGAACGTTATGAGACAGTACAGAGGTCATTTGACGACGCTGCACATCGGACACACGATTGTGAGGGTGCAAAATAAAAATATCGATATTGTCACAGTGACGACAACCTTCAATAGCCGCTGAGCCGGTATCTCCAGACGTCGCGCCCATCACAACCACTTTCTGGTCACGCTTCTTCAAAACGTAGTCCAGCAAGTTACCTAAAAATTGCAGGGCAAAATCTTTAAAGGCTAAGGTTGGGCCTTGGAACAATTCCAAAATCCATTCGTTATGAGCCGTTTGTACCAGGGGCGCAATCGCAGTGTGGCGGAAGGTTGCGTAGGAGCGATCGATAATATCTTTTAAATCTGCGTCTGGAATTTCACCCGCCACAAAAGGCTTAATCACATTGAACGCGAGATCTTCATAAGACAAACCAGCCCAAGAGGCGATTTCTTCTTGAGAAAATGTTGGCAGTGTTTCCGGCACATACAAACCGCCATCGGAAGCCAGGCCAGTTAAAACAACATCTTCAAATGCCAGCGCTGGGGCTTGGCCACGGGTACTGATATATTTCATAATTAAATTTTTAATCTAATAGATCCCCGCCTTCGCGGGGATGACGTGCTTCTAGTTTGTCATTCTGAGCGTAGCGAAGAATCTCTTTGGGCTAGTGTCTAAACTCAGAAGATTCTTCGCTGCGCTCAGAATGACAGCTGTGCAATAACTTAACCTAAACTCTCAACCCGAATACGCACAACATTACCAGAGGTGCTATCCAAGGCTTCAATTTTTTCTACCACTGCATCCAGGTCTTTTTCCAAGGCGCGGCTAGTAAGAATAATCACAGGCACTTCATTGTGTTCTTCAGGGGCTTCTTTTTGCAGGATGGCTTCAATATTAATACCACCACCACTAATAATCTGAGCAATCTCACTCATCACACCCGCCTGGTCACTGGCAGAAATACGCAGGTAGTAGCTGGTTTCTGCTTCAGAAATCGGCAGAATTGGCGTGTCGCTCAATTGATCTGCCTGGAAACCGTAATGAGGTACCGCATGATTCGGATCTGCGGTTTGCATGCGAGCCAAATCTACAATATCGGCAACCACAGCCGAAGCGGTTGGTTCTGCACCCGCACCCGCACCGTAATACAGGGTTGGACCAACAGCATCGCCTTTCACTAATACCGCATTCATCACACCATCAACATTGGCGATCAAGCGCTTCTCAGGAATCATGGTCGGATGAACACGTAACTCAATACCATTATCCGTGCGGCGAGTGATACCCAAATGCTTAATGCGATAGCCCAGCTCTTGAGCATAGATAACATCTTCTGGAGCTATCTTACTGATGCCTTCAGTAAAAGCCTTATCAAACTGTAACGGGATGCCAAAAGCCAGAGACGACAGGATTACCAATTTGTGAGCCGCATCGATACCTTCAACATCGAAGGTAGGGTCGGCTTCGGCATAACCCAGCTCTTGGGCCTCTTTCAGTACATCGGCAAAATCACGACCTTTGTCGCGCATTTCGGTAAGAATAAAGTTGCCAGTGCCATTGATAATGCCAGCCAACCACTCAATGGAGTTGGCCGATAGCCCTTCGCGAATGGCTTTAATAATGGGGATTCCACCAGCAACCGCAGCCTCAAAAGCAACCGTTACGCCCTTTTCTTTGGCTTTGGCAAAAATCTCATTACCGAACTCGGCAATCAGAGCCTTGTTAGCTGTCACTACATCTTTGCCATTCTCAATGGCTTGAAACACCAAGTCTTTGGCCACTGTGGTGCCACCAATCAGCTCAACCACAATATCAATTTCAGGGTTGCTAGCTACGTCGAAAATATCGCGAGAGACGTTGAAGTCCGAGGTATTGCAATTTGGGTTATCGCGACGCGCACCAACTTGCTCAATAACAATATCAACACCGGCACGGGCGCAGATTTCTGCATTATTTCGGGTTAATACATTCACGGTACCACTGCCTACGGTACCCAAACCACAGATGCCGACTTTAACCGGTTTCAAAGCTGTTTCCTCGGGGTTGATCGAATAAGAAAGCCCAAATATTACAGGGGCCAGAATCAAGGCAGCAACAGTATCTTCCAGCCCTCTGGCTGTCAATGTGAGCAGGCCAAAAAGCAAAAAGGCAGCTAGAGCTGCCTTTTTGCACACTTTCGACAGGGAAAGCGTTAATTAATACCAAACGCGTGTTTCAGACTAGGAATCAAAGCACGCCCCAGTTGAACCTTGTCACCGCTTGGCAAGAAAACAGACGGGGTGCCACCCACTTCCATATCACGACCTAATTCTAGGTGGATATCAACGGGGTGAGTAGAGCAGGTCTGTTCATCAATTGGCTTACGCTCTTTAAGGGTGGTCAGCGCCATTTCACGATCTTTTGAACACCAGGCGGAAATCATCTGCTTGCGAGACACCTCTCGACCAATCACAGGAAAGGCGTAATAGCTCACCGCAATGCCCATTTTATTGAGCTCAGGAAGGATATTCTGGTGGAACTTGCGGCAGTAGCCACAGTTTACGTCGGTGAATACATTGATACGCCCTTTCACTTCGCCTTCTGGCGCATAGGTAATCATGGTTTCTACTGGCACCGCAGCCATACGCGCTTTACGATCAGCAGTACGCTCCAACTCAACCAGGTTACGGAAACCTTGTCCTGGTAGTACTTCATGAAGCTCACCCATCACAAAGAACCTGGCATTTTTATCGGTGTAAGCACGCTGGCCCTCGATAGACACTTGATAAATACCTGGCAACGGAGTCGCTTTGAATTGATCAAAGGTTAAATCGGTCACGGCTGGCGCCCCTGGCGGTTTACCCTTCTCCAAGCCCGCTTTAATAGCCGCAATAACGTCTGGACTTAACACTTGAGACGCAGGAGAGTTAGGAATAACAGCAGCTTGGTCAGGTGTTTCTTTCGCTACAGCGCTGTCAGAGTTCGCCACGCTAGAAAAACCAAGGTAAAGCGCAATAGCAGGCACAGCCAAAAGTGGCAGTACTTTTAAAACAGGTGATTTCAAAACAGACCCTCTAAATATTGTTATCGCTGAATGAGAAGTGAGAGAGTGTTACGGATAAGAAGTTCCAGCGCAAGAGGAATTACTAGACATGCTCCCCATCCTCTAGCTACCCCCTAGGATGGTGCTTACTATGAATATCCTGCAGCCGTGCTTTGGCCACGTGCGTGTAGATCTGTGTGGTCGACAAATCTGAATGCCCTAGAAGTAACTGTACAACCCGAAGGTCAGCACCGTGGTTTAAGAGGTGGGTGGCAAACGCATGGCGCAAGGTATGAGGGGACAAGGGCTTTTGTATATCCGCCACTTGGGCATGGTGTTTGATACGGTGCCAGAAAGTTTGCCGTGTCATTTCACCCCCACGCTGACTAGGAAACAATGCATCCGTATCCTTTCCTTGTACTAGCTCTGATCGCGCTTCGCGGGTATAGCGTTCAATCCAGTGTTGAGCCGCCTCCCCCATAGGCACCAATCGCTCCTTACTGCCCTTACCAAAGGTTCTCACCACCCCTTGGCGTAAATTCACCTGGTGAAGCTGTAACCCCGTTAACTCCGAAACCCGTAAACCACAGGCATAGAGTAACTCCAGCATGGTGCGATCTCGAATGCCAATGGCAGTTGATACATCTGGCGCTTTCAAAAGGGCCTCAACATCCGCTTCTGTGAGGGTTTTCGGTAAGGGTTTGGGAAGCTTGGGGTTTTCGATGTCCGCAGAAGGGTCTCCATCCCTAAGCTTTTGCGCCACCAAATAGCGAAAGAAACTCCGAATGCAAGACAAGGCCCGCGCAGTAGAACGAGGGCTCATTTTCTTTTTGGCCCGCCAGGCTAAGTAGTCCCGAAGATCGAACTCCTGAACATCTAGCAAGTTAGCCCCATCACCTTTAACACTGGCCCACCACTGAGCCAAGTGCTTTAGATCTGAACGATAAGATGACAACGTATGATCACTGAGGCCACGCTCAACCCAGAGATTATCCGCATAATTATCAATTAATGTGAGGTCTGATGCCGAGGCGTGGTGTTTTTTATTCATATCTGATTTTTAGCGCTATTTTTTTGATGCAGGCCAAGGTTTTGTCAGTAATGTTCTTTAGTATACGAAAGTCCAAACTTTTTCACCTTTCTATCTGAAATTTACAGCTTAAAGGAACACTCATCACTATGTTTAACAATGAAAAACTATTGGTCATCGTCGACCCAACCCAAATCGAACCTGTGGCGGCACAACGAGCACTGGCTAACGCAAAAATACGTGAGGACAAAGCAGAGATCCACATTATGTTTATTGTGGATGTAAACGCGACAAACACATCAGCAGAAAACGTGAATAACTTCCGTGACTCTCAATGGTTTGCAGATACCCGCGCACCCCTCTTGGAAGAAGGCTTAACCGTAATTAGCCAGGTTTGTTTCTCCACCGAATACCAGAAAGCCATTCTTAACTACGCCAACCAGCGCAATATCGACATGATCATGCTGCCCATTGCCGAGGACCAGGAAGCCCAAAAGAGATCTTTCAGTAACGACCGCTGGGCGATCCTACGCCAATCTGAATGCCCTGTATTGCTGGTAAAACCCGGTAAGGAAGAGCAGCGTTCAGCTATTCTGGCTTCCATCAAGATCCAAAATGCAGATGAGAAACAAGAAGCCCTGAATAATCGTGTACTTTCCCGTGCTCGCTGGTCCGCTGAACGCTACGGTGCAGAGCTGCACGTGGTAAACGCTTATAAGGACTCCATGGACTACCCTGACCGCGGCCTATTGGCCAAAATGGCTGACATCCCCTCCGAACGTATTCATGTGGAACAAGGTGTACCTGAAGACATCATTGCTCAAGTAGCTGATTCCATTAATGCAGACGTGGTTGCTTTGGGGACTAACCGCCGTGAAGGTTTAGGGGAATTACTCCGCGGCAATACTTCAGAGAAAGTCATTATGTCTATTCGCCAAGATGTGCTGACCGTAAACTAAGGCTGCGCAGAGCACACGCCAAAGGCCACCTTTTAGGTGACCTTTGGCGTGTGCTCTGTCCCTTCCTGAAACAACCTCACTTGCACGACCAAGGTCTAAGCACAAAGCTACTTAAAACCATTTAAATCCTTCCCAATAAGCCCTAGTCTTTAACCTCTTATCTCTTCTGTATACAACCTAGCTGGGTAACTCCGCCATGACCAACGCAACCTTTTCCGCCCTAGTAGTTCACAAAAATGACGATGGCTCCTGTATAGGCAAAATCGAGCAGAAGAGCATAGCCGACTTACCTGAAAATGATGTGCTGATTGAGGTGGAGTACTCTTCCCTCAACTATAAAGACGCTCTCTCCTGTGAAGATTTAAAGCGCGTGACCCGTGAGTACCCCCATACCCCAGGTATTGATGCCGCAGGTATTGTTACCTCCTCCAACGATAAACGCTTCCAACCGGGTGATGAAGTCTTGGTCACCGGTTACGACCTCGGTATGAACACTTCCGGTGGCTACGGCAAATACATTTCCGTACCCGGCGACTGGGTGGTGAAACGCCCTGCGGGCTTTGATGCCGCTTATGCCATGACTCTAGGTACTGCTGGCTTTACCGCTGGTTTGAGCGTTTATGAAATCCTGCACGGCGGCGTAACTCCCGCCAGCGGCCCTGTGCTAGTCACCGGCGCTACCGGTGGCGTGGGCAGTGTAGCCGTGGCCATCCTGTCCAAAATCGGTTTTGACGTTATCGCGGTTTCCAACAAGCCGGAATTCGACGAGGTATTAACTCAACTTGGCGCAAGCCAAATTGTTCGCCGCAGCGAGGTGGACGGCAGCGAAAACGAAGCCGCCCGCAAACCCATGCTGAGGGAAAAATACGCAGCAGTGGTGGATCAAACCGGCGGCAACATTCTCGGCTCTGTTTTGAAAGAAGTGAAATACCGAGGTGTCGTCACCAACTGTGGCTGGGTGGCCAACGATGTCTTCGAAACCAATACCTGCCCCTTTATGATTCGAGGCGTACGTTTGATCGGCATCGACTCCGTAGAGTGCCCCATGGATATTCGCCAGGCAGTATGGGATAAGCTGGCTAACGACTGGCGAGTTGACCTCAGTAGCCTTGTCACCGAGACAGGCTTGGATGGTGTCATGGAGCTGGCTCAACCGATCCTAAAGGGGCAACTGAAAGGGCGAACCTTAGTTAAGCTGTAACCTTTAAGCGCCTGCTTCTTTCCCCCTACCTCTGCCTCCTTTACCTCCCTTAAATGCCACGCCCTCCATATTCTTGGTACCTGTTCTTGATAACTGTGTTTGATACGAGAGAAATGGAGGGAGATGCAGTCTATGTTTGCCTAGTCTCAACGGGGGGTTCTACTGACTCACCCAGCCCGCAATGGCTGTTATAAAGAGAAAAAACTTGCCGCCGAGCCAAACCATTCATACTCTGTAACATAACGTCAGTAGTATTTCAGGACACCTGTAAGGACGCCTATATGATTGACCTCACCGGAAAGAAAGGCCTTGTCGTCGGTATCGCCAACGACAGTTCAATTGCTTGGGGCTGTGCCAAAAGTTTTCACCAAGCCGGAGCCAAGCTCGCCATTACCTACCTGAACGAAAAAGCCGAACCCCATGTGCGCCCTTTGGCTGAACAGGTAGAAGCCTCCATCATTACCCCGCTCAACGTCAAAGACGATGAGCAAATGGCAGCCTTGTTTCAGAAGATCGAAGAAGAATGGGGGCAGCTAGATTTTGTGGTTCACGCCATCGCCTATGCCCCGCTTGAAGATCTTCACGGCCGCGTTACCGACTGCAGCCGAGAAGGTTTTATGGAAGCCATGGATATCTCCTGCCACTCCTTTATTCGTATGGCAAAACTGGCAGAGCCTCTTATGAAAAATGGTGGCTCTTTAATGACGGTTACCTACGCCGGTAGCCAGATGGTGGTAGACAATTACGGCCTTATGGGCCCAGCCAAAGCCGCTCTCGAATCCGCCGCGCGTTACTTGGCTGCAGAGTTGGGAGAGAAAAAAATTCGTGTAAACGCCCTATCCCCAGGCCCTATGCCTACACGGGCCGCCTCGGGTATTGCTGATTTTCATGAGTATTTAGAACGCCAGAAGGAAAAGTCCCCTCTGCGCTCCCTCCTAGATCTGGACGATATCGGCAACTACGCGGCCTTCCTCGCCAGCGACCTATCCAAGAATATTAGCGGATCTGTTCACCCCATCGATGCAGGCTACAGCGCTGTCGATTAACTACATGGCTTAACTACATGCCTGAACTACATGGATAAACTGCAGCTCATCATCCAAAGCTCTATCTAAATAGTTAGCACACACCAAAATCCCGAGGCACTCTTCACAAGTACCTCGGGATTTTTTTTGCGCTATATCAAGTTGAATGCAAATTATCACAATATCTAATTGATAATCGTTTTCATTCACATTAATATTCCCGCCATCATCTTTAAGCAGGTGCACATACGCACTCTGACATTTTTAACCTTACATCCAACTCTCTGGGACCTAGGCATAGACTCATGAAAAAACATGCTCTTGCACAAGGCATCGCCCTTGCTACTTCTCTCATCGCAACTACCGTGTTCGCCGGCACGCTGGAAGAAATCTACGTAATCGGCTCGAAAGAACAGGCCCGTAAAGTGGCAGGTTCAGGTGCTGTTGTTGACACTGAGCAGTTCAAAATTGAAAACATCACCGACATTAACCAAGCCCTGAAAACTTTGCCTGGTATCTACATTCGTGAAGAAGATGGCTCTGGCCTTCGTCCAAATATTGGTATTCGTGGCGCAACCTCTGAGCGCAGTGAAAAAATCACCTTAATGGAAGATGGCGTGCTAATCGCACCAGCCCCCTACTCCAACCCAGCGGCTTACTACTTCCCAACAGCAATGCGTCAAACTGCCATTGAAGTTTTAAAAGGTGCCCCACTACTGCGCCATGGCCCTCAAACCACTGGCGGTGTGGTAAACCTGATTTCCACCCCAATTCCTGAAACCACCGGCGGTAAAATCGCTTACTCAACCGCTGAGAACAACAGCCACGATCTACTGGCAAACTACGGTGGTCAGAACGGTCAATTCGGCTGGTTGATTGAAACCACTCAGCGTCAAAGCGATGGCTTCAAAGATATCGACCGCAGTGGCAGTGACACTGGCTACGACATTGAAGATTACATGGTGAAATTGGGCTGGACTGGCGAAACCCAAAGCCTGTTATTCAAAGCTCAACGCTCTGAAGAGACGTCTAACGAAACTTACCTAGGCCTTACAGATGCTGACTTTGATCGCGACGAAAACCGCCGCTACGGCCTGTCTGACATCGACGAAATGAACAACGATCACGATAGTATTACCCTGACCTACACCGCTGACTTAGCCGACAACGTAAAACTCACAGCAATCGCCTACAACAACGAATTTTCTCGCGACTGGTTTAAGTTGAGTGGTGGTGGCTCACTGGTTGAAAATGCCAACAATGGCGATGCCAATGCCCAAGGCATTCTTGACGGAACTATCGATGAAGCAGGTTTGAGCTACAAGCACAATAACCGCTCCTACGAGTCTAAAGGCTTGGATATCAACTTCGATATCGAACTAAATAACCACAAATTGGCTTTAGGCATCCGTGATCACCAAGACGAAATGGATCGCTTCCAGCCTGTTGAAACGTTCAACCAAGTTAACGGTGAACTGGTTTACCAAAGTACTTCTACAGACATTAGCGGCAGCAACAACCGCCAGGAAGAAGCCGATGCACTGAGCTTGTGGCTAGTCGATAACTGGCAGGTTAATGAAAAGTTGAAGGTGACTCTGGCTGCTCGTTACGAAGATGTGGAATCTAGCCGCAAGCAATTCTCTACGTCTGATCGCTCAGGCTCTGTAAGTATCCGTGGTAACGACAACAGCGAATGGCTACCAGGCGCATCCTTCACTTACAACATCAGCGATGATGTTCAGGTACTAGCCGGTGTTCACAAGGGATTCTCCCCTCTAGGCGGCGGCGCCCAAGACTATGAGAAGCCTGAAAGCAGTACTAACTGGGAATTCGGTGCCCGCTATAACAAAGATGATTTCTTCGTTGAAGCTATTGGTTTCTACAGCGATTTCTCCAACAAAGCAGAAAACTGCTCCGTAGGTAACGCATGTAGTAATGGCGATACCTCAGGTTCTTTCGTTACCGGAGAAGCCGTTATCCAAGGTTTGGAATTACAAGCCAGTGCCATTATCAACAAATCCAGCTTTGTGATCCCTGTTGATGCAACCTATACCTACACCAGTGCTGAGACCAGTAAGGACAATCCAACGACAGATCGTATTAAGGGTGAAACACTGAAAGATATCCCTGAAAATGTCCTTAGCCTACGGGTAGGTTTAGAACACACCAGTGGCTGGAATAACTATGCCGTCGCTAAATATATCGACGACATGTGTGTAAGACTCGGCTGTAACTTTAGCGGTGACCCTCTTGAAAAAACGGACTCGTTGTTAGTAGTAGACTACATCAGCCGTTACACCATGAACGACGACGTACAATTGTTCTTCAAAGTAGAAAACTTGTTAGACAACCAAAAAATTGTTTCTCGTACACCAGACGGTGCACGTCCAAACAAGCCTCGTACCGCATCACTAGGTGTAAGCTACGCGTTTTAAGTAAAGCATTACACCCTCTAAAAAATGCCACACTTCTTTTGCCAGAAGTGTGGCATTTTTTTATATAACTCCCAAAGGTACTTAAAAACAACAAAAAACCGACATATATCTACCGCGTATAAAAACGAGGAGGTTATACCCAAACAATCCTTCAAAAAAAGGCTACTGACTCCATAATCATAAACGTAACGCTGCCGATAATAGATTTATACAAGTGCGAAAAAATTGTCAGCAATTGTTTTATTGAGGTCAACTTGAAGCAGAACTCGAAATTTACCAAGAAATTCGTCACCTTCTGCTTACCCTTTCTTACTCTTATACCCTTTTCCAGCACACAAGCTCAAAACCTAGATTGTGATCGTATAAAGAGTACAGCCCTGCCTAATGCAAAAATCACCTCCGCAGTTCTAGTACCTAAGAATCGTGAACTTCCCGAATACTGCAAAGTGTCCGGTTTGATCTATCCAGCCATTAACTATGAAATTCGCCTCCCTACTAAGAATTGGAATAATAAATTCTATATGGCTGGCTGTGGTGGTTTCTGCGGCCGTTTGTTGTCAGACAGTAAAGGCTTCACTAATGCCATGAACTATGGCTTAAAACGAAACTACGCGGTTTCTACTATGGACAGTGGCCATTATGGCCAATCAAGTACCGATAGCCGCTGGGCTTATAACAACCGACAAAGCGAAATTGATTGGGGCTACCGTGCCGTTCATGAAA
The DNA here is from genome assembly GCA_045430295.1 of Cellvibrionaceae bacterium. Lineage (GTDB taxonomy): Bacteria > Pseudomonadota > Gammaproteobacteria > Pseudomonadales > JAILXX01 > JAILXX01. Next base: position 72,830 of record JAILXX010000004.1, on the reverse strand, counting down.
CTGCCGTTATCACAAAACTTGTAATCGAATCTTTTTATAACAACAAACCAGAGAAGTCATACTTTGCAGGCTGTTCAACTGGCGGGCGCATGGCTAATATGTCTGCCTATCGTTATCCAAACGATTTTGATGGCATTATCAGTGGCGCACCGGCTTTAAACTACACAAATTTGGTCGGTATTTATTTTACCTGGCTCACTAATAAAAACACTGATGATAACGGTAATCTAATCATCAACTCAGAAGAAGCGGATTTAGTGGGCAAAAAAGTACTGGAAACTTGTGATGAAATAGACGGCGTCAAAGACAATATTATCGATGACACTGAGGCCTGTAATTTCAACACAGAAACCCTTTTATGCCCTTCTTATATCAACAACCCAAAAGAAGAAAAATGCTTAACCCGCAAGCAGGTGGATACTTTAAACCTTTTATATGAAGGCCCAAAAAACTCTCACGGTGAAAAACTGACTAACGCACGTTTAATGTTTGGCTCAGAATCATCTTGGCCTACCTGGATTACAGGCCCTTACATGAGCGGTAAACCTTCACAATTTTGGCTGCCATTATACGGCGGGAAAAAATCGGCCACCCATTACTACAGTGACAGTTTTTTGAAATATATGGCTTTTAAAGAAGACGACAAAGCTGTGGATGGGCCTTTAAACTTTGACTTTGATCGTGATCCTGCTCGCTTAAAGTTTATGGGTGAAATTTATAACTCCGACAAAACCAACCTATCTGCATTTAAAAAGCGTGGCGGAAAGCTGTTAATTTGGCACGGTCTTTCTGATACAGCTATTCCAGCCTCATCGAGTATTGCTTACTTCGACAAACTAGCAAAAGCCAATGGCGGCATTGAAAAAACCCAAGACTTTACTCGCTTATTTTTAATGCCTGGCACAGATCACTGTGCAGTACTTCCGGCACACGGAATACGCGACAATGGTTTTGATGCACTCACCGCGTTAGAAAACTGGATAGAAAATCATCAAGCGCCAGAAAAATTAATGCTGACAAAATTCAAAGGTGACGGCACAACCGATTGGCAACGACCAAGCTGCCCGTATCCTGCCAAAGCAAAATACGATGGCAAAGGTGACCCTTACTCCGCAGCTAGTTTCTCCTGTATAGAATAAGCTCACTCGGGTATATTAAATGAAAAACCTATAACTAAATGCATATAGCGGTTTTTTTAAAGTTAGATATTTATGGAATAAAAGCTGAAAAGCCATAACAAAACAATCGTTCAAATTTCTGTGAGAATGTTCATACTTATGACTACCGATTAAATGAACTTGGTGGTATGACTTTGACTATTCGACGTGAAAATAAAACCCTTTTCCCGCTTCTTTCTATTCTCCTGTCTACCCTTATACCTTTATCCAACAGTTACGCTGAAAATCTAGATTGTAATCATCTAAAGAGCATTCCTCTTACCAATGCCAAGGTCACCTTTACAGGCGTAGTACCTAAAGAAGGCGATTTACCAGAGCATTGCGAGGTATCCGGTGTTATATACCCATCTGTTCGTTTTGAAATACGCCTACCCACTGAAAACTGGAATAACAAATTCTATATGACTGGATGCGGTGGTTTTTGTGGCCGCCTATTAAGTGATTCCAAGGGTTTCGCTAACGCCATGAACTACGGTTTAAGAAGAAGCTATGCCGTTTCTACCATGGACAGTGGTCACCAAGGCGATAACAGTGTGGATGGCCGCTGGGCATTGAATAACCGCCAAGGTGAAATCGACTGGGGATACCGCGCTGTTCACGAAACCGCCAACATTACGAAGACCCTGATCAAAGCTTTCTACGAAAACGGCCCAGACAAATCTTACTTCTCTGGTTGCTCCACCGGTGGCCGCATGGCCAACATGGCCGCCTATCGCTACCCAAATGATTTCGATGGTGTAATCAGCGGTGCTCCTGCCCTGAATTACACAAATCTTGTTGCTGTATATTTCCCATGGATGTTGCAAGCCAATACCGATGAAGACGGCAATCAAATTATCCACTCAGACGATGTCGATTTTGTGGCTGATGCGGTTATCGAAACCTGCGACGAGCTAGACGGTATTAAAGACAATATTATTGAAGACCCTGAAAGCTGTAATTTCCAAGCAGCCTCTCTTCAATGCTCTGCGAGTAATACAGATTCAGAAAACTGCCTAACCAGTAAGCAGGTTAATGCCCTCAACAAACTCTATGAAGGCCCAACCGGTGCCCGAGGTAATAAACTGACGGCAAGCAAACTACCTCTAGGCTCTGAAACCTCTTGGCCGATCTGGGTAACAGGCCCTTATCAAGAAAAAGAGCCCTCAAAATTCTGGATTCCTCTGTGGGGCGGTAAGAAATCAGCTATTGAACACTTCAGCTCAAACTTCTTGAAGTACATGGCTTATGAGCAAGACCCTCGCCACCCCATCAACCCACTGGAAGTTGATCTTGAAGCCCATCAACCCAAGCTGGCCTATATGGGTGAAATCTATAATTCAGATAAAACTGATCTAACCGCATTTAAAAAGCGCGGTGGCAAAATGCTGATGTGGCACGGCTGGGCTGATTCTGCGATCCCTGCTTACTCCAGCATTAATTACTATGATCGCTTAGCCAAAGCCAATGGTGGCGTTAACAAAACTCAAGACTTCGCACGCTTATTCTTGATGCCTGGTACTGACCACTGTGGCCTATTCCCGGCCCATGGCTATAAAGATAATGGTTTCGATGCGCTAACAGCTCTTGAGAACTGGGTAGAGAAAGACCAAGCACCAGATGAGCTAATGCTGACCAAGTTCGACAAGGGTGGTGATGTAGAGTGGAAACGCCCTACTTGCTCTTACCCAATGAAGTCACTTTACAATGGTGAGGGAGATCCAAATTCTGCTGACAGCTTTAGCTGTGTTGACTCAGCAACCTACACAGCAGCCAACTCACGCAATCGTGTAAATAAGAAAGGTGAGCGGGAGCTGTATGCTCAGCATGAGAACTAGTCGTGACTACTACTGGTTGCTACTCATACGTTTTACTGTTTAGACATGATTAGCACTACGAGAAAACCCCACATAACTCACGTTATGTGGGGTTTTCTCGTTTAAGCGCTTTCTGTTAACAAGCCAGTTCTTTTAACAACATAGCCTTTTAACAACCGAGTAAAAAGTTCCTAATAAGATCTTTTCCGCCCTCTGTAGCAAATGACTCAGGATGGAACTGGATACCGTAGATAGGGAATTCTTTGTGCTGAATCCCCATAATCTCCATCTCCCCTTGCTCACTCAGCAACTCTGCAATAGCCACCTCTTCTGGCTTATCACCCACGACAGCCGTTAGGCGTAAACACTCAGGAAAATTGCTCTGCTCCGCCACCAGTGAGTGATAGCGCATAATTTCCAGGTAATCTGGCATATCTTTAAATAGACCTTCGCCGTCATGGCGAATGGGGCTGATCTTACCGTGCATTGGCACCTTGGCTTTCACCACCTTGCCACCAAACACATGCACAATGCCCTGCATTCCCAGGCACACCCCCATAAGCGGGGTTGTTTTGCCTAGGTTTTTAATTACATCTGCGCACACACCAAAGTAATGCTCGTCATCTGGAGAACCCGGGCCTGGAGAAATAATAATGCGATCCGGATTCGCGGCTTCAATGTCTGCCAGGGTCACTTCATCGTTGCGTTTTACCACAATCTCAAAATCGGAGACCGTGCCTTTGGATTTTTCCGCCGTAAGAATTTCCCCTACAAACTGATACAGGTTGTACGTAAAGGAATCGTAGTTGTCGACAATATAAACCTTCACCTTACTTCTCCTGCGTATTTTGTTGGGTACCGCTTTGAGTACTAGCTTGCAGATCGGCTGGCATAAATTTGTTTAGTACTTTCTTGGTTCCCGCAAATTTACGTTGGATTTCTTCATACTCATCTTCGGGATTTGAGTCGTACACATTGCCACCACAGGTTTGCACATACGCTTTGGTACCATTGGCAAACACACTGCGAATAGGAATCGCGAAAGTACAGTCACCATTAAAGGCAAAGTGTCCTACAGCTCCACCGTAGGGGCCACGGCCTTCACCTTCCAGCGCATCGATGATTCTCATCGCTTCAATTTTTGGCGCACCGGTTAGAGTTCCCGCCGGGAAATTACTGGCTAAAGCCGAGAACATATCTTCCTTGTCAGACATAATGCCGACAATTTCACTGGCAATATGCTGAACGTGGCTGAAGCGTTTAATGTCCATCAAACTACGCACCTTCACGGTACCGAACTGGGCAACACGACCAATATCATTGCGGTGTAAGTCCACAATCATATTGTGCTCGGCAATTTCTTTGGGATCATTCAGAAGCACTCGCGCCAGGGCCACATCTTCTTTCTCTGTGGCTCCACGCTTTGTGGTTCCCGCCAATGGGAAAGTTTCCATTTCCCCTTGGCGCAAGCGGAACAGTAACTCCGGGCTGGCACCAATAAGCTTTTGCTCGCCAAATTTAACAAAGTACATTTGTGGAGAAGGATTCACTTCACGTAGCTCTTCGTAAAGACGAATAGCATCACCGTCGATTGTGAAATATTTCTTATAGCCCACTTCCGTTTGAAAAATTTTTCCGTCGATAATGTCCTGCTTCACCTTCATGACCGCCGCACGGTGTTCCTCTTTGGTCATGGTTTCCCCTTGCGGGGTCACCGTTAAGTCATCGGCAACCACTTCTGGCTCTGCCAGCATTTCTTCAACTAGGGCTAAGCGACTATCGTGGTAATAGAAGTAGAAAACCTCTCCGGTCATCTTGTCTAAAATCAAGCCGTCTTTGTATAAACCAAAACGAAAAGCATCAAATAATTCACTGGATTGAAGCGACAGGCTAGGCTCGAAATAATTCATGGCATCGTAGCCTAAGTAACCGGTAAGTCCGCCGGCATACTTACGAGAGATGATGTCCTGAGGAACAATATCCCGCAGCAGATAGTAAGGGTTCTCACTCTCGTATTGCTCACTGGAGCCGTCTCGCTGTTCGATGGTGAGCGTCTTACCATTGGCATATAGCAGCTGCTCGGGGTCGAACCCGATAATGGAGTGGCGAGCCATGTGACTGTCTTCCCCCAGAGACTCCAGGTAAAAACAGTTTTCAAAACGGCGCTCGACCTTTTTGAACAAACCAAAAAAGTCGCAATCCGAGCTGATGGTAACGTAGGTGGGCTTGCGCGGAAGCTCTATCCGCGGTGGCATTTTACTCATGGTCTTTTCTCTTATGTCAGCTCTTAACACTCAAGGCTAAAACAGCCCAGGGCTGGTCAAAACGCTCAAGGCTGTTGTCTCTTAAGGGCACGAGAGCCCCGCGTAACCGTGGCAATACCAACACCCAACGTTTCAGCGATCTGGCGCTGTGGCATGCCTGTTTCCAGTAATTTAAAGATTTGCAGTCGCTTGCATACCTCATCCAGCTCAGTGTCTGTGAGCAAGCTGTTGAGGGTGGCCTCCATGCTTGTGGAGTCTTTCGCTTTCAGCAAGTGCTCAATCAACTCCTGCTGATAGCGGTGCATATGGTCTTTAGATGTATTCATGTACTAGTACACTATCACAACCCAGGGATATGGCAAGTGTTTATTAAAAAAGCGTGTCATTCTGACGCGCAGCGGAAGGGCCTCCATTCTGCTTTAAGATTCTTCCTCGTACCTCGTCAGAATGACAACGGTAAAGATATGCGGCTCAAACCTCGGTATTCTGCTTCCGCCTCACTCTGTCATCCTGAAGCGCCAGCTAAAGGATCTCCGTTTGGCTTTAAGATTCTTCCTCGTACCTCGTCAGAATGACAGTACAGACAAACTCACACCCACAAAAAAAGCCCCGCAATTGCGGGGCTGGCTTCATTAAATCGGCGGCTTAATGCCACACTAGGCCACTTCCAACTTGGGCTTACCCTTTTTCTTCGGTTTAACAGAGGCCTTGGGAGGCTCCATTCGAGTGGAGCTACAACAGAGCTTGTCTTTATGTTCCTCATAGAATTTCAAACCCGCCTCATAGCCAATATCAAACAAGCGTTTCAAGTTACTGTGAGACCAATCCAGAGACTCTGGAATGTGCTCTTCTGGAATCTCATAGTGAATCTTCAATAGATCACGTTTGTTGGGGCCAGAATTGTGCTGCAATTCAAACAGCTTGGTATCGTCTTTGGCCAATTCCACAATCGGCGTCATGATAGAAAGTACCCAAGAATCATACAAATTTCGAGGTTCACGAATTAGTTTGTCGATACCCAGCACATCAAACACCACAATGGTGTCGATTTCAGGATGCTTGTTCACCAAGGATTTGTAATTCAGTGCATCGATAGCCGCGCCTTCAATATACTGCTTGCCGTTCATTTCATAGGGCGGATAAATCATGGGAAATGACATTGCTGCTTTGAAGTGCTCCGCATTTAGCTCACTGTTGTGGAACAGCTCCATCTCATGATCGGTAATGTTGTAGGCATTGATATAGAAATCCCCATCGAAATCAGCCAGGGCTTCAAAGTCCACCGCGTTATCGATCCAGGGAACGTGCGCACACATTCCTTTGCTGTTCGCGGTTAAATTGGTGGGGCAACAGGCTGCCAGCATAAATTGCATGGAGTCTGTCCATAGGCGAGTGATCTCATTGGTATAAACCCCTTGATAGGCCATATTGAAAAAGGGATTCATGCTGGTAAGCATTCGGTACCAATCTGCCATTGGCCCTGGTTTTTGAAATACTTTGTAATTCACAGGAAAGCGCTTGTAGATGGCATCTGCAATGCCCATATTCACGCTGTTCTTTAAGGCGCTTTCCGTACAGGTGTCTTTCGGAGCCACATAAAATAAACCAGCTACCGCACCGGCTCCCGATGTAGACACCACATCGAACTTCACCCCCTTTTCTTCCATCGCCAATAGCGCACCTGTCATTAAGGTCGCATTGGGCGCACCACCACTTAACACTAACGCCAAACTCATCTCACTCTCCTTTGATCTATAAATTAACGAACGCAATACTGTGCAAGGAAGAAATGTAGTCCAGATGGATTAACGGTGCTATATCCCAGGTAGGAATTGGATGACAGTTTTTAACCAGTTCCCAAAATCCCATGGAAGTGGCAAGAATGGCAAATAAAAGCTGGTACGCGAGTAAAACTACCCAAGACCCAGCAGTGAAATTCTCAATTACGTAATATGGCCCATTAACGCTGGCACCACTTCATGAGAACATGGGAAACTGTGCGTTTTTGAGTGTTTCAAGTGTATGAAGGCCAAGCAATCTGTATTTAAAACCCGTAGGGAATACAACCTATGGGCGGGCAATCAAACACTTGAAGACTTTGCTTTAAGGTTTACAGCGAAAAAAGCTCGGAAGCTGAGCATCGCCACCGTGGGCCAAACTGCACTGGGCGCCACTGCCTTTCTCGCCCTAGAAGCTCTCAGTGCTGCAGCCACCCTGCAATACGGTTTTACCAACACCCTGTATGCCATGCTGGCGGTTGCTGCGGCTATCCTACTGACCGGTATTCCCATTACCTACCACGCCGCTCGCAATGGTTTGGATATCGATCTACTCACACGGGGCGCTGGCTTTGGTTATCTGGGTTCCACAATTACTTCTCTCATTTACGCCTCCTTCACTTTCATTTTCTTTGCCATCGAAGCCGCTATTCTGGCTTCCGCATTAAAGGCGCTGTTCGATATCCCCTTAGCCATTGGCTACGTCATTTGTGTACTGGTGGTGATCCCAATCGTGACTCACGGGATTAAAACCATCAGCCGGTTTCAGGTGGGCACTCAACCGCTGTGGCTAGGGCTTCAATTTGCGGCACTTTTCGTTGTGGTGTATTTCGAATCCGACAAGATTTCAGAGTGGACTACCTACTCCCCTAGCGGCGCCCCTACAGCTGAAGGTTTCGATCTAGCGTTATTCGGCGCCTGCTCTGCCATCTTCTTTGCGCTTATCGCCCAGATTGGAGAACAGGTGGACTACTTGCGCTTCCTCCCCGATAAAACCAATGAAAACCGCAAGCGCTGGTGGTTCTGGATGCTGTTCTCAGGGCCGGGCTGGATCTCCATCGGTTTGGTAAAAATGCTGTTTGGCTCGTTTCTGGCCTATCTTGCGGTCCGCCAGCTGGTTCCTTTCGAACAAGCCGTTGATCCGGTTTATATGTATCAGATGGCCTTTCAGTATCTCACTGAATCCCCCGCTGTGGCACTGATGCTCGCCGGTGTGATGGTAATTATTTCCCAAATGAAGATTAACGTGACCAATGCGTATGCGGGGTCTATTGCTTGGTCTAACTTCTTCAGCCGCCTCACTCACAATCACCCAGGGCGCGTGGTGTGGCTTATTTTTAATATGGTGATTGCGCTTACGCTCATGGAACTGGGTGCCTATCGTGCTCTGGAAGCTATTGTGGGCGTGTTTGCCCTAACCGCCATTAGCTGGCTGGGCTGTCTGTCAGCAAATTTACTGATTAATATGCCCCTAGGGTTGAGCCCCAAAAAAATCGAATTCAAGCGCTCACATTTGTACGACATAAACCCTGTGGGTTTTGGCAGCATGATTATTTCTGTTGCCCTCGGGCTTTTCGCCTATATGGGATACTTTGGTGATAATGCAGCTCACCTCGCCCACTATATTTCCCTCGGTTCCTGTTACATTTTGGTTCCACTCATTGCCATTCTTACCAAAAGTAAATATTACTTAGCCAGAGATTTTGATGCGTCAGGAGAAGCTACTCCTAGCAAGCACTTACCTTTCAAAACAGTGCACACCTGTACCGTGTGTGAACAGGATTTCGAAGCGGAAGATATCAGCCATTGCCCTGCCTACCAGGGTGCTATCTGTTCTCTGTGCTGCTCCCTGGACGCACGCTGTTTGGATATGTGTAAAACAGACTCCCGCTTTAGTGACCAGCTAAATCATTGGTCAAACCGCTTAACGGCAGGGAAAGCAACACCCGTTATTAACTCTCGCATTTTCCGGTTTATCTGCCTGTTTTCTTGCATCGCCATTGTTAATGCAACCTTGCTGGGACTCATTTATTTTCACAACCCTTCCACCGATGAAGCCACTCAAGCCCTGCTACTGAAAACCAGCTGGACGCTGTTTACGGTATTATCCATTGTGTTCGGTGTACTCAGCTGGCTAATTCTTTTGGCCCTTGAAAGCCGAAAAATTGCCCAGCAAGAATCCAACCGTCAAACACAATTGTTACTGGAAGAAATTGAAGCTCACAAAGAAACGGACTCTGAATTACAAAACGCAAAAGAAGCTGCGGAACAAGCGAACCACGCAAAGAGCAGATACCTGTCCGGCATTAGCCACGAACTGCGCACCCCCTTACAATCTGTTCTCGGTTACGCACAGCTATTAGAGCAAAACCCAGAAACTCCTCCGCAACACCAACGCCAGCTCAGTATTATTCGCAATAGCGGAGAACACCTCGCCAACCTGATTGAAGGCTTATTAGAAATTTCCAAAATTGAAGCCGGCAAATTGGATATCTATCACGAAGAAGTGAATATCACTGAAGTACTGAACCAGCTTATTCAGATCTTTCAGCCTCAAGCAGAAGCCAAAGGTATTGAGTTCCACTTCCACCTCCATCAAACCCTGCCTTTAAGAGTAAGAACGGATGAAAAGCGATTAAAGCAAATTCTAATTAACCTCTTATCAAACGCCATTAAATACACCGAACAAGGCCGTGTGGATTTCCACGTTTATTATAAGAGCCAAGTTGCAGAATTTACCGTTGAAGATACCGGCGTAGGAATTGATTCAAAAGATATTAACCGTATCCTCAACCCTTTTGAGCGAGTAAGAAATCAACATGTACCCAACGTATCGGGGACTGGCTTGGGGCTAACCATTGTTAATCTGCTGACGGAAATTTTAGGTGGCCGTTTAGAAATTCACAGTACCCTCGGCAATGGCAGCTGCTTTTCAGTCGCCCTTATGCTCTCTTCCGTTAATAAGCCCATTGCCAAAGCGCCGGATAAGAAACAAATTATCGGCTATGAAGGCAGGCCAAAAACTATCCTCACCGTCGATGATGAAGCCATCCACCGTGGTTTAATCTATGATTTATTAACACCACTAGGCTTCAATGTTCTAGAAGCACAAAATGCATCAGAATGCCTCGAGAATCTTAACCGAGGCACACCCGACATAATGATTCTCGATGTCAACATGCCGGGCATGAACGGCTTAGAGCTCAGCCAAAAGTTGCGCAGCGTGGGATATCATCACCCCATTATGATGCTCTCTGCAGATGCAACCGAGCTGCACGAAGACAATACACACGCCTATACAAGCTACAACGCGTATATGACTAAACCTATTCGCAATCGGGAATTGATTGAACGAGTTGGCGAGCTTCTGAAACTGCAATGGGTATTAAGTGAATCTACAAGTACGCTACCACACACTACCTCTCAGGCCATGACTTCAAGTAATATGGATACCAATATCGTGCTGCCAGATGCCGCTCAAATAAACACAATGCTGGAAGCTGCCAAGGTTGGCCATAAACGAGGAGTAATAAGCTCCCTGAACCAACTTGAAGAAGAAAAGCTCTTGGACAGCAGCACCATTGAGCACTTAAGGCATTTAGCTGAAACCATGCGTTTTGAAAAAATTGAACAACTATTAGAGGAAAGCTCGAATTCATGAGCCAGTTCACTCAAGAAGAAGTGGTACTCGTTGTCGACGATTCACCAGAAGCACTGGGCTTAATTAATGATGCGCTGGAAGCCGCCAACATTAATGTACTGCTTGCGTTAGAAGGCCAGCAGGCGCTGACCATTGCCAAACGTATGCGACCAGACATCATTCTTCTGGATGCAGTAATGCCGCGCATGGATGGCTTTGAAACCTGCCGCCGATTAAAAGAAGACCCAGAGCTAGCCGGTATTCCAGTGATCTTTATGACTGGCCTCACGGAAACCAAAGATATTGTGCGGGGCTTAGAATCTGGCGGTGTGGATTATCTCACCAAACCCATTCGCCCCGATGAATTACTGGCACGGATGCACGTACACCTCACCAATGCTCGTATCACCCACAGCGCTCAAAAAGCACTGGATAACAGCGGGCAATATTTGTTTTCTGCCAATAGTACCGGTGTTATCAACTGGGCAACTCCACAGGCTTTTGACCTGATCAGTGAGCACGCCCCTGATAATCAATGGAAACACAACGAGTTGAAATCTGAATTAGCCCTTTGGTTAAAGAAAACTCTGCAAGCAAAACAGCGGCTGAAATTTGAAGAGTTAGAACAGCCATTGGCTATTGAGTTTATCGAAGAACGCGGTACAGATGATTATTTACTGAAGCTTGTTAATTTAGTGGAAGTACCCGACGAAGAAATTCTACAAAATCATTTTTCATTGACCCAAAGGGAAGCAGAAGTACTTTGTTGGATTGCACAAGGTAAAACTAACCGAGAGATCGGACAGATACTGGATATCAGCCCCCGCACGGTGAATAAGCATTTAGAGCAGGTGTTTGATAAAGTAGGGGTAGAAAACCGAACCACCGCCGCTAGCGTAGCTATACGTTTGATCGCTGAGCAACGGACGCCTTAAGCTCAAATCTTAAAGGCAGATAACACCTCGCTAATACCCGTTAAAATTTAGCCAGGTGTATCCCCATTCAGTTAATTAAACCGCCAGATGCTGCTTAATTAAGTCATCGTTCAAATTTTCCATTTGATCACTGGCAACCACTCTACCCTTCTCCATTAAACGGAATTCTTGCCCCACTCGACGAGCAAACCCGAGTTTTTGTTCAACCAAGATAACCGTTAAGTTTTCTTCCTGGTTTAACTTTAAAATCACATCGCCAATTTGTTTAACAATATTGGGCTGAATCCCCTCGTTAGGTTCATCAAGAATCAACACTTTAGGTTCAATCACCAAGGCACGGCCAATAGCCAATTGCTGTTGCTGACCACCGGATAAGTCACCCCCCAAACGATGCTTCATATCTCGCAACACTGGGAATAGCTCGTAAATTTTTTCCGGAATGTCCTTGGCTTTATCACTGCGAATAGGTAGACCAATACGAAGATTCTCTTCAACGGTTAACAATGGAAAAATATCACGACCTTGGGGTACATAGGCAACACCCAATGGCGCTCGTTGCTCTGCAGATAATGATTGAATTTCATTACCGTCATAAACAATTTTCCCAGAGTTCGTCGGTAACAAACCCATTAAACACTTCAACAAGGTGGTCTTACCCACACCGTTACGCCCCATGATGCAAGTCACCTTGCCCTTGGGCACCTCTAAATCCAGCCCCCATAAAATTTGGGTTCCACCGTACTTTTGATCTACCTGCTGGATACTGATCATGCTTCTTCTCCCAGATAAACCTCAATGACATCACGATTATTTTGCACCTCATCCATGGTGCCTTCCGCCAATACAGAGCCTTGATGTAAAACCGTTACGGTTTTAGCAATGCTGCGTACAAATTCCATATCGTGCTCAACCACAACCACAGTACGATCACCCGCTAGAGACGTTAGCAACTCAGCAGTGCGCTCAGTTTCCTGAACGGTCATGCCGGCTACAGGCTCATCAACCAATAACAAGCGAGGCTGCGCAGATAGCAACATACCAATTTCTAACCACTGTTTTTGACCGTGAGATAAGGCCCCTGCCTTCATACCCTTACACTCAAATAAGCCAACGGTATGTAAAATATCCTTCATGGCTTCCAACTCTGCCGGGGTCAAGGTAGCAGTGAGGTTGTACCAAATGCCTTTATTGGCCTTCAGTGATAACTCCAGATTTTCAAAAACAGTAAGCGCTTCAAAGACGGTAGGCTTTTGAAACTTACGTCCAATGCCTAACATTGCGATTTCGGCTTCGCTGTGTTCTAGCAGATTTACATTTTGGCCAAAATAAACCGTCCCTTCATCCGGGCGGGTTTTACCGGTAATTACATCCATGAGTGTTGTTTTACCGGCACCATTAGCACCGATTAAACAACGTAATTCGCCATCGTTAATGTACAAGTTGAGATTATTCAGAGCTTTAAAACCATCAAAACTCACACTCAAATCTTCGATGTACAGCAGCACATCTTTTGATACATCCACATACTGTGTTTGCGCAGGCATTAAAAAAGGCCAGACCTGATCTCTTCTCCAGAATTCACTATTCGCACTACGACTGGTCATGCTTTAGGCTCCTTCAATTCGGCAGTTTGCAGTGCTGCAACAGCACCCTCTGACTCTGAAACCGATGTGTCTTGTCCGTTATTCTTATTGAGTTTATCTAGCTTTGTTTCTAACCAGCCCACAATACCTTGCGGTAAGAAAATGGTTACCCAAACAAATAGCGCACCTAATGCGAATAACCAACCGTCGGGCATAATCGCAGTAAACTTCGTTTTGGCATAGTTCACCAACAACGCACCCACGATAGCGCCATAAAGCGTACCTCGGCCACCTACCGCGACCCAAACCACAACTTCAATGGAATTGATTGGCGAGAATTCGCCGGGGTTGATAATACCGATTTGCGGCACATAGAGAATGCCCGCCACGGCAGCCAACACTGCGGAGTACACAAACAAGGCAACCTTATAGTGATCCGTGCGATAGCCCAAGAATCGTGTGCGAGCTTCGCCATCACGAATCGACACCACAACACGCCCAAACCGTGAATTCATAATAAAGCGGCTACCGTAAAGTGCAGATAACAAGGCGATGGCCGTAAAGGAGAACAATCCCACACGAGTCACATCAGACTGCAAATCAAAGCCCAATAACTCTTTAAAATCCGTTAAACCATTATTGCCACCAAAACCCATTTCGTTTCGGAAAAAAGCCAACATCAAGGCAAAGGTTAATGCCTGAGTCATAATGGAAAGATAAACACCGGTAACACGAGAACGAAAAGCTAACCAACCAAAGGCAAAGGCCAATAAGCCTGGTACTGCTAATGCCATCAGCATAGCAAACCAGAATTGATCCATACCAAACCAATACCAGGGCAAACTATCCCAGTTCAAAAACACCATAAAATCTGGCAAGTCTGGGTTACCGTAAACACCTCGATCCCCGATCTGACGCATCAGGTACATACCCATGCCGTAACCGCCTAGGGCAAAAAAGGCACCGTGCCCCAAACTCAGCACACCGCAGTAACCCCACACAACATCAACGGCCAAGGCCAATAAGGCATAACAGAGATATTTACCCAATAAGGTAATGGTGTAAGTGCTCACATAAAAAATGGAGCTTTCCGGCACCAATAAGTTACTGATAGAACAAATCAATACGCTAGCAAATAAAACACCGGAAATAAGGTGAATAGTTTGACTGGTGTAGCGACCAGACGCTAAGAAGTCCTGAATCAGTTTCATTCTGCGGCCCTCCCTTTCTGCGGGAATAGCCCTTTAGGTCGCTTCTGAATAAAGAGAATAATAAATACCAACACCAAAATATTTGCCAATACCGCACCGGTAATAGGTTCCATAAATTTATTCGCAACACCTAATGTAAAGGCGCCTACTAATGTACCCAGCAAGTTACCCACACCACCAAATACAACCACCATAAAGGAGTCGATAATGTACGCCTGCCCCAAGTTAGGCCCTACATTGGTTAGCTGACTCAAGGCCACACCGGCAACACCGGCAACGCCAGAGCCTAAACCAAATGTCATGGCATCAACCCACTCAGTGCGAACACCCATAGCTTTTGCCATATCACGATTTTGGGAAACCGCACGAACATTTAACCCGAGAGAAGTCTTTTTAATAATGGCTACCAGGGTAATAAATACCAAAATTGAGAAAGCTAAAATATAGAGGCGGTTATACGTTAGAGACAGTACTGGGTTTAATTCCAATGCCCCACTAATCCACTCAGGAGAAACCACCTGACGATTCAGCGGTGAAAAAATCGTGCGAACCGCTTGCTGTAAAATCAAACTAATACCAAAAGTAGCCAACAAAGTTTCCAGTGGTCGACCATGTAAATAGCGAATCACTGTACGTTGAATTACAACACCCACTAAACCAGACATTAAGAATGCTGCGGGAATTGCCACAAACAACGAATATTCAATTAAGTTTGGCATCAATAATTGAATAACATAGGTGGTGTAGGCGCCGATCATTATCATCTCGCCATGGGCCATATTGATCACACCCATCACACCAAAGGTAATAGCCAAGCCAATGGCGGCTAGTAACAGCACTGAGCCAAGGCTTAAGCCGAAAAAGAGTTTTTCAATAAACTGATAGAAGCCAACCTTGTCTTCAATGCTCGCCAAGGCTTTTTCTGTTTTCTTACGAAGCTTTCTGGAGTCTGAATCTTTCTTGCCTTTCAAACTCTCATATAATTTGGTTAGGCTTACCTTAACAGGTGTTTCTAAACGGCCAGTCAATATTTCAACTGCGGCCAACTGTTCATCAATAGAATCGCTATCTTTAAGCGTGCTTACCGCCAAAACCACAGACATCATTTCTTTAACATCTGCATTTTCTTCACTTTCATACAGAGGGCGAATAAGATCCGGCACTCCACGGCTCTTTGAAGCCAATAAGCCTTCTAGGGCTTTAAGTTTTTCGTCAACCGTACCATTCACCAGGTTAATTCTGGCCAATGACAACTTAATGGCTTTCCGCAACTTATTATTAGTTTTAACTTTTTTGTATTGCTTCTTGAGTGCCTTCTTCTCAATAACCGTTACTGTTTTGTCAGCATTCAGCTGAGTAACTTCATATTGAGCATCATCCAATTGAGTAACTTTCGACAATATCCCTTTATCTGACTTCAAATAGAAAAGCTCCCCTTTCAGCAGGGTTTCTAGAACCACGGCGGATAACCCGTCGCCACTACGTTCAACCTGTTCAATCAGCTTTGCTTTCTGCTTAAACTTGGCCGTACTGAATTGCGGTAATATCTGTTCTGTTGTCAACTGAGTGTCAACTGCACTTTCCGACGATATCGCCAATAGAGAGGTAGGGAATAGTATCAATGCAGCAAGCAATAGCCTCATGGATACCAATAACCCTTGTAACTTTAAGATTCTCACAGGTCACCTTATCTATTTAAAGTCCCAAAAAAATCGGGCCCGAAGGCCCGAAAATAACCACTTTGGTGAGAGATGAACTTTTAGAAGTTTTGACCAGAACACTTCTTGGTTTCTGTGTTGTAGTTACCACAGTTAACCTTTGGATTTTTCCAGTCAGAAATAATTTTCGAGCTTTCTGCTAGGTGATCAGTCCATGCATCACCAGGTACTTCAGATTCAGTTTCCCAAACGATTTCAAACTGACCGTCTTCTTGGATTTCACCAATCAAAACTGGCTTAGTGAAGTGATGATTAGGAAGAACTTCAGCAACACCGCCAGTCAGGTTATTCACCTTAATGCCGTACATTGCAGGGCGAACCTTATCAACATCAGTAGAACCGGCTTTTTCAACAGCCTTAGCCCACGCTTTGAAACCAATATAGGTGGCTTCCATTGGGTCGTTAGTTACACGCTTGTCATTTTTAATGAACTTTTTCCACTGCTTGATAAAGGCTTCGTTAGTATCACCTTCTGCGCTCTGGAAGTAGTTCCAAGCAGCCAGGTGACCTAACAGAGGCTTAGTATCAAAACCAGACAGCTCTTCTTCACCTACAGAGAATGCAACTACAGGAATATCGTCAGCAGAAATACCTTGGTTACCCAGCTCTTTGTAGAAAGGTACGTTTGCATCACCGTTTACTGTAGAAACAACCGCAGTTTTCTTACCAGCGCTACCGAACTTCTTAATAGAAGATACAATACCCTGCCAGTCAGAGTGACCGAAAGGCGTGTAAGAAATCATGATATCTTTTTCCGCTACACCTTTAGACTTCAGGTAAGCTTCCAAAATTTTGTTAGTGGTACGTGGGTAAACGTAGTCAGTACCCGCCAATACCCAGCGCTCTACTTCCAGCTCTTTAGCCAAGTAGTCAACAGCAGGAATAGCTTGTTGGTTAGGTGCAGCACCGGTGTAGAAAACGTTCTTCGAAGATTCTTCACCTTCATACTGAACTGGGTAGAACATCAAACCGTTCAATTCTTCGATAACTGGCAATACGGATTTACGAGAAACCGAAGTCCAGCAACCAAAGATCACATCTACGTCTTCTTTCGTCAAAAGCTCACGAGTTTTCTCGGCAAATAGTGGCCAATTAGAAGCAGGGTCAACAACAACCGCTTCAAGCTTCTTACCTAGAAGACCACCTTTTTTGTTTTGCTCTTCAACCATCATCAGAACGGTGTCTTTCAGAGTGGTTTCAGAAATAGCCATGGTGCCAGACAAAGAGTGCAACACACCCACTTTAATGGTGTCAGCAGCCATTGCTACGGAAGAAATAGTCAGCGCTAAAGTCGCAGACGTAGCAGCAAGTAGTTTTTTCATTTTCATGATAGTTACCTGTGTTAATTTTTTAGGATTGACCTGGGGGAAATAGGAAACAGGCCAATCACTGATTAATAAGCTGTTTTTAGAAATCGATCAAAAAGAAAGCTTATTCACTAAACAATCCAAACTTAGAAAGTCACCAGAGCTTCTACAGCCAAGGTATCAACGTCTGCACCGTTGATATCGTCCATACGGTATTCAAACACCATCAATAAGTTGTCTGTGATAGCTACGCTTGGAGAAATGGTAATACCGTCAGCATCGATAATGGTTGCACCGGTACTGTCTTCAGTTTCCCATGCGTGATAACGAACAGTTAAACCGAAAGAACCAAAGTCGTAGTTACCCATCAGCAAGTAGCCATCAGACTCAGTACCTAGCGCAGCAGAGTTTTCTGCTTTGTTCAATTCAACCGCCAGGGTCAGAGGGCCTTCCGCATAGCTTGCCCATACATTAATTTTTTCTTTGTCTTCATTAGTGCCATCAAGCTTGTCTGTAGAATAGAAACCTTTAATAGTCACAGAATCAGAAGGCATAAAAGCAGCCATCAATTCAATAGCTGGCTGTTCAGAGTCAGTGGCTTCTGGATTATCCAGGTCGTTAATCACAGAGGCAGCCAAAGCAAAACCGTCGCCCTTATACATAGCAGATACGCCCTGCTGGTAGTATCCGTAGAAGATAGGCGCGTAACCAGTACCTGAATACTGGAATAAACCTGTTGGTTCTTCTGTTTCCCAACCTGAGTAGCTTAAGAAGCGACCTGCTTTAATACTTACAGCATCATTCACCTGATAAGTAAGAAACGCCTGTTCTAAGTCAACGTCATCACTGTCATCTTTATGTTCAATATCTACCTGCGCAGAAAACTTGCTGTCGAACTTGTACAGCAAATCAATTTCGAATTGATCAAGACCAGCACCTTGATCTGAACCGGCACCGTCTACATCAACATATACCCAAGACATATCAATAAAACCGGTAACAGCCAGTTTTTCACTCAACTGGAAGCCGTCATCCGCATTAACCATTGGCGCTGCTACTGCTGCAGCAAGAGCCAAACTCAATAACGTTTGCTTTGATTTAACCATCGTCTACCCCCAAGTAGATTTAATTTAAAAAGAGTTAATAGGTTGTCTAAATTTGTGAAACATCTATTTGTGAAAACTATTTCTGACGGGGTTCATTATTAATTTTTCAGGCGTTATAACCATTCGACAATTACCCCCCTGGGCTACGTTATTTACGCAAACAGAACTACGTCATTTGACGTACTTTTATCTTTTTCTCATAAAAAAACCCGCTGAGCAGAGTCTCAACGGGTTTTAAACAATTAAACTGGCGCTTAAATTTACATTGGCGTTTTAGACGTTAATGATCTAGATGTTAACGTTTTAACTAACCGCTGTTTTCATCCCGGCGCTACGCTTAGCGAAATATTTCGCCATACTGCTAGCAACAAAAATAATTGCCAGCGACGTAGTGGCAAATGCCAAACCAAATGTTGCCACACTAGCCTCGTGAGGCACTTCATAGCCATGGGCCAAGCCATGAAAAATGGCAAATAAAGTCAAAGCGCTGGTACCAACGAGCCCGGCAATAGGCTTCAGTAATTTACGACCAATGCTGTTTACTGCCAATAATCCCGCCGCCAATACCAATGAAATAGTTATCATCATTTCCATGGTGACGGCACTCACAAGGTGAACACCACTGTGGGCAACCACAAAGCCTACCGCCATCAAGCCCACAAAAGTGAGAGGCAAAATCCAGCGCTGGCTACCTTCAGAGGAATAACTCATATAGCCCACTGCAAATAACACAACGAGGTGATCCAGCCCCAGTAGAGGATGGAGAAAGCCACTAACCAGACCTGCAGGCAAAGAGAGATGTTCGTGGCCAGGATGTGCTAGCGCCGAAGCGCTCACAAATAAGGCAACCAATGCAGTGATAAAGCGTTTAGTCTTTAACATAAATCAAAACCTTTTACTGAGAACGAGAAGAGCGAATGGATGCCGCTGCTTCAGGATGATGTGCAGGTACCATAGACGCTAGGCTTGCTTGCATTTCAGGGTGCGGTTCTAGCATACCTCGATCAACAATAAAGTTGATAATTTCCGCAATACCCTTGGTGCTTTCAACATTCGCCAACACAAATGGGCGATCTCCCCGCATCTTACGGGTATCGCGATCCATAATTTCTAAAGAAGCGCCCACATGCTCAGCGATGTCCACTTTATTAATAATCAATAAATCTGATTTCGTAATACCAGGACCACCCTTGCGAGGAATTTTATCGCCAGCGCAAACATCAATGACATACAGTGTTAAATCTGATAATTCAGGACTAAAAGTGGCTGATAAATTATCACCACCACTTTCAACCATCACCATTTCCAATCCAGGGTGCTTATCTTGCAGTTCTTTTACGGCAGCCAAATTCATGGAAGCGTCTTCACGAATGGCTGTATGTGGGCAACCACCCGTTTCTACACCCATAATACGATCGGCTGAAAGCGCTTCATTACGCTGAAGAAACTGGGCATCTTCTTTGGTATAAATATCATTGGTTACCACCGCGATATCGTAGTGGTTGCGCATAGTCTGACAAATTTTTTCCAGTAGAGCGGTTTTTCCCGACCCAACAGGGCCGCCAACACCAACACGTAACACTTGTTTCGTCATATCAACATTCTCTCTTCAAAATTCGCTTCAAGAACGAAATAAACGGGAGTACTGATGCTCATGCCAAGAAGACGCCAACGCCACCCCCATAAGTCCAGTACCAATCTCATTATCTTCAATGGTTTGCGCTGTTTCACAAACCTCTACCAACAGCGGGATTAATTGCTGCAGAATTTTTTGTCCATCGGTTTGCCCCATGGGCATGGCTTTGCTGGCACAGGCAATTTGGTTTTCCGCCCACCCCCAGGCAAAACCTAGTAGTGCTTTCGGTAAATCAATCTCCGATAGCACCGCCGCCAGTGCACTCATGGCAACCACTGTGGGCTTTTCACAAACATTCAACAGTGTGGCACGGTTGCTGTCCTGCCCCAAATGCCATTGGCGATACGCTCCACCTACCTGGATATCTTCTAAATACAATTCACGGGTTTCGCGAAAGGCCAAGAGGGTTTCGTTCCAGCACACCAATGCTTCGAAGTCCTTGGTTTTCCAAGCGCGGTAGCAGCGAGCATAAACCGGTAAATCTAAACAGCCCAAGCCATGACGTAAATTTTCTTGCAGCCATTCCTGCACTTGCGCCGAGGTCTGACACCAACCACTGTCCAGTGCATATTCCAAGCCTTGTGAATAAGCGAAGGCCCCAATAGGCAACGCTGGGCTAGAAATATGCAACAGAGAAAGCAAACTGGCAGCCGAGCCCAGACCGCCAGTGTTCACGCTGTTAGTGCTCATATTGTCATTTTCGGAATCAGTGATGATGTGCATGGTCATGACTGTGGTGACTGTGCTCGTGATTTTCACCGTGATGATGGTGATGACCCGTACCCGGTGCGTAGGCTCCATTTTCCGGTTCAAAAATCGCTTCTTCGTACTGGGGTTCGATACCCAAACCTTTCAACATATCATCAAGCACATAGTCCCGCTGGTAACGTAAAAAGCCTTCACCCACTTGCAAAGGAACGTGACGATTACCTAAGTGATAACAACCTCGAGCAAACAAGGTGGCATCGGCCACATAAGCCGTAGTGACTTCTTCAGGAAGTGCCAGTACTTGTAGCAACTCTCCAGCGTCATTGCTCAGCCAAGTACCGTCACGCAGTACCTGACCGCGCTCTATTTGAATACCCACTTCGTCACCGTCAAGCGTGGTAACTTTTAAGCGGCCACGCTTGCGATCATCAAAACTCAAACGCACCTGTTCAATAGCATCATTTTGATTGCTAACATCCACCGGCACTGTCACTAATTGATTAAAAATTTTCATCTCACCGTACTTTCTTAAAACTCTACTCACTCAAAATAGATAATAACGCTGGGCCATAGGCAGTTCTGTCGCAGGATCACAACGCAACTCTTTACCGTCTGCGGTTACCACATAAGTTTGCGGATCTACTTCAAGCACGGGCTGGTAATCATTAAGCTTCATATCTGCTTTGCGAATGGAACGGGTATTACTCACCGCACACAATTGTTTTTCCAAACCCAACTCATCTAAGTTTCCAGAATCTAAAGAGGCTTTTGAAACAAACGTCAGGCTAGTTTTCTGAACCGCTTTACCCAGCGCACCAAACATAGGGCGATAATGCACGGGCTGTGGTGTGGGAATAGAGGCATTTGGATCACCCATTGGCGCACCGGCAATCATGCCGCCTTTCAAAATCAGCGAAGGCTTAGTGCCGAAAAACATGGGCTTCCATAAAACAAGATCCGCCAGCTTACCTACTTCAATAGAACCCACTTCGTGAGCAACACCCATGGTAATGGCTGGGTTAATGGCGTACTTCGCCAAGTAACGGCGGCAGCGGAAGTTATCATTGTGCTCGTTATCTTCAGGCAACGGTCCCCGCTGCACTTTCATTTTATGGGCAGTCTGCCACGTACGAGTGACCACTTCCCCCACTCGACCCATGGCCTGCGAGTCAGAAGAAATCATACTGAAGGCGCCGAGGTCGTGAAGAATATCTTCAGCCGCAATGGTCTCACGGCGAATACGAGAATCCGCAAAAGCCACATCTTCAGGAATATTTGGATCAAGGTGGTGACAGACCATAAGCATGTCTAAATGTTCATCCACCGTGTTCACTGTGTAAGGGCGTGTGGGGTTAGTAGAAGATGGCAGTACATTTTCAGAACCACAGGCCTTAATAATATCCGGCGCATGTCCACCGCCAGCACCTTCTGTGTGATAGGTATGAATTACGCGGTCTTTAAAGGCTGCTAAGGTGTCTTCCACAAAACCGGATTCATTTAACGTGTCCGTATGAATGGCCACTTGTACATCGTGCTTTTCCGCAACGGTTAAACAATTATCAATGGCCGCTGGTGTCGTACCCCAGTCTTCATGAAGTTTTAACCCCATGGCGCCGGCTTCGATCTGCTCATCCAAGGGGCCAGGTAAACTGGCATTACCTTTACCCAGAAAACCAATGTTCATGGGCATATCTTCTACCGCTTGCAACATCTTACCGATGTGCCAAGGGCCTGGTGTGCATGTAGTGGCATTCGTGCCCGTTGCCGGGCCAGTACCCCCGCCTAACATGGTGGTCACACCACTCATTAAGGCTTCTTCAACCTGCTGCGGACAAATAAAATGAATGTGTGCATCAATAGCACCGGGCGTAACAATTTGGCCGTCCCCAGCAATCACTTCGGTACCCGGCCCCACTTCAATGGTGACGCCTTCTTGAGTATCTGGGTTGCCCGCTTTACCAATGGCACTGATGCGACCATTTTTAATACCGATGTCGGCTTTTACCACGCCCCAGTAATCAAGAATTAATGCATTAGTGATAACGGTATCTGGTACCTTGTCGCTCAGGGCCTGACTCTGCCCCATACCATCGCGAATCACTTTACCGCCACCAAACTTCACTTCGTCACCGTAAACGGTGTAATCCTTTTCCGGTGAAATAAATAATTCTGTATCACCCAGACGAACCTTATCGCCTACGGTTGCCCCGTACATATCTACATAAGCGCGACGATCAATAGTAGCCATCTGATTTCTCCTAATTCTTTTTTATCTACTCAGCTATCAACGCCCGCTTAAAGCGCGCCCATCACATCGCCACGAAAACCATAAATTTCTCGCTTACCGGCAAAGGCCACTAACTCCACCGTGCGGCTTTGGCCCGGTTCAAAACGTACCGCAGTACCTGCCGCAATATTCAAACGAAAACCACGGGCAAGGGCTCGATCAAACTGTAGCGCCGTATTAGTTTCTGCAAAGTGATAATGGCTACCCACTTGAATGGGACGATCACCTAAGTTGGCCACCTCTAACTGCACCGTTTCACGGCCTTTATTAATTTCGATATCGCCTTCAGCGCAAATAATTTCACCAGGAATCATGATGGTTTCTCCAGCTCGTATTCAATTAGGCAATGGGGTTATGGACGGTGACTAGCTTGGTACCATCTGGAAAGGTGGCTTCTACTTGAACTTCATGGAGCATTTCAGCAATGCCATCCATCACATCAGCACGCTTGAGCACGTCTCGACCAGCATTCATCAAATCGGCAACCGTACGACCATCGCGAGCACCCTCCATAATGAAGGCACTGATCAAGGCAACACTTTCTGGGTAATTCAGTTTTACCCCACGGTCCTTACGCTTCTGCGCTAATTCAGCCGCCACAAATAACAGTAATTTATCTTTTTCTCTGGGGGACAGTTCCACCTGAAAACTCCTCGAAGATTGCGATAGATTCAGAACTTACAATAAAGCACGCCCATTATTGGTGCATTTCGAAATCCGTTGTATGCGTCAAATTACGTACGCCAAATACGAGGGGCACAAGCATCACGCCCCAACACTTTCGGGCGCGTTTTTTCCCACAAAAACTCAAAGGCCCCTCTCAACTTTTCAGCCTTGTCCGTTAAAGCGCGAACCACCCACACCCCTGGTTTTTGAGTCATAGCGATTTGCACTCCCTCGGCATTTAACTCGGTTTGCCACTCCACAAGCTGCTCCGCAAATGCTTCATCAGCCATCACATCGGTAGTCATCACAAAGGAGCCAAAAACACAGCGGCCACGAAATCCAGCATCCGCCGACTGTAAACTAGAAGGTTGCTCTACAGAGCCCTGTAACTGAAAACGGTCACAGAATAATGGCCGCCCGTCTCGATAAATCATTAGAGATTGCTTCAAGCTACCGGATACAAAAGGTTCATCACTTTCAAAGCGGCCCAAGCAGGTAATTTCCCAACCACAAAACAAGCCTGAACCTTCTAAGTGAATGTCTGTACTGAGTTCACCTTTAGCACCATCGAACACAATGTTTTCTTGAGGGAAGTACTCTAAGATTGCGCCATCATCCACCTTCAAGCCCACAAACTGCCCCTGAGCATAACCGCTAATATTGCGGTAAATCTTGCCTGCAGAAGGGGTCGTCATCAGCACATGGGTATTCGGCTGTAGGTATAAATCAATAGCCAGACGATCACCACCCACCAAACCACCGGGAGGGTGCAACAAATAAAAATGAAGACACTCAGGACCTTCAGGGTGAAAAGGACGTTGTACACGCAGCGGGCCGTAAGATTCAGTACGCCCCATTCGAGTGGCAGAATTTTCTGAAAAGAACGTCGCGCTGAATTGTGCCAGCCAGCGCTGAGAATCTAAGGCAGGTAAAGACGAATGCTGGCTCAAAACAAGGGCTCTCTAGTCACCAGGGTAAACACGCAAAGGTTCCCATAAGTGATTGTTGAGCTGTATTCGTCAAATGACGCAGAATATGAAGTCATCTAAAGCACCATATACCCCAAGCAGCCCCTTATTAGTAACCTACCCGCTAACAGCTCATCAAACTTAGTGATAAGATGCAACCAAACAACCCCTATGCAGACTAAGAACAGGAGTTAAAGTGACTCGTAAATGGATTTTTCCTTTGGGCTTAATCATTATTTTAAATGCCTGTGGAGGCTCTGGTAGTACCAACACAAATGACACCGATGGTGACGGTATAGTTAATACTCAAGATGCTTTTCCAAACAAGTCCTCCGAAACACTAGATACTGACAATGATGGGCTATCAGATAATGAAGATGCATTACCACTCAAGGCGTTATCAATCAGCGATATAAATTTTTCTGTAGGTCTAGACAGCTCAATTACTGCCCAGTGGGCTATCCAGAATACTCAAGAGGACCTATCAATCTCAATCGTAGAGGTTTCAACGGGCCTTGATAAATTGGTATCAAGCCACAATCACGCTGAAACCAGTAGTAATTTCGATCGAAATCCTTTGGAGTTAATGTCTGGCCAATATCAAATGTTAATTACAAGACCTGATGGTTCTGAAGTCTTACGATCACCTTCTACAAGGTCTCTCGATTTAACCGGAGATCAACTCAAGAGCTATATCTCTAGCATAAAAGCCACTACGGATAATGAAATTGATGACATTTCAACAGTAGATCGTTTTGGCGTTTCGCTGAGCATTTCTAACGATGGGAGCGTCTTAGCCATAACTGCACCAGAAGAGAGCTCGGTCTATGTCTATACTCGCAAAGAAAGTAGCTGGAAACGTTACATCATCAAAGACGAGAGCTTTGATTATTTCGGTTGGCACCTGACGCTTTCAGCTGATGGGTCCACTCTTATTGTTGGCGCAGCCAACTCGGAATTCATAGAGCATCAAGAAGAAACTGGCTACACCTGTAATGATTACGGAGACTGTGTTCCTACAGGTTATAGAACTGTAACCCTAGAAGATCATAACTTCTCTTTAGCAGCATTCAAATTTGACGGCCTCGATTGGGTAAAAGTTTCTCAAGCTTTCATGGGGCAAAGTGGCCCCAACCCAAAAGAAATAAGTCTATCTGCAGATGCAAGTACTATAGCCGTATCTTTTGTTCGTAATGAAAATATACGAATTTTTGAGTTCGATGGAGCTAACCTTATTGAGCAGCCTTTTGTACACAATGGAAACGAGCAGTTTATATACAATCAAAAAATCTTAGGGGATGAATTTGTAGGGGGCATAAGCCTGTCTGCAAATGGAAAAAAACTAGCTGTGGGTTTACCTAATGCCAACATCGACTGTGCTAATCGACAGTGGTACTCCTATTTCAATGTGGGACTAGTTCTAGTCTTAGATTTCAATGGTGTTGAGTGGATAGAATCAGCTTGTTTACAGCCAAATGAATATAGCAAATATAAAGAGTATGGAAGCTACTCCCTAGCCTTTAATCCATCTTTCGGCTCCTCTGTTAGCTTATCAGCGGATGGACAAACACTAGCTGTAGGGGCCATTACAGAAGGTGGCTCTGGCTCTGGGGCAGTATATACATTCAATTTAAACGATACGATTTGGTCGCAAGCGGCATCAATAAAGCTTTACCTTGAGGGTGATAAATATGATTTTTGCGCCAACAACGATTGTGATTCTATTGATCCCCTTGATCCCGCTTCGCGACTAACAGAGGAGTTTGGTCAACAAGTAAGCCTTTCTGCAGATGGCAAAGTATTGGCTGTTAGCACAGTTCGTGACGGAAGTACCTCAAACACAATAAATGGACACGGACTAACAATAAATGATTATCCCTTATACTCTTATCCGACTCATAATTCTGGCGCTGCCTTCATATTTAAATTGGATGGCAATAGCTGGATTGAGAAAGCCTTTTTAAAATCACCTAATTCCCGTGAATATGGCGGTTTTGGAAATTCAATTGCTTTATCAGGTGACGGTTCAACTTTAGCCGTTGGTGCTACCCCAGTGGATCACTCTGGCCATGTGCTTGATAGCAGAGAGTTAAACCTTCGTTTGCTAAGAGGCGAAGATTTTTCGATGGATGATTATTCGGGAACTGTTTATATATACTAAGTGTTGCAAATCCTTGTTATATAAAGATATACCACAGGGGCTTGAGTAGTAAATCAGGTAGAGTCTACCTCCACCTCTAGACCGGTCGGGATGCGCTTCGCTCCAGGTCGAACTCTTTACCCTCGAATTCCTCTCTCAGCGCCGTTCAAAACAAAAAGCCCCATGACGCAAAGCGTCATGGGGCTTTTTGTTTTGAATGATGGCGGTGAGGGAGGGATTCGAACCCTCGATACCGGATTAGGGTATACTCCCTTAGCAGGGGAGCGCCTTCGGCCACTCGGCCACCTCACCTAGTCTTTCGACTGTTTCTTTAAAAAACTGCTATTAGTGTTCCCTAAAGAAGATCGTTTGTAAGCGTTTGATATTGTTCAAAAAATATTCATTGAATACTTTCGAAACCGCCTAACGAACGAGGCCGGCATAATACCAATTGCCGGCCTAAAAGCAAATAGTTATTTGCCCAACTATTTGCTTAACTATCGATTTGAAAAAGGGGATATTTACTCGACGGAGTTCCCTGGATTCGCAGCATTCTTTTCACGCTGAATGCGCTGATAGATCTCTTCACGGTGAACCGCTACTTCTTTCGGTGCATTCACACCAATACGAACCTGATTACCTTTTACACCTAGTACGGTAACGGTAACATCGTCACCAACCATCAGGGTTTCACCAATTCTTCGAGTAAGAATCAACATAATAAGTCTCCTTCGACTATCCCGCATAAATCCCTAATACACAGGCTTGAGAACAAGCCGCACACCAAGGTCTTCGTTATTGTTAGACTCGGTCTATTTTGTATAGAGCCTAACCGAACATTTGTCTAATACAAGCGCCCAAAAAAGGGCAATAAGCAAAACTGTCAGTTCCCTAACCAACAGGCGCGTTAATACCTTACTCTACGTCTTTATCCAATCCGAACGCAGTGTGTAGAGCTCGGACAGCAAGCTCTAAGTATTTTTCGTCAATCACTACGGTTGTCTTGATTTCAGAAGTGGTAATCATCTGGATATTGATGCCCTCTTCTGCCAATGACGTGAACATAGTATTGGCGACGCCGGCATGGGAGCGCATGCCCACACCAACGATTGATACTTTAACAATAGTGTCGTCAGAAGTCACTTCGGCATCACCGAAATCACCTGACTCCACCGTACTTTTCACCACATCTGACGCTTTTTTCAGGTCATTGCGATGAACAGTAAAAGTGAGATCGGTCAAACCGTCGTGACCCACGTTCTGAACAATCACATCAATCTCAATATTGGCTTCGCTCACAGGCCCTAACAGCTGAGCGGCAATGCCAGGAACATCTTTAATACGAGAAACCGTAACTTTCGCTTCGTCGCGGTTGAATGCAATTCCGGATACTACGGGCTTTTCCATTTGGTCACCTTCATCAAGGGAAATCAACGTGCCTGGGCCTTCTTCGAAGGAAGATAAAACACGTAGGGGTACACTGTATTTACC
This sequence comes from Cellvibrionaceae bacterium, assembly GCA_045430295.1. GTDB lineage: Bacteria > Pseudomonadota > Gammaproteobacteria > Pseudomonadales > JAILXX01 > JAILXX01. Next base: position 44,418 of record JAILXX010000004.1, on the reverse strand, counting down.
AGCAAATTCAACGGAGCGAATCTGCAAAATCTTTGAGCCTTGGCTCGCCATTTCCAGCATTTCTTCGAAAGTAATGCTTTTTAGGCGTTGGGCGCGCTCACACACACGTGGGTCCGTGGTATATACGCCGTCTACGTCGGTATAGATCTGACATTCATCGGCCTCTAGAGCAGCAGCTAGGGCCACACCCGTGGTATCTGAACCACCACGACCTAAAGTGGTGATATTGCCGTCTTCGTCGGCACCCTGGAAACCAGCCACAACCACAACGCGACCGGCATCCAAGTCTTTACGCATGTTTTCAACATCAATGTCTTGGATACGGGCTTTCGTATGGGAGTTATCGGTCAAAATACGCACTTGGCCACCGGTGTAGGAACGAGCATCCCAACCACGCTTTTTCAGAGCCATACACAAGAGTGCAATGGTTACTTGCTCACCAGTAGAGACCAGCACATCCATCTCACGAGGGTCAGGGTGATCCTGAATTTCTTTTGCCAAGCCGATTAAACGGTTGGTCTCGCCACTCATGGCCGAAACAGCCACCACCATGTCGTGGCCCTGCTCTCGGAACTTAGCAACCTTATCGGCTACTTTCTCGATGCGCTCAATGGTACCCACTGAGGTGCCACCGTATTTCTGTACAAAAAGGCTCATTTCAGCCCGTCGCTCCTGACGTTATAGAAGGCGGCAATGTTACAGGACATTCCTGACACTGCCTATTTAAACTGGCGCGAATTTAACACTAAAATCAACGAAAAGTTAAGACTTGGCGTGGATTTAGTTTGTGTGACGCACTCAAGTAGAAAGGATATTTAGTGAGTGAAGGGATGAGAAAGAGGTAAATAAGAGGCAACTCCAAGGGAAACTTCCCAAAGACTGGAAGATTCCCCTGTATTACCTATAGAAAGGATGCCAAATGGCTAAAAGTTAACGCGCCACCTGAACAGGCATTAAGACAGCTGCTGCTTAACCCACTCCGGTACTGCAGACAACACAGCATCAATACCTGATGCATCTGTACCACCACCTTGGGCCATATCTGGTCGGCCACCGCCTTTACCACCGACTAGAGGCGCAACGTGTTTCATTAAATCTCCAGCTTTGACTTTGCCTGTGGCATCTTTGGTAACGCCCACAATCAGGGATACCTTGTCACCATCCGCCGTTGCCAACAAAACCAAACCACTGCCCAGCTTGTTCTTCAGCTGATCAGCCATATCACGGAGAGATTTTGGATCTACACCCTCCAGATTCGCTGCCAATACCTTCAGGCCATCAATGTCTACAGCCTGAGAAACTAGATCGCCACTGGCAGCAGAAGCCAACTTACTCTTAAGAGCCGCCAGCTCTTTCTCCAAGTCGCGGTTCTGAGCAACCAGCTGCTGAACCTTATCCAGAATATTGCTGCGATTTGCTTTAATGGTTCCGGCAATATTTTCAATCAGCTCTTCGTCTTCTTCAAACAAGGCCAAAGCTTCTGCACCGGTTACCGCCTCAATACGGCGAACACCGGCAGCAATACCAGATTCCGACACAATACGCAGTACACCGATATCGCCCGTGCGCTTAGCATGAATACCACCGCACAGTTCCACCGAGAAGCCATCGCCCATAGACAGTACGCGAACTTCGTCTCCGTACTTTTCGCCAAACAAAGCCATGGCACCGCGAGCTTGTGCTTCTTCTAAGCCACACACTTCTGTTTCCACTTCGCTATTCTGACGAATCAGTTCGTTCACTAAACGCTCAATAGTATTCAGATCATCATTAGAGATGGCTTCCATATGGGCAAAGTCAAAACGCAAACGCTCTGAATTAACCAGCGAACCTTTCTGCTGAACATGATCACCCAACACTTCGCGAAGTGCCGCATGTAACAAGTGGGTAGCAGAGTGATTTAGCGCCGTAGACTGACGAACATCCGCTGAAACTTCTGCATCAACACGATCGCCTACCTTAATAGAACCCGACAGCATCTCACCCACGTGAATATGGCTGTCACCTTGTTTTTGGCAGTCATTCACTTGGAATTGATTACTCTCTAAAAACAAGTAGCCACAGTCACCCACTTGACCACCAGATTCCGCGTAGAAAGGCGTATGATCAAGCACAACAACACCTTCATCGCCTTGCTGTAATTCCTCAATCGACTCACCTTCTTTAAACAGTGCTGTTACATTGCCGTGGTAGCTTAAATCAGAGTAACCGTGGAATTCAGAGCTACCTTCTACTTCTAGCTTATCGGTGTAATCCAATTTAAAAGAACCCGCCGCACGAGCACGCGCACGCTGCTCTTCCATGCACTTTTCATAACCGGCTTCGTCCAGTGTTAAACCACGCTCACGGGCAATATCACCAGTTAAATCGAAAGGGAAACCGTAAGTGTCGTGAAGCGTGAAAACAACTTCACCAGGAATTTCTTTGCTACTTAATTCTTTCAACGCCGCTTCAAGAACATTCATTCCCTGGTCTAACGTTTTCGCAAATTGCTCTTCTTCTAATAGCAGAATTTTTTCCACTTGCTGCTGTTGCTTAGCAAGCTCCGGATAGGCTTCGCCCATTTGCTCAACCAATGCAGCAACAAGCTTGTGGAAGAAAACACCCTTCTGGCCCAACTTGTGACCATGACGAATAGCACGGCGAATAATACGACGCAGTACAAAACCACGGCCTTCATTAGAAGGAATAACACCATCGGAGGCCAAGAAAGCACAAGAACGGATGTGGTCGGCAATTACTCGCAGGGATTTGTTTTCCATGTCACTGCAGCTAGTAGCTTCAGCTGCCGCTTTAATAAGCGCTTGGAACAAATCAATTTCGTAGTTGCTGTGAACGCCCTGCATAATCGCAGCAATACGTTCAAGGCCCATACCTGTATCCACAGAAGGCTTTGGTAGAGGCACTAATTCACCACTGGCCTGACGCTCATACTGCATAAATACCAGATTCCAGATTTCGATATAACGATCAAGATCATCGTTTTCACTACCTGGAGGACCACCAGGTACATCCGCACCGTGGTCGTAGAAAATTTCGGAACTCGGGCCGCAGGGACCTGTATCACCCATCTGCCAAAAGTTGTCTTCATCTAAACGAGAAAAACGATCTGGCGATACGCCCATTTCTTTTAGCCAAATATCAGCGGCTTCATCATCAGAAATATGTACCGTCACCCACAGGCGCTCTTCAGGCAGGTTCAATACTTTGGTTAAGAATTCCCAACCGAACTTGATCGCGTCGCGTTTAAAGTAATCACCAAAGCTGAAATTACCCAGCATTTCGAAAAAGGTATGGTGGCGAGCGGTGTAACCCACATTTTCTAAATCGTTGTGCTTACCACCAGCGCGCACACAGCGCTGACAGGAGGTCGCTCGGGAATAGCTGCGAGGATCATCACCCAGGAAAGTGTCTTTAAACTGCACCATACCCGCATTGGTAAAAAGCAGCGTGGGGTCGTTTCCGGGAACCAGTGAACTGGACTTAACAACCGTGTGATCTTGTGACTCAAAATATTTTAAAAACGCAGAGCGTAATTCAGCACTTTTCATTTTTATCTCAATTCAAACTTTTAAAATTTCTCGTTCCCTATTACTGGGAGTTTATTAGAGCGTTAACGCCGCCAGATTAAGGCCAGAGGCTCTAATTAAAATTCGCGGCCTAAAGAGCCTTCATCAAAGGTCTTATTACCCATAATATGCATATGCAAGTGGAAAACCGTTTGCCCTGCACCTTCACCGTTGTTAATCACCAAACGGAAAGCTTCATCGACGCCCAGCTGCTTCGATACTTTACCGGCTACTAATAACAGGTGGCCCAGCAGTTCTTTATCGCCTTCTTGAGCATCTACCAAGCGAGGAATGTTTTGCTTTGGAATCACCAATACGTGGGTAGGTGCTTTTGGAGCAATATCTTTGATCACGACCGTCAAGTCGTCTTCATAAAGAATTTCCGACGGTATTTCACGGTCGATGATTTTGCTAAAAATACTTTTTTCTTCTGTCATGATTTTTCCCTCAAATCATTTCAGGGGCAGTAAAACGGGGTTCAGTTCAGCTCAGAAACTACTTACGAGCTTCTTTTTCTTCTAGTGTCAGCTGGCGGGCTTCACTCTCCAGCATGACAGGAATATCGTCACGAATAGGATACGCCAAACCGCTGGCGTAGCAGATCAGTTCTTGCTTTTCACGGTCGTATTCCAAGGGAGCCTTGGATACCGGACACACAAGGATGCTAAGTAGTTTCTCGTCGATCATTTTTCACTCGCTGTTGCCGCTTCTGGGCAGATTCAGATTCAAAGCCCAACCAGGCCGGTAATACTAGCATTACCGGCTTTTCAGGCATAGGGAGAGTCTAGGAATTGTAAGCTTTGTAGCCCGGAGGAAGCGAAGCGTAGTCCGGGCTACACATTACTTCTTTATCGACTCTGGCTGCCACTTCGGCATAGGAGGAACCAGTACCGTAGGGTCAACCCGCTTATCAAACCAGTTCATACGCCAATCTAAATGCGGGCCAGTCACACGGCCTGTCGCTCCAACTTCGGCAATAGGCTCCCCCTGAGCGACCTCCTGCCCTACTTCCACCAAAATCTTATTCAGGTGGATAAAAGATGAAGACAAACCATGGCCATGGTCTACTACCAGAGTCCCCCCTGAAAAGTACATATCATCGTGTGCAAACGTGACAATACCAGTGACCGGCGCCACAACTACGGTACCTGTTGGTCGCGCCACATCTACACCGTAGTGCGGCCGACGGGGTTCACCATTAAAAATGCGCTGGCTACCATAAACACCAGAAATAGGCCCTAACAGGGGCCACTTAAATTGCTCTTCAAAGTCACGACGTGCCAGGTCTTTCTGACGCGCTTTTTTGATAGCTGCATTCTCTTTCCAAATACGATCCAGCTGCTCTTTGTTAGGTGCCATGTGTTTCTTTTTGATGCCATTAATACGTTGAATCTTGTATTCCCGCTGTTCAACCTGGTAGCTCGTCACTTGCTCGTTACCCTCGGAGCTTGTGACCTTAAGGCTGACCGTATCAGGAGCATCCCGATCTAAACCTAAGAGAAATCGGCCATCTTCTGCCACTCGGACTTTACGCCCTTCAAACTCCACCTGAGAGCCCTCTGTGACCTTTCCTTTGAGGATATGGCCTTGGCGCCACTGACCTTCTATTTCTAAAGCAGAAGCCGATAGAGAAAAGGAGGCTAAGAAGAAAGCTGACGTTTTAACGAATGAAGACAACATAAACAACAAGGGCCTTTTTAGTCATTATTTTTATTAGTGTGTCGTGAGTGTAGAAAATTCCCTTTTTAGAAATCCTCTTCTAGGAGTCTTTCTCTAATAAAGCCAACAGAGAAGACGTATCCCAACGCCCGCCACCCATAGCTTGTACCTGGCTATAGAACTGATCCACCAATGCCGTTACTGGCAAGTGAGAACCATTGTGCCGAGCTTCGTTTAGTACAATATCTAAATCTTTACGCATCCAGTCAACCGCAAAGCCGTGGTTATATTCCCCCGCCAACATGGTTTCATAGCGGTTTTCCATCTGCCAAGATTGTGCAGCACCTTTGGAAATGACATCAATTACTTTATGGGCATCTAGACCTGAGGATTGGGCAAAGTGTAACCCTTCAGCCAACCCTTGAACCAAACCTGCCACACAAATTTGATTCACCATTTTGCACAGTTGACCACTGCCAACCTCTCCCATAAGGGTCACTGCCCGGGCGAAAACTCCTAACACAGGCTTCACGGCCTCAAAGGTATCTTCATTGCCGCCCACCATAATAGTGAGTTGGCCATTTTCCGCCCCGGCTTGACCGCCAGAGACAGGGGCATCCAGAAAAGCAACTTCACTCTCTGTGCATATCTCTGAAAGTTTGCGGGCAACCTCTGCCGAGGCAGTGGTGTGATCCACTAAAACACTGCCAGCTTTCATGCCGGCCAAGGCGCCCTCGTCACCCACCACAACCGAACGAAGGTCGTTATCATTACCTACACAGGTGAAAACAATACCGGCTCCCTCTGCGGCTTCCTTTGGTGTTGCTGCAGTTTGACCACCGTATTGCTCCTGCCATTGTGCTGCTTTAGCTGCTGTACGGTTATAGACCCTGACGTTAAAACCAGCCTTAGCCAGGTGTCCCGCCATCGGAAAACCCATAACACCGAGACCAATAAAAGCAATATTTTGCTTTTCCATAATGTGCATCCAGTTACAAAGATAGTTGTAAAGATAGTTTCAAAGAAATTAAAAACGTACAGATTGGAAGAGAGTGTAAAACAGAGATAAAGCGAAAGGAATCGCTCTTCCTGCTTATTCCATCAGAGCAATGCGAACTGATACTGTGAAAAGTTTACCAAGAAGGATCTTGTAAAATATCCGACTGCATACGCACCAAGGACGTTGCGGTAATGGGAATACTTGGTTGGAAGGGCCAGGTGTTTTCACTCAAGCTATTGCAGGTCACACCCAGTGCGGTTGTGGTTTCTACGGCCGCTCCAATGATCACGTTAATAAAGGGGAAACTCAGTGGGTAGCAGTAGGTAACAGATACCTTCAGTAAATTAGCATCCTGCACATTTAGCCGCGAAGAAAAGCCCATGGTGGCATCGCGATACATAAGATTATCATTGGGTATATATGACCACCCTGTATCCGGATCTACATCTTCCGAAAAATCGAGAAAGGCTTCAGGAGTTGGATTCAATCGTTCAAAAATAAACAGACCTTCGTCCATGTGAGTTTGAACACGCTCAACAGCAGTGGTCACTTCAAAGGCGTCATCATCGTAGGTATAGAAAGGAGCCATACCAATGGCAAAACCACGATGAACCGATTCTAAAGTTGCACCATTGGTTGCACCGATACGCACTGCATTAAATACCGCATAATGCAGTGCCGTTTTTGCCTGATAAATTAACGCAAACTGGATGCAACCGAAAATTAGCGTAAACAGTACAGGAACGATAATCACAAACTCAGTTGCGCTCTGCCCCGTTTGTCCGGTTCTTGATAGCGGATTTGAAAACGCTTTCGATCGCACAGGAAAACTACTCGTTAATCACGATGACTTTTACATCACCGGTATCCACTTGATCTTTGGCTTTTCTTAATTGGTGAACTTTTTGATTACTTTCTTCTACAAGTTTCAGTAATCCTTCGTTCACCATCCGCGACACCTCAGCCACGGGATCGCCATTGGGCAATTTGGCTTCTGCTTCTACAAAGTGTTGAGCCGTTTGTTTTAGTTCCATAAGCCCTGAGTTATACCAAGCCTTACTGTTTTCAGGTTCACGCACTAAAACCTCACGGTAGGCCGCAATCGCCTGCTGATGGTTTCCTACTCGAGAATACGCATTCCCCAAACGAAACCAGTTGGAAGCTTCTTTGGGTACGGCTTTTGTTAAACGAGAATACAATTGAATGGCTTTATCATAGGCCTTATTGGCGTAGGCTTGATCTGCCAATGAGCGCCACTGTGCTAGGCTCTGTAAGTCTGGCTTGGATGAATTGGTGCCACAACCACTCAATACAAGAATGGCGATTAACGCAGTTATTCTGAAGCTTGCCATTGAAGCGTTTCTCCATCACAAATATTAAGACGCTGAATATCTCCTGCAGGAAGTTCTAAACAACCCACACTTCTCCAGCACGCGGCTGTGCGCCAAGGTTTTAGCTGTTCGACTCGCTTAAGCACAGTACCCTGATTATCGAAAAACACCACATCAATGGTGTACCCCATAAACCACGTATGAATTGATGGGCAGGGTTGTAACCAAAGGCCTTCATTCTGCTTTAACTGAGGTAGCGCCAACAGCCCTTTCATGCGTGATAGCCAACTAGCAGCTCGATAAACCATCAACACCTGTCGATTAACGAGGGTTCCTTTGAGAATCACAGGAACCCTTGGTCCATAAACTTCACAATAATTGGGAATGCCAAGATCATAAAGGTTACTGGAAAGATAAAAGCCATCAGTGGAAAAATTAGTTTCACAGGGGCTTCCATAGCCATTTTTTCCGCACGCATAAAACGCTCGTTACGACGCTGTTCTGATTGCACCTTAAGCAGCTTCCGCATACTGGAACCCAGTTTTTCTGCTTGAATCACCGCGCGAACAAAAGTGTTCACTTCTTGAATATCTAGGCGGTCTGCTAAACGCTGTAAAGCATCTGCACGGCTTGCCCCTGCGCGAATATCACGAGTTACTGTCTGGAATTCGTGGCGTAAGGCCCCTTTCGGGCCTTTATCCACAGCCTGATTAATCGCGCTATTTAAGTTCAAACCCGCCTCAACGGACATAGAAATAAATTCCAAGTACATAGGCAGTGCACGAATCACTTCTTTCTCACGCTTTTTCTTGTTTTCCTGCAACCAAATTACCGGGTAGAAAAAGCCCAGCAAGATGGCTCCCATAAAGACGAAAAAGTTGCCCTTGTGCAACATAATCATACAAAAAACAGCTAGCACCGGGAAAAGTACCGCACTGATAACACGCAATGCGAAAAATTCTTCTGCGGTAAGGATGTAAGCCACACCCGTTTGCTGGAGACGTTTCTCTAAGCGATTCAGATAGTCGATAGGCAGGTTTGTACACAAGTGATAAGCAATCACTCGAACCATAGGCCAAATGATTTTTAATAGTGGTGGCAGAGGATCTTTATATTCTCGATCCTCTTCCGGCACCAGCTGCTCAAGTAATTTAAATGTGAAATAAACTACCGCAACAGAAACGCCAAAGCCCAACGCTGAGCCATACATAAAAACCGGCGCACTGAGATCTAATAGGAAGATCCAAACACTGAGGAAGAAGTCTTTAATGGATTGCCACATATTCTCTAATCCTTTACTCCAACCTACACATCAATCTTGGTGATGCTGCGAATGATCATAAAGCCTAAGCTCAACATAATCGCAATCACAAGCAGAAAACCGTATCCCATAGGCGTGTTGTAAAGCTTGCTCATAGCCTCTGGTTCAATGGCATTGAGTACCCCCGCCAATAGAATGGGCAAGCCACTCATTACATAACCTTGCATTTTTCCCTGGGAGGTTAAGGCAATAATCTTTCCTTCCATGGCGGCTTTTTGACGCAACGTCGCCGCAAGGCTTTCCATTACTTCTGTGAGGTTACCACCCACTTCTCGAGAGATCCGAATAGCTGATAGGGCAACACGAAAATCTTGGGAAGGAAGGCGGTTTTCCATTTCCACCAAAGCAACGTCAAAGTTAACCCCAAGCTTCACCTTTCGCAGCAAAAGCGCAAACTCTTGATTCAATGGTGCAGGCTGGTCATGCACCAGCGATTCCACGGCTCCCATCAAGCTTGAACCTGCTTGCAAGCTACTAGACAGAGACATAAAGGCGTCTGGCAATTGCCCTTCAAACGCTTTCAAACGTTTTTCCCGCACTTGGGTGTAAAAAACACGAGGCAAGAGAGCCATAAGAACCACAGCAATGACCACGGATAAAAAATCCCAAGTAAAAACCAGCGTCACAACAGGCACAACTACCAAGGCAATGGTGTAGTAACGAGCCAATTGCTCACCATCAACAAACATAAACATATCGGCGAGGTTCATATTGGCCTCTTCCGACATATCTGTTTCTAATTTTTGCCGTACCGAATTACCAACCACCAAGACAGCAAAAGCCAACAAGGCTACGCTGGCAAAAACAAATACAAAAACTAACGTTAAATTCATCATAATCTGTGAGTAATCACCGGATCATTTATCAGGGTCTTGTTTGACTAATAACCTTGTTTATTAAAAAGCAGGCTACTGAAACAAGCTCAAATCTGCATCCAAACCACGATCACGCATATCCTCATAAAATTCAGGAACACGACCCGTTGCCTTAAACTGGCCTTTCACTCTGCCGTTTTCGTCATAACCTTCTTGCTTATACAAGAAGATTTCCTGCATTTGGATCACGCCAGTTTCCATACCAGTGACCTCATTGATCGCGGTAATTCGACGGCTTCCGTCAGGGAAGCGTGATTGCTGAACGATGATATCTACGGCAGAAGAAATCTGTTCGCGAATAGCTTGCACTGGCAAGTCCATCCCCGCCATCAATACCATCACCTCAATACGAGACAACATATCCCGAGGCGTATTGGCGTGTGCAGTGGTCAGAGAACCTTCATGGCCGGTATTCATTGCCTGCAACATATCCAGGGCTTCACCGCCACGACACTCACCCACTACAATACGGTCCGGACGCATACGCAGACAGTTTTTTACCAAATCACGAATAGGAATCGCGCCCTTGCCTTCCATGTTAGGCGGACGGGCTTCAAGAGAAACCAAATGCGGCTGAGCCAATTGAAGTTCTGCCGCATCCTCTACGGTAATCACTCGCTCCCCGTGAGGAATAAAGTTCGACAACACGTTTAACAGTGTGGTTTTACCAGAGCCTGTACCACCAGAAATAATAATGTTTTTCTTTTGCTCTACCGCAATGCGTAAGAATTTCACCATTTGGTCATTCACTGCACCGAAGCCAACCAGATCTTCTGCTTCTAGTTTTTTCTTCGAGAACTTACGAATGGTGATACAAGGGCCTTTCAGTGCTAAAGGCGGAATAATTGCGTTCACACGAGAACCATCTTTCAAGCGGGCATCCACCATTGGGGAACTTTCATCGATACGACGCCCCAGCGGCGACACAATACGCTCAATGGCAGACAACACAGCCACATGGCTACTGTAATTAATATCCGACGGTTCCAAGCGGCCATTACGCTCGATATAAATATCATTGAAGGCGTTTACCATTACCTCGGTGATACTGTCATCGGCCAATAGGTTTTCGAGAGGGCCAAGACCCACCGCCTCATTTAGCACGTCTTCCGCCAACTGGTTGCGATCGATAGCTTCAGGCATACCAGATGCCAAAGAATCGAGAATCTCGTTGATCAAGGCTTTAATTCTGTCTCGTAGCGCATCGTCACTCATGGTGCCGATATCGATACGTTTCAAATCCATACGCTTTACCAGTTCTTCGTGAACATGGTTTTGCCACAAAATATATTGATCTTGGTAAGCGGTTGTTTTCTTCGGTGCAGTGCTAGTTTCTTTCGTTGAGTCGTCAGAATCTGAATCATCATCTTGCTCACTACGCAGCTGCTCATTGGCTTCATACTCTTCAGCCGCACCGAGAGGGCGAACACTGATGCGATAATTACCAATGCCCACCACATCGCTTTCTTTTAACGGGCCGTATTCATCTTCAATGCGATCGTTGTTGACGTAGGTTCCGGCATCAACTTTATCGACGATATAAAGCCCATCGTCTCTTTGTTCTAATTCCGCATGAATACCTGCAACCTTCCAACCACGAAGCTGAACCAGGTTGTCTCGAGACTTTCCTAAGCCACAGCGACTCAACATGCAACGTAGTGTTGTTGAATCGGTTTCGCCTTTTGTCGCAACAATTACTTCAAACATAAGTGCTTACTCAAACAAGCCTTCTTCGAAGGAGCTATTAAATCGATTTAACATGTCGTCACGACGAGAAATTTCTTCGTGATTAATGGCGTGCTTGCTATCAATAATGGTTGGGGTCACAAAAATAACCAACTCAGTCTTGGTTCCAGACATATATTTATTACGGAATAAGTGACCAATAATAGGTAGGTCTCCCAGCCATTTAACCTTGTCTTTTGATTCATTTAGCTCAGAGTTCATCAACCCGGAAATCACCAAGGTTTCGCCGTCTTTCATATTAATATCGGTTTCTGCGGTACGGGTTTTAAAACCAGGCACACCATCAACCGCATTCGCTTGATCAAGACTACTGATCTCGGTACCCACACGGGCAGTGATATTTCCCTGAGAATCGGCAACGGGAGAAATGGCTAACTTAATACCGAAATCCTTGTACTCCACGCTTGTACCGTTAATGCTGCTGGTTACAACAGGCACTTGGCCTCCGGCTAAAAACTCAGCTTCACCACCACTACGGGCACTCAAACGAGGAGACGCCAACATAAAGGCTTTACCCGTACTCACCAAATAGTTAATGCGAGAAGCGATTTCAGTGGCGATACCAAAGAAAGGTAAGGAACCCTTTTCCGCAAAAGAAGCAACAGAAAGGTCACCAGTAAAATCAGAAGCGACTTCTGGGCGATATTGATCGTTAACATTCCAGGCTTTAAATAAAGATGCAGTCGGCCCCGCAATACTGCCAGTACCCCAGTCGATGCCTAAATTTTCTAAGTCACTAGAGCTGAATTCCACAATCTGCATTTTCAGATAAACCATTTTCTCTGAAAACGTATTGGATACCTTGGTTAAATTAATAACATCAGGATACAGACCTAGAACACGTTCAAGAATATCGCTATCACTTTCAAAGATATCCCCTTCTACCACAGGGCGACCAGCAATAGATTTCACCGATACACCTTCGATATTGCGCAGTAATGCGCTGAGTTCTGTCACACTGCGAGAACTCTTACTTGGCAACACATACACAGTTGCTTGGCTTTGCTCACCCGTTTTTTTCCAAAGATGGATATTGGTAGTTCCCTCTTCGTCAGCAACAATGATCAACTGGCCATTACTGAGCAGTCGGGTGCTAATCACAGAACCACTGCCCACAACCACACGCTCTATGCTGCCAACTTCCCAGATAGTGGACTCACCCACGTAAAGAGAAAAGGTTTTATCGCTTCCGTAGGCAGCTGTAACACTCAAGGAAAGGGTTAGCCACACCAGAACTTGTACAAACTTATTCATGAATCGACTCAATTTCACGTTAATTTCCCTGATTATTTAGCTTCTTCAATTTCTTCAAGAGGTAGGGTTTCTAACTTCAAGACCCCTTTCTCTGCATTACCACCCACAATGCTGTCGTAGTTGGATATCTGCTCATTACTCGCAGTCGTTCCATCTTGACCAAATTGTGTAGCTTGTAATGGCGAACCTTCTGCTTGACCGGCACGCTGGCTTGTGGCGATTGGCTCGCCTTCTTTGATGACGTTACCGTTTTCGTCCACGTAACCCACAACATTGCCGTTCTCGTCGATGACTTTGCCATCCACAATTTTGCCGATCACATTGCCATCGGCATCAACCGCCACGTTATCGCCGGCTTTACCAATTTTCTCAAACGGAATGATCTTGCCATTTTCATCCACACGACCAATCACATTGCCGTTTTCGTCGTAGACCTTGTCGCCTACAACTTTACCGATCACATTACCGTCATCATCGTAAGCAACATCGCCAACCACTTTACCCATTGGCTCACCTTCCTTGATAACGTTGCCGTTCTCATCCACAAAACCAATCACGTTGCCGTTTTCATCGATCACTTTGCCATCGACAATTTTGCCCAGCACCTTGCCGTCTTTACCGATCGCCAAGTTGCTTGCAACCTTGCCCACAGTTTCAATAGGGATCATGTTGCCGTTTTCGTCCAAGCGACCGATCACATTGCCGTTTTCATCGTAGACCTTGTTACCAATGGCTTTACCGATCACATTTCCGTTAGCGTCCAGCACTTCGTTGGCCACCAGATTACCTTGCGCATCTACCAAGGCATCTTCCACAACAGAACCAACCACATTGCCATCAAGATCGACAACGTTGCCATTTTCATCGACCTTACCGACAACGTTACCGAATTTATCAATCACGTTACCGTTTTCATCGATGCGACCAATCACGTTACCGTTGGCATCAACCGCGAGATCATCTTGGCGAACATTATCGCGAACATCACCGATCACCTTGCCGTTGAGATCCACTACATTACCGTCGGCATCAACACGGCCAATCAACTTACCGTTTTCGTCGTAAACTTTATCGCCAACAATTTTGCCCAGTGGCTTACCGTCTTTACCCACGGCGACCTTACCAACCGTTGAACCGATGGTTTGACCGTTGTTGTCTACCACATTGCCATTTTCATCAATGCGACCAACCACGTTGCCGTCTTCATCGTAAACAACACCATTAACGATATTGCCCAGTACGTTGCCGTCTTTATCTACCGCAACACCGCTGGAAGCATTACCCAGCACTTTACCAGTGCTATCCACAATGCGGCCTTTGCTATCTACCCGGCCAATAAGGTTGCCGTTTTCGTCGTAAACCTTATCGCCAACGATTGTGCCGATAGGCTTGCCATCCACACCTAGGGCCACTTGCGCTTCTTGTTTCTTACCAATGACCTTACCGTCGAGATCAACCACTTCACCATTGGCATTCACTTTACCGATCACGTTGCCTTGCGCATCATAGACTGTGTCACCCACGATCTTGCCAATGGGGTTACCGTTTTCATCGGTTGCAACCGTCGTAGACTCTCTTGCCAATGCCGCGTTACGGGCTTTCTTCATCAAATCAAACAACTGAGAAGGGCGAACACTGTCGAAACCACTCGCGCCTTTATCCTTACGATTACGCAAGCTCGCAATAATACGACCCACATCTTCAGCAGATTTCAAAATCGCAACCTGCTCAGGATAAAGATCTAACGTAATGGTGGAGAAGTTTTTGTCTAACACTACAGAACCTGGGCGAGGGCCACCCATTCCGCTGAGGTCGTCATCACCGGTTGCCATCACCACAACATTTTCCAAAATTGGGAAAATCACTTCTTCAGATTCAGCACCGTCAAGGCCGGGTGTTAGCTCAACCATGGCTTCATCTGCCGCCATCCCAACTAAAATATCGATGTGGTTACCAGGGCGGAGCATGCCATCGAGGGAGTTCACCGTATCTACTTTGATGGTTACCGCACGACGACCAATATCGATATTGTCTGAAAAATCTTGCGTGGTAATACCAGACAAATGCGCTAATGGAATGGGTTTACCCTCTGAAGCTGGGTACTGTAAACGGCGACCTTTTACTTCTTTAAAGTTCGCAGAGGTAATCACATCGTCCGACACAAACTTTTTAGGGATTTTACGACTTGCTAATGTGGCCGTAGTAACCGCTTCACCGGGAAACAAATCCCGCTTAGGTACGGCCACTGTAACCATCGCATCGGGCTTTTTCTGATATTTCAAACGCAAAGCTTCTTCTCGGTTTTTCAAATACAAAATCGAAAGCCCTGCAGCAATCAACCCGAGAAAAGCAGCAATCACAAATAATGATATGTTGCGGTTATCCTTAATAAAGTTAGAAATTGCCATGTGTGGTCCTAAAACGCTAAGTAGATGCTTAAATTCTTATTAATTCTTTAAATTCTTAAACTGTTATTCGGTATCAATTGTTCCCAGTACCGTACCGTCCAATGCCACGATTTCACCGTCGCCATTCACGCTGGCTTGCTCTCCTAATGAGGTAGTGCCGCCTTCGTCATCATAAATAATGCTGCCATCACTCTCAGCCGCGACAATACTCCCGTCATCCATAACGACACCAATGATCTCGCCATCTTCATCAACGACCTGGCCATCATCATTGATGTTACCGATAATTTCCCCATCACTATTGACGGCTACCTGGGAAGAGGTATCGATACCGATTCCCGTATCAGAAGGATCGTAATCATCGAAAGTATCATCCGAATCGTCATCATCTGACGAGCCATCATCGGATGAACCACCAGAACTGTCATCGTCGTCGGAAAATCCTAAATCAACATCATCCAAACTAATCAACATTTCCGGGTATTCCGACGCTGAAATCGCGTAGGTATAACCTTCACTGCGATTGCGAAACAGCTGCCCAAACATTTCAACTACGCTGCAAGAATCACTACCAGCCTCTTCCGACTGCACACTTTGCAAACTTGTTGCAGGGCAAGACAAAACACCCGGAGGAACAATGGGTTGCAACATGGCAAACACAATGGCTGCGGTTACCACAATGTACTCTGTGGAAGATTGCCCTCGCTGCAAAAAAGTGTTCAACGTATTTTCCATTTTGAGTGCACGGATCATATTCAGCGCACTAGCTCGACTTCGTTATACAAAATATTGGATTGCCCGTTCTGGCCGGGGTAAATCACAATATTCACGTCTTTGTTTTTATAGGTAAACGACAATGCCTGAGAACCTTTCTCTGGTTTTACCGTTTGCAACATAGACTTCCAACCACGCTCGGAAAAATGCGTGCGATAGAAATTGGTGTTGGTCATCATATCCATGTCGTTATACAGGGCTACCGTACGAATTCTTTTCCCCGGAACCGCATCTTGCACGTCGTTTAACACTCGTGAGAAATCTGGCTGAGGAACTCCCGCACCCAGTACCGGCGGTTCACTACCCGCAGGAGGTACCGCCGTAATGGACAATCGCCCTTCTGACTCACCTTCGCCATTATTTTTTTCTTTGACTTGTACCGAAAAGAAAAAGCCCTCTTCACCTCGGCTAATCTGCTTGTATTCACCCATTTCATTTTCAACAAAACCGTGCTCAAGTCGGCCCCAGCGGCGGCGGTAATAGTCCAGTACCTTTTCAACACTGCAAATACAGCTAAATTGCTCTACCCACATGGGCACGCCGTTATACACCATCTGGTCCGCAATCCATTCACTTTCCATATTTGGCGCGTGTGGAAAGCTTGGCCAACTCGCATTAACCTTTATGGAAAACGCAAACAGTAGGCAAGCCACTAAAGGCTTGCTCCATCGGTTAGTCTTCAAACCATCAGCCTTCAAAAGAGCACAATCCATCGTCGTTACAAAAATCTTCACTGGTTTGATCGGCATCTAACTGGAACGGATCCGTACGGAAACCACCCATATCCAAACCGGTATCCTCGCCTTCTGCAGGCTCAGCCAACTTAGGTTCAAACAAAATAGTGGCGGCAATATCTCGCAAGGTATTTAACAGCGGAAAATCCAACAAAGACGTAGGCACTAGACCACCGGTTTGGTTTTCAAAATGTTCGCTGCCTTGCACACTCCAAGTATCCACCAACAATCCCGCATTGGCCTCAAAGGTTAAATCAACCGTGGTTAAATTTTGGCTGGGCGTATATTCCCCAAGAGGGTTAAACATGGTTTGCAACATATAACCGGAAGAAGCATTGATCGGGATACTCACGGTAGGCCCATTTCCTGGGTCAGCATAGCCGTCTAGATTAGGGTCAAAACTCGCTGTTCCCCCTAACCAGGAAAGCGGCGTGTAAAGAAGGTCGAGAATACCGGTAAACACACGTACCACTTCGTACCCAATGCCCGGAGTTTCATCTAGGTCAGGCACATTTACACCGGTATCGCTCACCGTAATCATCGCGATACCGTCATGGTCATGCCAAAAAGGGTTCAACTCGGCCTGAGAAAGGGTTCGACCACTAGTGGAATAAACCTCACGCTCAAGCTCTCCAAAAAAACGGCTACGCGCCTCATTACGAATGGTTAAATCTGTTTTAGAGGGGAAGGTTTCCCCCATAGGAATACTAATACCCGTAGGCAAGTTACTGGGCTCATGCCAAACGCTGCGCTCCCACGCAACGTAGCGGGCAGTTTCAACAGACGTTAAATTAATGTCTGCATATTTACCGATAAGGGGCAAAATCAAAAACAAGGGCACCAGTACAGTTGCAGCAGCAACCACAAACTCTGCCATGGCTTGGCCCTGTTGTTGTCTTCTATTTTTACCCTGTAAATAGTTAATCATGGCAAGTAGCTATCCAACATACTGTCGACGGCATCTTCAACAATGCCGTCTACATCGGTCATTTCGTCTTGCACGTCAGATGCAAAGTCCGACAACTGGGAAGTAATGGAATCCGCCGCCTGCTCAACACCGGTGAACGCCCAAGCTAATTCTGGCTCGTGTACTAGCATGGCCATCAATAACTCTTGGTTATCTACTTGGGTTAAACGCGCCTGCCAGTACGGACTAAAAGCATTAGGCTCTTCTTCTTCGCCATCGGTACGCTTGTAATAAATTTCTCCGCCAGCAATGGCTTGAATACCTTGAGTATCGATAGTGCCACCCGCAGAACCATTTTCCACATCAAAACGCCCTGTCGGGCTAGCGTTCCCAATGTTATCGGAGGTACGAGTATTCGATGATGGCTGAATTACCCAAACCACATAGGGAGGTGCTTCGCTACTGGTGTCGATATCGTGATAAGGCGCTAGATCACCGTAACTTTTTACCTGGGTGGTTTCAGGAGGGCGGTATGGATAAATTGACTTACCAAAAGAAGCGAGAAAACTGGTGACTTCGTTTTCATCCCAAGTGTTTCCATAATCTGCTTGATAACCGGCTGAACCAAGCTTGTTACCACCTTTTGGTAAATCTACCAACTTGTATTCTTTATTTTGCTTACTGGTATAAGGCATCTGCATGGTGCCCCACCCCAGAGGAATCGGTAGATCAAAACCGGCATAGACACCAAACAACCAAATCCCTAGCCCCAAATCAAACTCATTGGTGTCCATGGAGGACCAGTTGTAATACTCCTTGTCTTTATTGGTACCGGTACCCGTAATAAAACGCAATGAACTTCCACCCGCGTGGTACATGCCAATTTTGTATCGAAAACCAAACTTACCCAAAAAAGGAATAGAAGTACTGTACTCATCATCGGAGGCCAGCTCGTCATTATAGCGATCGCGACTCCACAGATCCCGAGAATCATTCACCGCTCCAGCCATGCGGCGCATACCCTCTCGGTTTCGTTCTTCCTCATCATTAGAGGCAGATTTACTCAGTGCATCTGTGGGCTTATAACTCACATTGTATTGATTGAACTTATACAAGTTGTAGAACTGCATTAGTTCTGCAGAATTCGCTAAACGCGCTCCCGGCGCATTCATCTCTACAATATCATCACTGTAAAACAGAATGGTTTCATAGGTACCGATACGAAAACCCAATTGGGTGTAACCGTAAAAGGTGTTTAATCCCGAAACTAATGTCGATAAAGCATCGGCAAACACGGCAACACCGCTGGAAATATTATTCACCGCATTCCCCACCGCCGTAAACGCAGCTTCAATAGCACTACCCAGGGCAGTACCGATAACGGGAATCGGAGAAAGAAGATATTTGAGAATGGTACCTAAATTTAAAAAGGTACCACCCCATTTTTGTAGCCAGGTGGCCAAGCCTATGCTTTGCGCAATAGCGACTTCATTGGCAATCATCGCTCGATTGGTATAAGCGGTGAAGTTAAGGTGACGAGCTTCTAACACAGCGGCACTATAGGCCACGGCATCAGCGGCGTTCTGCACTTCCATTTTGTCACGGGCGGCTTGACCGGTATTAAACAATACCAGTAAGGCGAGCATCATCGCGCTTAAAAACAATAGCACGACGACCATCGCCTGGGCTCGTTGCCGCCCAGGGGAAGAAAAACCAGAACGCATGATTATTCAAATCTAAACGTTTAGAAAAGCAAACGTTCAAATCTAAACCAGTAATAGGCTGCCTATTACTGGTTCTGGCCTTTGTAAGAGTCCATGTTTTCCAAGCTAGACGCTTCAGCCGCAGTTTTCGCCGCTTCAGTAGCCGCTGCACTACCAGCAGATTGACCAGCCAATTCTTGAGATACGTCTGAAACAGCACCCTGTAACGTACCGCCGAATAGACTGAAAATAGTGATGCCAGCAATAGCTACCAGAGCCACAATAATGATGTACTCGGTCATGCCTTGGCCTAACTGCTTAAATTTACGCATAGCGAATTTCCTCATGTGTTATCAAATGGATTACTGACAGCCGACAGGAGTGTCGTACCACCAATCGAAGCGCTTACCAAAATCATTGGTCAACGCAAATGCTTGAGCTTCAATATCTCCCTTTTCAGAGGAGAAACCTTGAATAGTTAATTGTAACGCCTGCTCTTCATAGTTTTCTAACGGAAAGTCCAATATATACACTTGGTATTCTCCGGTATGGGATTGCAGGATTTGCTTCCCTTCAACTGTTTGAATGTCCTGCAGGACCAAATTGTGTGTTTTTAGGAACTGCACCTGCTGCGGCTCAATAACAGTGCCGCCCAGGCTTAGTCGAACTTTTTCAGGCTCAAAGCTATAACCAGCAATATGGGGCTGTGGATACACGGCCAATCGTAAACCATCGAAATGACTTTTATCGTCGCGACTATAAGCTCGGCTTTGTTGCCATATCCCCACAGGGTTTAAGAGTATAGGGAGAGGTATTACAGGGCTTGCAGATATCACATTATCTGAGCCTGGAGATGCCAAACGAATATAGGCCTTCAGATCATCTTCTGGCTGATATAAAGCAATATCATTAAAATTTTTCTGTTTATAAAGATCATTACAAGCTTGCTCTGGGATTAAATCTTCGAGCAATTCAGTGTCTTTAAATATCAGACGGTTTTGATAAGTTACCTTAGCGCAACCCGTCAACAACACCGCTAATAGCCCTAAGACCACACTCAACTTCATGCTTAACGCCCTGCCGGCTGTAAGGCTTCAACAAGTACATTGGAGGATTCACGCACCCGC
Organism: Cellvibrionaceae bacterium; assembly: GCA_045430295.1. Taxonomy (GTDB): domain Bacteria; phylum Pseudomonadota; class Gammaproteobacteria; order Pseudomonadales; family JAILXX01; genus JAILXX01. Next base: position 24,010 of record JAILXX010000004.1, on the reverse strand, counting down.
TTACTTAAGAAGCGGGCGATACGCATTAACACTGCGGCCCCAATACGTGGATGTTGCTCCAGTAGAAGACCAAAACCTTTTCGGGTTAACACCAATAGCTTAGCTTCATCCACAGACCGAACTGTTGCCGAGCGAACTTCACCATCGATAACCGCCATTTCACCAATAGAATCCCCACTCCCCAGTAAGGTCAGCCTTACCTCTTCACCAGCAGAATTCTTCTTAAGGGCCTCCAGAGAACCGCTTACAACAAAGCACATGTAGCCGCCATCGTCACCATCATTGAACAATGCTTCACCGGGCTCTAAGCAAGTCTCGTACATATGCTCTTCGGCGATAGCTAGGTCTTCATCGTCCAGTCCCTGAAGCAAATGTGAATTTTTCAAATGGGTCGCAATTTCCATGCACTTTCTCTTTTTATTTCTTCAACACGATTTTCTAGCACGCATACTCTAGCGTACTTTTCTGACAAACGTTAAACAATGTTCTTACAAGCCGCCACAAAAGCAATTTTATCCGCCTGATCATCTATTTCTTCAGACAACATCCCACACAGGTCGTTTAAAGTATCGGCTTTCTGCGCTTTCTTTTTAACAATGATTGATCCCATAGGCCCAATATACTGTGATAACTGGTGAGCTAACTGAGACAGTATTTCTTCATCAAAGCTGGGGGTAACCTTTGCTGGCACAATACTTTCCTGAGCAGGTTCAACAGCAACAGATTCAACTTGATCCTGCATAGGAGATAAGGATTCAGCCCTGTCGCTATTCTCTTCTTGCTTTTTCCCGGAAGAAACCGCGTAAACCTCATGCTTTCGAACATGTTTGTCTTCGCGAACGCCTAAGAAGTCGAAAAGCTTCAGGTATTCTTTTGATACATGACTCACCACTTCAAAATAAGAGCGGGATACATATAGTTGATTAGGGCCGGCAAATCCCATAATACGATTTGCAACATTAATAGCATCGCCAATAACCCGCTTCTCGCCTTGAAGCTCTGCAATTTTCACCGGCCCCAAATTAATACCCATACGCACTTCGTAAGGGTGGGAGCTATCACTGGATTCAATATTGCCAAAACGCTCTTTAAGACTGAGCGCTGTTAATAACATATCCTCTGGGTCACCCAGATAACAGATAGCCATGCCATCACCTGCATCTAGGGTAATAATGTCTTCTTTAGAGTAAGTGGCTAGCTCGTTATCCACTGCGGCATAGAAATGCTTGCGCACACCAAACTGCCCATCGGCGTCTAACTTGGTATAACCCACAATATCCATAAATAGGACACTACAGATCCATGTTCTGTGTTTTTTTTCCATGGCGTTTTTTTATCACTCAAGCATTTTCATGGCTTTGCTGAGACTAATACGCAAGCGCTGGAACGAATGAGACAGCTCAGCCATTTCATCATTGCCACTTAAATCAAAATCTGGTGCGTTAGTATCGCCCTTACTCACTTGATCAGCCAACTCAATCATTTTCGAGATTTTACTGGTAATCATAGAGCGAATCATAAGGTTGATGGCGATGGCAAAAACGAAAAAGATGGCCGTCAACGTAATCATAAAAGTTGTGAAAGCACGCCAAGCTTTCTCTTTCGCCACCCAAGCCGGCACACTGATAATCTGACTGCCCACAATTTCATTGTGCTGCCATCCGAAACCATTAGCCGGGCCATAAAGCTTAATCATACTTGCTGGCGCCTGATCAACCGTACTGTGGCAAGTGAGGCAGTCTTTGTTGGTAATACGTATGGGACGTGCAAGATAAAGGGATGTACCCGTGGGTGTTTCACGCTCACCGATAATTTCTTTTAAATCACTGTGATTTCTAAACTGGGTAATAATGTCATTTTCCCAGTCCGTGGCTTTATCCCTGGGGTTTGTAGGGTTTAATACCGCTTCTTTGTAGCTGTATTCCGGGTTGTCTTTTTGCACGGTTTTGAAATTTTGTGTGGCCGCATAGGATGGAACCGTTTGCGGTAAAAACTCTTCATCGCCAAGAGTTTGAAGAAGCGGGCGGATCTCTTGAATGGTATACCCCCGAACAGCCTTGGCAGATTCCATCATCATACGCGCGTGTTCGATCACTTCGTGATCCGAATGCTCTTCAAGAACTTTAAAGGAAATTACGCCAGCTACACCAAGGCAGAGAGCAGAAATAAAGGCCAGAATTAAATTAAATTTTATTGCAAGCCTCACAGAAGCTCCTTAATTTGTCTCGCTATGCAGCAGCTCCCTCCCTTGAGCAAACATCGCGAATAATTGAATGAAATTACTGGAAAAACAAGCTGGTCATACTAGCCATAGACCTGTGAAAAGTCTATTTCATCCCTATGAAAGAAACACAGTAAAAACAGAAAATACGCGCCTAAACTGAATTAACTGTCATTGTGAACACCCATTAATTTCTTCAAACTAAGAATGACGCAAAATTCCACAAACCCCATAACAAATCACATAGTGAATCTATGGATTTATTTCATAGGATTCCCTCCCTGTAACGGCTAAAATGTGCGGCCTATTTGAATACCAGTAGAAGATTTCCCCCCGTATGACCAGCGCAACTAAAAGCCAGCACACCCCTATGATGCAGCAGTATCTGAGCACTGATTTATAATGGATTTACAGAAACCCACATAAAAACCTACACTAAAAACTATACTTTTTTATTGTTTTCAATTAGATCACATAAGCCTTCTTACTCTGCGTATACACTCTTAACTGGTCCAACCGCCCCTACACAGACCCAAACCACCACTCCAAAGGCATAAACCTTGATGACAGGAGGCCCATCATCAAAGTAAGACGTCAGATCGTAGAGCTCAAATCGCAAAATCGATTAAAGCTACCCTCTACTACAATCAAAATGCCTCCTGTGGTTGCCAAAGTTCTTAGTCGCAGACTTGGTTAAATAGCTGACACGCCGAAATGCTTCTTCGTATCCTTTTCGATTACCTGTTTCGTCTGTCTTAATGTAGTGGACAGGACGAGAAGGAAAGCTCACTGCACCGGACACCTCTTCATAAGGCCGTTTCAACGCCCTTGCCCAAGCCTCATTCACTAATCCTGCCAGACAACCTTGATTGGACCCGTAATTACCAAGTGATTTGAAAACGTCATAGTTGACCAACAACGCAACATGGTAATGCACTCGCCAAGATTGCTTTTCCCCTTCCATGCACCAAGCGTAACGAAGATTTGACCATTCATAACAATCTTCAAGCTTGAAAATGTAAGGCCCCATCTGGGCTTTTAGAGAAGCCCAAAACCTTGATATAACATCAGAACCTAATAGTTGAATATCATCATCAGACATCTCTCTTGGAAAGCGCAGCAATGCCATTACCACGGTTGTATTGGGGTGCTCCTCTAGCGCTCGATCAAACGTCGTTTTGACTTTATCCAGATACTCAACACACAATGGTCCCCGGTTATTAACAACAGGCAGATATTTTTCCTTTCCATCAACTGTAGTTTTATGATTACGAAACCTTGAAAGCGTTAAATTTTTGTTAGCTTTTAATTTTCTTAGTGGTTTTTTAGTTTGAATTTGAATATTCATAAAAAGTACCTATGGATGTTTTTGTACATACCATAGGTACTTACTAAGTAAATATATTTTTTGTTCTCCCTACCTATATTATTAGGGAGCTGATCTTGATAGATCCTGTGAAGCCTAAAATCCCCAATAAACCCGGCAAAATAGGCGATTTTCTACTTACCTAGGACAATCACGCACTCTGTAATTATATTTTTACATTTACCCAAGAAAAATATATTTACTCCAAAAGTTTACATTTAAAAATACACCTTAAAAAATCATAAAAATAAAGAGCAAATCAGCTATATCTAGCAGGCATAAACCTCATACAAATCAAGCCTAGTTCGTTTAACCAGTATTAAACTCTCCACCTACTCGCTGCAACAAGAACAAGATAACGTACAGCACACGGAGAAAACCCTCCGAGCAAGACGATCGACCAATCTGATAGTTTGCCGTAAAAGTTATTGATTTTAACTTCCAGGCGTGAAATTTAGACGCAGAGTACGTTATTTTTGACTTCCATAAAGATTATCTTCACAATTAGCCTCCCTGAAAATCTCGGTACACAATCATGGCTAAAGCATTATTAAAGGAATACAGCCACAGTTTCCCTGCTGTGCGGGGAGTTCAAGCTGGCCGACCATGCTATATCGCAATGTGCCCAATGCGCCTGATTCCTAAAATCTTTGTTTTCGATGAAGAAGAAGTCCCTGCTGAGCTTCGCGCTCAACGGATACTAAATAGAAGTCGAATACCCGAAATTGCTCACTATCTGATAAACAACCCCACTGACTATACATTATCAGCTATTACGGCCTCAGTGGACGAACAGGTTCACTTCGACCCTATCGCTGATACTGGCCCAGCAGTAAACCTTGGGATGCTAACCGTTTCCATGGAGGCACAAATCCTTATCAATGATGGCCAACATCGCCGTGCCGCCATAGAAGAAGCCATTAAAGAGGCACACGAGCTTGGGCATGACCATATCCCTGTGCTTTTTTTCGTTGATGAAGACCTAAAACGAAGCCAGCAGATGTTTGCGGATCTTAATAAGTATGCCGTACGCCCAAATGACTCCCTGAGCACGCTTTATGACCATCGAGACCCGAGTGCAGAGCTGGCTCGCCATGTCGTAGAAAATGTAGAGTGTTTTCGCCGGCTTACTGAAATGGAAAAATCGAGTCTATCCAACAGAAGCTCAAAACTATTCACATTGAGCAGTATCAAGATGGCCAATCGGAGTCTTCTCAGAAAGTCAGCGAAAGAAGCCGTCTCCGAGGAAGAAAAGAAGTTAGCAGCTGAGTTTTGGACTGAAGTTTGCGCCAATATTCCCGACTGGCAAGCTGCAGAACGTAAAGAGGTCAGCACTGCCGAGTTACGACAAAACTATGTTCATGCACATGGCGTAACACTACAAGCTTTAGGAGCAGCGGGTGCCGATCTATTAATAAACACTCCAAACGACTGGCAACAACAACTAGCAAACTTACGTGATATTGATTGGTCTCGCTCTAACACCAAGGTATGGGAAGGACGAGCATTGATGTACGGAAAGCTGAGCAAAGCAAGAGCAAATGTCGCCTTAACAGCCAACCTAATTCGTCGGGCATTAAACATTCCTTTATCAGCTGAAAACCAATCCCTCGAAGAGCAATTTAACGCATGACTCAGAAGCAACCTCTCTTCCCGTCAATGGACGAATTACTGACCCAAACCAGTGTCGGTGATCGTCCTATGCTAGATTTCGTCACTGAAATACAAGAACTATATCTAGAAGACGAAAAGCCTTGGGTGATTGGATTTAGTGGCGGTAAAGACAGCACCACTATCTTGTCACTGATCTATGTGGCACTACAAAAATTAAGCGCCTCTCAACGACACAAGCATGTGTATGTAGTTTCTTCAGATACCCTAGTCGAAACACCGATGGTAGTTGATATGATTTCGACCACGATCGATCAAGTAAACAAACAGGCTAGAGACTCTCAAATACCCATGACAGCCCATATCGTCACCCCTAAGTCTGAACAGAGTTTTTGGACCAACCTCCTGGGCAAAGGCTACCCAGCACCGACACAAAGTTTTCGATGGTGCACCGAACGCATGAAAATCGACCCTGTGAGCGAATTCATACTCGATAAAGTCGCTAAGTTTGGTGAAGTGATTGTTGTCTTGGGAGCCCGAAAAGATGAAGGCAGCTCTAGGAAAGTAAATATTGAAGGTAAAGAAAAACGAAATACTGACGGAAAACTAATCAAAGCAGCACGCAGAATTGAAGGCTCTCGCTTTAATCGTCATCCAACATTAACCGGCGCTTTAACCTATACACCTATTGAGGATTGGTCGTTCGATGACGTATGGATGTACCTGCTCGGAGCACCGGCACCTTGGGACGGGGATCACTTCGAATTATTTGAACTTTACAAAGATTCAAGCGCAGGGGAATGCCCGCTAGTCATTGACACCAGCACACCATCCTGTGGGAACTCACGTTTTGGCTGCTGGACCTGCACCGTAGTAACTAAAGACAGGGCTATCGAAGGCCTAATTGAATCCGGTGAAACCTGGTTAAAGGAACTAAAAAAATTCCGCAATAAGTTATACAACAGCACCAAGCCGGAAAATAAGGACAAGTACAGAAACTTTAAACGTCGAACCGGTAAAGTCCAGTACGCTCGTAAAGCAATCAATGATGATTCCAGCACCGAGGTAAAGACAATACCTGGCCCATACTGGATGAAGCAACGTAAGGCCTGGCTGAAAGAATTACTCAGTATAGAGAAAAAATTAAATGATCAAGGCCATAAGATCACATTGATTCACCCAGAAGAACTCTACGCAATTCGCAGAGAATGGATGTTTGATCCTAACGAGCCGGACTGGTCTGACTCACTACCCAAGATCTACCGAGATATCTACGGTACAGATTTAGACTGGGCTGATCAAGACGCAGGCACTTTTACCCAAACTGATGCTGACCTTCTGAAGTTCCTAGAAGATAAACACGGCGCCTCTCATAAAATGGTAATGAAACTTATTGAGCTAGAGCAATCTATGGATGGTCTGAGTAGAAGAAAAGGTCTCTTTAATCGCATCAACACCATTCTTAATCAAGATTGGGGCTCTCTTGAAGAGATAAAGAAAAATATGGAACAGAGCAATCATCAACCAGGACTTAAAAGCCTCGACGTAGGCTACGATGAAAAGCTCAAAGAGCTGGCAACTGAGTATGAGAAGCTCTAATCATGATCTTAAAAAAACTATACCTTCATGACTACGGTGTTTTCAGTGGGAAACACGAAATTGATCTTACGCCACGGGTAAAATATGGCCGCAAGCGTCCTATTATCTTATTTGGCGGATTAAATGGTGCAGGAAAGACCACAACACTAACTGCCGTTCGCCTAGCCCTGTACGGGAGACAAAGCCTTGGCAGAAGTATCTCTGTTCAAACTTACCACCAGCAACTAGCTGACTTTATCCACAAGCCGAGTAAGAAAACTATCGCTCCTTACTCTTCTAGTGTTGGATTGAGTTTTACCTATGGAAAACACGGCAAGCTTAGCGAATATCAAATTAAGCGCAGCTGGGAAGTAAAAGGCAAAAAAGTCATTGAGCACTTAGATATTTTAGAAGACGACAAACCCTTAAAAGGATTAAATAGCGAACAGCTTCAGAGTTTTCTCAATGAACTGATCCCCATAGGAGTTGCCGATTTATTCTTCTTTGATGGAGAAAAAATAGCAGACCTAGCCGAAGACAACACAAATGAGGCCCTTTCTGATGCCATAAACAGACTACTAGGACTAGATATTATTCAGAGACTGCGCGCTGATCTCGGGATATATCTACGTGAGAATACACAAACCAAACTCCCAAAAGATATCACCAAAGAAATCAGATCACTGGAAAAAGAATATAATTCAAATTACTCGGAATACGAGAAGCATCTTGGTGAAATTCAACAGCTCAGTACTCAGCTTGTAAGTACATCCTCTGACATTACTGCTGTCAAACAAAGGATTAATGACTTAGGCGGCGCTTGGGCAAAGTCTCGTGAAGCAGAAGAATTACGCAGTGGACAACTTCTCAGCGAAAAGAAATCTATAAATTCTGACCTTATCAGTCTTCTCTCCGATTCTATCCCTCTTGCACTAGCACCCAATAGCCTCAGTGAACTTCTTGGCACACTAAAAGCCGAGCAAAAAATAAAAGAACAACTCTCAGCAAGGAAGCAGCTCAGCAAGCATTTGGATAAACTACGAAAGCAACTTAATAAAGATCTTGGCCAGAAAAACAAAAGCACGATCGAGAGCGCCATAGATCATGCATTTTCGAATATTCTTGGTACTAAGCAAGATACTACGATAATCCATGACGTCTCTGATAGCTCACTTGAAGCAATAAATGCACTCATCTCAAGCTACGTACCCCAACAAGTCAGCCAACTGCAAAGGCTAGGATCTAGACTTGAGACCATAGAAGACGAAATCAATACTGTTTCAGCCAACATTGCACGAGCGCCAGAGCAATCTCGCCTAGATAATATTCTGAGCGAACTCGAAGAACTCCAGGTTAAAAAGGGAAATATCGAAAAGGCGATAGAGGTTGCACGAGAAGCCGCCAAGAAGTCCTTAAGAACCGCAATGGATAATCTTCGTCGACTTCGCGATCTAGATGAAAAGTTCAGCAAGTCAGTTTCACATGGTCGCGGAGTTGAATTAGCATCTAATACTCGAGAAATGCTATTGGAATTTGGCGAACAAACCAAACAGCGAAAAATTGAGACGCTTGAACAGGAATTCATCAAATCGTTTAGTAAATTAGCACGAAAAGACGACATGGATATTCAAGCGCATATCAACCCTCAAGATTTTTCAGTAAACCTGACTGACAAACATGGAAAGGTGATAAACAAGAAAAAACTATCTGCTGGCGAAAAGCAAATCTATGCCATTGCTATGCTAGAGGCTCTAGGGCGAACATCAGGAAGGAATCTACCCATCATTATCGATACCCCTCTAGGGCGCTTAGACTCCAAGCACAGAACAAAGCTCGTCAACAACTATTTCCCAACCGCAAGCCACCAAGTACTAATTCTTTCAACCGATACTGAGATCGACGAAGAATTCTACGCTGACCTGTCACCCGAAATATCCCATGCCTTCTCTGTGGATTACGATTCAACTGAAGGCTGCTCACAATATAACGAAGGCTACTTTTGGAGAAATTAACCATGCTTCCCAATAAGATGAAAATTTCCGACAAGGCCTTTACATCTCTTAAAAGGCTACAAAACAATACAGGCCTAACGGTGAATATCGGCGCTAGACTCGCCTTCTTTGCATCACTGGAAAAAGGCTATACATACCAAGGCGAAGAGATAGATCTAAAACAACGAGAACTCGACAAAAGCACATGGCTGGGTGAACATAGCATTATTGTGGAATTGCTACTTAAGCAAAAGTATCCAAATTTAGCAAAACAAGAATACTATAAGGCATGGGGCAGCCATGTAGACGACGGCGCATCAATTATAGAATCCAAAAGAGATCTTTTAAGTCTAGTTCCACATAGGGAAAAGTGAAATGGACAATCAATTTGAGAGAGATAAAGCTTGCTACGAACAACACTCAGAATCTTTTAGAAACCTGAACAACCAAATGTGGCAGGTGCCAATTATTGCCATGACTTTAACTGGTGGCTTATGGTTTGGCATCTATAGCAGCGAAATCACCTCCAATACCGCAATGCTAATTCTTATGTTTTGCGGATTTTGTAATTTCCTCTTAATCTTAATTCTATGGCGAGTCCGAACGATAATGGGACTGCTTATTGAAAAACTTTATAAGTTTAACCCTGATTACGCTATAGATACTAAGACTGCATCATGGCCCTGGAATATTAACAATCTTGTCGTGATACTTTTTTCCGCCATGCTAGCACTCTCTAGCGCCATCAGCTTTTTCGCAGCAATGCTTCGATACTGGCCCCTCATATGTCAGATGTAAATTTTTACAACCAGAATGCAGAAAAACTTTTCGAAGCCTACGAGTCATTGGACCCTAAGGTTCTTTTTAGTAATATCTGCCAATATATGCCAAGAGATGCCGACTGCCTAGACATCGGCTGCGGTTCAGGTAGAGATGCTCACTGGTTAGAAGCCTTAGGCAATAAAGTAATAGCAATAGATCCAGCAGAAAAACTGTTAGCTTTAGCAAAGGAAAAGCACGGAAACAATATAAAATGGATTGTTAGCAGGCTGCCTTGCCTAGAAGGATTGAAACCCGATAGCAAATTCGATTTTATATTAGTTAGTGCTGTGTGGATGCATATACCCATCAAGCTTCGCCGCCCAAGCCTTAAAAAAATAAAAAGCCTCCTCAAAGATAACGGCAGCATTGTGATAACAATAAGAAGCAGAGGGAACGAGGCGACTAGAAAGTTTTACTATTCAAGCTGGAGACGATTAAAAAACGACTTCAAAGCATGTGGACTAACAATCTCTCATAAATCCAACTCCAAAGACAACCTTGGGCGACGCAGTGTTAATTGGTTGACAGTAGCTTTAACACACACACCCTCCTAACCACCTCCCCGCCAAGGCAGAAAGCGATTAATTATATTTTACTCATCACCCGTACAATCTTGAAAAACCCAGCCAGCGGTAAAGCCCAGACGCCTTGCTGACTCAAGATACTGAACCACTACCATTTTCATAATTCGAGAAAACTTATCTCTATTCAGAATATCCTCTTCCTTAATACGAAAAAGATCCCAGTATGGAGCAATAAAGTTCCGCCATTGCTTAATATTTTTAATAGTCTCAGATTGAAACACCAGCATATCAAACTGCAAATCTATGAAAACATCCATATAATCATTACTAGGCAGACAATTACCTTTTGAGGAATTCACATTAGGACAAATCGGAACCGGGATCAAATTCCATATTTCGTTATGCGCAACATAGCTCCAAGGTATAAAATGATCCAAACTAAAACTCAAGTTATCTAACTTTATACCACTATATATACATCTTGGTGAACGTGAACGCACGTATTCGGACCATAGCTTTCTAGCGACAGATAGATTTTCACGATCTGCAGGTATATTTATTTTTTTAGATATACTAGGTATAGATGGATTCTTATCCTGCAAATGGTTACACCAATGCCAATCGACCCAAGCAAGCACAATGCTATGGTTATTTTTCAAATAATCACTCCAAAGGTCATGGATTACTATCGATTGAGATTTTAATCGATACAACGGGACACGATCGTGAAACTCAAGATTCGCAAGCTTTTCCGTCCTAGCATGCCGCTCAGCATCATTCTCTACACCATAAAGCTCATTCTTAAACCAGGGAGTGAGCACTCTATATGGCACATAACGAGTCAACTGCTTCAAAATATCATCCGAAAAAACTTTGTCTACCGCACGTCGAACTTCTCTTTCCGATACCCCTCTTTCCATAACCTGATCAATAGAATCCAGATACTGACTCATTTTGTCCCAACACCCAAAAGACAAATGGTGATACCTTCCTGGAAACCAAGCTAACACTAGCATCTCTTTCACTATATCAGCATACGAAATTTCCATTTCAGAATATGAGCCACGCAACAGTATATTTAATATCCCTTTAAACCATAAAAATTTATATGAGTTTGTTCTCGAGTTAAAAAGAGAAGACAAAACAACAGGAGAAACAGTGCCTGAAGAAGGTAGCACGACATATCCCTCGATACGTTTTCAAGAAAAAACTAATCCCACACTTAAGAAATTAGCTCCCAAAATGCTTTATCTTTAATTTTTGTAATTTTCTTATCGCCATCAACATATAGGCTAAAATGCTTATCTAACTCACGGATGGTTTTCATCAGATGTTCCTGCTCAGATTTGTCATCTTTATTAAACAAGGATTTAATATCTTGACCTTTTATCTGTGAAACACGGTGCACGACCCAACTGAGAATATAAGCAGAGTAATCATTCTCTTTTGTCTTAAAATGGGTGATGTCTTGCGTTGACAAGATCACTCCAACACCGTACTCACGGCCTTCTTTCAAAATTCTGCGCAAACTGGGAAAATCTTGAGACATAAAGTTATCTGCTTCATCAACCAATATCATCTTCGTAACCTGACGAAAATCCCCCCGTACCTGCGGTTTACCTTGCTTTTGCATTTGGGAATAGAACAAATCTAAAGTAAGCGCCACAACCAGGTTTTGTATTTCTGGAGGGTAGCCTGCCAATTCAATAACGCGTATACCGTCTATTAGCGAATAAAGACTAGTGCACTTAGAAACATCATCTTCGAATATCTCCAGTTCATTTAAGCTCTCCAATGCTGCATAGAGCGAATCTTCTTCTACTTTTTCTTGGTCAATAAAAAGCCCCCATACATCACGTATTGTTGGCGCTGGCTTTGACCAGGTGCTTTTATCTGACTTACTAATACCTGCCAATTCGTAAGCCTCTCCAATTAACTTACGGAGTCGAAGCTGCTGCTTTTGCCCAAGCCCAAACGCTTTACCCATGGTTTCTGAAAAACCACGCGCAGTATGAACGGGTAGCATTGGCGTATCCCCGAATAAGCTTAAAGGGTTATAAGGTAACTTATGCAGATTGTACTTTTTGGCATCGGTTGCGTTTTGAAATTTATCGTCAACATAGTCAGATTTATAGTCAAAAATCAGCATGCCAATTGGCTTACCATCAACATTACAATGCTGGTTTTTATATAACTGGGTAACAACTGACTTCGTACACTGTGTTTTACCAGTGCCCATAGTGCCAATAATACCCGAGTTGGTATTCATGAATTTAGCCGTGTTGGTTGGTTCCCAATACACCGGCTGCTGGTGATTAATATCGTGCCCCACTAGAACTTTTAGCTGTTCTGAATTTTCGCTCGCGGGAGCAAGTGTATTAGTCACCTCCGCTTCTAACACAGGGGTTGAGGTTGGTGACGGAGTTGGCTCTCCTTGGGTTACAGGTTCAGAGACAGAGTTGGGCTCAGGTAAAGGCTCAGACTGTGAAGATGACTCTGCAGGAAAGATTGGAGTGACGTTAGGATCTAAGAAAAATTTTGATGGGATTTTTGCTGCTGCGGTTTTAGAACTGTCATGCCACAGATCCATTAATGGAGTCGAAATGGTCTCTTTGATGAAACTTGAAGGGACTTCTAGCTTTAGGATTTCTTCAACAATCTCCGCATTCGTTGCAAAGCATTTATTCTCCTCGAGATTTGCCACCACAAATCCTTTCGGATAGCCATCCAGCAGAGCAATATGGTATTGCCCTTCTAGCCAACGCTCTTTTTGTGCAAGGAATTGATCAAAATAGCCTTCAGAGTAGACGTCGTAGAGTTGGTATTTATCAATCTGCAAGATTACTTGGCGAACGAACAAGCTGCGATAAAGCTTGGCGGCAAGGTTATCGCCATCAAGCACTTCAATTAAAAAACGAGATAATTCTTGAGCTTGCTGCACGGCCTTGGCTGCGTTGTAGGCCAAGCCGGTTTTGACTTCCAGTGGCAGCAGGTACAAATTATCGTCTTTAAAACCGACAAAAAGAACATCGTCTGAGATTGCGCCCTTTTTATAGCCTTGGAGTTTTCTGGAGAATTCCGACTCGGACATACTTCAGGCCAATATTACCTGATACCCGAACCATCTCCGCCGCCGACAAGGGCACCCATGTAATATCGGATTTTGCCAAAAGTACACTGACCAGCTTATAGGCCGCCAGAATACCCATTTTCTCTTTACGATCCTTGTCGTTATTGGTAATCAGCTTTAACAACCACTCGCCATTAAAGGCGTTAAATTCAGAAGTTAGACCGCCCTGGTCTTTCTCTAGAATCTTATTGTACAACTCGGTTTGGCGAGTCACAGTAATGGCATCGTAACCGGCGGAGCTCGTGTATTGATCCGAGTAGTGGATCAGCAACATGTTTTTACGGTTATCAAAAAAGTCCAGCGTGACTTTTGGATCAATGATGGTGGTCCAGATAGAACTGTCGTAGCAAAGCTCTAGCTTATCTTTAAAACGGTCATTTACTGCTAACGCAATGGCACTGTTGTCACGATACTCTTGAGTAGACTTGCGGGCTGGCTTAATCAAGCGGCCATAGCACTCTGCCAACTGCAGTGTCAGGCTGGCTTCAAGTTCAACCTTGTCGGTGCCAAAACCGGTAATGTAATTTCCTTTGTCGCTGACTGAGGCCTCGCCATTGATGAGACCTCCGGCACTGATACCACTTAGGCGTTCCTTAGGATTTACATCCACAACTTCTACCTTTTCATTGTTGCGGAAAAAGCTTAGGTGGGCGTAGGCATGCTGGTCATAGCTGCCATGCTTAAATTTACTATAAGTAATGCGCGTACGCATGAGATCCACAATGGTATCGGCGTGATCTCGAGTTTTTCCTTTGTTTAAGCCATAGGTATTTCTAATGGTTTCATAACTGGCCATTTCAGCAAAGCGATCAAACTCGGTTTGCTGAAAGTCCTCATCGTAAATATTGACGTGAATATTAAAGTTTTTACTTCTTTCCCGAATGAGATGCTCAACCAAACCAAAGAACAGACCGTGGTTGTCGTAGTTATTGACCGAATTAATAATCAGGGTTGATCGGGCTTCGCCAGCCGACTCCACAAACAGGCACGAAAAGGCTTCAGAAAATTCGCGAACCTTCTCGCGCACCAGCTTGGTGATATAGCTGTAATCTGACTCTTGCTGAGGAACACACTGAAGCCAAAAACAGTTTTCCTCTAGAGCCTGAACATATGAAAAACCATGATAAGCATCAAAAATATATGGCAGCAATCCCTGTGGATTGAGCCTTGAAAGTGTCACCTTATGCAGCTGGCTAAAGCTATGGGTGGCATCCTCCTGAGCCCTCTGGGCCAATTCAGAATAATAGGACAACACCAATGGATGAAACGGCAAAATGTGCTGGGCTTTGTCTGTCAGCTGAAAGCCTAAACTCATCAAGAGCTTCTGATCTAGCTCAAGGTACTCATTCAATTCAATAGCCTGAATCGCGGATAAAAACTCCTTAACTACGGCAGCCACCAAGCGTTGGTACTCAGGCCCCCAGCCACTCAGGGATGGCAACGAGTTGCACTTGTCTAAATAGCTATAAAGCTCACTGTAAGCTTCGGCTAGGGCTGGGTATGGCCTTTGAAGATCATCCAGTAATATAAGCTCGCCAGCTGCTGTGCCAATGGTATTTGACTCTAGCCATTGGGCCTCGGTATCGAGAAGCTCTTGTTCTAACTTACTGGACTTTAGCTCTTTATTTTCAACATAGACCCGTTGCTTTGAGCGATTAAAGGTACCCATTAGGTCATCGGTAAAGAGCTTATTACCGCGCTCCACATCTAAGATTAACGGCAGTGATACTACTTCTGTTGCCGCAGCGCCTTCGACCTCAAAGCTCAAACTTGCTGGGCCATTGACCACACGAAAGCTAATGCGCTCTTCTTCATTGGCTAGGCGCTCAAAGTCTATCCAGCCGGTCTCATTGGGGTTTAAATCTTGGTCCAGCACTTGGAGCTCTGTGCGCTGCTGAGAGCAATTGTCAAAACCTATGAACAGATCTGTATCTTGAGTTTGCAACGTGACCAGTTGTTTTCTCTGATCGATGACAAAGCTGTTAGCAATGGGCTTTATATTAAACCAGCCTTTTTTGACCACTAGACACTTAAACTTAAAACACTCGGACGTTTTTGGCCGTTTTAGCTCAATAATGAAATACAGTGGCTTATAATAAATACCATGAACCAAGGTAATTTGCGTGTTCTTACTGCCACCAGATACCGATAGCTTGACCTCTTTTAACGGCTTATTTTTGCTGTCTAACCGAACTTGATCTTTACCAACTTTGGCACCGACAAGATCAATTTGAAAATCAAAATCACTACGGTCTTCGTCTACCTCAATAATAATGTGATGTTCCCGCTTGGCTGCTTTAGTTTCGCCCTTGGTGCGTATCCATAGCTGGCCCGAACTTGATGTTTCACCGGATATGGACAACTCTTGACTGCTGTTTTTGTCCTGCTCTTTTAAAAACTCATCAAAGCTAACTTTTTTCCAAGAATCGGCATCGCCATCAGTAAAAAAATGCTTATTAATAAAGTCTTCACTGTAATCTGGCAAATGATCAGCTAACTGATCAGGATAGTGCTGAACCACCTTTTCAATATGATCATGGAGTGTCTTATTGGCGTTCAGGCGCTTTCTGATCTGATCTTCTTGGCCTTTCATGGTCAAGATGGCTGGATCTTCTAATAGATCAACTTCGTGAAAGCGGATATCCCCGTCGGAAATAGCATGATGCAGTTGCTCAAATCCAAACATGCTGCTTTCATCTTCGATGATGAGATCGTATTGATAGTCCAACAAGATCTTCGAGACTTCTCGGCCTTCTGTGGTGTCTTTACTATCAATAAAATCTTTAAGCGAGTTTTTAATTTTCTCCGGGTCAAAGACACCACCGGACTCAGTAATATCTTGGGAACTATTGATCAGCGTATCGAGCATACTGTTGTGAATGATCAGAAGCGCTGTATTCTCAAAAGCACCTTTTTGCGCTGAGACTTCATCACGCAGGTAGGAAATGAAATTCTCGGTATAACCTAAGCCAGCACCGTCATCATTGTGAACCACCGTAATAAGCTGGACGCCATGGCAATTGATGTAAGCCAATTTCGAGTCATTGACATCAATAAAATTGACACCCAGCTTTGGCTGGCAAAATGCTCTATAGAGGTTTTTGCTATTCTCCGGATCTGGCGATTTAAACTGATACTTATAGCCCGCTTTAATGACGCCAGATGACTGATCAAGAAAGTGCTGTACAACAAATTTTTCAAAGGGTTTTACGGACATATACGGCGTCTCCACTGTCACTCATTCTCTCAACATTGCCAACACGCTCATAGAAGTGGATTAACGCCTTTTGACTTTGTTTATCAAAGTAAATACCACGCACTTGAAATTCATTGATCAGCTCACTGAAGCGTAGTTTTTCTTCAGTGCCTATGGCTAGATTGGTTAGTAGGCTGATGTAGTCTTGGTTCATCACCAACACCTTACCCACTTGACCGCGCGATTTAACAAACGTTGAGCAAAGCTCAGCTTCAGTGGTTTTGATAAATTTCTCACCGGCTGCTGCGCGTTTTTTCTTTTTACCAAACTGATCTATGGATTCCTTGAGTAGGACATCGAGCCAGTATTTTGGGTCACCTATGGATTGATCATGATCAAATTGAAAGTCACTGCCTTCATAGCGGTCTTGTGCAAACTCGTAGGCATACCTTTTAAGCTTTGGTGCATCTTCAGGTATCAGTGACTTGACCAGCTCCCACAAAGGCTTACGGTGTTGGTTACTGGCCTTGTCAACTTCTTGCAGACTCTCCGACATGGTCAGGTAGGGGAAAATACAAGGCAAAAATTTTTGAACGGCTCTATGGCCATGTACTTGTAGGTCGGTCCGCTCTCGGCTAGCCGATTCATTCTCTAGAATAAAGTACAAAGGTTTTGCAGTAGGCTCTTCGAGACTTTTAATATTTAAAGCTAACTGGGCAGTATAGAGATAACCGTACAATCGCAGAAGATTTTCAATTTGCTCGCGAAAGTATTTAGGTTGACTGATCAAAAAAACAAGATCTTGATTAAAAATATCACTCAAAAACGGCAAATATGGCTTTTCATTCACACCTTTAGCTAGAGTCTTTGAACTGTCCACAATGGACTTGAGAACATCATCAGAACGCAGTGTTTTTAGGATTTGATCCTCAAGGAAATTATTGGTCTCGGTAACGATTTGGCCAGGCTTAAGGTGAAAACCCTTCATTAGGCTAGAAAACATATCGGCCAGTCTTTGCTGAGGCGAGCTGGCTTTTACTGATACCAAGCGAAACAAACTAGCCTCTGGGGCTATTTCATAGATGCCGTCTTGATGAAAGTACATATCTTTTAGTACCGGCCAGAGGTCTGGGTCATCTAAAGTGTTTTCAAAGCCTTCCTGACAGAGCATCTCAAACTCTGCCATGGCATAAGACAATTTTTCAGAGGCCTCACCCTCGAACTTTTTGAGCAGCTTAGTGAAATTAATCTGTTTGCGGTATAAATTTCTCACCACCGCCGCCGCCGCGACACTCCAATCAAAATCCCCCTCTTTGGCTATAGAGGTGCGAGAGGGGAAGTAACTGTTTAGAAAATTGTTTGCAGGCTCTAAGTTTTTTTTGATGTTACTCATAGTCTTAAATTGCCCACTCTAATTTCTTCATCGGATGTTTGCTTAACCTTGGCAATACGTTCACCGTACTTGAATAAAAACAATGTATCGGCCCGGCCTACTGACACCCTGATATGGTTAACTAGCTCATCGAGCAGTACCACGCTGTTTTTATCATGTTTGTTTGGTCGGTAACCGGCCACAACATTAATCAGCAAAGACAAAAGATTAATATTTAGCGGGAAAGCATCAAGAGGCTCATCATTCACGGCCATATGTAAATTGAATGAGTGAATATCGGCGCAGGGATCGTTTTCAATGCGCTTGTACTCAATAGTTAACTCAGCCTCGCTGGCCACGTCAAATAATCCATGGGTGGACAGATAAAGTTCGCCCTTTGATAAATAAGGTGCATTACGATTGGCATAGTAGCCAATGGCAGAAAACACGATATCTTCATAAAACCTGCGAATGACTTTGCGCTCAGCGCCGTCGCCCGAATAGTTTTTTACCAAAGACCATATCTCTCGATACTTTCTCCCAGCATAGTCTGAGAAGCTATTGGTAAAATTATTAGGGAATGCGCTCTCTAACTTGGTATATCGCAATATAAACAGTTGACGCACCAAAGACTGGACATTGACCTTGCCTCTTGAGTCCACCTTAAACTTGTCTTTAGCCTCAGAGCGAAACTGCTTAAAGGATTTATCGTCAATATTTAGACTTCGATTCAATACAAACTGGTCCAAGGCCTTATCACGCTTAACGCTTGGGTCGAACTCTGAAAGCGCCTGAAGAATTTCGTTATCACCACCCTCGAAGAGGTTGTCAAACAAATACTTTTCACCGGTAAGAATGCAATAGATGAAATCCAGCAGCATACGCGCGGTAATAAACTGATCTTGCCGAATACGGGCATTAAGCAACAGCTCAACAACTACTCGCTGCACCCCCCTATCACGCAACATTAAATAATTGGACACTAAACGCTTGGTATCTATGCCCGCTGAGTTTTGATCACAGAGGCCCAGGCTGGCATTAAATAAGTCTCGGAAGTTATTGCCCTGATCATCAACTACGACTCTATTCAAGAGCATGCTGAAAAACTTGGACGAGATTCTGTCTTCAGCGATCGAGAACTTTGGAAAGGCTTCGAAATTAATAAAGGAGTATTTTTGCTCAACGTCAGGAACTGAATAAATGGAGGCCTTGGGCAGAAATTTGGCTATGGCTGACTTAATGGTTTGATGATCATTACTGCCTTCGCGCTCATAGTTGGCTAACATACCAATGTTAATGCCCACCACCAGTGGACGGCTACTGGCCTTTTGGCGACTAAACACCTGATTCAAGGTGTCTATGGCGGTATCTTCTGGCTGAAAGCTGTGAGTGGCGTCTAAATGGAAGTCGACGTCATCACCATATTCTTGATCATAACGCGTAAGGATCTCGGATTTACCATCTCCACTACTGCCGCAAAGAAAAATAATATCCCCATCGCGAACGCTCTCTAACCGATTCCGAAAGACTTTCTCAACCTCAGTATCAATGTAAAGGTAGTCTTTAATCGCACGAAGCTTGGGGTCAGAAATCCCCCCCGAAGTGGTCACAGCATAAGGAGATGCTTTTGACAGCAACCCCAGAGCTTCCCGTAAGTCCATAATATTTCGCCCCATTGTTCAATCTTCAACCTGCGATGGAATGTAAAAATATTAATTCGGGCTTATTCATTAACTGCCCAAAACTATCAGAGATGCAACTTCACTCACAGAAAGGACCAAGCTCCATACTCAAAACCACTAAACCGCAACCAAAGTACTCAACCGCTATACTCCGTTTAATACATATTAAACGAAGTAGGCACCCAGTTCTGTTTGTTTTTTATACAGGCGAGTCTATTTGTAGTTAATGATTCGCTAGCAGCTCATAAAAGATCAGCACCCTTGGCGGTCCACCCAACAACCTACTTCTATCGAGAAAAGGATGTGGTGAATGCGCTAAATAAGTTATAGCTGACCAGCATCAATCTTATTAGCAACATCCTGAAATATCTGTATTAGGCCATGCTCAAATAGCAGCTTATCGCTAAATGTATACTCTTTGGAAAGATCTAACTTGTCTTTACGGTCTGGGGTAACAAACATATATCCCGCGCCACCGTTGCCATCAGCATTAAAAGCACGAGTCAATGCTAGCCGTTCACCATCGACCGCACCGGTATAGTTAAAGGTTCCCTTGGGGCAGACGTGCATATCGCTAATACGGGCGGCGGGTTTACTCATAAACACTCCTTGTTAGAAGAGGGGCTGGCCTTGCTGTGGTCCGTGGCCATAAAGAGCGAAAATTGTAACAAAAGAAACCTAGCCGGAGAATCCACCAGAAAGTACTAATCAGCTTCCCCTAATTACTCCAACTGAATCGATCTCAGATATGCCCATTCGATCATGGTGGATTGCCTAGCAGCGTCGGTGCATAGCTTTGTGGGGCACGGCTTTATCCCTGCCCTGCCTAGATCCAGCCTGTCGGCATCCCAGCAGATTTGCACCGTTAATTCAGCCTCTGTTTCACCCGTACTGTGACCTTCGCAGGCTCGCATGAGTAAATTCAGTTGAATGGCGTCTAAACGGAAGAATTCATCGTTAATTTCTTGGGCAAGAATAGCGGCCCTTGGGCCATGATCGGGGTCGCTATAGTCATTCATACGCTCAGCATCATGCACAAAAGCAAAGGCTTCGACTACCGCCGGATCAGCGCCTGTTTGCTCTGCCAGCATCAGGCCATTTAGCTTTACTCTAGCCCAGTGAGATGCACCATGAATGCCGTGCCAGTCCAAACGGAAATGGCATTTTAGGAATTCAATGTAGGCAGGGGTGATTAAGCTCACAGATCCTCCATGATATTTGACGTTGCATCATCATATTACAAAAAAATAAAACTGATTCGAGTGTAGACCACCCGAACCAGTAAGCGTAACGCGACTCATTGATTAGCGCTTCCCTATTTTCCTTCCCTGCATGCAAAGATACTCTCCTGCACCTTTCGCGTTTCACCGGCCAGCATCCCTGCTTTAAATTTCAAATGCTCCAGATGCTGACGAGCTCCTGACTGGCTACTACCATCCATGGTAGAGAATTCACTTTGCAAGCATGCAATAGCATCGCAGATAAAGGCCACATCATCGGCAAACACTCTTAAGTCATCGGTGAGTTTTAGCAGCGTATCAGCCATATCAGTTGCTTTATTGGTCATGAGAACACCTCATATTTCAGTTATTTATTTTTGAATGTAATGCTTTGAGAAGCCTGCTTTTGCCAGGAGATATCCCGCCTGTCGTAGCGGATTGTGGTACTGACATCGCTATGGCCGGCCAGTTGTCGAACCACGTTGATATCAATCCCTTGCTCAAGTAGGCGAGTGATGAAGGTTCGCCGCATGTCGTGCATGGTGAACTTCTCAACCTCCGCTTCTTGCTGCAGCTCATCAATCACCTTGGCGACGCCTCGCGTTGATAACCCTGCATTTTTCACAAGGCCGTAGCGAAGAATCCGTAAAAACAAAGGCCCTTCCTGCCGGCCTCGTTCTGTTACCCATTCTTGAATGGCTTCAGATACTTCCTTAGCCAGATAAACTTCCCGCCGCTTCCTGCCTTTGCCTTTTCTGATAGTGAGAAGATCCTTTTTAGCGTCGAAATCAGAAAGTTGCAGGCTACAGATTTCAGAACAACGCAAGCCAGCACCAAACCCGACGAGTAAGATCGCTTTACTGCGAGCACCCTTTATCGAGTTTGACTCTTTCCTTGCCACAGCAATTAACTTCCGAATTTCCTTAAGACTGACATTCCTCCCCACTTTTGTACTACTGCCTTTCACATTCTTGACTGAATTTATTCGCAACAGATCATCACCGGAAATCTGCCCCAGATTAAAAGCAGTTTTTGCAATCCCTCGTATACCCGACAACGTAAGGTTGATGGAGTTAACGGAATAGCCGAGATCCAACAGTGCTGCACGAACAATATGCGCTTTCTCAAAGTTCATTTCATGCCAGGGATACGCTTCGTTAGGTAAATCGCTACCCAATAGTTGAATGGCTGTTTTCAATTGTGAAGCCATGGCAGACCGCGCAGACTTGGCCAGCGAACTCAGATAGATTTGATAGGCTGACGCCACCGACTCGACCGGCTTTCGGCGTGTCGCCAATGGAATCACTTTCGATTTCATAAGCCCTCCTAAATGCATAAAGCCCCGGCACATTTCTGAACCGAGGCTTTTGACTTTGTAATAAAAATGATTGATTAGGTTAAATTCGACTTTTGCAGATTAAACGAAGTTGGCAGGAGTTCACTTGCTGCTTTTTGATCAGGGCCTATAACAGCCCTCGCTCTGCTAAACTTGAGATGTCGTCACCACAAACAACCAAGTGATCTAACAACCGTATATCCACAGTACCCAGCGCCGCTCCAATACGCTTTGTGATATCGATATCCGCCTGACTGGGTTCCAGGCTTCCACTAGGGTGGTTATGACTCAAAATCACTGCAGCTGCATTTTTGTTAAGTGCGGCCTTCACAACCTCGCGGGGATACACCACCGCCGCATCAATGGTCCCTTGGAATATTTCTTCGAATCCAAGAATGCCATGTTGACTATCCAGATAAATCATGCAAAACACCTCGCGCTCCATATCGCCTAGTCGAACTTTCAAATAGTCCCGAGTGGTATCAGGGGATGTTAAATAATTACTCCGCTGAAAACGGTCACCGAGAATCGATTTAGCCCAATACAAAATCTGCTCATCGCAGACATAATCGGGGATAGGTCGACTGGGCGAATACGCTTTCTTCCCCGCCATCTTTATCAGGTGGTCACTCATTTCTGATCTCCTAAAAAGCAAAAAGCCCACCCCGAAGCCGGAGTGGGCTGTGATTTTGAAATAAAATAGATACGAGGTTACTCGTCGCTTTCTGCGTCGAAATAGTCGAAGGGGATAACCTTGGCTGACTGCTTGCTCATGGTAAAGCTATGGCCACAATCCTGACATTTGTAGTTGTTCAGAATATTGTCATCTACAAACTCACCAAGAGCAAGGCCTGCAGAACCGCCCGCAACACCACCGATTAGACCGGCAATCACAGCACCGGATACACTACCAATAATTGGACCTGCAGGCCCTAGAAAGCTGCCTGCCACAGCGCCAACTCTTGCGCCACGATTAACTGCAACAACGCCACTGACAGCGCCAGCTAACGTACCGACACTACCACCAATACGACGAGCATGATTTTTATGGACGACATTATCCGATTTACATTTAGGGCAAATTAGTATCATAAGCTGATTCCTTTTATGGTTAAACATTCGAGCTAAGGCTCAGCTTTGTGATATATGATTGATTTATTTTGGATTGGACCTATTTTTCTTCTTGTATATTTTTCTTTGAGATTTTCTCCGTTTTTCTTCTTTTTTCCTCTCAGCCAAGGCACGACCACCCAATTTCACGCTAAATTTTTCTATGTTCGACTCAATGTAGCCTGCAGCAGAAAACTGACTCGCAAATACTTTAATTGATCTAACACTACAGGAATGGCTTAAGTATTTAAGTATTGGCCGCGCACGCCCACTATAGTATTCAGCCATCATTTCGACAGATATATCAGGCCTACTCTTACACACGATATATAAGTTTATATCTTTCTCTGTAAGCATATCTGTACACACTAACCGGTAGAGAAATCTTTGCTGGGATTTAATCAACCTAACATAAACTGGAACCGCTTCATGATGATATGGATTACTCACCTCCCTGAGTTCAGTACCAGATAAAATAGGAACTGGCCTACCACCAGAAGAACCGGTGCAGGAGTGCTTAGGCCACGGGTGACCTAACTGATCGAAGAAAACAGAACTACCAAACTCATTCCAATAATAGAAAACCTGCTCCTTGCAAATAGGACACCTAGCATTAGGGACTGTGAAAGATATCAATGATGGCCTATAAGGCGGAATCTCAACCGGCCATCCTCCTTCAACACCAGTTTTTATACCTTTATGCCCTTCGCCATGTAGTGGCATAGTTAATTTGGCCACCTGATTAGAGGTGATATGATCACTTCTTAGACAATACAGGTGACAAATGAGTAAACGCACAAGACCCACTTTTACCCCGGAGTTTCGACTTGAAGCAGCACAGTTAGTTGTTG
>JAILXX010000003.1:0-372795 GCA_045430295.1 Cellvibrionaceae bacterium | reverse complement strand
CATACTAAAAGCGTCAGAGCGCTGGACGCACCCGGTTCAAAATTGGAACCTCACATTATCGCAATTGGCAATTCACTTTGAGGGCAGACTGGACGGGCATATAGCGCTGTGAATTTTAGCTGACACAGAGTTTTGAACACCCTCCTTAAATACTTTTTCAATATGCACTCCACTAGGGTGGCACTCTACGTTACATCTTTCTATATCCCTCCAAAAGAACTCCGCCGCGCAAAGTAAAATCCAAAGTTTTCCAGGAACATGATGACTAACAACACCCAACTCACAAGAAGAGGACGAACATAATTTTGGCTCAACAACACCAACAGATAAGTTAACAATTCTCTCCCCTGTTCTAATTTGGCTAAAGTCGCTTCTCTCTTCATTCTCTGAAGCATCTAACTTATCAAAAGAATCCCTAATAAATAATTTCACCTTAGAGTTAATTTCATTCTTTTCCTCTATCGAAATACATCTTCCACGTTTTGGATACCAAAACTTTTTGTATGCAGCCACCAAACAATCAAGCCTTTCTGGGCGATTTTTATACTTATGTGGAATAGAACCCATTTTTTCTAAGATATATTTAGGAGGGGTAGATAATTCTGGAAACATACCAACTAACTCTTCCATATACTCAGAATAAAGTGTATCTACACACAAACATAACATCGAAGTAGGCAAACCCATCGAGTCGAAATCATCAACATTTAATTGATTTGATTCTTTATCGTCTCTGCATATCAAGAAAACCCTTTCGCACTCCACACTATCCCAGCAGTCAGGCTCCACCCTCAACGTATATTCGTTAGACTCAACTTGCAAAATCGAATCAAAAGCATTATTAAACATTGTTGTTAACTGTGGAAGCGCATCTAATCCCAAAGTACGAACAACCAGATAGACTCTAGTCCCTTCAGTTTTTTTTAATCTACTCTTATCAAAAGGTTTACCTCTATCATCAGAAACATAGTATTTTCTACTACTCGTATCATCCGTGGAAATATGCATATTTCTGATTTCATTAATCTCATACTCCCAAACAAGATCTAAACCAGAAAAAGCGATAGGCAATGCCAACTCTACACCTGGATCAAGGCAAACAATCTCTAGAAGCCTTTTCTGTTTTTTTAATGACTTTGAATCATTTTTGGAAAACATGTCATACAGCGAAACTATTTTCATTTCTATCCACCAATAAACAGCTCTAACCGAAATTTAATCGGTCAACCCATCCAAATGATCTGCCCACTTTTGCAGCCATTCACTACATTCACTCTCGTATTTGTGAAGATCGTAAGTACCCTCAATTCCTTTTCTTGAATGCCCTAATATCGCTTCGGCCACCTCACTTGGGCACCCCAGCCGTGACAGGCCTGTCCTAACCGTTCTGCGAAGATCATGCGGGGACCAATCCTCAATATCATCAAGCCATAATTGATGCGGCTTATAACGCTGGCCATTCTGCACCTTATCCGGATTTTTCAAGTGCCACTTTATTTCACTCAGAGACTTTTGCTGAATAGGAAGCTTTGTACGGTTAGACGGAAATAGATAAATATCGGTCATTAACTTCAGCCCCTCCAAAAACTTCGCTGCTTGACGAGATAGCTGAACATATCTTTCTGTACCATTTTTGCTCTCCCGAATATGCCAAGTTCTCTTCTCCAGATCTATATCCCGCCATTCAGCATTACATACCTCTCCTGTTCTACAGCCGGTCCAGAGAGCCATCCGCAAAACATTTTTCTGAGTCGCGGAAAAGCCAGAACCCGGTAACCACGCAAGAACCTTGGCCAAGTCTTTATCTGACAAGGCTCGCTTTCCTTTTTCTGAGGTTAACCGGACTCGCGCCTGCTTCAGGCTACTTTTCGCTAACAGTGCGGGGTTAGCAAAATCATCGCTAAATCGTCCCAAACCAATAGAATACTCGTATGCAGCCAACAACTCCCTCAAGACATTTCCTGCCTGCACGTTTGCGCCGCGGGCTACAATCCCCATAATTAGGTCAACCACCTGTTTCCTTGTAACTGCAGCGGCTGGAACTTGCCCTAAGATCTTAACAGGATCGCCATACAGGGTTCTTCTAACCTCTTGCTGGCCTTTCGGCTTACGCGCCCCAGCTATACGCTTTCTCCCGCCAGAGCTTTTATCGTCATCAATAAACCTGTCCTCAATGAACTCTGCGAGATACAGCTCTACAAGCTGGGCAACGGTAAAAGCCTCAGACTCCTCCATCCTGAGCGCGCCTTCTTTCTCCCTCCTTACTTCCTCCTTCTCATGCTGCTGCCGTGCCTTAGGGCACACGCCCTCCTTACGAAGAGCCTTTAGATGCTGAAGTACCACCCGAGCCTCATTAAGACTAACTTGAGGATAGTTCCCAATTTTAACTTGGGTCAATTTGTCAGTTTCCGGGCTTCTATAGCGATAGATGAATGACCTTACACCGGTCTTCCCGCAACTAACCCTCAGGCCAGAATTTTCACCAACATCAACCTTGACTTTATCGCCTGGTTTCATTGTCTCAATGGCTCTTGCCGATAGCGGTTTAGACACGGCTTTGGTACTCTGCGTCATCTTAATCTCCCGGCCACTCTCTCAACTAATCGCTCTAGGCCATACCCTTCAAAGATCAGCCTAGCGGAAAGAGATTGGCCCCTAAAAGTGTAGGTTTTTTGTTTTCTGAAACAGAAAAACTATACCAATAAAAAAGCTACACCAAAAGCTATACTAATTTATTAGCTTCTATTAGATTTCATTGGATAGCAAGAGGCTGCATTAGACAGCACCAAAGCCTAAAAATCGTTTACAAACAGTCGGTTAAACTACAGAGATGACAAAAAACCCAGAAAAAACAAAGCCTACAGAAACCACTCACACCCCTATGATGCAGCAGTATTTAGGCATTAAAGCTGAACACCCCAATGAAATTGTGTTCTACCGTATGGGTGATTTTTACGAGCTCTTTTTTGACGATGCCAAAAAAGCTTCGGAGTTGCTGGATGTCACCCTCACTGCCCGAGGGAAATCCAATGGCGAACCCATTCCCATGGCGGGGGTTCCCTATCATGCGGTGGAAGGCTATTTAGCCAAACTGGTGAAACTGGGGGTATCCGTAGCCATTGCCGAACAGATTGGCGACCCAGCCACCAGCAAGGGGCCTGTTGAGCGAAAAGTTGTACGTGTGGTTACACCGGGTACTGTTAGCGACGAGGCCTTGCTGGACTCAGGCCGAGATAACCTTCTGGTAGCCCTGACCCGCAGCATTCAGGACGATACAGAGTATTTTGGTATTGCCCTGCTGGATATTGGCAGTGGTCGCTTCCAAGCCCTTGAAGTGGAAAGCCAAGAAGCCGCGGAAGGAGAACTACAAAGGCTCTCTCCCGCTGAGCTACTAGTACCCGATGATCAGCCCCTCAACTGGCTGGAGAATCGTTCCGGCTTGCGCCGCCGCGCTGCTTGGGAATTTGATTACGACAGCGCTCTACAACAGCTGAATAATCAGTTCGGCACCCATGATTTATCTGGCTTTGGCTGCGAAGAGCTCACCCTGGCCATTTCTGCCGCTGGCTGCCTGCTTCAATACGCCAAAGAAACCCAACGCACTGCCCTTCCTCATATTCGCGCACTAACGCCGGAGTCTCGGGAAGAAAGCGTAGCCATGGATGCGGCGACTCGTCGTAATTTAGAGCTCGACATTAATCTGGGCGGTGGCGATGACAACACCTTATTCAGTGTCTTAAATAAAACCGCTACGGCTATGGGGTCACGTACGCTGCGCCGCTGGTTAAATCGCCCGTTAAATAACCTCTTTACACTGCAATCCCGCCAGGACAGTGTAAAAGCCTTATTGCAAGATTTTAAATTTGAACCGGTACGAGAAGAGCTGAAACAGATCGGCGACCTTGAACGTATTCTAGGCCGCGTCGCGTTACGCTCTGCTCGCCCTCGGGATTTATCTCGCCTGTGCAGCTCACTATTAGTCTTGCCATCGCTACAAGAACAACTGGCAAAATTTGATACGCCACATGTATCGCAGCTGGCAAACACGATCAGTACTTACCCAGAACTCTCAGCGCTATTACAAAAAGCCATTATTGAAAATCCACCCGTGGTGATTCGCGATGGTGGCGTTATCGCCGATGGTTACGATGCCGAATTAGATGAGTTACGTAACATCAGCACCAACGCCGGCGAGTTCCTCAATCAATTAGAGATACAAGAAAGAGAACGTACTGGCATCCCTACCTTAAAAGTGGGATACAACCGCGTTCATGGTTATTTTATTGAAATCAGCCGCGGCCAGTCTGACAAAGCCCCAGCGGAATATATTCGCCGACAAACGTTAAAAAATGCTGAACGTTTTATTACCCCAGAATTAAAAGAGTTTGAAGATAAGGCGCTTTCAGCAAAGAGCCGCGCCCTGACTCGCGAAAAAGCCCTTTATGATGAACTGGTAGAGAAAATCAATGAACAACTGATTCCGTTACAAGACAGTAGTGACGCCATTTGTGAACTGGATGTACTGGCTTGCCTTGCCGAACGCGCAGATTCTTTAAACTTCTGCCCACCAGAACTTACCAGTATTCCCGGTATTCAAATTTCTCAAGGTCGCCACCCTGTAGTTGAACAAGTATTAGAAACACCGTTTGTACCTAACGATGTACAACTGGAAGACAACCGCCGCATGTTAATTATTACCGGCCCTAACATGGGTGGTAAATCGACCTATATGCGGCAGACTGCGTTGATTACCTTGCTGGCACACATCGGTAGCTTTGTACCTGCCACTGCAGCCAAAATTGGTTTAGTGGATCGTATTTTCACCCGTATCGGTTCCTCCGATGATCTCGCCGGTGGCCGCTCAACCTTTATGGTGGAAATGACAGAGACCGCAAATATCCTTCACAATGCCACCGAAAAAAGCTTGGTACTGATGGATGAAATTGGCCGAGGTACATCCACTTTTGATGGCTTGTCTCTGGCCTGGGCTTGCGCTGTGCACCTAGCAGAAGAAGTACGAGCCTTTACTTTGTTTGCGACACACTACTTTGAAGTCACCAGCTTACCTGAAGATCACCCAACCGTGGTGAATGTTCATCTGAATGCTACCGAGCACAATGACAACATTGTATTCCTGCACCACATTCAAGAAGGTCCTGCATCTCAAAGCTATGGTTTGCAGGTTGCTAAATTAGCGGGCATTCCCAGCCATGTAATTGATAATGCAAAAGTACAATTGACTGCATTAGAAAATGGCAGCCATCAAGTAACATCACTCTCGACAACATCACAACCAGCACAAACTGAAGCACAACCACAAGCCGCCACACCTAAAGCAGAGCCTGCAATGCAATCCGATTTATTTGCGGCGGTAACACACCCAGCCGTAGAAAGTCTTAAAGAATTAGATTTGAACAACATGACACCGAAGCAGGCGATGGATGTATTGTTTGAATTACAGAGTAAGGCGAAGGGATAGCCACAAGCGAAAAATTGTCTTTCTGACGACTAGCGGAAGGAAGAATCTTTTCCAGTCAACGGATTACACCTGAAGACCCTTCGCTGCTCTTCGAGTCTGTAAATCCAAAATCACAACATCGAAATCCGGATTAAAAGGCTATCCAGCAACTACTTTATTGCGCCCCTGTTCTTTAGCTTGATACAGGGCCTTATCAGCACGAGCTAAAACCACATCTACGGTATCGCCTTCGGCAAATTCGGCAACACCAAAAGACGATGTAATTTGCACATCTTCGCCTTTGAAATGGAAGGGACAGCCAGCAATAGTTTCCCGCACTTTCTCCAGCATTTTTACGCCCGCATCTAAGTCCGTTTCCGGCAAGATCATCACAAACTCTTCACCGCCAAAACGAGCAATAAAGTCTGTTTTACGAATGCGTTTATTTAATACCTTGGCGATCACCTGCAACACCCTGTCACCAGCTTGATGACCATAGGTGTCGTTAATTTTTTTAAAGTAATCGATATCCGCAATGGCAAGACTCAATGGGTTTCCATACCGTTGCCAACGTTGCCATTCTTGATCACTTCGCTCTAAATACGCAGCGCGATTGGGCAAGCCCGTCAGCAAGTCATGAGTTGCTTTTTTGCGCTGTTCTTCTAATTCTGCCTGTACGGCTAATGACTGATTTTCCAGTTCATCGATACGTTTTAATAACTGCTTAATGGTTTCTAGTAATGGTCCATCTTTGGTGATTTGATCTCGCTGTTGATGGTATTTCAATAACGCTTGTCGAATTTCATCCAGCTGATCATTTACCACATGTTTTAGTTGTTCTAAATCTTTAGCACTATCCACAGAGTTCTGCATGCCCTTCACGGTATTTTCCAACCCCGAACTGAGCATCTGTGAAGAATCATCCAATTTTTGTAGTGATTCGATCCCCTGACCCAATACACCACGAATATCACCTAACTGAGAATTTAACTCTGCCAGATAATTTAAAAACTCTTGAGGGTTGGCAATAGACAACATCAAATCCCGCAAAGATTCCAATACGCCCACTAACTCAAACCAACGTAAACCTTGCTCAATTTGTGTTTGAATTTTTCCTGCTTCTCTCGCTAATCGCTCCGGTATCACCAAGCTATCCAAAAAGCTCAGCAATACCGGTGGAATACGATCTGCGACAATGCTGTAACCAGAATCTTGAGATTCCCCCGGCACAGGAGGTAAGTCGTCAGGAACTTTTAACTCGTTGATATCATCGTCATCAACAGTAGCAACTTCTCTGTTTCGATTAGTGTCTGCTTCAGTAAACAGTTCAGTCTCTTCATCTGATAAGGTAATAGGTGCATCCAAAGACTCAGAACCTTTATCAGCATCTAGATTGCTTGCAACCTCTACGGCTGCAGCTTCACCAACATCACCAGGTTCAGAGTTAGAACCAAAAACCTTCTCCCACAAACTTCGCTGCGGCCGCTGTTCCGCCAAGAGTTCAGTAAGGTCTTTTTGTAAGGCTAACAGCTTGCTAAAGGTTTCACTTTGGGTGGTATAACAAGAAAACTGCTGGGGAATATTTTTCTGTAACTCGTCGATTTGCTTTCGAACGCTCTTTGGTAGCTCCGTTACCCCTAGGGCAGCAACCATTTGTTCAAAAGCCAGTTTGTTTTTCTGCTGGTGAGAACTGCGCATTTTCCCTAGCTGACTCGCCAACTGCTCGAGCTGGTCCAAAGGCTTTACAACATCTAAGTTTCCAGTGCTGATACGACCTGTGAGCTGCTTTAAAACGGTATCTACGGAGGGGTCGACCCCAAAAGCCACTTTGGAGGACTGCTGAATTGCATCGGTGAGCATTTTTACCTGAACACCATGGCGTTTTTTCTCACGCTCGGCGTCTTCCAATAACTTCAGGTATTTGTCTCGCCAGCCACTGGCGGTTGTCGGATGTTTACTGGGCATGGCTCACACTCTTAAAATCATCTTAAGAGTATAGTTTTCACCTCTCAAATATCAAAAACTCAGCAAAACTATTGTTTAGCCTCTGTAAGCTTCCATAGCCGTGCTCAGTTCTTCAGAAATACCTCCTAGTTGATCACTGATAGTTGCAGTATCACTAATAGCCGTTTCTGAGTCTTGAAAAAGTACCAACATCAAATCCATATTCTCTACCACTTGCCTTGCAACAACCCCCTGCTCTTCGGTGGCTGTGGCAATCTGCTGAGTCATACCCGTGATTTCTTGAATATTCTGCTGTACATCTCTCAACGCAGAAAACACTTCGTTGGCCAATTCAACAGATTGGCTGGATGTGTCCACTGAAGCCTGCATCGCGGTTTCTGCTTCATTGGCCGTGGAGCTCAGATCCTCCACCAGTGAGCGGATTTCGGTAGTTGCATCCTGAGTTCGCCCTGCAAGGCTGCGCACCTCATCTGCCACAACCGCGAAACCGCGCCCCTGCTCCCCTGCTCGCGCAGCCTCAATGGCCGCATTCAGAGCCAACAAGTTGGTTTGTTCTGCAATAGCAGAAATAGTATCGAGAATACTACCAACATCCTGTGCTCGAGAGGCAAGCTCAACCACAGAGCGGCTTGAGTTGTTTATATTCTCGGTGAGTTCTTCTTGGGCACTACTGGATTTTTCCACCAGTGCCATACTACTGATAGCTAACTCATCCACTGTGGTTGCTGCATTCGACGCCGCCGTTGAGTTCTGGCTGATATCAGCCACACATTGTTCCATTTCTAACATAGAACTTTTTGCCAAGGAGGCTTTTTCAGATTGCTCCCCAGACAGACTCAAACACGACCTCATATTGCTGGACAATTCTTGGCTGCTATTTTTCAGCGGCTCCGTTACATGAATCACGCGATTAATACTGCCGGATAAGTTTTCCATAAAGTCATTGAAGTTGCCGGTTAAGGTATTTACTTCTTCAATACTGGATTCATTCAAACGTGCAAATAGATCACCTCCGCCAGAGGCAAATTGCCCTAATTGCTTCGCGGTGCCACCTACCCCACGCTCCAAGTTACGGGTCACTTTCCACCCTAAAACCAGCATAATCACCGAAGAGATAAATACGATAAACATGGTTCTCGTCGTGGCTTGATCATTCACAATCTGAGACGTTTCAATAGCGTCCTCAATGCCTTTTTTCACCACCCTGGAACCATCTCCAATGTCGGCAACCAGCTGCTTATATAGACCTTGTCGTGCTTGTACTCGGTTGGCGAAATCCCCCCCCATATTGCCACTTTGCATATCTTCAAACAGCACGCGAGATTGTTTCATATAGCCATTAATCTTTTCCGCTAAATCCTGAGCCAGCGCCACTACGTCACTGCTACCCGCGCGTATGGTCTTCAAGCGGCTTTGGCTTTTGCGGGCTAAATCCATAGCCTCAGCCAAAATATCTTCGTCACCCGTAATCACGGATTGAGAAAGGGCGCTCTCAGCGGCCTCTAACTCAAACTTTGCAGAAATAATGGCAGTCACGTTGGGGTAGTGCTGAATAGAAATATCCTTAAGGCCTTCAGCACTTTCAGACGCCAAATCTATCTGAGAGACAAGACCCACGATTGAGAACACGATGCTCACCACAGGGATAGCAAGGATTCGATTACGAATCTTCATAAGATTTCTCTAATAAATGGATATTTCACTGGATACAGGGTTTATCGGCATCTATATGCATTCTATTAGCTAATATAGAACAAATTCTCCCCCCGAATGCTCTTCCCTTGAGCCGAAATCTATTAGCGCCATTTTCTATATTACTTATCACTTATTGAGCTTTGCGAATCCCCCCTTGGCACAGTAGAATACGCCCACTTTGGGAGATCCCCGATATTCGGGACAAAACCCACCTTTAATAGCGGAGTAGATGACGATGACTTTTATCGTTGGTGAAAATTGCATCAAGTGTAAATACACAGACTGTGTTGAAGTTTGCCCAGTAGACTGTTTCTACGAAGGTCCAAACTTCCTGGTAATCCACCCAGATGAGTGTATCGACTGCGCCCTTTGTGAGCCTGAATGCCCTGCTGAAGCCATTTATTCTGAAGACGAAGTGCCTGCAGATCAGGAAGCCTTCATTGAACTGAATGCTGAACTGGCTGAAGTATGGCCAAACATTTCCGAGAAGAAAGACGCTCTAGCAGACGCTGAAGAGTGGGACGGTAAAGAAGGCAAGCTCGCCATGCTGGAGCGCTAAGTAGCACTTACCCCTAATACGAAAAAGCCCGCAAGATTGCGGGCTTTTTTATGACTGAAATTCAAGTTAGACGAAAAATCATCGTCGAATATCGAACGTCGAACATCAAATCAACTTTTACCTTTTACTTCTTCTTTTTATTCTTGGTACTTTTACCAAACTCCCGCATCTTGCGGCGCTTCTTATGCTGCTGTAGTGGTGTAAGTTTATTCTTACGGCCCGCGTAGGGGTTATCCGTGGATTTAAATTCCAAACGCACCGGTGTACCGTGTAGCTGCAGTGCCTTACGGAACGTTTTCTCCAAAAACTTTTTATAGTGATTGGGTACCTTATCGGTTTGGTTTCCGTGAATCACGATCACCGGTGGATTATGGCCACCCGCATGGGCGTAACGCAGTTTGATTCGATGGCTGCCCACCATAGGCGGCTGATGCGTGGCAATAGCATCTTCCAAAATCCGCGTGAGGAAATTCGTGGAGAATTTATCTGTAGCCGAGCGATAAGCAGTCTCAATAGAGTCGTATAGGTTTCCGACTCCGGTTCCATGTAATGCAGAAATAAAGTGAATATCTGCAAAATCGATAAAACGTAGACGACGCTCAAGCTCGACTTTAATCCAATCCTTACGCTCTTTTTCTAAACCATCCCATTTATTGATGGCCACCACTAACGCGCGCCCCGCATCAATAACATTACCCAATAAGTGTAAGTCTTGATCTACCAAGCCTTCGTGGGCATCGATGACCAAAATCACCACATTGGCATCACTGATAGCTTGCAAGGTTTTAACAATAGAAAACTTTTCTACGGTAAGTTTTACATTTTTACGGCGGCGCACACCGGCAGTATCAATTAAGGTATAGGGCTTATCGAAGCGCTCGTAATTAATATAAATAGAATCACGCGTCGTACCTGGGTGGTCGTAAACGACAACGCGATCTTCACCAAGCATGCGATTAACCAAAGTAGACTTACCCACATTAGGTCGCCCTACTACCGCGATTTTTACACCTTTAGCTTCATCAACTTGGTTTTCAGTTTCTTCAACATTCTCTGGGAAATTTTCCAACACTTGAGACATTAAGTGGGAAACACCACGCCCCTGGGTAGCGGTTGTAGCAAACACATCACCCAACCCCATTTCATAGAAAGGGGCGATCACAACATTGGGATCGTGACCATCAACTTTATTAGCCACAATATAGGTAGGTTTGTTTCGCACTCGGAGATGCTCAGCTAACTGCTGATCAGTAGTGGTTAAACCCGCTCGGCAATCCACCAAAAACAAAACAACATCCGCTTCTTCAATGGCTTGCAGAGACTGATCAGCCATTGCCGTATCGATACCCTCTTCTTCACCGGTAATACCGCCAGTGTCGATAAGAATAAAGCGGCGATCCAGCATGGTCGCTTCGCCATATTTGCGATCTCGTGTTAGACCCGCATAGTCTGCCACCAAGGCATCCCGAGAGCGCGTTAGGCGATTAAATAGGGTGGACTTGCCCACATTAGGGCGGCCCACAAGTGCGATAACTGGAATCATAAAAACTTCTGTTTATAAAAAAAAGCTAAAAAGCGCTATTTAACATACAACGCAGTAAGGTCACCGGAAGCATCCCACACATACAGTGTAGAGCCATCCGTAATCATGGTTGAGAAAACACCGCTGCCATCAATTTTTTCACGGGCTACAAATCGGCCATCCGACGTGGATAAGACATGCAAATAGCCTTCTGCATCTGCCACCGCAACATAGGCATCAAACGTCGTTGCCCCCGTTAAGTTACGGTAAGTCAGTTGTTTGTTTTCCCAAATTAATTCGCCACTATAAGCACTGTAGGCTTGAACCACATCAGCATCGGTAACCACAAAGACTACGCCACTGGATTCAGCCAAAGTATGAGAACTGGATAGTTCTTTCGCCCACAGTGGACGACCTGTACCACGGGCAAACGCCATTAGTCGCCCTTGATGAGATGCTGTAAAGACAACATCACCGGCTACCAGTGGACCACCATCCGGGTCAACCATACGCTCTAATTCAGTACGCCCTTCAGGCAGCGCAACTCGATCTTCCCAACGGGTACCACCAGAGGATAATTCCAGAGCGGCTACACGGCCATTATCAAAAGTTGCATAGGCATTGCCTCCTAGAATTACCGGCTGACTACTGCCACGCTGAGTTAACACCGGCAACTCAACTTCATACACCCATTTTTGCTCACCATTATCCGTATCCAAAGCGAACATACGACCATCGACGGTTTTAGCCAACACCGTAGAAGCATTGGCAACAGGCGAAGAAATCACTTCACTACTTAAAGATTTGCGCCATAACTCAGAGCCATCACTGACAGATAATGCAATCAATTCACCAGTGAAAGTGCCCACAAAAACTTTGGAAGCATTCGCTCCGATACTGCCATTTACTGGCACATCGAGATCGACATCCCATAACTTGTCGCCTGAGTCACGTTCAATGGCCAGTACCTCACCATCACTATCAACCGTATAAAGGCGAGAACCTTCCAGAGCCGGGGTAGCCATAACTTGGTATTCATTATGGGAAGAGCCTGTATCCACAGACCAACGTTTTTTAAGCTGAATTTCATCTTTGAAATCCACGAGTTCAGCCGGCTGTTGCAATTCACTTGAGGAACTACAGCCTATTAAGGTCAGAACCGACAAACTTAATGCCGCGTAACGAAGTAAACTAGAAGGACGCGATAAAAAAGGCATCATATTTTCTCTTCAGATATAGATATTATTGCTCAGCAGTAGTAGCGGCTGTTTCTTCTGTAGTAGATACAGTAGCTGCAACTGTTTCTGATTCCGCCACAACGTCAACAGTTGCCACGTCATCAGCAGGTACCGTTTGTAATTTAATATCTAGCAAGGCTTTACGAGATTCTTCAAACGTCTGCAATTTTTCTAGGGCTTGCTCATAAGCAGAACGAGCGCCAGCAAAATTGTTTTGCTGAGCATAAACATCGCCACGAATTTCTGCGAAAGTCGCAGCAGCACTGTTATTCGTTGTAGTGGCTACCAATTTATGTGCTTCGTCGTACTCACCTAACTCTGCGAGCACACGGGCCAGACGTGCGGCGATCAAATCTGAAACAGCACCTTTCTCGGTATTATCCAACGCCCAACGCAATTCAGTGGCTGCACTTTCCAAATCACTATTCTGCACAGCAATGCGAGCCAACATTAAAGCACCATAGTTTGCATACAAGCTGCCACCATGACTGCCTTTCAACTCCCCAGCCAGGTGAGAAGCTGTTGCTTTCTGCTCGTCACTCATAACCGGAGTCGGTACGGCTTCCAGCATATTCTGATAAATAGCAGAGGCTGCTTCAGCCTTTTGCTGCTGTTGAGACTGCCAACCTTCATAACCAAAGTAAGCCGCAACCGCCAACAAAACACCGGTCACAGTGGATTTACCATTCTCTTTCCACCAACGCTTTAATTGCTCAATTTGTTCTTCTTCTGATAAATGCTCGGTCACGTCAAATCCCCATTTAAATTTATGATTTCTATCTTTAGATTTTCAAATTTTCTAAATGAATGCCTTTTAAAAACACTCAACGATTAAACATTAAAAAAATCGGCCAACATTTCTGCCAAATTTTCGTGAGTTACGGTTTGCTGATCACGTTCTTCTCGTAAAAACTTCACACCAATGGTTCCATCTGTCACTTCATTCTCACCGAGAATTAAACCAACAGCAGCTCCGCTCTTATCCGCCTTTTTCATTTGACTCTTAAAGCTTCCACCACCACAGTGATTGACCAACTTAATATTAGGAAGGGTGCCACGAAGCTCTTCAGCAATTTTCACAGCTGTAGGTAAAACATTCCCCACGGCCACCAAATAAATATCTGCATTGTTATGTTTGGCATATCCAGGCACTGCATCCAAGGCTTCCAACAGCAACACCAATCGTTCAACACCCATAGCAAAACCCACTGCAGGTGTTGGTTTACCACCCAACTGAGTCACCAAACCATCGTATCGACCACCAGCGCATACAGTACCTTGAGCACCTAAGCAATCTGTCACCCATTCAAATACCGTTTTGCTGTAGTAATCCAAGCCACGCACTAACTTAGGGTTAATTTCATAGCCAATGCCCGCAGCATCGAGTAATTCACATAGCTGCTGAAAGTGTTGCTTGGATTCATCATCCAGATGATCTTGCAAGCAAGGAGCACCCGCCAGTAAGGCTTGAGTATCTGTATTTTTGGAATCTAAAATTCGCAATGGGTTTGACTCTAAACGGCGTAGGCTATCTTCATCTAGCCGGTCTTTTCTTGCTTCAAGAAACTTAACCAAAGCTGCTCGGTAATTCGCTCTCGCCTCAGGGGTACCCAATGAATTCAACTGCAAGGTAACTGAATCCGCCACTCCCAGCTCACGCCACAAGCGCGCGGTAATAAAGAGCATCTCCGCATCAATATCAGGCCCGGGCATACCAAATGTTTCAACGCCGATTTGATTAAACTGGCGTAAGCGACCTTTTTGCGGGCGCTCATGGCGAAACATAGGTCCTTGATACCATAAGCGCTGAATTTGATTTGCCAATAAACCATTCTGAATACAAGCGCGAACACAACCGGCTGTGCCTTCTGGGCGCAACGTCAATGAATCACCATTACGATCATCGAAGGTATACATTTCTTTCTCAACAATATCGGTTACTTCACCAATAGCGCGTTTAAACAGCTCGGTGGATTCTAATATTGGGAAACGCACTTCGTCATAACCATAGCCTGCCAATACCTTGGCAACCGTTTTTTCCAAGTATTGCCAAACAGGTGATTCACTTGGCAACAGATCTTTCATGCCGCGAACGGCTTGTAACTCTTTCAACTTCGAACCCTTAAAATATGATTAACTTTTCGCAATAAGATTTTCTTCTTGCTTCGCTAATTCCTCTGCTTTCACAGCCGCTTTATCGCGAATCATTTGCTCTAATGAGCCTAC
Organism: Cellvibrionaceae bacterium; assembly: GCA_045430295.1. Classification (GTDB taxonomy): domain Bacteria; phylum Pseudomonadota; class Gammaproteobacteria; order Pseudomonadales; family JAILXX01; genus JAILXX01. Next base: position 358,132 of record JAILXX010000003.1, on the reverse strand, counting down.
CAAATCTTCACCTTCTCGAATCTTGTGGCCGGGTTTACCGTCAACAAAAACTGCATGTGTGGGAGTACCACCGGTTAGCCCTAAATCTGCCACCTTTGCCTCACCCGGACCATTAACCACACAACCAATTACCGCAACATCCAAAGGGGTTGTCACATCTTCCAAGCGCATTTCTAATTCGTTCATGGTTTTCACCACATCAAAGTTCTGGCGAGAACAGCTAGGACAAGCAATAAAATTGATGCCCTTGCTCCGCAATTTCAAAGACTTTAATAAGTCCCAACCCACTTTCACTTCTTCTACCGGATCTGCGGCCAGAGATACACGTAGGGTATCACCGATACCATCCATCAAAAGCGCACCAAGACCTACCGCTGACTTCACTGTACCTGAACGTAAACCACCCGCTTCAGTAATACCCAAATGTAAAGGCTGCTCAATCTGTTCGGATAATTTCCGATAAGCACCAACGGCCATAAACACATCACTGGCCTTTACTGACACTTTAAAGTCTTGGAAGTCGTATTTATCCAAGTAATCCACATGACGTAGCGCTGATTCCACGAGAGCATCTGGTGTTGGTTCGCCGTATTTTTTCTGTAAATCTTTTTCTAAAGAGCCCGCATTAACGCCAATACGAATGGGAATATTCAAATCTTTAGCTTTCTCAACAACGGCCTGAATGCGGTGCTCACGACCGATATTGCCAGGGTTAATCCGCAGACAATCAACCCCAAAATCAGCAACCGCCAATGCTATTCGATAATCGAAATGAATATCCGCAATTAATGGTAAATCTACCTGCTTACGAATCGCACCTAAGGCTTCAGCAGCTTCCATACTCGGCACAGAAACTCGCACCATATCAGCACCGGCATCTTGTATACGCTTAATCTGCGCAACGGTTGCCGCCACATCCGTGGTTTCAGTATTGGTCATACTCTGTACCGAGATTGGCGCATCGCCGCCCACAGGCACGTTGCCCACCATAATCTGGCGAGTTTTACGGCGTTTAATGGGTGATTCACTGTGCATAATGTTCTCTACTCACCTACAAAAACACGGGCCGTGCTTTTGTCAGAGTCTGGTTTAAATTCAACTAACTGGCCTTGATAAACAATTTTTACACCCAGGCCATTACCCAAGAAAACTTGATAAGGAGGCGTACCATCCAACTCACTGGTAGAACCCGCCTGAAGCAAATCGGTAAGTAAGACATCGCCTTTCGAATCAGTAACCTCAACCCAAGAATCTTCGCTAAATGTCAGCAATAATTTTTCGGATACCGGTAGTGTAGGTTTTATTTTTTTAACTTCCGAAGTTTCTGAGTTTTCGTCTAACTCACTGGCAAGTTCACCTTCCGCAACGTCAACCTTATGGGTTGCTTTCCCCATTTCTTGTGGCATTTGATCTTTTAGCAGCTCAATTTTCTCGCTTGTTTCAAGCTCAAGCTCTAAATCTTTTGACTCATCACTGCTCTTAGAAACCGTCTCTGACGCTACCATTCGAGACGAAACATTTTGCTCATTGAGCACTGTAAGCATCGCTCCAAATAATAAAACGCCAATCACAATCCAAATCATTTTCTGCTGGCCAAACTGTGAACCTGACTGTTTCTCGGCCTCCGCACTGGTCAAGATAGGGGCTTGTGCAGGGGCCTCTACAGAACGATTACTCAGCTGCTTACTTTCAACCGGTATCGCTTTTTTCCCCACAAAGCGACTGTAGCGCTGGGTCACATCATTTTCATCAAGCTTTAAAAGCTTGGCGTAGGCCCGATAATAACCTCGCACAAAGGTTTCACCGGGAAGTTTGTCATAAGCATCTTGCTCAATAAAACGTAAAAAGCTGGGAAGAATTCGTAAGTCCGCAGCAACATCTTCCACACTCAAGCCTGCCGCTTCACGGCAGCCACGCATATACTGGCCTGGAGAATGTACGGCTTCGGCGTTCTCTGTAGCAGTCTGCTCTGACATGGTTTAAATACTATTCCGCTTTAGTGGGATTATTTATTTTGAGACTTTTTATAAGCCAAATATTCTTTGGAGTAAGGGTGAAGATTTTTCAGCTGCAACAGATAGCTGGCTTCTTTGTCTTTATTACCAAAAATTTGCTCAATACGAATACCCAACCATAAGCTCCGTGCACTTTTAGAGCTGACCTTTTCAAATTGATCTAGGTAACGTTTAGTTTTTTCATACTCTTTTTTCTCGAAAGCTGCTTCAGCAAGCTCGATCAGGGCAATAGACTGTTTTCCATCAATAGTCACCGCGTGATTAAACACTGCCAGGGCTTTGTCTTTACGCCCTGAACGCAAGGCACAGACACCCATTAGGGACATTGCCGTTGCACGCTTTGCGTAATGTAAGTCTTTAGAGACCTCTTCAAACTGTTCAAAGCACTCAGAATAACGCTCGCGGCGCAGTAAAAAACCACCATAGTTATAACGAGCACCAGTGAATTCTTTATCTTTCAGCGCTCGATGAAAATGCTCATCGGCCAATTTCATCTCGCCTTCCTGCTCATAAATCAACGCCAAAACATTATGAGCACCGGCACTATTTTTATCGAAAGCAAAGGCTTTCTGTACATGGTGTCGCGCAGACTCTCGATTCCCTTTGGAATAATAACCAGATGCTAACTGCACATGTGTTTCTAGTGCTTTTTCGTCATCTTTAGTGATGGTAGTACCACCAGTCGACGTAGTGCTCGTAACACAGCCAGAAAGAGTGACAAAGGCAAGACACACCCCCAACAGGCTCAAAACTATGCGGCTTTTCTTACAACCTTTGCTTACTACTTGGAATGTTAACTGCTGCATGATGAATCCTTTATCCAACTCTTATTAATTATTATCTAGTCAGTATTAACGACCTTGAGACTGAACAATTTTCACTGGCTCTGCTTGCGCCGCCATTTGCTTACGGTAACGCTCACTGCGTCGAGTTCTATCGTTAACAGTGCCTGCTAACTGACCACAAGCTGCATCAATATCATCACCACGGGTTGTACGAACCGTCGCCGTAAATCCTTTTTCAATCAAATAGGTTTGAAAACGGCGCAACGCATTATTGCTGACACGCTTATAATCCGATTGATCGAAAGGGTTAAACGGAATTAAATTAATTTTTACCGGAATATCTTTTAGCAATTCCGCCAATTCCTGCGCATGCTCCATACGATCATTCACATGATCAATCATGGTGTACTCAATAGTGATTTTTCGGCGGTTATCCGGCATGCGCTCGATATAGCGTTGCGCAGAGTCCAACAGCATGGCAATTGGATATTTACGATTAATGGGGACTAGTTCATTGCGTAACTCATCGTTAGGCGCATGCAATGAAATAGCCAAAGATACATCGGTATAATCCGCCAAGCGATCAAGCTCAGGTACCACACCAGATGTAGACAAGGTTACGCGCCGCTTGGAAATTCCGTAGGCGTAATCACTCATCATTAAATTCATAGCATCGACAACATTGTCGAAATTCAACAGTGGCTCACCCATACCCATCATCACTACATTGGTGACCTTACGGGGACCATCGGGCTCGAGTTGACCAAAAGACTTAGCGGCAACCCACACCTGACCAATGATTTCGGCACAAGATAAATCGCGATTAAAACCCTGCTTACCGGTTGCGCAAAAACTACAATCCAAAGAACAACCTACTTGGGAAGAAACACAGAGTGTCGCGCGATCGCCGTCAGGAATGTAAACGGTTTCAATGGCATTTCCGCCATCCATACACATCAACCATTTACGAGTACCGTCGCTTGAGTCGTGCTGCTGTAACACGTCCGGCGCGCGAACTTCGGCAACCTCTGCTAGCTTAGCTCGAAGAGCTTTGCTGACATCGGTCATGCCGTCGAAGTCGGTAACACCGCGCTGGTGAATCCATTTCAGAATCTGCTTGGCTCGAAACTTTTTCTCCCCGAGGGATTCGAAAAATGCTTCCAATTTTTCCAAAGAAAGGCCGAGTAAATTGACTTTACTTTGGCCCTTTTTCTCACCTTTGCTCTCACTTTTAATTACAGGGGCGGCCTCCACTGCCTGATTGTCTGAGTTGGCCGCTTTATCTGTCATTGGTTCACCTCTAAATGCAAAAAGCTTAGAACCCTGTTTTACCCTCAGGTTCTAAGCTTTTGTACCCTATTGTTAATTTTTAGTTTTAAACAAACTAAAAATTAACGTGGGCAGATTTCGTCGTCGCCGAAGAAGTAAGACACTTCACGGGCTGCTGATTCTGCAGAATCAGAACCATGAACAGCGTTAGCGTCAATAGTTTCAGCGAAGTCAGCGCGGATAGTGCCAGCTTCTGCTTCTTGTGGGTTAGTTGCACCCATCAGAGCACGGTTTTGTGCGATAGCATTCTCGCCTTCTAGAACCTGCACAACAACAGGGCCAGAAGTCATGAAGCCTACCAAGTCTTTGAAGAAGGGACGCTCTTTGTGCTCAGCGTAGAAACCGCCAGCTTTTTCGTCGTCCAAGTGCAGCATTTTCATTGCCACAACGTTCAAACCTGCTTTCTCGAAGCGAGCTACGATTTCGCCAATTACGTTTTTAGCAACGGCATCGGGCTTGATGATGGAAAGAGTGCGTTCTACAGCCATGGTAGTCTCCAAAAATAAATATGAATAAAATCAAAAGGTTAACTATTAAAAACTGCCGCCAGTGTCCACACTAACCACAGTTTTGATAATTCGTTTTAGAGGGTCGCTTCACAGAGAAGCTGAGGAGCTAAATCTAGAGAAAATCGCCTACGGCCAAATCCCCTGCCAAAGGCTCCAGGCGCCTTGAAAACAGGGGGTGAATGATACTGGTGCTACTGCAGTTCGGCAAGCAAAGAGCGGAAATCATCCAGTGGAACCGGACGACTAAAATGGAAGCCCTGATAGAGGTCACAACCTACATCATCCAATACCGCCAACTCCTGCTGGTTTTCTACCCCTTCCGCTACAACTTTTAGGTCAAATTGACGAGAAACCCCGATCATGGCCTGTACCAGACCCAGGTTGTCGCTGTCCTGATTGATGTCTTTTACGAACTCACGATCAATCTTGAGGGTGCTAATAGGCAATTTCTTCAGGTATACCATCGAGGAATAGCCTGTACCAAAATCATCAATAGCAAACGTCACCCCGATGGACTGCAGATACTGCATTTTGGGCAATACTTCTTCGATATTTTCCATAATCACGGTTTCAGTGACTTCCAGCTCAAGGAGTGAAGCCGACAAGCCAAACTGCTCGAGGGTTCGCTGCACATTGAACTCAAACTCAGGCTCACTAAACTGCTTCGGGCTCACGTTCACACTGATTGGGCAGCCCTCGGGCCATAAGCCTTCATTGAGCATATTTCGCACAAATCGGCAGGATTCCTCTAATACCCACTCCCCTACAGAGACAATCAAGCCAGAAGCTTCGAGCACAGGGATAAACTCAAAAGGTGCCACCATCCCCACATCTGGGCGCTCCCAGCGAATAAGGGATTCCCCCCCAGCAATTTTACCTGTTTTAGCGGAGATTTTGGGCTGAACAAAAAGCACAAATTCATGCTCATGGAGTGCCTTATGAAGATAACTCAGCAAATCCAAACTTCGCTTAGCCTGTGTACCCATGGCTGAATCATAAAATACCACCTGATTCTCACCCTTGGCCTTACCGCTAGACACAGCCACATCGGCCTGCTGAAGGACTCCTTCTGCTTTCGCGCCACCCTGAGGATACAGCGCAATACCTATACAGCTAGTAACCACCAACTTTCTATCATCAATAAAGATGGGGTTACTGATAGTGGGACCAATGGTATAAGCTAAATTCTCAGCCAGAGCCCGCGCCTCACCTAGGCTTGGCACCCCGGAGAAGGCGATAACAAACTCATCGCCCCCGAGGGACGTCAACACATAGTCAGTGCCGACAATCTCCTTCAAAGTTTCCACTGTGCGCTTAAGTACTCTATCCCCTGTACGACGCCCAAGGGAATCATTGATATCCTTAAAATGATCCAAATCGACGAAGAGTACACCACCGTACACACCAGTCTCTTCGGCCTGTTCAACCTGCTGAGTGAGCATCTCCATTAAATACTGACGATTGGGAAGCCCTGTAACGTCATCATAGTATTTACGGCGCTCTAGTTCTGTTTCACTAACATGAAGCGATGTATTGTCAGTGAACACCAGAATATAAAAACTTCGCCCCTGCCAGCGATAGGACGTGATACAGAGAGACAACAATAACGTCTCGCCATTTGGATCTATATGGTGCAACTCAAGCTGAACACCCTTTTTCGCCTGCCCAACCAAGATTGACATATCGCATAGCTGGCCACCTCCGTCATAGAAGGGTATTTCACTGATTGGCTGCCCCTGAGAACGACTAGAATGGCGACCAAATAACCGGCAAGCCACTTCATTGATATGGTCTATCTGAAATGCGCCATCAAGGATAACCAAAGCCTGGGGCACCGCTTCAAGCACCGCAGAAGCCCGCTTCTCATGGACTTTGGCCTCCATCACTTGGCCGTACAACTCTCGCTTCTCTCGATACTGGATCAATACCGCACAGATACGACCAACTAACTCACCTAGCAGCCACTTCACATCCTCAATATCAGGAAAAGCTTCGCTGTGAGCCATGCTGAAAAACCCGAAAAGATTTCCTTTCTTATCCTTAAGAGCATAAGCCATATAAGCAGGAAAACCACGAGTCGACTTTAACGGCGCGTCTTTAAAATCATCACAGGTGGAGGAGGAGGAGTAAAAATCTTGCTTTAGGAGTGCCTGACAGGGAGCCTCAGAGATAAAAAAATCGTAGTTTTCACCCACCTGACCATTACAACCCACGGCAATCGTGCGAGCATACTCAAAATCTCGGCGAAATTCGCCAATCATCACATAATCAATGCCCAATTCTCGACTGAGAAGACAGGTAAGCTCTTGAAAGAAGGCAACACCGGTTTTTTCCCAAAGTGCCTCTTTAATCGTCTGTAAAAAAACTTCCTTGCTCAGATAAGCTGACGTTAGGGCTTTATCTCTAGCCTGGGACATAAAATGGATTCTTATTCTTAATTCTTATTACTAAGAATTTTTCAAATATTGTTATTCTGCTTCTTCAATCCACAATCCCTGGATCGCTTCTAATATTTTTTCACCACAACGGCTTGGGTCATCGTCGAAGTCCGGTAACTCTAACACCCAGTTACGCAAATCTACAAAATTAACATAGCGTGGATCTACGTCAGGCTTAGTGTCATATAGCTCTATCGCTATATCTTGAACATCTGTCCACTTTAGCGCCATAAAAGCACCTCAAATCGTCTAGTCAAAAAGTATGGAGACCACCAATACGGCAATCAGTGACGCTCAGATACTTGGTTAATAGTGTATTTAGGAATCTCTACCACCAAATCTTCATCTGCTACCACCGCCTGACAACTAAGACGAGAGTCAGGCTCTAGCCCCCAAGCCTTATCGAGCATATCTTCTTCAAGGTCATCGGCTTCATTCAGAGAATCAACACCCTCACGTACAATCACATGACAAGTAGTGCAAGCACAACTTTTCTCACAAGCGTGTTCAATATCAATATCATTTTTTAACGCAATATCACAAATGGTTGCACCAGGCTCCGCCTCAATAACAGCACCTTCGGGACATAATTCTTCATGGGGTAAAAAAACAATGCGTGGCATAAACTTTTAACGCTCGCTAATAATCTGATTACTGACCGAATTCATCCATATTATGACCGGTGAGGGCCTTACGGATGCTTTCATTCATACGTCTTGCTGCAAAGGCTTCTGTGGCCGTAGCAACTTTTTCAATTTGGGCAGCGATAGCTTTATGGTCAGTACCATTATGTAGTGCCATTAAGTTTTCCAGCTCGCCATTCAGGTGTTGTATTTCTTGTTCGGATAACAAGTGGCTATCTTCTGCTAATGCTGCTCGAACAGACTCCAACATACGCTCGGCTTCCACTTGCTGTTCTCGCAACGCACGCTTTTCCATATCATCCGCTGCGTAGGCATAGGAGTCTTTTAACATCTGCGCCACGGTATTGTCATCTAATCCGTAAGACGGCTTCACTTCAATACTGGCTTTAGAACCACTACTTTTTTCTTCAGCCGTTACGCTCAACAAACCATCAGCATCTACTTGGAAGGTCACTCTAATGTGCGCGGCACCGGCTGCCATTGGCGGAATGTCATGCAATTCAAAACGGGCCAAGCTACGGCAATCCTCGACCATTTCGCGCTCACCCTGTAACACGTGAATAGCCATGGCCGTTTGACCATCTTTGAAGGTGGTAAATTCTTGTGCTTTGGCAACAGGAATAGTGGTATTACGCTGAATTAATTTTTCCACCAAACCACCCATTGTCTCAATACCCAAAGACAATGGAATCACGTCCAGAAGCAACATTTCTTCATCAGGTTTGTTACCCACCAACATATCGGCCTGAATAGAGGCTCCAATAGCCACCACTTGATCAGGGTCAATATCCGTTAGCGGTTCACAATTAAATTGCTCTGCAACTTTTTCACGAACACGCAAAGTTCGAGTTGAACCACCTACCATGACAACATTTTTAACATCATCAACATCAAGACTGGCATCACGTAATGCTCGCTTACAAGCACGAAGAGTTTTCTGAATAAGAGGATCGATCAACTCTGCCAGTTTTTCACGACTTAAACTACCGCACCAATCGCCGTAGGTGAGACTCACAAAGTCTGCCTGGGCTAACTTCTCTTTCGCCGTACAAGCAACATCCAATAACTCACGTTGCTGCTGAGGAGATAAACTTGTGTTTAATCCAGCTTCTTCTACCACCCAATTTGCCACGGCACGGTCAAAGTCATCACCTCCTAAAGCGCTATCCCCACCAGTTGCCAGCACTTCAAAGACACCTTTACTCAGGCGTAAGATAGAAATATCGAAAGTGCCGCCACCTAAATCATAGATAGCAACAATGCCTTCCTCTCCTCGATCCAAACCGTAAGCGACCGCTGCTGCTGTAGGCTCATTGAGCAATCGTAAAACCTTAAGACCCGCCAATTTAGCGGCATCTTTTGTCGCTTGGCGTTGAGCATCATCAAAGTAAGCCGGAACCGTAATCACACAACCATCTAGTTCACCACCTAGGGCTTTTTCACCACGCTTAGCCAGCACATGCAAGATATCTGCAGAAACCTGTACCGGACTTTTATTTCCCGCTGCAGTTTTTATCCATGGCATACCCTTGCCTTCAATAAACTCATAAGGAAGCTGATCCCCTAAAGTTTTCACATCCGAAATACCACGGCCCATCAAACGTTTTACAGAAATAATGGTATTAAGAGGATCCTGTGATGCATCAAGCTTGGCTTGGTGACCAACCCGCAAACCTTCAGCGGTATAATGCACAACTGAAGGCACAATAACGCGCCCTTCTTCAGCCAAAGTTGCTGGAGTGCCACTTCGTACCGTTGCCACCAAAGAGTTAGTTGTTCCCAAATCAATACCCACCGCACGCTTTCTCGCATGGGGTTCAGGAGACTGACCAGGTTCTGAAATTTGTAATAACACCATAAGGAAAACTATCTAGGAAATTTTAATGAACGCGCTAACAATTAAATACTGCTAACAACTAGCCCCTATTAGCATTAGTCATCAAACAGCTCTGCTTCTAGCTGCTCAATTTCCACGCTAAGTTTGGTTAAAAACTGCATACGATGCGCGACGGCTTGCGCTTCAGGTAATTTATCGCCTGCAAGCTGCAAGGCAAAAGACTGCGCCTGGCCATTCAACAATTGCTTTACCTCTAAAGCCAAGGCATCTAACGCCTGTTCAGGATCAGAAGAATCTCGAATTTCAGACAAGGCTTCACGCAACTCGATTTGCTGCATCAAAAATGCTGTATCACTGGTAGTTGTATCACCATCCGCCACTAGACCACGCAATTCCAACAAGTAGTAAGCGCGCTTTACGGGAGACTTTAAGGTTTCAAAAGCGGTGTTCACAAGCGCGGCAAATTGAACGGCTAGTCGCTGTTCGCGACTTGTCGCATGAGCGAACTTATCGGGATGCATTTGCTTTTGTACCTCTCGGTACCGGCTAGCCAGATCCGCCACATCCACTTCAAAAGAAACGGCAATACCGAAAACGTCAAAGTAGTTTTTGGAGAAGTAGTCTTGATTGAGCTCCACGATTATTTAGGGCTGCATAAAAGCTTAAATGTTAAAGCTTTCACCACAACCACATTCCCCTTTGGAGTTCGGATTACTGAATTCGAAACCTTCGTTTAACCCTTCTTTAATAAAATCTACCTGAGTACCATCCAGATAAACGAAACTTTTAGGGTCAACAAACACAGAGAAACCATCAAAAGAAAAAATAGTATCTTCCGATTCTTGATCATCCACAAATTCAAGCACGTAAGACAATCCTGAACAGCCTGTGGTTTTTACACCAAGACGAATACCTAAACCCGCACCCCGGCTCTGCAAATGGCGACGCACGTGATCTTGAGCGCTATCAGTTAGTGTTATTGCCAATTTCTCACCTCAAAAAAGCAATAGGTTTCTCCTCACCCACTGCTGGGTGAGGGAATATAAAGGAAAACCTACTTAATTTTGCTCGCGCTTCTCGCGAACATCTTTAACAGCCGCTTTAATAGCATCTTCTGCTAATACAGAGCAGTGAATTTTTACTGGCGGTAACGCCAACTCTTCAGCAAGCTCGGTATTTTTAATAGCTTCAGCTTCTTCTAAAGATTTACCTTTTACCCACTCGGTTAACAGAGAGCTAGAGGCAATAGCTGAGCCACAGCCATAGGTTTTGAATTTCGCGTCTTCAATAATGCCACTGTCATTCACTTGAATTTGTAGACGCATTACGTCACCACAAGCAGGCGCTCCCACCATACCAGTACCAACATTACTAGAGTCGTCATCCAACTTACCAACGTTGCGAGGGTTTTCGTAGTGATCGATTACTTTGTCACTATATGCCATGGTTTTTCTCCTACTAAACAGCAGTCGCTTAGTGCGCTGCCCATTCAATTTTTGATAAATCTACGCCGTCTTTGTACATATCCCAAAGCGGAGATAGCTCACGTAATTTGGTTACCGCCTGACGCGCTTGCTCAATGGCATAATCCACTTCTTCTTCGGTGGTGAATCGACCTATGGAGAAACGAATAGAACTGTGAGCCAATTCGTCGTCCAAGCCCAAGGCACGCAATACGTATGAAGGCTCCAAACTTGCCGAAGTACAGGCAGAGCCTGAAGATACAGCCAAATCTTTCAAAGACATCAACAAAGATTCACCTTCTACAAAGGCAAAACTCACATTAAGGTTACCTGGGATTCGCTCATCGTGAGAACCATTTAGGTGAACTTCTTCCATATCGGAAAAGCCATTCCATAAACGTTCGCGCAACACGGTAAGGCGCTCATTCTCTTGGGCCATTTCTTCTTTCGCAATACGGAAAGCTTCACCCATGCCTACAATCTGATGAGTTGCCAGGGTACCTGAACGCATACCACGCTCGTGACCACCACCGTGCATTTGTGCTTCTAAGCGAACGCGGGGCTTACGGCGAACATACAAGGCACCAATACCTTTGGGGCCATAAATTTTATGAGCGGAAAGTGACATTAAGTCCACTTTCATAGCTTCCATATCGATAGACAACTTGCCAGCACTCTGCGCAGCATCCACATGGAAAAACACACCATTCTCACGGGTTACTTCACCAATAGCGGCAATGTCTGTGATAGTTCCGATTTCATTGTTCACGTGCATCAAAGAAACCAAGATAGTGTCTTCACGCAGCGCTGCTTTAACAATCTCAGGGGTAATCAAACCATCTTCATTAGGATCAAGGTATGTCACCTCAAAACCTTCACGCTCCAATTGACGCCCCGTATCCAATACGGCTTTGTGCTCAATCTTAGAGGTAATAATGTGCTTACCTTTCTTGGAGTAGAAGTGAGCAATACCTTTAATGGCTAAGTTATTTGCTTCTGTTGCGCCACTGGTCCAAACAATTTCACGGGGATCTGCATTTAATAGATCAGCTACCTGGCGACGAGCATTTTCGACTGCTTCTTCCGATTTCCATCCGAACATGTGAGAGCGAGACGCGGGATTACCAAAGTTGCCGTCTTGAGTAAGGCAACTCATCATTTTATCCGCCACACGAGGATCCACTGGCGTTGTCGCAGAGTAATCCAGGTAAATCGGCAATTTCATAGACGTTTCTCCAAACTATTACGGCGCTCGAAATGAGACACCCGCAACATTGATTAACTGTTTAAAATGGCTACGCGCTGTTCAATTTGACTGTCTTGCTGCGCAGCGATATCACGTATTTCTTGGCGTTCAACTAGACTTCCCAAAGTAATACTACTGAGGAAAGCATGAATCTGTTCGCTCAGATCACACCACAGGTTATGAGTGAGACACTGCTTACCTTCTTGGCAAGTACTGGTTCCGCCACAGTTAGTGGCATCCACCGATTCATTCACTGCATCCACAATTTCTGCAACACAGATATCATCAGCATTACGGTTCAAGCGATAACCTCCACCAGGCCCTCGAACACTGGAAACCAGTTCATTTTTTCTCAATCGGGCGAATAATTGCTCCAAATAGGACAACGAAATACCTTGTCGCTGAGAGATATCTCCCAGGCTTGTTGGCCCCTTGTCACTGTGAAGCGCCAAGTCCAACATGGCTGTTACCGCATAGCGGCCTTTTGTGGTTAAACGCACGGTTTTATACCTCTTGATTCCATGAGGCGATTATAAATAACCAACCTAATTAGTCAACTATTTACTTGACTGTTTTAGTAGGTTATAGGTTCCCTTAATCACTCTGATTTTTCACCTTGATCCTGGCCTAGCCCTTGCTTTTTAAGGGCTTGGCGAGAGCGGTATACGAAATTCTGAACCGCCGTGAGCGTCCCTCTCAAAATGGCTAGCTCCATTTCATCCAAACGAATACGGTTATAGAGCCGTCTCAACCGTGTCATTGTCTGGCGTGGATTTCGCCCCTCCACAAAGCCCAAATCACCGAGAGTTTCCTCCAAATGTTGGAAATAGAACTCTAACTGATCTTGCTTGGCAGGTTTTTGATCCCAATCGTCAAAAGTGATGGTTTTACCCGCTTTCGCTTCCAGCCAAGACATACGAACCTCGTAAGTGATGACCTGTAAGGCAGCCCCAATATTGAGTGCACTGTACTCAGGGTTCGCAGGAATATGCACGTGATACGTACACTTCATTAATTCTTCGTTGGTTAAGCCGCGGTCTTCACGACCAAATACAAGCGCTACGGGGTGCTCACCCGCCTCAAACACACAGCGATCTCCACACTCTCGGGGGGTTAATAAAGGCCAAGGAATACGACGCTCGCGGGCGCTGGTTCCAATCACCAAGCCACAATCAGCAATCGCCTCTTCTAGGGTTTCCACTACGACAACCGAATCGAGAATATCCGCTGCATGTGAAGCTCTCCAGTAGGCCTTCTCTGAAGGAAACTCTCGCGGGTCCACAAGATACAGCTGTGTCAGCCCCATGTTTTTCATGGCGCGCGCCACCGAACCCACATTGCCACCATGTGCGGTGTTTACCAATACAATGCGAATGTTGTCCAACCGCTGCTCTAAGGGAAGCGTGTTTTCTGAAGCTTGATCTGAAATTTGGTCTGAAGACATAGAGACTCCGGTCAGTAATGCTCTCTCGATAAGGGGACGGCAAGAGGCGAAGCGGCGCGGATTCTAACAAAAGCCACCCCCTGGGGGTAGGTAAGATAGAAGGGTAGTGCTTAAGGCTCGGTAAACTGCTAGAATCCCCCCCTATCTTTTCGGCGCAGCTTTCACGCTCGCCCTGTTCTTTTGACACTTTCTGTTTCTACCCCCGGAGATTCTGCTATGCAGCCTACGCTCAATATCGCCCTGCGCGCCGCCCGAAAAGCTGGCGAAATGATGATTCAAGCCTCTGAAGAGCTCGACCGCATCCAAGTACAGATTAAATCTCGCAACGACTTCGTCACCGAAGTTGATCGCGCGGTAGAAAAAGAAGTGATCTACCACCTTCGCAAAGCCTTTCCTGAGCACGGTATTCGTGGCGAAGAGTCTGGCTTCCAAGAAGGCAAAAATGGCCCCAGCGAGTTTGAGTGGATTATCGACCCCCTGGATGGCACCACCAATTTTATTCACGGCATTCCTCACTACGCCATTTCCATTGCCTGCAAGCACAAAGGCCGCCTGGAACACGCTGTGATTTACGACCCCATCAAGCGCGAAGAATTTACCGCTAGCCGCGGCGACGGTGCCTACCTAAACGGTCGCCGTATTCGAGTTACCCAGTCTAAGAATCTTGAAGGCACCCTGATCGCCACAGGTATTCCTTTTAATGGCTACTCTCTGGACAACATCGATCCTTTCCTAGCCACCATGAAAGAAATTGCAGGACAAACCGCAGGCATTCGTCGCCCTGGCGCAGCAAGCTTAGATTTAGCCTACGTTGCAGCAGGCCGCTTCGACGGCTTCTGGGAAATGAATCTTAAAGAGTGGGATATCGCAGCGGGCATTTTGTTAATCAAAGAAGCTGGCGGTTTGATCAGCGACTTCAAAGGTGGCGACGACTACCTGAAAAATGGCAATGTGATTTGCGGCTCACCAAAAGTCTTCAAAGCTTTACTGCCCATTGTTAAAAAACACATGGAGAGTGTGTGACGCCACTCTCTGTCATTCTGAACGAAGTGAAGAATCTCTTTTCGTGAAACACCCACAGAGATTCATCCTCTCTTCGGTCGTCAGAATGACACATTAAGGTTGTTATTATTTATAAAACGCCGCTAAAATAGCGGCTCATTTTCCCGAGGGGTGGTTTCAGCAAAGCAATGTTGCTATGAACATTGCAATAAAGAAACCTGAGAATTGCGAAAGCATAAACCCTTTGAACCTGATCCGGTTAATGCCGGCGTAGGAACGAGGAAAGGCAGCTGAAAGGAATCAACCTATTGACTCCCAGCTCGCCATTTTCGATCTACCCTGTAGATCCATCCCGCGCACAAAGACCGGGTCGCTTACGTTATCACTTTTAAGAGCGACTCATGAAAAAATACATCTATTCTCATTCACTGATTTTCTCCGCATCCCTATTAAGTGCTGCCGTTCAAGCTGCCAACTTGGAAGAAATTATTGTTACCGCAGATTTTCGCCAAAGCGAATTAATGACCATGCCGGGCAGCATCAGCGTTATCGACTCAAGCCAAATTGAAAGCCGTAACGCTAACCACTTGGACGAAATCCTCAATACCGCACCCAATATTAATTTTTCCGCTGGTGCCTCTCGCGGCCGCTTTATTCAGCTTCGTGGTATTGGTGAACGCAGCCAGTTTGTCGACCCAATAAACCCGTCCGTAGGTATGGTTATTGACGGCATTGACTTTAGCGGCCTGGGCGGTGCGGGAACACTATTCGATAGCAAACAAGTAGAAGTTCTACGCGGCCCTCAGGGAACACTCTTTGGCGCAAGTGCACTTGCAGGTGCGGTAAATATTTCAAGTAATGATGCGACTGATGAATTCTTTGCAAAAGTGACCGGCACAATCGGCGACTATGACACCTACAACTTAGGCGCAGTTGCCAACGGTGCACTGACTGACAGCACGAGTGCCCGTATCGCTATCCAGCAACACCGCAGTAATGGTTACATTGAAAACCGTCATCTTAACCGCGACGATACTGCGGACAAAGACGAGATGACCATTCGCGGTAAATTACAGTGGCAAGCCAGCGATAAGCTGTCCATCAATTTCACTAGCATGTATTTGGATATCGACAACGGCTACGACAACTTCACGTTAGACAACAGCCGCAACACCTTGTCCGACGAACCCGGCCGTGATGCGCAGAAAACCTTTGCCAATATTATAAAAGCACAATGGAAAGGCAACAGTGTGGATATCGAAGGTATTATCAGTCACACCGATTCTGAAACTGAATACGGTTACGATGAAGATTGGACCTACGCCAATATTTGCACCGGTCAACCTTGTGACGGTTGGTCATATGCGACGACTGACAGCTACTCTCGCGACCGAGACTCCCAGCGGGTTGAAATTCGCTTTTTATCAAGCCAGGACCAACCACTATTTGGTAACACCCACTGGGTTACAGGTATTTATCATTACCAGCGCGACGTAAATTTAACCCGTGAATTTTATGATTGGGATGTTTATGCCGACACAACTTTCACCAGTACCTTTGACACTGAGCGCAACGCTATTTACGCCCAAACCAATACCCAGATATCCGATCGCTTATCGCTAAAAATAGGTCTACGCCACGAAAATTTTGAAGCTGATTACGCCGATAACCTCGCTATTCAGTCTTCACCAGATGAAGATCTCTGGGGCGGCGAAATCAATCTTGCGTTCCAATCTAGCGACAACACACTTATCTACGGTTTAGTTTCTCGCGGCTATAAAACCGGAGGCGTGAATGGTTCCGCCATGGGCAAGGCACAAGCAGCTGGTGTTTCAGGAAGCTTCCTTAACTACTTACAGCAACGCCTAAACTTTGAAACCGAAACCCTGCTGAACTGGGAGCTAGGTATCAAAGGAAGTTATTTAGACAATTTACTAACCCTTCGAGTAGCCGCATTCCACATGGATCGTGACGATATGCAACTGCGTTCCTGGTACAACGAAGGCGTGAACTTTATTGGCTTTATCGACAACGCCGCCAGCGGCACCAATACCGGACTTGAACTAGAAACCCAATATCAAGCCACTGAAAGCCTGAGCGTATTCGCCAACATCGGCCTTTTAGACACAGAGATACAGGATTTCTTTATTGAAGACGGCGGCTCTTTGATTGATCAAAGCGGTCGTGACCAGTCTCACGCACCAAGCTACCAATTCAACATTGGCGGACAGTGGAGCGCCACTGAAACCGTATTCGTTCGTTTGGAACTAGAAGGCAAAGACAAATTCTATTATTCCAATAGTCACGATGAGCAGTCCGACAGCTTTGAGTTGATACACGGCAAGATTGGATACACTCCTACCTCTACTCTTGAAATTGCACTGTGGGGTAAAAACCTTACAGACGAAGAGTATGGTACGCGGGGTTTCTATTTTGCCAATGACCCCCGAGAGTTCTACGCAACAGAAGTAAATTATATTCAGCTGGGCGATCCTCGTACTGTAGGCGTAACCGCCACCTACTCTTTCTAAATTTCACAAACGAGCCCTCATAAAGATGAGGGCTCTCATCAAGGAGTACACCATGCGTATTACCGCCGAAATGAGCCTCTACCCATTACAGAGCGACTATATTCCTGTGATAAAAGGCTTTATTGAGAAATTAAAACAAAGAGATGATATTAAAATTTTTACCAGTACCACCAGCACTCAAATTAACGGTGAATTTGACGCAGTGAATTGCGCCATTACCGAAGCGATGGAAATGAGCTTCAAAGCTTTTAAGCAACAAATATTGGTCGTTAAATATCTGAACGGCGATATTCCTGTTGGCCAGCATAATGAATGATATCCTCAACAACATACAAGGCGCCGCCGTTGCGATGTCTGGCTGGGAAGTAATAGCAGCAACACTTGCTATCGCTTATTTACTACTCGCCATGAAGCAAAACATTCTCTGCTGGCTTGCTGCCTTCATTAGTACGGCCATCTATACCGTACTATTTTGGGATGTTAGCTTATTTATGGAATCGGCCTTAAACGTATACTACATGCTGATGGCTATTTACGGGGCCTATCAATGGCAATACGGGAATACTCAAGGTAATTGTCTTTCTATACAGCGCTGGAATTATCGAAAGCACTTTCAGGCATGCAGTTTAATTCTACTTTTTACTGTCACTTCTGGATTTTTACTCAGCAACAATACTGAAGCAGCATGGCCTTATTTAGACTCTTTCACAACTTGGGCTAGTGTCTTTACAACCTGGTTGGTGGCAAAAAAAGTATTGGAAAACTGGATTTACTGGATAGTAATTGATTCGGTTGCCATTATTCTTTATGTAGATCGAGGGCTTTACCTCACTGCATTATTAATGGCGCTCTATATTATTATTGCCATTTTTGGATGGTTAAGCTGGCGCTCTAATTACCAAAGAGAACGGTCTGACAAATTCACTTTGCAACAAGCTTCAGGCTGACATAAATTACAGAATTCGAAACAGAGCAATAAACAGGCTAACTGTTTTACAGCCTAGCTAAACCTTTTATTTAACTTTTACGTAGTTCTTACCCATTTTCTTTACATGAGATTATTTTGTGGATTGGCAACAGGCATTAGAAACCTGGGAATTATGGGAATTACCCACCCCATCGACGTCTCCCCCTGAAATTATCAACTCAGCTCCCAGGGGTAACAACCAAAATAGTTTGATCGTAACCGCCGGAGAGCAACGTTGCGCCATGCGCTTGCGCCACATCGACAGTGAAAAAATTGGACTTAACTGGAAAGACGAGGCCACAGCGAACCGCCACGCTGCGTCACTAGAGATATCACCGAAAGTTTATTTTTGTAATGAACATCTTTTAGTCACAGAATATATTGACGGAAACCATAAATCTGCCCTTAGCAATCATGATCTACAACAACTAGCCACAATACTCCATCATTTCCATCATCAAGAACTGGCACTATCAAAACTCGATCTTGCAGAAAAAGCCGACTTTTACTGGCAGCAAATGGGAGATCAGCAGAAAACAGAATGCAAACATATACACGCCGAATTATTAGACTTACTTAAGGCTGAAAACCCGTTTTCTCAACACCTGTCCCCATGCCATAACGATCTAAACCCAGGCAATGTCATTTTTTATTACAACCACAATGAAAACACATCCAACCTTATGCTCATTGATTGGGAATACAGCGCACTAGGAAATCCGCTATTTGATTTAGCTGGCGTTATTCGTAACTGGGATTTAAGTCTTGAAGAGAGCAAGACTTTTTTACATTATTATTTTCAAAATTACAGCCCGGCTTATGAAAACACTCCAGCCAATGAAAACACAAAGGCACAAAGAGAAATTAACAACAGCTCCAATATTGACTATAAAAAGCCCTTAAACCAAGCCTTAATTGCTTGCGATTACCTATCCTATCTTTGGTACAGTCTCTATGAACCCAACTCACCCTTTCTAGAACACTTAAGGCGCCGACTTTTATAACCCCGACACACTAAACGACAACCCTCAATTGATAAGTAAGTCTCGCACTTTTCTGCATCATCACAACGAACGAATCACATGGCGAACCACGCCTTCAATCACTAAATTGGCATGTTCATTAAATAAAATATCCGGCGTTTCATCTTTGCCCTCTCCAGAACTTAAAGAAACCGTCAAACAGTTCGCCTTTAAATCCAATTTACGACACAGCACCACATCATCCAGACAGGCTAAAACAATATCTCCGTGGTGAGGCTTTGGCCCGCGATCTACCACAAGAAGATCTCCATCGGTGATGCCTTGCCCATGGAGGATATCCCCCTCGGCCCTCACGTAAAGGGTTTTCTCTGGGTTGCGAATTAACAGCTGATGAAGATCAATCCCTTCGTCACTTTCTTCTTCTGTGACTGTAGAAAAGTAATCTGCCCCCTGTAAAAGTAGAGGCAGTGATAGTTGGGTTTGAATATTGGCTGGGACTAGCTCAGATACGTTCATTGCGCACCTCTCAGATATGAGACTGATATGGGAAAACATATACTGCTTATTTATACAGTATATGTTTTTAAGGTACAACTCCTTCAGGAACACTTTTTCAGGAACATCTTTTTTCAGGCACAGGTGCCCAGCATCAGGCAATAAGGGGCAAGAATATCGAAGGACTAGCTTAGGAAGGGGTACAAAAAAGAGAAAGGTATTCCACCATCATATCGGTGGTCTCTTCTTTCAAGTTGTTAAAGACACAACCCACAATACATTTATCTTTTGTTTTACGGCGTACGTAGAGTAGCTCACACTGCATTTCGATACGTTGATCTGCCCGCTGGCGAGTCTCAATTTCAAACTCTAGCTCAATAAGGGTTTGGGGAGTGCGTTCGGTAGAAGCTTTGGGAAGAAGTTCTTTCATGCAGGAGATGCCCATGGTGAGCTGCATGCCAGAACTTGAGATATTAGTCACTTTAGCGGGCATTACCGCCCCAGACCCCGTGCTAACCACAGCGGCGAGCTCCGTTTCAAAACGGACCTCTTTGCGGGCGTCATCAACTCCTTTGCTATGTGTCATCTACATACCTATTAGATAACTTAGGGGCGGGTGGAAGCTATAGCGTCAGCCGAAACATAGTGTTTACTAAAGCCATTGCATCAGCCGAAACGACGTATTAAAAACTATAGCCAGAAATCCTATTCTGTCACCCGCTTTTTAAGGCTTATATAACAATCAGGCTTAGGGCACCTCTGAAAAACTAGCTCTACTCCGGTCTACGCTGTTCATTGCGCTCGAAGAATTCATCGCCCTCAAGTACTTCCTCACCTTCTTCGCCTTCGGTCTCAACCACTTGGACAATCAGGTCTTCTTTGGTCACACCCATCAACAGCAGTACATTCGCTGCCACATAAATCGACGAGTAAGTACCCACCACAATACCTGCCAACAAGGCGATGGAGAAGTTATGAATAAGCTCACCCCCCACAAAGAACAACGCCAACAGCACCAACATGGTGGTTAAAGAGGTAATCAAGGTACGGCCTAGTGTTTGACTGAGAGATTCGTTAATCACATCAATGGGCTCAGCCTTACGCAGTAAGCGGAAGTTCTCACGAATACGGTCCGATACAACAATGGTATCGTTAAGGGAGTAACCAATTACCGCCAGCACTGCCGCCAACACCGTAAGGTCGAAATCCAACTGTAATACGGAAAACAATCCGAGTACTAAAAGAACATCGTGGGCCAATGCCAATACAGAGCCCACAGAGAACTTGAATTGGAAGCGGAACGCCACATAAAGCATCACCACTAACAGAGCCACCAGCATACCCAGGCCGCCATCTTCGCGAAGTTCCTCACCCACTTGCGGACCAACAAACTCAATACGGCGCAACTGAGGTTTTTCACCCTCTGCGGCTTCTGCAGAAATCGCACCCATCACTTCGTTACCCAGAGTTTCAGAAAAGCCCTGCTGTAAGCGAATTAAAATTTCGGTATCAGAACCAAAATACACCACCACAAAATTTTCGAACCCTGCGGTAGAAAGTTGCTGACGAATAGGCTCAAGCTCAACCGCCTTTTCATAACCCAACTCGACCTGGGTTCCACCAGTAAAATCCAAACCCATCTTTAGGCCATTAGTGGCCAGAGAAGCAATGGAACCGATAAGCAGCAAGATAGAAAGCGCAGCCGCAATTTTTCGCTGCCCCATAAAGTTAATAATTTTTTGTTCGCTCACTGTATTGATCTCTCTTTATATTCTTTTTGACGACATTCCAATAAAAACGGAGATGACGAGCTAATTTAAATGGCCAATTTCTTAACGTTACGGCCGCCGTAAATCAAATTCACAACTGCACGGGTTCCCATGATTGCAGTAAACATGGAGCACAAGATACCGATAAACAGGGTTACCGCGAAACCTTGTACCGGGCCAGAACCAACGGCGTACAAAATAATGGCAACCAACAAGGTGGTGATGTTTGCATCCACAATGGTCAGGAAGGCGCGATCAAAGCCTGTATGAATAGCTTGTTGCGGGGAGTAACCGGCTTTTAATTCTTCTTTAATCCGAGAGAAGATAAGCACGTTGGCGTCTACCGCCATACCCACGGTTAATACAATACCCGCAATACCCGGCAGCGTAAGGGTGGCTCCCAAGATCGACATGGCTCCCATCAACAACAAGATGTTTGCAGCCAGTGCCAAATTAGCCGCAATACCAAACACCTTGTAAAAAATCAGCATAAATACCAGTACTAAGCCCAAGCCCAAGATCACTGACTTCACACCCATTTCGATGTTGTCTGCACCCAGAGATGGGCCAATAGTGCGCTCTTCCACAAAGTACATAGGCGCGGCTAGTGCACCGGCACGCAACAACAGTGAAAGTTCAGACGCTTCGTTGGGGCTATCCAAACCCTCGATCACAAACTTCACGCCCAAGGCCGCACGAATGGTGGGCAGGCTAATCAATTTGCGTTCTACCGTTTGGTTATTAATGGCAACACGTTCGCCTCCTTCATTGAATTCGTAAGTAACATTGTTTTTGTATTCAATAAACAAAACACCCATACGGCGATTGATGTTATCGCGGGTTGCACGGTTAATCAGAGATCCGCCACGGCTATCCAAAGTGATGTTCACCATTGGCTGACCGTTTTGGTCAAAACCAGGGAATGCATCGATCACATTCTCACCCTTAATAATGGGGCGACGGTCAAGTTCCGCAGTACGCGGGAATACTTCAGGGTTTCGGAATTCAAAGACTTCTTTCGCAGAACCCAATGCATCGGGCTTGGCTTCTAAACGGAATTCCAAACTAGCGGTTTTACCGATAATACGCTTAGCACCGGCGGTGTCTTGCACACCAGGCAACTGAACAACAATACGGTCGCGACCTTGGCGCTGAACAATGGGCTCGGACACACCCAGTTCATTCACCCGGTTACGCAATGTCGTTAAATTTTGGCTCACCGCGTAATCTTCAATTTTGTCAATTTCGGCTACGCTCATGCGCCAGATCAGCTCGTTAGCCTCATCGTTTTCGGCTTCTAAATCACGCTCTAACTCACGGAAGTTGATATTCACGATACCTTTGGCCGAATCGCGAAGCTCTGCGTTTTTGAAGGTCGCGATAATATTTAAATCATCGTCTAACTTCAGGGAGCGGTAACGGACCTTTTCAGAACGTAGCTTGCGCTTCATTTCTTGAACCGTGGTATCCAAACGCTTCTTTAAGGCGGCTTTGGTATCGACCTGTAGCAAGAAGTGCACACCACCGGATAAATCCAAACCCAGCTTCATAGGCTCAGCACCCATGTTGGCCAACCAGTCAGGAGTGGTTGGAGCCAAGTTCAATGCCACGACATAATCAAAGCCTAAGGCTTGCTGAATCACGGCTTTTGCCGCTAGCTGATCTTCACTGCTATTTAAGCGCAGTAAAGCAGAGCCATTACCCGCCTCTTCACCAAACGCTTCTATGCCGGCTTGTTTAAGAGCAGACTTGGCTCGTGTCAGAACACGCTCATCAACCGTAACTGAAGAGCTTTCAGCAGAAATCTGCACTGCAGGATCAGGGGCATAGAGGTTTGGAATGGAGTACACCAAACCCAAGCTGATCACAGCGAGAATCATCAAGTATTTCCAGAGGGGGTATCGATTCAGCATAAGATGTCCGTTAACAGATTGTCTGCATTTATTAGTATGTTGTTCTTCTAACTAAACTTAGGGCCGTAAACCCTAAAAGTCGGCGATTATATCAGCTTCCCAAGAGGTGGGGGCGGAAGTTAGAACTACAACCCCAGCTCATTTTTTAACCACCGTTTCAGTACCTAGAGAGCCGGCTTTTCTTTGCCCATTTTGGCGTAGAACTCAGTTACATGCTCTTCCAAACGGTTCTCGGCAATGGCTTCACGTAGGCCTTCCATTACACGCTGGTAGTAGCGCAGGTTGTGGATGGTATTGAGCTGGCTGCCCAGCATTTCCTTACACTTATCTAGATGGTGCAAGTAGCTGCGGCTGAAATTCTGGCAGGTGTAGCAATCACATTCAGGGTCTAGGGGCGAAGTATCGTGACGATGCTTGGCATTGCGGATCTTAACCACCCCTTCAGAAGTGAACAGATGACCATTGCGGGCGTTGCGGGTGGGCATAACGCAATCGAACATATCGATACCACGACGTACTGCTTCTACGATATCTTCTGGTTTACCCACCCCCATCAAATAGCGAGGTCTGTCGTCGGGCATATGCTCGGTGAGGTTGTCCAACACCTTCAGCATTTCTTCTTTGGGTTCACCCACAGACAGACCACCAATGGCGTAGCCGTCAAAATCGATATCCACCAAACCATCCAAAGATACTTTTCGCAGATCCGGGTACATACCGCCCTGTACAATACCGAACAGAGCAGAAGGGTTATCACCGTGGGCGTCTTTGGAACGTTTGGCCCAACGGAGAGACAACTCCATGGATTCCTTAGCCTCATCAACGGTTGCCGGGTATGGCGTGCATTCGTCGAAGATCATCACAATGTCTGAACCCAGTTCACGCTGAACCTGCATGGAGATTTCCGGGTCGATAAATACATCGCTGCCGTCGATAGGGGATTTAAACTTCACCCCTTCTTCGGTGATCTTGCGCATATCTCCCAGGCTAAACACCTGAAAACCACCGGAGTCCGTAAGAATAGGACCAGACCACTGCATAAAGTCGTGCAAGGTGCCGGGGTTGTCGTCAGTACCATGCTCCATTACCACCTGAGTGCCAGGGCGCAGCATTAAATGAAAAGTGTTTCCAAGAATAATGTCGGCGCCGATAGCTTCGATATCTTTTGGCAACATGGCCTTTACCGTGCCGTAGGTGCCCACAGGCATAAAGGCCGGGGTTTCTACAGTGCCTCGGGGAAACTTCAAACGCCCGCGGCGGGCTTGGCCGTCGGTGTTATCCAATTCAAAGGTCATCATACATTCGCGGGTCATGGGAATTACCTTGTAGGTCTAACTACTCTCTTGTCATCCTGAGAAGTCACGACGAAGGATCTTCTTATCTCACAAGAGATCCTTCGGCAAGCCTCAGGATGACAGGTTTTGCGCATCCAAAAGCGCTTCGGGGTTCTTCGTAATAAACATGGCGTCGCCATAACTGAAGAAACGGTAACGCTCCTCAACGGCGGCTTTATAGGCCTGCATAATGTGCTGGTAGCCCCCAAAGGCACTGACCAGCATCATCAAGGTGGATTCAGAGAGGTGGAAATTGGTTACCAAGGCATCCACGGTTTTAAATTCATAGCCTGGGTAAATAAAGATATCCGTATCGCCTTGTGTAGGCTGGATTTGGCCACCTTGAGAAGCCGTTTCCAAGCAGCGAACGCTGGTAGTGCCCACTGCAATCACGCGCTTGCCAGCGGCCTTGGTGGCTTTCACCAGTTCACAGACTTCTTCTGACACATCCAACACTTCACTGTGCATTTGGTGTTCGGTGATGTTATCTACCCTCACAGGCTGGAAGGTGCCGGCACCGACGTGAAGGGTTACAAAAGCGATTTGCACACCTTTGGCTTTTAACTGCTCCAGTAAGGCTTCATCGAAATGTAAGCCTGCGGTGGGAGCCGCTACAGCGCCCTGCTTACGGCCATACACCGTCTGGTAACGCTCTTTATCGGCGCTGTCATCAGGGCGATCAATATAGGGGGGCAGCGGCATATGGCCGATGGCTTCCAGTACCTCTAGCGCACTCTGATCGTCAGGAAAGTGATACTCAAACAAGGTGTCGTGACGAGCAGCCATCAACACCTCTGTACCGTCTTCCAGAATCACATGGGCTCCAGGCTTTGGGGATTTACTTGAACGGGTATGGGCCAGTACGCGATGGCTATCCAGTACTCGCTCCACCAATATCTCCACTTTGCCGCCAGAAGGCTTCTGGCCAAAAACTCGAGCGGGAATCACCTTGGTGTCGTTAAACACCATGAGATCTCCAGGCTCAACCAAATCGAGGATTTCAGGGAATTGACGGTGGTTCAGTTCACCACTGGGGCCATGGAGCTGTAATAGGCGGCTGCCTCGACGCTCTGTGGCGGGTTGCCGGGCGATAAGCTCATCCGGCAGATCAAAAGAAAAGTCTTGTCGTTTCATACTCAAACCGTGCTTTACCGACACGTAAAAAGAAGTGGCGCAAGGGTATAGATTGCTGGGGTTTGATGCAAGATACGCTCTCCCCCCACTAAGCCAGACTAGCAATAATTCGTCACTCCAGCGCACGCTGGAGTCTAGCCTAAAGCCCCAGTACTTGTTTAAATGGACAAAACCTTAGGGCTGGATGCGCTTCGCGGGTCTTACGGCTCCAGCTTTCGTTGGTATGACGACTACCCTGCCCCCAGCAAGAACAAAAGCATAGAAATATCCAAAGAGAACAAACCGTGCCCGCAGTATTACACGACCTACTCACCACCCTCTCCTCCCATATTCGTCCACACCTACTGGAAATCTCATTAGCGATGATCGCCACCCTGCTGGTGATCTACGGTAACGACATCAACAAGCTACTGAAAATCGCCGTGCGCCGCTGGCACTTCGCCTTTCGTACCCTAGCTTTTATTGCACTGTGCACCTTCGGCTACGGCCTGCTCACTATTTACACAGCACCCCACTTGGCTAAACAACTTAGCGGCGTATCCTCTGCCTACCTTCCCCTCGTTATCCTCACCGCCTTTATCGCGCTGGGAGTACTAGCAGAAAGAAAAAATCATCTTTAACACCTTCATCGAAAAGAATCTATTGACCTCCAGAATCCCATCGCTATAATCACCGGCCTTAGTGATCTACACGCTATTTCGTGCCGGAGTGGTGGAATTGGTAGACACGTCGGATTCAAAATCCGATGCTGGAAACAGCGTGCCGGTTCAAGTCCGGCCTCCGGTACCATTCTTCAAGTCTTGGGCCTCAAGGCTTTATAAAAAAGTAACACCTCTTAGAGAAAATCTACCGTACGTCTACTTTCACAAAAATAGACGTATAGTAGACATATTCTCTGCCTCCAACTTTCCAACTGGAGGTGCAAAATGAAAGAACTAAAAGGAACTCCCAACCGCTTCGGGAAAGGTAAACACCTAGCCTTTGAAGACTGCTTTGGGAACATCAACCGTCTTTATCAAAAAGATATCGCACTGATCTGTAATGTTACTGAGCGAACAGCAAGGCGCTGGCTAAAAGAAGGAATACCAGAACAGGCTCGAAAGCTGCTTGAACTACACGCAACTGGAAGAATCATTCCCGAAGACTGGAATATTCAATTTAAGGACGACTTACTAAAAACTAGCCTAGATAACCTCAATCACTCTGAATTACAGCAGGCTGGATGGCTAATTAATAACGCCCACGCAAACCTAAGATTGCTTCGCGATGCGATAGGAAGGCTTGACGAGCTGGAACAACTGGCACTCAAAGGAAAAGTTACGGATATTCAGGAAGTAAGAGAGAGGCTCAAGAGAGTGCTTTCAGAAAGCAGACAAAAAAATCCCAAAGTGCTTTTTCAAGCCGCCAATGACTAATAATGTGTAGCGGCCCGATAAAAGGAGCCCCAAGTAGGGGCTCAGTTAGCTTAGGAGCAAGCCCTACACATCCTCATTCACTTTCAAAAGAGGGTTTTCAGCCTGTAATTCATTTACACGAAAAAAAGGCAGAGTAAATCTAGGCATACCGCTCCGCTCCAAAAGGGAAGACAGCGCCTCTCTCCAATATGGCCATACTATAAAAGGAACATTGTAATAAGCGAATTCTGCAAGCCCTTCCTCTGAAGGCAATTCGTCCGACATCACTTTCAATTCCAAACTAAAGATAAACCGGCACTTAAAAACTTCATAAAGACTATCAGAATCATCCCTGGAGGAGTCAATCAAACGCACACCACACTCATATGCAAACGAAGTAAACTGAATTTCTTCCCCAGAAGGCTCTTTAGCCTTAAATAACGAATTCGATACCGGTCTATGCTTTATCTGCATTTCCAGTGATGCCAAAGTGTCAGCGTAAACGCTGCTTACTTGTTCATTTACATGAGCATCTACAGATCGCAAGCTGACCTGATGTAAGCCCAGATTATTAATTGTTTGCTGTAAAAGTTCGCTATTCATTGAACTGCTGAGACCCAACTATCACTATCATCCACAGGAAAATGCCTGGTTTCTCCTGGCGTATTGTCAACCACTAGCTGCAATTGTGACTGCCGGCCAGTATTTTCCCACTGAGCCTCAGCTCTTGGGGCTTGCTGGCAAGGTTCACTATCAACAAAATCAATTCTGATATCTTTCTCTAAAGCAAAACCAATATCAGACAAAGTTCTAAGGGTTAGGTTACTTGAACCATCAAGCATCTTACTCACTCTAGGCTTACTAACACCTAGGCGCTTCGCTAACTCCTTTGCACTCAACCCTTTTTCTGCCATCAACTCGTAAACAACTTCCGAAACTTCAAAAAGCAGTTCTTCCTGCTTATATATTTTTTGACCACGAGTATCTTCTTCTAACCATTTTTCAATTCGACTCTTACTCATCACCCTTCTCCTCTATCTTGCCACGTACCGACAACATCCTTTCTTTGTCTCTTGAGTCTAATTTGTCACTTTTCTTGTGAATATAATGACTAATCACGATAGCTCCCCTCTTCTTTGAGGAATACCACCAGTAAGCTCTTAAACCACAACGGGCTTTAAAAGCAAAAAAACCATCCCCCTCATCCCTTATTTGCTCTGGGCTATGCAACTTATGACCATCTGCAAACTTCTTCATTCTTAGCTCAAGCTGAGATGCACATGCCATAAATTTCTTTTCTCTGTTCTCTGAAAGCCCCTTCCACGTTTCAACCGCCTCCGGAGACTCATAAACAGTGTATCTACCGCCCTCAAAGAGCACCTCTAAATCCAAAATTTAGACCCTATTCCATACAGATGAGTTCACATATATATTAACCCCGAAAGTTAATATATACATTAACTTTTACAATTTCAAGGAACAGTAGGCCTTGCTTATCACAAAACCTACCCCCAGAGGCCGCCTCCCTTCCCCCATTACAGGCCAAGCAGGCTATACACTCTAGCTCCCTGTATCCACTCCCTCTCTAACGATCCTAATGACACCCCCAGATTGAGCACAGGTATAAACAAGAAGCCCTAGAGCCCCCATACTAATTGCCGCACCCAAAAACAGTGGAATATTCATCACTTGCAACTCTGTTGCTTTTACACCCTGTTGAACCGAGTTCATAACTACCTCCCGAGTAGTAAAACAATAAATTTACGATGTTTGACAAGCCAATTAAGCGAACTGACTTCGCTTATCGTTCGCTTGATTTTCGGTCAATTTCATCCAATTTTCGCTTAATATTTTTAGAGCCGACCCTCTTCAAACCTTTGTTTGACAAGGGTTTGAGAAGGTTCGACACGACACTAGATGCATTCATGCTCTTTCGAGACACTACTAATCACAGCTGCAAGCATATCCCCCGCTGTGCAAATACTGTCTTCATCATCTAGGCTGACTTTTTTACCATGAGGCTTAAAGCTACCATGTAGAATAGAGATAATTTCCTGCTGCCGACCAGCTAAGGCCAATGCACGAAACCCTTTTCGATACATATCATCGCGAATAAACCCACCAAAGAATCCCCTCTCAAGCTCAACTCCCTTAAGCTCATCAAGGGTTTCAAGGTTTTCGTAGTACTCATCCAGCAATGAATTAACGTCATACCTAGTGAAAACATCCTGTGCAATTACAAAACCATCGGAAACGACATAGCCAAGGTTATCCTTCAAAGATGCTTTCACCGGCACCTCTTCATTCCCACCTTCACTAGGAGCCCAACCTTGCGACAGGTAGTAATCCCTCAGTGTCGTTTGCCAATTGTCTGTTAGCACACGCTTATTACTTTCAAATTCAGACAAATATGAACGTGCCAGACCAACCTCCCTAGCAACTTTTGCTTGAGACATACTCACTTGCTCCCGAGCCTCTATTGCCTGCTTCGGTGTAAAAATCATAAGTTAATCCTTATGTTTATCAGTGGTTTAACAGTGTTAAACCGTATTTAAAGTTCACTTGCATCAATAAATTTACTTAACGATAAATCGTATCCGTACAGTTATTGACACAAGTCCAAGTTACGCAGCCTGTGGCTGCTTTGCGTAAAACCCAGCCTTTGAGGACGGCCAATTAGCCGCATCATTAGCTGAGGATTTAGCAACAGGGCGGATAACCCAGCTTTCTTGCCGGGTAGAAATAACCCTCCCAAAGGCCAGCAAGCCCACGAGGGTTTCCGTGAATTCGTTGTATTTATTGCTCTCAGAACGAGGCAACATTTTGGGTCTGATAGGGCGCTCTTCCAGTGGGCAAACTGCCCCACCCATAAGATCGACATAAGACTCCCAGTCACCACTATCAGCAGCCTCAATAATGGCTTTAGCTTCGGGGGTTATGTCGATTAGCTGTTCTTCTTTGATTCGACGAGCTTCTCGCCACACGGTTACAGAGGGGCCTCCTATCTGCTGAAACTGGCGAATACCCCAAGCCGAAGCCCAGGCTTCAATCCGCATTGCAGACATAACCGCATCACGACCATAGAGATCGGTATCAAGGCTGTAGCCGTCAATATTTTTGGCCACGTACTTAGCGCAGTAACCAGCTGCACTCCCTTTCTCCGGATCAATGAAGACAATTTTTGAGCGGTACTCATCAGCCCCGTACTCGTCGCGATCTTCCCTTAGCGCGTAATGGTTAAACACATAGCTACACTCAATTGCCCGAGTTTCAGGAAGGAATAACACCAT
The DNA here is from genome assembly GCA_045430295.1 of Cellvibrionaceae bacterium. Lineage (GTDB taxonomy): Bacteria > Pseudomonadota > Gammaproteobacteria > Pseudomonadales > JAILXX01 > JAILXX01. The sequence goes on along the minus strand of JAILXX010000003.1, from coordinate 327,610 downwards.
GTGCCAGTGTGGAGTTCCGTCGTGGTGAGGCTCAACCATACGAAACCCATAAGGACTAATCCCCCTACGCGCCCACTCAGAGCGAATACAGGCCCAAATTCCACACAAGTAATCGTTGGTTTGCCTTGGGTTATATCCCTGATATTTGGGGTTAGAGATAGAGTACCGACGACCAGACTTAGCCTTACGGGCGCATTTGGCGTGGTACTTACTGGGAGCTGTCAGGGTGAGAAACAAACAGACAAACTTACCTTGCTCACTGGACTGTGATTCACAGGGGTGGTTTTTGGCGTACTCCTCAAAACCACTGATACGAGTCATCAACTCGTTTCGGCGGTTAATCGGGTTAGAAACTGATAAATCAGACAACTCAGCCAAGGTAAACACTTGCCCCTGGCTGTTCTCTGCTTCTAAAGACTCCAGCAAATACCGGTTACGACGTTTCTGATCTTGCCAACGGCGAAGGGTATATTCGCTACAATAAATATCACCGGATAAACCAACCAAACCCAGCTGTAAAACATAGTGTTCATACTGTTTAACGGCTGTTTCTCTCAGTTGCCTACGCCATAAGGCAGGGTCACAAACACGGGCAAAAGCCCCGATCATTTCATCTTTGGTATAACCAAACTCGGGCAACGGATAGTCAAGACCTGCAGCCTCAACCTCAGCTCTTATAAAGTCACTGATACGATCCTTATCGAATTGGCTAGCAGTACCTATAAGCTGAGCCGCCTCATGTATTTGCTGCTCAACTTTCTTGCTCTTGGCTTCAGCATAATCAACGATCTCATGATCTTCACAGTCACAAAATAGACCGCTCCGACCAATCTTTAATGCTGCCTCTTGCTGGCCCAACCACCGATTGGCCTTAACAAACCCCTCAGAAATAACTCGCTTCTGATGCTGTTTGCGCCAATACCCAACCAGTGACCTGTGGCGATTAAATATGCGCTCACGCCACGCCCTACAGGCTGGCGTATCACCCACTTCAAAGGCGACATCTACCTGTATGGCATCAATGCTCGCTTGATTAGCGATCCCCATTCATCTAACCTTCTATTGCTGACTGAAAAAGCAAACCCAAAAGCCCGCAGAGCTATCCCCATAGCTGCGGGCTTTTTTTATTAGGCTTGCGCCCTCATTGGATATTCAGAGGTAGATGAACTGACACGCGACGCGATAAATGCATCCAAGTCTTCTTGGCGATAGCGAATAGAGCGAGTACCAACTCGAACAAAAGGTACCTTGGCTCCTGCCCAACGATCACGTTCTAGAAAGGCAGCACTAACTCCAAGCTGGTTAGCGGCTTGCTTTGTGGTAAGTAGTAGTGTTTTTGATTGCATAGCCAATCTCCTCTGTAACTTGAGAAAGATTGAAGCACCTTGATAATCAACGCTGAACTACACATACGCGTAGAAGTAGTACGTCTTCTCGTACACGTATATGTTAAATGTACTTTTCTGGGGTCCTTAGTACCTGAGTAAGAGTCCTTACAGCATTTTCCCGTTCAAGACTCGGAGTGATCTCACGCTTTTCTATATCATTGAGCTCGTTAATATAAAAATTCCTAGCGGCTTCAGATTTCTTAATACTAGGGTTAAGAATGATCAAGCCATTAAAATACTCAACAAACCTCTTTTTAATTTCTCGAGACAATTCATATCGTTTTTCAATATTATTTCGATTCTGCTCGGATAGTTTTTTTCTAGCTTCTTCTTCAATATTGGCCAACATACTACCAGCGTGACTCGAAAGCCGCTCCGACACAGATATAAGATCAAAACCAATAAATAGAGCCCTAGCCTCACAAGCTAATCTTTTATAATCAGTATCATTGTAATGCCAAGTATCAGAAGAGCCTCCTTGTACTGCCTCATAATTAGAATCTATCACCGCCTCAGCTAGGCAATTAAGAGCCAATATTGCAAAAATCTCACTCCAAGAGTATTCAGATAGAGAGTCGCCCTCTGAACTAGAAAGAAAATACAGATAGGATGCTACAAACGGATCATAATTTCCCTCTAAGCTTTCCCATTCACTCTGATATTTAACATCGACTAACTCATCAACCATGACCTTAGATATATGATCGAAAACCCTGTCCGTAGTAAAATAACCTTTCATCATCTTATCGACAAAAAGGCACCCATCACGAAGCTCCTGGTTAGTCCAACCATCTAATTGACTAACGACTCTATTCTTAAGCCTGTTTTGCTCGACATTCAAATGCTGACTATCAGGGCTCAACCAACTTTGAAAGTCAGAAAAAAGGCTAAAATTTTCGAGGTTCCAATTACTATTCATCACAACAGCCTATAGATAAGGATATAAAATTAGAAATTTTGCTCATTGGCAAACGAATACGCTCAACATCTGAAACAATGTATCCCGCCGTCACATCTCCTGAATCCTTATGATTCACCAACCTTTTCAGCGCATAAGCTGGAATATCAAGGCTTTCTGCAATAGTAATAAATGTTCTCCGTAAGTCGTGAAGAGCAAATGGCTTACCAAGATACTTGGTAATTTTATCCACTGATCCCCTTGGCTCTCTTATATGCCCATCACTCAACGGACTCTTAAATACCCACGGAGAGCTGTTTTCAGACTTCCTCCTGTGAAGTAATTCAATAAGATAATCAGTTAAAGGTAGTGTATGGGGCTCACTATTTTTCGTATCGCAAATGGTAAAAGTACGATCCTCAAAACTGACTTGATCCCATCGCAAAGTAGCCGCTTCCATTTTTCGTAAACCAGTAAATAGCAAGAAATGAAGGTAATCCCGACTGACCTCATTATTCAGTTTCAATGTGGCTTGATACCATCCCGATAGCTCGTGGGCTTTTATTAACGAACGCTTACGCTCTACCTTGTACCAAGCTCTGTTTTTACTAAGACGATCAACTGGGTTTACAGTCAAGATAGAATCACCACTATCATCCTCATATTTGGCTATGGCGTGGTTAAAGACTGCCCGTAGTATTCGCATGGTGTTATTGGCTTTCGCTTCTGTGCGCTTACCAATCTCCTTGTGCCTAGCCTCCACCATATCCTTGGTAATATCTATCATTCGCTTGGACTGCCAGTCAGGGAGATAACAACCCATGCAGGCCTGATAGTCCTTTACGGTTCGCGGCTTTAAACTTTTCCGGGTATCCAAGTAGTCATCAAAGGACTGCTGTAAGGTAATGGATTGAGCCTGATACGCTTTCTTTTTGGCCACAGGATCATTACCCATAGCAATTTCACCCAGCATCTCCTGCGCCTTCAACTTGGCTTGCTGAGGGGTAAGGTGACCGTAACGACCAAGAGAAATACGCTTTACTCGCCCATTAACCCGCCGCTCTACAAAAAACGACTTGGTACCACCACTGCCCACTAACAGACCAAAGCCTACTAAGGATTCATCCCGGTAAATGGCTTGGGTCGCTTTGCCATCGGGTTTCTTCTCAGGAATAGGTAGACGATCAATGTATGACTTTGTAAGTTTTGCCACTGGCTGCATCCGTATTACGCAGGATTAAAGGACAGAGGAGACCTCTGTAATTAATCCTACGTGACTATTAATAGACGTATAGTAGACAGAAATATACAAATTACTGCAAAATAGAACAAGCTCTTTCAAAGAGCAGAGTGTAAAACACCCACAAAACCATTGATTTACAAGGATTTATCATGCTTACGCAAATATCATCAAAGAAACAATCGAAGGATTCAAAATCCGATGCTGGAAACAGCGTGCCGGTTCAAGTCCGGCCTCCGGTACCATACAAATAAAAAAGGCCCCGCCCTAAAAGGCGGGGCCTTTTTTATTTGTGTTGTGCTAGAAGCCGAACTTGAGGCAAATAGCCCCCGGTTCACTGATTCGCCGGGAGCGAATCAGCATTGAGCGAAGCGAAACCCGAAGGGCAAACCACATGGATGTGGTTTGTAACTCCGACCGGAACTTAAACCAGCCCCGCACTCTTATCCAAATAAGGCGGGGCCTTTTTTATTTGTGTTGTGCTAGAAGCCGAACTTGAGGCAAATAGCCCCCGGTTCACTGATTCGCCGGGAGCGAATCAGCATTGAGCGAAGCGAAACCCGAAGGGCAAACCACATGGATGTGGTTTGTAACTCCGGCCGGAACTTAAACCAGCCCCGCACTCTCATCCAAATAAGGCGGGGCCTTTTTTATTTGTGTAGTGCTTGCAGCCAAACTTGAGGCAAATGGCTCCCGGTTCACTGATTCGCCGGGAGCGAATCAGCATTGAGCGAAGCGAAACCAGAAGGGCAAACCACAAGACAAATCTGTCCGGAACAGATTTGGGCAGCTCTGCTGGTCGAAGACCGAACTACAGGATGTAGTGAGTCCATGTGGTTTGTAACTCCGGCCGGGATTTAAACCAGCCCCACACTCTCACCCAAACAAGGCAGGGCCTTTTCTATTTATCATAAGAACCACATACTTACCCCAATCCTAAAATCTGCAGCAATCTCAATGACAAACAACAAACCCAGCAACGCCCAACTCCACGCAGAAATAGAAAACATCCCTTCAAATAAATCGAGCAACAAGCCATTTTCTTCCATATTGGAAGCCAGCTTGAGTCGCAGAAACGTACTTTCCGGTAGCCTAGCCTTTGCCGCAACAGCTTTATTTGCATCTCCCTCCAGCGCGTTGACGTCTGAAAAAAAACAAAACAAAAACAATACACAAAAAGAGCTGGTGGGCTTTAACCCCGTATCCGTTTCAGATATTACCGACTCCAAAATGCCAACCATTTCTGATGACTATGAATACGATGTCATTATTCCTTGGGGTACTCCCATTGAGCCAGGAGCTACAAAAGAATATACCGGTGATCCATTGAGTCGCCCTTCGGCTAAAGAAGCCTCTCTGCAAATAGGTTTGGGCCATGACGGAATGTGGTTCTTTCCAATAGACCAGCAACGGTATGCATCGCTTACTGATCGTGGCTATCAATTAAGCAGTAGCGAAGGCATGTTATGCATCAATCATGAATACAATATTAACTCACATGCCTTGGGAAAAGAGGTTCCTGAAGACATCAATGACGTTCGCCTATCTCAAAACACTCACGGCGTTTCTGTACTAAAACTGCAAAAAAATTCTCTCACTAACCGCTGGCAAGTTTCATCGAGTCAGGCCTCTCGGCGTATTACCGTAAACACGCCGGTAGAATTTTCTGGCCCAGCCGCAGCATCTGACTTATTGAAAAACCCCACAGACACACCCGCATTAGGTACCCTCAATAATTGCGGTTGCGGTGTAACGCCTTGGGGTACGTATTTAACTTGTGAAGAAAACTTTAATGGTTATTTTGGAGCAACCAAAGAACATGTTAACTCCGAAGCGTTAAACCGCTACGGATTTTCAAGAAATGGATTTGATTATCACTGGCATGAGTTCGATAAACGCTTTGATCTTTCAGATAAACATTACGTTAATGAAAGTAATCGATTTGGTTGGGTAGTAGAAATTGACCCTTTCGATAGCACTAAAAAACCAGTGAAGCGAACAGCCTTGGGCCGTTTCAAACACGAATCGGTTGCCATGGTAGAAAGTAAAAATGGCCGCATTGCCGCTTACATGGGCGATGACCAACACTTCGACTATTGCTATAAGTACGTTTCTCACAAGCCTTGGAAAACGGCTATGGAGAATAACGAAAGTCCTTTAGACAGCGGCAGTCTTTTCGTAGCGAAATTTAATGATAATGGCACCGGTGAATGGCTGGAATTAACTATCGATAATCCAAAACTTGCCAAACACTTTAAATCTCAGGCCGAGATATTGATCTATGCACGCCTAGCAGCCGATCTACTCGGCGCTACACCAATGGACCGACCGGAATGGGCCACCCCAGGAATAAACAGTGAAATTTATTGGGCCTGTACGAACAACACTAAACGCAAAAAAACAAACGCGGCTAACTCTGAAGTAGGTAATAGTGATGGCCACATTATTAAAACCATCGATTCCAGTAACTATTTAGGCAACACCTTTACCTGGGAAGCTTTTCTACTAGCTTCTAACACTAGAGGAACAGAAGCGGAATTCACTAATCCAGATTCCCTTTGGGCCGATAAACAAGGTCGACTTTTTATTGGAACCGACGGTGATCAGCCCAACGGACTACAAAATCAGCTTGTGGTAATCGATACAACAAAAGAAGCTCCAATACCTAAGCGATTTCTCGTAGGCGTAAATGGAGATGAGATAACGGGCTTTGCGATCACCCCTGACCAACGCACTGCATTTGTAAATATCCAACACCCCGGCAACGGCTCCCCCAAAGAAACGAATTTCCCGAGAGCATTCGATGGAAAGACAATCCCTCGAGACGCCACCTTGGTAATCCGACGTAAAGACGGAGGCATTATTGGCTCATAAGTGATACTTTCCGATTATTATCACTTTTAAAATCGTAATTTATTTTAGGAAGCTCTGACTTAAAATAGTAACACTGACTTAAAAAGAACGATTTTTAAGCAGCTTTTTGATAGGAAAACCTTGGAATTTTTTACTTTGTTTCATAACAACGTGGGTACTGATATTTCCAATCTCTGGGCACTCGCGAATTAACTCATCGGTTAATTCCATGTAGCGTGTCATCTGTTCACAGACAAAGCGAATAATAAAATCACTGCCTCCCGACACCGTATAAGCTTCCAATGCCTCAGGCATGGCGGCGACTCTTGCTTCCAGTAATTTAAAACTATCCGGGGCATGAGTATTGAGAGAAATAGTGGAAATACACTGTACGGGAGCGCAGAGGCGTTCGATATCGATATCCCCCATAAACTGCTTAATCCAACCTTGATCAATCAGTTTTTGCAGGCGCTGATGGCAGGCACTGGGAGACAAGCCCACCTGATCAGCCAGTTCTTTATTGGTGATACGACCGTCGGTTTGGATCACATCCAAAATTCGGAGATCGAGACGATCTAATACACTTTCGTCTGAAGCAGACATAGTCATTACCGCTTTTTCTTTCCCAAATTACAGGCGGAATCGATAACGAAAGTCCGTTATCTTCCCTAGAAAACTATAGCGGCGAACCTCTCGGCTGTCTTCTTCATTTTTTCAAAACATCTAAAGATGTTGATATAGCCCCTAACAAACCATCGATTTCCTCGCGAGAAATAATCAAAGGTGGTGAAATTGCCAAAGTAGCAACTGACGGTAACGGTCTGATAATAAAGCCTTTTTTACGCACGTCCTGAGCTACTTTTAACGGCCATTTTTCACTGGGTTCTGGCAGTATTTTATTGGCTTTGTCTTTCACCAATTGGATACCCGCCAACAAACCGCGGCCACGAATTTCCGCCACATTCGGGTGAGGCAACACGCGCTCATTTAATTGCTGATGCAAGTATTCCCCTTGTTCAGCAGCCTGTTGAACAAGGTTTTCGTCTTCAAGAATGTGTAAATTTTTCAGTGCAACCGCTGCACCAATGGGGTGCCCACTGTAGGTATAGCCATGAGAAAAAGCGCCCAATTTTGCAGAACCTTCTTTCAGTACGCCCCAGATTTCATCGGTAATTAGCGCAGCTGACATTGGAAAATATCCACTAGTTAAGCCTTTTGCAGAACTCAGCATATCTGGCTCTAACCCCAGCTGTGTGGAGCCAAACCAGGTTCCCAAACGACCGTAACCACATACCACCTCATCGGCGATCAATAGAATATCGTTGACGAGCAACAGTTGTTTTAATTTTGGATAGTAGTCTGCAGGTGGCTCAATGATGCCGCCGGCAGCGTGAATGGGCTCTGCGATAAAAGCCGCAATGGTGTCCGCCCCTTCCCGCTCGATCAACTTAGCCACTTCATCAATTAAGCGATCACAAAACTCTGCTTCCGTTTCTCCATCTTTACCACGGGTATAAAAGTGAGGACACTCCGTGCGCAGTACAAAATCCAACGGTATTGGGTATTCTTTATGGAACCCACCTAAGCCCGTTAGGCTTGCGGTGCTGATAGAGGTACCGTGATAAGCCTGCTCACGGGCAATCACTTTTACCTTTGAGGTTTTACCTTTCAAACTGTGGTAATGCCAGGCAATTTTTACCAAGGTATCGTTGGCATCACTACCGCCGTTACCGAAAAACACCTTCCCCAAACCTTCCGGCGCAATCTCCAATAGCTTTTCCGCCAGCTCTACCTGCCAAGGGTTCGAGGCATTACTAAAGGTATGGTAGTAGGCTAATTGCTCCGCACAGTTTGCCATCACTTCTGCGATTTCTTTTCGACCATAACCCGCATTGACGCACCATAAACCTGCGATGGCATCCAAGTAACGATTACCTTTCGCATCGGTCAGATAGCACCCCTCTGCTTGAGTCATCATATCTGGGCCATTTTCTACCAGAGAGACAATGGAGGATGCGGGGTGTAAAACAACATCAGCATCTTTTTTAATTAATCGCTCCAATTCAGGGTTCATTACTGTACCTTTGTACATTATTTATCGATGCTTTCATTATATGAATTTGCCACCAAATGAAATTCGATAATAAACCTAGAAACCGAATTATCTTTTGCGACCCTGCCGTTATCCTTTCTTCCCCCTACATAACCCCTGCTTTTTCATAGCATTAAATCCACAAACAGAATTTCATTCGTTAAACCCCCTGTATTTCCAAAGCACATTCGGTGCACCTTCCCACATACTTCTCAGCATTCTAGCCATAAACCAAAGAGCCCTCTGTGAAAAACCTCAACTCAGAACAAAAACACTTAATGGACTTTATTGCCCAGCTTGAAGATCAAATGATCAGCTTGACCCGACAGGTGGCTAACATTAACTCAGGATCACACAACCTAGCTGGCCTTAATAAGGTTCATGATTTTTTCGATAATTTATTCAGTGATGTATGTGACTCTCAAACGCGCATCCCGCTTTCTCCCATTCGAAAAATGAATAACGAAGGTGTTGTGGTTGAAAACAAGACTGTTGAGGCATCGCTCTACTGCATAAACCCTAATGCACCTGTGAAAATTCTTTGCACTGGACATACCGACACTGTATTCCCTGAGGATTGTGATTTCCAAAGCACTTGGATTGAAGGTAATCACCTTCGCGGTCCTGGTGTTGCCGACATGAAAGGCGGTTTGATTGTGCTTTACCACGCAATCAAAGCTATTCATCAATCTACGTTTGCTAAAGATATTGGCTTTTTCGTTTTGCTGTCTCCCGATGAAGAAATCGGCTCACCGGTAAGCGCGGAGTATTTAACAAAATTCGCGAAAGAAGCTGATGTAGGCATGGTGTATGAACCCGCATTAGAAGACGGCACCTTGGCTGGCGTCCGTAAAGGCAGCGGCAACTTCAGCCTCTCGTTTAAAGGCCACGCTACCCATGCTGGTAGAAACTTCTTTGAAGGTAAAAATGCCCTTGTAGCAGCAGCTGAAGCTGCTCTGGCTTTATCGAACCTTAGTAACGAAGAAGACGGCGTTAGCGTCAATATTGGAAAAATTATTGGCGGCGGCCCTGTCAATATTGTTCCCGATTCAGCCGTAATACACTTTAATTTCCGAGTCAAAAACACCGAGCAGCAGCAACACCTAGAAACAGACATTCAAACCATCATGAATCAGGTGGAGGGAAAAACAGGTTGCCAGTTAACACTCTCCGGTCATTTCAATCGTCCGCCCAAACCCATGACACCCCGCCAAGAAAAACTGTTCGAGACCTTAAAAAGTTGCGCTGCTGAATTATCGCTAAATATTCAATGGCGTGCGACGGGAGGTTGCTGCGAAGGCAATAATCTGGCAGCCGCCGGATTACCCAATATCGACACTCTCGGGGTTCGTGGTGGCGCAATCCACAGCGCTGATGAGTTCGCCTGCCTAGATAGTTTTGTAGAACGCGCACAATTAAGCGCCCTTTTCATGTCTGACATTCACCGTTTTGTTAGTGAGGAAAAATAACAATGCTAGTTGTTAGGGCAGTCAAACCAGAAGATATTGATGACTTAATCGTTCTGGCCAAAAAAGCGGGCAGTGGTATGACCTCACTCCCTCCGTGCAAAGAAACTCTGCTGGGCCGTATTGCACTGTCTCAAAAAAGCTTCACCAATGGCCCCGGTAACCCAGACGATTATTTTTTAATGGTGATGGAAGACACTGAGGCAAAAAAAGTAGTGGGTACTGCAGGTGTACACGCCCGCACAGGTAGCCGCCAAGCGTTTTATGCCTATCGTTTGATGTCAGCAAATCATTACTCTCACTCTTTAGGCAAGGAAGTGCGTTCAGGGTTACTGCACCTTACTAATGATTACACCGACTGTTCTGAAGTGGGCACCCTGTTTATCGACCCTGACTATCGCGGCAACGGCCACTGGCTGGCAAAAGCGCGTTATCTATTAATGGGCCAGTTCCCTAATCGATTTGCGCCTTACGTAATTGCAGAGTTACGGGGCTGGATTAACGAAGAGAACGCTAGCCCTTTCTGGGAAGCCATTGGTCGACAATTTTTCGATATGGATTACGAAGAAGCAGATCAGTTATGCGGTGTCGGCTCAAACCAATTCATTACCGAGCTAATGCCGAAATACCCTATCTACACTCAGCTACTGCCTGAAGAAGCCCGTAATGTGATAGGCAAACCACACCCTGCAGGCCAACGCGCTATGGAATTACTTATGCAAGAAGGATTTTCCTATGAAAATGTTGTCGATATTTTCGACGGCGGCCCCATGCTCCGCGCAAAAGTCGATTGCCTGCAGAGCATTCGTTCTATGGAACAAGGCAGCATCTCTTCCACAGAACAAACCATCCACAATGATTCATGCATTATCGGCAACACCCGCATTAATAATTTCCGTGTTGTAAATACTCCTGCCATTCGTTCTAAAAACGGCATTATCAAAACCTCTTCAAAGGTATTTGAACAATTACAAGTAGACGAAGGCGAACTGATTAAAGTTGTTACTAAGCGATAGTCGACAAGACATCATCATTAGAAAACGGTGCTAACATGAATAATATTTTCATTAATGGTCAGTGGATTACTGGTGAAGGAAAGGCATTTGAATCCTTTAGCCCAACAGATAGCAACTCTAACTGGCATGGCAATAGCGCCAGTGAAAAACAAGTTAAGCGCGCTGTTGAGGCTGCACACAATAGCCAATTTTCTTGGGCAGCCATGGGTTTAGAAAAACGCATTGCGATTATTGAGTGTTTCGCAGAGTTGCTGAAACAGCATCACAGTGAGCTAGCCGAAATCATCAGTAGAGAAACCGGAAAACCCCTTTGGGAATCCACCACTGAAGTCACCGCAATGGCGAATAAAATTGCCATTAGTATCGATGCTCAGCAAGAACGCACCGGAGAATTGGCAACACTTGCACACCGACCCCACGGCGTTTTTTCGGTATTTGGCCCCTACAATTTCCCAGGGCATCTCCCTAACGGACACATCGTACCGGCATTACTTGCCGGTAATACCATTGTGTTTAAACCCAGTGAAGAAACACCTCTGACTGCTGAAAAAACCGTAGAGCTTTGGATTGAAGCTGGTATTCCTTGCGGTGTTATCAACCTGATCCAAGGAGGGGTTGAAACGGGCAAAGCACTGGCGAATGCTGATATCAACGGTTTGCTCTTTACGGGCTCGTCGAAAACTGGTGCCCTACTTCACAAGCAGTTTGCAGATCGCCCTGAGTGTTTATTGGCATTGGAAATGGGAGGCAATAACCCGTTAATCGTAAGCGATGTCAATAATATTGATATTGCTGTTTGGCATATTATTAACAGCGCCTTTATTAGTGCCGGTCAACGCTGTACCTGTGCTCGCAGATTAATTCTTGTGAACTCCCACAAAACTGATGAGTTGATTGAACACCTAACTGCCGCTATTGAACGCATCACCTTCGGCCACTGGCAAGACGATGTTTTTATGGGGCCCGTAATTAATCGCAACACCGCCATTGCTTTACGTGCTGCAGAACAACACATGCAGCAACTGGGTGGAAAATCTTTGCTCTCTTTTGACAGAGACAGCGGCAATGATACCCAAAGCAAAGAATGCTATTTACCTCCTGCTTTGATTGATATGAGCCGTGCAGCGGAAATTCCCGACGAAGAGTGGTTTGGCCCTCTGTTACAACTTTACCGCGTAAACAGTTTTGAAGAAGCCATTGAACTGGCCAACGACACGCGCTTTGGTCTAGCTGCTGGTTTACTCAGTGATACCGGAAGTGAGCAAGAACTTTTTATCAACACCATTAAAGCCGGCGTGGTTAGTTTAAATAAACCCACAGCGGGAGCCTCTAGCGCACTACCTTTCGGCGGCGTTGGTGCCAGTGGTAACCACCGCCCCAGCGCTTACTACGCTGCAGATTACTGCGCGTGGCCTCAGGCTATTAGTCGCGGCACCGACACCAATGAACAATCGTTATCTTTACCAAAGGGCATTAAGCCATGAGTTTTATTGAAGCAAATTTCGATGGCCTAATTGGCCCAACCCACAATTACAGCGGGCTTTCCTTTGGTAATTTAGCCTCTCATAAAAATGCCAAGCTAGCATCCAACCCCAAAGCTGCAGCGCTTCAAGGCTTGGATAAAATGCAGTTGCTGATAAACAAGGGCTATACCCAGGGCTTTCTATTGTCCCAACTAAGACCCAAGACCGATTTCTTAAGACTGGTTGGGTTTTCCGGCACCGATCACGAAATTATCAATAAAGTAGCGAAACAAAAGCCGGAGCTGTTAACACTGGTTTATTCGGCCTCCTCTATGTGGGCAGCCAACGCAGCAACAGTCACCCCAAGCCCAGACAGCGGTGATGGTCGCTTGCACTTTACCCCAGCCAATTTACATACCACTGCACACCGCGCTATTGAACACGAAGAGACTTACCGCTGTTTAAAAACCATTTTCAACGACAGCAATCACTTTGAAGTTCACCGCGTATTACCCGGTCAAAGTCGATTCGCCGATGAAGGTGCAGCCAACCATTCACGCCTCTGCAACAGCTATGGGGATAGCGGCATTGGCATGTTTGTGTACGGCCGTAAGAACAATTCTTCCATCGGCGCCTCTCCAAACAGTACCTACCCTGCTCGACAAGCGTTGGAGGCCAGTGAAGCCGTTGCTCGCCAACATCAACTCCCTAGCGCGCAACAGTTGTTTACTCAACAAAGCCAGATCGCCATTGATGCCGGTGCGTTTCATAATGATGTTGTCGCCGTTGCTAATGGCCCAGTGTTATTCCACCATGAGTGTGCCTTTACGCCAGAGGCAGAAAAAGCCGCTTACGACTTTTTACAAATTGCCGTGGATTTCAAACCCATTAAAGTACTCGACAAGGATGTATCACTAAAAGATGCCATCAGCAGTTATTTGTTTAATAGCCAATTACTGGCATCACCTGATGGCAGTATGGACGAGATGACACTTATCGCACCCATTGAATGTGAAGAAAATCCAGCCGTAAATATCTATTTAGAAAAACTGCTAGCAGATGATAGCCAACCCATTCGCCATGTGAACTTTGTGGACGTACGCCAAAGCATGAGCAACGGTGGCGGCCCAGCTTGTTTACGTTTACGCGTCGTACTGAACGAAGAACAGTTCAATGCAGCCAATCAAACCTTTATTCTCAACACAGAGAAAATTGACGCGTTAAAAGGCTGGGTAAATGACTGCTATCGAGATCGTTTATTGCCAAGTGATTTGGCTGATCCAGAATTTATGGATGAGACCGCTGCGACCATGAATAAGCTTTCAGACTTGTTGGCGCTGGATAACTACTACCAACGCTAACGTTTAAAAGCACAGAACCTTAAAGTCAGCTTACTAGAACTTACCTTATGCCATCGTTTTCTATAGATTTTTTTAACGCAAGAAAAGAAAAAGGTGACCACTTTTTTGTTCCTTTCAGCGGCCACATTTTTTTTGGGAAGCATTAAGAGGTACGATAAGTATCCACAGAGGATTTAATGGCTTCTAACTGCTGAAATAACTCGTCGTAATTTCCAGCTACCACATTAATGTGCCCCAGTTTTCGCCCAGGGCGAACACCTTTGTCGTACCAGTGAACTTTCGTATTTGGCTCTAGGGATGCTAACGGTGCAGCCTCAGTACCAATTAAATTCACCATGCCAGCAACACCGCAAGCGCCCGTTGAGCCCAATGGCAGCCCACTCACCGCTCGCATATGGTTTTCAAATTGACAGGTCATTGCACCAGACTGCGTCCAGTGGCCACTGTTATGAACCCGCGGCGCCAGCTCGTTCACTAACAACTTATCGCCCATCACAAAGGTTTCCATGGCCATGGTACCCACATAGTTGAGCTCTTCCATAATGCGAGTCATGTAGTCTTGTGCTGCTCGAGTAAGGGTTTCCGAAGCGCCGACTGCAGGAGAAACAGACTGACGAAGAATGCCATTCTCATGAGTATTTTCGGTCAAGGGGTAGTGACGAATTTCGCCGTCTTCACTGCGCACCGATACTTGGGATACTTCTTTTTCGAAAGGAATCATTTGCTCAACGATGTAAGCGTCTTCCTCGGCAATGTCATCAAAAGCCGTGACGTCTTCTGGGGTTCTCAACACCCACTGATTTTTTCCGTCGTACCCTTCACGACAGGATTTCACCACCACAGGCAGCGGAATTTTTTTTGCAGCGTCATCAGACGGCATGCCGTAAATATAAGGGGCACAGGGAATACCAAGCTGGTCTAGCAGTTGTTTTTCCCGGTAACGGTGTTGGCAGGCCGAAAAAGCCACTGGGTTGGGGTGTACCGGGCAATGGGCCTGTAAAGCTTCCACTAAAGCAATGTCCACTTGCTCTTTTTCAACGGTAATTTTTGCGGGGCGCCCTAATGCCTCGTACAGCTCGGCGATAGAGGAACCCGGCACCCACTTAACAACCTTACCCAGAAAATCCACACAGCGAGTATCTTCACCCTCATCTGCCACAAAGCTGAAGGTAAATCCCATAGGTATTGCCGCTAAGGCCATCATCCGTGAAAGCTGACCACAACCAACAATAGCAATATGCATTACTCAACCTCGTTGGGAACGCTGTCTGTTTGCTTTGCTCGCCAGCTGTTGATCTTGGAGCGCAGCTCCTCATCGCCAGTGGCTAAAATTTGTGCAGCCATCAAGCCCGCATTGTAAGCACCTGGCTCACCGATAGCCTGAGTACACACCGCTACGCCTCTTGGCATTTGAACGATAGACAACAGGCTGTCCATACCGCTGAGGGCTTTACTGGTTACAGGTACTGCAACCACAGGTACGCTGGTCATTGCTGCGGTCATACCGGGCAAATGGGCTGCGCCACCAGCACCGGCAATAACCACGCCGTAGTTTCCTTCAGCGTTAGTCGCAAATTCACAGAGACGCTCTGGGGTTCTATGCGCTGACACCACAGCGGTATCATAGGCAATACCGAACTCATCTAAGAGGGTCGTAGCGTGTTTCATTGTGGGCCAGTCTGATTGAGAGCCCATAATAATTGCGACTTTGTTCTGTTTCATTCTTGCTTATTTCCTGTTCTAGCCCACAGGCTGTAAGCCCCGTGTGATGGCCGTTTACGTTAATCCCCTATGATAACATTAAACGCCTCTGTAATACCTAATGTGACTATTAGCTGGGCCAGCTAGTATCAAGAGCAGCCAAGAACAATCAGGAATGAAGGGAATAGGAACTGCTCAAGAAACACCCACCCTTCAACCCTCAAGCCACACCTCATGCCTCAAGCACTCCAAATCTAGCCTAATGAAGCTGGGAGGTCACAGGGGGGGTAGAAGAAGATCAATAAGTGAACAGACCCTAAGCCAGCAAGCAGTGAATCCGAGTCAGCAACTCATTGGGCGGGGTTGTCTTGGGGTCATTTAGGTACTCCTCAAAAGCGGGAAAGTCGGCAGGCTCATAGCCACTTTCAGGTAGCCACTGCCCAAACAAGTAGTCGTAGGGTTTCTCCAGCTCCGCGTAGGAGCCTTTAAACAATACCGATGCACACTTGCCTTTAGGGATTTCAGTATTCTGAAATCCCTCGGCAGGCTTCATCAAACTGCCCGTAAGGCCTGCAATCGCCCGAAGATCGTTCACCGGTACTGTTTTAGGGTCATCATAATAGAGACCAAAAGACCGGGTTTTCTCATTCACCATCCCCTGGCTTCCTGCAAACATAAAGAGCTTCTCGAAGCTCTCGCCGATCCCCATGTAATCTCCTTGATGCTCAACACCCACAAGCGCTTGGCCATCAAAATCGTGTACTTCAACGGTAAAAGTTTCCATCTGTGTGTTCCTCTGCATATTTGAATGAGAGAGCATGCCCACAAAGACGGTCTCTATCGGTGCTTGCTCTGCACGGGTGACTCTATTCACCCGATAATCCCGAGGAGACTCTCCAAACTCTTTGCGAAAAGCTCGGGAAAATGCCTCAAGACTGCCGTAACCTGATTGCTTGGCAATGCTCTCAACGTTGTCGCTACTGCGGATCAATTCCGCGGCAGCCCCTTGCAGTCTCAGCCGACGAATAGAGGCATTGATGGTTTCACCACTCATCTGCCGATAGATTCGATGAAAATGGTACGGAGACATACAGGCAACGTCCGCCAAGGTATTTACATCCAAGCTGCCATCGAGATGACCATAGATGTATTCAATCACCTTAATAAAACGCTTTCTGTAATTTTCTGTGGTTGTATCTTTCACTTTGTCTTCCTACTATTTTCTTTACTTCTGAATGACTCCTGAACTGCCATTTCACTGTATGGCAAAGCCACTTGATAATGTTTGCTGTGTTTTTGTGTTCTTAAGAGCTGTGTTCTTAAGAGCTGCCCCCTTAGAATCTGTATGCTTAAGCCCTATATCATTGAGACCTATAAACAAAACGACTACTTCTATGAAAGCTATACTCGTCCTATTAAACCTACTGTGCACTTTTGCATCTGTCACAGCACTGGCGACACAAAGTAATTCAAGCTTTACCGGCACTGGCGAAATATTTCACGCTTACGGCGGCGAGACCCTAGCCAAGGTTCCCCTAGAAAACGGATTTACTGATAACGTTCGCATCAGTGAAGGCTCTGGCATATCCATAGGCATTCGACACTGGCTGAACACACATTGGAGTATCAAATACACTGCCGGATACCGTTACAAATCCACCAATAGCCAGCTAAACAATTGCGCAACGAACGTTCGTTTAACCTCCTATCCGATTACCTTTATGCCGAGCTTTCACTGGCAACAACAGAGCCTTGGCATCGGTGCTACCTATTTTATTGATACCACCCTCGAATTTTCCGGCAGCATGCCAGAGGTATCTTTTGACGATTCGGTAGGCATCACATTTGAGTATCGCTACCAATGGATAGGTATTTCATACACCGTGATTGATTACAAACTACCACACAGCAAGGACACCCTAAAAGGCGACCACTTTTCCATTAAGTTTATGGAAGAATTTTAGTTAAAATCACCGCCTATAACCTTGCTCAACTAAACAATCTGCAGAAACCAAGCTAAAATCTAGCTTCAAGAAAATACGACCATCTTTGCATTGACTCTAACCGGCTTATCCCTACAATAGCAGCCGAATTTTATGCTGGCTGCGCAATCGCAATACCAGTACAAAGAGATTATTCAAACATGATGCTCCACGCTCTTCATCGACTCTGCCTTTTCGCCCTCCTCTGCACGAGTATTCATTGTGCTTATGGCGATACCGTGAGTCTGGAGCTAAGCGAGATTACACCCACTTCTCTACACACTCTTGATCTCTCTTTCGAATACGATACCGACAATCAAGACGATTCTACCTGTGTGCAGGACCCTACTCCCTCACCACTTCAGACACTTACCACACAAAATCTTCCCGACTATAGATTCTGCAAAGAACTCTCTCAGTCCTTAGCTATCCGCGCTCCACCTTTAGCCTTTTAATCCAACCCAAAGGCACCACAGATAATAAAAGCAGTTTTCATTTATCTGCTTAATCAACCTATATCGAATGACTGTTTTACAGGATGGCTATTTCATCTCTGCAGTATTCATTGCCTTTTTGTGTCCCGTTTTTTTCTTTTAACTTTTTATTTAATTTTTGAGTGTTTTAATTATGCATGAAATAACCGATTCGATGATCATCTCCGGGGTGATCCTCTTTTTAACATTTGCCGGTATTTTCTCGGAACATGTCCATGGTATTGAACGAGCTAAATTTGCTATGGCTGGCGCTGGAGCCATCATCATTGCCGGACAATTTTATGGTTTCTACTCCCCTGAGCTGGCTCTAGATGCTATCGATTGGAATGTGGTTTTTCTCCTCGCCATTATGATGATCATTGTGTCCATTATGATCAGTACTGGAGGCTTTGAGCACCTAGCTCAATGGCTAGCCAAACTCAGCGGTGGCTCACAGTATAAATTGATCGTCCTGATGGGCACGGCGGTAACCGTTATTTCACTGTTACTGGATAACGTTACTACGGTGATTATCTTTGGCCCGCTGATTATCATGATTGCTAGGAATATGGGGGTTTCTCCCATTCCGTTTCTGCTGGCGGCAGCCTTACTTTCGGATACCGGCGGTGTAGCTACCCTGGTGGGTGACCCGCCAAATTTAATGATTGGCTCTGTGGCCGGCATTGATTTTAATACCTTTTTCATTCATATGGGGCCACCGGTACTAATCGCTTGGATTGGTATTTTGATTGGTTTGAAATTTTTATTTGCCAAAGAACTCAGTCAACCAACGGAAAAGATTCAAGACACCGTAGTGGAATACAAAAACAAACTGCTTTGGTACAAATCCCAGTTCACCATGGTCATTATGGTTGCCCTATTTATTGTTCATCACCATATTGGCTGGGAGCCATGGTTGGTGGCAGCGGCCTGCTTAACTCTCTTGGTATTTATGGCGAAGTACGTAGAGCTAGAAGCAGTGACCGCACACATTGAAACACCTCTGTTAATTTTCTTTATTTCATTATTTATCGTTATCGGTGGGGTAGAGCAATCAGGGTTACTAGAAATTGCAGGGGAATATTTCAAACCCATTATTCTCGACAACCCCTTAGTAGCGGCATTAATTCTTTTATGGGTAGCGGCAATTCTGTCTGCGCTAATCGACAACATCCCATTTACCGCAGCGATGATTCCTGTATTAGCAGGTCTACAAAGCCAGGGGATTAACGTCAGTGTTATGTGGTGGGCTTTGGCCATGGGCGTAGGTATGGGTGGTAATGGCTCTCACATTGGTTCCACAGCCAACGTATACATTGTCACTATTTCTGAACGCCTCGCGAAAGAAACAGGCAATCCTGCACTCGCTATTACACCTGGAATGTGGGTACGGAAAGGGACTCCCGCTATGTTTATTACCTTAGTGCTGTGTAGTGTCTTTATTTGCTTTGGTTACGATTATCTTTATGTTGAGCTTTAAATTTTTGAGCTATAAATTTCTGCAGACTGTTTTGTATTGCTCTTAAATACCCACCCTAATCAATAAGCCCCAAAATGGGGCTTGCTTCTCTCAACAAAATACCCATCACCGACTTAATTCCCCAGCTCAACCCCTAGATTTCTTTTCTATATCGCTTAAATATCACTATAAGAAAACAGTCTTAAAGTGGCACATATGTAATCGTTAATGAAAGTGGCTAATAACCTGGAAACCGCACTCCATAAACCTTTGCTGCATTGCGATATAAAAATGTGATCTTGTCATTATTTCACAAGGTTTTTCACAGTCCAAAACAGTCTAACCGCCTCTACTGAAATTCCAACGACTCTGAGTTACCTTGAAGATAAGGGAGCTACATTTTTAGTCGTTCCATTTCCTATTGATGACTGCTCCTTCTTTACCATTACCCCTGCTCTTTTACGTTAAAGCGCAGAGACTGAACTGAGGTATCTGATGTCAGTTAGATCTAACGCACATCATCGAACACTCACCGAGTCGATTCACTTCCTATGGAATTGGCTCCACAGTCGCTCGCACTTAATGTTTGGATTTAAGTTCTTACTGATTTTTTTCGCGCTACTTTGCCTAATCACCTTAGACGCCAAAGCCCAGCCGAAATTTACCGAAACGTCTAGCAACACCCACATCGCGGTGATTGAAATTGGTTACTACAACCCCATTACCGGAAAACATCACCAAGCTTACCAGCACAGTATTCAAGCCATTAGCGCACTGGGTAACGATGATCTTGTATTTCTTGCTGCTAGCCTCCAAGAAGGCCACTCCGTAAGCTTGCGCCTTCTCAATAACCAATGGCTGGAATATCACCATAACCAACGAGCAGTTCGCAGCAACGGTCGAGCCGTCAGTAAGATTGTGCAAATGGGCTTAAAGTCTTACTGGAACCGCATCAAACAGAAACGCTATAAGCATAACCATGCTATCCCTAATGGTGATGGCTCTGGCTCCTTTGGTTTTATGGAATACGATGTAGACCTTCATGGAGACAGCCTTGAAGTGGACTTTTTCTACCGCTTCTAACCCTTCCTAAATACCGCCCCTATAAAACACCCATTGAAATAATCCTCTCTAACCCGCTCGATTGCTGAAAATAACTTCGGTAGAATCGTGGCAACTTATATTTCTATCAATACCTAGCCACTGGAACCTTGCCAAGTAGCACCTGAGCAGTTATGACCGAAGAAACCACAGCACCCTCCGAAAGCGCCGAAGAAGCCTCACCTCAGCCAGGAATCTCCGAACCAAACTCAGCCTCCGGACCAAGCATCGCCCCATTATGGCGTCGCCTAATGGCCATGCTGTACGACATTCTTCTCGTGGTGGCAGTAATGATGTTTTACGGCGCGGCCTTTATCGGCCTCAAACACGCCCTAGGTATTCCTATGCCCGAGGGAGAACGTGCAGCCAGCGGCCCCGTGTTCTTCGGCGGTATGATAATAACCATTGGCTTATTCTTCTGTGGTTTCTGGGTCACCAAAGGCCAGACGCTGGGAATGCGCACTTGGCGCTTACGGGTTGAAGATCAAGCAGGCAGAAATATTACTTGGCCCACCGCCATACTGAGAATTATTGCCGCCGCCATGTCCATGGGGTTACTAGGGCTCGGGTATTTGTGGAGCTTAATTGATAAACAGAAACAGTGCTGGCACGACCACTTAAGTCATTCAAGAATCGTCGTGGTACCCAGAACGAAAAAATAAATTTGAGACACAAAAAAGCTCCCGATTGGGAGCTTTTTTATGTCTTATGATTTGTGCTGTTTAACAGGTATTAACCTTTCAACGCACCAATCACCTGAGCACGAATATCGTCCACACTACCTACACCGGCAATGCGGCTATACACTGTATCACCACCCTGCTCTGCAACCTTTTGATAGAAATCTACCAACGGTTTGGTTTGATCATGGTATACATTCAAACGATTGCGAACCGTTTCTTCCTTATCGTCTTCACGTTGAACCAAAGGCTCACCGGTTTCATCGTCAATACCTTCTTGCTTAGGCGGATTGTGCTGAACGTGGTAAACACGGCCAGACGCTTCGTGTACACGACGTCCGCTTAAGCGTGCGATAATTTCGTTGTCAGGCACATCGATTTCAACCACGTTGTCGATAGCCACACCCGCACTTTGTAGTGCCTCTGCTTGAGGGATGGTGCGAGGAAAACCGTCAAACAAGAAACCTTTTGCACAATCAGCTTCTTCAATACGCTCTTTTACCAGTGCAATAATGATGTCGTCGGAAACCAGCCCGCCAGACTCCATAATATCTTTTACTTTCAAACCCAGCGGCGAACCAGCTTTAACCGCCGCACGCAACATATCACCCGTAGAGATTTGTGGAATACCAAACTCTTCGGTGATGGCTTGGGCCTGAGTACCTTTACCTGCACCGGGGGCGCCCAGAAGGATAACTCGCATAAATTGACTCCATTGTGCAAAGAGGTTGTTTTAAACGTCAAAACAACCCTTCTGCTGTGAAAAAATTAGGGCGCTAACGATACACATCATACTGGTGCAAAACAAGAGTATCAGCGGTCTGTAGGGCGACAGCTACCCCCCGAGAAACCTTACTGAATACTGGGTCAAACGTCACCAATCCCGGCTAAGCCTGATGATTTGGGCAGTATCCGATTTTATGCGAACCTGAACACTCACCCACACCCCCTACTAATGTAGTATAAGCTATACTCTTTGTTTCACTGTTTTAGTAGATACGGTAGACACCTAACCGGTCTTAGTGAAAGAATCAGTTGTATACTAATTGTTATATACCAATTAAACACCGTTAGGAGCCGACCAATGGGCTTGTTCTCTCGCAACGACGAAAAGTCAAATAACAGCTATATGGATGAAGTAAAACTGCCAGGCAAGAACGATATTGACGATATTTTCTTAGAGCCGGACGACGAAGAAGATATGGAATTACCCTCCTCTATCGGCGATTCTGAAGCAGCCCCATCTCCAACTCCTACCGCAAAACCCAAAGGCACTTACGGCATCGAAGACGCCATCGACCTGATGCGCGACTTACCAAAAGACAGCAAAGAAGTCGTGGTAACCGTGGTTAAGAAAACCTTGGAATCCACCAATATTAAAGTCAGCGACATTATCTCTGACGCCAGTGGAAAAGAAGATCGTTTACGTAAACAAAACTCCCGCTTAGAAGATGAGATTGCCAAGCTAGAAGCACAGATCTCTGATCGTCGTAGTCAAATCAGTGACCTGATGACAGACCTAAAAGAAACCTCTGAAGTGAAAGATCTGCTTCAGCTCGCCGAAAAATTAAATAAGCCAGCTGAAAAACCTCAAAAGGCAAAGAGCAACCCGCCACCAAACACCAACTCTGCCCCTAAAAGCCAAGCCAGTACAAACACCGCGAACGCGCTAACCAGTGGTAAACCAGCGGGCAATGCGGGTGCGAATAACGGCAAAGCGGCAGACAAACCAAAGGTAGTTACAGGCCAACCCAGTACTAGTACTAGCTCCAGCCAGAAAGCCAGCTAAGCGCGCTATACTAAAGTATTCGCTTTTTAAGCTTTCCAAAGTAAAAAACGCCAGAAGGAAACTTCTGGCGTTTTTTTATGGGGGTCGGTTCTATATCTTTACGGCGACGACTTTGTCAGCTGCTATTTGGCCTGCTGCCACAACGCCTCTAACTCGTCCAAGGTAACTTCCCCTACCGCTTTTCCTTGCTCCGCTAACTGCTGCTCAATATAACCAAAGCGTTGCTCAAATTTGCGGTTGGTTCTGCGAATTGCAGATTCACTATCCACTTTCAGATGGCGTGCTAAGTTCACACAGGAAAACAAGACGTCCCCCATTTCGCCCTCAATAGCTTCAGGATCTCCATCCACAATGGATTCTTTCAGCTCGGCAATTTCTTCTTCCAGCTTGAGGATAACACCACTGATATCTGGCCAGTCGAACCCCACATTAGAGGCACGCTTTTGCAGTTTATGCGCACGAGTCAACGCCGGTAAACCTGGTGGTACATCACTAAGTACCCCCTGCTTACCCTTTTCCGCCCGCTCAGCCTGTTTTGTGGCTTCCCAGTTGGCTTTGATCAACCCTTCGTCACGGCCAGCAGCATCGCTAGCACGGCTGCTTAACGTACCATCAGGAAAGACATGAGGGTGGCGGCGCACGAGCTTGGTCACTAAAACATCCACCACTTCATGGAAATCAAAGTAGTCTTTCTCTCGCCCCAGCTGGCTGTAGAAGATCACTTGAAACAGTAGGTCTCCAAGCTCTTCCTTCAAATGTGGCCAGTCTTGATTCTCAATAGCATCCGCCACCTCATAAGCCTCCTCAATGGTAGAGGAGACAATGGTGGAGAAGCTCTGCTTGATATCCCAAGGGCAACCATCTTCGGGATCGCGAAGCCGCGACATCAAGGTGATAAGATCCTCGAGAGTGTGAACAGGTGTGACCACTAACGTTTTCTCCGTGCGGTCACCACATTAGGCAACTGGGTAAGGCGATTTAATACACGACTGAGTTCGTTAAAAGAAGGCACCTCAACAGTGAGTACCATATCTGCCCGGTGCTCCCGCCGGTCTGTGGAGGTGTGGGCGGCGATAATATTGATTTTCTCTTTGTCCAACAGAGTCGCAACATCTCGCAACAAGCCATGGCGGTCGAAGGCATCGATTTCAATATCCACCGGGTAAAGTCGACCGGGCTCTTCACCCCAAGACACACGAATAATCCGCTCCGCCTCTTCCGTTTGTAACTGAAGCAGGTTTTCACAGTCTTGGCGATGGATACTCACCCCACGCCCCTGGGTGATATACCCCACAATGGCATCCCCCGGTACGGGGTGACAACACCCAGCCATTTGCGTAAGTAAGTTACCTACACCATCGATGTAGACATCTGAACCGTGAGAGACACTTTTGTATTTCGGCGACTGCAGCGACAAAGACATCTGGCTACCGTCATCTGGATTCATCATTGCCTGAATCACATTCAGCACATGACCAATACCTAAGTCGCTGGCCCCCAAAGCGACGAACAAATCGTCCACCTCATTGAATTTTAACTTCTCTGCCAGCTCTTTCAGGTCAACATCGTGGAGCGCTAAGCGTTTTAGCTCACGTTCTAGCATACCGCGGCCCGCAGTAATGTTAGATTCCCTCGCCTGCTGTTTGAACCAGTGGTGAATCTTAGAGCGCGCTCGTGAAGTGGTGATATAACCCGCTCCCGGCGCCAGCCAATCTCGACTGGGGGCTTCGTTTTTACCCGTAAGAATTTCCACCTGCTCGGAGGTTTTCAACGTGGCGTTTAACGGTACGATACGACCATTGATCTTGGCACCACGGCAGCAGTGCCCCACTTCCGTATGAATACGGTAGGCGAAGTCCAATACTGTCGCCCCTGCGGGCAGATCCACCACATGACCATTGCGAGTAAACACGTAGATCCGGGTTTGCTCGATACTCTGCCCGAGGTCGTCCCCCAGAGGGTTCCCACCCCATTCTTCCTGCCACTCAAGCACAGAACGAAGCCATTCAATTTTTTGCTCGTAGCTATCGGTATTTTCGTTTTCGTCTTTATCGGTACCCTTGTAACGCCAATGGGCACAAACACCGTATTCCGCCTCGTCATGCATAGTGCTGGTACGAATCTGAACTTCCAACACTTTACGCTCTGGGCCAATTACCGCCGTGTGCAAAGAGCGATAACCGTTCTCCTTGGGCGATGCAATATAGTCATCAAATTCGGCAGGGATGTTTCGCCACAAATTATGAACAATCCCCAACACGGCATAACAATCCCGCACCGTCGGTACTAAAATCCGAACCGCACGAATATCGTAGAGCTGTGAAAAGCCAATATCTTTACGGCGCATTTTTCGCCAAATGCTGTAAATATGCTTAACCCGGCCATTCACTTCACCATCAATGCTGGCATTGCTCAGCTGCTGCCGTAATTCCGCGACAACATTCTTGATGTACTCTTCTCGGGCCAGGCGTTTACTGCCTAATAACTTGGCAATACGTTTGTAGGATTCTGGTTCTAAATAACGAAACGAAAGATCTTCCAACTCCCACTTTAAGTGACCAATGCCCAGGCGGTGAGCCAAAGGTGCGTACACTTCAGCCACCTCTTTACCTACACTCACTCGACGCTCTTCAGAAGCATCTTTTACAGCCCGAAGCGCACAAGCCCGTTCAGCAATTTTAATGAGGGCAACCCGAACATCATCGACAATAGACACCAGCATCTTGCGGATATTTTCGCTTTGCTCAGTGCCGTCTTCTCCCAGCACATCATCATCAGAGCCCTGACGTAATCCACTGATCACCGCCATGCGCTGAACACCATCAACTAAGTGGGCGATCTCTTCACCAAATTGCTCTTCCAGCTCATTGAGCTTTAAACGATTTTCTCGAACACAGCGGTAGAGAATGGCAGCACAGAGGGCTTCTTGGTCTAATTTGAGGTCTGCCAGAATGTCGGCCATTTCCATACCGACCTTGAAGGGGCCAACGCCGATAGCCCAAATATCGTCGGAATCCATGGCTTCCCGCTCAATCTCCTGAGCAGCCAAGCAGGCACGGCGCAACACGGGGGCTGCGCTCTTTGGTAATTCGGCTTTATCCAACAGGCGATTAATCCAGCTGTCGACATCCAAATCACCCTCTGTGAGCAGGGGGTGATTGTCCCTCACTTGTACCATACGAATTCTTATATCAGTTGTGGATTATTGGCTTATGGCCAGATGTCTCTCATCCAGTCGCCCCTAAGAAAACTCAACAGAGGGCTTTGAGTGCCAAGCTTGCAGATAATTCCATTCGGTTTCGAGTTATTTTCAACCAGGCGTTTCTAAGCAGGCTATTTCAGTGATCTCGTAAAATCAGTGACCTCGTAAAAACAGCCCCATGGTTTCAATATGGGCGGTGTGAGGGAACATATCCATCACCCCTAGCTTTGCCAATCTGTAGCCTGCCTGCTGGAGAATGCCCGCATCCCGAGCAAAGGTTGCCGCATCACAGGAAACGTACAATATACGCCCAGGAAGCCTATGTGCCTGCGCCTTTTTTTCCAGACCCTTCTTTTCTGACGAGGCTTTATACTGGTTTAGTATTGCCTTTGCCACCGCTTCAGCCCCAGAACGTGGTGGATCTAGCAAAATGGCATCAATTTCTTCTGTCTTTAGTAGCGACAGTACAAAGTCGCCACTGAGGTCTGCAGCCCTAAATTGAGCGTTGGCAATATGATTGGCCTTCGCGTTCCCTTTAGCCCTTTCCGCCATCTCGTTACTGCCTTCAACCCCAATCACTGAATGGCACTGCAAACTCAACGGTAGGGTAAAGTTACCCACACCACAGAAGAGATCTAGTAGGTTTTCATTGCCTTGAAGCTCTAGCCAAGCCAGAGCCTGAGTGACCATCGACTGATTTACAGCCCGGTTGCTCTGAATAAAGTCCAACGGATTAAAATGAACAGCCAGTGAGCGATCACCAACTTGACCTTCAACTAGCAGTTCATAAGTAAGCCTGGGATCTGCCTCATCGCCTACAAGACTCTGTAATTGAGAAGATTTCCCCGATTGTAGATAGATTTCAGTACCCGGCGTAAGAGGCTCAATTGCACTCTTTAAGGTTTCAATATCTGTCTGTGGAAGCACCTTTGAGCCGGTGTAACGGAGAACGGCGATCGCTTGGTTCTGGCCAATACCCGACTCTCCAGAACACCCTTCCACAAGCCATAGGTGAGTAATAAAACGCCCTTGCTGTAACTGAGGTAAGACTACTCGTATATGCTGGTAAAGATCATTTAAGGCTGGGGTCATAACCGGGCAGCTATCAATATCCACCACATCCTGGCTACCAACACTGCGGAAACCTACAGCTCCAGGCAGGTGCTTTTTCCACTTTCCAATACTGACACGCGCTCTCAGCCGATACCCTTGATCTGCGGCACTCAATGCAGGCTCAACACGCTCGATGGAAACCGTCTCCCCCGCTAAGCGCTGAAGACGATCCAATACCGCTTGCTGCTTTGCCGTCACCTGTTCCTGATAATCCAAGTACTGTAAATCACAACCACCACAGCGCTCGAAATGCTGACAGAATGGAGCCACTCGATGAGGGGAAGGCTCGATAACCTCGGAGACAACACCTTCCCAATAACGGGCCTGCTGATGCGTAATACGTACATCCACGACCTCACCGGGTAAGGCTCCCCGGATAAAACCCTTCTTACCCTGAGCTTCAGCGATACCTCGGCCATCGTGACTGAGATTAGTCACCATAAGGCGTACTAATTCCTTGGGCAGGCTCACCTTATTGTGCACCTTCCCCTTATGCTTACTATTACCCTGTTTCTTCCCTGAACTGCTCCCCGGCTTAATAAAACGATTGGCCATTAGGCTTCCGAAGCGAACACGCCCGAAGACAAATAACGGTCACCCCGATCACAAATGATGGCGACAATCACGGCATTCTCAACGGTTTCAGATAAACGCAACGCTCCCGCTACAGCGCCCCCGGAAGAAACACCACAGAAGATCCCTTCTTTGGTCGCCAAGTCACGCATGGTGTTTTCTGCATCTTCCTGGCTAATATCCAAAACCTGATCCACTTGATCACGATTAAAAATGCCCGGTAAGTATTCTTCCGGCCAGCGACGAATGCCCGGAATTTTCGCTCCATCTGCGGGCTGCAAGCCAATAATTTGAATATTTGAGTTCTGCTCTTTTAGAAATCGAGAGGTGCCCATAATAGTTCCAGTAGTACCCATAGAACTCACAAAGTGTGTGACCTTCTCTCCGCTTTGAGCCCAAATTTCTGGCCCTGTGGTTTCATAATGCGCTAGGGGATTATCGAAGTTGTTGAATTGATCCAACACAATGCCTTTACCATCGGCCTGCATCTCATGAGCCAGATCCCGCGCGCCTTCCATGCTCGCCTCGGCACTCACGAGAATAAGCTCAGCCCCGTAGGCTGTCATCGCCGCCTTGCGCTCAGCGGTAGCGTTATCAGGCATGATGAGAATCATCTTATAGCCTTTCATTGCCGCAGCCATTGCCAAAGCAATACCAGTATTGCCGCTAGTCGCCTCAATCAAGGTATCCCCTGGGTTAATATCACCTCGAGCTTCTGCATGCTCGATCATGGAAAGTGCTGGACGGTCTTTTACGGAGCCTGCAGGGTTGTTGCCCTCTAGCTTCACTAAAATCACGTTATTGCGCTTCTCGTTCTCTGCAGCATTTAACCGCTGCAGGCGCACCAAAGGTGTATTACCAACGCAAGATACAATCGTGGGGTATTCCATGGGTTTCTCTTTACCTAATGGGAGTTACAAAATAGGGGTTTTCTAAAAGGGGTGATCGATCCAAGGCTGCATTGTAACGGTGTTGGCCAATTTTTAGAACGTAGCGCAAGCACACAAACAAAACACAGCTAGAACACAATCAGCGCTCAACCAGAATACAAACCGCTTGCCCCATAATCCACTCGTTCGAATTTCAGCTAACCACGGGGTTATGCTATCTTGTTAGGGCCGGCTAACCGGTATAAACATTGTAATAAATATTAGCTGCAGGCCAGTGTAGCCTCATGGATCCGAAAATAGAGAACATCACATGTCCCACAGAAAGAACCGCTATAACCTACTCTTTCGTGCATTAATCCCCCCACTTTCCATTCTGATTGTTCTCTGCTCCGTTCTTAGCTTGATCCATTTTCAGAACCTCGAACTGCAAATGAATGACCGCGGCAGAATTGCCGTTAGCCAGCTAACACTACTACTAGTGTCATCTGAAAATATTCTTGATCAAGAAGAGAGAGAAAAATACCAGCAGCAATTACTCAGTGCCGCACTGGAAGACCCATCCATTTCCAGCGCAGTACTCTACAATCAGCAAGGCGAAATTACCCGACAAGCGGGGTCTGCACCTCACTATCAACGAGAAATTGAAAAGCTCCGGTCACTGGTACGTTTTTCCACCGGATTGACCAGCTTTGAATTAGACGAAAGCACCATCTTCCAACACCCTCTGATTCCTTTCGCCGAATTTCGTCGCGGCATTGTCTCAGGAAAAACACAACCCTTTGGCTGGTTTGAAATTGAAGTTAGCCATGCCTATTACAAATTATCTTTTTACAAGCTGCTGTCATTATCCTTAATTATTATTTTTGCGGGTTTAATTATTACCTGGGCTCTCGCAGCGAGAGACAACCTAAAGCTCTCTGACTCTATCCAAAGCCTTAGTGACATCATCCACCGTATTGGTCGGGGAGACAGCACAGAAGCCATTAAAATTGAAGCTACCGAATTACAAGCAGTGGCCGATGACCTACAGCGGATGAGCGTGCACCTTCTGCAAGCGCAACACGATATGCAGCAACATATCGACCAGTCCATGGCCGACCTTAACCAAACGCTGGAAACCATTGAAGTTCAGAACATCGAACTAGACCTTGCCCGAAAAGAAGCGCAGCAAGCCAGTCAACTTAAATCTGAATTTCTGGCAAATACCAGTCACGAAATTCGCACGCCATTGAATGGTATTATTGGCTTTACCAACCTCTTATCTCGCACTACATCCGATCCACAACATAAAGACTACTTACGTACCATCAAGCGTTCAGCAGAGGGCTTACATACCATCATCAATGACATTCTAGACTTCTCAAAAATCGAAGCTGGAAAGTTAGTATTAGATCGACTTCCCTTTAACTTGCTTTACAGCATTGAGGAAACCTTGCAAATTCTGGCACCCAGTGCAGATACAAAAGGTCTAGAATTATTACTTTTCGTAGACTCTGATGTACCCCGCTCACTGATCGGCGACCCGCTGCGTTTCAGGCAAATTCTTACCAATTTAATTAACAACGCAATTAAATATTCAGACAACGACAATGTAATTGTCCGTGTTTATTTGGAAAACCAACAGTCAAACAACATTCAGTTACGAGTTATGGTTTCCGATAACGGCATAGGTATTAGTGAAGAACAGCAGAAAGTCCTTTTCACCGCATTTTCACAACTAGATCAAGCCCAAAATCGCACAGAAACCGGTACAGGTCTGGGGCTAGCCATCTGTAAAGGTTTGATCACTCAAATGAATGGTGATATCGGTGTGGAAAGCCGCCCCGGTAAAGGATCAACCTTCTGGTTCACCCTACAGCTGGAAAAAGATTTACACGAAACTACAACTAAGATTCGCGAACCCGATTTTGAAGGGCGCCGTGTTCTTTGTTGTTCCAATAATGAAATGGCTCAAATGCAAATCCGCCACTTATTTGAGTCTTGGGACATTCTTGTATCCGACACGGATAACACCGCTCAGCTAGCTTCATTACTGACACAAAGTAAAGGCGAACTCTACGATATTGTTGTGTTCGATCTCAGCAGCCAAGATCGTAGCATCGCACCGAAAAACCTTTTACCCCTTCAGGAACTTATTACCCATCGAGGCGCAAAAAGCATTTTCTTAGTCCCTAATCGCCTCTATCAAGAAGCGGACTCCGTGCTAGGTAGTGAAGAATGTATTGTTATTAGCAAACCGCTATCGGAACAAAAACTTTACCAAGGGTGCTTTGAGTTACTCACCGGTAAAGCTCTAGTGGTAGACAAACCTACAGACATTCAAAAAATCCAGAAAAAACTTGGGCGACCGATCAACGCCTTGGCGGTTGATGACAATCCTGCAAACTTAAAACTTATTGGAACCTTACTCAGAGAAATGGGTGTAAATGTTTCCACTGCGCAATCCGGTGAAGAAGCTATTGATCGTTGGGCTCAAGAGCACCCCGATGTCATTTTTATGGATGTACGCATGCCCGGCATCGACGGTATGGAAGCAAGCCGATTAATCCGTATTCGAGAGCCTGCGCAACAGAAAACGCCTATTATCGCCGTCACTGCCCACGCACTCGCAGAACAGCGAAGTAACATGATTGCTGCAGGTATGAATGACTACCTAACCAAACCCGTCAGTGAAGCTGACTTGGTGCATGTACTTAACGAATGGTGTCTACATAAACGCATTGATGATGAATCACAAACCACAGAAAAAATATTAGCCGCTTCTATTCCCCCGGCTATTCCCACAGGGGAACCCATCAAGCCTGAACCTGTCGAAAAAGCATCCCCACCACCTACGCAAGAATTACTGGTGGATATCGAAGAAAGCCTTACTCTCGCAAAAGGAAAGTCAGAATTAGCAACCGAAATGTTAAATATGCTGGTCAACAATCTTCTAAAAGATAAAGAAGATATTGATGTTCACTACAAAGGAGAGCAATGGGAAGAGCTTGAAGACAAGGTGCATAAATTACACGGAGCAACCTGCTACTGTGGATTACCTCAATTAAAGCAAGCATGCCAGCTCTATGAAGGAGAATTACAGCAAGGCAATTATGATCACCGTCTTGAGCCTCTTCACGAAAAGCTTATGGACGTTATGGATGCGTTACTAGAGTGGGCAGAACACCATGAAATCAGCGCTCTATTTGAAGACACCTCCACCTAAGCAACCGATTTTATTTAACAGCCCGTATAACCAAAAAATAAATACTAACGAGAAAATAGACTTCTACTCTGCAGAGGCCGAGCACCCAAAAGAGGTTTCAGTAAAACTCGTAAAAGGCGTTTACCTTCTCTACGGACTTCCCTCTCCAACCAGCAACGTTCACTGATTGCTTTCAGGTGTTGTCCTAAAAAAAAGCCTCGGCGATGAGCATTATCCGTATCCGTTACCGCTACAGGCACGAAGCCTTTCTCAAGTTCTAATTGATACCAAGCCTCCGACTCAAAGGGTTGCTGGCATTGAGCCTCTACATCAAGAGGTATCAACTGCCCCAAACCTGCCAATAAATCTAATTCAAAATTTCTCAATACACCTTCTATGGGTTCGCCAATTGAGAGCGCAACGAGAGATTCGGTGTAGCGTTGAAATAACTCAGGAAAAGGTTCCGACTCCGGCAATAAACGAACAATGAGTTCATTGAGATATAAAGCACTATAGAGAACAGTTCCCGTAAGGAAAAATCCACCCACTTGGCTTTCCGCACCATGAAGTTGTTTGAGAGAAGACTGAGAAAATTGCTCTTTCCCAACCCAGCTCAACAGCATCGGCTGAAAAGGTTCTAGCACCCAACGGCGTTTCTTCCCAGACTGGCGCGCCCCCTTTGCTACAGCGCTCACACGACCATAGTCGTGAGTAAAAAAATCAACAATAAGACTGGTATCTCGATAAGGGCGGCGATGTAAAACATATCCAGGCTGCAGAGAGATTCGCATAAGTTAAGCCGTCTGGCATAGGCTGTATTAGTTAAGAATAGTGCTGATGAAAAATTTCTCAAGCTATTAAAGCCTCAATTAAATATCATCATAACCTAGGCTACGTAAAGCACGTTCGTCATCAGACCAACCTGCTTTTACTTTTACCCATAAATTCAACATAACTTTGCTATCAAATAATTTTTCCATATCTTGCCGTGCTTCTTTGCCGACCCGCTTAATAGCCTCACCTTTATCACCGATAATGATGCGCTTCTGCCCCTTTCTCTCTACAAGAATCAAGGCACTAATATGTAAAACAGCTCCTTCTTGAGCAAACTCTTCAATTTCTACAGCTATCTGATAGGGAAGTTCATCACCTGACAGGCGTGTAATTTTCTCTCTCACAATCTCAGCGGCAAGAAAGCGCATACTGCGATCTGTAATCTGCTCTTCAGGATAGAAGTGAATATTTTCGGGCAGGCGGTTTACCAACTCTGTCTCCAAAGGTTCGATATTTTTTCCTTTTAAAGCAGAAATAGGAATAATTTCTTCTACCTTCAAACGCTCACTTAAGGATTGCAAATAGGGCAATAAATCTTCTTTATCCGACAGCTGATCTACCTTATTTACAAGAAGAAGAACCGGAATATCGGTATTCTCTAAACGCTCAGCCACCATTTCGTCTTCTTCCGTCCAAGCCATACGATCAACTAAGAAGCAAATCACATCCACATCTTTCACCGCCGTGGTTGCAGCTCGATTCATATATCGATTAAGGGCTTTTGCATGGCCTTTATGTAAACCAGGTGTATCTACAAAAATAATCTGATAATTACTCTCAGTTTTAATACCCAGTACATTGTGGCGTGTAGTTTGAGGCTTACTCGAGGTAATACTGATTTTCTGCCCTAACAAACAATTCAGCAATGTAGACTTCCCCACATTAGGGCGCCCAACAATGGCAACATAACCACAACGCTGACTTTCATCAGTCGAAGGTTCCTGCTCAAAAATATCAGTCATACAATTTTAGCCTGGAAATATTGGCATTAGATGCGAGAAATTATTGCCCGAGTGACTGCTGAAGCTCAGCGAGCACTAAAGCCGCGGCTTCCTGTTCAGCTTTACGACGATTACCACCTTCGCCCACGATAGGAGAATCTAAAGGAGAGACCTTACATTGAACAACAAACGTCTGATCGTGAAGGGGCCCTTTGGTTTCAACAACATCATATTCAGGCAGAGCCAAACCGCGACCTTGTAAATATTCCTGCAAACGGGTCTTGTTATCCTTAGTGACCATTTCAGGTTCAATCTTTTCTAGACGAGGCCCAAACCAACTGAGAATGCAGTTGCGACAGGTATCTAAATCACTGTCTAAGTAGATAGCGCCGATAATAGCCTCTACGGCATCCGCTAAAATGGAGTCTCGGCGAAAACCGCCACTTTTTAACTCCCCCTCTCCTAAATTTAAACAATCGCCCAATTCAAATTCTCGAGCAATTTCAGCGAGGGTTTGGCCTTTTACTAATTGAGAACGCATACGACTCAACTGGCCTTCCGGAGTTTTCGAAAACTGTTGAAAAAGAGCTTCCGCGATAACAAACCCTAAAATGGAATCCCCAAGGAATTCTTGACGCTCATTGTTATCACTACCCACACTTCTGTGAGTTAAAGCACGAGAGAGATGAGACGATTCCTGAAAGGTATAGCCAAGCCGCCGCTGTAATCGCTCTACTAAAAGGCTGGTTTTCACCATCAATCAGTTACCGGAGTATTCTTGGTCAGCAGTTCATTTTCGAAGACCATGACTGCATCGAGATTACCCCACATATTTACGCGTACTTCGTAGTTAGCGGTAATTTTATAACCACCCTTCATATGTTTTTCGATCCTGAACGCTTCTGCTGCCGCCCCGCGAACATTATTTACCATAAGAAACTTATCCAGCTTACTTTTGATCTGGCTCTTCTTGTAACTGGTTAAATCTTCTTTACCAAGAGAATCCAATGCGGCACGAACACTAGAGTAATTATCTAAATATACCGGCCCCAACTTAAAGAAAACGTTTAAGCTCAAGCCTAGAATAACGATCCAAACGAGAAGCTGGTTAACACTCCAACCACCCTGACGAGAAGCTAATTTCATTATTTTTCCCTCGGCACATTCTTTAAGTTAGTTATCTGTCGAAACTGATTAATTGAAGCTACCTACACGCGAAAAACTAGGCATATCTGTAAAGGATTTCCAGTTCATCCAAATAGCAAAGGCTTTACCGACAATATTCTCTTCAGGCACTGGCCCCCACTCACGACTATCCGCACTATTATCGCGGTTATCTCCCATCATAAAATAATGGCCTTCTGGCACAACCGTATAATGGTTTCTTGAATATTTACCAGGGCGAATATTCTTATGCATGGAGTGTACAACCCCATCCAGATTTTCAGTCATTACCTGATAATAAGGATCTCGAGCTGGCAGACCCGCCACAAAGGTTTGCGGCTGTTTTTCCCCATTAACGTATAGCACATTATTGATATAACGTATCTCGTCTCCCGGAAGGCCCACTACACGCTTAATAAAGTAACGATCTTCATGGGGCGGGAAAAACACCATCACATCACCCCGCTTAGGCTCATTAAGATCCAATACTTTTGTCCGAACCACAGGTAAGCGAATACCATAAGTAAATTTATTCACCAAAATAAAGTCTCCCACCAACAAGGTAGGTACCATAGACTTCGACGGAATCTGGAACGGCTCCACAATAAAAGAGCGTAAAATAAACACGGCTGCCAATACAGGAAAAAACGACTTACTGTATTCTGCCCACGTTGGCTCACGGCCAGCGGTTTCAACAGCTAGCTGCTTGGCCGCCCGCTGATCTTCTCCCAGAACATCATCTTCTCCAAATTGTGATTCTGCCAATGCAATAGCTTGCTTACGTGGCTTGGCAAACACCAAGTAATCCACCAAAACACCAATACCAGTTACAAAAACGGCCAAGGTCAGGATTAAAGGAAAATCGATATTCATAGGGGTCGATAAACTCTTCTTATAGTATTTCTTTATATGCTGGTTAACCGTCGGTTTTCAAAACAGCCAGGAACGCTTCCTGAGGAACTTCTACACTACCTAACCTCTTCATGCGCTTCTTACCTTCTTTCTGTTTCTCGAGCAGTTTCTTTTTACGAGATACGTCACCACCATAACACTTGGCAGTTACATTTTTACGCAAAGCCTTCACTGTCGTACGAGCAACGACCTGACCGCCAATGGCCGCCTGAATAGCCACATCGAACATTTGACGAGGAATCAGTTCTTTCATTTTCTCCGCTACAGCACGGCCACGATAAGCGGCATTGTCACGATGAAGAATCAGCGCCAAAGCATCAACTTTATCGCCATTAATCAAGATATCCAGCTTTACCACCTTAGAAGGCTCGAAACGATCGAAGCTATAATCCAGAGAAGCAAAACCTCGACTCACAGACTTAAGGCGATCAAAGAAATCCATCACCACTTCTGCCATGGGTAAATCGTAAGTGACAGAAACCTGATTACCCACAAACTGCATATCTTTCTGAATACCGCGCTTCTCAACACAAAGAGTAATCACATTCCCCAAGTGCTCCTGAGGAACCAAGATATTAGCTCGCGCGATGGGTTCCCGTACCTCTTCGATGGTGCCTGGATCTGGCAACTTCGAAGGGTTATCCACATAGAGCAACTCACCATCATTCTTTTCAATTTCATAAATTACGGTGGGCGCAGTGGTGATCAAATCAAGATCATATTCACGTTCTAAGCGCTCTTGAATAATCTCCATATGGAGCATACCCAAGAAGCCACAACGGAAACCAAAACCTAATGCATCGGAAGACTCTGGCTCATAGAACAGGGAAGCATCATTCAAAGCAAGTTTCTCTAGCGCATCACGAAAATCTTCGAAATCATCTGAACTGGTGGGGAATAAACCCGCATAAACCTGGGGTTTCACTTTTTGGAAGCCAGGCAAAGCTTCAACATCCGGGG
This sequence comes from Cellvibrionaceae bacterium, assembly GCA_045430295.1. Lineage (GTDB taxonomy): Bacteria > Pseudomonadota > Gammaproteobacteria > Pseudomonadales > JAILXX01 > JAILXX01. Next base: position 290,875 of record JAILXX010000003.1, on the reverse strand, counting down.
TTCCCACATGAGTAAAGGTATCCCCCACTGGTGCACCATGAATATCTTTAATGCCGGCAACCACAAAACCTACTTCACCGGCTTTTAACTCGCCAAGCTCTTCTCGCTTCGGAGTAAAAACACCTACACTGTCCACTACATGGGCTTTACCCAACGACTTGGCAATAATCTTATCTTTCTTCTTCAAGGTACCTTGAACAACACGAACGAGAGAGACAATACCCAGGTAGTTATCAAACCAAGAATCGATAATCAGCGCTTGCAAAGGAGCATCCACACTACCTAGCGGCGGTGGGATTTTCTGTACCAAGTCCTCCAGTACATCCTCAACCCCCAAACCAGATTTTGCCGAACAACGAGTCGCATCGGTGGCATCAATACCGATAATGTCTTCAATTTCTTCAGCCACACGCTCGGGTTCTGCCTGAGGTAAATCCATCTTATTAAGAATCGGAATCACTTCCAGGCCTTGATCAATGGCGGTATAGCAATTCGCCACAGATTGCGCTTCAACGCCTTGCGCCGCGTCCACCACCAATAACGCCCCTTCACAGGCTGCCAGTGAACGAGAGACCTCATAGGAGAAGTCTACGTGGCCAGGGGTATCAATAAAGTTTAGCTGGTAGGTTTTACCATCTCTGGCGATATAATTTAGCGTAACGCTCTGCGCCTTAATGGTTATACCGCGCTCTCTCTCCAGGTCCATAGAGTCCAAAACTTGGGATTCCATTTCCCGCTGAGTGAGGCCACCGCACACCTGAATAAAGCGGTCTGCAATGGTGGACTTGCCGTGGTCAATATGGGCAATGATGGAAAAGTTACGAATATGGCTTAAATCTGTCACGTTTTGCTACGAACTTCTGTAAATGGTCGGGAAAAATACCGCATCAAATGGCGACATCACACAAAGGTGGCAAGTTTACCCGATTCGCGCACTACGAACCACGATAACCTACACAGAACACCAGAATTCACCCAATATCTAAGACAATGCGAATCAAGAAAAGTAAACCCCATTAAAAAGGGGAGCCGAAGCTCCCCTAACCATTAAAATCACCTGATATCAATTGGAATTAATCACAATGGTTCTAAAGGTAGGCTGTCCTCGACGATAGAAGCGAATCGGTTGCAAGGTATCAGCCGCAAGCTTTTCTGCTACCCGCTCAAACTGCTCCACCGTAGCAACAGACTCATAGCCCAGCTGAACAATGACATCCCCTTCTCGCAAGCCCGTCTGAGCCGCAGGGCTATCTGGCAGAACATGAGTAACCGTCACCCCACCATTGATCCCCCACTTGCGAGCACGTCGAGAATCCACAGGCTCAATCACAACCCCTAAGCGGCCTCCTGCATCAGACTCTCCAGGTGCCATCCCCGTACTGGCACTTTGCCCATCTAAACTCCCGATCCGAACCTTCAAGGTTTTCTCTCGTCCTGCACGAATCACGATGGCATCCACCTTATTCCCTGGCGTGATAGTCCCCACTACATGAGGCAAATCACTGGACTGCTTAATGGCCTTTCCAGCAAAGCTCACAATAATATCTCCAGCTTGAATACCGCCATTATCCGCTGGGCCACCTGGAACCACTTGAGCCACTAAAGCGCCTTTAGGTTTATCTAACTGGAATGAGTCAGCCAGCTTGCGATCAACCTCCTGAATCATCACTCCCAGCCAACCACGATCAACCCGGCCTTTGTCTTTCAACTGCTCAACTACTTGTAGAGCAACACTCACTGGAATGGCGAAAGACAAGCCAATAGAACCTCCTGAGCGGGTATAAATTTGTGAATTGATACCAACCACTTCACCTTTTAAATTAAAAAGCGGCCCACCAGAATTGCCAGGGTTAATCGCAACATCAGTTTGAATAAAAGGCACATAATTTTCATTCTTTTCGCTAGGTAGACTGCGACCAATGGCACTAACAATACCGGCACTAGCAGAGTAATCCAGCCCGAAAGGCGAGCCGATAGCCAATACCCATTCACCCACCTTCAATTGACCAGCTTTTGCAAATTTCACCGTAGGTAGGTTTTTTTCATCCACTTTGAGCAGTGCCAAATCCGAACGGGAGTCTTTACCCACAATTCGAGCTGAATATTCACGGCGATCACTCAAGCGAACCATAATCTGGTCCGCCCCTTCAATTACATGATGATTAGTCAAAATGTAACCATCGTCGGAAATAATAAAGCCCGACCCCATAGACTGAACCGGGCGACTACCACGGTTATGATAATCAAAAAAGTGACGGAACATTTCCGGCAATTGATCGTGAGGAATATTAAATTCTGGCATCCGACCTTTTCTAGCTACCGTATTGATTTTAACAACCGCCGGCGATTGCTGCTCAATAAGCTGTGTAAACTCAGGTAAACCATGGGCAGTCACCTGCTGACAAAAAACAAAAATACAAACAAAAAACAAGCCGTTTAATCTGGCCATCTGTTTTTTTAGCACAAGCATTTCCTCTTACTTTTATAAAATAAATTATAAGATTATGGGTTTAAACGTATTGAGTTTGAAAAAAAAAAGATAAGAAGTTCCCTTTTAATCATCTAAAGTTAAGACTTTAGATAACATCCCTAAAACTTACGGCATAGAAACAGGCTCTAGACCATCAAGCAACACAGGCTGTACGCGCCGGTTATTTCGGTGGTAAATAGCATGACCTCGAACCACGGCACCACCCAACATCAGTCCAGTTACCGCACCCAGCAGTACTGACAAATCTGTACCCGAAATAAAATCACCTAATATTGCACCAAGTAGAAGCCCTGCTAAAGGCAACAGGTAAACAAACAGCGATGCTTTAACCACCACATCTTCAGGGATTCCAATTTTGACGGTATCTCCCACGCTATAACAGCTTCGTTCTCTACCTTCTAAAAGCACTCGAATAAAATTTGCTTTACTAAGATACCTCCCCAACACACTGGTGCCACAGCCCTTTTCTGCTGCACAGGTACCACAGGCGGTTTTCTGAATGGTTTCCACCCAGAGACAATCGTCTTCGATAGCAACAATTTTTCCGTTTTCTTCTAGCATAGACGTTTAAACTTATTTCAAAATATTCACTAAATGTACATTACTGAATGGTCGTTACCGACTGGGCAATTTGTTTGGCTGCGACTGCAGATATATCTCCCACAACAGACACCACAATATCTCTATCATCTAATTCCAAACGAGTTGCAAACGCAGCGGTGGCTCCATGTTGAGCATGCCCTTGCACAAACGCTTGCTTATTATAGGGCTCAATAAAGACCGTAAAATTAGCCAAGCCATCACTAAAGGTGAGCATGTCGCCATGTTTTTTTGACAAGCGCTGCCCACTTAAAGCAAAACCTTGGGGCAACCAACTTACAAACCAGTGGGTAGATTTAATATCTTCACCATGGCAACTACCAACTTTCAAAGGGGCTTGATGAATAGTGACCTTTTTCCCAGTCAGCTTTTTAATATTCACTGGAGATGCAACTTCATCTTCACCAAAACGAATATCCACAAACTGGAAACGCTCTAACACACGCTTTTTCCTATCGACCCGCAAACTACGTAATAACAATTTGGTTTGGGCATCAATACTTAAACGATAGCTGTGGCGAAATTCGTCTTTTGCCAAAACATCTAATTGAACAACCTCTCTTCCCGCAACTCGTCCTTTCCCGGCAAAATGAAACCGATAACTGTTTTTCAATTGTGCAGGGGATGTACTCACGTTCAACCCGCGTAATATTCTCTCTCCGGGTTCAATACAGTCAGTGGTACGACCTGAGCGCTCAACCGCACGCTGTGGACCACTTAAGTGTTCAAGCCTCTCAAACTCACGCCCCTGATCAACGCGGTGGGTAATACGAAAAGTCTCCATACCACCACCTTGTTCATAAGAGAAGGAGCCTGTGTAATTTAATTCCCGAGCGGCTTGAGCCATCTGCTCTAATAATCCATGGGGTTGATCCACCGCAAAGACGGAAGCACTAAAAACGACACAAGCCAACATGAACAGTTTTTTAATAATCGTCCCCATCATAGGCACTGCAGTTATCACCACATGCGACAAGGCCTCCAGCGTATTGTCGCGGGAGGCCCTGAAAGTTGTCTGTTTACGTTTTGAAACCATTAAAAAAACAAAAGGGGTCATTTAGGACATCAATCCTCTGCTGTAACCTCGGGGGAAACCTCTACGCTTCCAGCAGGTAATTTTGAAATTCTCGCGTAAGGCAACATACCTACACCATTGGCAGCAGCGTGCTCCGCATGCTGTAACAACAACCAGTTCAAACGACGCTCTAGCTCTACACGATCACCGGCTGGCACTACGATCACTCGCTGAGCGGGCACTGACTGGAAATTTGCTTGAGCAGCAGGCGCAAAAGAAGTATCACCCGCACTGGCCATTCTCGCCGAAACAGGGATATTAAATCCAGCGGGGGCACTTACATCCACGATTGCAGGCTCCTGAAAACTTTCTTTCGTGGCATCAACACCCCAAAATTGCGAACCCAGCACCACAGACATCGCCACGGAAGCCGCTATAGCGGCACGACCAAAAAATCGGTCAAAACCGGAATGCTGTACTGCCACTCCGCCAGCAGGTGCGGACACCAACTCATCAGCACGCCCTCCAAAAAACTTTTTAAAGCCTCGCGAAGCTGAATAAGCAGGTTCTGCCTCTAAACGATCACGCACGGCACTGGAAATATCAATACGGAAATCAACGTCAGTGGCCGTGGTTTCACCTCGACAACTTTCAGAAATTCGTTGATAGCGCATCCATTGCACCCGAGCTTCAGGGCTTTCATCCAACAATTTTAGAGCCCGATGAATTTCAAATTCGGAAGCCTCATTATCCATCAGTGCCGATAGGGCTTCACAATCCGCTTCCTGAGCACTGCTGTTTTGTTTTTCTTCCATTCTGACCTCGTTGTTCAAACTCGCATGAGTGTTATATTTTGTATCGAGACTATTATTTCTCGCTCAAGTATCCCTAGCTCAAACCTAATACCTGCTCACCTGAGCTCTAACTATCTGTTTAGCTTACTTAATAGAATATTCCAGTAGCGGCTCAACATGTTTATCAATAGCATCCCTCGCCCTAAAGATCCGGGAACGCACAGTTCCCACAGGGCACTCCAATACCTCTGCAATTTCTTCGTAACTAAGCCCTTCCATTTCGCGCAGGGTCACAGCGCTTCTCAAATCATCTGGTAACTTGTGGATTGCCACATCGATAGCCGATTGCAACTCATCTCGCAGAGCGTTGTGCTCAGGTGAGTCCACATCTTTCAGGGATTCGCTTCCACCATAGTATTCAGCATCTTCCAACTCAACGTCAGAAGCTGGAGGCCGACGCCCCCGAGAAACCAGATAGTTTTTTGCGGTATTCGTGGCAATGCGATACATCCACGTATAGAAGGCGCTCTCACCACGAAAATTCGGCAAGGCACGATAGGCTTTAATAAAGGCTTCCTGGGCAACATCATTGGCGTCGTCACCACGAACATAACGACTGACAATGGCAAGAACCTTGTGCTGGTATTTCATCACTAAGGCATCGAAAGCACGCTTATCGCCTTTCTTGACGCGCGCCACTAACTTGGCATCGATGTCTCGTGTGGTTTCCCCAGTCATTCCCCGTTCCTGTACCCCAAGATACTGCTTGGTCGCTGGTGTAGACTCAGCAACCTTACTCTGATTGGTCTTCAGCTTAGCCTTCTCGACCAGTTTACGTTGTTTCTTTTTGTCTTTACCGTTGGCCCAATCACCCGAAAGTGCCGACGTAAAGGTTAACGACAATGACATAGCCACTCCCCCAGTCCGGAGAAGCTTCCTAGTGGGCTTTCAGCATGACAACTAGTACCTTTACAATCTGTACATTGTTCATGCTGTACACCCAAGGTTCAAGTGTTCTTTATAACAAGGAAGCTTCCTATATAATGCACCTCTGATACAACTGACGCGAAAAAGTTCCCGGATATGGTTAAAAGCCTCGATTACGATGTGTTGATTGTCGGCAGTGGTGCCGCAGGCCTCAGCCTTGCTCTAAATTTAGACAGCCACCTTAAAGTTGCCATTCTCAGTAAAGGCCCTTTAGAAGGAGGCTCAACTATCTGGGCACAGGGCGGTATTGCCGCCGTCATGGATGAAAACGACAGCATCGAATCCCATATCAAAGATACTCTTAATGCTGGAGCGGGCCTCTGCCACGAAGACACGGTTCGCTTTGTGGTTGAACGAGGCAAACAAAGTATTGAATGGCTCATTGGGCAGGGCGTTGCCTTTACCCAAGGAGAAGACCAGCAAGATGGCTACCACCTCACTCGAGAAGGTGGCCACAGCCATCGACGCATTCTCCACAGTGCCGATGCCACTGGCCACGCCATGGGTAGCTGCCTAGCAGCTCGAGTCAAAGAGCGCGATAACATTCACATCTTTGAAGATCACATTGCCGTAGATGTCGTTAAACAAGCCGATGAAAACTCCCGCTCTCTCCGCTGCTCCGGCGCCTACGTACTAAATTGCAGCAATGATGAAATCACGCTAATTCAAGCAAAAGCCGTTGCCCTGGCCACTGGCGGTGCCAGTAAGGTGTATTTGTATACCTCAAACCCAAACAGCTCCAGTGGCGATGGTATTGCTATGGCCTGGCGTGCGGGGTGCCGCGTAGCCGATATGGAATTTAACCAGTTCCACCCTACCTGCCTCTATCACCCAGAAGCCGGTAGTTTTTTGATCACCGAAGCTCTGCGTGGTGAAGGCGCCCACCTAAAACTCCCCAATGGACAACGGTTTATGGACCGTTTTGACGAGCGTGGCGAGCTTGCCCCTCGTGATATTGTGGCCCGCGCCATCGACCACGAGATGAAGCGCCTAGGTTGTGACTGTTTATATTTAGATATCAGCCACAAACCTGCTGACTTTATTAAAAGCCATTTCCCTACGGTGTATCAAAAGTGCCTAGACTTCGGTATCGATATCACTAAGCGATCCATTCCGGTTGTACCCGCGGCTCACTATACCTGCGGCGGTGTTGTCACCGACTTTAACGGCCACACCGATCTTCGGCAGTTATACGCCATTGGTGAAACCGCCTTTACCGGACTTCACGGCGCCAACCGCATGGCCAGCAACTCACTGCTGGAATGTGTTGTATTCGCCCTGGCTGCAGCTCACCACATTAACTCTACGATTGATGATGTACTGCCTCCAAGTTTTGCCAAACCCTGGGACTCCTCTCGAGTCACAGATTCCGATGAAGATGTTGTAATTTCCCATAACTGGGATGAACTGCGCCGCTTTATGTGGGACTACGTGGGCATTGTACGTACCCGAAAACGTTTAGAGCGTGCCAGCCACCGCGTGGAATTACTCCACAAGGAAATTTACGAGTATTACAGCAATTACAAAATCAACGGCGATTTACTGGAGCTCCGTAACTTGGCTGTGGTAGCGGATTTAATTATTCGCTCCGCACTTGAGCGAAAGGAATCAAGGGGACTGCACTTCACTTTGGATTACCCAGACCTGTCACCCTTTGCGCGGGACACCATTCTGGTGCCCAGTAACTTTGCAGGGCAGGATTTAATCGTGGCGAAAACCGAATAACACTCACGAGGCTGCCAGAATGATCAACTCTTATCGTGCGAGTAGGCGTCCCATTCCCATATTCAACAATACCCGTAGCTTTCGGTATTCTTCTAAATTTTCAGAGGTGGAAACCACAGCATCAGCCACAATCAATAGCCGATAGATTTTCTGTGGATGAGAACCCTCTAACTGCCCTGCACTTTGTTCACACTCCAAATTACGAAAACTCAGCAACTGATACTTACCCCACACCAATTGTTCCCCCTCTAGCTCAATCTTGATCCACTGCTCACCACACAACAGCCGCCACTGTCCTTGAGAAAAATATAAACCAGTCACGGAGCCTTTACCCAACAGATACCAATGGTAGCCGGCGCTATAAACTAGGCCTGCAGCCATCAACGACACTACGAGCAATACAAGCCAGCCTTGGCCTGATAAAGATAAGGAAAGGGATAAAATCGGAGAAAAGCTCAGCCACAAAGAAAGTGCAGCGAGAAGATGTAACAACAAAAAGCCTCCACGAATCATTCGCGAAGGCTGTAGTTGTAAATTAACGGAGAAATTAATCCTGCTTGCCGGTGCTCGCACGTACAATTCCTACAATCCTTTGTAGATCTTCACCTTCTGGCTCATGACGGTGAATAAACCAATTGAACATATCCTGATCTTGCTCTTCCAATAGCATGTGATACAGCTCTTTATCGTCATCAGACAGTGTTGAATACACGTTTTCAACAAAGGGAGCCAAAATTAAATCCAACTCCAACATACCACGGCGGCTAGCCCAACGAAGGCGATTAATTTCCATAAAGAGAGTACCAAAATCAATGATCTTAAAAGCTGCGCGATTATATCAGATATCCTTCAAACATGGCCGCCCTCCCCATGACAGATGACACGGAAGTCTCTAAGATAGGCCATCCACCTACTTAAATGAGAAACCTTATCATTTATGAGTGAATTATCCTTACTCTCAGTATCTCAGCTACAAGCCCCCCAAACGAACCTTAATGTCTTTGTTCTCGACGACTACGCCCTCGTTTCTGTGACAGGTCCAGACGCTGAAAAATTCTTACAAGGCCAAGTGACTTGTGACATACGCCAACTAGCAGAAGGCGCTGCTCTACTGGGCGCCCACTGTAACCACAAAGGCCGTGCCATTATTAGTTTCCGCGCAGCTAGAACGGCCGATGAAACCTTAATGTTACGCCTTCACAAAAGTCTCTTGGAAACGGCACTGCAAGCACTGAGTAAATACGTTGTTTTTTCCAAAGCCGAATTATCTGACGCCTCGGAAGACTACCAACTATTGGGATTTTCCGGAGAAGGCGCAACCGCCCAAATCACAGAGTGGTTTGGCACTACCCCAGAGGTAAATCAAAGCCTCACGAACGAACTTGGCACCGTGACTTGTGTCTCCCCCCAGCGTTATGAATGCTGGTTAAAAAAAGAGCATTCTCTAAAAGCCAACACCCAAGCATGCTCAGGGTGGCAGCTATTGGATATTGAAACAGGTATTGGCGAAGTTCGCGCTGAAACCCGTGAAGAATTCATTCCACAATTTCTCAATTTTGACCGGCTGGAAGGTATCAGTTTCAACAAAGGCTGCTACACTGGACAAGAGGTGGTGGCAAGAATGCACTACCTTGGAAAACAAAAGCGGCGCATGTATCGCTTTGCCGTCGAAGGTATTTCTGGGACTACAGAGAATGTAGAGGTACCAACACCAGGAACACCGCTGATGGACAACGGAAAAAACGTTGGCGACGTCGTAAGTGCTGCTATAAATCCGAACAATAATAAAATTGAGTTACTGGCTGTTATTAACGGCGAGGACAAAAGCCCCGCCCTTGGAGAACAACCGTTAACTCAACTTCCACTGCCCTACTCTATTACCGCAGAAGCGGAGTAGCCGTAGGTGTAAAAGAAGAGACGAAGGAATACATTACATGAGTGCGGTAGAAACGGTTAAAGCAGATATCCTAAACCTCTTGGAAAATGACAAGCTAGTGCTTCCCACGCTCCCGGAGGTTGCCCTACAAATTCGGGATATTGCCGAAGACCCAGAATCCGGCATTCAAGATTTAGTTCAGGTTATCAGTAAAGACGCCGGTATCTCCGCACGTATTATTCGTGTTTGTAACAGCCCTCTCCTTCGTGGGGCACAAGAGATTGAAAGCTTACAAATGGCAGTCATGCGCTTAGGCATGGAATACACGGCTAACCTCTCCATCGGCCTAGCCATGGAACAAATGTTCCAAGCAACTTCAGACCTTGTGGACAAGCGTTTACGAGAAGTATGGGAAAAAGCCAGTGAAATTGCCGGCATCAGTCACGTATTGTGCAAGCATTACACCAGCCTGCGTCCAGACCAAGCGACACTGGCAGGCCTAATGCATCAAATCGGCATCTTGCCTATTTTGGTATACGCCGAAGAACATGCCAGCCTATTAAAAGACAGTTTCACCCTCGACCAAGTGATTCGTGAACTCTCACCCATGCTCGGTGAAAAAATTCTCACTACCTGGGGCTTTCCACCAGAAATTGCCAACGTACCTCTCGAATGCATGGACTTCGAACGTGCAGCTGATGAAACTAGCCTTTCCGACGTAATCACTGCCGCCATGCTGCAAAGCTATATGGGCAGCGAACACCCTCTTGGGCAAATCGATTACGAGACTGTTACCGCCTTTAAGCGTTTAGGTTTCGAGCCAGACCCCCAAGAAACGGATGAAGAAAACCTGGATGACGAAATGGCTGCAGCGATGGCATTGCTGAATGGGTGAGTAGACGTTGGACGTTGGACGTTGGACGTTGGACGTTGGACGTTGGACGTTGGACGTTGGACGTTGGACGTTGGACGTTGGACGTTGGACGTTGGACGTTGGACGTTGGACGTTGGACGTTGGACGTTGGACGTTGGACGTTGGACGTTGGACGTTGGACAAAATTATTCGCCATTCTGAGCGTAGCGAAGACTCTTTATCTATATATGCATAATCTCAGATAGATTCTTCGCGTCACTCAGAATGACAAAAAATAACCCGCTTTTTCATCTAACGTCGAACACCCAACGTTAAACCGTTATTTAATCCGATACTCTGCGGAACGCGCATGGGCTTCTAGAGACTCACCTCGCGCCAATACAGAAGCCACTTTACCCAGTTCGGAAGCACCACCGGCAGAACACATAATCAGAGAACTGCGCTTCTGAAAGTCGTACACACCCAGTGGCGACGAGAAACGTGCAGTGCCAGATGTGGGTAAAACGTGATTCGGGCCAGCGCAATAATCACCTAACGCTTCAGCAGTGTAACGGCCCATAAAGATAGCCCCAGCGTGGCGAATACTTGGCAACATAGCTTGAGGATCTTCTATCGACAACTCCAAATGTTCAGGGGCAATGCGATTAATTAAATCAACAGCCTCATCCAAGTCTTTTACGTGAATTAACGCACCACGATTTTTTAAGGAGATGCGAGCCATCTCTTCACGCTCAAGAGTCGGCAATAACTTATCAATACTATTAGCTACTTGCTCAATAAAACCGGCATCGTCACTGATTAAAATGGATTGCGCTTGCTCATCGTGCTCCGCTTGCGAAAACAAATCCATAGCGATCCAGTCTGGATCTGTTTTGCCATCACAAACCACTAAAATTTCCGATGGGCCTGCGATCATATCAATAGCGACTTCGCCAAAAACAGAGCGCTTAGCCGTGGCCACAAAAATATTACCTGGGCCAACAATCTTATCCACTTTCGGAACAGTTTCCGTGCCGTAAGCTAATGCTGCCACAGCTTGAGCACCACCAATGGTAATAACCGCATCCACATCGGCAATGGCCGCTGCTGCCAGCACCATATCGTTTAATTCACCATCGGGAGCTGGAACCACCATCACCACTTCTGGCACACCCGCAACTTTTGCTGGAATGGCATTCATCAATACCGACGATGGATAAGACGCTTTACCACCTGGCACATATAAACCAACACGATCCATGGGCGTAATCTGCTGGCCCAACACAGTTCCATCAGCTTCGATATATTGCCAAGACTCTTGCTTCTGATGCTCGTGATAGCTCTGAACACGATTCGCTGCGGTTTGTAGGGCTTCACGTTGAGCATCAGGAATCGTGTTTAAGGCTTCTTGTAAACGCTCTTTAGGCAGCACCAATTCAGCGAGGGAGTCGATATTTAAACGGTCAAAACGATTGCTGTATTCCACTACAGCCGCATCGCCATTTTGTTTTACATTGGCGAGGATCTCCGCCACAACGTCGGCGACTTTTGTATCAGATACCGCTTCCCAAGCGAGCAGTTTATCTAGCTGATCGTTGAAGCTGGCATCGGAAGTATTTAAACGATTGGTAGTCATAGTTCTGTGCTCAGGATGACTCAATACGAAAATGATATGGGAATTAGTTTTTCTCGACTGCAGAGGCAATCTGTTCGATCAATGCTTTGATACGGCGATGTTTCATCTTCATGGAGGCTTTATTAACGATTAAGCGCGAACTGATATCGGCAATTTCTTCTCTTGGTTCCAAGCCGTTTGCGCGTAGCGTATTTCCGGTATCGACAATATCCACGATCTCATCAGCCAGTCCCATAATGGGCGCTAATTCCATACCACCATAGAGTTTGATGACATCGACCTGGCGACCTTGCGCGGCATAAAAACGCTTCGCGACATTCACAAATTTTGTGGCAACTTTAATACGACCAGGCTTAGTTGGCTTACCTTTGATAGCCGCTGTCATTAATTGACAGCGGGCAATACCCAAATCCAGAGGCTCATACAAACCATCGGCACCATCTTCCAGCAACATGTCTTTGCCTGATACGCCCATGTCTGCTGAGCCATATCGAACATAGGTAGGCACATCCACTCCACGCTGTAATAAAAATCGAACACCTTCTACATTGGTATCGAAAATCAATTTGCGGCTGGTGCTCATATCTTCCAAAGGCTCGATACCTGCAGCAGCAAACAGCGGTAAGGTCTCTTTAAGAATACGACCCTTGGTTAGTGCAATAGTTAATGTGTCAGTCATAGCGATTGCTACTTTTATTAAAATTTAACTGTTCAAAATTATTCAAACGCCAGCAGTAACGGCGCCGATAGTTTTAATCTGGAAGGCGACGAATACTCGCACCAAGTTGCTGCAATTTTTCTTCAATACATTCGTAACCGCGATCAATGTGATATACGCGATCAATAACCGTTTCACCTTCGGCAATTAACCCCGCAATCACCAAACTGGCAGAAGCACGTAAATCAGAAGCCATAACCGGGCAGCCTTTCAACGACTTAACCCCATTCACAATAGCGGTGTTACCTTCTAAACCAATATTCGCACCCATGCGGTTTAATTCATTTACCTGAATCAAACGGTTTTCAAAAATGGTTTCCGTCACTGTTCCGGTCCCTTCAGCAATCGCATTCATCGCCGTAAACTGGGATTGCATATCGGTAGGAAACGCTGGATAAGGCGCTGTTTTTAGATTCACTGCTTTTGGACGCTTACCTTGCATATCCAACTCAACCCAATCGTCACCAGTAGTGATATGAGCCCCGGCTTCACGAAGTTTCAATATCACAGACTCAAGCAGGTGCTCATCTGTATTCTTCAATTTAACACGACCACCGGTGGCGGCAGCAGCAACCAAATAAGTGCCGGTTTCAATGCGGTCAGGCATAACGTTAAATTCGCAGCCATGAAGTTTTTCAACGCCATCAATCACCAGGGTGTCGGAACCAATACCAGAAACCTTTCCACCCATGGCATTAATAAAGTTCGCCAGGTCCGTTACTTCCGGTTCACGAGCGGCATTTTCCAAAACTGTCTGGCCATCCGCTAATGCAGCGGCCATCAATAAGTTTTCCGTACCACCAACGGTCACCACATCCATAAAGATATGAGCACCCTTCAAGCGGCCATCGCTTTTCGCGCGAATGTAACCCTCGTCCACCTCTATCTGGGCCCCCATGGCCTCTAAGCCACGCAGGTGAATATCTACCGGGCGGCTACCAATGGCACAACCGCCAGGAAATGACACATTGGCTTCGCCGAAACGCGCCAACAAAGGCCCCAATACGAGAATTGAAGCTCGCATGGTTTTTACTAGTTCATAAGGTGCGGTATAGCTTTTTAAGGTTGTGGGGTCGACTTCAACACGTAATTTCTCGTCGATACTCACCGACACCCCCATGCAGCCTAATAGCTCGATCATGGTGGTGATATCGTTTAAGTGCGGCAAATTGCCCACGGTGACAGCTTCATCCGCTAAAAGCGTTGCTGCCAGAATAGGCAGCGCAGAGTTCTTGGCCCCGGAAATACGGATTTCGCCGTTCAGGGTTGCGCCGCCTTTAATTAGTAGTTTGTCCATCGATTATCTCTAGAATTGGCTCAATTTCAGCAATCCTCTAAGGCACACTCAGAGATCGACTACTGTTCAGAATATAGCGACTATCAGCCCTGCTGGGTTTGCCACTCTTCAGGAGTGAAGGTTTTCATATGTACAGCGTGGATGGTGCCCTCAGAAATTGGGCCATTTAGCGCACCGTACACCAGCTGCTGCTTTTTAACAGCTGAGAGGCCTTCAAAGACCTTACCGATCACCAGCACGTTATAGTGGTTTCCCTCGCTTTCTACTTTAACTTCACAGTCTGCCAAATGCTCTTTCAACAGCGCTTCTACTGCTTGGGGTTCCATAAAACGTCCTCAGCCAGAATGGATAGCCACAGGGGCCTCGAAAAGCTGCGTATCTTATACGCAAAAGGCCCACAGATACAGTGCTTCACTGCTCTGGGGGCCCGTTACTTTATGGCTATGTGCAATCTAAAATTGACAATTACACGCCTTCAGAAGCGTTTACATCCCAGGTTTCAATCACCTTGTCGATATCCCCTGCATTTCGACGCATGGATTGCGTAAACTGGTTGCGGAAGGTCTTGCCCAAGTTCACGCCATTAATCACCATATTCAGCAGTTTCCACTGGCCATCACCATTCAGCACCATGGTGTAGGAGACGGGGTACACATCAGTAGCACCGTGGATTTCTTGGCCTACACTCACACGCTTTTTACCATTGCTATCCCCTTCTGGGGGCAACATCACCACTTTTTCATCACTGTAGCTCACCAAGCCTTTGGCGTAAGTAGACAGCAAGCTACGCTTGAATACTTGCATAAAGCGCTCACGCTGCTCTGGTGTGGCCTTACCGTAGAAGCGTTTTCCCATAACTCCGCGAGTAATCCCAGGGAAATCCACAACAGAGTCCATAAGGCTCTCCACCTGAGGAAGGAACTTAGTGGGATCTGCTTTATAAGCTTCACTATTCTTCTGAAGATCGCCCATCAGCTTAACAGTGACCTCATCGATCACTTGGTGAGCAGTCTTATTTCCAACAGAAGACGCTAAAGAACTATCTACGGTCTCGGCAGAAACCGATACTGATGAAAACAACCAAAAAACGGCTAAAAAACATACCTGTAATAAAACTTTACGCATTCTTGCTCCTTATCATAATCAAAAAATGTTCCGGGTCGGCGAATATTCCAATACAAGATTCGAGTCCCCTCCTGGAAAAGAATTCATTTTACCTTTTCAGATAGCTTTAAAGCTACTTGGATGGCTTCCTTTCATACCATCACTATAAATTCAGAGGTAGGCCTCACAATTTAAAATCGCCTCCCCCCCTGAAAATGCTGACATTAAATCAGCAGCACTATACCATTGCGCCCTAATTTTAAATCACCCGTATGACTTCCAATAATTACTCTCCAGGATAGCCATGAATCCACTGTTACTCGCCAGCCTTGCCATTCTTGCAGGATTTATCGGCCTAGTATGGAGCGCCGATCGCTTTGTGGCCGGAAGTGCCGCTATCGCTCGCCACGCCGGGCTTTCTCGTCTTATCGTGGGGCTAACCATTGTTTCCCTAGGTACATCTGCCCCTGAAATTGTGGTGTCTGCCAATGCCTCTCTCGAAGGTGCTGGTGATATCGCCATCGGTAATGCAATCGGTTCCAATATTGCCAATGTGGGCTTAGTGCTGGCCGTTACTCTGCTAATCGCAGCAATTCCAGTTCAAGGGCACCTACTAAAACAAGAAGCTCCTATTCTTTTACTGGTGTCAGTGCTTGCAGGTGTTTTCCTCTTCGACGCACACCTTAGCTTTGTCGAAGGCGTGATCCTGCTCGCCTCTATCGCTCCAGTGATGGGGCTTATGATTTATATTAAGCGCAAACATCCTTCTCCCGAGGAAGAAGGTGTGGAACTGCCTGCGGACATGAGCAATGGTACCGCTTGGCTTTGGTTTGCCATTGGCTTAGGAATATTATTAGTCAGTGCTGACATCCTTGTGTGGGGTGCCACCAGCATCGCCACTGAAATGGGCGTAAGCCAGCTAGTGATTGGCTTAACCGTGATTGCTATTGGCACCAGCCTTCCAGAGCTTGCGGCCTCTATCGCCAGCGCACTGAAAGGCCACCATGACATTGCCTTGGGCAATATTATCGGCTCCAATATATTCAATATTCTGACTGTCATGTCCCTGCCAGGCATCATCTCACCTCTCACCATGGATGAAGCTGTCTTCAGCCGAGACTACACCGCCATGATGGCACTAACCCTTACACTCATAGGCGCGATAGCATTCACATGGATGCGTAACCGCCACGAGCATAGCTCAAAGCAACCTCAACTGGGTCGAGCAATCGGAGTCGTTTTACTCTTGGGCTACATTGCCTACTATATTGCATTGATACCTCAAGCTACTGCGGCCTAATTAGCCTTAATAAGATCTGATATTTTTAACCAGAGGTGATCTCCTTGAGCGATTACATTACTGCGGGAAAACGAACCATCTCCATCGAAGCCGATGCCGTTCGCGCCCTTGAAAACCGCATCGACAAAAATTTTACTAACGCCTGTGAAATACTCCTCAATTGCAAAGGCCGTGTCATTGTCACCGGTATGGGCAAGTCCGGGCATATCGGTAAAAAGATTGCCGCAACCTTGGCCAGTACCGGCACGCCTTCATTTTTCGTTCATCCCGGTGAAGCTAGCCACGGTGACTTAGGAATGATCACCGCCGACGATGTGGTCATTGGCATTTCCAACTCTGGTTCTTCTGCCGAAGTGGTCACCCTGTTACCACTTTTGAAGCGCCAAAACATTCCGCTTATCAGCATGGCTGGAAAAGCCAGTTCCCCACTTGCGGAAGCTGCCACCGTGCATTTAGACATCAGCGTGATCAGTGAGGCCTGCCCGCTTAATTTAGCCCCCACTTCAAGTACCACAGTCACCCTAGTCATGGGAGATGCTCTGGCCATTGCCTTACTAGAAGCCCGAGGCTTTACCGCCGAAGACTTTGCTTTCTCTCACCCCGGTGGCGCGCTGGGTAGAAAGCTGCTGCTAAGAGTAGAAGATATCATGCACGCGGGAACCGAAATCCCCCGGGTAAAAGCCGATACCGCCTTGAGCGCATCTCTGGTTGAGATGACCCAAAAAGGTTTTGGTATGACGACAGTGGTAGATGATAGCGATCGCCTCTTAGGTATTTTCACCGATGGTGATCTCCGTCGTATTGTCGACAGTGGTATCGATATCAGTAAAGCCACCATGGCTGACGTGATGACAAAAAATCCACTCACTGTAGCCTCAAGCACATTAGCCGCTGAAGCCTTGGCCGTGATGGAGCAGAAAAAAATTACCGCACTGGTCGTTGAAAGCCCGGAACACCAACCTGTTGGTGTGGTCCACATGCACGATATTTTACGGGCAGGCGTTATCTAGCCACGAAAGCCCGACACAAGGAAACACCATGAACAAGCCTTCGAGCAATACTACTGAAAACGCCACTGAGCGAGCAAAAAACATTCGTCTACTACTGTTAGATGTTGACGGCATTCTCAGCGATGGCCGCCTCTACTTCGGTAATAGCGGCGAAGAAATCAAAGCCTTCAATATTCTCGATGGCATGGGTATCAAGCTTCTGAAAAACTCCGGCGTACAAGTAGGCATTATCACCGGCCGCAGCAGCCAACTGTTAGAGCGTAGAGCGAATAACCTAGGCATCAACCTGTTAGTACAGGGCCGTGAAGACAAATTCACTGCCCTGAACGAGCTCCTAGAAAGCAAACCTGAAGGACTGGACGACATTACCCTAAATGAAATTGCTTTTATGGGTGATGATCTACCGGATCTACCAGTTATTCGCAGAGTTGGCCTAGGGTTAACCGTGCCTAATGGCCACACCGAAGTACAAAACAACGCCCACTGGCAAAGTGAGCGCAAGGGTGGCGAAGGTGCGGTTCGCGAAGCCTGTGATTTTATATTAAAAGCCCAGGGCAATTACGATACTGCCATTGAGGCGTACTTATAATCGTTACGGTTACAGCTTCACCAACAGACACTGAGACCCACTAAATACTGTGAAAAACCTCGTCACCTTAACAACTGTTTTAATACTCACTCTGGGAGCCCTATTTCTTTGGGACTCCCCTCCTCAACGACTGTTAAAGAAAGATCAAATCACCTCACAGAAACAAAAGTCCCCACCGGATTTTTATATCAAATCCATTTCTGCACACACTTATAATGAGAACGGTGAGCTTAACCATACCCTCACTGCAGACAATAGTTTTCACTATAAGCGTGAAGCAAAAACAGAACTCGAGCACCCTAAAATGTTGATTACTCGAGAAGACGGAAGTCTTTGGTACAGTGAAGCTCATCAAGGTGAAGCCATTCAAAATGGCAACATCATTCGCTTACACGGCAAAGTTAAATTACAACAGTTCACAAGCAGTAAGCACTACGACACATACAACACCCAACCTCAAAATCAGCGCCCCGAAACAGAAATCACCACCTCACAACTCACCCTAAAACCCAAAAGCAAAGTTGCCACCACTAAAAAAGCTGTTACGATCCGTACACCAGACAACAAGGTTGACTCTGTAGGGCTACATGCAAATCTTTCACAGCAGCAAATTGAATTACTTTCCCGAGTGCAAGGCGAACACCGTGTTCAATAAAATTGTCTTCCTTCTTTCTGTGGTTATATCGTTAACCGCAGTTTTTCCGATTTCAGTGAAAGCCCTGCCTGGAGACAATTTACAACCCATCAAGATTCAAGCGGATCACGCTCGTATCGATGAGAAAAAAGGGCAAACGGTCTACACCGGAAATGTGAGCATTCAGCAAGGTAGTATCCAAATACAAGCGGACAAAGTAATCATCGAAAGCGCCGACGGCAAAGCAGAAAAACTCACCGCAGAAGGGAAACCCGCTCATTACCAGCAACAACCTCAGATAGACAAAGACCCTGTCGTCGCCACTGCAAATACTCTCAAGTACAACTTAGCGGATGAAATTCTTCACCTCATCACTAACGCCTCAGTTACCCAAGAAGGCGCTGTCATTTCTGGTGCCCGTATCGCTTATGATGTTGCCAATGCCGTAGTGAAAGCGGATAGCGGAAGCCAAGATGACAACGCCCAACAAAGTGGTCGCGTTACTGTGGTTATCCCTCCCTCCATTAACACTAAGCAAAAACCAGAAGCCCAAAACGAACAACTGCACGAACAAAAACCAACCCCCGAGCCAACTTCAATATCAGCTCCTAAAGACGGAGCCCAATAATCATGGCAACACTCAGCGCAGCTCATTTAGCCAAAAGCTACAAAAAACGCCCGGTGGTAATCGATGTTTCACTCAGCGTAAGCAGTGGCCAAATCGTTGGTTTACTCGGCCCTAACGGCGCAGGTAAAACCACCTGTTTCTATATGATTGCCGGGCTTGTAGCCGCCGATAAAGGCCTGGTTAGCATTGGCGATGAAGATATTACCCGCCTGCCCATGCACGGCCGTGCTCAACGGGGTATAGGCTATCTACCACAAGAAGCTTCTGTATTCCGCAAGCTCACCGTTGCAGAAAATATCCTTGGTATCTTGGAAACCCGCCGGGATTTAAACCGCAATCAGCGCAAAGAATTAATGGAAGAACTGCTGCGGGAATTCCATATTACTCATATTCGCGACAGCAAAGGCATGGCCCTATCTGGCGGTGAACGCCGCCGAGTAGAAATTGCTCGAGCTCTTGCCACTGATCCTAAGTTTATCCTACTGGATGAACCCTTTGCCGGCGTCGACCCCATCTCTGTAGGGGATATCAAAACCATTATCACCCACCTCAAAGAACGTGGAATCGGGGTACTGATCACCGATCACAATGTTCGCGAAACCCTGGATATTTGTGAGAAAGCTTACATTGTCAGTGATGGCCACATTATCGCTGAAGGCGATGCCGAAACCGTTCTCAACAATGCCACCGTCAGAAAAGTTTATCTGGGAGAGCAATTCACTCTCTGACTTTCAACGTATTTTCACTAAGTAAGGTGAAGGTTTACTCACTGCATACAGCCTGAATTTGCAAATACTGTGAATACGCACCAAGACTGTTCGTTTTTTAGGCTCAGTTTTTGCTAGGAATTTATTGCCCATCACGCCCCTCCGAACTACACTACCTATGTGCCAACCTAGGATTACCGGCGCAGAATAGGCACAAGGCTGTATTGCTTTTAACTGGCTTATCTATTTCGCCACAACAAGTCGTATCGTGAATGAAACAATCGCTACAGCTTAAAATCGGGCAGCAGCTCACCATGACGCCCCAGCTGCAACAGGCAATCCGCCTGCTGCAACTATCTACTCTCGATCTCCAGCAAGAAATTCAAGAAGCTTTGGATTCCAATCCTCTTTTGGAAGTTAACGAAGACGAGAACAACCCAAATTCCGGTGACGAAAGCTCCATAGACGGCACAGAAGGCAACGAACTCTCTGAAGTAACCGCAGACGCTACCGACAACAACTCAGAAACCAGTAACGACCTCGATAACGACTTTCAAGACGACAGCTTTTCAGAAGAAAACCAGGGCGCTAACGCCGATGATTTCACTGTCGAATCCAGCGATGATTTTTCTAGTGACGATAACTGGGAAACCCAATCTTCGAACGAACAAATCCCCGAAGACCTTCCCGTAGATACCTCTTGGGACGACATTTATCAACCTCAGCAGCCAACCACATCTATGGCTGCCCCAGAGAATGATGACTTTGATTACGACAACCGCCACACAGTAA
This sequence comes from Cellvibrionaceae bacterium, assembly GCA_045430295.1. Lineage (GTDB taxonomy): Bacteria > Pseudomonadota > Gammaproteobacteria > Pseudomonadales > JAILXX01 > JAILXX01. The sequence goes on along the minus strand of JAILXX010000003.1, from coordinate 270,119 downwards.
CGGAGTCGCTACAGGATCATTTAGAGTGGCAGCTGAACCTCACCCCTATGAGCAATCGCGACAGGGTGATTGCCGAAGCGATTATCGACGCCGTTGAACCCAGTGGCTTATTGGGTTCCACCATTGATGACATCTTCCTTGGCCTTCAGCCTCACTTAGAAGAACTGGAAAACGACGAGATTTTTGCCGTTTTGCATCGCATACAGCAGTTTGATCCCGCAGGTGTGGCCGCTGAAAGCCTACAAGATTGCCTTCTGATCCAATTGCGTCAATTACACAACCAACACGACTGTTTTAAAGGCGCCTGTCAGCTGGTAAAAAATCATCTAGAGCTTTTGGGTAGTCGTGACTACCGTACTTTGATGCGCCGTATGCGCCTGAAAGAGCCAGATCTAAAAGCGATTATCGACCTGATTCAGAGCTTAAACCCTCGCCCGGGAGATCAAATCCAAACTACTCATGCAGAGTACGTTGTACCGGATGTGTTTGTGCGGAAAGCCGAAGATCGCTGGTTGGTTGAACTGAACCCAGACATCGCCCCACGCCTGCGCATTAACAATGATTATGCATCACTGATTAAGCGTGCAGATAACAGTGCCGACAATACTTTCCTTCGAGATAACCTCCAGGAAGCCCGCTGGTTCTTAAAGAGCCTTCAAAGCCGTAACGAAACCTTATTGAAAGTTGCCAGCTGTATTGTGGAGCACCAGAAAGACTTCCTAGAGCGTGGAGAAGAAGGCATGAAACCCCTAATTCTCGCGGATGTTGCCCAAGTAGTGGAAATGCATGAGTCCACCATTTCCCGCGTCACCACACAGAAATTTATGCATACTCCTCAAGGTATTTTCGAACTGAAGTACTTCTTCTCCAGCCACGTAAGTACTACCTCCGGGGGCGAAGCCTCCTCTACCGCCATCAGAGCCCGCATCAAAAAACTTATTGCCGACGAAGATGTGAAAAAACCTCTCAGCGACAGTAAGATCACTAAACTTTTAGAAGAAGAAGGTATCAAAGTGGCGCGGCGTACCATTGCGAAATACCGCGAAGCGCTTAACATTCCGCCTTCGAATGAACGTAAGCGCTTGGTTTAAAAAGAGTTTTGTTCGCTGTATTCAACCTAAAGGGACGTTTTTTTTGGTTTAAATCAACACCCTTCCAAAAATAGCACCTATACTGAAACTTAGGAATTCATACGACGAAGAGGTAATTGCTTATGCAAATCAATATTAGTGGCCACCACCTTGAGGTAACCGATTCTATCCGTGACTACGTCATCAACAAGTTAGACCGTCTCCAGCGTCACAACGATCAAATCACTAGTAACAACGTTATCCTCTCTGTGGACAAGCTTATTCAAAAAGCTGAGGCCACTGTCCACGTTAGCGGTGCAGAATTTTTTGCAGAATCTGAGTCTGAAGATTTATACGCAGCTATCGACCAGCTAGCAGACAAACTAGATCGCCAACTGATTAAGCACAAAGAGAAAACTCGGGATCGCAAACGTACTGCTATCCGACCTTAATTCGTATATTATTGACACCTAAACCTGCAGTGGCGAGGGGTGCTATTTATCAACGCACTGACGCCGCTGCCCATTTGTACTACTCATCAGCTGGCATTTCACACTGAATGAAGATCGCGTCACTACTCACCCCTGAGCTTACCCTATGGGGGCTTGAAGGCAGCAGTAAGAAGAAGACCCTGGAACTCATCGCTGAGTTTATCGCCAGTAAAACCCCAGGCATCGACCCCGATGACCTCTTCAGAAGCCTTATCCAGCGGGAAAAATTAGGCAGCACAGGTCTCGGCCATGGCATAGCCATTCCCCACAGCCGCTTTAAGCAATGCTCTGACACTATCGGCGCCCTCATTAAGCTGACTGAGCCAGTAGACTTTAACTCTATCGACAACCAACCTGTTGACCTACTGTTTGTGATGATTGTGCCAGAGCAATCTAACGACTCACATTTAGAAGCACTTTCAGCACTCGCTGAAAAGTTTATGGAAGACAGCTATCGAAAGGCACTTCGAACGACTGAAAACGCCAAACAACTTTTTGAAGTTGCCACTGCAGAAGCTGTGCTAAAATAATTTTCAGTCAAGGGTTTGTTAAGCTAGCCCTCATAAAAACGTTTTAAAAAGCTACAACATCAGTCATCGCTGTTTTGGGATCCCTCCATGCGCTTGGTCATCATTAGCGGCCGATCAGGGTCAGGCAAAAGCACTGCATTAAACGTGCTCGAAGACGTTGGTTTCAGCTGCATCGACAACTTGCCCGCCAGCCTATTACCCTCTCTTGTTAAGCAATATCAGGATAACCCCCGCACTGATGACACGACAGATGTAGCTGTAAGTATTGATGCTCGCAACCCTGTCAGCGACCTAAAATCCTTCCCTGATATCTATCAGCAATTACAAGAAGCCGATATCTCTATCGAGATCATTTATCTGGATGCTCGCCAGGAAATCCTTATTAAGCGTTTCAGCGAAACACGGCGCCGCCACCCATTAAGCATCACTGGCACTGGCCTACAAGAAGCTCTAGATCAAGAAGCTGAACTGCTAAGCCCCATTAAAAACCTGGCTGACCTAACCATTGATACCAGCCAACTGAATCTTTACGCCCTACGGGATTTAGTAAAAACCCAAGTGGCGATCTACCGCAAATCCGGAATGCTGATCCAATTTATCTCGTTTGGCTTCAAACACAGTGTCCCCGTGGATACAGACTTTGTCTTCGATGTACGCTGCCTTCCCAATCCTTATTGGGACCCAGCGCTGCGCTCCCTGAACGGTACCGATTCAGGGATCTGCAATTTCTTAGAAAAGCACGATGAAGTTCATCAAATGCTCACCGACATCAGCGGCTTTCTAGAAATTTGGCTACCCAAATTTGCAGCAATGAACCGCAGCTATGTGACCATTGCCATAGGCTGTACAGGGGGACAACACCGTTCTGTCTATTTGAGTGAACGCCTATACAAACATTTCTCAAAAAGCTTTGATAATGTCATTTTGCGACACCGAGAACTTGGACAATCGTAAGAATTATCCCCATAAGAATAAGCTAGAACAACGCTTAAAAAGAGTGTTAATGGTCAGCCAGCCCCCGCTCGTTATTTTTCAAAGGTGCTCTGGATATCCACAATACAAGCGCTGCAAAATGCGTTAATATTCGCGCCTGGCGACCCACCCGCGCTAAGGCTGTGACATCAATGTACGGTAACACGTCCATGGCCCGGTACAGGAAAACGAATAACAGGATATTTAGCGTTACCCCATGCAGGAAAAGCAACTCACCATCATCAACCAACTAGGCCTTCACGCCCGCGCTGCTGCAAAGCTTGCACAGACCTGTGCTCGTTTTGGCTCCAGTGTACGTATTGTGTGTAAAGGCAAAGAGGTTGACGGAAAAAGCGTGATGTCCCTTATGCTCCTGGCCGCCTCAAAAGGAACCGACATCACAGTGATAACCGACGGTGATGACGAAGACACGGCAATGGAAACCATTTCCGACCTTATCAATGATTACTTTGGTGAAGGTGGCTAAGCGCCAGCTCGGAAGCCAACCCCTTAGCACTCAATCACCACCTATCAATACCTGAATCGCAAAACCTGAAATTCCCACTTTCTCCGTCACTCCAGCAAAACAGCTGATATAATTTCCCTTAAGACATGTATTCTCAGTCACCTCAAGGGGCACCATGCAATCTGTAGCCGTAGACCGTAAAGCACAAACTCAGCGCGTCGCCCTTGAAGACGCTCTCAGCAGTGGAACCTTCCGGCAAGTTGAGCGCTTACTCAATAGCATGCCTGCTGCAGATATTGCCCACTTGCTGGAATCCTCCCCTGTCAAAGATCGACAAATTCTGTGGAAGCTCATCAAAGAAAAAAATACCGGTGAGGTTATTCAGCACCTTCATGACAACCTGCAGGCGCAATTCCTAGAGCAGTTAGACGCACAAGAAGTTGTCTCCCTGACAGAGGGGTTAGATGTGGATGATATTGCGGATATCCTCCAACAACTTCCCGACCGAGTCATGCAGGAAGTACTGACTTCCATGTCCTCTCAAGACCGCCACCGTGTTGAAACCGTCTTAACCTACGACGATGACACCGCCGGCGGCTTGATGAATACAGATACCATCACCGTAAGGCCGAAGGTTACCTTAGATGTTGTGTTGCGCTACCTGCGCCGCCACGAGGCACTCCCAGAAATTACCGACAACCTCTTTGTAGTGAATAAGAAGGATGTCTTTCTCGGTATCCTACCCCTCAACAAACTACTAACCAGCGATCCCGATCTTACCGTTCGAGAAGTAATGGTCACCGATATCGAGGGTATTCCCGCTGAGCTACACGACAGTGAAGTCGCGAGATTATTTGAACGACACGACTGGGTATCGGCACCGGTGGTGAGTGAAGATAACAAGTTATTAGGCCGCATTACCATTGACGATGTGGTAGACGTAATTAAAGAAGACGCCGAACACTCACTCATGAGCATGGCCGGTTTGGACGAGGAAGAAGATACCTTCGCACCCGTTAAGCGCGCCACACCTCGCCGTGCAATCTGGCTTGGGATTAACCTCCTTACCGCACTGATGGCTTCTGCAGTCATCAATATTTTCCAAGATGCTATCGACAAGGTTGTTGCCCTCGCTATCCTCATGCCCATTGTTGCCAGCATGGGCGGCGTTGCAGGAAGCCAAACACTAACAGTTGTTATTCGAGGTATGGCCCTAGGCCACCTCAACAGCGGCAACATCAAGTGGTTACTGAATCGTGAACTGGGAGTGGGTTTTCTTAACGGAATACTCTGGTCACTGGCCATGGCGATTATCGCTGGCTGGTGGTTTAACGATATACAAATTGCCGCCATTATTGCCGCCGCTATGGTCATTAATTTACTGACCGCAGCCTTTGCGGGTGCATTACTTCCAATCGCGTTAAAAGCCATGAAAGTTGACCCCGCCCTCGCTGGCGGCGTGGCACTCACTACCGTTACCGACGTAGTGGGCTTTATGTCATTCTTGGGGCTAGCAACAGCCTTCTACGCCTAAACCTAGCTTAATAGTTACCCCACAAAGCCGAAAGATACCAAATAAGTATTTCATCATGAGTAATTACAAAACCCAGAACGACGAAGAGTTTGAAGAAGAGACTGGCCCGTCAAAATCACAAATCAAACAAGAAATGCGTGAGCTTCAAGAACTTGGCCAGCAATTAGTTGAACTCAGTAGCGAACAACTGGACAGCTTCGAATTGGACGATCAATTGCGAGATTCGATTGATCTCATGAAGCGAACCACAAAAAATGAAGCCAAACGTCGATTACTACAATACATCGGCAAACTGATGCGCAACGTTGATCCCGAACCAATTCGCACACGCTTTGATGAGCTACAACAACAAAGTAAACAAGCTGTTCACTTACATCACTCAGCAGAACGCTGGCGTGACCGACTATTAGATAGCGATGATAAAGCCGCCCTAAATGCCTTTATCGACGAATTCCCCCATACCGACATTCAAAGCTTACGGCAACTGATTCGAAATGCAGCGAAAGAAAAGCAGAACAACAAGCCTCCCTCCTCTGCGCGAAAACTATTTAAGTTGGTACGAGAAACGTTAGAAGCTTAAGTCCTCTCACTGAATTAGCCTAATTACAGATAAGAGCTATAAATCTGAGTTTTCAGGCATAAATAAAAGCGCATCGGAATTAATACAGTAGCGTAATCCAGTGGGGTCAGGACCATCATCAAACACATGCCCTAAATGCTCACCACACTTAGACTTCACCTCAATACGACGCATTCCCCACGACGTATCTTCTTCCAGCACAATATTGTCTGTATCAAAGACTTCCCAATAACTGGGCCAGCCAGTACCGGATTTAAATTTGTGGTCGGAGTGAAACACCGGTAACTGACAGCCTGCAGTGATGTAGGTGCCCTTTCCTTTGTTATCGAGAAGATCTCCTGTAAAAGCCCGTTCGGTGCCGTGCTCCCACAGGATATAGTACTGCTCTTTCGATAAGAGTTGCTTCCAGACTTTTTTAGGAATGGTTTCCAATTGCTCCCCTTTCTGAATCAGCATCTTTGCTTGAGCAAGGGTCATTGAACCATTCTTGAGATGATCATCACTGCCTTTTGCCCCTCCACAGGAAACCAGAAGCAATAGAAAAGCGAAAAGAAACAGGTAGGTTTTCATGGCCAATACCTCAAATACAACTTTGTCGTCAGCGGATGATATTTCTTACAGCGGCAGAATTAATATAGAAACAATTATTCGTCTTTAAGAAAGAAACGACGATGCTGAAAAACGGGCATACGACTCTGCAAATCCTTGCACTGTGATAAATCCAATTCGGCAACGGCGACACCTTCTCCGTAATCTACTTCTGCCAACACATCTCCCCAAGGGCTCACAATGCAAGAACCACCACTGGTTTGACGACTAGGACCGTGCTGCCCCCCCTGATTGGCACCAATCATAAAACACTGGTTTTCCACCGCGCGAGCTCTAAGCAATAACTGCCAATGGGCATCGCCTGTTTTTTTTGTGAAAGCTGCAGGTACAGACACGACAGCAGCGCCTTTTAGCGCTAATAGTCGATAAAGCTCAGGAAAGCGCAAATCGTAACAAACGGACAACCCTAGGGTTGTCGACCCATCCGCTGTTTCAATACCTGTTGCGATCACCTCTGAACCCGCTGCATACGTATCAGATTCACGATAACTACCTTGAGCATCCGCCACATCAACATCGAATAAATGGACTTTATGATAACTTGCGACACGTTGTCCTTTCGGGGAATAAACAATAGAAGTAGTAAAAGGATTTTCTTGGCTCATTCTCTCCATTGAAAATTCGGGTACGGTCCCTCCCACTAACCAGATATTATGCTGTTCCGCTTGAGCCGATAAAAACTGATGAACGCGACCATGATTTGCGTTTGCTAGAGCTTCTTGCGCCAATGGTTTTTGCAAGCGAGTAGAAAAACAGGCAAACGTTTCAGGCAATACAACTAATTCAGCACCCATTGAAGTTGCATCCGCAATCAATGCCGCAGCTCGCTCCAAGTTTTCATCGACATCAGGGCCACTGACCATTTGTATAACAGCAGCGGATAAATTCATTATTCACTCCAAAACTCATCATGAGTGAGTTGGTATTACATCAGAGATTACTTGTCTAATGAGCTTCTGATTCTGGCACTGGAGAAGATTTACCCTCTTGAGAAACCGTTTTACCAACGCCTTCGGGGTTAGAGTCCGCATTCACTTTAAGGTTCGGCCTCTCTTCCTTGCTATCCTCTTTTCTATCAGTATCTTGATTACCAAGCATACTCGAATCTTGTGACGGTTTTTTTGACCTTTTTTCTTCCAGCTTGGTGTACTCAACCTTAGGGTCATCCCACTCCCCCTTTATACTATAGTGTACGCTAGCGACTTTCTTTACTTGCTTCTTAAAGATTTTACTCACCACATACACTCCAATGGCGGCAGGCAGACCACCCGCAATAGCCCCAATCATGGCAAGATTCCCACCCACAGGAAGAGTTGCAGTTAATTCCGCATCTAAAGTTTCTTTATTCATATCAATTACACCCATCATTTCCAATTCACTAGATGGCGTATCTACCTTAAGAGGTGAAGCTAGGGTAATTACCCCTTTTTCTAAATGTAAGCTTGCATCCATACGGTCGTAACTCATACCACTCTTGTACAAATCCGAAAAATCTAAGCGCAGCCGTCTAGCCCAACTATCGAAATTAAACAACCCAACAAGCCTTAGTACCGGATTTTCCACCTTGGCTTCGTTTTGTAAAAACTGACCACGTTTTAACGTCATTTTCATATCGCCTTGAAGGGCATAAATATCAAAGTTCAATGGCGACCCCGGCCAGGTCACCTCTGCATAGAAATCACCCCGCTTACTCTTAATGACTTCTTCATGCCCCCAGGCTTTTGCCACGTCACCAATATTTTTCGTTGAAAATACCCCTTTAAAAACGCTGCGCATTCCATTCTCATCAGAAATCCAAACCACTTCTGGCAACGACAAAGTCATAAACTCATCGGTATCTTCTATTGCCTTAATCTGGGCTATATCAATCGACGATACCGTACCGCCACCTTGCTTTGTATTTTTCTTTGACTTTCTCTGGAGACTCTTTTCGGAATTACTTTCCCGAGCTACAAGATTCGCTCTCCAATTGAGGTCGCCTACGACCATGGCTTTTACCTGAGCTGTCAGGTGATGAATCCTAACCTGATTATCTTCAGGTTTAAGGTAAAAACTCCAACTACCGTAATCCGTCTTTCCTACATGTACAGATTGAATATTGACTCGAGCTGCAGGCAAGCCAGAAAGGTCAAAATCTTTCAGAGGATCAGAAAAATCGTCCTGTTCACGACCCAAAGATGCTTCCGAACCTCCATCAACATCTAAATCACCATCACTGAACACCAGCGGGATTCTTACTTCTCTAAAATCCAACTCAAAAGGATATTTATTAGCCTCATTCCAAAATAAAGATCCATTCAGCAGGTCACTACTAAAGTCGAATTCCCAAGGGGAAACATCATGATTGTCCTCACCCTCACGTTTACCCAACAAAGAAACTTCATCAATCACAAAGTCCTTCAATACAAACTGTTTTAGTTTTGCATTGATCAACCAATCCATTGAAGAAGAATCTCCTGTAGTTCCCACTAAAGAATCAGCGCCATACTTTTCTGCTTCTTTTCCCGCATACTGATCTAAAAATGCTTTCCACTGAAGAAAATCTAGACGATCTAGATCCGCATTAACTGCAATCAAGTTTCGACTGGTTAACGAAGGTAAACCCGCATCACCCAGAGAAACATGAGCTCCAATAAATTTATTCTTACGAAAATACAGAAGGCTTTCGGCACTATTATCAAGCGTCAACTTAATTGAACGAGAACCTTGATCTTCTTTAACCCCGTCTGACAAAGGAACTGAAATTAACAAATCACTTTTGCTACTTACTTCTTTCTGAAAAGGCATAGGTAAATTAGACTCTACACCTTCTAAATTAGAGCTAATAAGCAGTTCAGGATAAGGGGTATCTTTAGAAGAATTTCTTCTAGGTATCACAAGGCGTGTTTCAAACTGACTCTGACCTTGATAAAAGCTCAACAGAGGCTGTTTTAACCATTGATTTATCATGTCTACTGAAAGCTGGGTATTCGCCTTCAATAATGCAAAGTGTTTATCATCATGGGTTACCGTCGCCTCAACGTCGGAGCCCCACAAGCTGGCTTTAAGCCAAGGGCTAGACAGACCGTCTTTACTATCGAACTGAAGCGAACCCCGCAATCGATCAAACTGAATATTTTGTTCCGTTAAATCAAGGTTCGCATCTGAAAATGCTATCGCTACCTTTTGTCGATAATCGTCAGGCTTTGCGTCCTTATAGAGAGGAATTTGTAAATCCAAAACCGCTTTTAATGCACCTTCACCACTCCAGCCTCTAAAGACATTGCCTACCGCCTTTTGGAGCGGTGTTTCATTAAGTAAAGATATGCTATCCGGTACCGTTGAGATAGCCTTTCCTTGCACATTCAAGGTAGTCACTGCAAGATCCCCCCTGGACTGAAATCTCACATTTTCTAAGAGAGAACCTTTAAAGCCAGCCCGCTCTACCAATCCTGAAAAATGCCTTCCATCTACAAGCACCTGCCCATTAAGTGATTCTAGGAAAGGCCACTCAGGATGAAAATCCAATTCAGCCTTATCTACATCAAAGCCCAACTGCAAGGTCCTTAAACCCTCAGAAGCATCCTTACGCACACTTCCTCGATAGATCACGCTACCATTAGTGACTTCACCACCTTTAATAGCAGAGAGAAGCCATTGCTTTAATTCTGGTTTAATCTGCTTCGGTAAAAACGTCTCCAAATGTTCAGATTTTCCTTGTGTTAATCCCAAGTTTAAAAACAAATCTGAACCCACGGCTCCTTCGACTTTCCGATTAATAGCTTCATATAAGGCAAAATCACCCGCTATGATGCCTGCCTCTCCTTTGAGCGTTACCGGGCCACTATAGAGCGTAAAATAGTTTTCTTCCGGATAAATGCTCCATCGCAACTCGCCATTAACCTCCGAGTAACCTGAAGAAGAATCAAATATTTTGGGAAAAGTAATATCGAAACCGTCTTGGGAGTTTAAAACTACACGGCCCGTTAGTTTCTCAACTTCAAAATAACCGTGACTGCGAGCCACTTGAGGAACACCCTTCCAAGGCTTTACTTCAGCATTAAAAAAGTTACCTCGAAAGAAAATAGGAGATTCGGAATCATCAAACACGTCAACCCAAGCATTAGCGACTTGGGCATCTGGTGACATTTCCTGAAGGATTTTCTGCGTTTTTTCTGGCAAAAAGTTTTTAAACAGCTTCATACTCAGGATATCTGAAGCCTGAAAATCACCAAAGCCAATACTGACTTCCGGTTTCTGGCCTTTTTTCTCATAAGAGGTAGTATCGGACATCAACAACCCGCCCCAAGACCCCCTAAAGGCCAACTGATCTACAGGAAATGCTTCGCCCCCTAGATCACCGGCAATATTATTAAGTGAAATTCGCCAGCCTTCTTCATAACGCCCAAGACCATTGAGCTGCGCAGAAAAACTATTCAAAGCCGGAATAATCTGCCTTCCTAACTTATCCTTCACCCCAGAAAAGTGATCTAGATTCACTTGCCCTTTAATTTCAATCTCGTTGCTGTTAGGTGATTCCATCCAAAGAGATAAATCAATGATAGATGAACGCTCAGAGTGCCACTCATAACCCAGCATACGAGAGAGCACAGCAACATCGAGGCTTTCACTTTTGAAATAACCTGAAAGCGCCATCCCGCCTTCACGATTATGATCGCCTCGCCCTTCCAACAGGACTTCTACACTACCCGCTTGTTCAAAACCCACCACCGCCGTTAAGCGGTGAAAATTTTTCATATTATCGATGCCAATTCGCGGCGTGAATACGCGCCGACTCACTCCCGATTTCGACTGAAAAACAAAGTGAGCATCACGAAGCTCCACCAGATGGCTGTAGAGCATGGCATCCATGACAGATTTCAAAGAGACTTTATTGCCTTCAGCCTTACGTGGAATACCGGAAAGTTGCCATTGCTTATTATCATCTTTCTCCAAATACACTTGCGGCTCAATAATCTGCAAGCGGTAGAGCACAGGTTTCCAATGCCAGAGGCTAAGCCAAGGATTAATATCGACAACAAGCTGACCAAGCGTTAAAGAACGCTCGCCGTCCAAACCTAAAACCGTTGCATTTTTTACTTCAATCGCCGGGATAATTCCCTTCCAACGCACCCCCACCTGATGGGCATCAAGCGGCACCCCAATAATTTCATTGACGATTGAAAGAATGGTAGGGCGATAACTGTCTGCCAAAGGCGCAAGCTCCCGCCCTAGCGCGACAACCACAGCTACCACAATGAAAAACACCACCGTTAGCTGCCATACAAAGCGACTAAGTAAGGATAAAAAGCGGCGAGAAAGATTCACGATGTGGTATACCTAATCAATCAACAGAGACTAGCTAAGAACAATATCGTACTGCTCTTGGTGATATAGGTTTTCTACCTGGAATTGGATTGGTCGACGGATAAACTCTTCTAAGTCAGCCACATTGGCTGATTCTTCATCCAGTAACCGATCGATGACCACTTGGGAAGCCAACACTAAAATTTCACTGGAATCATAAGCGCGAGCTTCACGTAAAATTTCTCGGAAAATTTCGTAGCAAACCGTCTCCGGTGTTTTCTGAGCACCTCTTCCCTGGCATACCGAGCACGTCTCTGTAAGCATTTGCCCCAGCGATTCTCGAGTACGTTTTCGAGTCATTTCCACAAGACCCAACTCAGATACACCGGTTACCGTGATTTTAACACGGTCTTTTTCCATGGCTTTTTCCAAAGTTCGTAAAACCTGGCGACGATGTTCTTCTTCTCGCATATCAATGAAATCGAGAATAATAATTCCGCCCAAATTACGTAATCGCAACTGCCGTGCAATGGCAGTCGCTGCTTCCAAATTGGTTTTAAAAATAGTCTCTTCTAAATTGCGATTACCCACAAAGGCGCCAGTGTTCACATCAATGGTGCTCATGGCTTCCGTTTGCTCAATAATGAGATAACCGCCACTTTTCAAATCCACTCGATTACCCAGTGCTTTTTGAATTTCATCTTCCACACTGTACAGGTCGAACAAAGGACGCTCACCAGGGTAATGCTCGATACACCCAACCACATCAGGACAAAACTCTTCTGAAAATTCTTTTAAATGGGCAAACGCTTCTCGAGAATCAACCCGAATTTTTTCCACACTGCTTCGCACAATGTCTCGCATGGTTCTCAGATACAGAGGTAAGTCTTCATAAATAAGCGCTGGAGGTTGATTCTTTTCCATACGGCGCTGCAAGGCGGCCCACAAACGATGTAAAAAAGGAATATCGCTAGCAAGCTCTTCCTCACTAGCCCCTTCGGCCACTGTTCGCACAATAAAGCCGCCTTCCATATTCTGCACTTCTTCGTTTTGGGATAACTTCGCCATTAACTCCTTCATCCGCTCACGCTCGGCTTCACCTTCAATACGCTGTGAAACACCAATGTGATCAGTTTGTGGCATATACACCAAGTTGCGAGAAGAAACCGACAAATGAGTGGTTAAGCGAGCCCCCTTCGTACCAATAGGATCTTTCACTACCTGAACGACAATGGGTTCACCTTCTCGTGCCAAGTTACGAATATCCGCAACTTTGTTTTCTCGCTTCTCCATGCCATTTTCATCTAACGGCGCAATATCTTGGGCGTGAATAAAGCCCGCACGCTCCAAACCAATATCCACAAACGCCGCCTGCATTCCCGGCAGTACCCTTACGACCTTACCTTTGTAAATATTGCCAACAATGCCACGGTTTTTACTGCGTTCCACATAGACTTCTTGAAGCACACCGTTTTCTACCAACGCTACCCGAGTTTCTGTCGGAGCATGGTTAATCAATAATTCTTCGCTCACACTACGTCCTATTTAGTTTCACTAAGTTTGCCACCAGTGAATCCCATGTTGTGAAAATAATTCTGGCAAAATTTCCAACGGCAAACCCACCACATTGGAATAACTGCCACTAATCGACTGAACAAATACAGCACCCAACCCCTGAATACCATAGCCACCGGCTTTATCGCGAGGCTCACCGGTCAACCAATACTCTTGGGCGTCATCTTCGGAAATAGCCCGAAAAACCACATCCGTTGTAGACACTTTTGTCTCAATACTTGTCTCAACACCTACGCTAGAAACAAGGCTCACGGCTGTCATAACCTGGTGTTTTCGATTAGACAGTCGCAATAACATTGCCACCGCCTCGGTTTCATTGGCAGGTTTTTCTAAGATTACGTCATCACAAACCACGATCGTATCCGCACCCAATACAGGGGCTTCTCCCCCAGACTTTTCCCAAACATCCTGGGCTTTTTCCCGAGAGAGACGTGATACATAAGCCTCTGGCTCTTCCCCATCCAGGCGCAACTCTTCAACCGCAGAAGGCATCACAGTAAAGTGGACGCCAATCTGCTGTAACAGTTCACTGCGACGTGGAGACCGCGAAGCTAGTATTAAAGTGGGGGCGGAGTTCATCGTGCTTATATCGCTCTTTTTGCATCACTCTTTAATCATTCTTCGGCCGCGCTCTACTCAACACGAAAATACCAACTCAAACGGCGCATATACCGGCGAACCAAAGGCCAAAGCAGTGCCCCCCAAATACCACCAATCAGCATTAAGTTAGCATTACTAGAATAGCCCACAAGCGCCTGCATCCAACTCACCACCATGGCTTGGGTTCCCAACAACATAAAAACCACAGCGCTTTGCTGCACCAGTGCAAACTGTTTTAAACGCTGCTGGGTACTCAACACCCCATAGCCTACTAAACTCAACCCCATGGCATTAACCCCCAAAGGAGTGCCTTGCAACACATCGAGCAACAAGCCCATAACGAATACGAAAATCATTCCAAAGTGCTGGGGCAAATACAGTAACCAATAGATGATCACTAAGGCGAGAAATGGGGCGCGCCAAGGAAGCCAATCAATAGGTAAAGGCCAGGCAGACAATAAAAAGGCTAAAAAAAGTGTGAGGTATACAAACCAGTGATTGCGACCTTGCACCAACACCGCCTACCCCTCACCGCTCTTAGGGTTGGAGGTTTCAGTCTTTGAGTCAGACTGAGCTTTTAATCCCGGTCGCTCTTGCAGTTCTGGCTCCAGTACCAGTAAAAGATGCCGACTGCGATTTAGGTGCGCTTTAGGAATTGCCTCTACTTCCGCAAAGGCCTGACCGGGATCAATCACCACGGAAGAAACTTCAGCCACTGGATAACCCACAGGAAAACGCCCTCCCAGACCAGAACTCACCAATAAATCACCAGGGCGAATATCCGTTGTAGGGGAAAGGTGTCTAAGCCGTAATCTCAGTAACTCACCTGAACCTTCAACAATAGCGCGAACACCGTTGCGATTAACCTGCACAGGAATAGCGTGTGTTTTATCCGTAATCAATAACACTTCACTGGTTACCGCTGTTACCGCCACAACCTGGCCCACAAGCCCTTCCGCATCTAATACAGATTGGCCCAAGGCAGCGCCATCTTTAGTGCCTTTGTTCACAATTACTTTATGAGTGTAGGGGTCAGGAGAGACTCCAATCAGCTCGCCAACCAAAACATCCCGTTCCACGCGCTCTGCAGACCCCAGCAATTCACGCATCCGTACATTCTCTGCAGCCAGAGTTGCCATACGCTGTAACTTCCGCTTATAAATGAGAAGCTCGGCTTTGAGAGCCGCATTTTCTTCCTGTAACTCATCACGAGATACCCAGTTTTCGCCAAACCAGTCACCCACTTGGCTGGGAGTATCAGAGATCCAATAAATGGGAGCGATTAAAGTGCCCACGACTGTGCGAACGGGTTTAAGAAGGGGGGTGTAGCGATCCACCAAAACCAACAACACAGTTATCGCCAATAAAGCGAGTAACTGTGTTGTCAACGAAGTACCTTGGCGAAATAGGGACTTGATGGCGGTATCCCCTTTGTTGTGTCTCGGATAAGTTGTAAATTAGATCTTTGTCTGCTGAATAACGATGTCAGTGCATCCATTAAATCTAGTTGAGTTTGGCCAGTTTGCCTGGCCTATTTAGAAGATCTATTAAGAAGACAGCAGGTCAAACTTATTGTGATCCATTAGCTCCAATGCTCGACCACCACCACGGGCCACACAGGTTAAAGGATCTTCTGCCACAATCACGGGCAAACCGGTTTCTTCCGTTAGCAGACGGTCCAGGTCACGAAGTAAGGCACCACCACCGGTGAGTACAATGCCACTTTCAGCAATGTCAGAAGCCAATTCTGGCGGGGACTGCTCAAGAGCGCTTTTTACTGCCTGAACAATGCCGGAAAGCGGTTCTTGCAGCGCCTCCAGGATTTCGTCTGAATTTAAGGTAAAGCTGCGGGGTACGCCTTCTGCCAGGTTGCGACCACGCACATCAATTTCACGAACTTCAGATCCCGCGTAAGCACAACCCACTTCTTGCTTAATTCGCTCAGCGGTTGCCTCACCGATAATACTGCCATAGTGACGGCGCACATAATTCACAATAGCTTCGTCGAAGCGGTCACCACCTACACGGACAGACTCCGAATACACCACACCGTTAAGAGAAATAATGGCGATCTCCGTGGTGCCACCACCGATATCCACCACCATCGAACCCGCAGCTTCTTCAACCGGCAGGCCTGCACCAATGGCCGCAGCCATAGGTTCTTCAATCAGGCGAACTTCTCGAGCACCAGCACCCAATGCAGATTCGCGAATTGCACGTTTTTCTACTTCTGTGGATTTACAGGGAACACAGATAAGAACGCGGGGACTTGGACGAACAAAGCTGCCTTCATGCACCTTACCAATAAAATGTTGAAGCATTTTTTCGGTTACCTGGAAATCGGCGATAACACCGTCTTTCAAGGGGCGAATCGCGGTAATGTTTCCTGGGGTACGACCCAGCATGCGCTTAGCCTCAATACCCACTGCTTCCACAATTTTTTGACCATGATGATGGCGAATTGCCACAACTGAAGGTTCATCCAGCACCACTCCCTGATCACGTACGTAAATCAGTGTATTTGCTGTTCCCAGGTCAATGGATAAGTCATTGGAAAAAACGCCGCGCAAACGCTTAAACATATTATTTTTAATCCTGTGAAATCGACGCGTCAAACGCCGGAAAAAACATCTCTAGAGAGCCCTTTTACCGCTTCTTATTTATTACTGGTAAAGGTTGTGCAAAGAATTTCGTCACTCTAGCAACGGCAAGCACTAAGGGCAAGCTCACAAACTGAAAAAAAGCCTTAAAAATGAAGCCTTTGGGAGATAAACCACAAAAAGTTGTCTCCCCTGCACAGGACCAATCAAAACAGACCAATCCCCCCGATATTGCTTCAAAATAAAATTGTAAAAATTTTAGCCAGGGCCACCGAAATGCTTGCCGCAAAACCCGGCTATGCTAGAATCGTTCTTCCCCCACAGGCAGCCCAGCGCTGCCTGTTTTGTTTAGGGGAGAAAACAAAACCTTAACTGTAAAGAAGACAGGATCATGAACAGCAAACCAGGAACACCCGGCTCACACTTGATGAATACCTATGGCACTCGGCCTATCACCATGACAAAAGGTGAAGGCGCTTACCTGTGGGATCAAGAGGGCCGACGTTACTTGGATGCTCTGACGGGGATTGCTGTCTGTGGCCTTGGTCACTGCCACCCCGCGGTTACAGCAGCCGTGCAAGAACAAGCTGCAACTCTGCTTCATACCTCCAATTTGTACAATTTACCGACTCAACAGCAAGCCGGTGACGTACTCTGCGAAAAAGCGCAGATGGATAAAGTCTTTTTTAGCAATTCAGGGGCTGAAGCTAACGAAGCAGCTATCAAACTGGCACGTCTGTGGGGTAATCAACAAGGCAAAGCAACACCAACGATCGTCGTGATGGAAAATGCTTTCCACGGACGTACCATGGCCACCCTGACAGCCACCGGCAACCCTAAAGCCAAGCAAGGATTTGAACCTTTACTAGACGGCTTTGTGCGGGTTCCCTTTGATGATATCGAAGCTGTAGAAAAGCTTGCCACGGAAAACGCCAATATCTGCGCTGTTTTGGTAGAGCCCGTTCAAGGTGAAGGTGGCGTTCATATCCCCACAGCAGATTACCTTCCCGCTTTACGAACCCTCTGTGACAAACACAACTGGCTATTGATGCTAGATGAGATTCAAACAGGCAACGGCCGAACCGGCGAGTGGTTCGCCTGGCAACACAGTGGCGCAAAGCCCGATGTAATGACCACAGCCAAAGGCCTGGGTAACGGCATGCCTATTGGGGCTTGCCTTGCCACTGGCGCAGCTGCGGAATTGTTTCAACCCGGTATGCATGGCTCCACCTATGGCGGCAACCCCGTGGCTTGTGCGGCAATTTCAGCGGTCTATCAAACCCTTGAAGATCAAAATTTGGTTAACCGTAGCGCCGAACTGGGGAACCGTTTTCAAGACGGTTTTGAGCAACAGCTTGCGGACAGTGAAGCCATTACCAACATTCGCCACCAGGGCTTAATGATTGGTATTGAACTGGATCGCCCCTGTACCGAATTGGTGAATCAGGCCGCTGAAAAAGGCTTTTTGATTAATGTCACTGCAGGAAATGTCGTTCGCCTGCTACCGCCGTTTATTTTGAGCGACGAACAAGCTGATGAAATCATTGAAAGCATCAGCCAACTGATCAAGGATTTTGTTGCCGCATAGGTTGTAGCGACAGTTGTTGCGACAAAAGAAGAGTACACATTATGAGCACTAGACATTTTTTAACGCTGTTAGATTGCACCCCGGAAGAGCTGAGCCAAATTATCGCCCGTGCAATCGAGATGAAAAAACTACACAAAGAAGAGCGGGGACCAAGTCCCTTCACCGGGAAAACCTTGGCAATGATTTTTGAAAAATCATCCACCCGAACGCGCGTCTCTTTTGAAGCCGGAATGACACAACTGGGTGGCTCTGCGCTGTTTTTATCCCCTAACGATACCCAGCTGGGCCGGGGCGAGCCTATTGAAGACTCCGCTCGGGTGATCTCCAGCATGGTAGATATCGTCATGATCCGCACCTTTGAGCACTCTAAAATCGAAAAGTTTGCAGAGTATTCCAGCGTGCCCGTGATCAATGCACTCACCGATGACTATCATCCCTGTCAATTGCTGGCAGACGTGCAAACTTTTGTAGAGCACCGCGGTAGCATCGCAGGAAAAACGGTGGCCTGGGTGGGCGACGGCAACAACATGTGCCACTCCTACATCAATGCCGCACGCCAGTTCGGTTTCCAACTGCGTATCGCTACCCCGAAAGGTTATGAACCCAACGCTGAGCTAGTCGAAACCAACAAAGATCGACTGCATCTAACCACCAACCCAGAAGAAGCGGTGACTGGCGTTGACCTTGTGGTAACGGACACCTGGGCTTCCATGGGACAGGAAGAAGAGAAAAAACAACGAGAAAAAGATTTCACGGGATACCAAGTAAACGACGCCATGATGAAGAAAGCCAATGAAGGGGCGCTCTTTATGCACTGCTTACCGGCCTATCGCGGTATGGAAATCAGTGATGACATTCTCGATCACCCATCATCTGTCGTATGGGACGAAGCCGAAAACCGCCTCCATGCCCAAAAAGCTTTGATGGAGTTTTTGCTTCTAAACTCTCATTAAGATTAAGCATTACCCCCAAAGCATTTTTCCAATCACAAATCCCCCAGGTGACCAATCGCTGAAAATCACCGGGGGATTTTTGTTTAAGCTTTTATCTCAATACTGCCATTCTCATGCCGCTCTCCTTGCACCCAAAGCCTCTAATAGCACCACACTCTAAACCTTGAGGTAAGCAACTACTCACCCTGCCAAAAACACAAGTTATCCACAGAAGTTACACAGACCTATTCCTTGAAAGGCCCCCATAAAGCCATTATTGTACATGCCTCTTTTTTAGAGACCCCAAGAATTCAAACTGGAACACTTGATTTGGAAGCGACAGTGCAAAGCTGCTCCCCACAATCAAGCGCCATAAGGCAGTAGCAACTTATTTACAATAATAATAGTGGTTACTCACACCGGGGCTGTGCATTACTACACACAAGGTTATTCCTCTTCAGAGGTGGATTCACAGAGATATCCACAGCTTTGCTGCACCTGTATGAAACATGCCTGCAACAAATCAATACTCCCCACAAAAGTTAGCCGGGTAGAGCTCACAAGAAAAACCCTTTAAAAACAAACAACTAGACATCTACCTGTAAAACCCACCGGAAAACATGACCAAGCAATCATATTTAAGTGCAATATGAGCCCATTTGAGGCAACCCTTTCTAGAGCATTTCCGCCTTTTATCCACATAACAGCACCTGAACAAACCGACATGCACAAAAATCAACCAATTCCACTCTCTTCCCTACCTCTATCGGCCCCAGAAAGAAGAAAATAGTGGTACAAAAGGCACAAACACCGCCAAACTCGTTAAACTCTCAATAAATCCATTATCAAGGTTAGTGACAGTACTATGCCCAACATCGCTATTCTTGCCGCAGCCGATACACTAAACATGCCGGCCCTTCGCCAACTCCGCTTTGATTTGGAAGATCAAGGTTGTGAGGTGGGTATGTGTAGTGCCCTTGAAGATATCCCTGTGGAAGCTGCCCATTACCAGGCAACACTTATTCAGGAACCAGACAACACGACCCATCAGGTACCTGAGCCGCCGTCAATTACCCTAGTGGATCTTAACTTTCTGGAAGGCTATCTCACCCACCGCAACCATCACAGCCTAGTCATTGGTATAGCCACATCCGATACGGACAGCGCCCTCCACCAGTCTGCGGAAACCTATGACCGACAGATTTGGGATTACATCAGTCTGAGCAACCCAGTGCCTGTAAATGTTTCTCGAGTAGGTAATGCCCTTCGCTTTCTCAATCAACATCAGCGTCTAAAAACAGCCTCTGAGCATATCCAAGATGCCACTGTGAAAGATCAGCTCACCGGGCTCAATAATCGCCAGCAGTTCTTTGATGCCGCCGAGATCGAGCAATCAAAGGCTCGTCGCTTTAAACGCCCCCTATCCGTGTTGATGATGAGTGTGGATCACTTCAACCAGATCAATGACTCTTACGGTCACAGCTATGGTGACTCCGCCTTAAAACAAATCAGTAAGCACTTAAAACAACACAGCCGATTGGAAGATCACCTGTGCCGACTCAGCGGTAAAGAATTTGCAATCTGCAGCACAGACACCGATTTACAAGGTGCCATACAGCAAGCTGAGCGAATCAGAGAGCATATCGAAGAGAATCCCGTCCTTGGAGATAGTGGAATAGAAGTCCCGGTTACCGTCAGCATTGGCGTCGCACAATTAACTGACAGTGACTACGACATCTCCAGTTTGTTAAACCGCGCCAGCCAACACTTAAAAGACGCTAAGCATCAGGGGCGGAATCGAGTTATCGCAGAATAATCGCTTTCAAAAGCTTGTTTGATGCAAATCAACACCCTGCTCCAGAGAAAAGCCTATTCTGACTCCATTGTTATTTTTCTTACTTAAGATTACCTCTCAATGGAGAAACATCATGAACGAAGCCGTATTTATGGGAGCCGTTGCTAGCCAAGGTTTGTTTTGGACGCTGGGTGTAGTTGTAATAATCGCCGCTGTGGGCGTTACCATTTTTGAAAACAAGCAAGATCGCGGGCATTAATTTACGCTTTCTTAGTGCACTAACATTGCCGCACTAGCATTACCACGTTGTTTTAGAGGGCTTAAAGGAATACGTTTATTACCCCGACTCTATCCCTATTGTGCGGGGCCTTTGGGTCCCGCTTTTTTATGGGGGATTTTTGGGTAAGGCTGACTTCAGCATTGGTTCTTCTTCAAGAAGCTATCCCTAACTGAAAGCTATCCTTAACTGAGCAAATTCAATACTTGCTGGTCACGCTGATTCGCTTGAGCACGCAAGGCTATCTGTACTTCTCCGCGAATTTCAGAAGCCGCTCGCTCAGACACTTCACGAGCAATATCCGCATCACCAATTCGGCTAGCACTTGCCTGAGCATTCTCCGAAGACGTATTAAGATTATTAATGGCAGACTCGAAGCGATTCGCCGCAGCGCCAAAGTTAGCGTTCGTTTGATCTACCTGCGCTTGAAAATCATCTAATACCTCCAGAGCATCTTGAGCCCCTTGGGCACTACTAAAATCGATATCGTTTAAGCCAGTTGTCTCAGCTTGCTCAACCAGGTTATTTCCATCGATATCCACCTGATCCTCACTACCCGGTCCAGCCTGAATGATGGTGGCCTCATCACTGTTAAATAGAGGACGACCGTTAAAACTGGTGTCCTCTAAGGTTCGACCAATCTCTTCACGTAGCTGCTGTGCTTCGGCATTAATTGCCTCACGGTCGCTATCATTGTTGGTGCCATTAGCAGCCTGCAGCGCTAGCTCTCTCAAACGGGAAACACTATCAGAGACATTATCCAAAGCCCCGCCACCAGTCTGTACCTGAGAAATACCATCACTGACGTTACGCACGGACTGATTAAAACCGTCTACCTGGCTGTTGATGCGATTTACAATAGCGAAGCCCGCTGGGTCATCAGCGGCACTATTGATACGACGGCCACTACCAATACGTTCAGCGGTTTGATCAAGCACTCGCTGATTACGCTCAATAGCGCCAAAACCTGAAGAAGCACTACCCACTGGATCAACCATCATTTCCTCCGGCCACAGGGGCTACACAAGAAGGGCTGCACGCAAGAAAAGCGTACTAAAAGAATACACGCCCACAGGGTAATTCTAATGCGCCTCAAGCCTATTTTGAATGATTTTCGAGCAATAAGCAGAGAGTGGAAAGTACCTAGCTGCATATAAAGCCAGCACGAACCCCCAAGGAACCACAAATATCGCAAGAAGCTAGGGCAAATACCGCTTTTCCAACGCTTTATAAACTGCTCGCAGCCCCATGGCCTCACCGCCTTTGGGTCGACCAGGCCGCGCACGATCATTCCATGCGCCTACATCAAAGTGTACCCAAGGGCTCTGCTCAACAAACTGCTGAAGATACAGCGCTGCAGTAATAGAGCCACCCATTCCTGTGGGAGCACAATTCACTAAATCTGAGATGGAGCCCTTCATATATGAGGCATAAGGCTGATGCAGGGGCAAACGCCAAACACAGTCTCCTTCAGCCTCTCCGGCAACCATTAACTCCGTAGCGAAATCATCATCTGTACTGTAAAAACCTGGGAGTTCCAAACCGAGAGCCACTCGCGCCGCGCCAGTTAGGGTTGCGAAATCGATAATTAAATCTTGCTCTGCTTCATCTGCCAGCGCCAATGCATCACACAAAATTAATCGACCTTCCGCATCGGTATTGTCAATTTCAACCGTCAAACCTTTTCGTGTAGTGACGATATCACCTGGGCGGAATGCATTACTGGACACCGCATTTTCTACCGCTGGCACCAGTACCCGTAATCGAACAGGCAAGGCTTTCGCCATAATCACTGATGCCAAACCCAGCACATGAGCGGCACCACCCATATCTTTTTTCATCAAGCGCATACCGGCAGAGGGTTTTAAATCCAAACCTCCACTATCAAAACAAACGCCTTTACCCACTAAGGTAAGCTTTGGAGCTGACTCATCACCCCAACTGAGTTCCAACAATCGAGGAGCATGGCAAGAAGCTCGCCCAACCATGTGGATGGTAGGAAAACTCTGATCAAGAAGCTGATCGCCAATGAGCTCTGAAAATTGCGCACTGTACTCGCGAGCTAGCTTTTGCATAGTCTCAGACAGGTGTTCAGGCATCATGTCACCTGCAGGAGTGTTGACGAGATCTCGCGTTAAGGTGACACCTTTTGCTAAGGCAAGTGCGTCATTCACAACTGAATCATCATCAATATATAACGTTGCGCGATCCGCAGCTTCTTTATATCCCGTAAACTGATATTGACCCAACACCCAACCCAGCGCGGCTGCTGATAAGTGTTCAGCATCGCCTTCCAGATAAAACGCGGCTTTAGGCAACGCCGCAGCCAAATCCGATAATTGCCAAACCGAGTGAACATCTTCGACAACCACAATCACTGTATCTAACTGACCATCCTGCTGCGGAATAAGACAATGCCCATTCCCCTCAAAGCCAGAATGATTCAGCCAATTACGAACAAACTCAGATTGCTCCGACAACCATTGATCATAGCGATCATCGGCAATGATTTTTATAGGGCGGCCTTCACGACCGCAAGTTAGATTAAACATGGTTATCCCCTTAACTGTCAGGGATGTTAATTAAAAATTGGGATAGGCACAACCAAGGAAAAATAAGGCCTCTATGCTGGTGACATACTGATGAGTTCACTTTCTTCCACATATATTTAACCATCATCTAAACTTATCTCTATCCAATCTAACGGCTGCTGAATGTGCTCATTCCTAGGTAAACCTCATGGATCAAAAGATATATAACTCCCTATTAAAAGTAGGCCAGCGTCTATTTGCTGAAAATGACATGGATAGCCTTTGCGAAATGATTATTGATGAAGCGCAGACAGTGACTAATGCCGAAGGCGGCACACTCTATCTCGTAGACCAACAGCCACCAACAAAGCTCAACTTTGCCATTGTGCACAATAAAGCCTTAGATACGGTAGATACCCATAAAGGCACCCGAGCATCGTCACTCAAGCCAATTCCTTTATTCGATAACAGTGGAGCACAAAACCTTAACCACATCGCCGCCTGCGCGGCCAATACCAGAGAAATCCTCAATATCGAGGATACCTATACATCCACAGACTTTGATTTTTCAGGGGCTCACCAATTCGATGAAGCAGAGGGCTATCGCACCCAATCCATTTTAGCGATCCCTCTTATTAACAACTTAAGTGAGCTTGTGGGTGTTTTACAATTAATTAACGCTCGAACTAAAGATAACTCAACGGTTACAAAATTCAGCGAAGACATAGAACCCATCGTTGCAACCTTCGCAACATTTGCGGCCCTGGCGATCAATTCGCAAAACATGAGTAGCCGCAACAAAGAACTACTCGTAAAACTCTCCGGCCAGTCGAACACTCAGTTACTTATGGAAAGCATATTGACTGAGGCTCAAAACTTAACTCGCGCCGATGGAGGATCTTTATATTTAATCAATGACGATGATAAGAATCCACAATTAGAATTTATCATCGTAAAAAATAACACCCTGAGTTTGAATTACGGGGGTAGCAACGGGGGGCCTATTCCCTTCAAGCCTATTGCTCTGTTTAACGAAGTCAAAGGAGAAAAGGAACCCAACCATCGCAATGTCGTGACCTACTGTGCCAATCAACGAAAAGAAGTTGTGGTGGATGATGCCTATGCTGCCGACCAAAAATTCGACTTCTCAGGCACTCGGGCCTTCGATAAGCTAACGGGCTACATTTCTAAATCGTTCCTCACCGTTCCACTACTCAATCACAACAAGGAACTGATCGGGGTAATACAGCTAGTAAACGCAAAAGATCCTTTCACCCAGGAAACTTGCGCATTCTCCGAGCATCTCGTTCCACTGGTTAAAGCTTTAGCTACTTACGCTTCCATCGCCCTAGAGAACAAGCTACTGGTTCAGGAACTAAAAGAGTTATTAGACACCTTTATTCAGTGTATTGCGAAAGCCATTGATGCTAAATCGTCCCACACTTCCGGCCACTGCCAACGGGTTCCTTTGCTCACCGAACTTATCGCTCGAGCAGCCTGTAATGACGACAAAACCTTTGCCAACTTTAATCTCGATGATGATGATTGGTACGAGCTGCACGTGGCAGCTTGGTTACACGATTGCGGTAAGCTTGCCACCCCCGATTCAGTGCTAGACAAATCCACAAAACTCCACGGGTTAAAAGATGGCATACATGCCGTTAACGCACGATTCACCGCGTTAACGGCACAAACCCAAAACCAGTTTCTTCAAGAGATTATCGAGAATCCTTCTAACAAAACCATACTAGAAAGTGAGCTAGCCAATAAGCTCGATGAAATTGATCACGATAGGCAGTTTGTTGAAAAATCCAATAAAGGCGGCGAATTTTTCTCTGATGAAGACATCGAGAAAATTAAAGTTATCGCCAAGAAGACCTGGATAGATCACAACAATGAACGTCAGACGCTCTTATCAGAAGAAGAGGTCTATCATTTAAGCATCAGTCGAGGAACACTCACCACGGAAGAAAGAAATATTATTAACAATCATATGGCCGTGACCATCGACATGCTTGAGTCACTCAAGTTTCCGAAAAAGCTACGTCGAGTACCAGAATATGCTGGCGGGCATCATGAAAAAATGGATGGTACAGGTTTCCCGAAAGGACTCACTGGAGATCAAATGTCTATACCCGCTCGCATTATGGCCATTGCCGATATTTTTGAAGCTTTAACCGCTCAAGATCGGCCTTACAAAGACCCCATGAAAATCAGCCAAGCATTAACAATCATGAAACGCATGAAGGAAGACGATCACATCGACCCACTGTTGTTTGATTTATTCCTAAATACACGAGTTTGGGAGGATTATGCAAAACGAGAGCTAATGCCGGAACAGCTTGATATTAGTGATGCCAGTCAGTTCCTATAAACTAGCAGTCGAACAAACAAAAAAATCAAACCAAAATCTCTTGCTTAAACGGCGGTAAAGTTGCCAGCATTCTTTTGCCGTAGGGTTTGGATACCAAACGCCGATCTAAAATCGTGATCACTCCGCGATCTTTCTCGGTTCGTAACAAGCGGCCACAGGCTTGTACTAGCTTTACAGCAGTATCTGGAACAGCTACTTCCATAAAAGCGTTGCCGCCTCGGGCTTCGATCCATTCAGCAAGTGCAGCTTCAACCGGATCGTCGGGGACGGCGAAGGGTAATTTGGCGATAATAACGTGCTTACAGTAATCGCCCGGTAAATCGATACCTTCGGCAAAACTGGCCAAGCCAAAAATTACCGAGGCCTCACCTTTATCGACTCGAATGGTGTGACTTTCCAACAACTTTTGTTTTGAACGATCGCCTTGCACCAGAATTTTTCGCTTCCACTCACTGGGCAAACCATCGTAGACGGTTTCCATTTGGTAGCGAGAAGCAAACAACACTAAACTGCCACCAGTGTCTTCTAAAATATTGGGCAGTTCATCCACAATGGCATCGGTATGGGCTTTTACTTGATTGCCTTCCACACTGCTTTTAGGGATACGTACTGTGCCTGCTTGGGTGAAATCAAAGGGACTGGGTACAACTTCATAGCAGCCACCGGTGGGGGTACCTGCCCGCTGCCTTAAGCGATTAAATTCCCCTAGCGCCGTTAAGGTGGCTGATGTAAGCACCGCACCACAACAACGATTCCATAAATATTTTTGCAAGGTATCAGCCGCTAAAATAGGGCTGGAGCAAACTTCAAAATCGATATATGGGTGCTGAATTAAGGTAACCCAGCGAGCGGAGGGGATACCGTTATCGTCTGCTTCGCAGTAGTCTTGCCAAAGCTCTAAATCGGATTCAGCTTTACTTTGCCACTGACCAATAACAGGGAACCAGTTTTCCAAATCGACTCGGGGTACAGGGCAAGTGGCATCTTCCATTGCCGAAGAAACTTCTTTCGACATTTTTGCCAATAAGTCAGCCAAACGTTCAAAACCTTGCTTGAGAGGCAAGGCGAGTTCTTTAATGGCTTGCGGCACTTCTCCATTTTCAAAACGGTGGCGGGTACTGTCTCTATCGTTACGGCTATCTTCGAATGATAAATTTTCCTGCATCCAATGATAGGTTAAATCCAGCTGCTTACGAGTGGCTTCAATTTCTCCCGGTAATTGCTCACCAAAGCGATCAATATCACCGGCACCAGAAATTTGCCCCAGCATATTTTTTAAGTTTTTATTCCACTGACGAAGACTGGTGGCGGAACCAGAGACACGACCATGAGCCGAAAAGTGCTGCAGCGCACGATCCGGCAAATGATGAGCTTCATCAAACACATACAAGGTTTCTGAAGGCGGCGGTAAAACGGCACCGCCACCGAGTGCTAAATCTGCCAGAACCAAATCGTGATTGGCGACAATGCAATCCACTTTATCTACATCTTCTCTAGCACGATAGAATGGGCAGTTCGAAATGTAACGGCAACGGCGCCCAGTACACTGCCGATGATTGGTCGTTAAACGTCGCCAGTCTCGACTATCCAGTGGCGTATCCCAACTATCACGATCGCCATCCCATTGATCATCCTGCCAAGCTTCATTCATATCTTGGTAAATGCTAATGACATCACTAGAAATTGGATCGGGTTGGTCGTCGTCACTCATGGCAATACTGGCTTCGCTGGTATTGCCATCATCTGCCAGAGCTTGTTCCAATTTAACGGGGCAAAAATAGCGGCCTCGCCCTTTGGCCAAGGTAAAAGAAAATTTCAAACCACTGTGACGTGCCACTGAGGGCAGGTCTTTGAAAACAATTTGCTCCTGAAGAGCAACGGTTGCAGTAGAAATCACCACGGTTTTATCCATGGCTTTAGCGATAGGAAGCGTGGCGAGTAAATAGGCGACGGTTTTACCCGTACCCGTACCGGCTTCAACGGAACAGATATGGCTACCGTCTTTGGCATCTCGCTCGCCGGCGGCGTTGAGATCAATATTACCCAGGGTTCGAGCAATGGCGGCCACCATTAACTTTTGGCCGTAACGGGGTTTAAGTTCCAACCCCTCAAGAAATGTACTGTAAGCGGTTTGGATCTGTTTTTTCAGATCGTCTGTGAGCATTTATGTTCTGTATTTTTTGGCTGGGCTATGTTTTTTGGGACTAGGATTTATTTGGGCTATGGTTTATCAACACCAAGCTGGCTATAAACCGCGTTGGCATAACCTTTAATGACAATATTTTGCCAACGAGAATCTATGGATTCAATGCGACCTTTAAAGGCTGGTTCGATCGTATTCACAGAAGCTTCGTCTGCGCCTTCTGGAAGTTTTCCTTCAAGCATACGATACGCACACAAGCTGGATGGTTGAAGGCGATAAGAACTCAAAACCTGACGGTCAATTTCAGCAGCCAAATCTTCAGCTTCTTCAAAAACTTGAGTAATAGGCTCACCGAAAGAAACATGTACCCGGCCTTTATTACCGGTAATGCCTGCCGCAATACTAGCCACATCTTCGTGTTCGTCTTTTTCGTAACCACCCTCTTCGGCCTTCATATAGAGCTCTTGGCCTTTGGCGTTATCACAAGGGTCCCACTCATAGGAAATCGCTACCGGTACGATATTCAGGCTGGCCATGTACTCTCCAAAACTTTGGGTTTTCGGCTTTGAAAGAGAAATCATTTTTAATACAGCAGCTTGAGTGGAATCAATACCGTCTTTTGCGCGGCCTTCTCGCTGGGCAATCCAAATATTTTCGTTATCGCTTAAAAGGGAATGGCCAATGTAACCCGACAATTCCTTCGCCGCTTTCAGTTTTTCTCGTGCACCTTTTAAGTTTCGTTTCACAATAAAACTTTTATTCAATCGCATGAGATCTGAAACATAAGGTTTGGATAACAGGTTATCGCCGATTGCGATACGAACCGTCTTACGCTCTTCGGTATACAGAGACCAGTTCACAAAGGCCGGATCCATAGCGATATCACGATGATTACTGATAAAAAGATACGCTTTATCTTCAGCAAGCTCTTTCAAGCCCGAGACCGAAAATGCCGTCATGGTGCGAGACATCATCTGGTCCATGTAGGCTTTCACTTTCAGCTGTAAGTCTTCAACAGACATCACACCATCTAATTGCTTAGCCAGGAAATTTTTCACCAGCGGCTGCATCAACCAGGGCAGTAAACGACCGAGACGAGGAAATTTCAGGCAGGCAACGGCATGAATAAACTCCCGATCTTGCAACAAGCGATCGATGGTTGGACGCACTTCTTCGTCGTTATAGGGGCGAATATCATCAAACTGGAACATAGTATTTCTACTGCAAATTACCGGCAACGACTACCGGTAACTATTACCGATAATTAGAGAAGGCTCGGAGGCCAAAATTAAGGGCGCCACCTTAGCGAATCCACAGGGGGATTGCCAGTGCGAGCAGACGGCAGGCACATAATCAAGGCCTAACGAGGGAGCTAACAAGGATACTACCGCAGGTTACGCACACACTCTTCAAGAGCATGAATACCGTCTAAAAGCTGCTCATCCGACAGGTATGGAGCCGGCCCCATACGCAACAAGCCCTGGCGATAATCCGTATGGACCCCGACGTCACGCAGCTGCTCACTTAACAACCTTGCGTGAGGAGTGCGGAAAGAGATAAAGCCTCCCATATACTCCACATCAGTACTGAGGCAAATCACATTAGGGTCAAAGTCACAGCCTTCGATACTGTTAGCCATCAAGTACAGCTGGCGGTGGTTGTTATCTTCCAATAACTCTGGTGTCAGGCCATTCTGCTTGAAGTAGTTGAAAACGTGGGCGGCTCGAAAGTGAGGCATCGCATCGTAAGTGGAACCATCGAACCGCTGGGCTGGCTTACCTTCACCCTCCCCCGCATAGAGCAACGGCTCCCGGGAAGCGTTCTTCTGGGTAGGGTCAAAAATGCCATACCAGCCTGTAATCACAGGACGCCAGTCCTGAGTATCAGGAATATGCATAAAGCAGTTTCCATTACCCAACTGACAGTATTTGGCTCCGCCGCCAACCACAAAGGCATCTTCCAGGTCGTAATCCGAAATGGAAAAAGCCTGAACATTAACGCTTTGATAGGCATCCACAAAGAGTTGGGCGCCCTTAGCCCGACAGACTGGAGCCAGTACATCCAGCTCCAAGGCTTGATGGCCAGTATCGGCAAATACCGAAGAAATCATTACTGCCGCAGTTCTTTCATCCACAAGCGCAGAAACTCGCTCTACCACGGTACTGGCAGGCTCTTCAGACACTTCGACCACTTCGATACCTTCAAGCTTCAAGCGGCGTAACTGCCTTAAGACCGAGGGGTGCTCACCGTCGGTGGTAACAATTTTGGGGCGTTTCCGCAGGGGTAAAGCCGAGAGAAAACGAATCACAAGGTCGTGAACACTCACATCTAACGCCAAGCGATCTGGTTTTGTATCAATCAGGTCTGCAAAGCCTGCTCGCACTTCCCAAGCTTTCTTGAACACCAGTTCCATACGCTCTTCGCCATAGCTATTCAGCGCATGCCAGTGTTCTTCGTAACCCTTCTTGGCACAATCTGGCGTGGGCTGGTGAATATGCCCCGTAAGCATAATTCGGCTACACACTTTTGCTGCTGTGTAGTCATCCGCCAGGATATTTGGGGAAGCTGCCAGTTGATTCAGAGATACCACGTATAAAACCTCTTTTGGCTCTTTTGAAAGAGCACACCATGATCAAATCGCGATCGAATTGAAACCACGTGACAGATCAGTATAGCTAAACCAGCCCAGATAAAAACCACGTTTTTTTGTAGAATCCTCCCGGCAGACCCAGTATTCTTGCGCTATATACTCATATACATAATTAATAAAACAATTATCTTGGCCGCTGCATGCAAGTTCTTATTGTCGAAAATAGCTCGACCCTTCGCGCAGGATTGCGTACTCAAGTAATTACCATGGGGCACACCGTACAGTTTGCTGAAACCGGTGAAGAAGCCCTCCACCTTATCGAAATGACCCCCCGCAACTACGACCTGGTGATTATGGCCGTAGAAATGCCTGGATTAAGCGGTTTTGAAACAGCCAGGCTAATGCGCGACGAACTGCATGACCACTGGATTCCCATTATCTTTATTTCCGGAAAGGATGATGACGAGTACTTCGAAGAAGGTATTGATGCTGGTGGTGATGACTACCTGATCAAGCCAGTAAGTCGGGTAATCCTACAAGCCAAACTCAGAGCAATGGAACGCATTATTAACATGCGTGCCGAGATGGAGAAACTCAATCAGCAACTCACCGAGTTGAGTTCACAAGACCCTCTCACCCATTTGCTGAATCGCAGAGCTTTCACCGAACGCGCTCGCCAGGCCTGGGCCATTGCTGCCCGCCAACACCACGCGTTATCGGTGATTATGCTAGACCTGGATCACTTCAAGCAGTACAACGATAACTACGGCCATATCGAAGGCGACAACTGCCTTATTGCAGTTGCAAGCACCTTGAAAGATATCCTGCCACGCCAAGGCGACCTACTGGCTCGCTACGGTGGTGAAGAGTTTATTGTGCTACTGGAAAACGCCAATATGGGCGGCGCGTTACAGGTAGCCAATCGCATTAAAAATGCCCTGAAAAAACGTAACATTCCTCATGCGTATTCCACTGCGGCTTCTCACGTAACCGCCAGTATTGGTGTTGCAAGTACCACTGCACCACGCTCAACGACGCTAGAAGAATTGATTAACCAAGCGGATACTCAGCTGTACGTAGCCAAAGAAAAAGGTCGCAACCGTGTTGCCGCAGAAGAAAGCCGCGCACAACGCTCTATCCTGATTGTGGACGATAATAAGGTCGACCTCATGATGATTAGCAGTATTCTTCAGGAAACAGCCAACCTTATTCTCGCAGAAGGTGGCGACGAGTGCTTGGACTTCGCACGCCAGCTCAAGCCCGACCTTATCCTCATGGATGTCATGATGCCTGGGTTAGATGGATACGAGATATGCCAGCGTTTAAAGGAAGATGCCGAAACCCAAGACATCCCGGTGATTTTTGTTTCCGGCTCTGAAGAAGGTGATCTTATTGAGAAAGCCAATACCTATGGCGGTCAGGCGGTTGTGAAAAAACCCCTCAATACTCATGAGCTACTGCAAGTTGTTCGTCGCTTCCTCAACTAAATACCAAACAGTATATAAAACAAACATAAAAAAGCCCGGTAAATTACCGGGCTTTTTTATGTTTCTAAGTTGTAGTGAAAAGTTTACTAGCCACGCTCAGCTTGCCGAGCATTAAACCAGCGTACCTCTTGAGAATGTTTATCCACCTCATCAACCACATCCAGTACCAAAGCAAATAGTGCCATGCGTACTAACACACCGTTATCCGCCTGGCGGAAGATGGCCAAATTCGGATTATCGTTGAGATCGTTATCTAACTCATTCGCTTCAGCTCGAGAATCCCGAGGCAGGGGGTGCATGATCACTGTATTAGGCTCACAGTGCTGAGTGTAAATAGATTGATTCAGTCGAAATTTACCGCGATACAAATCCGCTTCTTCCTTACTCCCAAATCGCTCTTCTTGAATACGGGTAGAGTAAGCAATGTCCACATGAGCAATGCTCTCCTCTAACCGATCACTCACAATCACCTTCAAACCGGCACTACGCATTTCATCCACAAGGGGTTCAGGTAAAGCCAATTCTTTTGGAGAAACACAAGTCACTTCCAGATTACCGAAAAGACAGAGTAACTTAGACAAGGAGTGCACCGTTCGGCCGTGCTTAAGATCGCCGATCATCGCCAAGCGAAGACCGTCTAGCGTGCGGCCCTTCGACTGAAGCTCTTTACGAATGGTATACAGGTCTAATAGAGCCTGGGTGGGGTGTTCATTGGGGCCATCGCCACCATTCAACACAGGCACACGACTAGCTTCGGCGAATTCGGCCACTGAGCCTGCGGCGGGATGACGCATACAAATCACATCACTGTAGCCTGAGAGCACCCGCGCCGTGTCATAGAGAGATTCGCCCTTTGCAATGGCTGAAGTTTCAAAGCCGGTGGTTTCTCTCACCTCCCCACCTAACAGGTTAAACGCACAGCCAAAACTGACACGGGTTCTGGTACTGGGCTCGAAAAACATATTACCGAGAATGGCACCTTCGAGTACCCTAGTCACCCGCTTGCGCTGAGCATAGGGCTCCATCTGATCGGCTACGGCGAAGATTCGCTCAATATCGGATCGTTGGAACTGCTGGATAGATAAAATATGCGAGCCACGGAAATCCACAGAAACACCTCATAACGAACGCGAAAACGCAGGCATTCTACTACAGCAAGACTCTGTTAACACTAGCACCGGTTAACACTATTCTACCGAGTGTCCACTTACAGGCCTTGGCTACCCCTGCTCTGTCAGCTAGAATCATCACAGCTAAAAAATAAAAAAGTGTTTAAAAATCATACTGATCGGGATCTTTCGTCTGTGGCCTTCGATACACCTAACTCCTTAGTCAAATTTTGCAGTGCTGATACAGCCCGTAAAATCCTCAGCAGTAAAAGCCTACGCTGGAGTGCACCACACCTTTTTAAAGACCCTTTCGAGCTTGATACAGAAACTCAACTGGCGTTTGGCCCAGAAGACTTACTGTCTGTGGTACTGAAAGCCGCCAGCAATATGATCTTCTCCCCAGCTAAACCCGTGGGTAACACACCCTTAGTGAATGCCATCCGCCGCTGGCGAGAGGAAGAGCGCTTCCACACACCAGAAGAAGCCCAGGACGTTCTCAAAGAGTTACTGGGGCGTATGGTGGACCACCAATTGCAGATTCTCGACGATGTCATGACCGACTGGCGTAAATACGCTCGCACCCTGCGCATCTGCAGTTTCTGTGACAAACCTACCAACCTGGCAGCTTGGCAGCACTTTGCCCACGATCACCGGGGCATCGCCATTGAGTTTATGGTGGATGAATACGCAACCATCAAAGACCCTAAAAAAGTCAGCTACGAAGTGACTCCACCCGAAATCACCTCTCTAAAAGAACAGATGGATGCGGTAATTAATCACCGCGCTTTCGATGCACAGTCTCACTTCGAAAAGAAATTCACCTCCAAGGCCAAAGCCAATCATCTAGAAAACGAATGGCGCTGCTTAAAAACCGTAGAAGATACCTTTGGCAGTTCCGCTGACAGCGCTTTCGAAGATGTAAAACTCGAACAAAACGACATCAAAGCTATTTATTTTGGCATCAACATGCCTATGAAGAACAAAAAAGTGCTATTGGATATTGCTCGAGAAAACTTCAGCAAAACCAAAATTTACGAAACTAAAGTAAAGCCGGGCAGTTACGAACTACAGTTTGATTTGGTAAAGAAGTAAGCATGACTAGATCTTAAACTCCACTCGAGAAATCTTATACAAAACATGTTCCGCTAAAGGGCTTTCCCTCTGAACAGAAGGATGGAGAAAGTTCTCACCGGTATTCTTCATACCAATACGTTTCATAACAGCTTGTGATCGTGAATTAATCACAGGCGTAAATGACACCACTTCGTGCAAACCAAGCTCACCAAACGCAAATTCAAGAGATTTTTTTGCAGCCTCTGAGGCATACCCCTTTCCCCAAGCGTTTCTGGTAAGCCTCCAGCCTACTTCAACACAAGGTGTAAATGGCAAATCGATCCCTGGCTGATTCAGTCCCACGAAACCGATAAATGAGCGGTCACCCTTAAGCTCAACAGCCCAGAAACCCCAATCATTAATAGATATTCTTCGCTGAATCTCCTCTGCGTATTCATCACTTTTCTGTTGTATTAGAGCTGAAGGGAAATACTTCATGACTTCGGGATCATTATTCATATGAAAAAATGGCAGCAAATCCTCTTGCTGCCATTCTCTTAAAATAAGTCTCTTGGTTTCAATCATTGAACATTTAATCCTTATCCTTAATCCATTTAGGCTAGCAATAAATCTCCATAGTCTCGGAGCGCTTCAAGAATTGCCAATTTATCCCCCTGCCCTTGGTATTCCGTCTCCAATTTATCAAGCTCAATAAAGTATTCTTCCAACCCTAAATAGCCAGCCTCTGGCTCAGTAAGTTTCTGATAGCAGAACTCCTGCCACTGCATGGTTTCTTCCTCCGTCAACGCAGAAGGAAAATTACGGGCCTTGTAGCGCAAAAATAATTCAGGCAATCGCTTATCAACAAACGAAAATGACTGATTAGAAAGCTCGCTTTCCCCCGCTTGGCGAATACGCCCCATATTCAACTTATCATCATCACCGAAGAACCCATTGAATAATTGCGTTTCAACATCCGCTTCTTCAAATTCACGATGATCCGAAAATACATTATGCATTTTCGCGGTGAGGTCCCATTCTCGGATACGCTGCCAATTGCTTTCGCACAGACTTTTATCAATATTCAGACGTTGAGCAGCCTTAGCATCCAGCATAGGGGGCGGAGCAATAATAGGACACATATTGATACGAATATTTTTCAACCCAATACGCTGCTCTCCTTCTGCCAACTCTGAACTTGGGGTATAAAGTTTTTCCCGCAGGGTATCCGCATCTAGCTGGCGCAGTGGCTCAGGATCGTATTGGAGGTCAAAGGCTACTACTTCGTTCTTATTCGTAGGATGCCAACACAGGGGCACCATCAAGGTTGTACAACCTTGGCTGGCAGGTAACTTGCCGGACACATGCAAAAAAGGTTTACGCTCTGCAACATTAAGTTTTTCTTGCACCGCACGTTTTGATCGCAGGTTGTAAGCGTATTCGTAGAGCTTGGGTTGTTTGTCACGAATAAGTTTTGCCATATCGATGGTGGCATACACATCGGAAAGCGCGTCGTGAGCGGCTTCGTGAATTAGACCGTTGGCAACCGTTAATTGCTCTAGCTTAAAACTGGGGGAGCCGTCGTCTTTGGTAGGCCACTCGATACCCTCTGGACGCAATGCATAGGTTAAACGCACCATATCGAGAATATCCCAACGGGAATTACCATTTTTCCACTCTCGCTCATAAGGGTCATAAAAGTTTCGATAAAACAAATTTCGACTGACGTTATCGTCGAAGCGTAAACTGTTATAACCTACACCACAAGTTCCTGGTTGCGATAATTCATTGTGAATCAGCTTTGCAAACTCAGCTTCACTTACGCCTTCAGCCAATGCCTTTTGCGGTGTAATTCCTGTAATCAAACAAGCCATAGGATGCGGTAAGATATCCCCCGCAGGCTTGCAATAGGTCATCAAGGGCTCGCCGACAATATTTAAACTTTCATCGGTGCGAACACCGGCGAATTGTGAGACCTTATCCCGAGCGGGGTCAGTGCCCCAAGTTTCGTAGTCGTGCCAATAGAGGGTTTTCAAAATGCTATCTTTTTATTCGTCGTTATTCTTGGAATAGGTTTTCTTAACTGGAGTAAAGATCATCGGTTTTAGCGGCACAAATAAAATCGTTCTTGTGCAAACCATGAATTTTATGAGTCCACCAGCGCACTTCTACCCTTCCCCATTCCGTGGTGAGCGCCGGATGATGACCTTCGGCTTCGGCCATTTCTCCCACCTGATTAGTAAAGGCAATCGCTTCCACAAAGTTTTTAAAGCTAAAAACTTTACGCAGCTGAGGTATTTGTTGCTGCTCAACAACATCCCAATTATCCAGCTGTAACATCAGCTCGTCGATTTCCGATTTGCTCACGCTAGGAGCATCAGCACGGCAAGCTTCGCAAGTTTTTCCGCTAAGTTCAGACATCACTCATCTCTCCGTCGTTTTCTTTAGACACAAAAAACCGGGCAAATGCCCGGTTTTTTTTACGCTGCTTACTTAACGTCGATAGCGTGCTCTTCGATCTTGGCCTGCCAGATTTGCGGGCCGGTTTGGTGAACCGATTCGCCGTTTACATCCACTGCGACTGTTACCGGCATATCCTTAATTTCAAATTCGTAAATGGCTTCCATACCCAGATCTTCAAACCCGACTACTTTTGAGGCTTTAATGGCTTTCGATACCAAGTATGCAGAACCGCCTACAGCCATCAGGTAAACTGCTTTATTGTCCTTAATGGCTTCGATGGCCATAGGACCACGTTCAGCTTTACCCACCATACCAATCAGGCCGGTTTCTTCCAACATGGTACGAGTGAATTTATCCATACGAGTTGCAGTCGTTGGACCAGCAGGGCCAACGGCTTCATCCCCCACAGGGTCAACCGGGCCTACGTAGTAAATCATGCGATTGGTAAAATCTACGGGCAGTTTTTCGCCTTTGGCGATCATGTCGACCATACGTTTGTGGGCGGCATCGCGACCCGTCAGTAATTTACCGGATAACAAAACGGT
The DNA here is from genome assembly GCA_045430295.1 of Cellvibrionaceae bacterium. Classification (GTDB taxonomy): domain Bacteria; phylum Pseudomonadota; class Gammaproteobacteria; order Pseudomonadales; family JAILXX01; genus JAILXX01. Next base: position 232,919 of record JAILXX010000003.1, on the reverse strand, counting down.
TTCTCCCGTCTTCCACTCCGCCACATCTTCTTTACTAATTTCGTCTAGATTTACGCGACGAGCATTACCCACCTCCCAAGTAATTTCTGGCCAGTCTTCCAAACTTGGTGGTGTTTGTAGTGCGGGGCCTGAGCCGTCCAGCGTGAACTTACACAAACGCGTGGCGGCACAGTTAGGCAAGATGGCGATGGGTTTATTGGCAGCGTGGGTTGGGCAGTCTTTAACTTTCACATCCAACACGGTGGTTAAACCACCCAAACCTTGAGCGCCAATACCTAATTTGTTTACTTTTTCATGCAACTCTAAACGCAGCTCTTCTGCGCGTGTTTCCGCTCCGCGCTCCTGCAGATCGTGAATATCGATCGGGTCTAGTAAGGCTTCTTTGGCCATGGCCAAGGCTTTGTCAGCTGTACCACCGATCCCAATACCGAGAGTACCCGGCGGACACCAACCTGCCCCCATGGTAGGTACTACATTTAATACCCAATCCACCACAGAGTCCGATGGGTTCAACATGGCGAATTTGGTTTTTGCTTCGCTACCACCACCTTTGGCCATTACGTGGCAGGTTACGGTATTACCCGGCACCACCTTGTAAGTGATCATGGCCGGGGTGTTATCGCCGGTGTTTTTGCGGGCACCGTCTGGGTCTGCCAGTACAGACGCACGCAGTTTATTGTCTGGGTGGTTGTAAGCCTGACGAACACCTTCATTGATCATGTCTTCGATGCTCATGTCAGCGTCCCACTGAACATCCATACCAATCTTCATGATCACGCTCACGATACCAGTGTCCTGACAAATTGGACGGTGGCCTTCCGCACACATACGGGAGTTGATCAGAATTTGTGCCATGGCATCTTTCGCAGCAGGGCTTTGCTCTTTTTCATAAGCCTCATTGACTGCTTGGATAAAATCTTTCGGGTGGTAGTAAGAAATGTACTGCAGGGCGTCTGCGATACTTTCAATCAGGTCGTTTTGCTTGATTACCGTAGCCATGGCTCTCTAGGATCTCTCTCATGTCTCATGTAGGTTAGTGCTCGCGCTCTTCTCATTACAGCAAGAACGGCAAACGTGATCAGTACTGTAAAAGCCAGCACTGGAAAGAAGCTGGAATTTTACCTTATTCCATAGCTGAATGCCCAGCGGCTGGCCTATTGCCGCTTAATCCCCATTCCCTTATATGGCAACTTTTGTGTCATTAATTGTGACAATCTGGTTGCACTGATTCATGAATCACCTACACTGAGAGTGAATACATTCGGACACCCAGTTATGCCGAAGGTGAATACCGTAAGAAATAGTTGTTCTTTTTCTTTGCAGCACTGCCTGCAACAGGTATTTTTTCTCTCTGTAAAATCTCTCTCGACACAACCCACACAATCATCTCAACCAACCTTAAATCGATTCCCTAACGAACGATCACCTAACAAACAAAGTTGCTCTGGCACTTTTGCCTTCGGAGTACTTCCATGTCTGCATTTTTTGACATTTTTTCTTTCTTACCTTTTCTGCATTTTTAACAAAGGGGGGAGCCAGCCATGGCACAGGCTGCTTTCAACTGCCCATTCTGTGGCAGTGAACATATTCACGTTCATCACACCCAAAACAGCTGTTTTGTACACTGTGATACCTGTGAAAGCTCAGGACCACACCAAACATCGGCCAAGGACGCCGTAAGCCAGTGGAATCACTTGTGCTCAAGTGAAATAGAGCACCGAGAACTCAGCGATTTAGAGCTGAGCGAAATGGAAGAGGTCGATGTCGGCTCACGATTTGAGCATTTACAACAGCTCTCACGGGTTGCTGCGCTAGCCAGTTAAGGTTTTACTGAATATCTACTGGCACTATTTACTGGTAATAAAAAAAGCGAGGTCCCTAAGTTTCAATTTAGGTCTCAGCCTCGCTTTTAAATGCTTTCCTAGGGCCTGTTAACACCAGGCTTACGACTACTGCCCCTGCACCTGTTGTTTTAACCGCAGAAATTCTCGATTGTGGCTAATGCGATAGGCATCAATGGCCTCAATACTTTCTTCGTTTTCACGAATTCGCTCACCGAGGCCGCGCTCAAGCACACTGATCTTATTGCTCAAACTATTGAGGTCGTCAGCATTTTCTTGATTTTGCATTCGGATCGCTGCCAAATCGTTAATATTCTTTTTCAATGTCGCCAAGCTGCCTGAAGCTTTATCCAATATCTTCTTCTGCTCAGCGAGCTGTTTCTCCGCTTTAGCGAGTGCCTTTTTCTGACTACTTATTGAGGAAGATAGTTGTTTAACCTTCTTTTCATTACTCGCAATTTTCTTACGATTTTTATCGTGAGAAACACCCCATAATTTCCTAATTTCAGAATCAGCCCATTTAAGCTTAGCTCGCACCGCGTCTATTGAGGTACTGGCCTCATCGCCACTCAAGGTTAACTGTTCTTCCAGCGCTTTTAAGCGAGTATCCGAATCCGCCAATTGCTCCATAAGTTGCATATTCTGCCAGCCAAGAAAACCTGCAGCACTCGCCGCCACTAAGGCAATAATCATTGCGATGGCTGCCATTGGTGATGACGAAGAGACTTTCTGTACCGGCGGTGGAGGCTGCCGGCGAGAGGCATTAGTTCTTGAAGCGCTGCCTCTAGAAGCACGCCCCCCTTCACGACCCATACCACCGCTATCACTAAGTACCGCTGCAGCATCAATATCGGGGCTGTCGTTCTTACCCGGACTGGAATCTAATCCAGAGATTGTGGGTTCTTTGCGCACCACCATAAGAATCCTTCAATAACCAAACAGTAAATCGTAAACCTTGCCAACCCATTATTCATAAAAAACGAACAAAGAAAATACAGGCACAAAAAAACCGCCCCTGTTTTTCACCAAGGGCGGCTTTTTGTGAGCTTGATCAAGCTATGATCGGCAATCTTATAAGAAAGATACCAAGCCAGCCAAAATCACAGTCAAGCCAATACTGCAGTGGATAACACCTTTCACTGTCGTCATTGGGCCCTGCTTACCAGCGATTGCATTCACTTCCAGTGCAGCAATAATTGCCAGTGCTGCAATCAAGCCAACACCGCCAACAGTAGAACCGTAAGCACCAGACAAGCCGGTCATACCGAAGTGAGGGCCAGCCAGCATACCGAATGCCATTGGGCCAGAGAAAAGTACATTGGTGCGAGATGCCAACAGCGCTTTAGCGCCAGCAGCAGCGGCATCACCACCTTCTACCAAGCCCAAAGCAATTTTCTGATTTGGCCAGATAATCAACCATACATTCAAGAACATCAAGGTACCCATAGCGGCACCAATAATGATGTAGTTATTCATGGCGTTAGACTTAACAACACCTACCAGTAGAATTAAACCGGTGATGAAGGTGAACATTGCACCCCAGCGGAACCACCACAGCGCTTCTGGAGCCAGGTTTGCTTTAGCGTCTTTCAGAGCTTCTGGAGAAGCTTTTTTGAAGTAACCACCCTGGATGAAGTTGAAGTAGTACAACAAGCCAATCCAAGTGATACCGAACAACAAGTGAGCCCAACGGGCCAGGAAGTTGATCAGTTGCATTACGTTGAGTTCCATAATTCCCCCTATCATTTTTTATACCCCTTTTGGGATAGGCGCATCATAGTCGCTTTTGCCTTATGAATAAATGGCGGGGCTTATTTTTTTACTATAACCACTTGCTTTATAAGGAATAATTTCGCTTTTAACTGCCCCGCCAAGCTGTCACCATACCTTTGGATAGCGTCGCAAGAAATAACATCCTTAGAGGCCTTAAAACACGGTAAACGGTATAGATATAAGATTTTTATAAATCATTAATCTAAATGGAAACCCTGCTTATATCTTATAATTTCTGCCAATCATGACACCTCAATGACCCACGAGAGATGTAATTCATGTTCATGGCAAAAGCACACAGTCCATCCTTCTCTGACATACTCTCCATGGGCTCAATGATTCTTGCGATTCTCGCTTTTGCCAGCCTAGCCACCGTCTTTATGGTTCGCCCCGAGCTACTGGGCATCGCCGCAGAAAATCCCAAGTACGACCCACTGACATTTAATCTCAAAGATGCCGAAGAGATTTGCCACGCACAATCCCGTAAAACCTTTGGCAAGGCCTCTACCTTCCTGCAACAAGATCACTTCAGCACCCGCTTTGACCAGCCTCGGGGTTTATTTTTAGTGTTCTACCGAGCAAATTTTCCCCAAAGCGAAACATACTGGCACGGGCGCTACCCCAAAGAAGCCTATATTGAGTGCCATGTAAATAAGCATCAAAAGGTTAAACAGTACGGAACAACAAAAGAGCAGAATTCGTAGATAGCGTTGGACGTTGGACGTTGGACGTTGGACGTTGGACGTTGGACGTTGGACGTTGGACGTTGGACGTTGGACGTTGGACGTTGGACGAGAATATCGTCACTCCAGCGCACGCTGGAGTCCAGCCTAAATCACGACACTTTTGCTGGATGCCAGCCTGCGCTGGTATGACGAGTCGCTACGCTCAGAATGACAGACACAAAAAAGCCGAGGGGGTAGCCTCGGCTTTTTCTGCGTCGAACATCAAACGTCCAACTTCAAACAGTCTTTAGCGCAACAGTGCCAACATCACACCAGCGGCAACCGCAGAGCCAATCACACCAGCCACGTTCGGGCCCATGGCGTGCATCAGCAGGAAGTTTTGTGGATTGGCTTCCAAACCAACTTTGTTGGAAACCCGCGCCGCCATAGGTACCGCAGATACACCCGCAGAACCGATCAAGGGGTTCACCTTGTGAGTACTGAAAACGTTCATCAACTTCGCCATCAAAACACCGGCCGCAGTACCCAAGCCGAAGGCCACGATACCCAAGCCCAAAATACCCAGGGTGTTCATATCCAGAAACTTATCTGCAGACAATTTAGAACCCACAGACAAACCCAAGAAGATGGTGGTGACATTGATTAGCGCGTTCTGCGCGGTATCGCTCAAGCGATCCACTACACCACACTCTTTCATCAGGTTACCGAAACAGAACATCCCCAATAGCGGTGCTGCATCTGGTAGGAACATAGCCACCAGAATTAACAATACGATCGGGAAGAAAATTTTCTCGGTACGAGAAACTTGACGCAACTGAGACATCTGAATTTGACGCTCAGCTTCTGTGGTCAGCGCACGCATAATCGGCGGCTGAATCAAAGGAACCAGCGCCATATAAGAGTAAGCCGCTACCGCAATAGCACCCAGTAGGTCTGGCGCCAGAATCGAAGAAACGTAAATCGCCGTTGGACCGTCTGCACCACCAATAATACCAATGGCCGCTGCGTCTTTAATGGAGAAGTCCATCCAACCCAGCGTTGACATTCCTACCGCACCCAATACCGTGGCGAAGATACCCACCTGAGCAGCAGCCCCTAACAGTAGGGTTTTAGGGTTGGCCAGTAGCGGGCCAAAGTCCGTCATGGCACCTACACCCATAAAGATCACCAGCGGCGCAATGCCACTACCGATTGCCACTGAGTAGAACTTGTACAGTACGCCGTCTTCGTAACCCAAGCTAGAAGCCGTATTAGTCGCGGCAGAAACAAGGCCCGCAGAGGCGCTGTTATACACCTCAACAATATCCCTGTAGCTGTCCCATTGAGTCACATTCAAAGACGCTGCGATCTGAGCCAAGACGTCTTCATTGCCCGACAGCAAAGCGGCATCAATGGCAGAGAAACCCATGTTGGCACCAGGGATGTTAGCGAGAATGCCGCCAAATCCGATGGGCACTAGCAACAACGGCTCAAAATTTTTGTTAATCGCCAAGAACAGTAAGCCAAGGCAAACCGCCATCATGATCATTTGGCCAGACTGAATCTGGGAAATACCTGTGCTCGTCCACAGGGCTAATAAATTTTCCATGAGGAAATCCCCTGTGTGAATTAAGCGATGGTCAGTAGCGTGTCACCCACGGCTACAGAGTCACCAACAGCAACTGAAACACCTGTTACCTGGCCTGCTTTTGGTGCACGTACTTCGGTTTCCATTTTCATGGCTTCCAAAATCAACAGTAGGTCGCCTTCTTGAACCTGAGTACCTGGCTGAGCAACAACTTTAAAGATGTTACCGGCCAACGGTGCAGGTACCGGGTCGCCACCAGAAGCTATGGGGGCAGCGCCACCAGCAGGCGCTGCGATAGTAGCCGGTACATTTGGAGCCACAATACCGGTGATATCGCCACCAGGCTTAACGGTTACTGTATAGTCGGCGCCGTCTACGGTTACGGTAAGAATTTCGTCACCACCCGCCGTTTTCGGCAGCTCATTACCTGTAGGTACTGGTTCGAAGGCATCTGGATTACCACGATTTTCCAAGAACTTCAGACCCACCTGAGGGAACAAGGCGTAAGTCAGTACATCGTCGATCTCGTTGTCACCAGACGCCAGAGAGATATTTTTCTCAGAAGCCAAACCGCGCAGCTCGTCTGCCAGCTTGTCCATTTCTGGATCGATCAAATCAGCCGGGCGACAAGTGATGGCTTCAGCGCCATCCAGAACGCGAGCTTGCAGCTCTTTGTTAACGTCCGCAGGGGTCGCACCGTATTCACCTTTCAACACGCCCTGAGTCTCTTTAGAAATAGACTTGTAACGCTCGCCGGTGAGTACATTAATTACCGCTTGGGTACCCACGATTTGCGACGTCGGTGTTACTAAAGGAATAAAGCCTAAGTCTTCGCGCACGCGAGGAATCTCAGCCAGCACTTCGTCGAATTTGTCTTCAGCGCCTTGGTCTTTCAACTGGTTTTCCATGTTGGTCAACATACCGCCAGGAACCTGAGCCGTCAGAATACGCGCATCGATACCGCGCAGAGAACCTTCGAACTTAGCGTACTTCTTACGCACTTCGCGGAAGTAATTGGCAATTTCTTCCAAAGCCCCCAGGTCCAAACCGGTATCACGGTCAGTACCTTGTAAAATGGCAACCATGGCTTCTGTGGGGCTGTGGCCGTAAGTCATGGACATAGAAGAAATAGCGGTGTCGATATTGTCGATACCCGCTTCCACACATTTCAGTGCAGTAGCCGTAGACAAGCCAGTGGTGGCGTGACACTGCATGTGAATAGGAATATCACAAGAGTCTTTCAAACGTTTAACCAGCTCGAAGCCTTTGTAAGGAGTCAGTAGACCGGCCATATCTTTAATGGCGATAGAGTCTGCACCCATGTCTTCAATGCGCTTACCCTGTTCAACCCACATGTCGATGGTGTGAACGTCACTCAAGGTGTAAGCAATGGTACCCTGGGCATGTTTACCCTGCTTCTTAACCGCTTTCAAAGCAGTTTCGATATTGCGCATGTCGTTCATGGCATCGAATACACGAAAAACATCCACACCGTTAGTCGCACAACGCTCAACGAATTTTTCAACGACGTCATCGGCGTAGTGGCGATAACCTAGAATATTCTGTCCACGGAACAGCATTTGCTGCGGCGTGTTAGGCATCGCCTTTTTCAATTCGCGAATACGATCCCATGGGTCTTCACCCAGGTAGCGAATACAGGCATCAAAGGTTGCACCACCCCAAGATTCCAATGACCAAAACCCGATTTTGTCGAGTTTGTCAGCAATTGGCAGCATGTCGTCGATACGCATGCGGGTGGCGAATAAAGACTGGTGCGCATCGCGCAGTACCACATCGGTAATACCCAAGGGTGTCTTGGTTGTATCAGTCATGGGTGTTTCCCCTATTTAAAGTCAATTTTAAAAAGCTGGGCTTTAACCGGCACTCAGCCACTCACCGTGTGAGTGCCCGTTAAAAGAATTTCATTAGTGATGCCACAGAGGTGCGGCTTATTTTTTATTGCGGTATGCATCTACCGCGGCCTGCAGTACTTTCAGTACCTGCCCATCCACCTGGCCAGAGGCTGTAGGCGCAGCGGGTGCTTGGGGCGCAGCGGTAGGCTCAGGTTCGGGAATAAAGCGACGCACGCAATAAGACATTGCGGTTGTAGCAAAAATAAGAACAACAAGGAAAATAAAGACAGTGCCCATACCGTAAATCATTAGGTCGACACCTTGAGAAATCAGAGATTCCGTCATGAGAGCAAACTCCTTTGGCTTAGTTAGGATTTAGCTATGTTTTATTTGCGAAGCTGGATCACAGCGTCACACAGGGAACCTCTGAACAATCCCCTGAATGTGTATCCCCAAGGGTATAAGTCCCCTGAATGAGTGAGCGGGCAATTTAACGGAAAAATTCGTGAACTGCAATGCCATTCATGAAAGGTAAAAATACTACAAAACAGCCAGACTATATACGCCATAGCCCCAAGCAGATGTATTTTATTTACAAATACAGATACCCCTAAAAATAAATAAAACTTATACCCCACCTATTGACAGTAATAGTGGTGCCACTACACTGCCAAGCATCGAAATTAGAGGTAATCGACATCAATACCCCTCCTAAAATTTATCAAGCCCCTATGGAAGGAGTGATCGACCACCACACCCGAGCGTTACTAACAGGGCTGGGAGGTATCGATGTCTGTGTAACAGAATTTGTTCGTGTTACTCACACCCGCTTGCCGGAAAAAGTATTTAAAAAGATCGCCCCCGAACTCATTGGCAATAGCTGCACGCCATCTGGTACCCCTGTCCACGTACAGCTCCTTGGAAGCCACCCTCCAGCCATGGCTTACAACGCTGCCAAAGCCGCAAAAATGGGCGCAAAAACCATAGACCTGAACTTTGGCTGCCCGGCAAAGACGGTAAACAACCACGGCGGCGGTGCCTGCCTCTTACAAAACCCGCAAAACCTCTTTGATATTATTTCTGCTGTGCGCGAGGCAGTGCCTCAAGCTACCCCTGTTACCGCAAAAGTTCGCCTGGGATTTAATGATAAATCTCTATATTTAGAGAATGCCCAAGCCGCTGCTGAAGCAGGTGTCGCAGAGCTGGCTGTACACGCCCGTTCGAAAAGTGATGGTTACCGCCCCCCGGCTTATTGGGAGTACATTGCCCACATTCGTGAGGCTCTGGATATCCCGGTTATCGCCAATGGCGAAATTTGGAGTTTGGACGATTACTGGCGCTGCCGAGAAGTCAGCGGCTGTGAGCATGTGATGCTGGGCCGAGGGCTCATGGCAACACCCGACTTGCCATTACAAATCAAAGCGGCTATCGCTGGCGAGAGGTATCAGCCGAAAAGCTGGCAAGAAATATTACCCACCGTTGAAAAGTTTTACTTTGAAACGCGAGATAAATTTCCTAAAAAGTTTTTGGGAAATAAGTTGAAGCAGTGGCTAGTGTATTTATCTCGCTCCTATACAGAAGCAGAACAATTGTTTGAGAGTATTAAGAAAACCCGGGATTCCGCCATCATAGAAAGTGCTTTACGTTCTTCTGTAAAAGAGCCCTAAAACGTAACATCCATCCTCACTCCAATTAGTGGCAGTATTGTCTGAAATTGGAGTGTCCGGATCAATTAGACCAGAACACTTGGGGGAAGAAAAAAGTTTGAGGGCCATATATTTTAGAGCTGAATAAGGAACCAGCCCCTCCACAATAAATGCCGCTAGTAGTAATAAAAATCCGAGTTTACCTAACTAATATAGGCTATACATGCGAAGGAGGCCAATTTAAGAAATAACTGTAGAGAAGTGAATTATGACTCTTCCAATGTCCAGTTAGTGTCTTTCGCTAATACAAGGGCAGATCCCTCACAAATAACGCGACCATCACGGCCGGTACAAAGAGTATTCAAATCTACAAGATCTTTGTCAGCACGGATGCGAGACACTTCAACCGAAGTGACCAGGGCTTCACCAGGTTCCGCAACGGCTTTAAATTGCATGCGTTGCTTTAAATAATTGGTACCAAACCCAGGAAGTTCTTCACCCAACAGGAAAGAAAACATACCCGCGATCAGAGGTTCGGGGACTTCGTTACCGATATTTGCACTTACCAGGCTATTAAACTCTGCGATATCCGCTTCGGTAAAGGTACGCTCGACTTCTGCTTTAATGCCAACGCGTAAGGTTGTTTGTTCCATTGCCATAATTCGTTTGCCTTAATTCTGATTCAGTTTTAACTGCAATTGCTTTTCGACTCTTGCTTTCGAAGCCTAAGCACCGAGCACTTCAATAACCGTAGAGCCGGTGGTAACAACTTCACCATCTTTTTCGCGAACAATCTCCGCATCCAAGCTTAGGTGATTGCCATCGACCTCTGTCACCGTCCAGTTAAAAACCATATTGTCGCCACAGAATGTAGGCGCAGTGAACATCAAGTTTTGCGAGTGCTGGCGCACAGTACCTAACTTATCTTGTAATAAAGAACGCAACACACTGTACAGCAACATACCGTGTGAAACGGTACGACCAAAACGGGTGTTTGCAGAAAATTCAGGATCAACATGAATTGGGTTGTGATCGCCACTGAGCTTGGCAAAACGATCGTAGTCTTCTTGCACGAAGATCTTGGTGCAGGACAATACCGATCCGATTTCCAAATTGTGATTACTCATAAAAACTCCATTAACTCTTGTGTTATACCATCTCTACCAGTTCAACTTTGCGAATCTTACCAGCCGCCGTGCGAGGAAAATCTTCAACCACTCGAACATGCTTGGGCACTTTGTAGCCCGCGAGATTTTCTTTGCAGTAAGTAATCAGTGCTTTTTCATCCAGGTCTGCGCCATCATCTAAACGAATAAAGGCACAACCCACTTCGCCCCATTTCTCATCAGGCACACCAACCACGGCTAATTCTTTAACGCCGGCATAAGCGAGAATCGTGCGTTCTACTTCTGCCGGGTAAACATTTTCACCACCAGAAATGTACATATCTTTGATGCGATCAACGATGTAGTAGTAGCCGTCTTCATCCATACGGCCTACATCGCCACTGTACAACCAACCATCTTTAATGGCTTCGGCGGTTTTTTCTGGTTGCCCCCAGTAACCCGGTGTTATGCCAGGACCTTTAAAAATCAGCTCTCCCGCTTCGCCCTGAGGTACATCATTTCCATTGCCATCAATAACACGAACATTACACAGCAACTGCGGCTTACCCACCGATCCCACTTTGTTCACCGCATTGGCTTTATCCGTTAGGAATACGGTAGGCCCCGTTTCGGTCATACCAAAGCCTTGCTGAATATCCGCACCAATTTCAGCGTATTTTTCAATCAGCTTAATGCTCAATGGCGCACCACCAGAGCCCAACCAGATCAGGTCTGTAAAGTCAGTGCTATCAAAGTTAGGGTGATCCGCAAGCAACTGGAAAATAGCCGGCACACCAAACAAGCAATTTACTTCTCGCTGATCAACTAACGTCAATACCTGCTCCGGGTCGAAGTTTTTCATAACCACGTTAGTGGCACCGGCAATAATGCCCGGCATGGTACAAAGGTTGATACCGGCTGTGTGGAACAGTGGTAAGAAGTTAGGAATTTTATGATGTTCAGTGATGTTAAATGGAATGCCCACATTCAAGTGGTTGGCAATAGCCATTTTTGGGGTTTGAATAACCGCCTTTGGTAGGCCGGTAGTACCCGAGGTATACAGCAAGTACCAGGTGGATTCTTCATTAAATGGAACAGCCTCAAACTCCGGTGACTGAGCCGCAATTTCTTTTTCGTAACCGTCTTCGTTTTCAATATTTAGTAGCAGTGCTTTTTCCTGATCACTCAGTTGACCGGCTACTTCAATAAAGGCGTTATCCGTGAAAAAGATTTTTGGCGCAGCATTAGCACAAATGGGAGACAACTCCGTTGCCGTTGAGCGCCAATTAAGCGGAACCAAAGTGGCTCCAATCTTCGCACAGGCAAAAAGAATTTCGAAAAACGCAACGCAGTTATGGCAAAGAATGGCTACACGATCTTCCTGTCCAACACCCTGGCTAGATAAGTAATTCGCAGCCTGATTAGCACGCTGATTAAATTCCTTGTAGGTAAACTGACGGTTTGTAGCCAATTCAACCATCGCCACATTATTGGGCGAGAGCTCTGCACGCTTGGCTAGCAAATCAACATCGCTAAACAAATCCATAACGACTTCCTTCTGTTTCTAAAATAATGAATGAATAAAGAGGTAAAACGAGAATTAGAACTGCCTATTGCTTGAGGCCGTCTAGAAAATCCTTCAGCCCCTGCTGAGCATCTTCAGTAACAACCAGTTGACAAAATGCTTGCAACTCAGCATCAAGTCTCTGCTGATAATCAGGGTAGCGAGCCATTCGCTTGGTACTGGCCAGGGTTTTTCCTTTCTTCGAAGAGAGTGATTCACAAAGTGCTGCAGATGCTGCATCGATCTCTGCACTGTAAATTTTTTCAAAGGCCAATCCCCAAGACAAAGCATCATCTGCTGAAATGGCCTTATTCAATAACTGGATGACTTTAGCTCGCTGATAGCCAATGACATCATTCAGTAAAGTGGACCAGCCACCGTCGGGGCTAAAACCCACTTCAACATAATAAGGGGTAAAAGAGGCACGCTCGGACACAAGGACAATATCACTGCCCAATACCAGCCCCATGGAACCACCAGTTACCTGACCATTAACCACAGCCACAATAGGCTTAGGGCACTCGATCATGGCAATGATGGTTTGATTCAGTAGACCTACGATTTCCTGAGCATAGGGTTCGGGGTTTTCACGGTGCTCATAAAAGGCGAGGAGATCACCGCCAGTGGAGAAGGATTTGGCGGCGGAGGTGAGTTTGATGACCGAGACGGAGTCATCTGCACCCAGGGTTGAAAAGGCGTCTACCAATGCCTGCAGGAAAGATGGCACCAGGCTGTTGTGACGCCCTACACGGTTTAATTTAACGGTTGCGATTGTTCCATCACGCTGAATCAAGACATCTTGATTATCCATGGAAGGTCTCTTTCTGGTGGTATTTACTCCAAAAAGCCCTGCTTCAGAATTGATATAGCCTCGTCTACCACGTGATCAATACTTTCACCGGGCTTCGCCCAAGCGACAAACCGTTGACCTAGAAACTGCGCTACACCCATAAGCGCCCAAGCCCGGACTTCAGAATCGCCAGGACGAATGGTGCCGTGTCGTTCAGCTTTTGCCAAGCGGTTTTTGTAGGCAGCTCCAAAACCCATGTAATAATCTTCAAAAATCTTCTCATCCACAAACTGAGACTCGGAAATTACCCGGTAGAAACGAGAGTGTTCCGCCACGAAGGTTAAAAACGCCCGCAGCCCTTCTCGCTCAATACTTTCCTGATCCACCTCATGGGCTATTTTCTCGGCAATAGCCTCACGAAGCTTAGTCCCTAACTGGTCTACCAGCTCGCGAAGAATCTCTTCTTTACTGTTGAAGTAGAGGTAAAAAGTACCTTGACCTACGCCTGCGTTTTTGGTGATATTGCTGACTGACGTTTGGTTAAATCCATTTAAGCCAAATTCCTCCTCTGCTGCATCTAGCAACTTCTGGCGGGTTCTCTGGCCACGAGGTGTTTTCGGTACTAAAGGCGCTTCAAGTGTCGACATAATTTACAAACCTGACGAGTCGTTCATGTTTGTATAGAATATCGACAGCCTGTTTACTTGTCAATCTTTTTACTCAATTATTCAAATCCTCCAAAACTTTAGATTTCAATCAATTAAGGAAATAAGGCAGTTTTTCTTATGGCGCAATTTACCACCACTGACCAATACCCCATTGCCTACAGCGACTCAAATCCAAGCTCGGACACAGCAGTACCCGGCACAGCTATCATCTTTATACATGGCTGGGGCGCCCATGGTGGCTTTTGGAAGCACAACCAACCAGAGATCAACAAGACTCATCGGGTAATCTGCATCGATCAACGAGGCCACGGACAGAGCGCCAAACTTGCCGAAGACGTTAAAGAGACATTCAACAAACCCTCCATGGAACGCCTCGCCAAAGATATCGAGGAGCTTCGCCAGCACCTAAATTTGGATAACCTTATCCTTGTGGGCTGGTCTATGGGTGCTCACGTCATGATGAAGTACATCGAGATCTACGGCATCGAGCAAGTAAAAGGCGCTGTAGTCGTGGATATGACCCCGAAAATTATCACTGATAAAACCTGGTCTCTGGGCCTAAAGCAAAACTACACCAAGGCTACCAACGCCATGGTGATACCCATGATGAAAATGAACTGGGTGAAATATGTGGAAACCTTTGGCCTCGCCGTTTTAGCAGAAGACAGTACCAACGAAGCTTTGAAAGCAGAGTTTGTTGATGGCTTGAAAGAGTGTGACTCGAAAACACTCATGGCCATCTGGCAATCCATGTGTGAGCAAGATTTCCGTAAAATCCTTCCCTCTATTACTTGCCCTTCCATGATTATTCACGGTACTAAGAGTCAGCTCTATAACGAAGAAACTGGCCAGTACTACGCTGACAACCTAGGGAATGGCAAACTGATCAATATGGCAGACACCGGACACAGCCCTCACATGGAAGATCCTGCAACCTTCAACCGACACCTCAAAGCGTTTATAGGGAGCCTGTAAAGGCTCTCCGCACCCATTACCGCCCCCTCCCTGCAACACAACGCCGTTAATACCTATCCTCAGTAAATCCTTTCCTCTAACAGTACTCACCTGTGTTCTACCACAAAAAAAGCCCCTCAGTATTCACTGAGGGGCTTTAAAGTTCCTACAAGCAAATGTAGGTCAGGAGATCATACCTGCTATACAGGGTACCTTATGGGCAAGTACCTACATACCAGGTGCTGTCGTCAAAGGTATGCAGAGTAGTCAGACCCCATGTGGAACCCAACATTGCATCGTTACTACCATTTGCATAGTAGTTCGGCGCAGTCACCAGACCCGTGCTGTACGCACGACCGCCAGTCTTGTGGTAATAGTTGTACGCTGTTACAGATGAGCAATCTTGCTGTACAGGCGCTGCTTCTACTACAACGGTACGGGTTACTGTATCCGCCGCGTTACCCGCCGCATCCGATACGTTGTAGGTCAAGGTGTAGGTGCCAGCAGCACTGGTGTTAACCGAACCCGATACAACGATCTGAGCGGTGATATCGCCATCAACATTATCGTTAGCGGTTGCACCCGGATCAGTGAAGCTATCACCTTCTGTCAGGGTCATAGACGCGCTACCGCTCAAGGTAATTACTGGCTTAACCGTATCGCTACCGTTAGCTTCTTGGGTAGTGCCCTGTACCGCTACAGATTGCATAGATTCATTACCAGAAGCATCTGATGCAGAAACGGTAATGCTGTAAGTGGTCGCCGCAGACAAGCCGTTGATCACCGTTGAAGTACTAGCAGTAGATGCGTAGGCAGAACCATCAACATAAACAGTGTAGTTAGACAGGTCTACGTCAGATACCGCATTCCAGCTCACACTGATAGTTGAAGTGCTAGTGGCTGTTACAGCCAGGCCAGCAGGTACTGCAGGTGCAGTGGTGTCATCGTTGGTGAAGTCTGCACGACGGTTATTTTCGAAGAAGAAAGCCGTCAGGAATGCAGGGTAATCAACGGTGTTGTGATCCGTATAAGAACCACCGGTTGAGTCGTTACCACCAGGCCATGCGTGACCTAGGCCAGACACCATGATCTTAGATACACGAGTACCATTTGCGTCACTCCAAGTGGTTTCAGCACCGCCACCCGTAATGCTGTTAGTACCGCTATCTTGGTTTGCACCGTAAATCAGCGCCATCGCTTCTGCGTCAACATCTGCATAACCCTGGGCTACGGTGTAGTCGCTGTTACCGTGAACAACAGAGGTGATTTGCGTATCGAATGCACCTTGATTGCCATTATCTGCAAAGCCCGTACAAGTAGAGCGAGCTTGTGAAGCAGTTGCCGCAACAGAGCCAATTTGACCAGAAGTTGTACCCACCGCTGGACCTGCATTAATACCGATACCCGCAAAGATCTCAGGTGCCACACAACCCATTACGAAGGTTTGACCACCACCGGAAGACAGACCGGATACGTATACCTGGTCAGGGTCAATATTCAGGTTAGCGTCGTTGATCATGGTTTGCGCCAAGTCGATCAGGTTGTCGTCGTGACGACCTGGGTTAGAACGACTGTGGTTAGAGTCATAGTAGTCCCAGCAACCTGCAATCACACCACCGTTTGGTGCCATGGGTGCCGCTACAACCATACCGTACTGGTCAGCTTCGTCTTCCCAACCCCAATTGTCACGAACGATTTCGTTAGACTGACTACAACCGTGCAGGGTAATCATCAGAGCGCGCTTACCGTTGCTAGTAGAAGAGTTCGGGGTATAGATATGAACTTCCATACCTTCCAGATTTGAATTGGTTGTCCAGCTACCTGGCGTAGTAGTACCAGAACCGCCACCGGTGCCGCCGCCGGTACCGCCACCTGTTCCACCGCCAGTGCCACCACCAGTGTTAGCACCGTTCAGGTCTTGGTCAGTCCAAGTACCGTCTTCACGCTGCCACAAGGTCACATCGTCTACGTAGCCATGGGTACTACCACAAGCCAGATAGCCATCAGTGTCCAAACGGCCCGCATTGTAGTGCTCAGTACAAGTAGCAGAAGAAGTCGGTGCTACATACTCAAGGGCCGTTGTGGTGAAGCTGATGCTGCTAGAAGCAGGAGACTCGTTGCCACACTGGTCAACCGCAGTGGCGTATACGTTGTACTCAGTTTCAGGATTCAAGCCAGAAACGTTAATGGTCTCTGTGGTCACTGCAGAGTTAGTTAACGCAGAACCGTCAGTTTTGTAGATCTTGTAGCCTTTCAGATCTGGTTCACCGTTAGGGTTAACGGTTAGCTCGGCGTACTTGTCATGGATATCCATGGCAGCTAAGCCAGAAGGCGCGCCAGGAGCTGTAGTGTCGTTACCACACTCAGGAGCCTCGAAACCATCCATTGTGACATTCTCGAAGAAAGCCCAAATATGCTGAGAAGCACTTGGACCCTGCTCTTTCGCCCACTTGTCTTGGTTTTCGTCATCACCCGTCCAGTAGTGGCCAGCACCGTAGGTAGCAGACTTAGCCTGAACACCGTTGTACAACAGGGTTTGAACCAACGGGTTACCGTCTGGACCATTGTAAGTGGTTAGGGTACAGCTAATACCTTCAGCGGTGCAGCTTTCGCTTGCGTCGGCAGTCAGGTCGTCACCCCAAACCGTCAGGTGAGAGTCGCGAATCAACTCCATCGCCTTAGGCAGAACCGTGGTGTCGTTACTGGATTGAACGATAAAAGTCGGAACCGCGCGAGGGTCGTCCAACTCGTTATTAATAGAGGTAACGTGGTGCTGTAGCGTCTGCCACTGCTCAGCAGTCACAGAAGAAGATTCGTCGTTGTAAGGCAAGCCCGCTACAGGAGCAGCCGCAGCCCAGTATTCGTTATAAGCAATGGCTGATGCTTCTGTCATAGCGCCACCAGAAGAAATACCGGTGATATAACGGCGAGAAGGATCGATGTTGTACTGACCTTCGATCATTTGAGCCAAGCCATGAAGGTCATCAACCTCACCACCACCACCTTGGGTAATGTGGTTATCGAACCAATAGCCCCAGCAATCGTCGCTGCGCATTTCAGTGAAGCTAGTGACATAGGGGTAAACCACAATCACATTGTTTTGGTCTGCGATAAGGTCAAAGTTCCATAAATCCAGGGCATCCGTATGATTCATTACACAACCGTGTACCGCCATAATCATAGGCACAGGCGTGCTACCGTCGTAAGACTGAGGTACATACACCTTATACTGGCGATCACGAGAACCGTTATAGGTACCGCTAACCACATCACCAGAACCTGTCATTGAGGCTTCTACCATCGCAGAGGCACACAGTGCACCAGCGGTTAAAAACTTACCAAATTTATTCATGGGCTTATATTGCTCCGAAGTTATTCTTTTAATACGTCGCTAAACCTGCGCTATTCGATCTACTCCATGGCCTCTTAAGGACTGGCAGCGACCCTCTGGAATCGCTATAAAAATTTCACCACCTATAAAGAGATGACCTATCAAACAACATTGAAACCTGACACCCCAATCAACATGGAGAATACTCAGTATAACCTGAGCGAATAATCATCTTCAGGCCTTGGGACGCAAGTACTAGAGATTAATTTGACGTAAAAATGACGAATTTTAGTCAAGCAACCAACGGTTACCCCAGGAAACGTCACTGGGAAACTAGGAAACACTTCCTCTAAAACCATTGAAAACGGGTGTTTTTACTGGGTTTTGGTGTTAACCCGTGGTTATTCTCGACATTGGTAGTAATTGGTACTGACTATAACTTCAGGTAATAAATGGTCGGTGTGGTTTTGTGGGGAAAGGGGCTGTTGAGGGATACGTAGAGGGAGGTTTGGCTTTGGATTAAGTCGCTTCTATCTACGCCCTTTGGCGTTTTTAAGATTGTAGGGTGTGAATTGGAGGGATTAGTTGACGCAATAACTCGATGCGTCTTTTTGAACCTTTAGGGGCTATAGACAAAAACTGATCTTTTGAACCTTGGGTGGGATCGGAAGGATGGACTCTTGCTTGGCTATTCGCCAACCAAGCCCCTTCGGGCTCGCTTCGCTCGGTCCCGGTTGCTCAGCCGCAACCGGTCGAACCGCTTTACCCTCAAATCCTTTCGAGAAGCCACAAACAAAAAAGCCCTGGTCTTTTGGACCAGGGCTTTTTTGTTTGTATGGCGCACTCGGAAGGATTCGAACCTTCGACCGCTCGGTTCGTAGCCGAGTACTCTATCCAGCTGAGCTACGAGTGCGTTGCGTTGTGGGCGCGTATTATCTTGATGGGGCGGGGGTGAGTCAAGGGTTTTAGTGAAAAAAATCCTGTATTTTCCAATACTTAGTTTTCTTGCTCGTATTGGTTAATTATCCAACGATTTTATACTTGCCCCTAGAGCAATCAAGGCATTCATTAGGTCTGCCCAAGAACCTTTTTCAACAATAATATGAGGGGTTTTCGCCAGTTCTTCGGGGTTAATTAAATACAGTGAGCCTGAACAGATGATGAAAGGCGCTTCATTGCCTGAATCCGCAACGGCTTGGGCAATATCCGGCAATTCGCCATCGGGGAGATGAGCATCACTGATGATCACATCCCAGGATTCCTGAAGCAGGTTTTTTAGCCCTTTCACACTGGCCACATTCATTAATTCTAGATCTTCGATGTACTTTTTCAGCTGCCGCCGAATCAGCATCAGGTCCATTTCATTATCTTCAACTAAGAGTACTCGCATCGCGTTAAACCCTTTAAAAATTATGCGACGTTATCTGGCCAACGGAGAGTAACAGCCGCGCCCTTATCTTTTTCGGCCACCACTGAGATCTCTCCACCATGGCGCTCGACAATGCGCTTTACGGTAACCAAGCCAATACCTGAGCCTTCGTATTCTTGATCGGTATGAAGTCGACTGAACAAGCCAAATAGCCGGTGGACTTGGGCCATATCGAAGCCACAGCCGTTGTCTCTCACTTCAATGGTCATATGATCATTAGAGTGGTTTTTAGTGACATCTATTCTGGCAGAAGGCGTATGAGCACTATACTTCCAAGCATTACTCAGCAAATTTTGCACAAGAATACGAAGTTGTCCTTGATCCCCATAAAGGCTGATATCAGGGGCAATATTCACCTCGACGGCTCGCGCTGGGTCCGACGCCTTTAGGGACTCAAGTTCCCGCAAACATAGCGCTGAAAAATCCACCCACTCAAAATCCAATACTTGCCGAGTGGCCTTCGCTAAAGCCAGCATGTCGCTAATAATCTGATCCATCTTCTCAGCGGATTTCGAGATACTGTCTAAATATTGTTGCCCATCGGAAGGGAGTTCTTTGTAAAAATCTTCGATCAAGGCTTCTGAAAACCCCTTAATGGCTCGCACAGGGGCTTTTAAATCATGAGACACCGAATAAGCAAAAGCCTTGAGCTGATCATTCAGCTCTTCTAATTCGTTAGTCCGCTGCTCCACTCGCTTTTCTAGAGAAGCATTTAGCTCTTGCAATTCCTCGGCATACTCCGACGAAATAATTTCCGAGGCAATAATCCCTGAAAAATACTCAAAGATGGAACGGCAAAAATCCGCATTGGCAATTGGCCGTTTATATAGGGCTACCACTAACCCTAGAACACTGTGGTCACGGCTATAGAGAGGGGCACCGATATAGCCTTCAATACCCATATCAATGAGCAATTGATCCTTCGGGTATAAACGGCAAATGCCTTCGGGATATACACAAATAGAATCATCCACCACATCAGCACAAGGCGTATCTTCTAAGGCATAAGAAAAATTATCCACCACCTCCGTACCACTACAGAGCGCGATGGTTCTGGATTCCGATTGATCGTCTGAAATACGTGCAATAAAGGTGTAATCCGCACCAATGACTCGAGCCAAGGATTCTGTAACGGATTGAAAGAAATCCCGGCCGTAGCTATTGGCAATTCCTTTCATTACCTCAGGAATTGCCAGCGTATAAAGCTGCTCTGACTCTGCGGATGTAATTGAAAAACCCATCTACCTTCTCCCTGGTGTCTGTTAGTAGAAAAGTAACCTTCCAACTAACGGATCAGACCCGAAAATGCGTAATATCTATCTCTATAAAAATAGTAGAAGGCCCAGTATCCAACAAGCCGACTGGCACTAAAATTAGCTAATATAGACTAGTCTCACCTTGCGGACGGTTCTTAAAGCGACGGTGGGTCCAGAGATATTGTTCCGGCTGCTCACGAATACGTGTTTCTGCAAAAGCCATCACCCGAGCCGTGTCGGTGTAATCGTCGCCGGTAGGGAAATTATCGAAAGCCTGATGGATAGTCATCCTATAGCCTTGATCATTCGGTAAACGGGTATAGGTAATAGGAATTACCTTGGCCTGCCCTAGCTGGGCGAACTTACTAGTGGCAGTTAATGTTGCGGCAGGAATGCCAAAGAAGGGGACAAACTCAGCCCCCTTGCGGCCATAGTCTTGATCCGGCGCATACCAAATCATATCCCCTGACTTCATTACCTTGGCCATACCCCGTACATCACGGCGCTCTACCACCGGAAGCTCTTTATGAAAACGCTCTCGCCCTTTTCGCTGAACAAAATCGTACACCGCATTTTTATGAGGCCGGTACATGGCGGTAATGGGCAACTGTAAGTTCATAAAGGCACCGGCAATATCTAAGGTGGTAAAGTGAAAACCCAACATAAGCACGCCCTGCCCGTTGAGGTTTTCTAGGTTTTCCATTCCCTCGTATTGCACCAATTTTTCTAAGCGTTTTTTCGGCCACCACCAAGCCATGGCACTTTCGAATAAAGCGATAGCTGTAGATTCAAAGTTCTTTGTCAGTAACTGGTCGCGCTCCCTTTGAGAAAGCTCAGGAAAACACAACTCAAAATTTCGAGCAGCCACCTTTCGACGGCTTTTAGCGACCCTCAACAGTAAACGCCCTAACCCTCTACCTAAGGCCATTAGTACCGAGTAAGGCAGCTGAGCAATTAACCACAACAAACAAAAACCCAACCACGTTAACCAATAGCGCGGATGAAGCATAAAGACTTGAAACTGAGGACGTTTTACAGGCATAAGAGAACAACAATTACCAATCAAGCTTACCGGTAAGCATATCTTTAAACATTACCCAGTCACCCATAAAGCTATAAAAAGGGTATTGAAAGGTTGCAGGCTTATTGTGTTCAAAAAAGAAATGGCCAATCCAGGCAAAAGCATAACCGACGACTAACCCCGGAAAAATCCAAATGAGCTCACCGGAGTAAATCACATAACCGAGAATAAAAAGCGCCAAAAAAGAACCGATGAAGTGTAGGCGGCGGCAGGTTCGGTCGCTATGTTCGGAGCGGTAGAAAGGATAAAACTCGGAGAAGGTGTTAAACGTTTTGTTTTCGCTCATATCAATCTCCGTTTTTTCTTTGAGGTTTGAAGTTGGACGCAGCGCGGTTTCGTCAAACGTCCAACATCTAACTTCGAACTTTTCCCGCATGCCGCTACGCTATTGCCCTCCATGGATGGAGGATATTTCAAAAATGCAGGAGCAATTTTTGATCGCGGGCTACACTGTCGTTGTCATTCTGAGCAAAGTGAAGAATCTCTTTGTTGCCAGGAGATCCTTCGCTTCGCTCAGGATGACAGGCCACTACGCCATATTTTTAATTTCTACCAGCGGACTGACATCCGCTTCGTAATCCACACCATCAATTTCAAAACCAAACAGGTTTAAAAACTCACGCTTGTAGCCCGCAAAATCTGTATCGCTGGCAATGGTTTCAGTGGAAATTTGATCCCACAGCGCTGTTACTTTTTCTTGAATTTCTGGGCGCATCTCCAATTCATCTACACGTAAACGACCTTCATCATCTAAACGTGGAGAATCCGTATACAAGCACTCGGTAAACAAGCGATAAAGCTGTTCGATACAGCCTTCATGAGAACCGTCTTCTTTCATCACTTTAAATAACAAAGAAAGATATAGCGGCATAATAGGAATTGCGGAACTGGCTTGAGTCACAACGGCTTTCAACACAGAAACCCGAGCATCACCACCTTTGGCCGCAAGCTTTTCACGAATGGCCAATACCTTGCTGTCCAAATCTTTTTTCGCTTGGCCAATTGTGCCGTCCCAGTAAATATCCCACGTGATTTTTTCACCCACGTAAGTGAACGCAGACGTTTTACAACCATCAGCCAATACACCTGCATCATCCAGTGCATCGATCCACATCTGCCAGTCTTCCCCACCCATCACTGCAACGGTATTGGAAATGTCTTCGTCTGAAGCTGCTTCCAGAGAAAACTCCTGAATTTGTTCTTTGTCGGTATTAATACCACGAAGGGTTACATCTTTACCGATTGGCTTCAGAGTAGAGTTAAAAGTCTCACCTGTTTTAGGGTGAGTGCGACGTGGAGACGCCAAACTATAAATAACCAAGTCTACCTGACCCAGGTCTTCTTTAATGGTGTCGATGGTTTTTTGTTTGATCTCATCAGAGAAAGCATCACCGTTAATGCTCTTGGCATACAGGCCTTCCTCTTCCGCAAATTTGTGGAACGCTGCAGAGTTGTACCAACCCGCCGTACCCGGCTTTCTCTCGGTGCCTTCTTTTTCAAAGAACAGGCCCAGAGTTTGTGCACCGGCACCAAATGCAGCAGAAATACGCGCAGCCAAGCCGTAGCCAGTAGATGCACCAATCACCAATACACGCTTAGGCGCACCTTCAATCGGGCCCTGTGACTTAACGAAATCGATCTGGTTTTTCACATTGGCTTCACAACCGGTGGGATGTGTGGTGATACACATAAAGCCGCGAACGCGTGGCTTGATAATCATGGGATACCCTCTTTGAATTCTTTATATTCAGAATGCGTTATATCTGTTTTTGTAGCTGTTGTGCTTGAAGCCCAACGGGCCTGAAAGCGCGCAAGTATACCTTGTATGGGGATGGGTGAGAAATATAGGCTACCCGACTCAGTGGCTGTCATTCTGACGAACGAAGTGAGGACTCGCCAGAGCAGCGAAGCTCACGATCTCCTCTGCCCAACGAGATCCTTCATTTCGCTCAGGATGACAAGTTATTGCCGTACCAAACGCTCACTTTCTTTCAAACCCAAAAAGCAAGAACCCCCAACAACCAAGGGCTGCTGGGGGTTCTTTCACCGAAATGATTCTAGCCTTTACAGAACCATACGGCGCACATCGCTAAGCAAGTTAACAATTTCCACCATAAAGGTGCCTGCAGAAACGCCGTTAATCGCACGGTGATCGTAAGACAGTGCCAACGGCAACATATTGCGAGGGACAAATTCAGAGCCGTTCCACACCGGCTTCACTTGCGCTTTGGAGACACCAAGGATACCAACTTCTGGCGTGTTCACCACAGGGGTGAAGCCATTACCACCAATAGCACCCAGGCTAGAGATAGTGAAGCTGGCGCCCTGCATATCGATCGGCTTTAACTTGCCGTCACGAGCCTTTTTCGCCAATGCGTTGGATTCATCGGCCAACTGCCAGATGCTCTTCTTATCTGCATCTCGCAATACCGGTACAACCAAGCCATTTGGTGTATCCACCGCGATACCAATATGCACGTATTTCTTCTGCACAAAGTGCTCACCGTCGGCATGGAGTGAGCGGTTGAATTTAGGGTTGCTCTGCAACGCCAATGCACAAGCCTTAATCAGGAATGGCAGTGGTGTAAGCTTTTTACCCATTTTCTCCGCTTCGGCTTTCATGCTCTTACGGAATTCTTCCAGATCGGTGATATCCGCATCGTCCCATTGGGTAACGTGAGGTACGTTGAGCCAGGAGCGCTGCATATTGAAGGCGGTAACCTTGTCGATCTTGGTCATCTTCACCATGTCGATATCGCCAAACTTGGAGAAGTCGATTTCTGGCACCTGTGGAATGCCCGCACCGCCTGTCACTTCAGCTTTTGGCTTTTCATTCAGGCGACGCTTCACATAGTCGTGCAGGTCGTCTTTCTGAATGCGGCCTTTTGGTCCGGAGCCTTTTACCTCAGACAGTTCAACACCCAGCTCGCGAGCCAGTGCTCGTACCGCAGGACCCGCGTAAACTTCACTGCCCTTGCCGCTGAGCGCTTTCTTCTCAACGCCTGAAACACTACCTGATCCAGAAGAAGGAACTGAAGGTGCCGCCGGAGCAGCAGATGCAGGCGCAGACGGTGCCGCCACCTCAGTAGCCACCTTGTTGTCTTCCACCACACCCGGAGATGCTACAGCCTCAGTTTCAATTTCGCACAGGGCATTACCTTCGTTGACCTTGTCACCTTCTTTGATAGAGAAAGCGGTAATCTTGCCAGCGAAAGGCGCAGGGATTTCCATGGAGGCCTTATCGGTCTCCAGTACGATCAGCGTATCGCCATCGGCCACTTCGTCGCCCACCGCTACACTGACTTCGATTACATCAACATCTTCGGCTCCACCAAGATCTGGTACAGCGACGGGCTGAATGGATACACCACCACTTGCAGCGGGTACAGTCGCCGGGGCTTCTGACACAGGTGCCACTTCTGGAGCTGACTCAACAACGGGTGCCGTCGCAGGCGCAGGAGCCGCACCCGCAGCGTCCATTTCACCAATGCTGTTGCCTTCTGATACTTTATCGCCAACGTTAACACTCAGATTGGTAATGGTGCCCGTAAATGGCGAAGGCACTTCCATGGAAGCCTTGTCGGTTTCCAGCACGATCAGGGTGTCGCCCTCTTCGATGCTATCGCCAACAGCGACGTTAACTTCAATCACATCCACATCATCGGCGCCGCCGAGGTCAGGGATAATAATGGGTTGAACTGCGCTAGCTACTGCAGGTGCCTGAACAGGTTCAGCAGCAGGCACTGGTTCTGCCGTCGGGGCAGGTGCTTTCTCTGCAGGAGCTGCACTGGTAGCCGCCCCCGTAGCCAGCGCCATAATATCCGAGCCTTCGCTCACCTTATCGCCAACGCTGACTAAAATTTCAGCCACTGTACCGGCGCTTGGCGCAGGCACTTCCATAGTGGCTTTATCGGTTTCCAACACAATCAGTGAATCTTCAGCGTCTACGGAGTCGCCTACCGATACACAAACTTCAACAATTTCTACATCATCCGCCCCGCCAATATCGGGGACCTTTACAATTTCATTGCTCATTGCATGTCCTCATCTATTAGCGTGAATTAGCGGAGTAACGGGCTAACTTGCTCAGCGGGAATGCCGAGGTCAACCATCGCTTTAGAAACCACCTTCTTCTCAATCTTGCCTTGGTCTGCCAACGCTTTCAGCGTTGCCAGTACCACGTATTCCCGGCTTACCTGGAAGAACTTACGCAGCTTCTCACGAGTATCGGAACGACCGAAGCCGTCGGTACCCAGCACGTGATAATCCGCAGGGATAAACGCACGCAACTGCTCGGTGTAACTCTTCATGTAGTCGGTAGCAATTACCACAGGACCTTGGCGACCTTCCAACTGCTGAGTAATGTACGGCTTACGTGGTTCGTCTTCTGGGTGCAGCAAGTTCAAACGCTCACATTCCTGACCATCGCGGGTCAGTTCGTTCACACTGGTAATGCTCCAGATATCAGACTCAACGCTGTACTGCTCTTTCAAAATTTCTGCCGCAGCCTCAACTTCACGCAAGATCGAACCCGCACCCATTAATTGAACTTTGAGCTTGGCTTTCTTCTTACCTTCTTTCAGCAGGTAACCACCTTTAATAATGCCCTCTTCCGCGCCGATAGGCATTTCCGGGTGAGCATAGTTTTCGTTCATGGTGGTGATGTAGTAGAAGCAGTTTTCCTGATCTTCGTACATGCGCTTCATACCGTGCTGAATAATCACTGCCAGCTCGAAGGCGTAGGTAGGATCGTAGGTATGACAGTTTGGAATGGTGTTCGCAAGAACATGGCTGTGACCATCCTGATGCTGCAAGCCTTCGCCGTTCAAGGTAGTACGGCCAGCAGTTGCACCAATCAAGAAACCCCGTGCCTGTGAGTCACCCGCAGCCCAAGCCAGGTCACCAATACGCTGGAAACCAAACATGGAGTAATACACGTAGAACGGAACCATTGGGCAGTCGTAAGTGCTGTAAGCGGTTGCCAAGGCAATCCAGCCAGACATTGCACCGGCTTCGTTAATACCCTCTTCCAGGATTTGACCTTTCTTGTCTTCCTTGTAGTACATGATCTGATTGTGATCATGCGGGGTGTATTTCTGACCCGCCGATGAGTAGATACCCAACTGGCGGAACATACCTTCCATGCCAAAGGTGCGGGCTTCGTCTGGCACGATAGGCACAACACGCTTGCCGATTTTTTTGTCTTTCACCAAGCTCGACAGGATGCGTACAAACGCCATGGTAGTGGAAATTTCACGCTCACCACTACCCGCCAACTGTGACTTGAACAAGTCCAGCGGTGGCACTTCCAAATCGGTGCTTTTCGGACGGCGGGAGGGCAAATAACCGCCGAGCTTTTCACGCTTATCGCGCATGTACACCATCTCTGGGCTATCTGGCGCAGGACGGTAGTAAGGCACAGTTTTCAGTTCGTCGTCGCTCAGTGGAATACCAAAGCGATCGCGGAATTTTTTCAGGCTTTCCGTATCCACTTTTTTCACCGAGTGGGTATCGTTAGCCGCTTCACCCGCTGCACCCAAGCCGTAACCTTTTACGGTTTGCGCCAGGATTACAGTAGGCTGACCTTTATGCGCGACCGCTTCTGCGTAAGCTGCATACACTTTGAATGGGTCGTGACCACCGCGATTCAACGCCATGATCTCATCGTCGGTCATGTCTTTCACCAGCTCTAACAGCTCAGGATATTCACCAAAGAAGTGCTCACGGGTATAACCACCACCGTTGGCTTTGTAGTTTTGGTATTCACCGTCACAAACTTCATCCATACGCTTTTGCAGAAGGCCAGTGGTATCTTTTTCAATCAGTGGGTCCCACATACGGCCCCACACCACTTTAATCACATTCCAGCCAGCACCACGGAATACACCTTCCAGCTCCTGGATAATTTTGCCGTTACCGCGAACCGGGCCATCGAGGCGCTGCAGGTTACAGTTGATCACAAAAATGAGGTTTTCCAACTTCTCTCGACCGGCGAGAGAGATGGCACCTAGAGATTCTGGTTCGTCACACTCACCATCGCCCAGGAACGCCCACACTTTACGGTTGCCACGAGGTGCCAAATCACGAGCAGATAAGTAGCGCATGATGTGTGCTTGATAGATAGCCTGGATCGGGCCCAAGCCCATAGAAACGGTTGGGAACTGCCAGTACTCCGGCATCAACCAAGGGTGAGGATAGGAAGACAGACCATTGCCATCCACTTCGCGACGGAAGTGGTCTAGTTGGTCTTCATCAAAACGCCCTTCCAAATAAGAACGCGCGTAGAAACCTGGCGCACAGTGACCTTGATAATAAATAAGGTCTTCCAGTTCTTTACCATCAGGGCCGTGGAAGAAGTAGTTAAAGCCCACGTCATAGAGAGTTGCTGCTGACGAGAAACTGGAAATATGGCCACCGAGGCCATCGGCGTTGTCGTTTGCGCGCATCACCATGGCCAGTGCATTCCAACGAATCAGGGAGCGAATACGACGCTCCATAAATAAATCGCCAGGCATGCGCTTTTCAGCAAGTGGTGCAATGGTATTACGGTAAGGGGTGGTGATTGCTGCAGGCATTGATACGCCAGAGTCAGTGGCAGCGTCTACCAATAAACGAAGAAGTTCTGCTGCGCGCTCCTTTCCGTGATGTCGAATCAGTGCATACAGCGAATCCAGCCACTCTTGGTTCTCAAGAGCGTTGATGTCCTCTCCCATCCTAGTCTCCTTAGGTTGTAAGAATTGTGTGTTCGAACGGTTATCGAATTTAGAGGCCTGTAAAGGCCCTGCCTTTTTCCGTGGTCAGCTTGTGGCTACTTAATACTGCTACGTTAATGAGGCTATTCTATTCAGCCTACACAACCGTTTACTTATGCAGTAAACGGCAGCATGAGTTCATTTGTCTCAGCGAGTTACGAATGCTGACCAACCCATCAACTCACCCCATCTGTGAGTAATGAGTATAGTCAAAGAAAATGCCCGCCAAGGCATAGGTCTGCCTAAACTTTTTGAAGTTCCTCTGCAGGAGTTAAAAGACAACCCCTGCCCTTCGGGTTGCGGCTGTAGAAGCGTTACACGGCGTTATTCGGGCCCAATACACTCGCTTCGCTCGCGGGGCCAGCCTTCGCTCATTTGGAATGACCAAACTTCTCTTCTCATACCTTGTGTAACACTTCTACAGACACAACAGAGGTAATTCAAAAAGCTTAAGCAGTCCTCGAAACCACTTTAAAAGCGGGTAAAAATTCTACAAGAAAGGAGTTTAAAAAGGAAGCTTTTAGGTGTTTCTGTAGTTTTGCTACAGGATGTGACTTGCTTGTCATCTTTGTGAGGCGCGTAAAATGCGAGCCCCACAACATACTCAGCTGAACATGCAGTCCAGCTAAGTCCTTAATAATTCTGATAAAAACCGTATTTTTTCTTGAAAGACACAGTGTCTTGGAGAGGTGTAACGCCGTCCAGCTTCCCTCCAGAAGTCAGCCAGAGGCTACGAGGGCTTTTTACAAAACGGCTATTATAAAATTCTATCAATTCATTCTTGCTGATAGCATTCACGGCCTGTACCAATTGATCGAGACGGTCAAAACCGTGGTATCCAAGCCCGAGGTCCATCCAATAGCGGCCTGCACGCTCCCCCATATTTTTATCGGGCTCCTGCAAATTCAGTAAAAGCGCCTGCTTGTGCTTGTCGTAGCTTTCTTCGGACTCCTCAGCCAAGAGGACTTGGAAGCGTTCAAGAAAACCACTAATTTCCTTTTTAAGTTGTGGTACAGGAGTAGAGGGGGACTGCACCACCAAGGCCGTGCCAGCCACACGCCTTACGGGCAACCCGGTAGCAAACACCATATAACCTAGCTGCCGTTCAGTACGTAATTGATAATAAAAAGGCGTATGCATAATCTGACGCAGTAATAACATTAACGCCCGCTCTTTAATCACGTCGTTATGCCCCTGTACAAAGAGTACTGCAGCTTTATCTTTGTGGGGTAAATCCAACTCACGCCACAACGTTGCTTCCGGTAGCCGAGCAATATTACCGCTATCCGGTTTACGTTCTGTATTTGCTGAAAGTAAATTTGCCAATGGCGCTAACCACTGCTCTGCCTCAAGGGCATCCGCATTGCCGTAGATCAACGCCTTAACCTCGGCGCCATCAAAATAATTACGGCTAAAAGCTTTAACATCCTTAAGGGTTAACGTCTCAGTTACCGCTAGCAGTTGTTCTTCGCTACTGACTTTGGAGTAGGTCACTTCTACCGCTTCAGACATTAACTGACGGTAAGGTACTTCTTTTTGCGCGTTTCTTAGGCTACGAACGGCATCCGCTTTTATGTCATCGAACCGCTCAAGCTTCCAAATGGGAGAAGCCAGTTTCTCCACCACTTTTTCCAATAACACCGGCATCTTAGGATCGAAGCCATTAAGGCGAATATCTAATCCCCGAGTGTGAGGTATCAAGCCTACGCCTAACCCTGCCATTGAGGCGGTATAGGTGAGCTCATTTAATTGATCTCCCAATAGAGCCACCATCAATTCGTTACGAGAAAAATCTTCTGCTCCGCCATTTAAATTCGGCGAGTAGATACGAATACGAACATCCGCCTTCGGCAATTTAAATTGGTGATTGTGCTTATACCAAGCACTTACGGGCAGCTGTTTTTCGGTAAACAACTTCAATGGCAACTGTTGAGGGAAAAGATCATTCGCACCATTACCCCCTAGCAAAGATTGTAGTCCTTCCGTTTTCGGGTTACCCCAAGCCAATTTCTTAGGAATAAATAAATTAGCACCCGGCAAAGCTAACACAGAGCTTCTTGCATTCTTCCAGGCTTGTATTTTTTCTGCGGAAATCTTTTCTACGCCGTAAGGCACATGGTAATACTGGGTTTTATTTTGAGTCTTCGCTGCTTTATAGCTTGTGGTTAATAAGAGATTATCTGGATTTAACAAGCTCAAATAAAAAGAAACAGTCCTCGGCGAGAAGGTATCCATAGCGTAGCCGGCTCGCATTAAGTCCTTCACCGGGTAATCATGCATAGCATTACTGAAGCCTATTACCGTTCGAAGTTCGCTGGGCTTTTCCGCAAAACGAAATTCAAGGTCTGCCATGGTTTTCAATTCATTAAAGCGCCATTCTTCAATACCGTTTTGTTTCAACAAATGAATAGCGGCAAAAACCTGTTTAACCACTTCATCACGCTTTTTTAAGCCTTCTTCTGTAAGATCAATACTGATTTTAAACGTTGAAGAATCTTCAGAAGAAAACCCCGCTCCAGCACTTAACCGCTGAGCCAGCCCTCGACGTTTTAATTCAGACAGTAAGCTTCCTTTACCTTCATGCCCTAAGAAGAAGCCAATGTAATTCAATGGCTTTTGTTGCCACAGATGCTTTACCGGTGGTAAAGGAAACTCCAGACTTAAACGCTGAAGATCTTTTTCTGGCACCAATTCTACAGCCAGAGGCAAAGTGCCTTTTTTAAATAATGGGGGAAGCTGAGCTTCTTTTTTCAGGATAGAAGGCTTTGAGGAAATCGCTCCAAACTTAGTTTGCACCCAAGATTGCAATTGATCCAAGGATTGAGGGCCCAACACGGATAGGGCCATTTTATTGGCCGCATAGTGTTCACGGTAAAAAGCCACCAACCGGTTACGAAGCGCTCCTGGAGCATTTTCTGTCAAGGTTTCTAGACTACCCACCGTAAATTTACTGGATGGGTGTTCAGAGTTAATAATACTTTTATACACATCCCAGGCTCGGCGAAAGTCATCTTTAATCTTTGCTTTATACTCCGAGTGAACCGCATTTTTTTCTCTATTTACAAATGTTTCATTGAACAAAGGCGCAGTGAAAAACTGGGAAAAACGATCAAGTGCCGGTTCAAAATACTCTGAAGCGACATCGAAGTGGTAATTCGTGTGATCATAGCTGGTAAATGCATTATTATTCCCGCCATGAGCACTGATAAATTCTTGATACTCTCCAGCCTTTGGATATTTCTCGGTACCCAAAAACAGCATGTGTTCTAGAAAATGCGCAAGCCCTGGTTTTTCAATAGGGTCATTGCCTGCACCAACATTCACATCTAAAGAAGCTGCAGACTTTTCACTACTGGGGTCCGACACCAATAAAACTGGCAGGCCATTTCCAAGTACCAAGTGGCGGTACAAACGATCATCATTATCGGGGGTTATCAGCGTTAACTCTGAACTAGCGTGAACAACAACAGTGAAAATGGAAAGTGCACAAAAAGTTAGCAATGAACGCACAGTAAAACCCTTTTTATTGTTTTAAACAGAAATGTTTAACACTGAAGAAAGTGTTATCAGACATTTGCCTTAATCTTGAGAGACACTTGCGGTGGAGTCCTCAATCGCGGCAATATCTCGTGGCCAAGCACTAAAGACGGCCTTCACGAGCGTTGCAAGTGGTATTGCGAAGAACACCCCCCAGAACCCCCAAAGACCACCAAAGACTAATACCGCCAAAATAATCACCACAGGGTGAAGTTTATTCACCTCAGAAAACAGCAGCGGCACTAACACATTGCCATCAAGTGCTTGAATTACCCCATAGACCGCCATCAGCCACCAAAATTCCGGAGACCAACCCCATTGAAAAACACCGATCAAGAGAACAGGAATTGTCACAACGGCTGCGCCGATATAAGGCACAATCACGGAAAGGCCCACGAGCAAGCCCAGTAATAAGGCGTACTGTAATCCCAGTAGATAAAACGCGATGATAGACACGATACCTACCACCAACAATTCGATCACTTTACCTCTCACATAATTAGCAACCTGGAGATTCATTTCCGACCACACCTGAGTCATGATAGGCCTGCGCTGGGGTAAAAACGATGCCCACCAAGACAACATTTTTTCCCCATCTTTCAAAAAGAAAAACACCAGAATAGGTACCAAGATTAAATAGATCAATGCGGTAATCAGCGCAGGGACACTGGACACAGAAAAAGAAACAAGCGATTGTCCCAAGCTGCCTAAATCAGTTCCTGCGGATTGAACAATTTGCTGAAGCTGATCCTGGCTAATAAATTCTGGATATTCTTCAACCAACAACAACAGGGATTGCTTCCATTGATTTAACATCACCGGGAGCTCAGAGGCGAGACGAGTAATTTGCCGCCCCAAGAGCGGCAGCATAAATACCAAGAAGCCAATCAAACCGAAGACAAAAATCGAGAAGGCAGAAGTTACCGCCACCCAGTGAGGTAACCCATAGTTTCTTAAGCGATTTACAATGCCCTGCATCAAATAGGCAAAGATCACCGAAGCAATCATGGGCGCTAACACGGTCCCCATGGTAAGCACAACGGTAAAACCTGCTGCTAACAGAAGAAGCAAAAGCAATGCCTCTTCATCAGCGAAATACCGGTTCATCCAAGCCTTAACAATTTTTACCATTGAGCTTTATCTCCAAATCTCAAACTATTGGCGATCTATTATTCGCGATCTATGCCAGCTGCCTATCATTGCCTTAGGCTTTTTTAATCCAGTATAAAAACTGATCACCTTGTTCAGTTTGATGCAGTAAATCATGGCCCGCCAATTTGGCAAAGGAAGCAATATCTCTCTGAGACCCCGGATCAGTGGCAATCACTTTGAGGCATTGACCGCTTTCAAGTTCGTTAAGCGCCCGTTTTGCCTTTAATAGAGGCATGGGGCAATTAAGTCCACTGGCATCTAATTCTTGATCAACGGGTAAATCAGTGGGTGTGGTCTGAGACATAAGCATCGGGCATAAGTATGGAACATAAACTTGCATCGTGTTGGTGATTACGTCATGTTATCAAAAACCGGAACAGATTCTATGATTAATGGTCTTAGACTTCTCATAGTGTTGGTCTAAGTAGGACTGCTCCAAATAGTCTTGATCGAAAAGCACGTAACACCAAAGACTTCACATCTACAGCACGGGATTTTTCTTAACGGTGGTATTCCTTCGTATTGGTTTATTTCTTCTGGCATTTCTTTTTTCTGTTTCAGGACAAAGTGACAGTAGCCATATCAGACTTCCAACCCTGGGGGAAAGCGGCTCTACAACGGTATTGACCCGCGAAGAATTCCTTTTGGGAAGAGCTTGGCTAGGGGCCTATCGCAGCCGGGTGCCCGTGCACGAAGACCCCCTACTCCAAAGTTATATTGAGCGACTCACTCGTGATTTAGCCATTAACAGCCCATTGAGCAGCACACCCCTCGAATTGGTTGTGGTCAAAAACCCTAACCTTAATGCTTTTGCCGTTCCTGGGGGCGTCATTGGCATTCATACTGGTTTGCTATTACAAGCCGGAGATGAACATCAAATGGCATCAGTTTTAGGCCATGAATTAGCTCACTTAAGCCAGCGCCATTACTCCCGAAGTGTGGAAGCTGGCAAGAGCAGAACACTTCCCACCCTTGCGGGCATGTTGGCCGGACTCGTATTAGCCGCCACCACAGGTAGTGATGCTGGCCTTGCAGCCATCACCGCCACACAAGCTGCCGCGCTGGACAAGCGTTTACACTTAAGCCGCCAAAATGAGCGGGAAGCTGACCGCATCGGCTTGAAAATTCTTTACGATGCTGGATTCGACCCACAAGGTGCCTCCCGCATGTTCGAACAAATGCAACGTTCACTACGCTTTGCAGGGCAGCGCCCTCCTGAGTTTTTATTAACTCACCCCATTACCGAAAGCCGTATTGCCGACGCACAACAACGAGCCAATCAATACCGACAAAAACACTATCAACACAGCTTGGTCTATCAATTTATGCAGGCCCGGGTAATGCTTGCCCATAGTGCAAATCCACAGCAGGCCATCAAGCGATTTCAAGCAGAATTAGAAAGCAGCAAATTAAATCCTCAAGCGGCACAGTACGGATTAACCTTGGCACTCATAGACGCCAGACAATGGTCTGAAGCTGAAACACACTTAGCCTCACTCCAGACTATTAAAGATAATGACTCCAGCCTCGAACTGATGATTTCTCTGGCTAAGGCTGACATCCTAACGGGGAAGGGAAAATTTAAAGCTGCCGAAGCCTTACTGGTAGAACACTATAAGAAAACACCCGATAACTACCCCTTAGCAATGGCACTGAGCCGCGCTTATGAAACCAGTCGAAATTATTCATCTGCGGAAAAACTACTTAAAGACCTTACACTGCAGCGCCCTACCGATCCTTTTGTTTGGTACCACCTGGCAGAAGTTCGCGGGTTATTAGGGAATATCTTAGGCGTTCATACAGCTCGAGCTGAGTACTTTATTCTTAGCGGCAGTTTTACCCAGGCAAGTAAACAATTAAAATTCGGGCTGAAGCTATCAAAAAACAACCCCAGAGAAAAAGCTATTCTCGAAGAACGGCTTAAACAGATTGGCAAGCAAAAGTCCTTAATAGAAAAACTCTAAGCCATAGAGAACGACATTTAGTCCTCTTTAACGATCTCAAAATAAGGCAATCCATTTTTCTCAGGCAACGCTCGATACCAAGTTATAAAGTCCTCTAAAGGCATTGGCCTACCAATAAAGTAACCTTGAGCAATTGAGCAATCTTTTTCCGCTAGACCGTTGAGTATTTTCCCTGTTTCCACACCCTCACCCACAATTTTCATCCCCATACTGCGACCTAAGGTAATCACTGCATCCACGATAAAAGCATTTTTCTCATCATCGATAATACCGCGAACAAAGGAATTATCAATTTTAAGTGTGGTGACTGGCAATTCTTTTAAATACGCCAAAGATGAATATCCAGTACCAAAATCATCAATCGCAATTGAAATCCCTAAATCATGCATTTGCTGAAGTACTTGACGAGCATGTTCAGGATTATTCATTAACGCGCTTTCGGTAATTTCTATTTCCAGTGCATTTTTCGGCAATTCAGATTCTGAAAAACATCGTGTGATGTAACGCATCAACAGTGGATGCATTAAATTATTGGCCGATAAATTAATCGCTACTGGGATTTCATACTCCTGCCACCACTTCGCACATTCTTGAAGTGCTCGACTGATCACAAACATACTTAAGTCATGAATTAAATCCGTTGACTCTGCCACTGGAATAAATTCGTCAGGAGGAATCAAGTTTAATTCTGGGTGACGCCAACGCAATAAGGCTTCTACACCAATCAGTTTCCCATTCGCCAGATCAATTTTAGGTTGATAACAAAGAAATAGTTGATCTTCTTTCAATGCCGAACGCAGATCAGACATTAAGGAGAGACGTCGAATATCTTGAATATCCTTCGCTTCATCATAAATGGCAACGCCCAGTCGCTCTTTCTTTGCCCGATACATGGCAATATCCGCTTGCTTCATGAGCTCACTGGCATTTGGACGAGACTGATCACTAAGCGAAATACCAATACTGCCGCCGACATGAACACTGACGCCATCCAATTCAAAAGGCGATTTAATTTGTTCTATCAGAGCCATACCTAACAACATGGCATTGGAAGATTCAAAAATATCTAAGAAAACAACTGCGAATTCGTCACCACCAAGACGCGCAACCAAACCACCGGCAGCATGAGAGGCCACAATATACTCTAAACGAGGGCCCAACTGTTTAAGGAGTAAATCGCCACTGTGATGCCCGAGATTATCATTAACCTCTTTAAACATATCGAGATCAATAAACATAACCCCAAAATGCTCCGTTTTCTCAGACTTCGATAACCCCTCTAAATAAACCGACAACGCTTTTCGGTTTGGTAGGCCCGTCAATGAATCATGTGTAGATTGATGTTCAATTTGTTTAATATATTTATTCTGCTCCGTGGTATCTCGGAATACACACCAGATTTCATGAAGAAAATCGTTCTCAACAATCCCCTGCATACTCACCAAGTAGCTAGTATCACCTTGAATCGTGCCTTTAGTCCGACCAATCACTTCTATTGGGGCCATACGATAATCGGCATCAATAAATCTTCCATAGGTTTTTAGGCTACGCTCCGGGCTCTGTAGTACATCATTTAAAATACGGCCAACCAGAGGCTGATCATCATCGGCACCAATCCATTTAGCATAAGGACGATTAGCCCCCAGAATCCGAGCATGATCCAACATCCATTTAGGTTGATCATTTTTCGGGATCGACAGCGGCATGGGGGCCGTAAAGCCTAAGCGCAAAATCGGTTCAAAACTATGGTCAATAAACGTTCTCAAACGTTTATCGTTAAGTTCCAAGGCTTTTGCTTGTGCGCGAGATTCTGTAACGTCGCTTTTAATTAACCAGACATCGATGAGCTGTTCATCGTAAATAACACCGATAAAAGAAAATTGGATATACGTAAAGCGCTGAGTTGCTTTATTAAAATAACCCATTTCCTGATCGATTGAGCGATACCCATCCTTTACAAATCCTATAAATTCCTCGACAAAATCACCACGTTCTAACGGATAAATTTCTACCAAGGGCTTTTCCATTACGTCATCACGTTTAACGTCTGTAATCTTACACCAGGCATCATTACATTCTGTGAGTGCAGCATTCTTTGCAATTAACTCCACTTGCTCTCTATCGGGCAAATGAATATCAATGGGCGGGTTAATACTGTAAAGGGCAATACCTTCGTGACTGCTTTTGATGAAGTTCTCATACCGCTGCTGATTCTTAGCAAGCGCTCTCTCACCTTGAATCACCTCCGTTACATCCTGCAACGAGACCCAAACAAACTGTACAAACCCATTATCAACAACGGGAATACTGGTTAAATAATAAAATTTTTCAATATTACCCGGCTCAATCTTATGCATAAGATTACCGGGAATATAGAAGCCGTTATCGGAGGAATAGCGAATTTTTTTAAGGTAGCCTTCAGGGGGCTCTTTAAGAATTTCAGTTAATTTCTTACCGATAATATCTTTGGCAGAAGGTTCACTCTGAAACTGTGCGTAGCGATCATTACATTCCAAAATACGTAAATTTTCGATGGCAAATTCAAAGCGCTCTTCAAGAGGTAAACTTAGATCTAAAGGCTCGCCTAAGGTAAGACAGGCAATGGAGTCGGCGGTGTACTCCAGATAGTTCTTTAAGCCAACTTCCTGATTCAGATAGTCTTGGGCAAGCTTGACTTCATCGGTAATATCTTCAAAGACCACGGCAATGGTGTGACCATCACCCAATCGATATACCGCAATTTGATATTCCGCAAAATTGATAGCTGTTTCAAGAAAGCCGGGAACACCCGTTTCAGCCACTTTTGCCACAACACACAGAAATTCTTCCCGTACCTCTTGAGGGTAATCTAAAGGTAACGTTTGCAGCTCTTGTTGGTATTGATCATTCGTACCAAGACACTCGCCCTGCTTATTCATCAACAACGAGGGATAAGGAAGGCCTTGAAATAAGTCTTCAAAAATCGGTGACGACAACTGCGACATTATTTTCGGGTTCTCGTTAATAACTTGATTCCCCAACTCGGCCAAGTTTTGTGGGACACCACTTTTGTAACTGTTCAACGATCTACACTCTGCCAAGCAGCCTCTGCTTTAAGCCAGAGGGGGTAATACCAGGCTGATCAATTGTTGATCAGGCGAAAGATTCACTCTTTCATTAGTGTAGACAAGGGCTGGCAAGGGTGCGAGAAATCGAGGAATTTCAAACCAACTAAGGGAAACTAAAGATGAATAGTATAGAAAGGATGGAATACCTAGTGTGTACTGACACTCAAAAGGGTAATAAAGACCAATTACCCCTGGTTCTGGCGGAACTCCAGCATTCGGGTAAGGGGCTTCATGGCTTGCTGCCCTAGCTCAGGATCTACATGCACCTCATTTAGCCCTTCTTTTAGACACTGATAGAGGTTATCCAAGCCATTCATTGCCATCCAAGGACAGTGGGCACAGCTTCGACAGGTAGCGCCACTACCGGCAGTAGGCGCCACAATAAACTCTTTATCCGGGCACTGTTGCTGTAATTTGTAAAAAATACCGTTGTCGGTGGCCACAATAAATTGCTTATTCGGCAGGGATTTAGCGGCATTGATAATCTGGGTGGTAGAACCCACCACATCTGCCACCCCCACCACATCCGCAGGGGATTCCGGGTGCACCAATACAGCGGCATCCGGATAGACATTCTTCAGATCCTGTAGGCCACGCAATTTAAACTCTTCGTGAACAATACAGGAGCCATCCCACATCAGCACATCAGCACCCGTTTCACGCTGTACGTAGTCCCCTAGGTGCTTATCGGGTGCCCATAGGATTTTCTCTCCTTGAGCATCCAGATGCTCAACCACATCCAAGGCAATAGCAGAGGTCACAACCCAGTCCGCACGGGCTTTCACTGCCGCGGAGGTATTGGCATATACCACGACGGTTCGATCGGGATGCTCATCGCAAAAAGCGCTAAATTGATCAACGGGGCAGCCAATATCCAGGGAGCAAGTAGCTTCCAGGGTAGGCATAAGCACCGTCTTTTCAGGGGTAAGAATCTTGGCGGTCTCCCCCATAAACTTCACACCGGCCACAATCAGTACGTCGGCGGGGTGATCATGACCAAAGCGCGCCATTTCCAGAGAGTCTGAAACACAACCGCCGGTTTCTTCGGCAATTTCTTGAATTTCAGGGTCGGTGTAGTAATGGGCCACAATAACGGCGTTTTTCTCTTTCAACAGCGCTTTAATCTTAGCCTTATAGTCAGCCTGCTCAGTGCTGGACAGCTCTGCATGAGGCGTCGCAGCATCCAAGTGCTGTTGAACAATTTGGCGGGCTTCGATTTGTTCCACTGTCATGGCGTTTTCACCTTTCAAGAATAGGCGTTAAGTGTACGACATTGATTTCACAACTTTATTCAATCCTGGAACCATAAGGGCAAGCCGGACTGAAAAAAAAAGCCGCTCGGTTTCGGAGCGGCTTTTTTGAAGATGGTGGGTCGTGCTGGATTCGAACCAGCGACCAATTGGTTAAAAGCCAACTGCTCTACCAACTGAGCTAACGACCCTTCAAGTGCGGCGCATTCTAATGATTTCTCATTGTTTCGCAAGCACTTTTTCAAAAAAACGTAAAAAAGTTACCGTCACCTGATTACACCAATTTCTCCATATAGAAAATCAAGCGTATCGAGTGGGATCATCCAAACCCGCTTCAGCAAAGCCGACAGCGCGAAGACGACAACTGTCGCACTTTCCACAAGCTTCCCCCCGCTCATTCGCTTGATAACAGGAAACCGTCAGGGAGTAATCCACCCCCAGCGCAGAGCCCAATTTCACGATCTCCCCCTTACTGAGATTGATAAGTGGAGCCTGAATCCGCTGCTTCTGCCCCTCTACGCCAGCCTTAGTGGCTAGATTGGCCATCGCCTCAAAAGATTCAATATATTCAGGACGACAATCAGGGTATCCAGAGTAATCCACCGCATTTACACCAATGAAAATGTCATTGGCACCTAGCACCTCGGCCCACCCCAAAGCAATGGACAAAAACACCGTATTTCGGGCAGGCACATAGGTCACCGGGATACCCTCAGTGGCCTCCTCCGGCACATCAATAGCGTCATCAGTAAGAGCCGATCCACCAATTGCCCGCAAATCCAGCTTCACAACCTTATGCTCAATGGCGCCCATAGCCTTAGAAGCGCGCGCGGCAACCTCAAGCTCAACCCGGTGGCGCTGACCATAATCAAAAGCTATGGTATAGCAATCGTAGCCCTGGCTTTGAGCAATAGCTAAAACCGTGGTGGAATCCAAGCCGCCTGACACTAAAATGACCGCCCTTGGCTTGTGACTTTCTGTAGAATTCATCGCATTTGTCATGGCGCGCATCATACCCGAAACCGCCTTTTGCATACAGAATCACCCATAGATTACCGTACCGGTTTAGATAAACAGATTTAGGAACCCACATGCCCCTCCCTTCTGCCGACATTCAGAGTCTTTTAAAAGACCCCACACTGTTCAAAACCAGTGCCTACATCAATGGCCAATGGATAGAGGGTGAAAACACATTTGAGGTCCACAACCCAGCCACAGGGGATCTCATTGCCCAAGTGGCGAACCTAAGTGTGATAGAAACAAGCAATGCCATCACAGCAGCTGAAACAGCCATGCAGAAGTGGAAAGCCCTACCGCCGAAGTCCCGAGCAAAAAAATTACGCAATTGGCACCAGTTGATCATGGACAACCGGGAAGATCTGGCGATTTTAATGACCTGCGAGCAGGGAAAGGTACTGGCCGAATCACGCTTAGAAATTGCTTACGCCGCCTCCTTTATCGAGTGGTTCGCCGAAGAAGCTCGCCGAGTATACGGCGATGTAATCCCACTCCCCCAAACCGATAAGCGGGGCCTAGTGATCAAACAACCTGTGGGGGTTGTCGGTGCAATCACACCTTGGAATTTCCCTTCAGCCATGATTACTCGCAAAGCCGGCCCCGCTCTAGCGGTTGGTTGCAGTATTGTGATTAAGCCCGCCTCAGAAACGCCACTATCGGCCCTGGCGTTGGCAGAACTGGCTCATCGCGCAGGGATTCCTGCCGGTGTACTGAATGTGGTAACAGGGGGAGCCACAACCATCGGGGGTGAACTGACCCGCAACCCGACGGTAAAAAAAATCACCTTCACCGGCTCCACCGCAGTAGGCAAATTACTACTGAAACAAAGTGCCGACACGGTGAAAAAAGTCTCTATGGAGCTTGGCGGCAATGCGCCGGTTATCGTTTTTGATGATGCCGACCTCGATGCTGCCGTCGCCGGTGCCCTTGATTCTAAGTACCGCAACTCAGGTCAAACTTGTATTTGCGCCAACCGCATCCTGGTACAAGACACCATCTACGATGCCTTTGTTGAAAAGTTCAAAGAGGCAGTATCCAGCTTTACAGTGGGTAATGGTTTGGATGAAACGTCCAGCCATGGCCCCTTGATCACTCACAAGGCCGCACAAAACATTCACGCAAAAGTGCAAGAAGCACTGGATAATGGCGCTCAAGCGATTATCGGTGGCGATTTTCACCCTAAAGGAAGTCACTTTTACCAACCCACAGTACTCACCCAAGTTAGCCCTGACATGCGGATATTTAACGAGGAAATATTCGGCCCCGTCGCGCCAATTTTATCATTCAGCAGCGAAGAAGAAGCCATCAAGCTTGCTAATGACACAGAATATGGGCTGGCCGCCTACTTCTACACCCGAGACATTGGCCGCAGCTGGCGCGTTTCAGAAGCTCTCGAATACGGTATGGTAGGTGTCAATGAAGTAGGTATTACCTACGACGTTATCCCCTTTGGTGGGGTTAAAGAATCCGGCATAGGACGCGAGGGTTCCAAATATGGTGTCGAGGACTACCTGGAAACAAAATATATCTGCATGGGTCAGATATAAAAATCGATTAAATGACGACTGATTTTTTTTAAAATCGCTTTGACACGAGTAACAGGTAATGAAGCTTAACTATCAAGATACCCAAGCTAAAGACACAGCTGCCACTGAGACTAAAGCAACAACCACAACAAGTAATACCGACATCCCAGTAATTCTGATGCACGGTATGTTTGGCTCCCTCAGTAATCTCGGGGTGCTTGCTCGGCCATTAACAGAGGCCGGTTATCGCGTTATCAGTGTGGATCTTCGCAATCACGGGCTCTCTCCCCATGAGCATGACATGAGTTATGCCCATATGGCGGCAGACATTGTCGAGTTATTGGACGATTTACAGCTATCTAAAGCCTACCTTCTCGGTCACTCCATGGGCGGTAAAGTCGGGATGCAAGTGGCGATGAATTACCCCGATCGCGTCGCAAAATTAATTGTGGCGGACATTTCTCCCGTCACCTACTCAGTGGATCGACATGGCGGTATTTTAGAAGGCTTAAGAGTATTGGCTGCAAATAAATTAACCTCTCGCCAACATGCAGACCAGCTACTTGCCGAATACGAAGCCGATAAGGGCGTTCGAGCTTTTCTACTAAAAAACCTTTACCGCAAAGACGAGGGTCACTTTGGCTTGCGATTAAATCTGGATAGCGTGATTGCAAACTACTGTGATGTATTAACCCAAGCTCCGACAGGCAATCCCTTCGAGGGAGAAACCCTTTTCTTAAAGGGAGAAAACTCTGCGTACATTCAAGAAAAACACCGCGACGAAGTCATGCGACTGTTCCCTGAAGTACAACTAAAGGTTATCGCAGACACAGGGCATTGGCTCCACGCGGAAAAACCAGAAATGGTTAGTCGGCAGGTGCTGAGCTTTTTAAACAGTTAAAACCTATTTCTTCCAATGACTTAATGCTTACGGGATGATTTAAGGCTTGCGGGATGACTCAATACTTACGAAATGCATTAGTGTCCGGGTTCATCACCCCAGAGCAATTTATGAAGTTGAAGCTGAAACCTCACCGGCAATTTATCTTCCAGTATCCACTGAGCCAAATCAGCAGGTTTCACTTCACCATGACAAGGAGAAAATAAAACATCCCTAACACGATCTACTAAATTGTATTCACTCAGTTTAAATCGTGCCCACTCATAATCTTCTCGATTGCAGATAACCATCTTTACCTGATCGTGAGGCAGCAAGAGAGGAATATTCTCATAGCGATTTCTCCCCACCTCGCCACTTCCTGGTGTCTTGAGGTCCATGACTTTCACCACACGGGGATCAACATCATCGATGGCCAATGCTCCGCTGGTTTCCAGAGACACCTCATAGTTCTCATCACAAAGTGCTTTTAGCAGATCAAGACAGTGCTTTTGATTTAGCGGTTCACCACCGGTTACACACACGTAGCGGGCACCGTAGCCGGCAACCTTCTCCAAAATCTCGCTCATCTCTTTGCGCTCACCACCGTAGAAGGCGTATTCGGAATCACAATAGCCGCAACGCAGCGGGCAGCCCGTTAGGCGCACAAATACGGTGGCCAAGCCTACGGTATTCGCCTCGCCCTGAAGGGAGCAAAAGATTTCGGTGATTTTTAGTGTTGGTTCACTCATGGGGCGCATCATACGCGAAAGCTGGGCGGGATGGGAGTTTGAGAAGACTGGAGCTCGAATGGGCTGGATATGTGTCATTCTGAGCGGAGCGAAGAATCTTTTACGGGATAATGGCGTCCGTAGAGAGATTCTTCCTCCTTTCAGTCGTCAGAATGACAGGGGGTGAGAACTGTTAACGTAGGTTCGCTTCCAAGTACTGCTTCGCCAAGCTGGCTGCATCAGAGTTAGATACAGAAACCTCTTTCAATAACTGTTTTGCTTTAGCGGCATCGCCCATCATGTGATAAACCTTGCCCAGCTTAAACTTGGCATCGGGCACCTTGCGATGCTGAGGGAATTTCTCTAACAGCTGAATGAACCACTGGCGGGAATCTTCATACTTTTGCTGCAATAGGAAAATTTCACCCAGCCAATAGTGTGCATTGGCTGCGTAAGAACCCTCGGGGTATTTCTCCAGGTGCAACTTCATATCATCGCGAGCTTGATCAAACTGACGCTTACTCAACAAACTGAAGGCCGCTTTGTAACTACTGCGTTCATCGCCATTAAGCATGCCCAGATTGGCAGAAGGAGTCGTAGGCTGGCTACTGACCGGTACCGAAACACCTTTTGAAAGCTGACTGACTCGGCGATCCAAATCC
Organism: Cellvibrionaceae bacterium; assembly: GCA_045430295.1. Lineage (GTDB taxonomy): Bacteria > Pseudomonadota > Gammaproteobacteria > Pseudomonadales > JAILXX01 > JAILXX01. The sequence continues at coordinate 188,799 of JAILXX010000003.1, read as the reverse complement.
AGATAGTCATCCATACGCTGCTTCTTCAACAGAGCCAGTTCATGCTCTTGCTCTTCGAGAATACCCCGAAGCTGCTGAACCTGCTGCTCTAGTAACTGCAAACGATAAAACAACTGAGCATTGGTGTTTCCTGTAGGAGGTTCACCAACCTCTTGAATCTCACGAACAGAGCCTACAGGGCTTACTGTATTTACCGGGCTTTGATTTGCCGAACCTTTATTTCCCGAACCTTTATTTCCCGAACCCAGGGGCGCAGGATTTAAAGGTTGAGATTCTGTAACTGGCACAATCCCCGAAGAAGATTGTGCAATTACTTGCGGGGCAAACAAACTGGGAGCCATAAAGGCTCCCAGAGTGAGGGCCAGAATTGGCCCAGATTGGAACTTAATTAACCGCATTGGTTTTATCCAAATTCCTTATTCTCAACAATTAAATTACTTCAGCTCGGCACGACGGTTTTGCGACCAGCAAGACTCATCGTGACAAGTAGCAACTGGCTGTTCTTCACCGTAGCTCACAACTTCAACCAGAGAAGAGTCAACGCCTTGAAGTACCAAGAAGTCGCTTACCGCTTTACCACGACGCTCACCCAAGGCCATGTTGTATTCACGAGTACCGCGCTCATCACAGTGCCCCAAGATCTGAATGGAACGTGGGTTTGCCTTCAAGTCTTCAGCATGAACCATCAGGGCTTCACGAGACTCTTGCTTAAGAACCGCTTGATCGAAGTCGAAGTAGAAAACAGTGGCTGCATTTGCCGCTGCATCAGACGCAGACAAGCTACCATCCGCCGCAGTACCGGTTGTTACACCACTGTCTGCACCGGCATCACTGCCTTGAGATTGTTGCTCCTGGCTAGCACAACCGGCTAGAAGAGAGATAATGAAAGCAGCCAGCAAGCTTTTTTTGGTCATAGTCATAACGATTCCCACTGTATTGTGATTATAAATTTTTAAACCCTTAAAATTTAATGTGTACCCATGCATCAAGCTTACAAAAATATTAACGCCTGTAAGGTGACCATGCTGGTTCACGCACACTGCCTTTCTGTGCCGGTAGACGGTACTTTACCCCCGCGTCTAAAGACACTGCAGCCAAAATGCCTTTCTCTCCCTGGAATGTCGCATAAAGCAACATTGCACCATTGGGAGCTAAAGTCGGAGACTCATCTAAACGAGTCTCCGTTAAAACTCGTACTAAACCCGTTTGCAAATCCTGTGTAGCGATATGGAAAACACCTTGATATCTGTGTACAAACACCAAGGTTTTTCCATCAGGCGTTACCCGTGGACGCGCGTTGTAGTCGCCTTGGAAGGTTACGCGCTTAACGGCCCCTGTGGCAAGAGTGTATTTATAAATTTGTGGTTTACTGCCTCTGTCAGAGGTAAAAAATAAGCTTTTTCCATCAGGAGACCATTCTGGCTCTGTTTCGATACTCCAGTCATGGGTAATTCGACGCATTGACCGACTGGCAATATCCAATACGTAAATATCAGGACTCCCCGCTTTCGAAAGTACTAAAGCCAAAGAGCGACCATCTGGGGACCAGTTTGGTGAATTGTTCAAACCTTTAAAATTGGTTAGCTGCTCGCGGCGAGCTGTGGCGATCTCTTGTCGCCAAATAGATGCGCGACCCGTTTCGAAAGATACATAGGCAATTTGTTTTCCATCTGGAGACCAAGTAGGTGACATTAACGGAGAGCGGGATTCCAGTAACAACCTCTCTCGAGCCCCATCCGAATCAGACAGCATTAAACGATAGCGCGGTTTACCATTGGGAAACTTATCTTCTGAGACATAGACAATACGGGTTGAAAAGGCTCCGGGAATACCCGTAATAGCTTGGTAAACATCATCACTCACAGCATGAGCGAGATCACGTAACTGTGTGGCCCCACCATTAATATTCTTATTGATTACACTTCGCCCCCCAACTACATCAAATAACTCATAGCCTAAGGAGTAACCACTACCCTCTGGAGACAAGCGACCAATCAATACATATTCCATGCCTTGAATACGCCAATCGCGGAAGTACACCTCTTTACGCTCTGCCGGCAGCGACAACATATCTTCTTTCGGCATGGTGTAAAACAAACCGCTACGGCGTAAATCAGCGCCCACAATGGCGGAAACGTTTTCGGGTAAGGAGCCTTTTCCTGCCCAGCGAAAAGGAACAACCGCTATGGCTGTAGGGTTATCCACCCCCTGTGAGATTTGAATAGAGAGTTCGGCGCGGGCGGCAAGAGAAAGGAAAAGGAGGCCACAGGCCAGAAGGATATTCTTCACTAAAAACCTCAAAACGTTAGATATTGGAGTATGTGTCGTTTAAGTTGCTGCAATATTACAAGCTGTTTCGTGGAATTACACTACGCTTATAAACGTAAGTCTTGCGGACTAAAGACCAAGGTAAAGCGGCGGAAATACTGCTCAAAAATCTGCGGGTCCATTTGCTTCAGCTCAGGGAAACTTTCGGCTTTGCGCACCGCCTGCTCTGCAGAACGGTCAAATTCTGAATAGCCACTGCTTTTTGTAACCGTTACATTCACCACCTTACCCGTAGGCACAAGTTGGATAGATAGCTCAGCTTTCATATCATTGCGAGCTGAGGGCGGGCGACTCCAATTTGCTTCTATACGCTGGCGAATAATACCTTCATAACTGGCTGCGATTTCGGCACTTTCTTCAGCAACCATCTCCGCTTCTTCTTCGGCAAAGGCTTCAGCCATGGCCAGCTCTTGTAAGCGTTGTTGTAAACGCTGCTGCTCGAGAGCTTTTTCTTTTGCCAATTCTTTTTTACGCTGCTCTTCTTCCCGTTTTTTCTGCTCAGCTTTATTTTTGGCTCTCGCGTCGGCTTCTTTACGGGCTTTATCTTTCGCTTTCTGAGTAGCTCTTTTCTTAGCAGCTTCTTCTGCTTTCTTCTTTTTCAGGTCTACACGCGGGGCCGATTTCTTCGGCTTAAGTTTCTTTGCTTTGGGTTTGATTTTCACCAGTTTCGCTTCTACATAATTAGGCTTTTTAAAACTGGTTCGCTTTTCTACCTGCCAATCTCCCATAGTACTCCATAGCAAAACCCCATGAAGCAAAATACTTATGGTAATGGGGATGGAATATTGCACAAGGAAGGACATAGAAAATCAGTAACGTTACAAAACAAAATTACAAATATAGGGGTTCTGTCACAAGCCCCACACTGGGAGCACCAGCGGCTTGGAGTTCCGTCATCAGTGAAACCACCACACCGTACTTCACATTAGAATCTCCCCAAACAAGAACAGGCGTTTGTGGTTTTTGCTTGAGAACTTTGATTACTTGCTGCTTTATTTTCGACAACTTCTGAGGTTTGTCACCTTTACCCAAGTTAAGGTAATAGCTGCCATCTTTCTTAATAGAAACAATCAATGGCTCATCATCTTTTTGCGACATAGGTGTGCTTGGAGCTTGAGGGAGATCCACCTTTACCCCCTGCATCAATAAAGGAGCTGTCACCATAAAGATAATCAACAGCACCAACATCACATCGATGTAAGGCACCACATTGATTTCTGCCATGGGTTTACGTTTTTTATGTTTAGCCATGGGCTAACGCCTGCAACTGATAAAAGATATGAAATGCATGAAAAATGCTTTATGAATTTTTGGTGTGAGCCTGACGATGAAGAATGGAGGAAAACTCTTCAGAAAAGGTCTCATAAGACCCGATCAAATTATCGGCTCGAGCTGAAAAACGGTTATAGGCTAATACTGCCGGAATAGCGGCAAATAAACCCATCGCCGTTGCTACCAAGGCTTCTGAAATGCCGGGTGCTACTGTGGATAACGTAGCTTGATGAGCATTCGCCAAACCACGAAATGAATTCATAATTCCCCACACGGTGCCAAACAGGCCAATGTAGGGACTTACAGAGGCCACACTGGCCAAAAAAGGAAGGTGCAGCTCAAGTTTTTCTTCTTCTCGGGAAAGGGCCACACGCATAGCACGCTGAGCACCTTCCATGACTGCATCGGGATCAGCACCCACTTGCTGGCGAAGACGGGAAAATTCTTTAAAGCCTGCACGAAAAATATTTTCGATACCCATCTGACGACCGTGTTTACTGTTACCCTGTCGGAATAACAAGGTGAGATCACCACCAGACCAAAATTGATTCTCAAAGGCCCGCAATTCACGCTTGGCATGATTCATAAATAGCGCACGTTGAACAATCATGATCCAGGAAATCACTGAAGCCAAAAACAGTAGCGCCATAACGAGCTGCACTAAAATACTGGCGTTAGCAATTAAGCTCCAGATTGATAAAGTTTCATTGGCAGGCATAGTGTCTGTCCCTAAATTGTTCTATAAAAAGTTCTACTAATAGTTTTGTAACAAATTACAAATTATTGATTCAAACGTTGTGTAAGCTTATCAGCCATATCTGCAGGAAATGGTGTTGGCCGCATACTCCCGCCCTTAACGCAGGCAATGGTCACACTGGCTTCACATAGCAGCTCGTCACCACGCAATACTGTCTGCGTAAATACGGCCCTAGCCTTTCCCAATTCACTGATTGCAGCCGTGACAATAAGTTCATCATCTAAAGTGGCTGGGCGGCGATACTGAATAGTTGTGGAATGCACTACCAGTAAATACTCACCCACAATGGCGGCCTTATCGTACCCTAGCTGGCGCATAAATTCTGTGCGGGCACGCTCCATGTACTTGAGATAGTTCACATAAAAAACAATCCCGCCCGCATCTGTATCTTCGATATAAACACGAGTGGGTAATTTGTAAAGATTTTGCATGATGTTCTAATTCTACTTATGGCAGTGCGTTTAATCTCGCCGCTCCCATCTTCGTTGGAATGGCGCAAACTGTTATTGATTATTCTTTTTCCTGCTGCAATCCAAAATGATCATAGGCCAACTGAGTTACCATACGGCCTCGTGGCGTTCGTGTCATATACCCTTGCTGGATCAGGTAAGGCTCTAAAACATCCTCGATGGTATCCCGCTCTTCACTAATCGCCGCAGCCAGGCTATCGACCCCAACCGGGCCACCACCGAATTTTTCAATCATAGCCAGCAACAAACGCCGATCCATATGATCAAAGCCCCGTTCATCCACATTCAGCATATTCAGGGCTTTATCTGCGATATCACGTTGAACCCGGCCGTCGCTTTTAACATCGGCATAATCTCGCACACGGCGTAGCAGACGATTGGCAATACGGGGGGTTCCTCTTGAGCGTTTGGCAATTTCACCGGCGCCATTTTCGTCCATATCCATATTCAGCATACGGGCTGAGCGAGAAACAATCTGGGTCAGGTCTTTCACATTGTAAAATTCCAACCGCTGCACAATACCGAAACGGTCTCGAAGTGGTGATGTCAGCAGCCCTGCACGGGTAGTCGCACCCACCAGAGTAAAAGGCGGTAAATCTAATTTGATAGAGCGAGCAGCGGGGCCTTCGCCAATCATAATATCCAACTGATAGTCTTCCATCGCGGGATAGAGTACTTCCTCCACGGCTGGATTAAGCCTGTGAATCTCATCAATGAAAAGTACATCCCCCGGCTCTAGATTAGTCATTAGAGCCGCAAGGTCACCGGCTTTCTCCAACACAGGCCCAGAGGTGGACTTTAAAGCCACCCCCATTTCATTGGCGATGATATGAGCCAAAGTGGTTTTACCCAGCCCCGGAGGGCCAAACACCAAGGTGTGATCAAGGGCTTCTCCTCGCTTTTGCGCAGCACCAATAAAGATTTCCATTTGCTCTTTCACGGCTGGCTGACCACGGTAATCCGCTAAGTTTTTTGGCCGAATGGCTCTGTCTTGGACTTCTTCCCGCTCAGAAGGCTGCGGAGAAATCAGGCGATCAGTTTCTATCATAAGGGACTTACACTGCGACTATATGTATAGATGCACAGCATAGTGAAATAGCAAAGCGGATGGAAGGTTTTCTAAAGGTTGTTAGTATGAATTGGATAGCGAGTGCAGTACTAGAAAAGTGATTTCTGAAGCAAACCAAGGGGTTTAGGCTATCTTTTGTTCCAGACCAAGGGATGCGGAGCTTATCTGTTATATAAGGATTTCAGAAGCTACTGAAAGTTTTCACAGAACGCTCGGAGTTTACCTAATTCTAGTGGTTTAGCTAGGTGGAAATTCATACCTGCTTGCTGGCTGCGCTTACGGTGCTCATCCAGAGCATGGGCGGTCAATGCACAGATTGGGGTCAATCGGCGACCACCAGCTTCTTCCCAGCGGCGAATTTTACGGGTAGCCTCATAACCATCCATTACTGGCATTTCACAGTCCATAAGAATTAAATCAAATCGCTGCCCATCGCTACACACAAGGTCCACAGCCTCTTGGCCATTTTCAACGGAGGATACGCTGGTAACACCCAGCTTTTTCAACATACCTTTTGTGACCACTTGGTTGGTAGGGTTATCCTCCGCTAATAAAACCCGTAAATTTTTAATCGCAGAAACCTCGGAGTGATCTACTCCCTGAGCTTCAGAATCCGCGATCGGAAAAGTTAACTCCACATGAAAGGTTGACCCTTTACCGACTTCACTTTCAACCCAAATCTCGCCCTTGGATAATTTAACCAATTCTTTACAGATGGATAATCCTAAACCCGTTCCACCGTATTCTCGGCTAGTGGATGCATCTGCCTGTTCAAAATTCCCAAAAACACGATATTGAGCTTCTTTTGAGATACCAATTCCAGTATCGGCAACGGAAAAATGCAGCTTTTGTTTTCCTTCAAGTTCTTCGACTAACTCAACTGAAAAAGTAATTGATCCACCGTGAGTAAACTTCACGGCATTATTCAAAAGGTTCGCAAAGAGCTGCTGCATACGAGCCGTATCAGCTCTCATATACGTGGCAATTTTCGGGTCGATATGCGATTCAATACAAACAGTTTGCTCGGTATTAAGTCGATAAGGAAACAGTAATCCACCGACCCATTTCCTAAAATCATAGCTCTTCATTTCGAAATACAGCTTACCCTCTGTAATTTTCGAATAGTCCAAAATATCATTGATTACTGTTAGCAGGGTCTGACCAGAGCTTTTAATTAACTCCAAATACTCTTTCTGAAGGGAGTCTAACTCCGTGGTTTCCAAAAGCTCTGTTAAACCCAAAACCCCATTCATTGGAGTACGAATTTCATGACTCATATTCGCTAAAAAACGGCTTTTCTGTTTGGCCAAGAATTCTGCTCGATTCCGTTCCCCAATCAATGATTCCTCCAAATGACGCCTCGCAGTGACATCACGGAGAGAGGCCAAAACCGTAAGCTCGCCATTAATATCCAAAACAGAGCCAAGGGTAATTTCAACAGGTAAGTCAGTTCCATCTTTACAGCTTGCCACAACCTCTCGAGACAAGCCCATTACTCGCCGTTCCATTTTTGTGAAATACGTATTGCGATCAGAAACGTGGCGTTCCCGTACCGCTGCGGGCACCAGAACTTCAATGGGCTTTCCAATGAGTTCCTGCTGGGCATACCCCAACATACTCTCAACCTGAGTATTCAATCGGATAATATTTCCGTCTACCCCAACCTGAATCAAAGCATCTGGTGAAAAATTAAACAGCTTTTCACTGACATTCAAAGCCAACTCTTTTTTCTCATACTCTGCTTTTAACTCACACGTTTGCTCTGCCACAATATCTTCTAAGCGAGTGTGCAGTTCATGATTCACCAAGGCCGTAGCAACCTGCCCCGCAAAAAAAGTAAACAAGGATTGATTAAAACTCAGATTTTCAATGGGCTTTTCATAAAGCGCTACGAGAATACCAATGGCTTCACCAGACGCATTTTTCAGCGTTGTACCAATATAGCCTTCAACATGCATATCGATCAGCAGTTGATCATTGGGAAAGCTGACACAAACATCATGACCGTAAGCACAAACACCGCGATCCAAAGCGATATCGCAGGGCGTATCTTGTAATTTGTATGTAAAGTTTTCGAGTAACTGATCCCCTTTCAGGAGAGCCACTGTCTCAATTTCTTGTTTTTCTGGGATTAAACGCCCCACAAAAACATAATCCGTATTTGCAAAACGGTGGAACTGCTGAAGAATAGATGTGAAGTAATTTTGTCCTCGGAGAAAGGACGTCTCTTCAATAATAGATGTGATGGCATCATAGAACATACCATCTTTAGGGAAATGTGAAATTTCAGAATTATCCGACATTAAAAGAGCCTGCACCGGGGTTAAATAGCTTTCCCTAGCCACAAACCCCTTAACTATAGCAGTTTTCTCAAAATATCAGCGGAATCCTCTATTTTTTTCGCTTACTGAATTTTCCAGACTTGCCATCCTTTCCTGGTTTACTGCCTCTAAAACCCTTGTCACTCTTTGGCCCACGACTACTACGACCTTTATTACCTGACTTAGTATCCAGTTTAAGTTCTATTTTCTGACCACGAATAAATACATCTCGCAGAGCTTGGAATGTTTCCGGCGGCATGCCTTCTGGCAGATCAACGGTACTAAACTCATCATACAGAGAGATCTGGCCAATATATTTGCTATCCAGATCTGCCTCATTGGCAATACAACCCACGATATCTCCTGGTTTCACATGGTGACTGCGGCCCACCTCTAAGCGATAGGTCTCGCGGGGGATCCCATCATCTTCACGGCGACCCTTACGGTCTTTGCGATCACCACGCTCGCCACGGTCACCTCTTTCACGAGGCTCAAACTCAGGACGATCCTTAGACTTACGAACCTTCTCTTTTGGCATGAACAAGGCTTTGTCTTTCTGAGCCATAAAGGCCAGCGCGGCAGCAACATCTTCAACACTGAGTTCTAGCGGTTCTTTATCGTGATCGGGATCTTTCTCATGCTCTGGATCATTGAGCGCTTCGGCTTGCTCGGCAATAAAGTCTTTGATCAGTTTTTTAAAAGCACCAAGCTTTTCATTTTTGTAAGTTTCAACAATCTGCTCTTTAAACTGGGCAATACGAATATCCACCACTTGCTCACGACTAGGCAGGTTCATTTCTTCAATGGGTTGGCGAGTAACCTTCTCGATAATTCGCAACATACGGCGCTCACGAGGAGCCACGAACAAGATGGCTTTACCTTCACGACCTGCACGACCTGTACGACCAATACGGTGAACATAGGCTTCAGCGTCATAGGGAATATCATAATTGATAACATGGCTTACACGAGCAACATCAATACCACGAGCAGCAACATCTGTCGCCACCACAATATCTAACTCACTTTTTTTCAAGCGATCAATCACTCGCTCACGCAACTGCTGGCTCATATCACCATTGAGGGCAGCACTTGCATAGCCTCGAGCTTCCAACTTATCCGCAAGCTCTGCCGTAGCCGTTTTTGTACGGGCAAAAATAATGACGCCATCAAAATCTTCCACTTCCAGGATACGCGTAAGTGCATCCAATTTATTAGTGCCACGGACCTGCCAATAACTCTGCTTTATCCGTTCAACCGTAGCGGTCTGCGCTTTGATTTTGACTTCTTTCGGCTCAGACAAATAAGTATCTGCAACCTTTTTAATTTCTTTTGGCATGGTGGCGGAAAACAAGGCCACCTGACGCTCATCGGGAGTGTGATCAAGAATCCAGGTCACATCATCGATAAAGCCCATTCGCAGCATTTCATCAGCTTCATCCAACACCACAGTTTTGAGGTTATTTAGCTTCAATGAACCGCGCTCTAAGTGATCCATCACACGGCCGGGAGTACCCACAACCACTTGCGCACCACGCTTCAAACCCCGTAATTGCCCGCGATAATCTGCACCACCGTAGATAGGTAACACATGGAAATTTTTAATTTTTGCCGCGTAAGTTTGGAAAGCTTCTGCCACCTGAATGGCAAGTTCGCGGGTTGGAGCCAACACCAATACTTGAGTATCGCTACTCTTAACATCAATGCGGCTCAGGGCAGGCAGAGCAAAAGCAGCGGTTTTACCAGTACCAGTTTGCGCCATACCCAGTAGGTCATGGCCTTCTAACAAGTAGGGAATACTTTCCGCCTGAATGGGGGATGGTTGCTCATAACCAACCGCTTTCACGGCTTCGAGTACAGGAGCAGACAACGCCAGATCGGCGAAGGAAATTTGAATTTCTTCGGACATTTTTGGGCCTTTGGCTTGATAATAGACAAACGCAACAGCCCAGACACAATCCCAGAAGTGATCTTGAAAGCTTCCTACAGAAAACTTGAAGAAGACGTAAAAACAACGATAGGGCTATCGCTACACATGAGCACCTACTTGCAAGTAGGTCCTGAATAGGCGGCGCATTCTACATAAACCATAACGAATAAGCCAGAACACCCTTAGACTATATGCGCATAAACATGATCAAAAAGTGTACTTATTCATCCACTTCCACAATGGTGGTGATCTGGATGGGTGACTGTACCATGCGTTCCTTGCCATTGATGATGGGGTAAAACACGTAATAGCCCTTCTCAGGAACAGACGTCACCTTGCCGTTGCGTACCTTGTACACTTCCGGGTGGCCTTGAATATACACATCAAAGTCATTCCCCAACATAGTATCCATGGTGCGGCTGGCGCGATTGATTTTGTCGCAAGCGGTTAAGCTTATCGTTACCATCACCAATAAACTCATCGTAATAACGTTTTTCATCTTCATCCCCCCCTAACGAACCATGGCTTTTAGCGCAAGGCGAATCAATTCTTCAGTATTGGCTTCTGCGTTTTCTTTTAAAGCCGAGGCAACCATTTTACAAGCTTCAGCAGGCTTGTAACCTAAGGCAATTAATGCTCCTTCCGCCTCTTCGCAATAATCAGGTAGTGCTTCTTGAGCGTGAGCTGCAGCTTCCATTGCAGCCAAGGGCGTGGCCCCACCCTGAAAACCTTTGAGACGGTCTTTTAAATCCACCAACAACCGTTCGGCGGTTTTTTTACCGACACCGGGCACTTTTACTAACGCCGCCACATTGCCTTCTGCAACACAATTAACCAAATCATTAATTTCCATTCCTGACAAAATGGCCAGTGCCATCTTGGGGCCGACGCCATTGACTTTAATGAGCGTACGGAAAACTTCCCTATCATTTTTTGTAGCGAAGCCATAGAGCGTATGAGCATTTTCGCTAACGGCTAGATGGGTATGTAACGCGACGGTAGTATTTAACTCTCCCAAAGTAAAAATCGTGGTCATAGGTGCAAGCACTTCGTAGCCTACGCCGTTAACATCAATCAATAAGTGGGGGGCTTGTTTTTCGGCGAGAGTGCCTGTGAGTTTTCCGATCATAATTTATTGTGCTGTAGCTGTTTTATGGCTGGATACCAGCGTTCGCTGGTATGACGTAGTAGCTTAATCGATTGCTAAATAGATCGTCACTCCAGCGAACGCTGGAGTCCAGCAATGTTATTTTCAGTATTAAGTTCCGTCAGTGAACAATATCTTCCCACAAATCGCGCCAGGAGAGATTATGCTCCTCGATTAACTCTATTTTCCAATCTCGCCTCCATGCCTTAAGTTGTTTTTCTCGCGTAATGGCAACTTCCATAGAGTCATACACTTCAAAATACACTAACCGGTGAACACCGTGTTGCTGAGTGAAACCTTCGACAACATTTTGTTTGTGCTGCCATACCCTTTGAAGCAAGTTACTTGTAACACCAATATACAAAGTTCCATTGCATTTACTGGCCAAGATGTACACTGCAGGCTGCTTATTCATTTACGAATCCCTTCATGTTTTTAAAGTCTGGATTCCAGCGTCGGCTTTAGCATCCTGCGTCGCTCTACTACCTACATCCATGTAGGCATGCGCTGGTATGACGTGACAGGTTATTGCGATACCTAAAAGACCGCCACATCAAACATCCAACCCCTAACATCAAATGCCTTTAAACCAACCTTCCCCTTCTGAACGATTTTGCTTTTACTGTACGAATCATTTGCTGTTGAGTATGTGCATGGCATAAGGCAATTGCTAGAGCATCAGCCGCATCCTCTTGAGGAGTGCCAGGCAACTTCAACAGGGTTTTCACCATATGTTGAACCTGTAACTTATCAGCATTGCCATTCCCCACAACCGCCTGCTTTACTTTACGGGCTTCGTATTCACTGACAGGTAACTCTTGGGTAACTGACGCTACAATAGCGGCCCCTCTTGCCTGCCCCAGCTTTAACGCAGAGCCTGCACTTTTTGACATAAACACACTTTCCACAGCGACTTCTTGCGGGCTGTGCTCTTCGATAATTTGTGTAACGGAATCAAAAATAACTTTTAAGCGCTCGGGCAGTGAGAACGCTGTATCGATACGAATCACACCACTGGTGATGTACTCACACTGGCTACCCACAGCATTGAGAATACCGAAGCCCGTTTTGCGAGAACCTGGGTCGATTCCAAGAATAAGTGCCATAGTTAAATACTGGAATGGGTACTGTATAAATAATCAGGTCATACAATGACACGATCCGAGCATGACATCAACTAATTATTTTCTAGCCAGAAACAAACCGATAATCATTAATGCCATACCCAAAAGCCGCTCTTTGCTGATAGGGACTTGTGTGGATTTGAAAAGCCCGAAATGATCGATGATCACCGCCGCCAGTATCTGCCCAGTCACAATAAAACAAATGGCGTTACCCACCCCGATCCTTGGTGCAAGATAAGTAATGGAAAGTACGTAACTCCCCACCACAAAACCACCGAGGTAGCCGTAAACAGGTGCCGAAGCAAACGCCGTCAACGGTGGAATTTTTACGTTCATCACAAGAATGGCTGTGGCCACCATACAAAGGCCTACAGCGAATACCACCAGAGATGGATAGAGTATATTTCCCAAGGAATGACTAAGCGCAGCATTCGTCGCCGCTTGTACAGGAATCAACGCGCCAACGATTAGCGCGAGAATTGAGAGAAGAAAGAAACTGTTCATGAGTGCCTCCTTTCGTTCACTGCAAGATAGCAGCTGCGCGGAAAGGGGCATACAAGGGAGGGTTTATAGTGGTTATTGTTGGGAAGGATGTATTTGGCTGGACTCCAGCGTTCGCTGGAGTGACGATCTTTCAGTGATCGCAATAACCTGCCACGTCATACCAGCGGACGCTGGTATCCAGTAATCATTCCACTGAATCGAATACAAAAAACGGAGTCAGGAATTTCTTCCCTCTCCGCCTTTGTAGATCCCCACTCCACGGGGATGGCGTGCTTAAAGAAAAACGCTTAAGCGTTTTCTTCTTTCTTGCGAATACGGATATTAAGGTCACGCAACTGCGGATTGTCTACCGCACCCGGTGCGTCTGTCATGATACAAGCCGCAGTCTGGGTTTTCGGGAAGGCAATCACGTCGCGGATGGACTGAGAACCAGTCATCAGCATAATCAAACGGTCCAAGCCGAATGCCAAGCCACCATGAGGAGGCGCACCAAACTTCAGAGCATCCAATAAGAAACCGAATTTTTCACGCTGCTCTTCTTCACTGATACCCAGAATTTCGAAGACGGTTTCCTGCATAGACTGATCGTGGATACGAATAGAACCACCACCAAGCTCAGTACCGTTCAACACCATGTCATAAGCAACAGACAGGGCTTCTGCCGGGTTAGCCTTCAATTCATCAACAGAACACGCTGGAGACGTGAACGGGTGGTGCAAGGCCGTTAAAGAGCCATCGTCCAACTCTTCGAACATTGGGAAATCCACAACCCACAGTGGTGCCCACTCGCAGGTATACAGATCCAGGTCTTCGCCCAATTTGCAGCGAAGTGCGCCAAGAGCTTCACAGACGACCTTGATTTTATCTGCACCAAAGAAAACGATATCGCCGGTTTTTGCACCTAAGCGATCCATAATATTCATGGTCACTTCTTCGCCCAAGAACTTGATGATTGGCGATTGCAAACCTTCGATACCAGCTTCGAGATCATTCACCTTAATCCAGGCCAGACCTTTTGCACCGTAAATGCCAACGTAATCGGTATAGGCATCAATTTTCTTACGAGGAATGCTGGCACCGCCAGGCACTTTAATGGCTGCAACACGACACTTAGGGTCGTTCGCAGGGCCGGCAAACACTTTGAAATCGATGTCTTTCAGCAGATCTTTGATTTCCACCAACTCTAACGGAATACGCATGTCAGGCTTGTCTGAGCCGTATTTGTGCATGGCTTCTTGGTAAGGCATGCGCGGAAAATCGCCCAAATCTACGTCCAGAGTGTCTTTAAACAACTTGGTTACCATGCCTTCGGTAACCGACATAACTTGCTCGTCATCTACAAAAGAGGCTTCGATATCGATCTGGGTAAATTCAGGCTGACGGTCTGCACGTAAGTCTTCATCGCGGAAGCACTTGGCGATTTGGTAGTAGCGATCAAAGCCGGACACCATCAACAACTGCTTAAACAGCTGAGGCGACTGAGGCAACGCAAAGAACTGACCGTAGTGGGTACGACTTGGTACCAAGTAGTCACGAGCACCTTCTGGAGTCGCACGAGTCAAAATTGGTGTTTCGATATCCAGGAAGCCACTGTCATCCAGATAGTTGCGGATAGCAGTGGTTACCTTGGAGCGGAAGCGCAGGTTGTGCTGCATTTCGTCACGGCGCAAATCCAGATAGCGGAACTTGAGACGAACATCTTCGCCCACCTTAGAGTGCTCATCCAGAGGGAAAGCAGGGGTTTCCGCAGCACTCAAAATCTCAATTTCAGTGCCGTAAATTTCGATCTCACCCGTTTTCATATTTGGGTTAATCGCAATATCGTCTCGGGCGCGAACCTTGCCAGTTACTTTCAATACGTACTCGCTACGCACACGGTCTGCAGTTTGGAAGTGCTCACCTACATCTGGATCAAACACCACCTGGACGATGCCATCGCGATCACGTAGATCCACGAAAATTACACCACCGTGGTCACGACGGGTATTCACCCAACCGCACAGGGTTATTTCTTGATCGATAAAGTCTTTGTTTAAAGCACCGCAGTAATGAGTGCGCATACCATTAATCCTGTATAAAAGTTAAAAATGCTTGTGCCCGTATACGGGCCATTTATTGAGCTGTAGGGCAGCCGGCACAGCTATTTCCAGTGCCTGCATTACCAGAGCCACCACCAGAGTTGTCGCTACTGGCCATATTCTTCTTATTGCCTGTTTTGAAATCCGATTCATACCAACCACTGCCTTTTAAGCGAAAGCCAGCCGCTGAGATCAACTTCTTTAAACTAGCCTTACCGCATTCAGGGCAATCCGTTAGCGGCGAATCACTCATTTTCTGCAGAGCTTCCATCTGGTGATCGCAAGACTCGCACTGATATTCATAAATAGGCATAACGCTCTCCTAAAACAGGCATGAATACTCAAGATAGGCACTAATTCGCCGATACATAAGTTGGCCCCCAAAGGGCCTGGCGGCAAAGGGCGCGCATTATAGCACCATGGACCCGCGCCGATAAATAGCAGCCATTGGGGCGGAATAGCCCAATTATTGGCGTGGCTATTGGTAAAAGCGATTGGCGCAACTATCAACAGTTTACGCCCTCTCTACTGGTCGTTATTAGTGACAATTACTAATAGTGTTAAGCTGAGGGCATAGAAGAATGAGGCTGGAACACCCAGCGTCGAATAAGACACTCTCTAATGAGCGAAGTAGACATGAGCGATACCAGCATTCCCCAAGAGGAACTCACCGCTGAGATGATTGAAGACTTCATGGACGACTTCAATAACAACTATGAGCGCTCCGAAGCCGCCCTGATATGGCTAGAAGCCGATCCTGAAAATGCTGACCTGATTAATGACCTGTTTCGCTCTGTTCACACCATTAAAGGCAGCTTGAGCTATGTAGGGCTCACCGATCTCGTACCCTTACTGCAAAATATGGAAGACATTCTGGCATCCATTCGCAAGGGTGAAATTAAGTACGACGACCTCTTGAGTGATGCGGTATTGCTCACTATGGATGCCACCCGGGCACTGGTTCGCACGGCGTTTTATCAGGAAGAGAGCAATATCGATGCAAGCATGTTTGAACGCATGTGTAACCGTATTGCTGATATCCTCAGAGCAACCCATCCAGACGCACGGCGTGAAGCCGTACGTCTAGCCATTCTAGAGTTATCACCAGAGTCTCGAAGTGATGCCGATATACAAGCATCACCCACGTCCAGCACAGCGCCTATCAGCGTCGATCAAATTCTACTGAGTGACAAACGCACCGTAGACCACGCCTTTAATGTAGAGCTTCAAGATCGCTGGCAAATTGAAATCATACCGGATATCAGTTTTCTCACCGAGTTATTGGCACCCATTGAGAAGCGCATTCCTTTTTGGCAGGGACGTACTCGGCGTATTGCTCAAATTTCGCTGGCTATGAATGAGCTGGGTGACCTTCCCGTAGACCCCACTCAATTACTGGCATCCGTCTATGCTCACGATATTGGTATGGCATTCTTGCCCCTTCCTCTTCTAACCAAAGAAGGGCAGTTTTCCGCAGATGAAAAGAAGCTGATGCGGGAACACATCAACACCGGTTACCACATCTTACGTCGATTATCCGGATGGGGCCGCGCGGCAAAAATTGTAGAACAGCATCATGAATGGTTTAACGGCCAAGGGTACCCTAATCAATTAGAAGGCCCTACCATTTGTGCAGGTGCAAAAATTTTGAGTATCGCTGACACCTTCGACGCCTGTGTCCACGGCCGCCCCCATCACAACGACCCACAACGGCCACTCATCCGCGCCATCTTAGAAGTGAATCGTTTTGCCGACACACAATTCGACCCTCACTGGACTGAAATCTTTAACCAAATGGCCCGAGCTTACCTTGTCACAAAGGCCGATTGAGAAAAATCTATTCTCTGTAAAAGTGCCTATAATTTAGCCACTTTTTATCATTTACCTGTCACACCGATTTAAAAAACACTGGTTTTCTCGGGAATCTGCATTTTTTTCAACATTTATCTCAAAATATCCCTGTTTTTATAGGTTTTCAGCTTGTTCAACGTGAATTAATCCTTTATAAATTCACTGACATTTGTGATCTGCCTTTTGAAAAGAACCGTCACCAAATGTCTCTGCCAAAAAAATAGCTACCACATGCTACATATATAACAACGCGATACAGGACACTGACCATGGCCGCAAAGAAAAAAGCCCCTGCCAAGAAAAAAGCTACCGCTAAAAAAGCCGCTCCAGAAAAGAAAATCAAAGCAGTAAAAGACCGCTACTCCAAGACCCAAATCCTTACTCAAATCGCTGAAAATACCGAACTGAGCCGTAAGCAAGTTGGCGCTGTTCTAGAAGAGCTGACTGATATTATCGAAGGCCACATCAAGAAGCGTGCCTGTGGTGAGTTCGTGATGCCTGGTCTGTTTAAAGTAACCACAGTGAAAAAGCCTGCCAAGAAAGCACGCAAGGGTATCAACCCGTTCACTGGTGAAGAAACTATGTTCAAGGCGAAGCCTGCTTCTATTCAGGTTAAAGTTCGCCCACTGAAGAAAATGAAGGAAATGGCTGAGTAAGACGTTAGACGTTAGACGTTAGACGTTAGACGTTAGACGTTAGACGTTAGACGTTAGACGTTAGACGTTAGACGTTAGACGTTAGACGTTAGACGTTAGACGTTAGACGTTAGACGTTAGACGAGAGTATCGTCACTCCAGCGAACGCTGGAGTCCAGCATAAAAAGCCCGGCGTAGTCATATTGCTCCGGGCTTTTTTCTAGCCGTATTTAGAGGGCACACACCTTGCAATCATTCGAAGAGATCCACAATCGCGCCCTAAAACGCAAAGGCGGCGAAGCTGCCCTTAAGGATAAGCTTCCACCAACGCCTCTCTCGAATAAAAAGATTGTAAAACAAGGGGACGATCGCTTTCTGGCAGAAATGACCCGGTGCATTTTCCAGGCAGGGTTTGTGTGGCGTGTCATTAACAATAAGTGGCCCGATTTCGAAACCGTATTTTTCAACTTCGACCCGCTGAAGATGACCCTACTATCGCCAGAGCAGCTAGAGAATATCGGCAAAGACGAGCGCATCGTGCGCAATATGCAGAAGATTTTGACGGTGCCCAAAAATGCCCAGTTTATTCTCGACACTGCCAAAGAACACGGCAGCTTTGCTCAGTTTATTGCCGACTGGCCCTGCGAGGACTTAATCGGCCTATGGCAGGTACTCAAGAAAAAGGGGCAACGCTTGGGGGGAATGACGGGGTCACGAGTACTGCGCAATACAGGAAAAGACAGCTTCCAACTCACCGGCGATGTTGTACATTGCCTACAGCTAGCGGGTGCCGATATTAAAGATAACCCCACTTCTCAGCGGGATTTAAAGATCATCCAAGAAGTCTTCAACCAATGGCATGAGGAAAGTGGACTACCTTACGCTCACATCAGTCGAATTTGTGCCTGCTCTACCGGCGAAAATTACCAGTAAAAATAGCAAATCGCGTTACTAACATTTTTGGTCTACCTCATACTGTAAACCTTCGATTTTAGACCGATACCAATTCTCGGTTTTCACTCGAATACCCGCTCGTTTTCTGTTCTGGAGTTCAATCTGCTTTTTCTTCAGCCGAATTTTTGCATTTCCACACGCTTTCCTAGAGCTTTTTCCTGATCGATAAGCCCTTGCTTTTTCGGCACTTTCTCTTTGTTTCGCAATTTCGCGCTCCATCTGGCGTTTTTCAAACCATTCCCTATTAGCCTCCATAAGCTTTCTGTCTTCTGCTGAAGTCATCGCATCGTGAGGTTTTACTTTTACTTCATCAGCACCTTTCTTAGGCGTATCACTAAAATGAACGTTTCCAGTTTCATCGACCCAACGATAGATCTCACCAAATACCGGAAATGCATAACAACAATAGAAAATAAAAAGAAATTTAATAAAAAAATTTTTCATCATTCTTGCGCTCCCACCACACACAGCCGCTTCTTTACACGACCTGCCGTAAAGCCAATACAGGATTTAAACTCGCCGCTTGCTTCGCAGGCCAAAGCCCTGCCAACAGCCCTACCAAAACTGCGATAAACAAGGCTACCAATATTTCTAACCATAACCATTGTAAAGGTAACCAAAAGCTAGCAATACCAATAATCATAGCAGCAAGAACGATCCCCAGCAGAGCGCCTAAAAGAGACAGTACTGCCGCTTCGGAAATAAACAACCACCAAAGAACCTGCTGTGACATACCTAATGCCCGTAACAGTCCAATTTCTCGTGTGCGCTCACGAACCGTTATCATAAGAATGGTGACAATCCCCACACAACCTACTAACAAAGAAATACTCCCTAAGCCTCCGGCAGCGTACTTTAAAATCAGCAGAATTCGATCAAGTACTTGCAACATATCGTCCTGAGTCACAATCGTAAAATCTTCCCGACCGTGCCTAGCCACCAAGCGTTTTGTAACTTGTTCTTTTACGATTTCTGCTGTGACACCTGGGCGATAAAAGATATCCACTTCCATCAAACTGTCGCGGTTAAATAATTGCAGGCCCAACTGGGCGGGAATAAAGATTAGGTCATCCATGTCGGTACCGAGAAACTGCCCCTTAGGTGCCATCACTCCTACGATGCGAAAACGCTTGCCACCAACATGTAACCACTCACCCACCGCTTTTCGTACCCCGAAGAGTTCTTGCTTTACCTTATGCCCCAACACCACATAGGGGCGTGGACGAGACCAATCCTCATCCGGTAGAAAAGCCCCTTCTGCAACCTGCATCACCCAAGCTTTGTCTGCACCATGAGCCACTCCGGCAATACTGGTATAACGGCTCAGACTACCGGCTTTTACCAGGCCAGAGCCGAAGGTCACAGGGATAACGCTTTCCACAAAGGACAAGCTTTTTAAATGCTCTGCATCAGCCAGAGACAAAGGGCGCTTAGTCGCCAGTAAACCACTGAGCCCGTGGGTTTCTGTTTTACCGGGCGTAATCGCCACAATACGAGTACCAAATTGCGTAAACTCCGCCATCACATACTGACGGAATCCTTCCCCCATGGCATTCAATAAGACCACTGCAAAAATACCAATGGCGATACCCAATATAGAAAGCGCACTGCGAGAGCGCTGAGAAAGCACAGCGGTAAATACCCATAAAAATGCATCACGAAACGTCATTCTCTACTCCCTTAAAGCCAATACTGGCTGCAGGGCTGCAGCCCGTTTAGAAGGCCACCAGGAAAAAATCACACCACAAACAATTGCAACGAAAATTGCAGCAGGTGGCGCCCATAACGGTGTATAGAGAGGAAAAACAGGGAAGGCGATTCGTGCAATATATAATAGTGAAAGTGCCAGTACGACGCCGGCTACAGCGCCAATACTTGCCACTAACAATGCTTGTGTAACAAATAGCTTTTTCACTAAATGATTATTGGCTCCAAGGGCTTTGAGCAAACCAATCTCTTGCCTGTGTTGGCTTACGGTAATCAGGCTGATATTCATAATAAGCACACCGGCAACCAATAAACTAATCCCGGCGATAACCCCAAGGTTTACCGTAAGTAATTCGAGCACATTTTCAAAACCCGCCAGAACACTGTCCTGACTAATCACGGTGACATCATCATCTCCTTGATGACGTTCCTTAATCACACGAGAGATACCACGCTTTACCTCGTCTTCACTGGCGTAGGGCTCTAACTCCATTAACACACGAAACAAAGATTGGGTATTAAATAACTGTGCCGCTGACTGCACCGGTACAATCACCATATCCCTCAGGTCCATCCCCAGTGATTGACCACGTTCTGCCAACACGCCCGTAACACGAAAGCGGCGGCTATCAATTCGCACCCACTGCCCCACGGCATTACGATGACCAAACAATTCCCATTTTAATTTTGAACCTAACACGCATACTGGAGACGCTTTTTTAAATGAAGAATCCGGTAGAGGTTTACCTTGAGCAAGGGCTAAATGCCGTACGGGGAAAATATCGGGGGTTGAACCCAGCACAATCACTTCGCGACTGCGTTGAGTATTGTTTTGGGGGCTGCTTTGGGGGCTTTTATTAAAGCCATCGGATGCTTCTAGTAGATTCGATTCTACCAACGCTGTTCCAGCAAATACCGGAGCGGTTCTTTTAACACCACTAATACGGGCCAGCATCAGAGCATCATTAACCGTAAGATCTCGCGGCGTTGCGCCGTAGATCGCCGGCATGCCACCGGTAGTTTCTGTTCGCCCCGGCATGACAATTAACAGGTTGCTACCTAAGTTCGAAAATTCAGCAACCACATAACGGCGAGCGCCTTCCCCTAATGCCGTTAACAAGCAAACCGCAGCAACACCAATAGCCACCGCAAACGCCACCAAAAATGTGCGCAACCGGTGACGCATTAACGTGTTAAAGCTGAATTGCAGTAGGTCGAGTAGTTTCATAGATCATTTCAGTGAATGTAAAAAGCCTCTCGATGAATTCTGTCGCTTTACGTGGACTAAAAATTCTCTTGGAACCCTGTCATTCTGAACGGAGTGAAGAATCTTTTTGATGAGATTCTTCCTCCCTATGGTCGTCAGAATGACAACCACTGTTCTTGCGTTTGTCGGAAAGGATCTTCCCATCTTCCATCCACAGTTTTCGCGCTGCGCGATCACCCAGTTTCGCATCATGAGTGACCACTAATAAGGTGATCCCTTGAGCATTTAAGTTTTCCAAAACGTCTACAACATCAGCCCCTGAATGGCTGTCGAGATTTCCTGTGGGTTCATCCGCTAATAAAATTTCCGGTTCCGTGACAATGGCTCTCGCAATAGCAACACGCTGCATTTGCCCACCTGAAAGCTCACTGGGTCGATGCTGGGCGTAACGGCCAATGCCCATTTGCTGTAACGCTTTCTCAACTTTTTGCGTTCGCTCTGTAACCGGTAATTTCGCCAATACTAAAGGCAACTCAACATTTTCGAACGCAGTCAGGCGAGGTATTAAATGGAAAGCCTGAAAAACAAAACCAATTCGATTGCGACGTAAATCGGCTAGCTGTTCATCACTGCAATCTTGGATTAAGGCATCGTCTAGCTGATAGCTCCCAGCATCCGGGCGGTCCAGTAAACCAATTACGTTTAATAGGGTTGATTTTCCCGAGCCCGAAGCCCCCATTACCGCAATATACTCACCTTTCTCAATGGTGAGATTTAGCTGGTCTAACGCCTTAATAGGTTCATCACCCAACTGGTAGGTTTTAGAAATTCCTTCAAGCGTTATCATTTCCCGACAACCTGCGCGCCTTCAACAACACCAGGCAAGCCCACCGACGTAACAATGTTATCGCCGTCTTTCAGGCCCGACAGTATTTCCACAAATTGCCAATTTCTTAAACCAATTTTCACAGGCACTTTCGAAAGAGGCTCTCCTTCTTCATAGTGCATCACCGAAAACACAAGGCCAGCTTCAGCCATTTCTTCCATTAATGCTTCTGCTGGAATACGCAACACATTCATTCGCTGTTCTAGCACCACTTCCACATCGGCACTGTAACCGGCTAATAGCTGCTCTTCTCCCAGCTCAAGGAAATCCACTTCCACATCCACCGTGCGCGCTTGTTTTTCAAAATCACGCACATAGGGTGCAATGCGTCTTAATTTTCCGGGAAAGGCTTTGCCTGCAACGGCATCAATACGAATCCGCACGGGTTGCCCTTGCTGAAGGTTCGCTGCGTCCACTTCATCGATAGGGGCTTCCACATAGTGACAGTCGTCGGACATCAAATCGATGGCCGGCGGTGTAGCAACACCCGGTGGCGATGGGGTTGTAAATTCCCCTACCTCTCCAGTGACTTCAGCAACAACCCCTGTAAACGGCGCCCGTAAGATGGTTTGCTCTAAAACCGCTTGCGCAAACTCCACTGTGGCTTTGGCTTGCTGCTCTCGAGCCTCTGCCGCTTTACAGGCACTTTCGGAAGCATCGGCCCTAGCAGCCATATTATCTGCCTGCTCTTCTGACACCAGCTGCTTTTTCACCAAGCGCTGGGTGCGATCAGCTTCTTTACGATCATTGGCAGCGGTAATACAGGTTCGATCATGCTCAAGGTGGGTAGATTCGAAAGCAGCTTTTGCCTGTTGTACTTGGGCTTTGCGATCTTTATTCCAAAGCTCCAATAATGGATCACCCTGCTGTACCTTGGAGCCTTCTGTTACAAAGAGCTTTTCCACCTGCCCGCCAATAGGTAGTGATAAGCGAGCCCGGTCACAGGCTTTAACCGTACCGGCACGGGTATTCACCACAATCCGCTCAACAACGCCCTTCTCTACAGTGGCCAGCTGAACGTGAATGGGATCGGGGCGAGATGCCCACCAAAATAGGGCGATGACAATAATGGCTCCGAGGCCAAGTGATGCTCGTAAATTCACTTTTTTGCTTCCTTACTCAGTATGTTATGAGAATAGCAGTTATTTTTATTGGTTCCCTGGGGGATAAATCAATAAAATTGTCCTTTCCATTGCCCTTTCTATTATCCTTTCCTGAGACGCCCCAACCCTAAGCAGTAGGTTCTGTTATGAGTAATGAACACCCCTTTGCCCAATACATTCGAATTATTGGTAAAGGCCCTAACTTGTCCCGCTCCCTCACCCGAGAGGAAGCTCGTGATGCCACCGCCATGATTTTGTCCGGTGCTATCGACCCTATGCAGCTAGGGGCTTTTCTCTGCATTTTACGGGTACGAACTGAAGAGCCGTCTGAAGGTGCAGGTTTTATCGATGCGGTACGGGATAACCTGAATCTGCCCACAGAGTTACCCCCTGTGGATATCGACTGGCCGTCTTACTCGGGGAAAAAGAAGCATCTTCCCTATTTTGTTTTAGCAGCATTAGCGCTGGCACAAAGCGGCATTCGCATTTTCATGCACGGCGGTGAAGGTCACACGCCAGGGCGTATCTATACCAGTGAAGCGCTAAAAGCACTGGGTATCGAAACCTGCCCTGATATGACTTCCGCCATCACTCATCTTGAGCAGCATAATTTTTCTTACACCCTGCTTAATAGCATCAGTGAACCACTGCAAAATATTCTCGATTTGAAACCAGTACTGGGCGTTCGCACACCGGTAAATACCTTTAGCCGATTGATAAACCCTCTCAATGCCAAGAGCATTATGATCAGCATCTTTCATCCGGCTTATCGCGATACCCATCGGGAAACAGCACACCTATTAGAACAATCCAACATGATGGTGTTTAAAGGTGAAGGGGGTGAGATCGAGCGTCGCCCAGGAAAGCCCACCTTGGTACAAAGCTTAATGAATGGTGAACATGTGGATGAAGACTGGCCGGAAATGGATTTTATGAACGACGACCCACTGGAAGGCAACTTAGACTTATCCGCATTGCCAAAAATTTGGAACGGTGAATTTGAAAGTAACTACGCCACAGCAGCCATTGAAGGTACGATTGCCTTAGCGTTACGCAGCTTACAAAAAGTGGATTCCCCTGAAGAGGCAATTACGCAAGCCAAAATCGTTTGGGATTCACGAAATAAAAGTGTGATTCCTGGCGCAAGCTAGAATATAGATTGCCACATGAGCTTCGCTGCTCTTACGAGTCGCGAAAATGACGTTTCTCAGTAAATAGATATGCCCCTAAATATTTCTAGCACTGTCACCATTCCAGACAACGAAATCGAATTAAACCCAATTCGCGCACAAGGTGCGGGCGGCCAAAATGTGAATAAAGTTTCATCGGCCATTCACTTACGTTTTGATATTGCAGCCTCGAGTTTGCCCGACTTTTATAAAGAGCGCTTATTGGTGTTAAGCGATTACCGCATTTCTAAAGATGGGGTGATCGTCATTAAAGCGCAAGAACATCGCACACAAGAAAAAAACCGTGAGGCGGCGCTTGCTCGATTACAAGCACTCATTCGCAGTGTTAATGTGGTACAAAAAAAGCGTCGCCCCACAAAACCGACTAAATCCTCTCAGCGAAAACGTATGGATAAAAAAACACAGCGAGGAAAAATAAAATCACTGAGAGGCAAACCCTCTCTTCATTAAATACATTTTTTATCACCAAAATCGTGCATTTCGCACCAAGTTAATTCTCGCGATGTCACGGTTTTGGGGATTCTTGTCGCAGAAGGCAACATTCATTCACCCTTCTCTACCCACTGGTTTCGTGGCATAAAAATTGCCCTTATACTCGCAACCCCTTTTCGTTGGGACCACTGCGAGGTAACTCTGATGACTGATAAAAGTTGGCTACTAAACCCTGCCGCCATTGGCGCAGCCAGAAAATGTATTGTGATTATTGAAGAAGAGCTAGGCATACGCCTCAAACTGTCACATCCGCAGTTTTTAGAAATGATTAAGGACTACACTATCCTGAACGAATCCGAAAACTTAGAACGTGCTTATTTAGAGCTCGCCGCTTTTGCCCATGAAGGCGATAAGAAAAACAATAAAAAACCTAAGGGCCTGTTAAAGAAAGCACATAATATTGTGGATATTAAAAACCCAGAGCCCGCATCAACGAAAAAACAAGACAGCGTCGCTGGTGATACAGTGGAATATCAAGGACAAAAATTCCCTCGCTTTAATGATGAAGGCAAACAATTCCAAGGACTTTACCGCGGACAACCTCGTTACGCCTAAAAAGCACCTTGAAAGGTATTACTGCTTTTATTCACTATTCTATCAAAATCAAATATCTATCTCTTTATAACGCAACAAAAAAAGCCGACACATGACTCAACAATGTGCCGGCTTTTTTAGATCTAAACCTTAACTAAAACATTAGTAGGTCTTGTGATCATGCACCATGCGGTACTGAATGTAGCCTGTTAAATCACGAACACCAATATGACCGTAAGGTACCACTGAATATTTTTTCTCACCGGTTTGCCCAGGAATACGGCAAGTATTTTTACCCCACACCAAACATGCACCGGTTACCACTTCATCAACCACTGACCAGATCGAATAGCGATGAGAACCCTCATAGCGAGAAGAGCTGTTTAGTTCTTTTAAAAAGTCCGACTTTCCATACACACGGCCCCAAATCATGTAACCAGGATAAAATCCATTGGTTTTACCACAACCAGGCGTACTTGGACCAGTAAGGTAACAAGCGGATAAGCCTTGGTTTGCACCGGCAATTCCCACAAAGGTATCGACACTGCTGGTTAATTTACCACCTAAATTGTAAGAGCCTCCGCCTAAATAATCGTGAGCAGAGCCACCTTTAATAGCTTTACGAGCAATGGTTACACCCAAACTGTGGCCAATCACGTCTACTTTATCCGCGCCTGTATAGGCCTTAACGGCTTCAATCATTTTTCGAATACGGGTTAAGAAATCGCGAGAGTGATAATAAGTAGACGCAGTTAAAACATTACCGTCACCGTAAGATGTACAAAACAACTCGGATGAACGATAGCCTTTCGAACGGAAATAATTCACAGAATCTTTAAAACCACCAATTAAACCACCACGACAACGGTCACCATTGCCATGAACAAAAATCACAGGTTGTTTTTTCGCACAGTCACTGTCAGACGCCTTACCACCAAAAGCACCACCACTTAAATCGTCACGCACTAAATCGTACTGGGCATAACCATTGTTATCCAACCAGCGTGCAAAATGATCAGTCATTCGGGAGGAAGAGGCATCTTGTGTAGAAGAGCATGCAGCCCAGGCTTGAGTGCCTACCAGCGCCAAAGAGGCAACAAGTAGACGGGAAAATTGTTTTGTTATTGTCATGGCTTCACCTTGTCTATTCTTATTAGAATTTTATTTTTTTAATAATTTATAAGACTGGATTCATCTCCTATTAACACAGGGAATCAATAGGGATAAATCAGTGGTGAAAATTCTATTCCGATATTTATCTTGCGTATATGACAAATAAGAACAAAGAATAGTGATATTTTCGATCACCGTTATAAGCATGAGTTTTTAAAAATCAAACTGATTATGTCATCACACCAATTTAAATAATTGCTATCTATCAAGCAAAAAAAGCCCGAATGCAAACGCATTCGGGCTATAAAGTCACTCGTGGAGTAGTAAAACTAGTAGGCCTCTCCAAAATTTGAATTGACCCGTGGTATCCTTTCCTAACTTAGCGCCGCACACTCTGAGAAACAGCGAAAGCTCAATCATCCTGAATTTATTACGATACGGATTAGGTGAAGCTAATGACCAACAATCTGTATCTTGATTAAATTTTTCTGACCACTCTGAGAAGAAAATCAGTTAAATTCAATCGATGATTTATAGTATTGAATTACCTACCATAAAAAAATGACAAAAAAACTCATTCTTTCAGGACTTTTTCGGTCAAAAAAGTAACATTCCCGCGCCAAGCTAAATTCTTATTACTCAATAATGACCGGTATAAAAAAACGCAGGTCCATAAATGAACCTGCTTTTTTAGTGCAAATAGACTAAGTAAGTTACTTAATCAGGCTGTACTGCTTACTAGCGGTGTACTTTTGTAAACCGAAGTGGCCATAACCATAGGAATAGCTTGCTCTCTCACCTTTAATTTGTGAGGTGTGAACACCCCCTACACGGCAAGTGCCGGTTGAACACGTTAACTGGTCAACCCAAGACTTGATAGAGTAAGTACGGTTCGCAATTTTACGGCCGTACAGCCAATCCAGGAATGGACTAGAAATTGAAAGTCCATCACGACCACAAGTTGGCGTCCATACATTCGCAGGATAAACACCACAGCTCCACAAACCGCGATAAGCACCGGCGATACCTACAAACGCATCAACCTTACCAACGTTACCGGTTTTAATAATTTGCTGAGCAGCAAGCGTTACACCTAAAGAGTGGCCGATTACATCGATCTTGCCGGTACAAGAGGTAGAGATAGCTTTTTTGATAGCATCACGTACTGGGTATTCTTCACTACCACTGTGGTTATTCAACGCTGGGTTGAGAGAACCGTACTTAGGGCGGTGAATTTGAGAAGAGCTATAGCCCTTACCACGTAGGTAGTTATAGGTGTTATTCCAGTTAGAAGGGCTACCGGCATTGCCGTGCACCAATACAACAGAGTCAACACAAGCAGCACTTGCCGTTGAAGCGCCAGTCATTAATAGCATTGCGCCCAATAGCGCAGAAATATTCTTAGCTAAGGTTTTCATGATTATCCCCGGGTTTTTTATTAGTTTTTGTTTTATAACTTTATGGTTTTTATTGGCTACACCATCTCTCTTTCGAATCCCTTAAAAGTAATACCGATGCAATCTGTAGCTGGTGCGTATGTTAGAGATTCTGCCCTGAAAGAAAATGACAATAAAAACCAACCTAAAAGGACTAAACCGTTCAAAAAAGTATTATTTCCTAACAAAAAGTTATAAGAGAAAACCCTTCTTATTGAAATATTTAAGCAAAACCTCATATGAATAATTCGTCACCCCCTTGAAAAGGCGAAAAAAAACGCAGGTGCTAACACCTGCGCTTTTTAAAAGCCTAGTAATAGGCTTAATAATCAATTACTTGATCAGATCATACTGCTTACTAGAGGTATACTTCTGCAAGCCTAGGTGACCATAGCCGTAAGAGTAACTCGCACGCTCACCTGCAATTTGAGAACTGTGCTTACCATAAACAAGACAAGTACCCGTGGCACAAACAACTTGATCAACCCAAGACTTGATGGAGTAAACACGGTTAGCGATTTTCTTGCCATACAACCAATCCAGGAACGGACTAGAAATCGACAAACCGTCACGACCACAAGAAGGCGTCAGTACAGCAGCCGGATAGATACCACAGGTTAGAAGGCCACGATACGCACCAGCGATACCCACGAAAGAATCGACCTTACTTGTTTTACCCAATTTAATGATTTGCTGCGCCGCCAGAGTAACACCCATTGAATGGCCGATTACGTCAATCTTACCGGTACAAGAAGAACTAATAGCACTGTTAATTGCATTACGCACAGGGGTTTCTTCAGAACCACTGTGGTTATTAATCGCAGCATTTAGAGAGCCCCACTTAGGACGGAAAATTTGTGAGCTAGAATAGCCCTTGCTTCTCAGCTTGTTGTAGGTGTTATCCCAATGGCCTGGGTTACCCGCGTTACCGTGCACTAATACCACGTTATCTACACAGGCAGCCTGAACGTTTGCAGCGCTCATGGCCATTACCAATGCGCCTGTAAGAGCGCTGGCACTTTTAAGTAAAGTCGAAAGTTTCATACATTATCTCCGCTTATTATTGTTTTGTTGTGATTGTTGTTTTTTCAGATTTGATTATTTTTTCTTTGTGCTGTTAACACGCCACCCTGCGTATCCGCTGCTTTTATCTACTACTTATTGCTGAAGAAAACTAACGCCGCTCTTCAAAACCCTCAAATCCTGGAAAGAAATATTAAGAAATCCGTCCTGAAAATGGCACGACAATAGCGTTCTAATTTTTAGGACCTTTTCAAACACAAAATGCCGTTTTATTAACTTTTTTTCATAAGTAAAAGAGCCGGTTATTTCCTTTACTGTTTTATTAGCTATTCGTAATAAAAATGCCTATTCCTAAGAATATTGACCTCTATTAACCTGAAAACCAATTCACAACGAAAAGCTCTGTATCATGGAAATATTTCAGAGTAAAACACCTGTTTTCTTCTCTGATTCAGGGCTTACTAAAACTTTTTGAATGAAACATGAATCAGAAACTATAAAAAAGAGACATACTTCTCTCCTCAAACCACTTTCTATTAACCATAAAAAAAGCGCAGAGCTGACACTCTACGCTTTTCACTACTCGCATCCTTGCACTATTTAAGACTGCAATCCCGTCTATATTAACTTGAGATTATTTAATCAGGTCATACTGCTTAGAAGAGGTGTACTTCTGCAAGCCAAAGTGACCGTAACCATAAGTGTAAGAACTTCTCTCACCCTGAATTTGGCTAGAGTGCTTGCCATACACTAAACAAGTACCAGTGGCACAAACGATCTGGTCAGCCCAAGATTTGATGGAGTAAACACGGCTAGCAATCTTGCGGCCATACAACCAATCCAGGAATGGGCTAGAGATAGACAGGCCATCGCGACCACAAGTGGAAGTCGCAACGTTCGCTGGGTAAATACCACAGGTATAGAGACCACGATAACCGCCCGCAATACCTACAAAGCTATCAACCTTGCTTACTTTACCGGCTTTAATAATTTGCTGTGCCGCAAGGGTTACACCCATAGAGTGGCCAATCACGTCAATTTTACCGGTACAAGAAGAAGAAATTGCACTATTGATTGCATTGCGCACAGGGGTTTCTTCACTACCGCTATGGTTGTTAGAAGCCGCATTTTTCGAACCCCAGTTTGGACGGAAAATTTGCGAGCTTGAATAACCTTTGCTCTTCAATTTGTTATAGGTGTTATTCCAATCTGATGAACTGCCCGCATTACCGTGAACCAACACAACATTGTCGACACAGGCAGCTTGCGCACCACCGGCCACACCTACAGTTAGGGCCAATGCCGTTACCGTTTTCTTAAGGAATTGAATATTCATATCTAGAATCTCCCAGCTTTCTCTTTTAGTTATTGTATTTTTGTATTGTTATTATCGTGTGCTTCGCCACCTTTAAAGATGATCTGTAATTCATGTAACACACGGGAGACGATAGTAGGGGAGAATTTTGGTGAGAAACATGACACTTTTCATCAACATGCCGGGACACAATCGCTCAAAAAACTAGGACAAATTCGCTTATATCAAATAAATCTAAAATGACGCTTTTTATTCTTATGCGCGATAAAGGCAGGGCCACATCAGGAAATTACCCCAATCAAAACTATCAATTTATTCGGGCATAAAAAAAGCGCAGAGCCGAAACTCTGCGCTTTTTTTTACTCGCATCCTTGCGCTTTTAGGACAGTGTAGCTGCCTACACTCTGTAGGTTATTTAATCAGATCATACTGCTTAGATGAGGTGTACTTCTGTAAACCGAAGTGGCCGTAACCATAAGTGTAAGATGCTTTTTCACCGGCAATCTGTGAGCTGTGCTTACCGTACACTAAACAGGTACCGGTAGAACAAACCAACTGGTCAGCCCACGATTTAATAGAGTAAACGCGATTGGCAATTTTCTTACCATACAACCAATCTAGGAATGGACTAGAGATAGAAAGGCCATTTGAGCCACAGGTTGTGGTCCAAACATTGGCAGGGTAAATGCCACAGCTATATAGTCCACGATACGCGCCTGCAACGCCCACAAATGAATCGACCTTGCTTGTTTTGCCCAGTTTAATAATTTGCTGCGCCGCAAGGGTTACACCCATGGAGTGGCCGATCACATCAATCTTGCCTGTACAAGAAGAATTGATTGCATCGTTAATGGCATTACGTACTGGAGTTTCTTCAGACCCCGAATGGTTGTTACAAACACCACCACAGTAGCGTGACCCCCAATTAGGGCGGAAAATTTGGCTGTTGCTGTAGCCTTTGCTTTTTAGCTTGTTATAGGTGTTATTCCAGTCGCTTGAGCTGCCAGAATTACCGTGTACTAGTACAACATTGTCGACACATACAGCGTGAGCACCACCGACAACACCTAAAGTCAGTGCTAGAGCCGTAACAGCTTTCTTTAAGAACCGAATCTTCATGATTGAATCTCCCGATATTTTTTTCTTATTGTGTTTTGTTTTATTTATTTTTTTTACTGCTACGCGCTCCGCCTTTCAGTGACGTTTTATCCGTTAGTTTTGTGACGCGATGAGAAAGATACTAAAGTAGAAAATTAATGATTCACATGACAGTTTTCGCCATTCTAAAAGGACAAAAAAGATCATAGCCGGGGGACAAATTCGCTTATATTGATTAAAAATTAAAAAGCTACTTTTTTATTCGTAATAAGCTATATAGTAATAATCTACTCGATCTGAACTGCCACAAAAACGTCAATTAACATGAATATACTCTCACAAAAAAAGCGCAGAGCCGAAACTCTGCGCTTTTTAATCACGTACCCCTAACGTTATATAGGGTTGTGTAATTCCCTCTACACCACTCTGAGATTATTTAATCAGATCATACTGCTTAGATGAGGTGTACTTCTGCAAACCAAAGTGGCCGTAACCGTAAGAGTAAGAACTTCTTTCACCTTGAATTTGGCTGGAATGCTTGCCATACACTAAGCAAGTACCGGTTGAACAAACAATCTGGTCAGCCCAAGACTTAATGGAGTAAACGCGGCTAGCGATTTTCTTACCATACAGCCAATCTAGGAATGGGCTAGAAATAGACAAGCCATTGCTTCCACACGTTGCTGAAGCAACATTCGCAGGGTAAATACCACAGCTATACAAACCGCGATACGCACCCGCTATACCTACAAAGCTATCTACCTTACTTACTTTGCCGGCTTTAATAATTTGCTGTGCCGCCAGGGTTACACCCATGGAGTGACCAATCACATCAATCTTGCCTGTACAAGAAGAGTTGATTGCATCATTAATGGCATTTTTTACTGGGGTTTCTTCCGAGCCGGAGTGGTTATTACAAGAGCCAAAGCATGAACGTGAACCCCAATTAGGACGGAAAATCTCACTACTGCTATAACCTTTACTTATCAGCTTGTTGTAGGTGTTATTCCAGTCACTTGAGCTACCAGAGTTACCGTG
The DNA here is from genome assembly GCA_045430295.1 of Cellvibrionaceae bacterium. Classification (GTDB taxonomy): domain Bacteria; phylum Pseudomonadota; class Gammaproteobacteria; order Pseudomonadales; family JAILXX01; genus JAILXX01. The sequence continues at coordinate 156,217 of JAILXX010000003.1, read as the reverse complement.
AACTAATACCACATTGTCAACACAACCCGCATGCGCACCGCCTGCAACACCCAACGTAAGGGCTAGAGCAGTAACCGTTTTCTTTAAGAATCGAATATTCATGGTTGAATCTCCCGACTTTATCTCTTTTTTTAGTTTTAGTTTTTTGTTGTAGCTATTGTTGTTCGACGCGCTTTGCCGTTCGCTGGCGTTGCATCCGTTAGTTTTGTGACGCGTTGAGATAGATACTAGGACGAAAACATGACGATTCACACGACACTTTGCGCCAACATAAGAGGACAAAAGAGATCAAACCGGAGGGACAAATTCGCTTATACCGAAAGTAAAGCGAATTGCTTTTTTTAATGCTTACTGGCGATATATTCGCTAGGAGTCTGGTTATGCCAGCTTTTAAAGGCGCGAGAGAAGCTACGTAAATCAGAGAAACCCAACTTTTCCGCTACATCATTGGGGTGCACACCGCCATCCAGGAAGTGCAGTGCCAGTGCCTCTAAGGCCTGCTGGCGAACTTCACGAAAACTGGTGCCCTCTTCCTTTAGGCGACGACGCATGGTGGCAACACTCACACCTAAAAGGCTTGCAACCTGCTGCTGGTCTTTCACTTTCTCATCCAGCATCTCACGGCGTACTCGCTGAGTCATACTACCGGCTTTCTCGTCAAACCGAGGCGAACCAACCAATTCCACCACTTTCTCGAACCAGGCATAAATAGAGTAGCCCTCCTCAGGTGGGGTCAGTGGTATATCACCGAGCTCCTTGTCGTAGGACATAACATAGGTCGGTGAACGGTGGCGAATACGTTTCTGCCAAAAACTGAGGTGCTTGGCCGTACTCTCCGCGCTGCGCTTAATGGAAATATAAGGCTGTGGCAGAGTTTCCCCACTATTGAGCAGGTACTCAAACATACCGTGGAGAAGCATCAGAATGCACTCCATACCAAACAAGAGAAAATTTTCGTCGGTTAATGCATAAGGAAAACGACTGTCATCGCAAATAAACTGTAATTGATCGTCTATTTCACGAACCTGGTTATAGGGGCCACCGTTAACGATATTCCCCACCTCAGCCAGCTTTTCCATAATCTCCCGCAAGGTTCTGCAAGCGCCAAGGCTGTCTAACATAAACTTGGCTGTACCCAGTACCATCGGGCGCTCAGACAAGTTACAGGTTTCATCATAAAAAATGAGTGATAACTGACCGATAATGCGAAAGTAATCTACCAGGGGAATATAACCCTCTGGATCATCCAAAAAGTCTTGGGGAAGCTCTAGGCGCTCTAATATATCCGGGAAGGACACATCCTCGTGCAAAGACAGAGCCATAATAGGGGCAACGTCTTTCAGAGCGACTTCCAGTCCTGTCATCTGGGGCTGGGAGAACCTGTCTTTGTAGGAAGTAGGGCTATCGCTGGACATAGGAAGTACGATCAGAGGCCTTTTTATTATTTTTTGATTACCGAATCTATTGATTCTAGCTCAGATGAGCGACTTGTTCATCTGCTTATTAGCCAATACTAAAGTAAATTATTAACACTGAACGAGCATCGTACCACTCCGTAAAACTAGTGCCCACAGCCTCCGGCACCATGAACATGACCATGACTAATTTCTTCAGCCGTCGCCTCTCGAAGGTCAACCACCGCCATCGCAAAGGTTAGAGTCTTACCTGCATAAGGGTGGTTAGAATCTAAATCCACAGTTTTTAAACCAGCCTTGACCAGAATTGCTTCTTGAGGGCCGTGCTCGGTTTTAACTTGCACAATCATCCCAGGCGTTAATTTACCTTTGGTAAGAATATGCTTTTTGGCGATACGCTGGGTCTCCCCTTCTTTACGTAGGCCGTAAGCTTTTTCAGGGGGTAAGGTAACCGAAACATTTTCACCGCTTTCCTTTCCTGCCAAGGCCTCTTCTAATCCTGGCAGCATATTTTTATGGCCATGAAGATACTGTACAGGCTCCGCCTCATAGGAATTTTCTAACTGACTTCCACCCTCATCAGTAAGGGTGTAATGGAAAGTGACGACTTGATCGTTGCTAATAGGCATAAACTACTCTCTTCATGAATCCTCACCCTGTCATCCTGAGTGATTAAAAATTGCTCCTGCATTTTAGAAATACCCTCCATCCATGGAGGGCAAGCGAAGGATTTTTTGAACATCACCTGAAACCCGAGAGATCCATCCTCCCTTCGGTCGTCAGGATGACAAACTTAAACGGTTAAATTATTCAATCAACGCGTGGGCCAAAGCGTCTTTCAGCTGTGCAACACGCTTAGCCAAAACTGCTTCATCATAAACTTTGGCAGGTTTTGCCCCCCAAATAGGCCCAGGCCAGGCCAGGTCATTTTCGTAACGTACCACATGATGGAAATGTAATTGCGGCACCATATTCCCTAAGGTTGCCACATTCAGTTTATCTCCATCAAACAAGGTCATCATAGTCTGCCCCACTAAAGAAGACTCCCACAACAGCTGTACTTGATCTTCCTCTTCCAACTCATAGATTTCCCGTGCCTCATTCCGCTTAGGTACCAGAATACACCAGGGGTAGTTGGCATCTTTGCTAAGCAAAATCAGCGATAACGGCAGTTCGCCAATAACAACCGTATCTGCCTCTAATCTAGGGTGAAGGGAAAAAGCCATAATCATTCTCTTACTGAGTTTTCGCTAAGAACTTCGCTGCACGCACTTTGGCATTTTCACGAATGTCCATATAGAAAAGATTGAAATCGATTAGGTGATAACTACCTTTACGTATTTTACTTTCATAACCGCCGTACTGGGTTTCTTTCAAGTCCGGCACAAATAAAAGACCGTTTTTACACTGAGCAGAAATAAATTGCTTATCCGGCTCAGGCAAAGGCGTAAATTCCATATTATTCGCGGTGTCCACATCAAACTTCACTTGGAATTTACCCGAGGTAAACACGGCTCCTAAATGTTTTTCCTTCGTCACTAATTCTTCAGTGGTTGTCCAAGACAAAGGATTCACGCACACATTATCAGGAGCAATTTCATCTGACACAGCATCGCTAAACACATCAAAGTGAATCACACAGCCAATGTCTTCCGCCTGCTGGCACACATGAATATCAGACATTTTATTGATACGGGAGGTGTGAGCCGCATTGGTAAGCGTACCAATTAAGTAGGCTGCCACTAAACGATCTTTTAACGGCGTGCCGGAAATAATTCTCTCCAATAAACGCAAGCCATGATAAGAACCTTGGCTATGAGAGGCGATGATAAAAGGGCGACCTTTACTATAGTTTTCCAAGAAATACTTAAATGATGCTTCGATGTCTTGATAAACAAAATCTAAGATTTCATCTCGCTCTTCATGACTGGACAAAAAGGCAAACAGGTTTGCTTGGCGATAACGAGGAGCATACACATTGCAACAACCGTTAAAAGGGCTCGCCAAATTTGCCATCATCCACTGAGTATTTTCTTGAGTCATGGTGTTGGTCTCCATAGGAGAAGTCCAACTCACAGAATGGAAGTACCCCGTGGGATGAATAAAGAACACATCTACTGGCGTCTCACCGTTTAACAAGCCATCAGTAGTCCCCGCTGGCTGCATATCTGAATGGTCTTCTACGCCGGGTAAAGCAGCCCAATTCACAGCATCGGCATAATCAGGAGCCGCCACTGCGCGGGCAGGATCAAAAGCATGGTCCGGACGGAAAGCATCGAAGGCCGAGGTGACTTTTGACTTTGGCTTGGTCTCTGTCTTATCTTCAGCCTGAGTTTCAACCGGCGCTTGCTCTTGCCCCACGGTAGGCTTCTCGCCATTATTGCTATCGCTAGAACCACAACCAGCCAACATAGCTGCTGATATCACGCCAGGGAGAAACACCCTAGTAAAAAAACAGGATACTCGCTTCATTAGTGTCGATTCCTTAAAGGTATATTCATTTGGCCGGGAATATACCACACATACTTGAGCTGCGATTCGTATTCACTACCAACGCCCCAAATACCCATTCACCGCCTGGGGAAATCCCCGTAAAATCCCCCCTATTTTTCATCCCCTCCCCAGTAGAGCAAAACAGGACACCTCCATGCGCGCCAGCCAGTTTCTTATCTCTACCATCAAAGAAGTACCCAGCGATGCCGTTATGGCATCTCATCCGCTGGTGCTGCGTGCAGGCATGATCCGCAAGAGGCAAGCCGGCTTATACAACTGGTTGCCGGCAGGCCTGCCTGTATTGCGCAATTAGAAGATATTATTCGTGAATAAATGAACAAGTTATGAATTATTTCCATCTCCAATTCAAAAATTAGAAACTACTTAAGTAAGCCTTCTCTAATGCTATTGAGATATTTATAATGCTAAAAATTTAGCTACTCGTGTTTTAGCATTCTCACGGATATCCATATAGAAAAGGTTGTATTCAATAGCGTGATAGCTACCTTTTTCTAATTGACTTTGATAAGCACTAAAAGCGGTATTTTCTAGACCTGTAATACGTAAAACACCATCTTTACACTGCGCTGTTACTGCTTTAGTAATTGGAGAACCTAAGGGGGGCATAGCCTTACCAGAAGGAGTATCATCTCCTTTAATCACAACTTGGAATTCTCCTGTAGGAAGAACACCACCAATATGCTTCTCTTTGCCAGCAAGATCAGTATTCGCTACCCAGGACAAAGGGTTCACACAAACATTGTCAGGAAATGTTCGATCAGCGGCTTCATAGCTGTACATATCGAAATGTATTAAGCAGTTAACATCATCCGCTTTCTGGCAAATATCGATATCAGCCATATCATTAATATTCGATACCCGCGCAGCACTACCCTTCCCCCCAATAATATAAGCTGCCACCATATTCTTAGATATTGAAGAGCCATTAATCACTCTCTCGAGTAGCGCCATTCCGTGATAAGCCCCTTGGCTGTGCCCAGCAATAATAAATGGGCGTCCATTGTTATAGTGTTTAAGGTAATACTGAAAAGCCGTTTCAACATCTTGATAAGCAAACTCTAAAATTTCTTGCTTTAGCTCCTCGTGAGCGAGAAATGCAAATACATTGGCCTGCCTAAATCGTGGCGCGTAAACATTGCAGCAACCACTAAAAATTCCGGCCTGATTCGCCATAAAGAATCGTGTGTTCTCTTCAGTTCCCGTATTAGAATCTAGTGAAAAAACCCAGTCCGATTGATTAAAAAAACCTGTGGGGTGGATATAAAAAACATCTACCGGTGCTTCACCATTCAGTTTTGCATCACTAACACCATCGGGCAGCATATCGGATGAATCCACCATGCCAGGCAATGCGGCCCAGCTGCTCCTTTCTGCATAATTGGGTGCTTCACCAGCCTCATTGGCCTCAAAGGGCAGCTCCGGATGATTCATCCAATAGAAAATTTTCCCCTGAATAACCGCCTTATCACCAAAAGAATACAAGCCAATTCCCGCCAAAATACCTAGAGCCAAGACCGCCGAAAACACTTTAATTACACGCTTCACTATCACACCTTTTATTTATTAGTCCGAGTAATATACAAATACACCACCTAATATGACACGTAATTCACACCCCACCTCCAAACAAATCTACTTACAGTAAAATACCCATTCCCGACAACCCAAATTCCCCGTAAAATAGCCCCCTTTTATAGTCACTAGACTCAATGACTACGTCTTAAAATACGTCTTAAACAGGATTACCCCATGCGCGCCAGCCGTTTTCTTATTGCTACCACCAAAGAAGTACCCAGCGATGCCGTTGTGGCATCTCATCAGCTGATGCTGCGGGCGGGCATGATCCGCAAGATGGCAGCCGGCTTATACAACTGGTTGCCGGTAGGCCTACGTGTATTGCGCAAAGTAGAAGGTATTGTTCGTGAAGAAATGAACAAGTCTGGCGCACAGGAAGTATTGATGCCAGTGGTGCAGCCAGCAGAGCTGTGGGAAGAATCCACTCGCTGGGAGCAATACGGCCCTGAGTTATTGCGCATCAAAGACCGTAAAGACAGCGACTTCTGCCTGGGCCCAACCCACGAAGAAGTGATTACCGACCTGGTTCGCAACGAGGTACGCAGTTACAAGCAGCTACCTGCCAACTTCTACCAAATTCAAACGAAATTCCGCGATGAAATCCGCCCTCGTTTCGGCGTAATGCGCTCTCGTGAATTTATTATGAAGGACGCCTACTCCTTCCACACCAGCACAGAGTGTTTACAGAAAACCTACGATGTGATGCATCAAACCTACTGCAATATCTTTGATCGCATTGGTTTGGAATACCGCCCAGTTCTGGCAGACACAGGCTCCATCGGCGGTGCTCACTCTCACGAGTTCCACGTATTGGCTGAATCTGGTGAAGACGCTATCGCCTTCTCTACCGGTTCTGACTACGCCGCCAATATCGAAAAAGCCGAAGCTTTTGCCCCAGCTGGTGACCGCCCTGCGCCATCGGCAGAAAAAGCTGAAGTCGCCACACCTAAGGCCCACAGCATAGAGGAAGTCAGTGCATTACTGAAGGTTGAGCCACAGCAAACAGTTAAAACCTTGATCGTGCTGGGTGAAGCCGACGAAGATGGCAACCAACCTCTGGTAGCTTTGGTTCTTCGCGGTGACCACGAACTGAACGAAATCAAAGCAGAAAAACTCGACGGTATTGCCTCACCACTCACCATGGCGCCAGAAGACCGCGTGAAAAAAGAATTGGGTGTCGGCGTGGGTTCCATTGGCCCCATCGGTTTAGACATTCTGACGATTGTTGATCGCGCAGCGGCTCACAATGCTGACTTCATTTGCGGTGCTAACAAAGACGGCTTCCACTTCACCGGCGTAAACTGGGAGCGCGATGTCGAGCTGCAACGCACTGAAGATATTCGCAACGTTGTTGCCGGTGATCCAAGCCCTTGTGGCAATGGTGAGTTGGAAATTAAACGCGGTATCGAAGTGGGCCATATTTTCCAGTTGGGCACCAAATACAGTGAAGCCATGAACGCCAACGTGTTAAACGAAAATGGCAAACAGCAAACCATGATCATGGGCTGCTACGGTATTGGGGTAACACGTATCGTGGCCTCGGCTATTGAGCAGAACAACGACGACAACGGCATTATCTGGCCTGCGTCTATCGCCCCCTTCCAAGTAGCCATTGTGCCTATCAACATGAACAAGAGCGACGCGGTAAAAGAGAAGTGTGAGAAGCTGTATGCGGATCTCACAGAAGCAGGCGTCGAAGTGTTGTTTATGGACGAAGCCAAAGGCCGCCTAGGCGCCATGCTGGCCGACGTTGAATTGATGGGCATCCCTCACCGCGTTGTGATTGGTGACCGCGGCCTAGAAAAAGGCTTAGTGGAATACCGCGCGCGCAGTGCCAGTGAAAACCAAGATGTGGACGCGGATAACCTGATGGCCTTCTTGCAAGAGCAGCTTCAATAACATCCTCAACGCTCTTCCCATCTAAAAATCCCGAGGCCCTCCATCTCGGGTTTTTTTTGTCTTCAGAAAACCGCTCTTGGCCATATCAGAATTTTATTGACAGTTTAAAAGATAAATATATACTTGACTAGTCAAGCTTACATAAAGTATCAATCTTTGATGTAAATCTACTAAAGACAAGTAAAAGATCATGTACTCCGATATCAGTAAAAACCTGTGGATGACCCACACCATGATGGCAAAACACCTAGATAATGCCCTAGGCACTATTCACGGTATTGGCCTAACCGAATATATGGTGCTTCAAGCCTTGAGCGAGGCACCTAATAACATCATGCGCCGAGTTGATTTAGCAGAATCCATAGGGCGAACAGCATCAGGTATTACCCGCATGCTGATGCCTATGGAAAAAATCGGCTTAATTAAAAAAGAAAGCAACAAACGCGATGCCCGTGTAAGCCTGGTAAAACTCACCCCTGCTGGCGAAAGGCTACTCTCGGATGCCGCTGTAACTTTTGAACAAAAGTCCGAACAATTACTAAAAAATCTGAATCAGAAACAACTAGAGACTTTTAACAAGATTCTTCAAGGGATTTAATCATGAAAACCTTAACAGGGAGCTGCCTCTGTGGCGCTGTAGAATTTGAAGCAAAAGATAACTTTATCTACGCTGGCTACTGCCACTGCACTCGCTGCCGTAAGGCTTCTGGGGCGGCAGGCACTGCGGTGGGTGCACTACCTAAAAGTGACTTCAGGCTCACTAAAGGTGAAGACTCTTTAACAAAACACAACCGTAGCGAAACCACTACCGGCTGTTTCTGTAAAGATTGTGGGTCTCGCTTGTACGGAGAAAAACCCGGCGCCGACTTTATTCACATTCGCTACGGCAGCTTGGATAACAGCCCCTCCCTATATCCACAAGCCCATATCTTTGTGGCTTCGAAAGCGGATTGGTATGAGATAAACGATGACTTACCCCAGTTTTCAGGCCCTCCACCTTTAACTTGAAAAATAAGCCTAGCATTCAGTGCTAGAGCCGCTGGGGGCACAGTCATTACCCACTAAAAATTCAGCGGCTTTACTTAAGCCAAACAACCTTATTAATGAGGCAATATAGTCTCAACTATTAAACTGGTTACTGATACTATGTACCCACCAATAACGTCTATAGTAGATAACGATTCTAAAAACAGTAGAGATTGACGGAATGAAACCAGCCAAAACTATTGTATTTAAAGCCTGCACCCTAGCCGCCGTGATAGGGGCCTTAACTCCTGCAGTAACAACCACAGCCTTTGCAGGTGAAGTTAAAAGTAAAGGCGCAGATCTTGTACTCGATACCACTGGAGGTCTTAAGATCTCCACCGCTGATAATCGATACAGCTTTAAACTCGGCGGTCGAATTCAGTGGGATTATGACACTTACGATGGTGCTTTAACCGCCGACGGCGATAGAAAGAAAGGCGGTGACTTACGCCGCGCCCGCCTGGAGCTAGGCGGCACCATCGATCACGACTGGCAGTACGTATTCAGCGTGAATGTTGGACAAGCAACCGACAAAGATAACAGCACCAATTTCAGTAGTGTGGGTATTCGCTACAGCGGATGGGACTGGGGTAGTGTTTTTGTAGGCCGAACAAAAGAACCTTTCGGCTTAGAAGAACTGACCAGCTCCAAAGCGATCTCCACCATTGAACGCGCCTACTGGGTGGAATCCACGGATGTGGACTCCAATATGAACTACGGTGTTCGCCTAGATGGTTTTACCGATTATGGTTTAGGTTGGGGCGCTTCAATTGGTAGCCCTAAGGGCGGCCCAAAAGATACCGATGGCAACGAGAACTTAGCCGTTACTGGCCGTGTGTTTTTCGCCCCTATGTCGGACTTCTCTCACGCCCTTCACTTTGGCGCTGCCTTTACCGATCGAGGCATCAGTGACCCAATGACCACCAGTGGTTTTAAATTGGATATTGCTGAGCACGGCGGTAAATTGGATTCCCGCAGCATTGATATTAAAGACGACACTCAATTCGGTTTAGAAGCTCTTTATATTAACGGCCCACTTTCTTTCCAAACAGAATACTTCCGCCGTGATTTGGCTGGTGCCGGTTCAGGCCCAGATGGTGAAGTGGATGCTTATTACCTTCAAGTCACCTACACCTTAACCGGTGAAACCCGTGGCTACAAAAAGAAGAAGGGTTATACCGGTGGCATTAAGCCGAGCTCAGACCAAGGAGCATGGGAGCTAGTCGGTAAATATGACTCCATTAGCTTTGATCAAGACGGCTTTAGCGAAGAAGAAGCGAAAGGCTTTTTGTTAGGGGCAAATTACTACCCTAATAAGCATTTGAAGTTTATGGTGAATTACATTCACTTTGAAAGTGATAATGTTGCCAGTACGGCTGGTAGAGATGACGACGCCGACGTTCTATCCCTGCGTATGCAGCTGGCTTTTTAAACGTTTTATATTTTAAGCGCTTTAGAAAAGTGCTCTTTGATTCCTAAATTTCGTCTACCAAGGACTCAAAGAGCACTCAATATCTTTCCGTTCTACATCCCTTTACTTTTTATCTCTGCACGCTTTTTCGCGCTATACCTTTACTCTCACTTAACCTCCACTTAGTGGCACTTAACCTCTATTTAGTAGTAAGAGTCGTCGAACCATCCCACTCTCCCGGTACTTCAGAAGGGTTTTCTACAAAATACTCACAGCGAGAAATCATTAGCTGTACCGACACATCGTCTGGATGATTTGCTAACAGGTTCCGCAGAATACTCAACGCATCATTCCATTGCTTATTTAAATAGGCATTAAAGGCTTTTTCGTAGTCATCATAATAGCTGCGCGGCCTAGGCAGATCCGTATCGATCTTATCCATTTCACAAATCAGCTCATAGATTTCTACGCCCTTCGTTTTGCCTTTTACCGCTACGATATCCAAACGGCGACAGAAAAAGTCTTCACATACTTGGTAATAGGTATTTTCACTGATAATAATGCTGGTGCCGTAAAGTTTATTAATACCTTCCAGACGTGCAGCTAAATTCACTGAATCACCCAACACACTGTAGTTGATACGCTCTTTTGAGCCCACATTACCCACAATGGTTCTACCAGTATGCAAACCAATGCGGGTTACTAATGCAGGCTTGTGTTGACTCACCCAATACTCATTCAGGACTTCATTTTTCTTTTGGCAAAGCAGCGCCACTTTACAGGCATCATAAGCGGTTTTTTCTTGGGTAACCGGTGCTCCCCAGAAAGCCATGATGGCATCGCCAATATACTTATCAATGGTGCCATTTTGCTCCATGACAATATTGCTCAGAGCATCAAAGTATTCAGACAGATGCGCCATCAAATCTTGCGGGTGCATGCTCTCAGCAATGGTGGTGAAGTTTTCAATATCTGAGAAAAATAACGTTAGCTCTGCCTCTTGACCACCTTGGTTAGCTTCTTCACCTAACTCAATAAGCTGCTTCACTAACGCAGCAGGCACGTACTTACGGAACGACTGTAAGCCAGTGGTTGCAGACATCAGCGACTTACTCATAAAGTCGATTTCTTTAATATTGGTGTCTACCTCTTTGACGTCATTGAGATCGAAGTCTTTTATCTTCTGAGTTTCAATGGCCAATTGCTTAATAGGTTTGGTGATGTAACGAGAGAAGAGCTGCACTACAAATAGTGACAACAAAAAGATGGCAAAAAAGATACCCAGTGTATTTAACAAAACCGAATTCAGTGACCCCAGTACATCCTTCTCTGGCACAACCACAAAAACCTGCCACTCAGACGGAAAGGTCTTTGGAAAAGGTACAACCCGAGTGATATACCTTTTGTTATCCGTCTCTGTCAGGAATTGCGTTTCCTTGGTTAAACGATAATGGTCGTAGGCATCGCGAAGCCACAATTGCGGCAGTTCATAAATTAGTGCCATACGTCTTAAATTGCTGTTCGGCACCAATGTGGTTAATAAATTCGGTTCGGGAAAAGCAATAATTTCATGTTTTGAGTTGGTAATAAATACTTGGCTATTGTTATCAACATCCAGTTCCGCCAAAAACTCAGAAAGACTGTGCAGTGGAATATTGACACCCACCACAGCCATTTTTTCACCCTGCTCATTTAAGATGGGATAAGTTGCAGAAATACCAGGGGTTTGTGCCGTGGTAAAAAGATAGACGTCGGTCCAATACACCTTTTGTTCAGTTTGCGTATTGATATACCAAGGGCGACTACTGGGGCGGAAGTTAGGTGTTTTAATTTCGCTCTCAATCAGAGAATAATCGGAACCCCGAAACATCCACTTTTCGACAGGTTTTTCCTGAGTGTGATCAATATAACGGGTAGCCAATTGAGGCTCGCGCCGAACTTGCACATAATTATCTAAAGAGTCCGCGACAAAAATCGATTGAACCTGGGGCAGTACACTCATTTGCTCCCACATATAACCCCATAACCGCTCGTGGTCTTCAATAATATTTGGGGAATGAACCAGTTGACTTACAACCCTGGACTGTCGAGCAGGACCGCTTAGGTAAGAAATCGTCCGGTTAACGACATTATCGCTTAAGTGTTTCGTAACACTCTCGGAGTACTCCAATACGATCTTGGTTGTGCCATAGTAAAAACTGGCGGCAGCGGCCCCCACAGTAATAATCACCAAAATGGAGAAGTACTTTAAAATTGTAACGTTGAGAGAGCGCTTTTTATTCATATTATTTTTGGTCTAACACTATCTTTAAAATTCAAAACGCTCAAATTCAAAACAAGAGCCACGAAACCTACATCTTACGGGAAACCGCCATAAAGAGCAGACCCGCCACAATAATCACCAACCCAAACAGCGACAACGCAATATTACTCTGCAATGCCAATACCAAAGCATAACCAATCAGCATAGGGCCTAAAACATGCCCCCCGCGCTCTAGAAAGGTATAGGTCGCAGTCACTGATTTCACACCGTACTGCTTAGCCACTTGTGTTTTGTTGATATGAGTAACAACAGGGGAAGATAACAAGCCATTAGAAGCCCCCGCCAAGATCAAACTCACCATAATCACAGCCGTGGAAATCCAGGGGATATTGGTCTCAGCCAGCATTTGGTTAAAGGCGATGGCAGCCCCGGCAATATATTCTCCACCAAAGAGTGCTAAACCACCATTCCACTCAGTGACATCAGAGAAACCCAGCACAACAATACTGGCACCACCAATAATAGTACTGATAAACAAAATAAGACGGGAAATATCCAGATGATCGACTAAACGTGATGCATAGTGCGTCATCACAATGGAAGCAATGTAATACAGCATCAAAGCCTGCCCGATTTCTTCTGCTTCAAACCCATGACCGGTAAGCAATAAAGGGATGGCAAACATAATCACACCCGTGATCGCAATTTTCCCTGGTATCGCTACAAGCAATAAGGATTTCACAAATTCAGGGTCTTTGAACACAATGACCACATGACGAAATAACTTGCCGAAGGTTTGCTTTGAGCCCTTACGTTTTGCTTTCAATGCCTTTGAAGCTTTTGCTTTTAAGGCTGCGGTATTAAAACCCTGCTGCCCTTCATCAACATTCGGCACCAACATCCACAAATAGATCATTCCCAAAATACTGAGGGTAGAACCGATCATAAAGACAACACTGTAATCGGTAAAAGAAAAGATAAGCGCACCAATGGCTGTCCCGGAAATTAGCCCTGCATTTCGACCGATCACCTTCACTGCAGCCCCTTGTGTGCGCTGCTCTTTAGGCGTAACCACTAAGAGATAAGATTGTAAGCCTATAAGGAATAAACCCTGACCAGCACCTGAGAAGGCACGAGCAAATACCATTAACCAGTAGTCCTGAGTCATGGCAATAAGCATCAAGCCTATTAGCTCAAAGACACAGCCCGCCACCATAATATTTTTCAGCGAGCCTTTTTCTGCATATTGCCCCGCTGGAATTAACACCAGGGCAAACATTGCATAGTAGAGGGTAAAAGGAAGGGAAAGCGTCGCAAAGGACGAGTCCGTATTGTCCGCCAAACCACTGACCATATTGGGCAAGAAGGAGATCGAAAGCGCATGGACAAACACGATAAGAAAATAGGCCGGCTTAATCAGGCTTAAACTCATCTCTAAGCCTAACTTTTTATCGGATGCCACTTCCCCATTCTGCTGACGATCTAAATCAGCCTCCACCGTATTTTCCTCAATGCGCTCTTTACTGCCACGAACTAGCACATTGGAAATACCCGTACTCGCATCAATAAAGATCAGTGAAATAAGACCACAGGCAATCATCAAGGTAATAAATTTATTGGCACTAGCAAGAACGGCATCATGAACAATATCCACAGGCAACGAAACTGAGACATATAACTCACGACTTTGCTGATCTGCAGAGGCTAACTCCACCAGATACTCATAAGCATTATCTGGAGAGCTATGATGTTTACCAATATTATCCAAGTTTGTATTGTACTTACTGCTACCGTTCTCAATTAACGCAATTTCCAAGATATCAGGATTACTACTTTTATAATCCACAAAGGTTTCATTAATCCCAGAGAGATCATCAATATCAATACCTAATTCCAAGGCCGAATTTAAGCGGGTCACCATGGAATTGGTTAAAGCTTCTGTTTTAGCTTGAGCGCCCTGCTCGTAAATTTGAAAGACAACTACCGTAATAACACTGGACATCAACAAAAAGCTGAATGCATAAACAGTCTTTAAAATTCTGCGCTTACGAACAGCGTTTTTAGAAACGATTTCATAAATAATAGAAAACAACGCAAAAGCGGAGAGCAATATCCCTAACGCAACAAACACCATTTGATATTGTTTTTCGAAAGGTTCAAACATAGAGGCACGGCTTTCCTCAATAATCAGCGCACCCGCACTACCAAATTTACTGTTAATCGGAAGAGTTAATTTAAAGCTACCAGAGGACTCTTCGACCTTATAATCACCTTGCTGAAGTTTTGTATCACTCGATGTATAAACCCGTTGCGCCAACTCCTGTTGAAACAAATCTGGATCATGCTGATCAGAAAAAGTATCAACAGGCTGATCTGAAGCCGCGGATGCCGCAGCCGCTTCAGATTGACGCCAATTAAAAAACAGAATTTCTTTTGAAGGGTTTACGATACTAAGGTGCTCTATACCCTCATCAGATTCCAGTAGTGTTTGACTAAGCTGATGAAAACCACTGTATTGCGCAATGGGTAAGCCCGCTTGCAAATACGACTCTACAGATTTGGTGATAATCTCACCTTGAGTGGCCAACTTGGAAACCTGGAATGCCGCATGCTGTCGACTGGCCTCCCAAGACCCCACAAGTGCTAATAGCAGCAGGGTTAATGCCGACACCACAATAATGGGCAAGCTAATTCGAAAATGATGAAATATTTTTTTCATTAGGGTGTTATATCTTTTTTATTCTACGGTCTGACCAAACATTCGAGCCGGCTTACCTTGGTAGTTATAAATAAAGGAGGCACTCTCAAAAAATTGGAAAGGAATTTTAAGGCCTATTTTCTTCGCCACCATAAAATTAATGGCGATATCAGGCGGAGTCACAACCCCTACATCAAGCTGACCGGCTGTGGCTTGCTGCTTCAAGATTTTTACCGCATAAATACTGGCGAGATGAGCATTGTTTCGGCGATCAATACCAATGGCCAGTACCGCACTGTCTTGACCTTCGGTGACAATATTAGGAATAGATCCCAGAACGGGCACATTACCAGAAAACTGATTAATGGTGGCTATTTCAGAAAAGGCAGCGGTGCTACTGGTAATCCATAACAAACTATTATCAAAACCTGGATCAACTCCTTGCATCTCCTGCATGGCAATAGGCATACGTTCTTGCAGTTCTTGCTTGGCATCACTGCGAGAACTCACGGCCATATCAATGACATGGAGGCCTAGCTCTTCAAATTTCTTTTTGATGGGCACCACTTCTGTGGCCATTACCTGCTTATGATTTTTGTTATACAGTAGCCCAATCGCTTTTAGCTCTGGTCGTAAGGTCAGTAGGTAATTCATTTGAACATCCATAGGGATATTCAAGGAGGTATAGGCAATGTTAGTACCGCTACCACCGGTATAACCGTCGACCATTCCTAACTGAACAGGATCTTTGGTGGTAGAAGCCACCACAGGAATGCTGTTACCCCGAAAATGGGTATTCACCAGTGCCGTAGACTCAGACCCCATAGAAAAGATTAGGTCTGCTTGCTCGGCCTGTGCTTTCATTAGAGCACTAATACCCCGCTCAGTATTTTTATCAAAGTGAACCAAGGTAATGTCTGCTGCAAGATCGTTATGCTGTATGATCTCTAAAAACTTCAGAATCGCTAAGCGATAACTCCCTGACTTTTTCGGTAGCAGCATAAAGACTTTTTTACGCTGGCCTTTTTCCTGAGAAGCCCAAAGAGGCTTAATATGCATAACCCCCGAATCCATACTATCCACATCCGCACGCCAATGCTTTAGTGTTTCAGAATCGAATACTAACCAACCGAGGGAAATTACTTTGGTAGATGGAAGAATGTCAGCTTGCGCAGCGGTGCCTCCAATGCCTTCTACACTCACCTGACTGGCCACTCCCAACTGCCCATAGAGTGATGCATACGCCAAAACGGAAACCATACAGCAGCATTTAAACACAGCAGAAAAACGGGAGATGACTGGCGGCATGTATGATTCAACTCTTTGTATGTGTCTTAGCTGTAAGTGTTTTAGCGCGTAGATGTACCGACTCTGAAAAGAAGGTACACATTCTGTATGGATAATGCTTGTAAAAAACTGTGCAAGCCTATGATAAACAAACAGTTTTACAGTATATAACAATACCGAGTGCATAGTGCACATTAGCGCTGAGAAGATGTGACAGATCCCACTAGCCCAATAAGGTAAAGCCTATCCCAAAAATCCATAGCGTATTCACAAATCCTCATATAGCCATCACAAAATCATTCCTATCCACTTCAAGCATTTTTCCACATCAAGCGCCCTACCAAAACTTGAAGACCTTTCCTCTTAATCCTATTTTTACTCTTATTTTGAAGATACTTCTATTCAGATACAAAAACTGTATGGCTTATACAATCACATGGAAACCTTTGGGCTCAACGATTCATTCCAAGGGAATCCTTTGTATTGAGAATATCCACCACCATGCTAATGGTGAAATTCATGGCCAACCTGATACAGATTCTCATAAATATACGATTTGGGATTTTTCCAATGCTGATTTGTCAAAAAAATCAAGCGACAAAACTATAGAGCCAGCCTTCATTGATGAGTCTACATCGACATATATCCCTGAGTTTAAAGTGGCAATGATCACAAGCGATGTACATGCAAGAGACCTCATTGAAGACTATTTCAAAAAAGCTCAACTTAAAATACCTCAGAGGCAATTCAAATTATTTGAAAACATTAACGATGCTCAAAAGTGGGGAATCACTTAAGATTGAATATTTTTTGCGGTTTTAATAACAACACTTATTTGAATATCTTCTAACACTACTTCCGACCACCGGCATTATCAGCCACAGGATATATTCGCTATACTCCGCCATATGAAACTGATTTACCTCACTCTCCTTTTGGCCTTCGCCCTGCCTATCTCTGCCTCCCAAACACAGGTAGACGAACAGCTGCGTACTGCCCTCTCTAAAGCCATTAATAATGCTGAAAGCTTTGATGATCGCTTTGATGCAGAAGTGTGGTTAATGAGTATGTCCGACCGCCTCAAGCCTTTTGTCAAAAAGGCAGAACAGCGCCTACAGCTGTTAAAGGCTATCCATCGCGAAGCTAAGCGCGCAGATCTCGAACCTTCATTAGTTTTGGCGGTAATTCAAATTGAATCCCACTTTGACCGCTTTGCGATTTCTCGGGTAGGTGCACAGGGCATGATGCAGATAATGCCTTTCTGGAAAAATGAGATAGGCCGCCCAAGCGATAACCTCATGGACACCGATACTAATCTCCGGTATGGCTGTACTATTCTGAAGCACTACTTAAAGCGAGAAAAAGGCAATTGGCGTAAAGCCCTTGCGCGCTATAACGGCAGCGTAGGCAAACATAAATACCCAGAGAAGGTGCTAACGGTTTGGACTGATCGCTGGCGTTAACGCCGGAAATATGCACAGCACCGGAAGGCTGTAAAACGGCTCTATTAGAGTTAACAGGTCCTAGTCTTCTAACAAACTATCGACCACATTCAACACTTTCTGAAGATTGTCGCCCTTCACCAGAAAAACCAAATCACAGTTAAAACGCGATAAGCTTTCTAAGTGATAGTTAATCTCTACAGCTAAGTACTGACCTTCATCCACATTATTAAAAACCAAATCATTAATAGTTTGATGCTGGGCACAAATCTTCGCTTTGGTTTCACCCAAGGTAAGTTCTAGCTGATCTGCAATACCTTGTAAGCAGGTGTGATTAATCACCTCTGCTAGATCCATAATAATTTCTTCTTCTGTCTCTCCATCCGTATGGGATTTAGGGAAATGTTCGGAGAAGCCAAAGAAAGATGTATCACTGAAAATCAGCAACAAATGACCATCCAGATCGTCTAATTTGAATGTTTGGCTAACGGCAGATAGGCACTCCACGTCGCCACGAAATGCCGCAAGACTATCTGCCAATGCTCGGCGCTTTACAATGCGAACCTGGGGAATGGGCAACTGCACGAAGTCACCGACTTTTCTCGCCAATGCATCGCCACCCTGCCCCATAGCCACGTTGGCAATTTCTTGTAGGCAGTCTCGTTGATCTTCGCTTAATGTAAATTCGGCTTGCGATGCTTCACTCATAACTGACTCTCGTATGACTTCACTATCTTGGCTTATAACAAGCCATAACGATCCAACACGTCTTTGAGTTTTTCTTTATTGATGGGTTTCTTAATAAAATCAATGGCACCCAACTTCATGACTCTGTCGCGGGCATCGGGTTGGATATCTCCGGAGATAACAATCACCATGGAAGGCAGGTCTTGCTGGCGAATTTGCTCCAGCACCTGGTAACCATCCATCACCGGCATGGTGAGATCCAAAAACAACATCTCGGCCTTACCAGCACGGATCATATGGATAGCTTCAGCACCATCTTTGGCGAAGCTGATATCTACATCCCAACCATCGGGTAACGAGCGCGCAACTTGCTTGCGGGCCATGTTGGAATCATCACAAATTAATAAGGGGATGGTCATGTAACTGAAATCACTCTGCCAAAGCCTTGGCATCTAACAACGATGGAACCTAAAACTCTGGAACCTAAAACAAAGGCACCCAAAAAACAGTGTCACCTAAAATAGCGTGCGCTAATTATAGAGATCCGTTATCTCGGTTCAAGCCATCTTTCTTCAAGCCACCAGGCTTCAAACTACTTTGCTTAAAGCCACAATGCTCTGCAGCCTCTAATAAGGTATCTAGTGACTGCTCACCCAATAATGTAGCGCATAGGCTATTATCCGCAGCGATAACCAGAGTCGCCGGTAAAGCTTCTGGCAGCTGTGACAACCAGGGCTTCCCCATGTTGTCGATGGCAACGGAATATTCAATACCAAGCTTATCGGCGGATGCCTTCAAAGCTTCAACCTTTAAGCCATCGTAATTCACCCCCACCACATCCACAAATTGCCCGTAATTTTGCTTGAAACGATTAAGCTCGGGAATTTCAGCGATACAAGGCTTACACCATTCAGCCCAATAGTTTATGAATAGCAGTTTCTCGGCTTTGTTAGTACGATTAAATGTTGAACCATCAACTAACTGCCAACTACCCACTGTATTGCCAGTAGTAGAAACGGAAGTAACGCTTTCTACCTGCTTTTCCTCACAAGCGATCAGACAAACCACACTGAACAGAAACAACAATTTTTGTAAGGCTTTTAAGTGGCACATAGTCGTTTTTCAGATTAACCCTTAGCATCCAAGGCTGGATGTTCTTCTGTCGGGGCCAAGTTTTCGTGATCCATTCCCCCTTGCTCCATATTTCCTTGATCTACATATCCTTGATCTACATATCCTTGATCTAGGTTATCATGGGAAAGTTCCATATCCTCCCTCGCCATGTTCTCTAACTCCAACACATCCGCTTCCGTTAATTCCGGCTTTTCTTTCTCGATACGAAACAAGTCACCTACGGTTAACGCAAACTGCTGCTCTGTGTGCTGCTCTATTTCTAGTAAACGGGCGGCAATTTCTGGGAACCAGCCAAACTCCTGAAGATACTCTGACTCCCCAGGCAATAGTGACTCCACGTCCACCACTTCCGCCAACTCCCTCAAGGTTAACGTATCTAGATCACGAGAAAGCACGTAGCTACCATCTTGGGTTACAGCAATCAGCTTAGCCCGCACGAAGTGATCTCGCAGGCGCTGCCACTGGGTAGACTGCATATCGGCTTTCACCATATCCGCATCAGTACAACTACCGCCGTCGGTCATACAGCCTTTCAATTGCCACAGAGAAAGCAAGGCGGCAATGAAATCCGGATAACTACGCCCCAAGGCCACAGTGCGATAGGTGGAAAGCACCCGAACCAAAATAGAACCGGCGAGAATAATCATCCACAGTAAGTTCACCCACAGTAAAAACAGCGGAATTAAGGCAAAAGCGCCATAAACCAACTGAAGACTCGTGTGCCCCACAACCCAACCAAACAAATCTTTTACAAGCTCAAAAATAACTGCAGTGATCACCCCGCCGATAAACGC
Source organism: Cellvibrionaceae bacterium (assembly GCA_045430295.1). Taxonomy (GTDB): domain Bacteria; phylum Pseudomonadota; class Gammaproteobacteria; order Pseudomonadales; family JAILXX01; genus JAILXX01. The sequence goes on along the minus strand of JAILXX010000003.1, from coordinate 136,072 downwards.
ATGCTTTAACGGCACATTACAGTTAGGAACGGCAGCGTACAGCAGGGTAAAGGCGCCGGAAGTGAGTACCCAAGGCAAATAGGAAAGCAGTACCGGCATAAAGCCTTCAATAATAGGCTGGCCTGTTAGCAAGCGAAGGGACACCAGGTAAGTGCCCATGACAATACCCGCACCTAATAACAGCGGCCCTAAACTGAGGATGGCCCAATAAAGGAGAAAACCATGCATTCCTCTACGGCCTTCAGACACTCCCCAGATACCGTTAAAGGTGCGCTCAATATTACGCAGCATTACAAAGGCACTCACTCCCAGTATGAGAATACCCACCGTTGTCAGGCTTCTGGCTTGGGATGAGAAACCCGCTAAATAGCCCCCCACAGACTGACCCGCTTCAGGCACCAGATTTTCAAACACCCAGGCCTGAACACTTTCCTCAACACCTTTGAAGTCCGGCACAATAGAAAACAGGGCAAAAGTCACCGTCATTAGCGGTACAACCGCAAACATGGTCATATAGGTAAGCGCCGCCGCTTGCTTCTGCAGCTCCTGTTCCTTGATCTGCTTCAACAGGTAGGGGGCAAAACGCCAACAAAAATTAAAGGCTTTCGACAGCATAGACAGTCATTTTCCGTCAATTAAAGGTAGAATGTTCAATTCTTTAGGCTAGCACAGTCTTTACACATTAAAGGTTAAACACGCCACATGGTTAGCATTTATCACAACCCCCGCTGCTCTAAATCCCGCCAGACCCTAGCTCTATTAGAAGAGAAAGGTATTACCCCTGAAGTTGTCCTCTATTTAGAGAATACTCCCAAGGCCGAGGAGCTAGAAGATATTCTGGAAAAACTCGGCATCAGTGCTCGAGAATTACTGCGTAGCGGCGAGGATGCTTACAAAGAGCTGAACTTGAAAGATAAGTCATTAGATAATGCAGCTCTGATTGAAGCCATGACCAATCACCCGAAACTGATCCAGCGCCCTATCGTCGTCAATGGCGATAAAGCCGCCTTGGGCCGCCCTCCTGAGCAAGTGCTAGACATTCTATAATCGCAGCCCAATCACATGACTCCCTATATTCTGATTCTTTACTATAGCCGCCACGGTAGCGTGGCAGCACTGGCAGAAGAAATTGCTGCTGGTGTTGAGCAGGTATCAGGCATCGAAGCCCGGTTGCGTACGGTACCCAGTGTTTCCCCTGATACAGAAAGCAGCCAGGACAGTATTCCTGAGTCCGGTCCACTGTTCTGTAGTAAAGATGATTTGAGAGGTTGTGCCGGGTTAATTCTCGGCAGCCCTTGCCGCTTCGGCAATATGGCAGCGCCGCTGAAGTACTTCCTCGAAACCGCATCAGACTTATGGTTATCCGGTGCGTTAATCGACAAGCCCGCAGGTGTTTTCACGTCATCCAGCAGCCTTCACGGGGGACAGGAAACCACCCTGCAATCTATGATGCTGCCATTATTGCACCAAGGCATGGTCATTAGCGGCATTCCCTTTAGCGAACCTGCGTTAAGCAATACGACTTCGGGGGGAACCCCCTACGGCGCCAGCCACGTAGCTGGCCCAGATAACAGCCAACCCATCAGCGAACACGAAAAAATGCTCTGCCAAGCACAGGGTAAACGCATTGCCCAGCTAGCGTTAAAGCTACAGTGTTAAAACGGCAGTATTAAAACGACAGCCAATAACTTACCTCGAAAGTATAACCCCAGCACGGAAAATACAGTGACTACAGAAAACTCTGCCAACAGCGAAGCCCTTTACACCGTTCCCCAATATACTCAGCTTGCCTTAAAGCTCTGTATCGGCAGCTACCTAGTATTAGTCGCCATGATTACTTGGCATTGGATGCAAGGAAATAATGCACTGTTAATTCTCGGAATTAAATTAGTGCCATTATTGATTTTTTTCCCAGGCATGATGCGCAAACAATACCGCACCTTTAGCTGGCTGTGTTTTGTGATGCTGGCCTATTTTTCTGGCGCAGTACTATCCATTTTCCACCCCATCCAATATCAACCAACCCACTGGGTACAACTCTTTGCCACTGTGGTTTTGTTTAATGGGGCTATGATGTACAGCCGCTGGCGACAGGTAGAAATTTTAGCCATAAACCAAAGCATTCAAGCTGACGTATCAACTAAAGGCAACGAGCAAACTGAATCAGTAAAGCCTGACGAGGCAAAAGCAGATCAAGAGGTAGAGGAAAAAACTCGTGATTAATGCACTTTTATATATCCCCAGAAAAATCTGGGGATTTCTTAACTGGTTAAGAGGCACACTACTTAACCTGATTCTATTAGGTGTTATCGTTGCGGTTGTGAATACCAGCCTGCAACAAGAAGCCCCTAAAGTTATCGCGGGCGCGCCGCTCTATCTCGCCCCTGAAGGCATTCTAGTGGATCAAAAAAGCTATGTGCCCGCGTCGGCCATGCTCATGGATTCCGACTATAAAAACAGTGAAACCCTCGTAAGAGAAATTATTACAGCCATCGATCGCGCTGCTTACGATAGCAATGTCCCTTCTCTCATTCTCGATCTTAATTTTCTAGCCTACGGTGACTTCAGCAAACTCAGCGAAATCGCCGCAGCCTTAGAGAACTTTCGCAACCAGGGCAAAACCATTACTGCCTATGCCGACAGCTTTGATCAAGGCCGCTATTTTCTCGCTAGTTACGCCAATGATATTTTCATGGACCCACTGGGCACGGTCGATATTCAAGGCTTTGCCTCTTACCGCCAGTTTTACAAAGACGCACTGGATAAAATCAACGTATCTGTACACGTTTTTCAAGCGGGTGATTTCAAAGATTTTGGCGAACCCTACACTCGCAACGATATGTCTGAGGAATCCAAAGAGCATACCGCCACCTGGATCAACGACCTATGGAATTTCTATACCGCCAATGTGGAGCGTAACCGGCAGCTGGACCCCGGCACAATCAATGAATACGCCAATCAGTTTGCCGAAAATTTAAAAACCGTTGCCGGTGACACCGCACAGCTAGCGCTGCAATTTCAGTTAATCGACCGCCTTGCCACCCGCCAAGATCAACAAGCCTTTTTAGATTCCCAAGGAAAAGAGTTTAATGATTTCCGTAGCTATTTAGCTGCGACGCAACAAAATCCTTTACTTACCCCAAATCACATTGCGGTGATTAGCGCCCGCGGTGAAATTGTACCCGGCCATCAGCCTCCAGGATTAATCGGCGCAGACTCTCTCAGTGAAATCATTGCCCGGGTACGAGACGACAAAAGAGTTAAAGCACTGGTGATTCGAGTAGACAGCGGTGGCGGCAGTTCGTTTGGTTCCGAAATTATTCGCCGCGAACTGGAATTAACTCGCGCAGCCGGCAAGCCAGTGGTTATTTCCATGGGTTCCGTTGCCGCCTCCGGCGGTTACTGGTTGTCCCTCGGTGCCGATGAAATTTGGGCAATGCCCACCACCATCACTGGCTCCATTGGTGTATTCAGTATTGTGCCTAACTTTGCAGGCAGCTTTGAAAAGCTGGGTATTCACAGCGACGGACTTGGCACCACCCACGTTGCCGGCGGCCTACAGCTAGACCGACCACTTCACCCCCATGTAAAACAAACCCTGCAAGCGGGTGTCAACCATATTTATCAGCGCTTTCTCGCACTCACCGCTTCAGCCCGCAATCGACAACCAGAAGAAATTCATGAAGTGGCTCAAGGGCGAGTTTGGAGCGGAGCTCAGGCTCAAGGGCTAGGCCTGGTTGATCACTTAGGTTATCTCGGGGACGCCATTCGTTCTGCCGCACAACTGGCACAACTAAAGCCAGATAACTACGCCCTAACCTACCCGAAAATTCAGTTGAGCCCAGCAGAAGAATTTTTTCAGAAACTTTCAGAAGAAGTGAGTTTGGATTTAGACACAACGTTTTTTGGTAACCAAGCTTCAACACTGCGCACACTGGAAAAGCTTCCCCAATGGCAACAATGGAAAACCCTTGCGGATATCAGCCGAAAACCTTCGGACCCGCAGGCATCTTGTTTGGTGTGTGTGGTGCCGTAAGACGTTGGACGTTGGACGTTGGACGTTGGACGTTGGACGTTGGACGTTGGACGTTGGACGTTGGACGTTGGACGTTGGACGTTGGACGTTGGACGTTGGACGTTGGACGTTGGACGTTGGACAAATCATGTCATTCTGAACGTAGTGAAGAATCTTTTTTTAAATACGAGACTGTCGAGAAAAGATCCTTCCTCACGCTGTTCGTCGGGATGACAGGACCCAACTAACTTCTCAGGAGAGGAAGGCGTTGCATTGCAGCACTCTGTGCTCTGCGAGCAACTGCTCTCACATCGAACACCGAACTTCCAACATCAAACCCTCCATTCACACTACCCAATCTATCGGCTCCAAACCCTTCGAGTGCAAATAATGATTCGCCTGAGAAAAATGCTTACACCCTAAAAAGCCACGATGAGCTGACAAAGGGGATGGGTGCGGTGCCTGCAATACCAAGTGCTTACTCTTATCAATAAAAGCACCTTTCTTCTGTGCGTAACTCCCCCAAAGCATAAACACCAAGCCTTCACGTTTTTCATTGAGGGCATGAATAGCTTTATCGGTAAACTCTTCCCAACCTTTCTTTTGGTGTGAACCGGCATTAGCCTGCTCAACGGTTAGCGTAGCATTCAGTAAAAGCACCCCTTGATCTGCCCAGCTTTGCAAATAACCCTGATTAGGAATATCCATACCAATATCAGCATGAAGCTCTTTATAAATATTGACTAATGACGGTGGAACTTTCACACCACTCTGCACAGAAAAGCACAGGCCGTGGGCCTGCCCTGGACCGTGGTAAGGATCCTGCCCAAGAATGACCACTTTAACTTTATCGAAGGGCGTAGAATCAAAAGCGTTAAAGATTTGATCACCCGGCGGATAAATGGTTTTTCCTGCCTGTTTTTCTTGCTTCAGAAATTGTTTTAGTTGCTGCATGTAGGGTAAGTCGAACTGGTCTTGTAATTCGGCCAGCCAGGAGGGTTCGAGTTGGATGGTTGTGTCGGCGCTCACGCTATTTTTCCTTGCTGGATTCCCGCCTGCGCGGGAATGACGTTTTATCGAGACATTGTCATTCTGACGAGTGGAGCTAGGACTCGTTAGAGCAGCGAAGCTCACAATCTTTATCAGGTATGTACAAGTCCCGAAAAGATCCTTCAGCTTTGCTTCAGGATGACAAGTATTTATTAAGAAAATGGGTTATTCTTCTTGGAGCGCTCAGCACAAAGCTTGATAATTTCCCAGCGTTCCTCATCACTCTTAGTGCCCCAAAAGCTGATTTCTTTTGCCGTGCGCCAGCAGCCCACACAAATATCTTCTTCGTTCAATACACAAATGGATGTACAGGGAGATGGCACATTATTGCCTTGACCACGTCGCATTGTATTACTCTCAATCTTACTTTAAATAATGACTAACTTTTACTGCCCACCCAATGTGCAATCACTGGGCATCGATTTCTTTCAACTCATCGAGATACTCGTAGAGATGATCCACATAGACCTGAGCGGATTTATTCAACATTTTTTCTGCCACTTCCGGATCGAGAGTTTTCACAACTTTTCCGGGAGTTCCCATTACCAGTGAATAGTCAGGAATCTCTTTGTTTTCACCCACCAGCGCATTAGCGCCAATGACACAGTATTTTCCAATTCTGGCATTGTTCAGTACCACACTGTTAATGCCAATGAGAGAACCTTCTCCCACATCACAACCGTGTAACATAGCGCTGTGTCCTACCGTGACATTTTTGTGGAGAGTTAACTTAACCCCAGGATCAGTATGCAACACTGCTCCATCTTGGATATTACTGTTTTCACCAATATGAATTTGATCACAATCACCACGAATAACAGTATTAAACCAAATACTCACTTGGTTCTCTAAAACCACATCACCAATAATATCGGCACTAGGCGCGATAAAATGGTTATCGCCTTTTAATTGTGGCTTTCGATCTTTCAGTTCATAAAACATATCGCTAGCACCTAACACTCAAATCTATTATTCAAGTTCAAATTTGTTCAGGTCCAAATTTTTTCCGGAGCGGATATATGTTCACGAGTAATACCCACGTCGTAAACCGTATTTAAAAATTCCGCTAAAATCCGCGCAGTAAATCCCCAGATTTCAAATCCCTGATAGTGATACACCGGCGCCCATTTTTGTACACCTTCACCTTCCACATCGTGACGAGAAAATATATCCGTACGCACTCGAGGGTCTTGGAGAAAGTGTGCTACAGGTACAGTAAACACATCGGCGATTTCATCTGGGCAAGGGGCAAATGCCTGCTCAGGATGAATCACACCCACATAGGGCACCACCAAATTTCCGAAGCGGCTAGTCACGGTTGGCATTGCACCTAAAATCTCTACAGTTTCCGGTGCAACACCTAATTCTTCTTCCGTTTCTCTAAGAGCTGTTTGCTTTGGAGAATTATCTTCTTTTTCCCGGCGCCCTCCAGGGAAAGCCACTTCTCCGCCGTGATATTTTAAATGATCCGCTCGACGGGTTAATAACACGTCGAAACCGTCACCCCGACATTGCAAACCCAGTAAAACTGCCGCGTCGGCTCGTTCAATATGGGTAAGCTGATGATCTAAAAGGGTATCGGACAGACGTTGAGCGATCTGCTGCTGGGACAACTGAGACATAGAGTCAGATTAACGGATTTGGGGTGGTAAGTCTAAAGGCTTTAGGTTCGAGAATCCCCGGACTACGCTTCGCTTCCTCCGGGCTACATTACAACAATAATTGTCATTCTGACGACCGGAGGGAGGAAGAATCTTTTTTAGCTATACGTAAACCTCAAGAAGATCCCTCGGTCTTCACCTCGGGATGACACGGGTTAGATATCTTCTAATTTCCACACATCGTAAGCGGGTTCTTCGTAGGGGTGTGCTTGTTTCATGGCCGAAACAGCATCGTTGATCAGGCCATCTTCACACACCATTTCCACACGGTATTCATCCACCGTTTCTATTTTCCCCTGCTCCCCAATAAAAGGGTCACTACCTTCAAGAGGTTTAAATTGGCCTTGCCCCAAGGTTTGCCAAGCGCAGCATTCATAATCACCAATACGGCCAGCCCCTGCGGCGAAGGTGGCATTTTTTACGGTTTCCAGGTGAGATTCAGGGACAAAAAAAGCGAGCTTATACATCACTTTTCCAAAGAGGAGCGCTCAGATTCGCTAACGCTTTCGTACATAAAATGCATTTTCAACTCTAAGCCATCCACAATACCGAAAGGCTTAAATTCACTATTGCGAGAAATTTGCTCGATCTTAAAAATGCGATCTTGCTTTTGCTCACGAATGCACACACAACGTAGCTGGATATTACTAAAGCCTAAAGACACAATTAGGTGGTCTTTCTCGCTGAACTCAGGCCATTGATAACCGGCTTTGGCTGAGCCCAAACGTAATGCGGATTCAGAAATATCTAATAGCTCATAAGGGATGGGATCTCCACGACCATTCACAAAGCCTTGAACAATGGTGTTAGCAGTAGTCACACGGGATTGAGTACGGGGCTCATAGTCTTCCAGAGTATCGAGAAGCACCTGAATAAGAAAAACTTTTAACCCTGCATGAGGGCCATCGTGAAGCGTCACTGCCGTGCGTGTTACCCCTTCAATTCGCAACTCATTCACACCATGGCCTGTAGAGGACAGCAACAAACGAGAGCTGGGCGCTAAAATGTGTTCACGAACTTCTTTTAATTCCGCTTCATCCAGAGCCTCACCATCATTGGATTGGTCTGGCACCATGATTTGAATATGTTTGATACGGTCTAATTTTTGAAACTCGGATTTTATATTCACTTCCAGTGAGCTATTTTCTGAAGTAACGCGAATATCGCCCGGGGAAAAAACCTGCTCTCCATCAATGCGAAATCCCACCACCAGGGTTTCCAATTCGATATTGGTTTGATGCTCTGAGTGAGCACGAAAACGTGCCCCGATGGAAAACTTTTCTAGAAATTGGCAAGCGGCATTTAAATTAGCCGCTTGAGAACCGAGAGGATACGGCGTTGAAGTACTGGCTTCTTTAACTCTATTTTCTTTGCGCTTACGCTTTAACAGAATATCTTTGGCTTGCCACAGTAAGAGTACTGCCATGGCCCACACAAAGAATAGGCCAGCCATCCAAAGAAGTTTTGACGAATCTTCCCACATAATGAATCCTTCAATCGGGAATTTTCACTTTATAAGCAGCTTATTGAAAACGTTAATGGCGAAGTTCTAGCTAGGCAAATATCGCCAAAAGAGCGGAGTTTGCGAGCAGTAAATGAGCATCTTAAGGCTACATTTAATACCGCTAGAACAAGTAAATTAGTTTTCAATTGCTGCTTCGTGTTATTCCCACTCAATCGTCGCCGGTGGTTTGGAAGACACGTCGTAAGTAACGCGAGACACCGACTCAATTTCGTTAATAATGCGATTGGACACTTTCTCCAACAGCTCATAAGGCAAATGCGCCCAGCGGGCAGTCATAAAGTCTACGGTTTCTACCGCTCGCAGTGCGATAACCCACTCGTAGCGACGGGCATCGCCCACTACGCCCACCGATTTCACCGGCACAAACACAGCAAAGGCCTGACTGGTTTTGTGATACCAATCGGCGTTGTGCAGTTCCTCGATGAAAATATGGTCTGCCTCTCTAAGTATATCGGCATATTCTTTCTTTACTTCACCCAAAATACGTACCCCAAGGCCTGGGCCCGGAAATGGGTGGCGGTAAACCATGTCGTAAGGCAAGCCTAGCTCCAAGCCAATCTTGCGCACTTCATCTTTAAACAGCTCACGGAGAGGCTCTACCAATTCAAACTGCATATCTTCTGGCAAGCCACCCACGTTATGGTGGGACTTAATCACATGGGCCTTACCGGTTTTAGCTGCTGCAGATTCGATAACGTCGGGATAAATCGTACCCTGGGCCAGAAAGTCTACATTTTTCAATTTGGTGGCTTCTTCATCGAACACATCGATAAAGGTGTTGCCGATAATTTTACGCTTGGCTTCTGGGTCAGCTTCGCCCACGAGTCTGGAAAGGAATTTCTCTTCGGCGTCGGCACGAATCACCTTCACCCCCATGTTTTTGGCGAACATGTCCATTACCATATCGCCTTCGTTCTTGCGCAACAGACCGTTGTCCACAAACACACAGGTGAGCTGATCGCCAATGGCTTTGTGTAGCAATGCCGCCACAACAGAGGAATCCACACCACCGGATAAGCCCAGCAGCACTTTGCGGTCACCCACTTGAGCGCGAACTTTTTCAATTTGATCTTCGATAATATTGGCTGCCGTCCACAAAGGCTCACAACCACTCAGCTCCAGCACGAAGTGTTCGAATATACGCTTGCCTTGCAAGGTGTGGGTCACTTCTGGGTGGAACTGTACGCCATAGAAATGCTTCTCTACACAAGCCATGCCGGCAATTGGGCATGAATCCGTAGAGGCCATCAACAGGAAGCCTGCAGGCATTTGCGACACCTTGTCGCCGTGGCTCATCCACACATCCAACAAGGCGTTACCGTCGTGATCTACATGATCTTTAATATCGTGCAATAAATGGCTGCCATCCTCTACTTTCACTTGGGCATAACCAAACTCACGTAAATTAGACGTGGAAACTTTACCCCCCAACTGCTCAGCCATGGTTTGCATGCCGTAACAAATACCCAGTACAGGCACGCCCAACTCAAAAACGAGTTCTGGCGCACGGGGAGACTCACCGGCGGTTACCGACTCAGGGCCTCCGGCCAAGATAATACCTTTCGGGTTGTATTCACGAATTTCTTCCGGGGTCATATCCCAAGCGCGAATTTCAGAGTAAACACCGATTTCACGGATACGGCGGGCAATCAACTGAGTGTATTGAGAACCAAAGTCGAGAATCAGGATTTTTTGTGCGTGGATATCTTGGATCATATGTCAGGGTCCGAGAGGCGAAAAAGTAAGAAAAAGTTGTCATTCTGACGAGCAAAGCGAGGAAGAATCTTTACAAGGCTTACGCTGCCTACGAGAGATCCTTCGCTTCACTCAGGATGACATGGCTGACTGTGCACGCCAGCCCTGTCAATTAACGCCCACCAACAGGGTAGTTTGGCGCTTCCTTGGTAATGGTTACATCGTGTACGTGGGATTCGCCCATACCGGCAGAGGTTACACGAACAAATTGTGGCTTGCTGCGCATCTCATCCAGGGTAATAGAACCCGTGTAGCCCATGGCTGAACGAATACCGCCCATCATCTGATGCACGATGGCATTCAGTGGGCCTTTGTAAGGAACACGACCTTCGATACCTTCTGGTACTAGCTTTTCCGCACCTTGAGAGGCATCTTGGAAATAGCGGTCAGAAGAGCCCTGAGTGCGAGCCATAGCACCCAGAGAACCCATACCACGGTAAGACTTGTAAGTACGACCTTGATACAGCTCTACCTCACCTGGCGCCTCTTCAGTGCCGGCAAACATAGAGCCCATCATCACAGCATAAGAACCGGCAACCAAGGCTTTGGCAATATCACCAGAGAAACGAATACCGCCGTCGGCAATCAGAGGAACGCCTGTGCCGTCCAAAGCTTCCGCCACATTAGAGATCGCAGAGATCTGAGGTACACCCACACCAGTAACGATACGAGTAGTGCAAATAGAGCCAGGGCCAATACCCACTTTCACACCGTCAGCACCGGCAGCAACCAAAGCTTTGGCCGCTTCGCCGGTAGCAATATTGCCACCGATTACTTGAACATCGGGATAATCTTTCTTGATTTTAGCAACGCGGTCGATCACGTTTTTGGAATGGCCGTGAGCAGTGTCTACCACCAGCACGTCAACACCCGCATCCACCAAAGCCGCAACGCGGTCATCGGTATCCGGGCTTGTACCAACAGAAGCACCAACACGGAGGCGACCTTCAGGGTCTTTACAGGCGCTAGGGTAGCGCTCGGCTTTATCGATATCTTTTACAGTGATCAAGCCACTAAGCTCGAATTTTTCATTCACTACCAACACTTTCTCAATACGGTGCTTGTGCAGTAGCTCGCGAATTTCTTCTGGTTTTGAGCCTTCTTGAGTTGTTACCAGCTGATCTTTTGGCGTCATAATGCTGGCAACGCTCTTGCTCATATCTGTCTCAAAACGCACATCTCGGGCGGTAACAATCCCCACCAAATTGCCCTTCTCAATCACGGGTACACCTGAGAAGTTGTGAAGGCGGGTCAGCCCAATCAAGTCTTCCACAGTAGCCGAAGATTCGATGGTGATTGGGTCACGTACCACACCCGCTTCAAACTTCTTCACTGCGCGAACTTCTTGGGCCTGCTGTTCGATGGTCATGCTTTTATGAATAATGCCAATGCCGCCCTCTTGGGCCAAAGCAATGGCCAGGCGAGCCTCTGTTACGGTATCCATGGCTGCTGATACCAGAGGTATATTCAGTTCAATTTCGCGGGTGAGCTTGGTTTTCAGGCTTACGTCTTTCGCGGTAATTTCGGAGTAACCGGGAACCAGTAAAACATCATCAAAAGTGAGAGCTTCTTGGGCAATGCGCAACATGGGGAAAAGTCACCAAATATCAGGGGTTGGAGGGCTTATAAAAACCGGCGATTATACCCGAGAGCACAAGATGTGGTAAACACAAGATACAAGCAATACACTATCTTGTTTGCGTATTTGTGAACGCCAAACAAATCTTTGACGAACTTCTGGAAACCCCTTTGAGCACATCCGCGCCTCCAAACACCCCAAATCAGCACACCAGTGAGCAACGAGTGGTCTACTCCGTTAGCGACCTCAATCGCCAGGTGCGTATGCTATTGGAAACCCAACTTCCCCTATTATGGATTGAAGGGGAAATTTCCAACTTTGCCTGTCCCCGTTCCGGCCACTGGTACCTCACCTTAAAAGACAGTAATGCTCAGGTACGCTGCGCCATGTTTAAAGGGCGCAATATGCGGGTGCGCTTTAACCCTCAGGACGGCCAACAGGTATTGGTTCGCGCCCGTGCAGGGCTTTATGAAGGGCGAGGTGAATTCCAACTCATTATCGAACACATGGAAGAAGCGGGCCTCGGCGCCCTGCAACGCCAGTTCGACCAACTTAAAGCCAAACTGCAAGCAGAAGGTTTATTCGACGAAGAGCACAAGCGGGAAATTCCTGAGCTGCCGAAGCATATTGGGGTAATTACCTCCCCCACCGGTGCCGCCATTCACGATATTCTCACGGTACTGAAGCGTCGCTTTCCCGGTATCCCAGTGAGTATTTTCCCCTCCGCCGTACAAGGTGCTGAAGCCACAGGCCAGATTATTCGAGCCATTGAGCTCGCTAACGAAGTCACAACAGAGCATGGGGATTGTGATGTCTTGATTGTGGGTAGAGGTGGCGGATCACTGGAAGACCTGTGGTGCTTTAACGAAGAAGCCGTGGCCCGCGCCATCTTTAACAGCGACATACCGGTGGTAAGCGCCGTGGGTCACGAAGTAGATTTCACCATTGCAGACTTTGTAGCAGACATTCGTGCGCCTACCCCTTCTGCCGCAGCGGAATTGCTGAGCCCAGACCAGTGGGATTTACGTTCACAGTTTCAAGGTTTCGCCATACTCCTAGAACAAGCCCTAGAGAGGCGCTTGCAAGGCCTTGCACAAAAACTGGATTACTTAAGCTCTCGCCTGCGCCACCCCCGAGAGCAGCTGCAAATGCATCGAGATAAACTCGGGCACTTGCAGCACCGTTTGCAGCAAACCATACAGCAGCGGCTGCAAACCCATCAGCAACAACTCACTCTGGTGGCGTTAAAACAGCAGCAATATCACCCTGCACAAAAGCTTGTTCTGTATCACGACAAACTCAACCAACTCAGTGATGGCCTGACACGCAATATCAAACGCTCGCTACAGCAAAAGCAACAGCAATTCGAGCAGCAAGGCGCACTACTCAATAGCGTGAGCCCACTGCAAACCCTACAGCGTGGCTATTCCATCACCCGCTCTGAAAAGGGCGAAGTCCTGACCCAAAGCGCTGCGGTAAAACCTGGCGAGCGAATTGAGTCAGAACTCAAAGACGGCAAAGTGGTAAGCGTGGTGGAAAAGGTGCAGATGCTGTAAGAAACATTTGTAGCCCGATGTACCTCTGCACCCTGTCATCCTGACGACCGACAGTGAGGAAGGACCTTCTCCCGAATTGAAATATGCATTGCGGCAAGAGATCCTTCAGCAAAAAACGCCTCAGGATGACAGGCTTTAGCTTTGCTTTAAGCCCCCGGGCAATTACAATTCCCGCCCTTGTACTGCCACCTCCTAACATCCCAAATATCCCGGAGACCCCATGAATATTCGCGAGCTGCTTTCCACCCGTGTTCAATCCGCTATGACCGCCATCGGCGTGCCGGAAGAATGCAGCCCCCATGTGGCTCCCGCCAAAAAAGCGGGCTTCGGTGATTACCAAGCCAACGGCGCCATGGCTGCCGCCAAGGCCATGAAAACCAATCCCCGCGAATTGGCTCAACAAATTGTCGATAAACTCGAAATCGATGATCTGGCAGCCAAGATCGAAATTGCCGGCCCAGGTTTTATTAACATCCACTTAAAACCAGAGTGGCTGTCACAATCAGCGGATGCCGCCCTGACTGACGAACGCCTGTGTATCGCCAATTCTGAAGCGCCACAAACGGTGGTAATCGATTACTCGTCACCTAATCTGGCGAAAGAAATGCACGTAGGCCATTTGCGCTCTTCCATTATTGGCGATGCACTTGCCCGCACACTGGAATTCCAAGGTCACAAAGTTGTTCGACAAAATCACGTGGGCGACTGGGGTACTCAATTCGGGATGTTGATTGCAGAATTAGAAGACCAACTGCAAGCACAAGAAGGCGACATTGCCTTGAAAGATTTGGAAGTGTTTTATCAACAAGCGAAAAAGCACTTCGACGATTCTGAAAATTTCGCCAACCGGGCTCGCGATTATGTGGTGAAGTTGCAATCTGGGGACGAAAAAATTCTTACCCTATGGGAGAAATTCAAAGAAGTTTCTCTACAACACAGTGATGATATTTACGAAAAATTAAATGTAACCCTTACCCGTGCACACGTACGTGGTGAAAGTGCCTACAACGATTTACTTGCGCCTATTGTCGAAACTCTCACCGAGCAGAACCTGGCTGCAGAAGACCAAGGGGCAAAAGTCGTTTTCTTAGAAGAGCTTGCAGATAAAGAAGGCAATCCAAGCCCAGTGATTATTCAAAAATCTGGCGGCGGTTTCCTGTATGCCACCACGGATTTGGCCGCTCTAAAATACCGCAACGACGAACTCAATGCGGATCGTGTTCTGTATTTTATCGACGCTCGCCAAAGCCTGCATATGCAGCAAGTCTTTACCGTCGCTAAAAAAGCAGGCTTTGTGAAACCAGACATGAGCCTAGAACACCACGCCTTTGGCACCATGATGGGTGCAGACGGCAAGCCATTTAAAACCCGTAGCGGCGGCACCGTTAAACTGGTAGAACTTTTGGATGAAGCCGTTGAGCGGGCAGGAAAGTTAATCGCTGAAAAAGACCCTGACTTAACTGCCGAAGAGCGCAGCGAAGTAGCTCGCAAGGTGGGCATTGGCGCGGTGAAATATGCGGACTTATCCAAAACCCGCACTAACGATTACATCTTTGATTGGGAAAAAATGCTCAGTTTCGAAGGTAATACCGCACCTTATTTGCAGTACGCCTACACTCGCGTGCGCTCTATCTTCCGCAAGGCTGGAATTGAGAACGCTGAGCTAACCGGAGATATTCAAATTGCGGAAGAGCAAGAAAAAGCCCTGGCAATTAAATTACTGCAATTGGAAGAAACCTTGGAGCAAGTTTCTCGTGAAGCCTTCCCTCACGTGCTGTGTACTTACCTATACGATCTATCCAGTTTATTTATGAGCTTCTACGAAGCCTGCCCTATCTTAAAAAAGGGGGTAGAAGAGAATGTTCGTAATAGCCGTTTACGCTTAGCCCAGCTCACCGCACAAACACTAAAAGAAGGGTTAGCACTATTGGGTATTGAAACTATGGAGAAAATGTAAATTGACGTTTGACGAAAGCATCGTCACTCCAGCGAACGCTAACGCTGGAGCCTAGCAATAAAAGTGTAATGTCTTAATCTAGGGTTGCAAACAATGCACTTAGCTGATGAATTTACTGAGACTCCCGCATACCTTTCCTCTGAATGCGGACTACATCAGACGTCTAACTTCAACTTTTTTATCTTTTAGGCTCAGGATCTGCTCTTTCCATTCGCACTGTAACACGACGATTTTTCGCTCTACCCGCTTCTGTACGATTAGTGGCAATGGGATAGCGCTCACCATGCCAGCGAACCACGATCATATCTCTTGGGACGCCTTGCTCTACTAAAAAGTCTGTCACTTGCTCTGCACGATTTTTTGAAATATCCAAGTTATCTGCCCTTAAACCCTCATAGTCCGTATGGGCATCTATATAAATTTGTTTCACTCGTTTATCCGCAATCACGTACTGGGCGATGTGGTCCAGCTTTTCTTCTTGACCTGCAGGTAGATCCCACTCTTCTTTCGAATAATAGGTAGCAGTGCGGTGTAATTGCTTAAAGTTAGCCGGCAATAGTGTGGCAACACAATCCTGGTAGTTATCGTAAGCTTCTTGGAAGCTCACTGGCGACACTGCCACTTTTACCGGTTCAAGAGGGTTTCGTGGCGTATAAAATGCGCGGCGCTCAAAGGTTGGCACCTTGCCTTTCAATAATTCATCCAACAGTTGCGAAGCTTGATTGTGCTCTAAGGCAATTGGCTCTTTGCTTTCTTCAACAGAAACCAGTCCCAACCCCCGAGAGGGCTCATAAGGCCGCCACTCAGGGCTTTTCACCACAAGTGACGCTTTACCTTTCGCCATACGAATAGACTTGGCCTCTAAACGAAAGGTTTGCTTTTCTCCCGCCTCACGGAAAAATACTGCTGTACCGAAATTTTCAATAGCCTGAGTTAAACGGCAGGTAAATACATCCCCCTCCACCTGCCATTGGGCTCGATCCAAGCGACTGCTAAACTCAATAGCCCATGCAGCCTTCATCGAAAACAGACATACGGCCAAGGTTAACAGGGAAGTAAAATAGGGGGATTTAGCTCTAATATTCATCAGCATAATCTTCACAGGAGTAATGATGACTCTGGAAAGGGTGAGTAAAACTAACAATTCGCAACCAAAAGCATAGCCTACCCACTAATTTTAAGGGCCCAGGAGCGCCTGTAAAAATAACAAATTTGCCCATTTCCCAGTCGCATCCTTACCAATAGCGATAACTCCGGGGGTATAAACTAGTATCGGCCTATCCGTTAAAAACTTAACCACAAGCTACCAAGCTAAGCCCCAGCTCTATGTACAGCCTAGGCCTCATGCAAGGCAGTAGAACACTCCGCCAATATCCAGTAGTATCCAGATCTATTAATCACAGGGCTGAGAGGCCCAGAAAGCCGCAGATCCATCTGCTAACGGAACTCCCTTGAGCGAATTTGAAGACGCCCTCAACAGCACTATCATTGACGATCAACACACCCTATCTGGCCGCTTTAGAGGTTTTCTCCCTGTTGTTATCGACGTAGAAACCGGTGGCTTCAACGCCAAAACAGACGCTCTACTGGAAATCGCAGCCGTTACCTTGAAGATGAACAATCAAGGGATTCTTCACCCAGATGAAATTTTCAGCTACCCCGTAGAGCCTTTTCCTGGCGCCAATATGGAACAAGCCGCCTTGGACTTCACCGGTATAGACCCTGATGACCCCGAGCGTGAAGCCGAGTGCGAAGCCCAGGTGTTCGGACACCTGTTCAAAGCGATCCGCAAAGCAGTGAAAGATAACGGCTGTACTCGCGCCGTGATGGTGGCACACAATGCCCATTTCGATCTGGGGTTTCTCCATGCGGCAGCTGAACGCTGTAATATCAAACGCAACCCCTTCCACCCTTTCTCTTGCTTCGACACCGCAACCCTAGCAGGCCTTGCCTACGGTCAAACGGTACTGGCGAAAGCCTGCCAAGCAGCAGAGATAGAGTTTAGTAACCGCGAAGCCCATAGTGCCGATTACGATGCGAAGAAAACTGCCGACTTATTCTGCAAGATTGTGAATCGTTGGAAGGAAATGGGCGGCTGGCCGGTTTAGGTTGGACGTTGGACGTTGGACGTTGGACGTTGGACGTTGGACGTTGGACGTTGGACGTTGGACGTTGGACGTTGGACGTTGGACGTTGGACGTTGGACGTTGGACGTTGGACGTTGGACGTTGGACGTTGGACGTTGGACACGAGCATCGTCACTCCAGCGAACGCTGGAGTCCAGCATAAAGATAGAACTATGATCAAAAAAGCATGCCCTTGGTGTGAAAACAAAGTTTCTACATGGCAGTTCGGAAGCCGACCTAGGAAAACAAAACCAAAATGGCATCAATTCACGAGGCATCTTAAAGTGTGCCCCTATTGCGCCAGAGGTGTTAAATTTGGAGGCAAATCACTTTACGCCCTATCACTCACTGCGCCTTTATTTTTAGTTTTGCCAATACAATTGATCGCAGGAAAAGAAAATTTCAACTCCGCGGACTATCAATACTTTTTCTTTTTCCTAGCAATGACAGGGATATTCGTAAGTTTCTTTGGGTGTGAATATTTGAAAGATGAAGAATAGAATACTAGGTTTTTTTTCAACGTTATTTTTTACATCGCCAATCATATTAGGGGGATGGTTAAAATATGAGTTCTTACAATTTCCTACTGAAAAAGCAGGCTTCTTCCATTTCCTCGATTGGAAAACTCCTTCTCTGGCAATCATAGCCCTATCTCTATTTGGAGGGGTAACGGGGTTCAATCAATTAAAAAAGCTAGCTGAAAAAGCCAACCAATTTTCTTGGAGTGGCAGAAAATTCAAAAAAAGAAACAATGGCTAATGCCCCTTTCGCATTAACTTAGCTTTCCCCCCTTAAGGCCACACAAAAACTCCGCATACCACCCATAAAAAAACCGGAGCCAAAACTCCGGTTTTTTTTCATCTAACGTCGAACTTTAAACGTCCAACCTCAAACGCCTTACAACTTATCAGCATTCTCAGACAAGTACTTAGCAACACCGTCTGGAGATGCGTCCATACCTGCATCGCCATCTTTCCAACCTGCAGGACATACTTCACCGTGCTCTTGGTGGAAGTTCAGGGCATCTACCATGCGCAGCATTTCATCTACGTTACGGCCTAATGGCAAGTCATTAACTACCTGGTGACGAACGTTGCCATCTTCGTCAATCAGGAAAGAACCACGGAAAGCGACACCGGCTTCTGGGTGCTCAACGTCGTAAGCCTGACAGATCGCGTGAGTAATATCAGCAACCAAGGTGTACTTCACAGGACCAATACCACCTTCATTGATTGGGGTGTTACGCCATGCGTTGTGAGAGAAGTGAGAATCAATAGAAACACCGATAACTTCAACACCACGCTTTTGGAATTCTTCGAAGCGGTGATCGAAAGCCAACAGCTCAGAAGGACATACGAAGGTGAAGTCCAATGGGTAAAAGAAGATAACTGCTTTTTTACCTTTGATTACTTCGCTCAATTTGAACTCATCAACAATCTCACCGCTACCCAATACTGCCGGTGCTGCGAAGTCCGGTGCTGGACGACCAACTAATACACCCATGATTTTCTCCTTACAAATAACGTGGTTAATTAACGCTTAAAAAATAATGGCTGGCCAGGTGTTTCATCCACCCAAACCAGCCTCAAAATTGTGGCTTACTAAACCATAGCGAGGGCCAAATTACCCATTAAAAATCACTATGACAACCATTGATTTTACGACGGACAAAAACTAATCAGTTCAGCAGCCCATACACACCGATGGAGTAGGCACGCTTCTCTTTTTCGCCAGAGGGGGCGCCATTGCTAATGGAGCCACCAACATTGAGATCTTTCTTCATAAAACGCGTATCACCAGTACCTTTGTCATAGCCAACTCCCACACCTTGCGGGAAGAAATAAGCCAACACATCACCCTGCTGAACACCTACGGATAACGGGAAAGCCTTTTGCTGAAAGCCCGTCTGCTCTGCCACTAAGGTTTCACTCTGCCAAATAGCTACCAACTGCTTACCCACAGGGCGCAACACCTTCACTGTATAAGGACCAGGCTTAACGAAATAGCCACCTACTCCAGTGATAGAACCCGGGCGATGAATCACGTTAGCCATATCAACCAATAGCAGTGGCTGCTCGTCCACATGCTGGCGGGCCACGAGTTCACCACCGATAAAGTCCAACAAGTCACCACGAAGTAAAAACTGCTTGTAGGTATCGATTTGATTCTGGGCAAACTTACGTACCTGGTTACGCAACTGGGAAGACTCTTCAACCCGTGAGGACTTCTCCTCACCCAACACACCCACAATACCTTCTAAACGTTTCACATCTTGGTTTAACTTTGCTTCTTTTCGTTCTAACTCCAGTACCTTCGTCTGAGAAACACTGAGCTGCTTCTCCAGAGACTTGTTCTTATTCAACAATTCTTTCTGGGCAGGGGTTGTTTGACAGGCCGAGAGTAAGGCTGCAGACAACACAATTAAGCTAGAGGATTTAAACAGGCGAAACTTATCCATGGCGAATACCCAAATTAACAATAAACAGCAGATAACGGCGAGAAAGAAGGCTAACGACTATTTTTCCACTAGGAATGTAGTGCTGGCTAATACTTCTACACCTTTCAAGAGTTCCACAGTGTAGCCTCCATTGGCGAAGCCTTCCACAGGTCGGCTGATATCAAAAAATTGCTGACCTGTGATACCTTGCGTAATCACGGGCACTTGGGCAATTTTTACAGAACCTGATCCATCGTAAAGAATGGCCTGAAGCACGGTAGTGTCCTGTTCAAAATTTTTGAATTCAAAACCGATATAGATAACCCGATCTGCCGCCAGTGCGCGATTCTCAACATCGCTCAACACCTCCAAAGGCTCAACACTCACCTGAACACGCAGCACTTTGGGTTTTGAAGCTTCAAAGATCTTAGCCGCCAGCTCTTCTCCCATACGCTCGAGGGATGACTGAGCCGCAGCACCCGTTAAAACTCCTTGGGCTTGCTGTAAATAGCTATTGGCCTGGGACAGGGTATCCTCAACGGCCATCAGCTGATTAATTCGGCTAAAGACCTTATCGTTTATGTCTTGCAAACCGGCTTTCGCAGCCTTGTGATTTGCATCCAGTTTAAGCACACCTCGATAAGCTTGCCAGGCACTCACCACGCCTGCATTTTTTTCCGCAAGAGAAGGGATTAAAAAACCTTCTGCTAAGAAAGCCTCAGCTTGCTGCAACAAAGCAGCAATATCTGCCTGGCGTTTTTTCTCAGCGGCAACTTGTGCATCGTATTTTTTCTTTTCTGTTTTTTGACGAGACTGCAATTCCTGCAACGCCTGTGAATCAGGGTTCGCTAACAGGCCTCGCTCATAATAACGGTTGGCTTTTTTCCACTGCTTACCCGAGATTGCTTTCGCCATAAGCTCTTCATAGCGTTTAGCAATTTCATTCAATCCATTTTGCGCCTGAGTATTATCTGCCTGAAGTGCTAACACCGCCTGATAAGACTCCATGGCATTAGCGCCAGCAGGAACTGCCAAGGCATTCACAGAAAAGTACTTTTCCGCTTCGGCTAGTAGAGATTGGATTTTCTCGCCTTTAGCGACTGCTTCAGCAATCCGATCGAAACGGGAAATCTTCTGATCCTGATCCCGAGCCTGAACCTGCAGTTGCTCTGCAGCCTCAGATTCATTTTCAATATGCTCTTGTTCTGAAAACACTGAAGACTGTTCAGCAGATTGGCTAACCGCTAGCTGCTCAGTAAATCCAGGAAAAGCTTCGAGTAATGCGTCATAACGCCGCTGGCTTTCAATCCAGTTCTTTGCCAACAAACTCTCCTCTACCGCATTGAGTAATTGGCTCTGGCGCTCATCGATGGCCGCCGTTAATTGCTCAGCGTTTTTAGGTTCAGATACCAGCTTCTGGCGATACGCTTCAACCAAGGCTGGAATAGCTAAAGGGTCTGTATTAGCAGTGTTTTCTAGCTGAATAATAGGATCTTCTGCGGTGACCTGCGCCAACAAATCATCCACAACTGTCGTTTCATTTTCAGTAGAAGTAGAAGTAGAAACTTCTGTTTCTAATTCATCAGATCCAGCGTTTATGCTCTGTTCATTCCCCGCTAAACTTCCTTCAAGATCGCTTTCAAGTTCTTTAGGGATAGTTCCAGCCACTACCTTCTCAACATCTAAGCTCGCAGTATGACCAGCATCAGCAACACCTAAATTCTGTAATAACGGCTGAGATTCTTCAGCCAATCGAGTAAACGTAGGTTCAAGCCCTAGCTCTTTTTGGTTTTCCCAACTGTAATAACCCACACCAGCCACAACGCAAAGGGCAATAAGTTTCTTTAAACCGCTACCTTTCTTTTCTCCTTCAAGATCCTGAATTGGTCGCCGGTCTTCCTCAGGAATATGGGGAACTAATGCAGACTCAGACTCTAGATTCGTTTTTTCACCGGGTTTTTTAAGCTTATCCGGACGGAAAATCATTTCCGTTCCATTATCCACTTCCGTATCGCTATCATCCAAGGCGCTTTGACTGGCCCCAGTGATCTCAGTATCCGCTGAACTCACCACCGTATTCGCACTGGCCGATGCCATAACCACATTGTTGTTTGCATCTCGGCGAATAGCATCAGCGGCTGTAACGTCTTCAGGCCCAATAGCATTTAAGGCCGCGACTAAATCATTTCCCGTCGTATAGCGTTTAATGGGATTTTTTGCCAAAAGCTTATTAATAATTGGCTGGAAAGCGTCCAACCCTTTTGGCAAAGGTGCAGGCGTTTCAGTGATATGTTTGATACCCACCGCCATACCTGAATCAGCGGTAAAAGGTACCCGTCCACAAAGTACCAAGTACAACACAATACCTAAGCTATACAGATCTCCCGCGTACCCAACCGCTTCACCCTTGGCTTGTTCAGGGCTCATATATTGCGGCGTACCAATAATGGTTCCGGTACGAGTGACATTACTACTGATGGAATCTACCGCTCTGGCAATACCAAAATCCATCAAAACCGCACGGCCAGTTTCACCGTGGATCATAATATTTTCAGGCTTTACATCTCGATGGACGTAACCTTTGCCCGCCGCAAAATGTAGCGCCTGAGCAACATCTTTAATCACTTCTAGGGCGCGCGACAGCGGCATGGTCCGACACACGTCTTTTAATTCATCACCGGGAATATGTTGCATCGCCAAGTAATGCAAACCTTCATGCACACCCACGTCATAAACGGTAACAATATGCGGGTGCATTAACTTGGCAACTATGCGAGCTTCTCGTAAAAAACGCTCACTAAAGGAAGGGTCGTTAGTCAGAGAGGTGGACATCACCTTGAGAGCGACTTCACGCTCAAAGTTTTCCTGTATTGCCAGATACACAGTGGCCATGCCACCTTCTCCGAGCACTCGCTCAATGCGGTAGCCGGGAATGGCAGGATAAGACGATGATGTTTCCGACGACATTAATAAGGCTGCTGAGCTAAGTTATTCTTAGGTTGTTCTTGGTTTTTTCTTATTGCGAGCTAACGCTTTAATTTGCGCGTCAACCATACCACGATCAACCTGTTACACAAACAAAAACGGCACAAACACAAAAGGCACACTCGTTAACAACAGATACAAAAACGGCGACTATAAAAGTCGCCGTTTAAAAAAGCTGTAACGCGAGTTATTCCCGAATTACTCAGCCTCAGCAGTTGCCTCATCGATCAAAGGCTTCAATTCACCCTTTTCGTGCATCTCAGTCACAATATCACAACCACCGACCAGGTCACCTTTCACCCACAGCTGCGGGAACGTTGGCCAGCTACCATACTGAGGCAAGTTTTGACGGATTTCAGGGTTCGACAGCACATCCACATAGGCAAAGCGCTTACCGCAGCCCATCAGTGCCTGTACAGTTCTGGCAGAGAAGCCACACTGAGGTTGGTTGGGAGAACCTTTCATATAAAGAATCACATCATTGCTTTCGATTTGATCTTTAATGGTATCCATAATATCCATAGAACTTACCTTCTAAACACGTTGCTTGGACAAGAAATTGCGGCGCATTGTACGTGATTTCGGCACAATAACCCAGCGAAATACTCGGGTTTAGCAGCCATCTTATCCCTTTAGCATCAAGATTTTGTGATCCTTATATCTCTAAAGCCTATCAGTAGGTGACAGCAGGCGGATTTCCCCTCCATAATAGAGACACGTTTGTCACATGATCATTGGAGGCTATCTTGATCAGCACTACCGTCCTTGCTACTGCAGCCATCAGCCTTGTTATTGGTGCCCTTATTGGTGCTTTGCTCACTCGCAGCTTGGGAACACCCGAGCAACAAACCCGGGAGCTAGAGCGCAAGCTAGAAGACACAGAACGTCGCATGTCCGATTACCAACAGCAAGTGACAGAACACTTTATGGAAACCTCCCAGCGGGTGAACAAACTCACCCAGTCCTATAAAGAAGTACATGAGTACCTAGCCAATAGCGCTCTCAACCTCACCAATCCAGAAATCAGCCGCCAGCTGCTCGATGCCGGCAGTGGTGACCTGAAAGAGTCTCAACAAGAAAAAAACTACACCGCAACGGATAACACGACTCTGGACAGCGATGACATGATGCCACCAAAAGACTGGGCTCCTCGTAAAGAAGGTGAACAAGGCCAACTTAGCGAAGACTTTAATCTGGAATCAGAAAAAGAAAGTATCGAGCAAACGACAGCTGCGCCGCCGCCCCACTAAAGCGTCCAACTCACTGAAAACCCCACTCTACCGATTTCATAAGAACTTATGTCCAGAGGTATTCTCGCTCTAATCCGCTTCGCCGGCACTCCCATCATTATAGGGCTACTCGCTGGTAGCCTCTGGGTTCTGATGAGTAAGCCTACTGTTCTACAGGGTCTATTTTCTGAGAATAATGAACGCTTGGAGCGAGTATCCTACAGCGATGCCGTCCGTAAAGCGTCTCCCAGCGTGGTTAACATCTACACCAAAAAAGCCCTCCCCAATCGCCAGCATCCCCTGGCCAATCATCCCTTATTCAGACGTTACTTCAATAACGCACCGAACCAAGAGCGCCTACAGTCAACACTGGGCTCTGGGGTTATTATTCGAGAAGATGGCTCAATCCTAACCAATCACCATGTGGTTAATGGCGCATCCGAAATTGTGGTACTGCTATCTGATGGAAGAGAAGCTGCAGCGACAATTGTCGGCACTGACTCTGAATCAGATTTGGCGGTACTGAAGATTGAAGCGGATAATCTGCAGGCCATTTCTCAGGGGGATTCTGAGCGAGTCCATGTGGGAGACGTTGTTCTCGCTATCGGTAACCCCTTAGGGGTTGGGCAAACTGTCACCCAGGGAATTATCAGCGCTATTGGTCGCAGGGGATTAAACCTCAGCACTTTTGAAGACTTTATACAGACCGATGCATCGATCAATCCCGGTAATTCAGGCGGTGCACTTATTGATGCTCGCGGTAATTTAATCGGAATTAATTCAGCAATATTGGATTCTGGTGATGGTATCGGCTTCGCCATTCCCGCCAAAGCCGCCCTTAAAGTGATGAACGACATTCTTACCTACGGCCGCCCTGTTCGAGGCTGGCTAGGTGTTGAAGCTCAAACACTCTCGCCACCCTTAGCACAGTCTCTTCAAGTGGAAGAAGCCAACGGTATTGTGATTACCGCTATCTACCGTAATGGCCCTGCCCATACTGCCGGTATTAAGCCTGGGGATGTAATCACTCATATTGATGGAGAAGCCGTTCGCGATGGCCAAAGAGGCATGAGCCGAATCGCCGATCGCTCCCCGGGAGATCAGGTACAAATTCGAATTTCTCGGCAGGGACAAATTCTGAATTTAACGGCCACGGTAGGCACTCGACCTACGGCGGGATAATAAGACGTTGGACGTTGGACGTTGGACGTTGGACGTTGGACGTTGGACGTTGGACGTTGGACGTTGGACGTTGGACGTTGGACGTTGGACGTTGGACAAATTATGTCATTCTGAACGTAGTGAAGAATCTTTTTTAAAATACCCCCCCTGCCGAGAAAAGAACCTTCCTCACGCTGTTCGTCAGGATGACAGCACCAAGCAGGCTTTCCCTGGAGGGCAAGAGTGAAACGGCACGCGGGGAGTTGAAACTGAAACGTTTGAATCTGAAGCGTTTCCCCGCATGCCGCTGGCGCTCTATGCGGGCTACGCCAACCTATCAGCAACTACAACCCTAAAACTTTTTTTACAAAAGGCACCGTAAGCTTCCGCTGTTCCGCCAGGGAGGCTTCATCCAGTTGACGTAAACAGTCGATCAGCTCTGCCATGCTGCGCGGGCCACGCTGCAATAAAAATCGCGCAACATCCTCCGGCATGGCCATGCCAATTTTATTTGCCCTCTGCTGTAGAATTTCTGCCTTCTGTTCATCGGTCAGTGCTGGTAACTGAAAAACGCCACCCCACAACAAGCGAGACTGTAAATCCGGTAGCACCATCGCCAAGCTTCCCGGCACTTGATCAGCACCCAGCAGGAGAACATTGCCCGCGTCTCGCACACGATTAAAAAAATGAAACAGCGCTTGCTCCCACTCCGGCTTCCCGGCGATCGCTTGAACATCATCGAGGCAAACCACAGCCATATTTTCGAGACCTTCAAACAGAGCTTGAGGGGGAAAATCCAGCAATTCACTTAAGGGAAAATATTGAGACGAAAAACCCTCAGCATCTGCCCATTGGCAAGCTGCTTGTAGTAAGTGACTAACACCACTGGCAGTAGGCCCGCACAGAAACAGAGAAGTATTTTCTTGAGAAGGCGACGTCAGCAGTTTACTCACCGCAGACTTTACTTGTTCCTGGGGTGAATGAGGACTCGCGATAAAGTTATCGAGAGTAGCATCGTCCTGAAGACGAATACCTAAGGGTAGCTGTTGTGATAACACGGGAATTAATCTATTCGTTACTGTTCGTGCTTGCGCCGTTATCTTTAGGCCTAGCTATTTAGTTCAGGCTATTTAACCCACAGATAGCGCAATGGGTTTTCGTAGGAACCCGGCTCCATATAGCGATGCATACCAGAGGCTGAAGCTTGGTTTTGCAGCCTTTTAATTAAAGCCAGGTTTTCCTGTAATTTTTGAACACTACCATCGGCAATCACCATGAGAGTCACTTGGGTATCTTCTGTTAGCACCAAGTGAACACTGCGCACCATAGTCAAACGCTGAATGCCATCTAAAACACCTCGATAATCTGCAAAGCTTTTCACTGCATCAA
This sequence comes from Cellvibrionaceae bacterium, assembly GCA_045430295.1. Lineage (GTDB taxonomy): Bacteria > Pseudomonadota > Gammaproteobacteria > Pseudomonadales > JAILXX01 > JAILXX01. The sequence continues at coordinate 109,647 of JAILXX010000003.1, read as the reverse complement.
CCGTCATCACAGCACCCGCATTGGAACCTAGCTCTGCTCGCACCGCGTATTTTTCCGCATAGAAGTCTGCCAAAGTATCAATGGCCTGCCCTATTAATTGCTCGAGGGTTTCTGCTCGACCGTCAGCAAACTCTGCCGTGTCGCTATGGATGATCATCCAACTTCCTCGCCAACCACCCTGTGATGTCTGACTGTAGCGAATCAAAATACTGCTGTCGGCACTGTAACGCTGCGCCGCCGCTCGCAAGGTTTCTTCTTCCATTCGCCACAGCATATCAGCCCCAGCAATTACTTGATCTTCCAGATCCAATAACGGACTCGCCAAAGGAGTCCCCCGACGAGTAGAAGCTTTCTGTAGGGCTTGATCTAACTTGGGGCTGTCTGTTCGGGAAACAAGAACTGGCTCCCCTGCAAATTCTAAGACTGGGGTTTCTTCTGCTGCTTGAGGCGTATCTGTCACCAGCCACACTAAGGTTTTTGGGCGATCTGGTGCCCACAAAGACTGCTGAGTAGAACGTAATAGCTCACGAATACTCTTGCCATCAAAGTCCAGGTGTAGCACCTTGGCTGGCTTCAACTCACCATCCACGAAGAGCACTTCGTCGCTGGAGTTATAGCCAAACTGCAGTAAGAAACGCTGTGCCTCGTTGAGTACCACCCATTGAATTTCTGGGTGCTCCAACACCACCTTGCGGCCAGCCGTACGAACCAACACCTCTTTAAAGCCCTCGATAATAGCCTCTTTGCGCACCTCGAGGCTTCTATCTAGCACAATCACTTCAGCCCGATAGGGAAACACCAACGGCTCTGCCAACACAGGCACAGTAAAACTACTCATCACGAGAGTCAGCAATACAGTGGCGATTCTTGTTATCACAGACAAAACTTCCTTCATTGAGGTGTTATTAGGATCGAGCCAGGGCCAGCAAATAAGGCACGGCATTGTAGCATTGCCCACTATTGCTGTAGCAAATTGATTCACAAATAGACACGCTTACTAACCAATCTATCCCTCCCATTGAAATCAACCTAATCTTTACCCCTAGAGCCCTTATATTGAGTCCTTAGAAAGCCCTCAATTTGTGTGATTCAGCCCTGATAAACTGGTAAGATACGCGCCTTTTAGCACACCCCGATTTGTGCCCTCTGTTGATACCCTCGCTGGAGCCACCGATGTCCGACCAAACCCCGAACAGCCCCGAAACCCAAGGCAAATCCCTTAGCTACAAAGACGCAGGCGTTGATATTGACGCTGGTAATGCCCTGGTAGACCGCATTAAAGGGGTGGCTAAGCGTACCAGCCGCCCGGGTGTTATGGCGGGTCTTGGCGGTTTTGGTGCTTTGTTTGAGTTACCTACAGGCTACAAAGAGCCCGTATTGGTATCTGGCACTGACGGTGTCGGCACAAAGCTAAAACTGGCCATGGACCTCAACATCCACGATACCATTGGCATCGATCTAGTGGCCATGTGCGTGAACGATCTTGTGGTCGCAGGCGCAGAACCTCTGTTCTTCCTCGATTACTATGCCACCGGTAAGCTCAACGTTGATGCAGCAGCAAGCGTCGTAGAAGGCATCGGCACAGGCTGCGAGCAAGCAGGCTGCGCCCTGGTTGGCGGTGAAACAGCCGAAATGCCAGGCATGTACGAAGGGGAAGACTACGACTTAGCCGGTTTCTGTGTGGGTGTTGCAGAAAAGTCCAAATTGATCGATGGCAGCAAGGTGACCGCTGGCGACGCCTTAATTGGCCTACCGTCTTCTGGCCCTCACTCAAACGGCTACTCACTCATTCGCAAAATTATCGAAGTGAGTGGCGCAAGCCTGAACGATACCTTCGGTGAGAGCACCCTGGGTAAGACCCTACTGGCACCAACACGCATTTACGTAAAACCACTACTGGAACTGTTTAAGCAAGTGGATGTGAAAAGCTTGTCTCACATCACCGGTGGCGGCCTGCAAGAAAACTTACCCCGTGTACTGCCAGAAGGCACCAGTGCTGTAATCGATACCAATAGCTGGCAACGCCCTGCCATCTTCGACTGGCTGCAAGAGCAAGGCAATATTGAGCATGAAGAACTCCACCGTACCTTCAACTGTGGTATCGGTATGATTGTTTGTGTTGCTGAAGCCGATGCAGAAAAAACCCTTGAAGTGCTCAAAGCACAAGGTGAAGACGCCGTTATCGTTGGCAAAATTGAGCCGCAAAACGGCCGTGAAGCAGTTGTGCTATAAACTCACACCCTGAACCAGCACACTAAGTCGCTTTCTAAAGTATCGCAACAACTCTTGTCATTCTGAGCGCTAGCGAAGAATCTTTCTCAAGTTAAAACTCCACCGGAAAGATTCTTCCTCCTTTGAGTCGTCAGAATGACATATAGCAAAGACTCTCCATGACAAAACGAATCGTAGTTTTAATTTCCGGCTCTGGCAGTAACCTACAAGCCATGATTGACGCCCAACAAAATAACGAGTTGGGCGGTGATATCGTCGCCGTTTTCAGCAACCGACCCAACGTATTGGGTCTTGAACGAGCCAGTAAAGCCGGTATTCCTGCTGAAACGCTGGATCATAAAAGCTTTGATTCTCGCGAAGCCTTTGACACTGAATTGGCAAAGCGTCTTGATGAGTACAACCCAGACCTTGTGGTACTAGCAGGCTTTATGCGCATTCTTACTCCAGAGTTTGTGAACCACTACGCTGGAAAACTGCTAAACATCCACCCCTCTCTATTACCTAAATACCCAGGTTTAAACACCCACCAGCGAGCCATTGAAGCAGGCGATCAGGAACACGGTGCAACGGTTCACTTTGTTACGCCAGAGTTGGATGGCGGCCCTCCGCTTGTTCAAGGAAAAATAGCCATCGAAAATGGCGATACCCCCAACAGCCTGCAGCAACGCATTCACATCATCGAACATAAGATTTACCCATTAGCTGTCCGCTGGTGCTGTGAAGGAAAAGCTGAACTTACCAACGAAGGTGCGGTCTTGAATGGAGAGCTTCTTCCAGAATATGGCTGGTGTTTTAAAGATTCCAAGGAATAACCGAAGACTTTTTTCGGCACCTTCAGAAAATTGCGTTAGCTCACAGGTAAATTAAACTACACTCAAGAGCAATTATCGTTCTGAAGGAACAGTTTCATTCATGGCATGCTTTTCTCATTCTTTACGCTATTCCCGTCGACAGCCGCCACTTAGTTTTCTATTGGCATTGGCCGTCATACTGCCCAGTTTCCTACTTAGCTCATATAGTAATGCTCAGGTTCGCACCCTCTACAAAAACACCTACTCGGCAAAAGTTGGTGGCCTTACCCTTTCTGCAGAGCAAGAGCTAAAAGAAATAGCACCCGGTGAATTCGAAGTACGGACGACCTTTGATCACTTTTTAGGAAGCATTATCGAGCTCGGACGATTTTACGAAACCGAAGACAAACAACTCAGATCACTGAGTTACTTTTATAAACGTGTTATTTTCGGCAAGAAAAAAGAAGATCATATCAATATCGATTGGCCTGCAAAAAAAGCCTTTTACCGAAACCACAAAGGTAGCAAGCGCGAGTTTGACGTTCCCAACACGGTTGTCGACAAAGCGAGCCAAGTGGAAGCCGTTCGTCGAGCATTAGAGCAAGGCAAGCAGTCTTTTGATGTTTCTATCATTGAGCGTAAAGGAGTGCGCCACTCACATTTCAAAGTTCTAAAAGAAGAAACCATTAAAGTAAAGGCAGGTACTTTTAAAGCCATTAAAATTGAAAAGATCCGGGATCTCAATGCTGCAGGTCCCCAACGAGAAACACGCTTTTGGATGGCGTCTCACAAAGGAAGTTATGTTTTAGTGAAAATGGAGCAAGTCGAAACAGATGGTAAGCACTATGAAATGGAACTTTCTAAACTCGGCTAGCGCAAAATAATTCTAAGCAAAAAATATGAATAACGTTGTACCCTTTAAAAAGCCAAAAGCCTCCGAAAAGCACAAAGGTAAGAGCCTGTGTCGCCATGGCTTTCACAAATGGAAAATATGGCAAGACAAACAATTCGATGTCAAACAAGGAAAATTGGTAACGGTATATCGCTGTGAACGGTGCGGAAAAGAAAAATCAGAAGCTCGTTAATACACCAACTAAATACGAACGTTACAATATACGGTTAAACGACTTTGATATGCCAAGGCTCAAACCGAACACCATAATTATTATCACGGGTATAGCGGATCTTCACGTAGCCTAAATCCTGCATACGCTTAAATTCATCGGTTTTAGAAAATTCACCGGTGAAGTTTTTATAGCCCCAGCCAACACGACCCACATCGTAATCACCAATTCCATGGTAGGAATGACCAGGAGGCGCAAGAGAACGCGAAGCACGAGATAAATTGTAGTTAACCGCTTTCGCCTTACTTAAAAACAGCATCATCTGCTTCATATTACTGCGAATACCCGACGTGAGAATAATGCTATTCCCCACATCCTTCTGCAGTTTTTTGTAGTGCTGCAGGGCTTCGCCCTTAAACAGGTAATGGCCTGAATACGGAATTTTTTGCACGTCACGCTTAGCAATCGCCCGGGTAAGCTCAGTATCCACCTTATCGCCATAGAAGCCATAGTTGTTGGCATCCGTAAAGAAAATCTCTTCCATAAAGTTGCTTTCAGTCTTTGTGAAAGCACCGACTTTATCGTAGCGCTTTGCATAACTGATCACTTCATCAAAGCTAATCAGGTTGAAATGCCCATGACCAACGAGCTTCTGAACCTTTCCTAAGCGAACTAAGGTTGTGTCGAGTACCGGACGGAAAGATTCCGGGAGGAAAATATCGTCACTAAAATCGCTGTTAAAATTACGAACCTTTTTTAGCAGGCCCTTCTTATCAGTAATCGGGCGCTCCGAATCCACACTAGGCTCAGGGTTATTCAGGTCGGCCAATAAGGTTTCGGTAGCACCCAGATCATCCAGCGCCCGCTGCATCATCTGATCGATATTTTCTTGAATATTGGGGTTTGCGAAGATATTGGGAGCGTCTTCAGAAGTAGAACCAACAGACGCTAGATTCAGCGGCTGGCCCTTAGGGAGACGAGTCCAGAGAAAACTACTACCAGCAGTTACTGCAGTACCGGCGAATACACCGGCAAGAAAATCTCTTCGCTTCACGTTATCACTCACCAAAAAACCTCGGGAGACCACATTCTATAAAGAAAAGTTCGCGGAATGGAACCGTTTGAGCCAATTGGCATTCAAACCCACTCCAATAGAACCAACTATATAAGAATATTAGCCAAAGTGTAGCTTTTTTGGCAAAAAAAACGTAAAAACCGTCAAAAATGCATGGTTATTAGGTTTTTGGCAGGGTGACTCCGGTCTGCCCCTGGTACTTACCACCACGGTCTTTGTAGGAGGTTTCACACACTTCGTCTGACTCAAAGAACAGCATTTGAGCCACACCTTCATTGGCGTAAATCTTAGCCGGAAGATTTGTGGTATTCGAAAACTCTAAGGTGACATGCCCTTCCCACTCAGGTTCAAGGGGAGTGACATTGACAATAATACCGCAGCGAGCATAAGTGGACTTACCCAAGCATACCGTCAGAACATTACGCGGAATACGGAAGTATTCAACGGTGCGAGCCAAAGCAAAGGAGTTCGGGGGAATAATGCAGACATCGCTTTCGATATCCACGAAGCTGGCTTCGTCAAAATTCTTTGGATCAACCGTTGCAGAGTGGACATTGGTGAAGATCTTGAATTCTTTAGAGCAACGAACATCGTAGCCGTAGCTAGATGTACCGTAAGATATCAGGCGATTGTCATTAGAGTCGTAGCGAACCTGGCCTGCCTCGAAAGGCTCAATCATGCCTTCCTGCTCTGCCATACGGCGAATCCACTTGTCTGACTTAATGCTCATGCTGATCTCCGGTGCGTGCTCGTACAATCTTGTACTATTATCTCGTACTATTAAGAAGTGCGGGGTAACAAGGCCCCGACCTAAATTGGTGGCAGATCATACCGATTTTGACGAGCACAGGAAACCTCTACGTGCAGCCATAGCCTATGTGTCATAGAGGCATCACGAAGAGGTAATCTGGCAACAGAAGGTAAAAATAGCTATACAAGAACCGTCAGGGCAGCAAAGGCAATGACCCACACCATTAGGCAGCGAGATAAGAGTGATACCAGAGATTCAATCTCCCAGGCGCATTCCGTTAGCTGTCGACGCAAATTTTCAGATTCATCAATCAACCCACCTTTGACTCCAATAGCACCTGTAGCCGTTGTTACCAACAGGTCTTCAGTGGTCTGATTCCAGTCTGTTAGAAAAGCCTGCCAATGCTGGAAACTGCCTATAAAATTGCCTGCGAGCGCCATAGAGAAACTCAATAACCGCACGGGAATCCACTCCATCCCGTGAACCACAGAATCCACCCGTGAGATAGCTATATCCGAACACTGCTTTTCTCGAAGTAAAAACAACAACCGATACGCCAAAGCTCCAGCGGCGCCAAAGAGAAAGAACCAAAACAAGGTAACAAATAGACGCTCAAAACCGCGATAGGCTACACCTTGAAAAACCTCAATATGCAACTGCTGCCAACTCTTCGCCTCACTGGGGTGGCATTCTCCGCGAAAGTAATCAGCCTCAAAATAAGCCGCTTCCATATCACCTCGTCGCCAGGCATTGAGATAGGCTGCAACACGCTGAGAGAAATCGCCACGCCCCAAACTAAATAACAACACTGGCACATTGATGAGTAACAACAAAGTGCCATACCAGAGATCGTGGCATATTGCGGTGATAATCAGCACCAAAAGCACAGGGCCAGCAACGGCAAATAGAGTCACACCAACAGGGATCTGCTTAACCCCATCGCTGGCTTTTAAGGTATCGACCCAGCGCCAGAACCAACCATCCTTCTGTAGCGGCTCACCCGAGCCCCACACCTGAAGAAACAGTAAAACAATTACAATACTTAAGAAGGTCATTTCAATCAGTACCCGTTCTCACTCGTTTCTATCTAGCTACATCTACCTATTTGGCCGGGGCCTTCACAGCGGTTAAGTAACGCTGCCAATCAAAAGCAGGCCCGGGGTCGGTTTTTCGCTCTGGCGCAATATCGCTGTGGCCAGCAATACGCCCTGAGGTTATGGACGGGTAAGTCTGGCATAAAAGCTCGGTAATTTCTGCCAAAACTGTGTATTGCTCACCGGTATAGGGGGTATTGTCGTCGCCCTCAAGCTCAATGCCGATTGAGAAATCATTACAGTTTTCACGCCCCTCATAGCTCGACTGCCCGGCATGCCAGGCCCGGCTAGTAAAAGGTACATACTGGGTAACAGCACCCTGACGATCAATAAGTAAGTGAGCAGATACGGTTAAGTGAGCAATACCCTGAAAATAGGGGTGCTCATTAGGATTTAGACAATTTTGAAACAATTGATCGATATAGCCACCTCCAAACTCACAAGGTGGCAGGCTGATGTTATGGATCACTAATAAGTTGATTTCGCCTTTATCTCCCAAGGGGCGCTCGTTGCAATTAGGCGATGGCACACGGCGAGCTGAGGACAGCCAGCCCTGCTCAATAACAAATCTAGAGTTGAGCGAAGGGACAAGAGGGTCAGACATGGGCTTCAAGGTTAAGAAAACCGACTTTTAGAAAAACGAAGCGCCATTATGGCCGATTCAATAGATTTAACCTAATTCAATTTACGTATTACAAAACGGCTACCTAAATATACTGGTAACAACCGTTTAACTAATGGAAAAAGCTGGAGATCATCAACAAAGAAGATGCGGGAACTAACTCCCACCTTTTGGAATCTGTGAGTTTATCCTTTGAACTACTTGTTAGTTGCCCCACATCCGGATTTAACAACATCCAGCATAAAAAAATACAGGTTCCAAAATAAAATCCTGCATTAAAAAAAGGGATGCAAAACACTTCTATAAAGCCAAGAACCCCTGAGGCAAAACTAACGAATAAAAATAGCCACAAAACTCTAACAGATGCTTGTTGAGTAAGCATACCCCCTCCTACCCCCTAAAAAGGAATGTTTATATCCCTCTCTGCTGACGTAAATCTCCAATCACAGATTCCAGAGCACGATCAAATAACTGACTATCATCCATCACCGACATACTGCCTTCGGCGAGCGCTTCAGCTAACTCATCCAGTGAAGTTTCAGCAACCTTCACGCCTGCGCGATTTACAAAAATATATTTTTTCGTCGGCTTAATGTAGGCCGCCAAGCGGCAACGAATTGGATTACCGCCAGCATCTTCCATTTGCAACCAGGTGCCTACGGTTAACTGGCTAGCGAGATTACGGTATCTAGACAGATCCGAATCTGCAATAACTCCCAGAGCATCTTCATACGCGGCTTCTGAAGACGCTACCACAGCAGCATTTTCTAACTCTTCAGCAACAGGTTCAGGTATGGTATTTTCTGGTTTCTGAGACGTTGCCTCATTAGCTGTTTCTTTTGCCTCATCTGCTACGGCCTTATCCACAGTTTCCTGAGTATTTGCCTCGACCGTGGATTTAACTACAATCTTACTTTCAGCTACTTTTGCTTTTTGAACTGACCCACGCTCTACGTCTGGAGTTGCTTGCTCAATAGACGTGACCTTCTCTGCAACAGGGGCCTTTTCAGGCAGCGGTGCTCGTAAATTGGTTAAGTGTAATTTCTCAAGCTTTTCGAACAGCTCCTTCATATCAAACGGATTAAAAGAAATCTCTTCCAATCCAGTACGCAACTGCTTTAACAAACCCGGAATCAGTTTAATCAGTTTTTGGCGCTCTTCACGATTTTGAGGGGGCTGTAAACTTACCACTAACTCACGCGCTGTTTTTATGGTTGATTCCCAGGCTTTTGATTCAGGGCCTTCTCGTAAATACTGAAGGAACATCACATTTGCCCAAGCTTCTCTTAAAATACTCTCTCCGTCCTCAGGTAAAGTTGCATCCAGTAGTACGCCTTCTATTTCGATATTAACGACATTACGCGCCTCCTGGGATTGTGCTTTACCACGCTCTGCATCCAACAAGCGACGCTCCATAACTTGCGCTCGTCGTTGCTCGCGAGTAGAAAACGCCATTAAGTCATTCAACTGCTGAGTGTAAAACTCCGCGTCTTCACCTTCGTGGCTCGCAATACTTTCAACGACTCCTTGCACTGTTTGATAGAACTTGTCTTCCGCTAGATCTTCTTCTTTTTCCCAACCAAGGGCCATATTGGCCATTTCGTTTAATAGCCTACGAGCAGGGTGACCATCTTTATCAAAGAATCCTTTATCGGCTAAAGCCACTCTAATCAGAGGCAACTGTAAACGGCCCAACAATTGTTTAATGGGGGTTGCCAAATTTTGATCGTCAAAAATAAAACCAAACAACATACTCACTAGATTGATAACATCGTCATCAACCTTTGCGACTTGTACGCCTTTTTCTTGCAATACTCCACGTACATCTAAAGGAGAAGCGGGACCACTGGACGGTTGAGTAGGCAATGCCATTTGCAACTGTGATAAATTTGTTAATAACTGATCTCGAGAAACCGCCCCCCCAGAGCCCATAGTACCAGCCGCAGGGTGGAGTAAACCTTGCAGCTCACCAAATACAGCATTCCCGGCTTCTACATTTTCATTGCTACTGACAGTGCTAGTATTTTCACCTACCGCCACATCACTTGTTTGCGGTGGACTGGATTTCACCCTATTGGTGTTCTGCTTACGACCAATCACAAGATCAGGAAGAATCCCCTGATCAATTAATAGCTGGTTAAGTGTTTGATAGAAGCCATCAAGATTAGATATCACCAATTTGTCAAACAGCTTATAAAAAACCAGCTTTGCCTTAATATCCACAGGCATCTCGCGAGTCGCATCCAAAAATGCATCGCAAATAGCCCTTGGTGAAATTGGATGCTGCTGACGACTCACTTTACAACCGACAAGTTGCTCAATACGTACTCGCAATCCTTCGATGGCGGCCTCATGTTTTTCCGCGGCCTTGTTAACCATGGCATCAGCGGCAACCATTTCTTCTAAATCTTCGTGCTGAACCAGGCTTAACTCATCACTAGAAATTAAATCTACAGCCCCACTCTGGGCACCTACCAAGCTTTGCTGCTGAAAGCTCTTCTGTAAATTACCGGTAAAAGCCTGCTCCATTGCACGACGACGCACACGAATTTCCCGCATGGCTTCAAAATACAGATTTTGATCATTGTTTGAAGTAGATTTATCCGCCAGTTCGAACAAGGAGTCATCGGCCTTGTCAAACACCGAGCGAAGCATGGGTAATAACGTATTGTGAGCTTTCTCTGAAAGCCGTAAAACCATAGACGGCAAGTGCCCTACACCACTGGTATTATTGTGGATTGGCACAACCTTAGCCGCGGATTTGTCACTGTCTGACATAACAATCTCTGCAAAAATTTGCGTGTAATCACCTTACGAGTGATCGATTATAGACAGATCAGTATGACATTCTGTACAGCAAACTCGTAAAACGGGATGGTTATCACAACTTGTGCTTGAAAGAAGTTTTTTTTATAAAATGTCGAACTAATTTACATTAAAAACCCCTCTAGCGGTTATAAACATGGAATCTAACGAAAAGAATCAGGCGCCAGCCGGACAATCCGCAGGCAAATTTATGATGTTTGCCACTTGGATTGGGTTGTTTGTCATGCTCACCCTCTATTTTGGCAATTGGGAAGGGAAACAAATCAACCCCAATCAATCACCCGATAGCTTTCAACAGGGACAAATCCGCACCGTCATCCTTCAAAGCAATAAACTGCACCACTATATGGCCAACGGTAGCATCAACAGTTTTCCGGTAACCTTTCTGCTTGATACAGGCGCCAGCGATGTCGTTGTCCCTGCAAAGCTCGCCCAAAAACTAGGACTTCCCAAAGGGCAAGGTAACTACGCCACCACCGCCAACGGCGAAGTACAGGTCTTCAGCTCCCGCATTAACTACCTGAAACTGGGAAATATCGTTCTTCGAGATATCGAAGCCGCCATTAACCCCGGCATGAAAGGTGAAGAAGTACTCTTGGGAATGAGCGCCCTAAAATATCTTGAGTTCAGCCAAAAGGGTGACAAGCTGGAATTGCGGCAAAGGCTATAAATTCCTAGCGACAAATGAAAAGCACGTCATTCCAGCGACCGCTCTAATCCAGTAATATAGCGCCTACTCAAATACCCAACCCGTTCGGAGCTACCTGTGTACACCCCCCTCGATACTATTTATTCCCTCGAACAAGATATTCAACGCAGTGTCTCCATGGCACTAGACGAGGACATAGGGACAGGTGATATTACCGCTCAACTCATCCCGGCAGATAAACAGGCTAATGCCTATGTCATTACCCGAGAAAACTGTATCGTGTGTGGCCGCCCCTGGGTGGATGAAACGTTCAAACAGCTAGACCCCAAAGTGAAAATCACCTGGCTCGTAGAAGAAGGTGAAGCAGTTTCGTCCAACACCCGATTATTTGAACTAGAGGGCTCTGCTCGCAGTATCCTCACCGGTGAACGTACAGCTCTTAACTATCTACAACTTCTATCTGGTGTAGCAACCAAAGCCAACCACTACGCCAAATTGGTAGACGGCACGGCTATCAAAATTTTAGATACTCGCAAAACCATTCCCGGCCTTCGCCTCGCACAGAAATACGCGGTAAAGGTCGGCGGCTGTGAAAATCATCGTATCGGCCTCTACGACGCCTTCCTTATCAAAGAAAATCACATCGCTGCCTGCGGTGGAATTGAAGCTGCGGTCAAAAAAGCGCGAAAAATCAAACCTGATGCTATAGTGGAAGTGGAAGTGGAAACCCTGGCTGAACTAGAGCAAGCTCAAAAAGCCGGTGCGGACGTCATCATGCTAGACAACTTCGGCGAAGTCGATATCAAATCTGCGGCTGAACAGAAGCAAGGAAACGTGAAGTACGAATTATCCGGTAATCTCGACGACGCAAAAATCCGTGAACAACAATATGACGGGATTGATTTTATGTCGTCGGGCGGGTTGACTAAACATAACTTGGCGGTGGATTTATCGTTAAGGTTGAGCTAACAGGAAACCATCATGCCCTTAGATAATAAGACAGCCCTTTCAAAATCAAACTACTTTGCTTTAATTGCGATCATACTATCTATCTTTTTTGGCTTACATACTCGATACCTAGTAAATACCCAAACTGAATTTCATGTGCCAATACGCGCTGATGCTGCAGATTTTTATTTCTATGCAAAGAATTTAAAATTTGAAAATACCTACTCTCGCTCGCAAACACAGCCTCTGGTTTCTGACGCAATAAGAGATCCTGGTTTTCCATCATTCGCCTCACTACTCTATAGTGAAGATCTCCGAGAGTTTTATTTTCGAACAATAAACACTCAGACCTTTATTCAAGTATTCTCTTTTTTGTTATTAACTCTATATCTATTAAAAACCATAGGCATTACTAAAACGGCAATACTTAGCTTATTCCTATGGAATTTCCCTCATTTCATTACGATTAACATATACTTCCTAAGTGAATCTATTTTTTTAAGCCTACTAGTTTTATCCTTTATTTCTTTCGATTACGCCATAAATAAAAAAGACCTAGAAAATGAAAGAAAGCTATTTTTTATTTCAGGGATACTAATTGGAATGGCTTGCATAACTAGAAGTATTGTTATGTATTACCCAGTATTTCTAACCCTATTCATGCTAACTATCAAGCATGATAAAACACGCTCCATGATTTGGTATTTAACTGGTAGTTTAATCTTTATCCTGGGTTGGAAAGCTCGAAACTTTTTAATCATAGGAGAATCCTCAGACCCAACTCTTCTCATTAACGCTATATATCACGGAAGTTTTCCCAACTTCATGTATCAAAACAACCCTGAGACCTTTGCTTTCCCTTACAAATTCGACCCAAAAGCTGATCAAATATATAGTGGCATTCCCTTCACACTACAACTCATATTTGAAAGAGCAATCGAATCCCCTTACGCCTACCTAAAATGGTATACATATGGAAAATTTGAGAGCCTATGGTCTTGGGATATAGTACAAGGGATGGGGGATATTTTTATCTACCCTGTTAAAAACTCCCCTTACTGGCATTTCCCTGAGCTGTCATTAATACATAGCTTCAATAAAATATTACACCCTATAATTCTATCATTTACAGGTGCTCTTACATTATTCCAGCTGACCAAATGGAAAAGCTTGAAAAGATTCAAACCCATATTCCCCATTAGCATCGTACTCTATATATCCACTCTGAATATTATTATTGCCCCATTCCCCAGATACGGAATACCATTTAAAGTATTTATATTTATACTTTTCAGTATTTTTATTGTGAATCTTGCCAAAATAACAAAATCATATTTAACCCAACATTACCTTAGGGATTAAATTGCTACACATCAAAATTGGTGGCTGCTTACCACATTTAACAAGCCACAAATCAACTAGAGAAAGCAGATGGATTGTGATCGACCATTTAAGCTATTCACAAAAATAATCTACATCTTGATCACTACTACTAAATGGATCCGTCAATATATCCGTATATTCATCATTTAAAAGACGCTTTTTAGGCAGAAAGTTAACTCTATAAAATCGCCCAACTGAAGCAACAAAATCGCCAAACTGGGTCAACTCAATGCACTCACCTACAATTTTTATTGTTCCTGACTCTAACTGCTCCGTAACTCGCACATCCACAAGACGATGCTCTTTCATATATTCATTTATAAAAATACCTGAAACACTATCCTTCTTTATCCCACCTCCTCTCTGCTGAATTTTTTCTAAAATATAAAATGACAAGGACCTATCTATAACTGTAGGCACCGAAATTGAAAATGCGTAGCCTATAAAAAACCAGATCAACACTAATTGGAATTTTTCAAAAGAAGTGAAAAATTGAAAAATTCTAGATGAGTACATTAAGCAAGAAACGATCAAGGCGGCAATAACAGAATCAACTAACGCAGAATAAAAAACAACGTCAACAAAGAAGAAATAGGAATGACATAGATAAACAAAAAACAAGCATACTAAATATATAAGTGTCAAAATTAACGAATGTAAAAACTTCATGAGTTAAACACCAACCTCTTACCCCCAAAAAATGTTAGTATCACTTGAAAAAAAAGTGCAGCTATAAAAGCAATTCTATAATCCACACTGTAGAGGTCAGACAATAAATACAAAAAAAAACCATGACCAAAAGCTACCACCCCATACAACCCAGAAAACTTTAGGGCTTGAAAAAGAATTCCCTCCTCTGTAGATCTAAAAACAAAAAAACGACTACCTAGAAAAGAAACAAAAATGCCAACAATTGAAGCAAAAAAATTTGCCCCTCCTCTAGATAGAACATTTAAAAATTCAATAAATAGAACCAATGCACCATAATGAATAATAGTTGATATAACACCATTCACTATATATCGAAATAACTGAGTCGAAAAAAAATCTACCTTACGTAATTTCATAAACAACATCGATATATTTCTTATAATCCTCAATAACTAAGATTGATTTCCCCCGAACGACACCAGTTAACAATAATGTCATAAGTACAAGTATCGCTGTCTGCATAAAGATTAAAACCAATATACCTAGCGCAACAGAAAACCACCCAGGAGTAGAGAATCCAATTATTTTCAATACCACCGCAGTCATCGCTCCAAGGATAGAAAATATCGCGATAACTCCGCAAAGTAAGCCAACTCTCACCAATACATCTTCAGCAAAGACCATTAATCCCTTAAAGCCATGCAAGACTAACCCTATAAAGTTCATCTTTGAACTCCCAGAAAATCTGGCACCTCTATCTAAAGGACACTTATAAAGTCGCAACTTAGAAGCCAAAACTGAACCTGCTATATGTATAGGCAACTCAGGCATAGATACTAATCTTTTGACACTCTGTGAGCTCAATACCATAAAGTTTCCGAAGCTAATTGAGCGCCCTGTCATAATGCTAAAAAACACTTTATAAATCGCATAAAAAAACTTGAATGCCTTGCTTTCGACACGGCTTTTCCGATGAGCTACAGCAACGTCAACATTATTCTTATCTGCTTTTTCAAGTAGAATAGGGATGCTTGAAGGCAAATCCTCGCCATCAGAGTCCATCACAACCACTCTATGCTCCGCCGTCAAAAATTGACTCACATACGCCATACCAATAGAAATTGCTTTTTGATGGCCAACGTTCCTTTTTAGCCTAATAACAATGCCATGTATCCCAAAATCATCAAAGATAGAAGCTGTTAAAGGCTCATAAACTGAACCATCATCAACAACAACAATAGAGAACTCCTCAACTAAATTAGATCTAAGTTCCTCCAAAAGAATTAAGAATGCATTTTTATCTTCATATACTGGAGTGACGATAATAAGCTTATTGTCTGAAAAGCTCATAGATTTAAGCTCTTTTTAAAATATTTTACTGTTTCTACCAAACCTAAATCTAAATCTACATTTGGTGACCAACCTAGCTTTTCTTTAGCAAGAGTGATATCAGGCTTTCGCTGTAAAGGATCATCTAAAGGTAGATCTTTGTATACAACTTTTGAATTCCCGCCGATCAAGCTAAGTACTTTTTCAGCCAGTTCTTTAATTGTGAACTCACAAGGATTACCTATATTTACTGGCCCCGAAAAATCTCCACCCTGTGCCATCACCGCAATCATTGCATCAATCAAATCATTAACATAACAAAAACTTCGAGTCTGCAAACCATCGCCATAAATTGTAATATTTTCACCCCTAAGAGCCTGTACAATAAAGTTACTTACAACACGACCATCATTTGGATGCATCTGGGGCCCATAAGTATTAAAAATTCTAATAACTTTCACATCTAAATCATGCTGCCTTTTATAATCAAAGAAAAGAGTCTCTGCACAGCGCTTACCCTCATCATAGCAAGATCTTATTCCTATAGGATTGACCCGCCCCCAGTAATCTTCCGACTGCGGGTGAACTTCAGGATCTCCGTATATTTCACTTGTCGATGCTTGAAGAATCTTTGCCCCAGTTCTTTTAGCAAGCCCCAACATATTAATAGCACCATGAACACTCGTTTTTGTTGTTTGAACAGGGTCTTTTTGATAATGAATAGGTGAGGCCGGACACGCAAGATTATAAATCTCATCGATCTCAAGATAGAGCGGAAAGGTTACGTCATGCCTGATCAATTCAAAGAAAGGATTATCCATGAGGCCTGCAATATTATCCTTTGTCCCACTATAAAAATTATCAACACAAATAACATCATTACCATCATCTAGTAATCGCTTACAAAGATGAGAGCCAAGAAACCCTGCCCCACCTGTGACTAGCACTCTTTTCCTATTTGCAATTTTCATAAACTCAAACACCTGCTAAAATCATTAACGCTGTAATTGCTTTTAATACAAACATATCAACCAGATAATTTCTCTATGATACATATATTTATAGGCACAAAAGCTCAACTAATAAAAATGTGCCCCATTATGGTTGAACTCAAAAATAGAGGTATTGAGTATAACTTTATTTCATCAGGACAGCACAAAGAAACAATGGATGACATCTTAAACAACTTTTCCTTACGTGGCCCCGACATAACCTTATACAAAGGGAGGGACATTACATCAATATTCCAAATGATCATTTGGGGCATTCAAATCATAGTAAGCTCATACAGCAATAAGAAGAAGCTTTGGAAGAACGATCCTAGCGGTATTATTCTCAATCACGGGGATACTTTTAGTACTTTACTGGGTAGCTTAATTGGAAAACTACATGGAATTAAAACCGCTCATATTGAGTCTGGTTTACGCTCATTTAATCTTTTCCACCCCTTCCCTGAGGAAATCACCAGAATCATCACCTTTTACTTAACAGATTTCTACTTCACTCCAGGGGAGAAACCTTTGGACAACCTAAAGAAATTCAAAGGTACTAAGATCAACACCCAACTGAACACTCTTTACGATTCATTAAGATTAACACGACACCAGAAATGCGATATCGCCATACCAAAAAGTGAATACGGTATTGTATCCATTCATAGATTTGAAAATATTTTTAATAAAAAACGACTAGAACAGGTAATCGAGTTAATCGAGCATACCGCAGTATCTAACAAACTTATCTTCATACTTCATAAGCCAACTCTAAACAAGCTAGAGAAATTTGGCTTACTACCAAAGCTTCGAGAAAACAAGAATATCGAATTAAGACCTAGATACAGTTATTTTGATTTTATACATCTACTCCGCCCTTCTAAGTTTATTTTAACCGACGGAGGAAGCAATCAAGAAGAATGCTCCTATCTTGGCAAACCATGTTTTTTAATGCGCTTAGCTAGCGAGAGAGAAGAAGGTATTGGAAAAAATGCTCTAATAGGCGAGTATAAGACTGAAAAATTAAACACATTCCTTAATAATATTAAACAGTTTACAAAGCCAGAAGTTAATACAGAAAAATCCCCAACAACTATCATTGTTGATCATTTGCAAAAATTACTTAGCTCGTAACACAACAATGTAATAACCTGCAAATCTCTTGAGAAAGGTTTTTGATAACAACACTTCCATATATCGCATTACAACATTAAGGATAGGTATCTTAAGAAAAAAGGCTGCCGGCGTTATAATTCTGGCTCCAACTGTTTCAATAATGTGAAACTGCTCTTCAACCTCCATTAAAATTTCTGATACTGCCTCATGACGCACAAAAACCTGTTTATTGGGATTTAAGATAGAATTGACTAACCCTTTAAAACTCGACTTATTATAAAACTCTAAAACCGCTAATCCATCATCCGCCAAAACACGCTTTATTTCCTCAAGCCCCCGTTGTATATCATAAACATGCGGCAAGACTTTAAAGGAATAAACGAAATCAAATTGATTATTTTCAAAAGGAAGATTTGTTACATTTGCATTAAGTACCTCATGGCCTTTTGACTTAGCCACGGCAATCATCCCTTCTGAGAGGTCCACACCAATATGGCTATCAAAGTGATCCTTTACAAGATCCATAATAATGCCAGTCCCACAACCAACCTCAAGGCACCTGCCATTTTTTGAGTGTTTCAAGACTACTTGAGCCTCAATACGATTTATAAAATCATAATAATAGGTATTATTTCTCTCTGTTTCATAGCCTTCGCCGTATGAATCATAGTACCTTTTAATTTTCTCTAGTTTCATCTACAAACCCGCAATAATGCATTTATCGAAATATCGTCAGTAAACTTATTCAAAAAAGTTTTTCTAGCCTCACAGCCAACGCCCTGTAATTTCTTATCACTAGATAACAATTCATCAGCATTGAACAAAAAATCATCGATATTTGTCGCATAATAACCATTTACACCATCCTCAATAAAACTAGTTACAGCGCTATTAGAAGTTGCAATACAAGGTATACCTAACGAAGCCGCCTCAATCAAGGATTGCGCTACACCTAATACAAATTCCCCTGAGCGATAAGGAAGGATCAAGATCTTACACTTTGGTAAATAGTCATTTACAGTAATTTTTTCACCAATAAACGTAAGATTATGCAACGTATTCTCAGCCAACAACGTATGAACACCCTTATCTACTTTAGATCTAGACTTTCCTGCTATGACTAAAAACTTATATTGAGGACGCCTAGAAGCCATCTCTAAAATTTTATCAACGCCTTTAGATAGGCTTGTATGACCAAGAAACACTACATCCCATTTTTTATCTGTAGTAGCATTTTCACCTAAGGATTCAGAACCAGGGAGAACAACCTCTACTTCATCCAAAAAACGCTGAGAAATATCTTTTTGATCGTAACTTGCAACAGCCACTCTCAAGTATCCCGATAAAAAGTAACCAATGATTTTTCCAGCCAAAACCCCACAAGCTCCTGTATTAGTCGCTTGATAGTAGACTGTCTTTTTCCTCCAGATACTTAACTTATAAAACCACCAAAGGTGAATCAAAAAACCAGAAGAAGCACTGGATATCAAAATCGTAGCGTCAGGTTTAAAAGTTCTAAGTGCAGACACAAGATCAAAAAAACCAAACAGCGAAAATTTTTCGCCGCCCTCAAACGAGTCCCCACGCGAAAAAAACACTCTGACTTCAATTCCTTTCTGCAAGAGTTTTTTCCGCCAAATCTCAGACAGAGATATCACACCAGACGGCCTACCAACATCGTAGTTTTTAACAACTATCGCAATTTTTTCCATAGCGGCACAAAAAACATAGCAAGCAATAATAAGCCGGCAAAAATAGGAACGAATCTATCCAACACAACAACCACAAGCATTTCATTAACTGAAATCCCTACCATTGAAGCAACAAACAAGAAAACCCCCTCTTTCACAAATAGCCCAGACGGGGTAACAGAGAAAAGGGTTGCAAGACAAGCAATAGAGACCAAAAAAACAGAAACATAAGCTCCCCCCTCCCCACCAAACTCATTCATAAATATAAAAAGCCTCACAGAGGACATAACTATAAATAGGAAAAACCAAACTGAACAAATAAAAACCCACTTAATTGATATTTTATTCTTCAAAAGCCCAGGGTATTTTTTACTAAAATAGACCTCAACCCGTCCAACAACAAGAAAAAATACAAAAATACAAAAAATGAAAAATAAAATAACATCTATAGTATAAAGATCATCAACCCAATTACCCTTATAAAAAATAGGAAAAAGTAATAAAATCAAAGACGCAACAACACAACTAACTGCAATAGAATCAATGGCACCCCTTGCAGAGTCATAAATTGAAATATTAGATATCCTCTTTAAAACTAAAGATTTTAAAACTAAATTCAATTTGGCCGGCAAAAAATAACTAGAGACATTATTTACAACCCCCGCCAAAAAAGATGACGAAAATGAACAGGAAACCCCTCTCGCTTTAAGAATAGACTGAAAAACCAACCCTAGTAACACATAATTCAAGAAAGACAAGAACAGAGTCTCGAACAGCACTCCAAGACTTAACTTCCTTAAAAGGTCAAAATTCTCAAAAATCACATACAACCCAACACCAAAGAAAAGCAGTGTGAATATTGGGTATAATTTCTTTAGGTCAATCATCTTTATACTGCAAGCTAGTAATCTGCTCGCTAACCAATCCCATCAAAAAAACCAATAACGAGCTTGTAAACAATAGCGCACTCATATTAGTAAAACGATGATACTCCACGAAAGTATACGCGTAATACCCCAACCCTAGAAACAACTGCAATAACGAAATCGGGAAAAATATTTTCAAGGGAGAATAAAGAGTTCCAACCTTAAAAATAATAAGCAAAAATCTAACACCATCTCGCCATATATTAATATGGCTCTTACCTTCGCGCTTATCCGCTTTAATAGGAATATAACCGACCGAATAACCTGCACGAAAAAAAGCCATCGTGCTTGTTGTTGGATATGAAAACCCATTTGGAAGAAGATACAAAAACTCCAAGAATTTTTTCTTTCTAACCACCCGAAATCCAGACGTCAAATCTTCAACTTTTTGACCAACCATCCAACTTGAAAATTTATTATAAAAGGAATTGGCAATTCCTCTTGCAGCTGTTGCTTGAGAAGCTGAATCTCTAGCTCCTACCACCATGTCATATCCTGATTCAAGCGTCTCTAAAAGCCTGGGTATATCTCTAGGATCATGCTGACCATCACCATCCATAAATACAATCACATCCCCAACTGCAGATCTTGCTCCTGATTTAACCGCTGCTCCATTCCCTTTTGAATACACATGTGAAATAAACTTTACATTATTTTCCTTACAAATATTTACTGTATCATCTGAAGAACCATCATCCACAACTATAATCTCTGCCATGGGAACAACAGCTTTTAGCCTTGGTAAAAGCTTACTTAAATTTTCCCCTTCATTTTTAGCTGGTAATACAACACTTAAATCAATTGACATTTTCGCCTCTGACCCAGATGATTATTTCAAAAGTATTTCTTCACGATCGACTCTGATAGCACGCTCCAAATCTTCCACATCAGAGCGTTTCTTCATATAAGAATAACTTAAATTAATTTTATTTTTTATATCATTTATTTCGCTCAATGCTAGTGCATATTCTCCGCGAACAGCCAGAAGACGAGCCAACATCATTGAATCATCAAAACTTCTACTATTAATCTCTTTTAAAAGAACGATAGCTTTTGGCACGTCCTTCATTGACATCGCAATCAAGGCCTGCGTACGCAGCAATATAGGCATTTTTCTTTTGTAGTATGCATTATCCTTAACTTTCTCAATCATTGTATTAAGCATTACCAAAGTAAAATCGTCACACTGACCCAACTCAATCATCTCTCTCAGGTCATTAAACTCTTTAAGTACTGATGCTGAATACCTACCTGTTCTAAATAGCTCTTCATGCTCATTAACATCAGGCATATCAAATTTTTTCTCGTCATAGCAAGCATATTCTATTTCCATTATAAGTAATTCTATTTCTCCCGGAAAATCACTCCTCAACGCCTTCAGCTCCGAATATGCTGAATCAATATCGCCTAATTGCTGATGAAAATGAATCATGAGCGACCTTGCTCTTATCGATTTCGGGTGCTCTACAGATTGAATATAACCATAACGTACTGGATCTCCCCATAAAGAAGATTGCTGAAGCGTCACCCCTGAAAAAGCCAATACATATCCTGTTCCTCCAGTTAAAACAACAGCTTTCACTATAGGACTTTCAGTCAAACCAGATAAAAAATAAATAAAACTCACCAAAAAAACATAAATAGAGAGCATAGGAAGATAATTTCTATGCTCGAAATATAACTCCAACGGAACAATGCTTGACTCCATCAAATGGCCAGCAAAAAACCATGAGATTGATATAAATATTAAAAAATAGCCTTTTAAATAAGAAATCACTACCAGCACAAACAGTGATAATAAAAATAAAAGTGAGGCTGTCGTCTTGAGATCACCTAATACTGAAATAGGATAATCATCGTGAAAAAGCCCAAGCAAAGAAGGGGATGGAAACAAGATAACTCTAATATAATCCAAAAGAACAGCAGGCTGCGTCAAAACCCTATCCAGCATTGAGAAGCCTCTTGCCTGGTATTGCTCAAAAAAATCAGGGACTTTATAAAGAAGAAATATAGCGAAGAGTAAAAGTACACAACTACTACCAAAAATAACACACCGAGAAAACCAAACCTTACATAAAGGTATCACCTTTATGAAAAACATCTCTAAAACCAACACATAAGCGGCCAACAACAAACCACTTTCTTTACTAAAAACTGCCCCTCCCCCAAAGAAAACCAATCCAGAAAAAGCCGTAATTACACCTAATTTCTCTCTACCCGCAACAATCAACTTTCTGCCATACACATAACTTATCAATGCTAACAATACAAATAACGATGATAGCAACACCATCCTTTGCACCACATATCCAACTGTAGAGACAGACAATGGGGATATAACCCACAATAAAGCAGCAAAGAAAATTATGTTGTTATGGCGCCTCTCTTGTAGTTTTAAATGAGAGAAAACCATGTATAAGAGAATATAAACCAAACAGCCATTGATTGAATGAAGTACAACATTAACAAACTTAAACCAATAGGGGTCAGGCCAACTACCCTGCTGTACTGCAAATGTGAGTAATGAAAGAGGCCGCCCCAATGGGCCCGACTCTCCAGAAGTCACCCCAGCCCAAAAGCCAAGCAACTCCATATTTTGATATAATGGAGGTAAATTGCCGAAGTCATCCAACATAAAGTCCCCAAACACCACAGGCCAGAAAAGCGCGCCGGAGACCACCAACAAAAACAACCCTCTAAAAAACAAATCCCCCCCCTATAAAAACAAAAAGCCTGATTACTAATAATGCAATCAGGCTAAGACGTAACAAATAAACTACTAATCCCTACAGTCGGCAGGCAAGTATTTAATGGGTACTCCATTTACAGTACCAGGACCAGGACCACAAAGGTGACTTAAAACCCCATCACTGTCGGTATAATAACTTAACCTCACCGTTCGCCCATCAATATTCGCTCCAGCGTCATTCTTCATTGTGGCAACAAATACCCCCTGCGCTACCCCTGTAACAGAGCTAGTAAAACGCCCATCCAAAGCCTTAAGTCCAGCGTATTCTGTTAATTGACTCAACGTAGGTAAACTTCCCTTGCTTGTATAGTAATCAGTAACGTCACTTTTCAAGGCCGCTAATAAACCGACCGGTTCAATCAACTTTGCTCGCGAGGTGTAATCTTGATACGCAGGAAGCGCCACTGCTGAAAGAATTCCTATAATGGCCACAACTATCATCAGCTCAATCAAGGTAAAACCTTTCTGTTGCTTGCACATTATTACCTCCTCACCAACAACTTTCTAAAAAAAAAGCCTGACCGCCAAATAACAGCCAGGCTTTATATTCTGCCTAAATTGCAGCTACCGATATGTTAGTCTCGGCAATCCGCAGGCAAATACTTCTCAGGGATTTCATTAGCGTGACCACGACCACCACAAGCATGCTTCAAAAGACCATTCGCGTCAGTATAGAAACTGATTTGAACAGTTTTAAGACTAATATTTGCGCCAACTTCATCTTTCGTCGTCGCCATAAAGACGCCATCAGCAGTACTTTCAATGGCGCTTGTGAACTTACCTTCAGTAACCTTAGGCCCAGCATATCCAGTCAAATCTGCCAAAGTTGGCAAGGTTCCCTTACTCGTGTAGTAATCGGCAACATCAATTTTTAAGCCAGACAGTAGACTTACAGGCTCAGTAACCTTCGTACGAGAGGTATAGTCTTGATAAGCAGGCAGCGCTACGGCTGCTAGAATACCGATGATCGCAACAACGATCATTAATTCAATAAGGGTGAAACCCTGTTGTACTTTTTTCATGGTCTTTACTCCAAAATGTATGTGAGGGACTAAGAGTCACTAAAACCTATTCGAATCTCATGCCAACATTGTAAAAGTCTTGTGTTTCAAGGTGTTAGAAATATCGACAGCGCCAGCACAGTGATATACACGCCAACCCAACAAGCACTTAAAGCACAAAGGTGACAAAATATGTCACGCACAGCTCCACTTAACCCTGAGTATTTCTCCCAAAGAGCACCATCAATCGCCTCAAACCGCCAAAAAAGCGAGAACCTCAACATCAAAAGACACCAAAGAACTTTGACACTTTTCCTTTCAAGTCATAGAGTTAGAGAATAATTTTAAGACGCATTTTCAGCCACTCCATCGCAGCTAATATCGGTGGGGGTATGCTTAGCAAACAGGACACACCATGAATGCTCCTATAGTCAGCGGCCTTGCTAGAAAGCTCATCCAAGACGGCTTAATTGATAATGAAGCCATGCAATCTGCAATCGCGGCTAGCCAAAAAAGCAAAACCCCTCTGGTTCGCCACTTGGTTGACAACCAGCTGGTATCAGCCAATCAAGTGATCACAGCAGCAGCCAGCGAGTTTGGCTGCCCGATGATGGACCTCAATCAATTTGATATCGCAAGTATTCCATCGGATTTAGTGGACCAGAAGCTTATACAGAAACACTTCATGCTTCCGCTATTTCGACGGGGCAACAGACTGTTTATGGCGTTGGCTGACCCAACCAACATAGCCGGCCTTGACGAAGTTAAATTCCAGACTGGTATCAATACTGATGCAGTGCTGGTAGAAGCCGACAAACTTGCTACAACCATTGAAAAGTTCCTACAAGCACAAGAAGAGCCTTTAGGCGGATTAGATGACGAGGAACTCGATGGGCTCGACATTGAAGCTGTTGATGAAGACGCAGATCCAGAAGACGACAGTAATGAAGAAGATGAGGCTCCTGTCGTACGCTTTGTAAACAAAGCCCTATTGGATGCCATTAAATCTGGAGCCTCCGATATTCACTTCGAGCCTTATGAAAAAGCCTACCGGGTTCGATTTCGGACAGATGGCATTCTTCATGAGGTGGCACGCCCTCCTGTTAGCCTAGCCTCACGAATTGCAGCTCGACTAAAAGTTATGTCTCAGATGGACCTTTCAGAACGTCGAGTTCCCCAGGATGGTCGCATTAAGATGAAATTATCTAAAACCCGAGCCATCGATTTCCGTGTTAATTCCCTTCCTACTCTCTGGGGAGAGAAAATTTGTTTGCGGATTCTTGACCCATCTAGCGCTCAGCTGGGTATTGACGCTCTGGGCTATGAGGACGAGCAGAAACAAATGTACCTAGAGGCCCTTGCTCAACCACAGGGCATGATATTGGTGACCGGACCCACCGGCTCAGGTAAAACTGTATCTCTGTATACCGGTCTGAATATCCTCAACACCGCAGAACGCAACATTTCCACGGCGGAAGACCCTGTGGAAATTAACCTGGAAGGTATCAACCAGTGTAACGTTAATAATAAAGTAGGCCTTACTTTTGCTGAAGCATTGAAGTCTTTTCTTCGGCAAGATCCAGATATCGTTATGGTTGGAGAAATTCGAGACTTGGAAACCGCCAGCATCGCCATCAAGGCCGCACAAACCGGCCACTTGGTGCTTTCCACACTTCACACCAATAGTGCCCCCGAAACCTTGACACGCCTTTTAAACATGGGGGTTCCTGCCTTTAACTGTGCGACTTCTGTTAGCCTTATTATTGCTCAGCGCCTGGCACGCCGCTTATGCAGCGCCTGCAAAAAACCTGCTGATGATATCCCTGACTCGGTATATGAACAGGAAGGTTTTGGCGAAATAGGCATCCCTAAAGAAGAGTGGCAAGTATTTCATCCAGCGGGCTGTGAGAAGTGCACAGATGGCTATAAAGGACGTGTGGGGATTTATGAAGTAGTTCGCGTTACCCCGGAGATCTCCCGTATTATTATGGCAGAAGGTAACTCCATTGAGATTGCTGACCAAGCCAAAAAACATGGTTTTAACAACCTGCGAATATCAGGCCTCAGGAAAGTAGTAGAAGGCTTAACAAGTCTCGAAGAGGCAAACCGCGTCACCAAAGACTAAACTATAGGCGCTATAAATAGATCTGGTAATAGCGGCTATCTTATAGTTCATTAATGGGAAAAGATTATGGCAGCAAAAAGCCAAAGCGTTTTTGTCTACGAAGGTAAAGACAAAAAAGGTAACAAGACTAAAGGCGAGGTTACGGCGCACAGCCAAAATATAGCCAAAGCCCAATTGCGCAAGCAAGGTATTGTTGCTTCGACTGTCAAAAAGAAAGCAGCCAAGAAAAAATCTCAAGGTAAAGGGGTGGCGCCTGCCGATATCGCCATTTTTGCACGCCAACTCGCTACGATGATGAAAGCAGGGGTCCCGCTAGTTCAGAGCTTCGACATCGTTGCCGATGGCGTCGATAAACCCGCACTCAGAACATTAATTCTAGAAATCAAAGACAGTGTAGCGGCTGGTGGTGGCCTAGCTCCTGCGCTAGCCAAGCACCCAAAATATTTTGATGAACTCTTTTGTAACCTTGTAGACTCCGGTGAACAATCTGGTGCTCTAGAGACAATGCTGGATCGTATTGCAACGTACAAAGAAAAATCTGAACAATTAAAAGCTAAAATTAAAAAGGCTATGACTTATCCCATTGCGGTTGTCGTTGTAGCTCTAATTGTTACTGGTATTCTACTTGTAAAAGTTGTTCCACAATTTGCCGAAACTTTCAGCAGTTTTGGGGCAGATCTTCCTGCCTTTACTCTATTCGTCCTTGCTCTCTCTAACTGGATGCAAGAATACTGGTTTGTTGTTCTTGGAGGCGGCGTTGCATTTGGTTTTGGTTTTGGCAAGCTAAAAGAAACTTCTGAGGCCTTTAGACAATTTCTCGATAGGCTAGTCTTGAAGCTACCGATTTTAAAAGACATTACCTACAACTCCGTTGTAGCACGATTTTCTCGAACACTAGCCACAACATTTGCTGCGGGTGTTCCCTTGATTGATGCTCTCGATTCAGTGGCAGGCGCTGCAGGCAACTATATTTATAGAGATGCAGTCCTTAAAATTAAGGAAGAGGTTGCAACTGGTATAACACTTAACCAATCATTGCGAAATGCTGATATTTTCCCTTCAATGCTGATTCAGATGGCTGCCATTGGTGAGGAATCAGGTGCTCTGGATGAAATGCTTGAGAAAGTTGCTGTTCACTATGAGGAAGTTGTCGACAACTTAGTAGATAGCCTTACCTCTCTAATGGAACCAATGATTATGTCTGTACTGGGCGTACTCGTTGGTGGGTTAATGATTGCCATGTACTTGCCTATTTTCCAGATTGGCCAGGTTGTTTAATGCCAAGCATTGAAACTATCTCTCCAGTCTGGGTAACGACTTACGCCCTCATGCTGGGTTTGTGTGTTGGCAGCTTTTTAAATGTTGTCATTCTTCGCCTTCCCAAAATGATGGCTATCGCATGGCGACGTGACTGCCATGAATATTTAGACATCAACGACACCCAGAAACAGCACACATCATTCAATCTTGTTTTCCCAGCGTCCCACTGTCCAAAATGTAATCACAAAATCAAGCCCTGGGAAAATATTCCTGCTATTAGCTATCTTTTTCTCAAAGGTAAATGCTCCAACTGCGGCGTCAAGATTCCTTTTCGTTACCCTTTGATCGAGCTAATTACAGGGTTACTATCGGCTTTTGTCGTCTGGAAACTAGGTGCAACAATATCAGGAGGCATGGGTTTACTACTCACTTGGTCATTGGTTTGCCTTACTGTCATTGATATTGACGAGCAATTATTACCAGATAGCATAACTCTCCCACTCATGTGGCTAGGCCTATTATTAAGCTCCTATGGTATTTTTACAGATCTAAGTAGTGCCGTATGGGGAGCTGCCATGGGTTATCTATCCCTATGGAGCGTTTACTGGGCCTTTAAATTTTTTACAGGCAAAGACGGCATGGGCTTTGGGGACTTCAAACTTCTAGCTGCGCTAGGTGCCTGGATGGGATGGCAGTCGCTTCCTTTAATTATTCTTCTCTCCTCTCTTGTAGGTGCTGTTATCGGTATAGGCATGGTCGTAGCCCAAGGTAAAGACAAAAGCCAACCCATTCCCTTTGGCCCCTATCTCGCCATTGCAGGATGGATCGCTTTCTTCTGGGGCGACGTAATCACACAAGCCTACCTCGGCAGCTTCTAAACGATTATTAGCCCATGTTTGTGATTGGCCTTACAGGTGGTATTGGCAGCGGAAAAACTGCTGTATCCAACTACTTTCAATCTCTCGGCATTACAGTTGTTGATACCGACATTGTTGCCCGAGAAGTAGTTGAGCCCGGTAAAGTTGCTCTTGATAAAATCTCAGAGCACTTTGGAGAAAGCATCCTACTTGATAATGGTTCACTCGATCGAGGTAAACTAAGGGAGCTTATTTTTAACCAACCAGAAGAAAAGCAATGGCTAGAAGAGCTTCTTCATCCCTTGATTCTAGAGCGCTCCCGAAAGCAGCTACAGCAAGCCAATTCCAGTTACGCAATCTTAGTCAGCCCTCTCCTTATTGAAGCCAGACAAACTCAAGATGTCTCGAGAATTTTGATTGTAGATGTTCCAGAAGCAATACAGATACAGCGAACCTGCAAGCGAGACCAAAAAGAAGCACAGCAAGTTCAAGCAATTATCGATAGCCAACTTTCTCGACAAGAACGCTTACAACATGCAGATGATGTGATCGTTAATAACAGTGATCTAGAAAGTCTTCACTCTCACATTAAACAACTACATCAACAATATTTAGAATTAGCCACGACCCATGAGCAATAAGAAAGCAACCACTGTAAAATGCCCTACTTGCCACACAGAAATAGAATGGTCAGAAAAATCACCCTATCGCCCTTTTTGTTCAAAACGCTGCAAGCTTATCGACTTTGGTGATTGGGCTGAAGAACGCAACAGCATTCCAGGTAGCCCCAGTTTTGATGACATTCTTAGTGGCGATTTAGATCAGGAATAAGAGGTTAGAGGAAACCGTCACACCAGCGAACGCCGGTGTCCAGCAAAATAAGTTTTCACTTTCTCTACGATTTCAACATTGGCAGCGGGAAATTCATATTTATCCAGCTCAGAGACCAAAACCCAGCGAATATCTTGCCCTTCCGCTCCTTGAGGGGCTCCCGTGAAATCACTCACCAGCCACACATCTAAAGTAACCGACTTATCACTGTAATCGTGATGAATTTTTATTAGCGGATCAGATTGTAAAACCTGAATATCCAGCTCTTCCTTGATCTCACGACAAAGAGCCTTCTGAACAGTTTCACCTACGTCCACCTTGCCACCGGGAAACTCCCAAAGCCCACCTTGATGCTTATCTATAGGCCGTTTTGCTAACAGAATTTTTTTCGGCTCTGTACCCGCAGGTGACAAAATCACACCTGCAGCCACATAAACTCGTTTCAAGTCAGACATTTCTACTTTTACCTTCCCAACAACCCAACTATCTGAAAATCACTTGTTATTAAGTTCGATAATCTGCATTAATAGAAACATAATCATGAGATAAATCTGTAGTCCACACAGTGTCTTCTACATCGCCCCGCCCTAAATCAATACGGATGGTAATGTTCTCTTGAGCCATTACCGCCGCTCCTTGTTCTTCAGTGTAACCTGAAGCACGACCACCATTTTCCACGAGCAGAACATCATCAAGATGAATTTGTATCTTGTTTACATCCAGTTCTGCTAAGCCTGAATACCCCACTGCCGCTAAAATCCTTCCCCAGTTTGCGTCTGACGCAAACAGTGCTGTTTTCACTAACGGAGAATGAGCAACCGCATAAGCTACCTGCACACACTCTTCAGTGGTCTTACCGCCAGCAACATTCACCGATACAAACTTGGTAGCTCCTTCTCCATCTTTAACAATATCGTGAGCAAGCTTCTGAAAAACTCTTTCTAAAGCGGCAAAAAATATTTTTGCTGATTCACTATTGCCGTCCTCGATAATTTTATTATCTGCCAAACCTGTAGCCATGAGCATACAAGCATCATTGGTAGAGGTATCCCCATCTACAGTAATTCTGTTGAAAGATTTGTTTACTGCCGCAATCACATACTCTTGCAACAGATCTTTGCTAACCAATGCATCCGTCGCAATATAAGCCAGCATAGTGGCCATATTTGGCTTAATCATCCCCGAGCCTTTACTGACACCTGTAATAGTTATCGTCTTACCATTAATAATGACCTGCTCAGAAGCACCTTTAGGGCGAGTATCCGTTGTCATAATCGCATGGGCAGCTTGTGACCAGTTATCATCCACTAAAGCTTCTACTACTCGCGGAATGGCAACCTTGAATTTCGACATATCCAAAGGTTCACCAATCACTCCCGTCGAGTAAGGCAGCACTTGGTTAGCTTCTATTCCAGCCGCTTTCGCGACCAATTCACAACTAAGTAATGCGTCAGACATTCCCCGCTCACCAGTTCCCGCATTGGCGTTACCGGCGTTGATCAATAAATAACGGGCATCTGTTTCGGCTAAATGTTTTTTACAAACATGCACAGGTGCTGCACAAAATGCATTTTTGGTAAAAGTACCAACCACTTTTGAGCCTTCGCTCAATTCAATTAGCAGTAGGTCATCCCGTTGCCAATTTTTGATGCCTGCCGCAACAGCCCCTAACTTAACGCCTTTTACGGGAAACATTTCTGGAAAATTTTCTGGGCCTACAGCCATAACAAACTCCTTTCAGGGTTAGCTTCTTTACCACCCTACAAACAAATAGGGCGATGATTTGACTCACCGCCCTTGTTAATTTTTTAAGCTAGTATCGGATCAGAGTTTCCCGTGACACTGCTTATATTTTTTACCGGATCCACAAGGGCATGGATCATTTCGGCCTACTTTCACACCTTCCCGAACAAAAGGCTTTTGCTCTTCATCACTGCCTTCTCCAGAGGTTTCTTCAGCCCCGCCCAGCGCAGAAGCATCAGCGTGCTGCATCTGCATATTCTCTTGCTGTCGCTGAAGAGCCTCAAGTCGCTGGCGCTCTAATTCTTCAACTTGCTCATGACTAAGAATCTGCACACGGAAAAGCATTTTTACAAATTCATGCTTGATGTTTTCCAACATACTCTGGAATAACTCAAAAGATTCACGCTTATATTCTTGCTTAGGGTTTTTCTGCGCATAAGCGCGCAAGCTAATGCCCTGGCGCAAATGATCCATACTGGCCAAATGCTCTTTCCAGTGAGTGTCCAATACTTGAAGCATGATTTGACGCTCGACATTAAGCATATCATCGCCATAAGCCTCACGCTTTTCACCGTACACTTTATCGGACTCTTCATGAATACGCTCACGTAAAGCTTCTTCATGCAGACGATCATCCTCTTCCAACCACTGATGGACGGGCAACTTAATACCAATTTCTGCCTCCAAATGCTGCTCAAGAGCAGGAATATCCCACTGTTCAGCAATACTCTGAGGTGGAACAAATTGGCTGATCATATCGCTGATGACATCATATCGTACGCTGTCAGTGGTTTCGCGAATGTCATCGCCTTCTAGCAACTCATCACGCTGACTATAGATCACCGTACGCTGATCATTAGCCACATCATCAAACTCCAACAGGGACTTACGAATATCGAAGTTACGCCCCTCTACTTTACGCTGAGCTTTTTCGACAGAACGACTCACCATATTGTGCTCAATGGCTTCGCCATCGCCCATACCCAATTTTTCCATCAGTCCTCGAACATTGTCACTGATGAAGATGCGCATCAGCGGATCATCTAAAGAAAGATAGAAGCGAGAAACACCTGGATCACCTTGGCGCCCTGCACGTCCACGTAGCTGATTATCAATACGGCGAGATTCATGACGCTCGGTACCAATAATATGTAAACCGCCCGCCTCGATCACTTGGTCATGACGCTTTTGCCACTCACTGCGAATTTCAGCAATTTGCTCGTCACTTGGATTATCCAGCTTTTTCGCTTCCGATTCCCAGTTACCACCCAAAACAATATCGGTACCACGACCCGCCATATTAGTAGCAACGGTCACAGCACCAGGGCGACCCGCCTGAGCAATAATGTCAGCTTCCCTATCATGCTGCTTCGCATTCAATACTTCATGGGGAATGCCGCCTTTTTTCATGGCCTGAGACAAGGCTTCGGAACTCTCAATAGAAGCAGTACCTACCAAGATAGGTGCCCCCTGCTCACGCAGCACTTTAATATCTTCAATAACGGCGTTGTATTTCTCACTCATGGTGAGAAATACAAGATCATTCAAGTCCTTACGCTGAATTTCTTTATTGGTGGGGATGACCACTACATCCAGCCCATAGATTTGATGGAATTCAACGGCTTCCGTATCGGCGGTACCGGTCATACCGGACAGCTTGTTATACAAACGGAAATAGTTCTGGAAAGTTGTAGACGCCAGGGTCTGGCTTTCCGCCTGAATTTGAACGCCCTCTTTCGCTTCAATAGCTTGGTGCAAGCCTTCCGACAAGCGACGACCAGCCATTGTGCGACCTGTATGCTCATCGATTAATACAACTTGGCCTTCAGCCACAATATACTCAACATCGTTATGAAACAGGGTATGAGCACGCAAGGCAGAATGAATGTGGTGTAATAGATTTAAGTTAGTTGCGGAGTACAGGCTTTCACCCTCCTGCAACAAACCATTTTGAATCAACAGCTCCTCAACAAACTGGTGACCCTCTTCATTTAATTCCGCAGAACGGGCTTTCAGGTCGAGAACATAGTGACCCGGCTCACCTTCTGTGTGCTCTTTCAACTGAGGAATCAGGGTATTCATCTTACGGTACAGCTCGGAGCTATCTTCCGCCGCCCCCGAAATCACCAGAGGTGTGCGGGCTTCGTCAATTAGAATAGAGTCAACCTCATCCACAATGGCAAAACCAAGCCCCCGCTGAGCCTTATCTTCTTTTCTCTGGGCCATATTGTCCCGGAGAAAATCGAAACCGAACTCATTATTCGTACCGTAGGTGATATCTGCCTTGTAAGCCTCTAACTTTTCATCAGGGTGCTGCATAGAGTGAATCACACCCACTTTAAGCCCTAAGAACTCATATAGTGGTGCCATCCAGGCGGCATCTCGACTAGCAAGGTAGTCGTTCACCGTGACCACGTGAACTGCATCCCCAGAAAGCGCATTCAAATAGGCCGGCAGAGTTGCCATTAAGGTTTTACCCTCACCAGTACGCATTTCTGAAATCCTTCCGTCATGCAGAGTCATGCCACCAATCATCTGCACATCGAAATGCCGCATTTCCATCACCCGGCGACTGGCTTCCCTCACTGTAGCGAAAGCCTCAGCCAAAAGGCCATCGAGGGTTTCACCATCTGAATAGCGTTTTTTGTACGCAGCGGTCTTAGCCTGCAAGTCAGCATCACTTAAGGACTGTAAGTCCGCCTCAAGCGCATTAATTTTTTCTACCTGCTTGCGCATGCGTTTAATAACGCGGTCATTCTTTGATCCGACGAGGGCTTTAACGATCTTGGAAAGCATATTTTTATTGTCTCGAAATACAGAGGCGGCTTGAAAAGCACGGGATTATACAGGAGTTAACCTACCACAAGAACCGTACGAAAGCGGAACAGGCAAGGTTATAAGGAAAGAAGAAGGAAGTTATCGGCTAGCGCGATGAATGTAAGAGGCGGGATCTACCGCTCGGCCATTTTTATACACTTCGAAGTGCACATGCGGCCCCGTTGAACGCCCGGAACTGCCCATTTTGGAGATGATTTGACCTTTCTTAACCACATCACCGACTTTTACATTATTGCTTTGATTATGCGCATAACGGGTTGAGTAGCCATTACCATGATTAACTTCAACCATTAAGCCATAGCCATGACGCTTTGCTGACCAAGTAATTACACCTGCAGCAACCGCAACAATATCTGAACCTCGCTTACCCGCAAAATCCACCCCACTATGCCATGCAATTCGACCGGAGAAAGGGTCTGTTCGGCGACCAAAACGCGAAGACATCCAGCCTTTTTTCACTGGCCGCCCGGCGATAAATACATCTTTTAGGTGTTTGCGCTTAGCCAGCATAGCTTCAAGGGTTTCAAGCTGCTGCGCTCGGTTATCGATTTGATCACCCAACTGGTCGATCACTTCTACAAAATTTGGAGGGGTATAGGAACTGCCAAGCACTACACCTTCAGGGCCACCCAACGCTGGGGGTTGAGTGAAGTCGAACTCACCACGATCCAACTTGCCCATGGTGATCAATCTATCACCCAAGGCATCGAGCCGGACTAATCTTGCCTGCAACTCCGCAACCCGTAAGGTCATCGCCTCTAGCTGTTCTTGAGTCTGACGTCGCGTTAGCTCAACATCGGATTGTTGCTGCTGAATTTGCTGATCCCATAGATCTGCAACTTCACTGTTAAAAAGCTCAACCTTCTCTTTATCACTGTAATAAACACCACCTGCAAGGCCCGCCGCAAGGGGAACACCCACTACACAGAGCGACAGCATAATACGCGCCCAAGCCCCCATAGAGAAACTACGAGTGCCGCCGTGACGTTTACTGACAATAATTACCTTCATTATTGAGGGTTTCGCTCTCTATCTCGCTAAAAAAGTAGCTCTTTATTATGTGTACTTTATCGACTTACCGCATAAATATTTAGGCCATTCAAGGGCCTCTTTACATTCACACGTACTCACACTGGCTAGGAAAATATAACGGACATAAAAAATGCCATACTTTCCAGCATGAGTCAGATATAGAAATATCCGATCCCTCTGCTCAAATATGGCATATTAAACAAGGAATTACCAAACTTTCTTAATAATTCCCTGAGATTTCTAATTTGTAACCAATACCCAAATATTAAGTGCGGGTTAGGCTTCCCTTTAGCCAGCAGGCTTATACCGCGAGTAAAGGCTGAACGTAAGAAATGGGCGCTTCCGTCACATCATCGAAGGTCACTTCTTCCCAAGCGTCTTCTTGGGCAATCAAGGCTCTAAGCACCTCATTGTTCAAACCATGACCTGATTTCACAGCCTGAAATTCGCCGATCAGGCTGTGACCCAATAAATATAGATCGCCAATGGCATCCAGAATCTTGTGCTTAACGAACTCATCCTCATAGCGAAGGCCATCTTCGTTAAGAATTCGGTATTCATCGACGACAATCGCACAATCTACACTGCCACCTTTAACCAAACCCTTAGATCGAAGGTACTCAATATCCTTCATAAAACCGAAAGTGCGAGCACGGCTTACTTCCTTAACAAAGGAAGTACTGGAAAAGTCAACTTCTGAGTGAAGGTTACGATCCTTGAAAACTGGATGGGCAAAATCAATGGAAAAACCAACTTTAAAACCTTCAAAAGGCTTAAATGTTGCCACTTTATCACCATCGGAGACAGTCACTTCTTTTTTAATGCGAATGAAGCGTTTCGCAGCATTTTGCTCCACGATCCCTGCAGATTGCAGCAAGAACACGAAAGGTCCTGCACTGCCATCCATGATAGGAACCTCGTCAGCAGACACATCAATATAGGCATTATCCAGCCCAAGGCCCGCCATAGCAGACAGCAAATGCTCTACCGTAGAAATACGTACATCACCCTTCACCAGGGTCGTAGCCAGAGAAGTGTCACCAACATTCTCAGCTTTAGCAGGAATCTCAACCACAGGATCAAGATCTATTCGACGGAAAACAATACCCGTATCAATCGGCGCTGGCTTCAAGGTTAAATAAACCTTCTTACCAGTATGAAGGCCCACACCTGTGGCGCGAATCGTATTATTCAGGGTTCTTTGTTTGATCATAATCGTCGAAAACCTGCTTGAAGAGGCGTTTGAAAAGCCGCCGAATAGTATCAGAACCACCCTCTAGCGACAAGAAATGTCATACAAAAGTCACAAATTGGTGCAATAATTTCGACTCTCGCTGACAATTCACAATCACGGACTAAAAAAAGGAGATATATGCCATCGTCATGACACATATCTCCCAGGGTGCTCATTGCCACCTTTATAGACCCAAAATCCAGATTTTGAGCCGTATCCAAAAAGCAGTGGTCAAAGCCATCCTTGGGGTAACTCTATTTACAGATTAATCAGCCTGTCGACGCAGGAAGGCTGGAATATCTAAATAATCCATATCCTGATCTGCTTCTTCTGCAGGCTTTCTCACCGCACTGGAACTATCAACATTTTGGGCATGAACTGCAGAGCGGCGGCTCACCGTTGGACGCTCCAACTCGCGATAATCCGCAGGGGTTGAAGCCGTAGAAGCTTTAGCAACTGTATTGTCGACCACTTTTGTTGGCTTACTCAGCTCACCTTGAGCATTGCCAAGGCCAGTAGCAACCACAGTTACGCGAATCTCATCAACCATGTCCATATCTATAGCATTACCCACCACAACGGTTGCATCCTCAGAAGCCAGGTCGCGAACAATTTCACCCACTTCTTCAAATTCACCGATGGACATATCCATACCAGCCGTTACATTTACCAACACGCCACGAGCACCGCGTAAATCGACATCTTCTAACAGCGGGTTGTAAATGGCCGCTTCAGCAGCTTCACGAGCACGATTTTCACCGGAACCTTTACCAGCCCCCATCATTGCCATGCCCATTTCAGACATAACAGTGCGAACATCCGCAAAATCCACATTGATCATGCCTGGGCGAACGATCAAATCAGAAATACCCTGAACGGCATCTTGCAACACATCATTGGCTGCTTTAAATGCATCGATCAAGGTAGCTCCCTTACCTAAAACCGTTAATAACTTTTCGTTTGGAACAGTAATCAGTGAGTCCACATATTCTGTTAACTCTTTAATACCTTCTTGAGCAATTCGCATACGCTTTGGTCCCTCGAAAGGGAAAGGACGAGTCACAACAGCAACGGTAAGAATGCCTAGATCACGAGCAACTTCTGCAACAACTGGCGCAGCACCAGTTCCGGTTCCACCCCCCATGCCTGCGGTGATAAATACCATATCTGCACCGCTCATTGCCTCAGCAATACGATCACGATCTTCGATCGCTGCCTGACGACCCATTTCAGGATTGGCACCAGCACCAAGACCTTTGGTGATTGTATTGCCAAGCTGTAAAACTGAACCTTCACCGATATTTTTCAGTGCTTGAGCATCCGTATTTGCACAAATAAAATCTACGCCTTCAACTTGATTGGAGATCATATGCTTTACAGCATTACCGCCACCTCCACCGACACCAAAAACTTTGATGACTGCGTTGTCCGGCATACTATCAACTAGTTCGAACATGGTTTTTGCACCCCTTTTTTTACGCTTAATTATCAAACATAAATTAAAAAAAATTAAGTAAAAACTGCAGTTTTTTTCGAAAAAACTGCACTAAAAATTATTTTGAAACCATTCTCTCATTCGGCCCAACCATCCACCTTCATCCGCTACTGGAAGGCTGTTATATTTTTGCCCGGTTTGGCGTTGTTCGTTACCATAATTCAACAAGCCAACACCTGTCGCATAGATGGGATTATTCACAATATCGCGTAAACCAGTAACACCTTGTGGTGCCCCTAAGCGCACAGGCATATGAAAAATTTCTTCCGCCAATTCTACGGCGCCTTCCATTTTCGAAGTCCCACCTGTCAAAACAATGCCTGCCGCACAAAGATCTTCAAAGCCACTACGGCGCAGTTCTGCTTGGACTAATGTAAATAATTCGTCGTAACGAGGTTCTACAACTTCTGCGAGTGCCTGGCGAGATAAATCACGGGGCTCACGCTCACCTACACTGGGAACTTTTATGGTTTCTTCGGCACCCGCTAACTGCGCCAAAGCACAGGCGTATTTAATTTTGATATCTTCAGCATGAGGAGTAGGTGTACGTAATGCCATGGCAATATCATTCGTGACTTGATCACCAGCAATAGGAATAACGCCAGTGTGCCGGATAGCGCCGTCAATAAAGACAGCAATATCAGTGGTACCGCCACCAATATCCACCATACACACACCTAGTTCTTTTTCATCATCCGTCAATACCGAATAGCTCGACGCCAACTGTTCTAGAATGACGTCATCGACATCTAAGCCACATCGACGAATGCATTTTTCAATATTTTGTGCCGCGTTCACCGCACAAGTAACCAAGTGGACTTTAGCTTCCAGCCTTACACCCGACATACCCAAAGGTTCTTTTACTCCTTCCTGCTCATCGATAAGAAATTCTTGCGGTAAAATGTGCAAAATTTTCTGATCTGCCGGAATAGCAACCGCTTGTGCAGCGTCAATCACTCGCTCTACATCTTGTGGTGTTACTTCGCGATCTTTAATGGCGACAATGCCGTGAGAATTCAGGCTTCGAATATGGCTTCCTGCAATACCCGCATAAACGGATGTGATCTGACAACCCGCCATGAGTTCCGCTTCTTCTATAGCTCGCTGGATACTCTGAATGGTGGATTCAATATTTACCACCACACCTTTTTTCAAGCCATTCGATTTGTGGGAACCAATACCGATCACATCCATTTTGCCTTCATCATTGAGTTGCCCAACAATAGCAACAACCTTAGATGTGCCAATATCCAGGCCTACAATAATGTTGTCGTTTTGCACTTGCGCCATGCGCCTATCCTCTTATGTTCCCAATTGCCGTTCCGGCATATAAATTCAGTTACTGCAACGCCAGCTGTTGCTTTGATTGCTCAATTTCTACATTTTTTGCTACAGCGACTCCGTTACTATAGCGAGCATCAAACGTTAGTCCTGCGATTTTTTCTTCGCTATAAATTTTCAAGAAACGCTGCAAGCGTACTAACTTTTCGTGCCGACCTAACAGCACCCTGCTGCCATCAGAAAAATTCACTGTAATACTGCCCACAGAGTCTTGTTTTAGCCTGTTAACAATTAACTCTTTAGCTGCCGCCAAGCCAGCCACATCACGATATAAATCTAAGATATCAGCGGCAAACTCGTCTTCACCTTCCAGTGCTGGTAAATTGGCGAGCTCATTATTTTCTTCGATGAAAATCACCTCGCCACCCTGATTCACAAACGCAGCATCATTCCAGCGAGATATGGGAGACTCCTCCTCAATACCAACCTGCAACGTATAAGGCCAAGCTCTTCTAACGGTTGCTCTATACACCCAAGGCATTGCCTCAATATTGACTTTCATATCAGCAAGATCTAACCCCAAAAAACTTTCAGACAGATTATGGCTAATGGTCTCTTCTAACTGCCTTTTGTCCAAATATTTAAAGCTACCATTTACCGCAACCCGCTGAACCGGCCCATCAACCCACTGCACCCCATAAAAAATACCTGAAGCTAATAACACCAAGCTAATAATCAAAAATGCACCATTCCATTGCCGAGATTCTGTTTTCTCTCGACGGTGCTTTTGAGAAGCTTTAGTGGTAGCGCTCTTAGCCACGTTCAACGTCCTTTAAGCTTTCCAATTTATGGCACTACCCAAGATCAATAGCACCAAATCTTCAAAACTATACCCAGCAGCCTTTGCTGCCATGGGTACCAAGCTATGATCAGTCATACCCGGTACGGTATTCACTTCTAGCACATAAAAATTTCCAGACTGATCAGCCATGACATCCACTCGCCCCCAACCTTCACAACCAACCGTCTCGAAAGCTTTTAAGGCTAAATCACCCAGCTTTTCTTCATCTTCTTGTGATAAGCCGCAAGGACACAAATAACGAGTATC
This sequence comes from Cellvibrionaceae bacterium, assembly GCA_045430295.1. Lineage (GTDB taxonomy): Bacteria > Pseudomonadota > Gammaproteobacteria > Pseudomonadales > JAILXX01 > JAILXX01. Next base: position 69,953 of record JAILXX010000003.1, on the reverse strand, counting down.
GTTGGCTTCATACTTCGCCTCGTAATCATAAAATTCATGCGTAGATTCCAGGCGAATTGCGGGCATCACCTCACCATTCACAATGGCAACGGTGTACTCCGGACCGTCAATCCAGCGTTCAGCCATTACACTACTGTCGTAGCGGGCGGCCAACTCAAAACCGGTTTGTAATTGCTCACTGGTTTCAGCCACAGACATTCCAATACTGGAACCTTCATGAGACGGTTTGATAATGACTTTGCCACCCAGTAATGCTAACGCTTCAGCAAAATCTGTATCGGGTGTTAGATGAACCGCATTTGCAACGGGCGTACCTGCCCCCTGCCAAATCTTTTTACTTTTTTCTTTATCCATCCCTAAGGCAGATGCCAAAACGCCACTGCCGGTATAAGCAAAACCTGCCAGCTCCAAAGCGCCTTGCAGCAAACCGTCTTCCCCACCGGGACCATGTAGCGCAATAAAAACATGATCAGGATTTACCGCTTTAACCTGTTCAAGCATATTCTCGCCAGCATCAATACCGACAGCATCAACACCTTGTGCTTGTAGAGCTTTTAAAACTGCAGCGCCACTTTTTAGTGATACTTCACGTTCAGAGGAAAATCCCCCAAAGAGGACAGCAACTTTGCCTGCGCAATCGAGAATTTTTTGCTTAATCTCAGCGGCTAAACTCATTTTAGTTTCCGCTCCGCCAATACTTTAGAAATGCGCCCGACACTGCCTGCACCTTGGGTAAGCACAATATCATCAGCTTGAACAAGCCCCGCAATAACATCCGGTAACTCTTCAATATCTGCCACAAAAATAGGATCTACACTGCCCCGCTGGCGAATACTTCTTGCCAACGAACGACCATCCGCACTAGGAATCGGTTTCTCGCCGGCACTGTAAACATCTAGTAACACCAAAACATCTACTTGAGAAAGTACAGATACAAAATCTTCGTAAAGATCACGGGTACGGGTAAAGCGGTGTGGCTGATAAACCATCACCAAGCGACGCTCCGGCCAACCATTGCGTACAGAATCAACTACCGCTTGTACTTCTCGAGGATGGTGACCGTAATCATCCACCAACATCGCTGTACCGCCAGCAACCTCGAAATCGCCCAGGTGTTCAAAGCGTCGACCAACACCCTGAAAGTTTTCCAACGCTGTTTGGATTGCGCTGTCCGAAATTTTTTCATCGGTGGCAACGGCAATAGCGGCTGTTGCATTTAGCACATTGTGCCGGCCTGCACAGTTCAATTTAATAGCAATACTGTCGCGCCCATCTGGGCGATCAACGACAAAAGTGGACTCAGTTTTATCAAAAGTCAGATCGCGAATCGTGAAGTCTGCATCCTCTGAAAAACCGTAGGTCAACATAGGGCGTGAAACCTGTTCAATAATCTCACGAACCACTGAATCATCCACACACAGTACTGCTAAACCATAGAAAGGTAGATTATGCAGAAATTCTACAAACGTTTGCTTTAACCGTTCGAAATCACCTTCATAGGTTTCTAAGTGATCTGCATCAATATTGGTAACAATGCTCACCATTGGCTGTAAATGCAGGAAAGAAGCATCACTTTCATCAGCCTCCGCCACTAGATAGCGACTCGCTCCCAATTTCGCATTAGTGCCTGCACTATTGAGGCGACCACCAATAATAAAGGTTGGATCTTTATCCCCTTCCGCCAACACCGAGGCCACAAGGCTAGTTGTTGTGGTTTTTCCATGCGTACCAGCAACAGCAATCGAGTGGCGGTAGCGCATTAATTCACCTAGCATCTCTGCACGGCGAATAATAGGAATACGGTTTTCTTTTGCCGCAATCACCTCAGGGTTTTCAGGATCAATCGCCGTAGAAGTCACCACCACATCCACATTAGAGACGTTGTCTTCTGCGTGACCAATTTTAATTTCTGCCCCTAAGGCAGTTAAACGTTGAGTCACCGCAGAAATAGCGATATCGGAACCAGAAACTTCATAACCTTGATTTAAAATAACTTCAGCAATACCGCACATACCGGTACCACCAATACCGATAAAATGAATACGGCGAATACGGCGCATTTCCGGCGTTGTATATCCCGCAGTATCAATCATTGAATTTTCTCCATACAAGCTGCAGCCATGCGACTTGCAGCATCTGTAACAGCTAGTTTTTTAACCGCATCAGCCATTTCAGATAATTTTTCGTGACTACTCAGAAGATCATTTAAATCTTCCGCTAAATTTTCTGCTGTTAATTCACTTTGAGGCCGCAATAGACCACCACCGGCATTTACCACCGCTGCCGCATTCTTCGTTTGATGATCGTCAATGGCATAGGGATAAGGAACAAATACGGCCGGAATACCAACCACCAACAATTCAGCAACGGTTAACGCCCCTGATCGACAAACCACCAAATCCGCTTGAGAATAAGCGCCAGCCATATCAGTAATAAACTCGCTAACCTCAGCACTCACTCCAACTTTTTTATAACTCGCCTGGACAGAAGCTTTTTGATTCGCCCCTGTCTGATGAATAATTCTAGGGCGCAGATCATCACTAAGCAGTGACATAGCTAGTGGTACTAATTGATTCAGTGCTAATGCACCCTGACTACCACCCAATACCAAAACTGTTGGCTTATCTGCTGTTGTTTCATCTATTACTTTATCTGCTGTAGCCTTGCTAATATTTACAATTTCTTTTCTAACGGGGTTTCCGACATACTCTGCGGTAGGCAAGCTGCCTTTGAAGGCTTCAAATACTCGAGTGGCAATTTTCTGTAGCAAACGGTTAGTCGTACCGGCTACTGCGTTTTGTTCATGAATAAAAAGAGGTAATCCCATTAGGCGTGCTGCGACGCCACCAGGGCCAGAAGCAAAACCACCTAGACCAAAAACAAGCTTAGGTTGAAGCTCTTTAATGACTTTTCTCGCTTGAGTAATGGCAACTAAAATCTTAAAAGGCGCAAGTAATTTCGCCATTAGGCCTTTTCCACGAATACCTGTCACATCAATAGTGTGCAACGTAATTCCAGCATCAGGTACTAAGCGAGACTCGATACCCTTCTGAGTACCCAGCCACTGAATATCGACCCCTTGTTCTTGTAATTCACGAGCGATAGTTAGCGCAGGAAACACATGACCACCCGTACCACCCGCCATCATCAGGACACGATTAACCGAGGAAGCTTGCGTCATTTTTTCTTCCTCCCTTTGCTCTGAATAGCTTTATCTTGTGTGGCCCGCTTAACGGTCACTTCTTCACTAGGGTCTACTCCATCGAACCGACTGTATTCCCACTGCATTCGCAGCACTACCGCAAAAAACACCATAAGAATGATGACGCTACTGCCACCGTAACTGATAAAAGGCAAGGTTAAGCCTTTTGTCGGCAGCAACCCGGAAGCCACTCCAATATTGATAAACACCTGCAATGCAATCATCACGGTAAAACCGAATACGGCATAGCCAGAAAAACCCATCCGGCAAGCCAGTAACTTTCTACTCAAGCCAAATAATTTTGCAATAAAGAACGCAAATAGTAATAACAATAAAAGTCCGCCAAGCAACCCAAACTCTTCTGCATAAACCGCAAAAATGAAGTCCGTGTGGGCTTCTGGCAAATAAAGTAACTTCTGCACGCTGTTGCCTAACCCGACCCCAAACCACTCTCCTCGCCCAATGGCAATCAATGACTGGGTTAATTGGAAACCACTGTTGTAGGGGTCGGCCCATGGGTCTAAAAATGCCACCAAACGGCGCATCCTGTACGGAGATGTATAAACTGCCAGCGCCAGCAACACGGAACCCACTGTGACTAAAATTAAAAAATGTCTTAAACGAGCACCAGCCACAAACAACATCGACATAGCCGTCACGACCAACACAAAAGCGCCACCTAAATCAGGCTCACACAATAGCAACCCAACCATGATGACAACTGGTAGTAAAATACGAACAAGACCTTTTGTGCCTTCTACTAATAAATGACGATTGCGATCGATATAGCTAGCAACAAAAATAACTGTGGCAAGTTTTGCAAATTCCGAAACTTGCAAACCGATAGAACCGATACTGATCCAACGGCGGCTACCATTTACCTCCCGCCCGATACCTGGGATTAAGACCAAAACCAACAGGCAAATAGCCAAAAGCATCAACGCCCAGCCATAATCACGCCACAACTTACTAGGAATTAGAAAGGTAAAAATACCGGCACCCAGACCAATACCAATAAAAATCAATTGCCGCTGTAGGTAATGCAAACTATTACCTGTCATTTCCGTAGCATAACTCACGGAAGATGAGCCAATCATAATCAAACCTAGCGACAAAAATAGCAGCAAGAATAAAATCAAAGAACCATCAAAATAGCGGAATGAAAACTGGCTCATTTGCTGCTGCAGTTGATTTTGCAATTGATAAGGTGTGGATACAGCACTCATGACAATGCCTCCACCGCCTCAACAAAAGCTCTACCACGAGCCTCATAACTTTCAAACATATCAAAGCTTGCACAGGCTGGAGATAAAACCACTGCGTCCCCAGGCAATGCCAAACCTGTTGCGACTTTCACCGACTCGTTCATTGTTGATGCGGTTTCTACAGCCACACTGGAAAATTGTGCAATCTGCTTAGCATCTCTACCCATAACTACCAATGAACGTAAGTACGCCTCACTCAATAGTGATTGTAATGGAGAGAAATCCTGATCTTTTCCTTCACCACCAGCGATTAGAACGAGACGTTCATAATCACAAGTCAAACCATGAATAGCGGCCTCTGTTGAACCCACATTGGTCGCTTTAGAATCATTGATAAACGCAATGCCATCTTTTTCAGCAATCCACTGACAACGATGCTCTAAACCCTCAAATACTGCCAATGCCTCCAACGACTTATCGGTATTCCAACCGGCAAGATCGGATATCGCCAATGCGGCCAATGCATTTAAACGATTGTGCTCACCTTTAATTCGTAGCTTGTCACAAGCCATTAAACGTAGGTCATTTTGTGACAAGAACACCTGTTCGCCATCTTGTATAAGACCAAATGCATTTTTTTGCGGCTTATCTAAACCGAAATTGATTGAAGTAAACTCTGCACCCATCATAGGCTGAGTTAATGGATCGGCACGGTGATACACCACAGACTTCGCGCCATTAAATACACGATGCTTGGCATTGCGATAGGCCTGCATATTGTCATAGCGATCCATATGATCTGGCGTAATATTGAGTATGCAAGCCACATCGGCATTCAGCTCATCGACACCTTCTAACTGGAAACTAGACAACTCCAACACATAAGTATCGATATCATCAGCCAAAAGCTCTAAAGCTGGCACACCTAAGTTGCCACCCACACCCACATTTAACCCATTGGCTTTTGCCATATCTGCAACTAACGTAGTCACCGTACTTTTGCCGTTAGAGCCTGTTATCGCAATCAATTGAGCATTCTTATGACGAGCAAAGATTTCAATATCAGTAACAGTACTGATTCCTTGTTCTCGAGCTTGTTGTAATACCGGCAAGTTCAACGAAATGCCAGGGCTTACAATAATCTCATCTACACCTTCCAATAATCCTGAAGACAATTCCCCGGTATACACAGCCACGTCAGGAAAATCATTTTTGAATTGTTCTAACTGCGGTGGATTTTCTCGAGTATCCGCAACAATAAAAGGATTGCTAGTTTTTGAAAAATAACGAGCCACAGACTGACCGGTAACTCCCAGGCCAACCACAAGATAACGCTTGTTGCTCACTATTAAATCAGACATATTTTAACTAGTTACTAACTGAATCCCGTTTCTTTACTTAACAAGCTTGCCAATTAACGCAATTTCAAGGTTGCAAGACCGATCAACACCAAAATCAAACTAATAATCCAGAAACGCACAATTACGCGAGGCTCCGGCCAGCCTTTTAATTCAAAGTGGTGATGTAAGGGCGCCATGCGGAAAATACGCTTACCGGTTAACTTGTAAGACGCCACCTGTAAAATTACTGATACCGTCTCCATCACGAAAACACCGCCCATCACGAAGAAAACAATTTCGTGACGGACAATAACCGCAATCACACCTAAAGCAGCTCCCAGGGCTAAAGCACCAACATCACCCATAAAGACCTGCGCGGGATAGGTGTTAAACCACAAGAAACCCAAACCGGCTCCAGCCATGGCGCCACAAAAAACAATCAGCTCGCCCGCACCAGGAATAGAAGGAATTAGAAGATATTCGGCAAACTTTGCATGACCTGTCGCATAGGCAATAATCCCTAAAGCACCCGCTACCATTACGGTTGGCAAAATCGCCAAGCCATCCAAGCCATCCGTAAGATTGACAGCATTACTGGAACCCACAATCACGAAATAGGTAAACACCACAAAGAAGATACCCATTTCCAGGCCAAAATCTTTTAAGAATGGAAAATATAAGGTTGTGGCCTCTGGAGTTTCTGCGATGTAATAAAGAAAGATTGCAGCAGCAATACCACCCACGGACTGCCAAAAATACTTCCAACGAGCGGGTAAGCCTCGTGAGTTTTTCTCTACCACTTTTCGGTAATCATCGACCCAGCCTACTGCACCGAAAATCGCTGTCACAAAAAACACCACCCAGACATAGCGATTGCTTAGATCAGACCACAAGGCGGCACTAATAAAAATGGCCGTAAGAATCAGTACACCACCCATGGTTGGCGTACCAGACTTACTTAAATGTGACTCAGGACCATCGGTGCGCACCGACTGACCAATCTGAAGGAAATTCAGTTTATTAATTAAGTAGGGACCAAGAACCAAGGAAATAACCAGTGCCGTAATAACACTGAAGATTCCTCGTAAGGTTAAGTATTGAAATACACTGAAGGCACTCATGTATTGGCTTAGCCAATCGGTTAACCAAAGTAACATTAGTGAACACCCCCGTGATCATTATTATTTTCTGACTTGATAGCGGCCACTACTAAGTCCATTCTGGTACTGCGAGACCCTTTAACCAAAACTGCTGTATCCTTATCTCTTTCGCTGGCCAGATAGCTGGCAATCAAATCATCTCGAGATGTAAACAGCTCTGCATACTGATCATCTAGACTAAAGCCATCGGCCACATCGGTAGCGTTTAATCCACACACCCATAGCTCATCAATTTTTTTCTCGGCAGCGTATTCACCGATTTCTCGATGTAAGCGCTCAGCATCGTCACCAAGCTCACCCATACCCCCAAAAATAAATACTTTTTTTCCTGGCATTGTTGCTAGCACATCAATGCCCGCCTTTACGGAACCTGGATTGGCGTTATAGGAGTCATCAATCACTACCTCTCCTTTTAAGCCCCTAACCTGTTGCAAGCGGCCTTTTACAGAAGAGAAATTAGCCAAACCTTTTGCAATCTCATCCGCATTCAGACCTAGAGCACAAGCACAGGCAGAAGCCGCTAGAGCATTAGCAATATTGTGCTTGCCCGGAACAGATAAAGCTGCTGGAGCCATTTCACAAGCAACGGTTAATTTAAATTCAGAACCTGAAGCCGATAGTTTGATATCACTGGCATGCACGGTAGCGCTCTCACCAAAGCCATAAGTAATTGCTTTAGCTTTATTCGCTTCCTGCCACTGCGAGCTAAAAGGCTCGTCGAGATTAAAAATAGCAACACCTTCCGAGGAGAGGCCGTTGTAGATTTCGCCTTTTGCTTTTGCGATACCGTCAACAGACCCAAAGCCTTCTAAATGCGCAGGCATTACATTATTTACCATGGCCACATCTGGCTTTGCCAATCCACAAAGGTAGCCAATTTCACCACCACCGCTCGCACCCATCTCTACAACGGCAAAACGATGTTCATCGTTCATTTCAAATAAAGTCAGTGGAACGCCAATATGATTGTTTAAATTTCCTCGAGTCGCTAAGACCTCTCCCTCTTGAGACAGAATGCTATGCAACATTTCCTTCACGGAGGTTTTTCCGCTGCTCCCGGTAATAGCGACAACAGGGCATGTGAATTGATCGCGATAAGCACTCGCAATAAGCCCTAAAGCCTTTGTGGTATCAGCAACAATCAACTGAGGCACTGTAATATCATCAACTTCATGGTCAACGACAATTCCAGCCGCTCCGGCATCTACGGCTTTCGCCACAAAGTTATGACCATCGAAATTATCGCCACGCAAAGCTACAAAAATATCGCCAGCCTGAATTGTTCGCGTATCCGTCGACACCCGCGTAATTGACACGTCACCATGGACACAACGAGCATTCAATCGATTTTCAACACCTGCAAACGTTAGAGGAATCACGATGCGTCCCCCTGCTTTCTCTGATCTTGTTGCTGATTCTGCTGCTGGTCTTGCTTATGATTCTGACGAACACGACGAAGTGCCAAAGCATCCTGAGCCACTGCAACGTCACTAAAATTATGACGAATACCATTCACCTCTTGGTAGCTTTCGTGACCCTTTCCTGCCAGCAAAACCACATCACCAGGAGCGGCGTGAGTGACGGCGTATTTAATCGCTTCTTCTCGATTTTCAATGACATTTAAGCTGCTTCGAGAGTGGTCTTCTAAGCCGTCAAGAATATCGTTAATGATGGCAGACGGATCTTCTGTTCTAGGATTGTCTGAGGTAACCACAAGACTCTGAGAAAGTTTTTCCGCAACACTCCCCATTAATGAGCGCTTTCCTTTATCGCGATCACCGCCACAACCAAAAACACACCAAAGATCTTTATCGGCCGTTTCGACTTGTAAAACTTGCAAAATTTTCTCTAACGCATCCGGCGTATGGGCATAATCAACAATCACACTGATATCATCAGCAACCGTTTCAACCGCTTCCATGCGCCCACTTACCGATGACAGCTCCGGAATAATGGCCAGAACATCATTAAATTTCGCTCCTCGGCTCAACTGCACAAGCATAGCCGCCGCTAAGTTGCTTAGATTAAATTCACCAATTAATCGCGTCGTAGTAGCTCCACTACCCCACTTACTTTCAATAGTGATTTTAGTTACACCGCTATCGTGTGCTATTCGTGAAACGACTAAATCAGCAGCACCCATTTTGGCTTTATCTGTGCTATAGCTAAGTGCCGTCACATCACTGGGTAATTTTTCTAGTAATGCTTGAGCAACCGGATCGTCCGCATTAACAATGGCCGTTTGCACATCCGGCAATTGGAACAATCGCTGTTTAGCTTCAAAATAAGCTTTTTCGGTGCCGTGGTAATCCAAATGATCGCGAGACAAGTTTGTGAATACTGCCGTATCCACCATCACACCATCTAAACGATGCTGATCAAGACTGTGTGAAGAGGCTTCCATAGCGACAAATTTTGCCCCATGAGCATAGAGGTTCGATAAAATTTCTTGCAGCCTCACAGGCCCTGGAGTTGTTAAACCGGTATTCGATAAACCAGACACCTCACTGGAAACAAACCCAAAACCAAGTGTTCCCACAACCGCTGAGCGTTCTCCCACTGCATTCGCCATTTGCGCCAACAGGTGAGTACAGGTTGTTTTGCCATTGGTGCCGGTTACCGCACAAACAAAAATATCTTGTGATGGATCGTGATAGAAACTACCTGCAATTTCACTGACAAGCTGTTTTAAGTTTTCAACAACAAAAACAGGTACATTTTTAACCGTAGAAAATGCTGTATACAGCCCAGCGTCATCTTTATTATTCTTTTCTGCAAAAATGACCGCAGCACCAGCATCAATAGCACTATCGATATAGTGACGACCATCCGCCTCGCCTCCAGCGCAGGCAATAAACACATCACCGGGGGCAACACGACGACTGTCATCTGTAATACCGTTCAGTAAGACTCCATCATATTCCGCTACCGGCTGCCCTTGTAGAGCCTGCAGCAAGTTGCCACGACCAGTGGCATTTTTATCCAACAGAATTTTTAATGTGATCGGTGAAGGCACTACATTCATGACAAAGGGCCTCCTTGCTTTTTTGTTTTCGAAGAAGATTGGCGCTGAGCCGTGCGTTTTTGCATCGCCTCCGGCGGCACATCCAATAGACGCATAGCTCCTGCCGCAACTCGTGCAAATACCGGCGCAGCAACCTCCCCCCCATAGTAGCCACCACGTGTTGGCTCATTAACAACCACCACGGTAACAACTCTTGGCTTATCCACTGGCGCGAAACCTGCGAACAGCGAAATATAACGATCTTCAGAATAACCTTTAGCGCCCACCTTATGAACCGTGCCCGTTTTTCCTGCAACGGAATATGCCGGGATCACCGCTCGCTTCGCCGTACCTTTGGGCCCCGTTACCGTCTGCAACATGGTTTTGATATCACGAACCACTTTTGCATCGACCACTTGGCGAACTTCAGGCTCATCATCTACACGCAGCAGAGAAACCTGTCGACGCTCACCTTCATTGGCAATAACAGAATACGCTTGTGCTAACTCCAAGGCCGTCAACGATAAGCCGTAACCAAATGCTAAATTCACATGCTCAATTGGCGCCCAACGGCGACGAGCCGGCAATACACCTACACCTTCACCAGGAAAACCCGTACCTAAATTTTCACCAAGGCCAATTCGCTGAAACATATCTCGAATAAAATCAGGCTCCATACTCAAGGCAATCTTACTGGTACCCACCTGACTAGATTTTGTAATCACCTTAGTCACATCGATCTCTCCGTAGTTAATCGGATCAACCAAGGTTTTACTTCCGACTTTCATATATCCTGGAGAAGTATCAATTTTTGTATGAGGCTTATATTTTCCCGATTCCAATGCCGCAATCATGGTTAACGGCTTCATGGTAGAACCCGGCTCAAACACATCCGTAATTGCACGATTACGCAATGCTGCAGCCTCAAGAGAACTACGGTCATTAGGGTTATAAGAAGGCTGATTTGCAACGGCTAAGACTTCACCCGACTTTGTATCTAACACAACAACAGAACCGGATTTAGCACCATGGCGTTTCACTGCGGTTTTCAGCTCACGATAAGCAATATATTGCAGCCGTAAATCGATACTTAACGCTAAATCTTTTCCTGGCTCAGCACTCTCAAGCTGCTGAAGATTACGAACAACCTGACCCTTCAAGTCTTTTAGAACCTGCTTACGACCTTCCTTCCCTGTAAGCCAATCATCAAACGCTAACTCCATACCTTCTTGGCCGTTATCGCTAATTCCCGTGAAGCCAGTAATATGAGCAGCCACCTCACCAGCAGGATAAAAACGACGATACTCAACCTCGCGTTTAACCCCTCCGACCTCTAAAGCCATTACCGCATCAGCTTCAGACGGCGAAAGATGGCGACGTAAATACATAAAGCCACGACCCAACTCACTATTGAGTTCGAAGCGTTTTTGTAACTCGCTCGATGAAACCGACAATTTCTCAGCCAGCAGAGCGATATCTTTTTTATCCCAATCAACCTTGCGAGGATCAACCCATAGCGAAATAACCGGCGTACTTACTGCGAGAGGTTCTCCATTGCGATCAGTAATAGCTCCGCGATGTGCTGGGATTGCCACATTGCGAATGGTGCGTTTTTCGCCCTGCTCTTGTAAAAACTCAGCGTCATCTAGCGCTTGCAAGAAAACCAAACGCCCCACCAAACCTAAACCCAGCAAAACGCAAAAAGCCCCAACGAAATATAATCGCCAGGGCATATAAACAGGCTGTACTGAATAGGTTTTCTTCACAGCGTTTCTTTGCTCGCTTCCTTTATTTTTTTAGCTTTACCGTTTTTTACTTTTCTTTTTCTACTAATTTCTCAGTGTTATGGTTTCTTCAGGATTAGTAGGCAGCATTCCTAATTCCTCTGACGCCACCTGTTCAACCCGGCTATAAGCACCCCAAGCACTCTGCTCAAGTAGGTAGCGTCCCCATTCTTCACGCAAATAATTATTTTCATTGCGCAACACTTCTAACTGACCAAATAGCTCTCGACTTTTTTGAGTGCTCGCCACAACCGCCACTGCAGAACAAACCACCAACACCCATAAAGCCAACATCCAGAGATTGTTTGTATTTAGCGGCTTCATTAGGTGCTTATACCACTCGTTCCGCTACACGCATCACAGCACTGCGAGAGCGCACATTTTCATCCAACTCGCTTTCGCCCGCTTTAATCACTTTCCCCACTCTCTTTAACTTACTTTTAATTTGATCGGCCATCACTGGCACACCTCGTGGGATTTTCGGGCCGCGCTCGGCATCGCGAATATAATTTTTCACCATTCGGTCTTCCAATGAGTGAAAACTAATCACCACCATACGCCCGCCTGACTTCAAGCCATCTTCAATGCCAGTCAACGCACTTTCCAGATCACCCAGCTCGTTATTGATAAAAATACGCAGCCCCTGAAATGCACGGGTTGCCGGATTTTTACCTTTTTCCCAAGCAGGATTTGCTTCGGCTACAATTTTTGCTAACTGGGCTGTCCGCGTAATCGGCACTTCCTCACGCTTTTCAACAATGGCTCGCGCCATACGCCGCGCAAAACGCTCTTCGCCGTAAACCTTAAACACTCGCGCGATATCAGCCTCTTCAGCGTCAGCAATCCATTCTGCCGCACTGATCCCCGCTTCGGGATTCATGCGCATATCCAGCGGACCATCATTCAAAAAACTAAAACCTCGCTCCGCCTGATCCAACTGCGGGGATGACACCCCCAAATCCAAAAGCAAACCAGAAATTTCACCGGCGAGATTTTTTTCTTGGGCACAGCGAAACCAGTCAGCAAAACTGCCGCGAATAAATTCAAAACGGGAGTCGCTGGAAAAGCGCTCTTTTGCACAGGCTTCTGCCTCAGGGTCTTTATCAATGGCGATCAATCGACCTTTGTCACTTAGGCGCTCCAGAATCACACCACTGTGACCTCCACGACCGAAAGTACCGTCGATATACACTCCATCTGGATCAACAAGGAGCGCATCTACCGCTTCGTTGAGCAGTACACTGTAGTGAGCAGCCGATGACATCCCCGCCCCCTTACAGTGTTAAATTCTGTAATGCTTCGGGAGTAGGCCCATCGTCTTCCTCGTCGAGTAAGGCATTCCACTGATCCTCACTCCACAATTCTGCTTTGGAATCCAAACCCACCAACATCAACTTTTTGTCGAGGCCTGCGTAATCACGCAAGGTTGGCGGCAGCAAGACACGGCCATTGGAATCCATCTCCAACTCAGTGGCATTACCCACTACTAAGCGCTGGATACGACGAACCTGTTTATTGCTATTGGGAAGAGCGCTGATGGTGGCCTTAACTTCTCGCCACTGCGCTTCGGGGTAGATGGTTAGGCAGCGTTCATAGGGGTTGGCCGTAATCACCAACCGTCCACCACAGGCAGCCGCCAGCACATCGCGATACTTGCTTGGTATCGCCATGCGGCCTTTTGCATCCATATTGATGGAATGACTGCCCTGAAACACTGTTATACACCCCAAGTGGGCCTAAGGCCCTGAAAGTAGGGTTTGAACTGAAAACTCCACCGAGCACCACCTCAAACCCACAAAAAAACACTTTTATCCACTTTTTTCCACAACGTGACACTATTAGTAAAACCCTATTTAGTCAAGGTAAATGGCGTGAAAAGACGATAAATGGCGGAGAAAAATCAGGAACTGGTCGACAAAATTCACAAACAGGATCAATCGAAATACGTAATATCAAGGAAATTCAAAGCGATAGAAAGCAAACTTAAAGTAATACTTTAAGTTTTTAACCCGGACTTTATAGAAAGGAGAGCTGGAGAAACCGGCCAGAAGAGACCAAAATGATATGAGCGTCTATTTGTATCAGCTTTGCGCCAACCAAGGCAATAGCAAGACGTCAGTTTTTAAACAAATCGACCAATAACTGCGTATTACACCGTGCGGTTTTCATTTTCGAAAACCTTTATGGGAGGCGTATGCATAACCCAAATTCAGAAAACCATAGCACCAATCCTCATAGCGCCCCACAAAGCGGCTATGAAAACTATTCAGCCCACAGTAATGTACCGCTGGTGATTGCTTTTCTGAGGCTAAAAACAGCTGAAGGGATCATTCTGATGCTGGCGGCACTGCTTGCCATCGCCCTAGCAAATTCAGCTCTCGAACCCCACTACCACTTTATTTTATCGATTCCGGTTAGCGTACAAATTGCCGATTTCACCATCGCTAAGCCTCTACTACTCTGGATCAACGATGGCCTGATGGCGATTTTCTTTTTTCTTGTGGGCTTAGAACTCAAAAAAGAATTAATAGAAGGGGAGCTGTCAGATAAGCGTAACATCATCCTCCCAGCCATAGGCGCGGTGGGAGGAATGGCGATTCCTGCGCTAATTTATCTCTACTTTAATGCCGACGATCCCGTCGCGGCACAAGGCTGGGCCATTCCCGCCGCCACCGATATTGCCTTTGCCCTAGGGGTTCTCACTCTACTCGGCTCTCGCGTCCCGACATCCATCAAGGTATTCCTCACGTCGTTGGCCATTTTTGATGATGTAGGAGCCATCATTATTATCGCGCTGTTTTACACCGCGAACATTTCGTTTACCGCGCTACTCATCGTCCTTCTATGCTTACCCGTGCTATTTATGCTTAACCGCTACAACATTATCGCCAAAAGCCCTTACATTATTGTGGGCGTGATCATGTGGACAGCCACATTAAAATCAGGTGTACACGCCACTCTTTCAGGCGTGATTATCGCCATGTTTATCCCTATGTACTCCAAGGAATTTCCCAGCTACTCCCCGGTACGCGACATGGAGCACGACCTACACCCACTGGTAGCATTTTTTGTACTACCAGTATTCGCTTTCGCCAATGCCGGTTTAAATCTAAGCAGCCTAAGCGCTGAACAATTGTTACACGGCGTCCCTCTGGGTATTACCGCCGGGCTATTTTTCGGTAAGCAAATCGGTATTTTCCTATTCTGCGGAATATTTATTTGGCTCAGATTAACAAAACTCCCCAAAGGAATGACTTGGCTGTCGCTTTACGGCACAGCCGCACTCTGCGGGATTGGCTTTACCATGAGTTTATTTATCGGCTCCCTCGCCTTTGAAGAAACCGGGGTAAATCTATTGTTTGATGAACGCCTGGGGATTATTATTGGCTCTCTTCTTTCCGGTATCGTCGGCTACCTAGTATTGCGATACAGTCTTTCGGAAAAATAAATACACTACCAAGAAATAAAGAAAGGAAGATAAAAGATGGAACTCGACCTCTATCAAGTAGACGCCTTTGCCGAAAAGGTTTTTCAAGGAAACCCCGCTGCAATCTGCCCATTAGAAGAATGGCTCCCTGATGAATTAATGCAAAAAATTGCAGAAGAAAATAATCTCTCAGAAACCGCTTTTTTCGTACCCGAAGGTGATAACTATCACCTAAGGTGGTTTACACCAAAAAGTGAAGTGGATTTATGCGGCCACGCAACGCTCGCTGCCGCACACGTTTTGTTTACACATTTAGGCTACAACAAAGACAACATCGCTTTTGAAACCCGCAGTGGCATTCTGGAAGTAAAGCAAGTAAACGGCGGTTACAGCATGTTATTCCCAGCAAGCCTGCCAACAGAAACCACTACGCCGGAAGCACTGATTGCCGCCATTGGCACTGCGCCAGTAAAAATACTGTCCGCCTTTGACTATATCGCCGTACTGGAAAATGAAACGCAAGTTCGCGAACTGCAACCAAATTTACACAAAGTTGCCGAGTTGGATTTGCGCGGACTTTTAGTTACCGCCCCCGGTGATAACTGCGATTTTGTTAGTCGCTGTTTCTTTCCAAACTTAGACATTCCGGAAGACCCAGTTACCGGCTCGGCGCATTGTGAACTGTCACCTTACTGGGGTGAGGTTTTGGGCAAGACAGAACTGAACGCAATGCAGCTTTCTGAGCGTAGCGGGGCTATTGTCTGTGTGATACACGAGGATAAAGTGGAGTTGATTGGTAAGGCGGTGGATTATTTGAAAGGAACGATTTCTGTTTAAGCTGCCGGTATAAGCGTCCGCTAGACTCCAGCATTCGCTGGAGTGACAGAATCGCAATATTTTTTGAGGGCGACGAAAACCATCACTCCTTTGACCTCTCCAAAAAATAATTGAGCCAGCGGATAAGCCCGAGATTTTATGGCGAGCTGTCGCGGACGATCATTCCTTCGATCATCTACATAGAATTTGTTGAGCCAGCCGGTAAGCCCGAGGTTTTATGGAGAGTTGTCGTGGACGATCATTCCTTCGATCATCTACATAGAATTTGTTGAGCCAGCCGATAAGCCCTAGGTTTTATGGAGGGTTGTCGTGGACGATCATTCCTTCGATCATCTACATAGAATTTGTTGAGCCAGCCGATAAGCCCGAGGTTTTATGGAGAGTTGTCGTGGACGATCATTCCTTCGATCATCTACATAGAATTTGTTGAGCCAGCCGGTAAGCCGGGTTCTGTCGTGGACGATCATTCATCTGGGATGCTCGTCGCCGAGCACCTCAAGCAACCTACCCGCCTTCCGCACGGGCCGTGCGCTGGGTTTCCCCAAGAAGGCCTATTTGGTCTTGCTCCGGGTGGAGTTTACCGTGCCACGATCTGTTACCAGTCGCGCGGTGCGCTCTTACCGCACCCTTTCACCCTTACCTGTGAACTCCCTAGGGAGAACCATCGGCGGTTTACTCTCTGCTGCACTGGTCGTGGGCTCACACCCCCCAGGTGTTACCTGGCACCCTGCCCTTTGGAGCCCGGACTTTCCTCCATTTGCACTGATATAAAACCAATGGAAACAGCGATCGCCTGGCTGGCTCAGGCGGGGAATTTACAGAGAGCGAATGGTTTAATCAAGAAGAAGCCGACCTAAGGAAGCTTTGCCGTCCTTGAACGGCTTTCTTTGAATTCTCTTTTAGCTATCTTTTAACTTTCTTTTAGCTCTAGGGCTCTCTGGTAGAGGGCATTTTTCTTCTCCCCACTGATTTGCGCGGCAAGTGCTGCAGCTTTTTTCACTGGCAACTCAGGAAGCAGTATTTTTAACACCTGCTCTCCATCTACGGCGTTACCAGATGCCTCTTTATCTGCTCCAGCCACCATCACCACAAACTCACCTTTCTGCTGATTTTCATCATCAGTAAGCCACTGGCAGATATCTCCCAAAGACCCGCTGCGTAATGTTTCAAACTGTTTAGTGATTTCTCTAGCCACGCAAGCTTGTCGTTCACCCAACACAGTCACAACATCTTCCATTGCTGCCACAATGCGATGGCGAGATTCATAGAAGATTAAGGTTGCAGGCAGTGTACTAAGGGCTTCTAAACGAGATTTACGGCCAGCCGTTTTCGCAGGAAGGAAGCCTTCAAACCAAAAGCGATCACTCGGCAATCCCGACGCACTAAGCGCTGCTACAAAGGCACAAGCACCCGGAACAGGAACAACTTTATAGCCCTGCTCACGCACCTGGTGAACCAGCTGATAGCCAGGGTCAGAAATCAACGGAGTACCGGCATCGCTGATCAACGCCACCGCTTTGCCTTGTGACAAGGCACCCAACAAGCGATCCACTTGCTTTTGCCCACCGTGATCATGGTAGGAGACCAGAGGCGTGCGAATATTGCAGTGATTCATTAATTTTGCACTGTGACGAGTATCTTCTGCCGCAATCAGGTCCACTTGCTGTAAGATTTCGATAGCACGCGGGGTCATATCACCCAAGTTACCAATGGGCGTGGCAACAATATACAGTGCAACTTCTACTGACATGACGATTCCTGAAATAGTTAGACGTTCAACATGAGCCACAAACAACTGCGACAAGCACTCACCCTCGCCATGCAGAAAATGCAGGCAGAGGGCTTAAGCAAAGGTAAATCCGGCAACATGTCCATTAGAACAGACGCCGGGCTGCTGATTACACCGACGGGCATCTTACCAGACCAGCTCACCGCTGACGCCATGGTGCATGTAGATTTTTCAGGTAACGACCTCGAGGCAGACCAACTCAAACCTTCCAGCGAATGGCCCATGCATGGGGCCATTTATCAGCACAGGCCCGATACCCAGGCCATCGTTCACTGCCATTCTCGCTATGCCACCACCTTGGCTTGCGCTGGTAAATCCATTCCTGCCTTCCATTACATGGTGGCAATCGCAGGTGGCGACGATATTCCCTGCACGCCTTACGCTATTTTCGGCTCTGAGCAACTCGCCCAGCATACCGCCAAGGCCCTGAACCAACGCAATGCCTGCCTATTAGGCAATCACGGCCAAATTGCCTTAGGCAACACCATTGAAGAAGCACTGCATTTAGCCATCGAGGTGGAAGAACTGGCCGCACAATATTGGGGAACACTGACGCTAGGAGAGTGTCAGCTATTAAGCCAAGATGAGATGCGCGAAGTGATTGAGCAATTTAAGGCCTACGGCCAGCAAAATTCGTGACGTCATCCATTGAAGACCAACGATGAATAAAGAATAATTCCTCGCAATTTACAGCTAACCGTGAAAACGCTTTCCATGACTCCAAAAGCTCCCCAGTATTCTGTTAAATCAATCAAGCTACTGATAATCACTGCTATCAGCACGGCCCTCTTTCTAACAGGCTGCCAAAGCACCCCCAGCAAAGACGAAACCAACCAACAAACCGCCGAAGCCTGGCTGCAAAAGGCCCGTTTCAGCCTATCCCCTGAGCGCGAGCTGTATCAAATCAACGCGGCAGAACAACTAGCGGGAGAGAACAAACCTCTCAAGGCCATGACTCTGCTAGATAATATCGACCGCAGTGCACTCACCCCCGAACTGCTCACTCGATACGTGATGCTGTTCAGTGAACTGGCATTGGCCGATGATGCCTACTATCTCACCCAGCGAATCCTCTCTATCCCCGAGCTAGAATCGAAGTGGCCATTCATCAATACCAGCCATGCCATCGTGCTGCGAGAAAGAAAAGCACAGGTACTCTTTCTACTGGCAGAACCTGTGGCCAGCCTTAAAGAGCGCATGCACTTAAACCAACTCCTAGCCGAGCCAGAAGAAAGAGTCCGCAACCAAGAAGCCATTTGGCAAACACTGCTCAGCATTCCTTTATCAGGGCAGCAAAACCTTTTATTGGGAGAACAGGACCGACAGCTAAAAGGCTGGCTGGAACTGGCCAGTAGCGTTCGCTACAACCAAGACGATATCGAGCTTCAACTACGAGCAGTGGATCAGTGGGTCGCCCGCTGGCCAGAACACCCTGCTAGCCTTCGATTACCTGCCGACCTACAACAGCTCCGCTTTATCGTCGACAACCGTCCTAAGAAAGTAGCCATCCTTTTGCCCACCAGTGGCAAGCTAGCAAAACCAGCCACCGCTATTCGTGATGGTTTAATGGCAGCCCATTACGCGGCCCTAGATACTGGCCGCTTTACTCCCAGCCTATTCTTCTTAGACAGTGCCTCCCTACCCCTAGAACAGCTTTACCAACAAGCCGCTGGATGGGGCGCTGAAATCGTTATCGGCCCCTTAAGCAAAACCAAACTCAATGAACTGGCACAGTTGGATGAGTTACTGATCCCAACTCTGGCACTAAACTACAACACCGAGATCACCGAAGCCGCCCGCAACTTGTATCAATTTGGTATCGCTACCGAAGACGAAGCCAAGCAGGTCGCACAACAAGCCTGGATCGAAGGACATCGCAACGCGCTGGTAATTTACCCTGAAACTTCTTGGGGACAACGCTCAAGCCGCGCCTTTAGCGAAGAGTGGGAAAAACTTGGAGGCAGCGTGGTCGCTCAAGGTCCATTCGAAGATGATAGTAATTACTCCCGTACCGTAGAAAATTTACTGCACACCCGCAGCAGCAAGCAGCGCTCTTACGATCTTAGAGGCATAATCGGTGAGAAATTTGAATTCGAGCCTCGCCGACGCAAAGACATCGATGTGATTTTTATGGCTGCTCGCCCACAAGAAGGCCGACAACTAAAGCCCACCTTCTCTTTCCACTATGCGGCAGGTATTCCAGTTTACTCCACCTCTCAAGTTTACAGCGGCGTGCCCGATCGCAGTAAAGATCGCGACCTCAATGGCGTTCGCTTTACCGCACTGCCTTGGTTTTTTGCCAACGGCAACGCCATTAAGAAAGCCATGACTGAAAACCTCACCTTAAAACCCGGTTATGGACAGCTCTATGCTCTGGGTATCGATGCCTACCACATCTATCCAAGATTACCGCAACTGGAAACCATGGCTAATAGCCGACACTTTGGCTTAACCGGCACCTTGCGATTGGATCAATTAAATAAGCGAATCAATCGCCAAGCACAATGGGCGAGCATTAAGGGCGGCAGAGCCAAGGCTGAAAACTATATCAGTAACAGCTCTCTGTAATTTATATGGAAAAAACATGGCTCGATTAGGGACAATCACAGATCTTTTTACCAGTATTAACAAAAACGTATCCACCGGTGCTGCAGCGGAAAAAGCAACCGAAAAGTATTTAAAGGCTCAAGGGCTTAAATCCGTAACCAAAAACTATCGCAGCCGCTTGGGTGAAATTGATTTAATCATGCAAGACGGTGAAACTTTGGTTTTTATTGAAGTACGCATGCGCAATCATAAAAACTACGGATCAGGGGCTGACTCCGTTACCGTGAGCAAACAGAAAAAAATTATTCGTACTGCTCAAGCGTATTTACAAAAATCGACACAAGACTACAGTTGCCGCTTTGATGTTGTCAGCGTAAGCACTAAAGATAGCGAACACCAATTTCAGTGGATCAAAAACGCATTCTATGCGGAATGATTAAGACAGACTTATGGAGCCAATATTTTGGACCAAAGCAATTTAGAACAATCCAACTCAGAGCAAGCAAACCAGGAATCACATTTGGAACAGAGAGTCATAGAGCTCTTTCACCAAAGCATTGAAGCCACCATGTCTTGCGGAGAAGCTGTTGCCACACCGCTGACCCTGGCTGCTCAACAGATGAATAATTCTCTGCTAAACGACGGCAAGCTTCTGCTGTGTGGTTCCAGCACCAGCGCGTCGATTGCAGAAATTGCCAGCACTCACTTAGCACACCGTTTCGAGCAAGAAAGACCGGGCTTACCAGCCATCTGCCTACATCACGACAGTGGTACTCAAGTGGCTCTTAGCACAGAACCTGCCAGCGGTGGACTCTTTGCCAAACCCCTTCGCACCCTGGCGCACCCCGGCGACGCCCTACTGATCATCAGCGGCGGCGGCAGTCCTCCATCCTTAGTGGAAACCATACGCACCGCCCACGATATCAACGTTAATCTGATTGTCATGACGGCTCTGGGGGATGAAAACCTCCGCGCTCTGCTAACCGCTGATGACCTAGAAATTCATTTACCAATTGAGCGCAAAAGCCGCTTGCTAGAAGTACAACTCCTAGCCATTAACAGCCTTTGCGACCTATTAGACTTTCAACTCTTTGGAGGAGACTTTTGATGCACATTCGCCGCAGCTCTTTTACAGCTCTGCTAACCAGCCTTTTGATGAGTGTATTCCTGCTTTCGGGCTGCACCAGCATTATCCACAGCGTTACTGACGAGCCTATTCAGCCAGATGAAGGCAAAAGAAGCTTTGGCTCGATGATCGACGATAAACAACTGGAAGTTGTTGTAGGCGTGAATATTAAAAAGGCCAGTGCGGCCCTTGAGCAAGCTCACCTCAATGTCAGTGCTTACAACGGCGTTATCTTACTCACCGGTCAAGTCGGCGATAATCAAAGCCGCTTGCTAGCCGGAGAAACCGCTAACAAAGCCCGCGGTGTTCGCCAAGTTCACAACGAGATTGAAATTGCCCCAGCCACATCCGCCATGATTCGCACTGCGGACAGCTGGCTAAGCACCAAAGTTAAAACTAAACTGTTAGCTTACAAAGATATTCCCGGCCGCCGTATTAACGTGGTTACCGAAAATAGCACGGTTTTCTTGATGGGGCTGCTGAGTCGCGTCGAAGCAGAAAAAGCCACCAATGTAGCTCGCAACACCGGTGGGGTAAGAAAAGTGGTAAAAGTATTCGAATATATTGATTAACCGAACACTTCAAATGAACCGTGTCATTCTGAGCGAAGCGAAGAATCTCCAAGATTTTCATTCTGAGTTAGAAAGATTCTTCACTCCGTTCAGAATGACAAAATAAAATTATAAATTAAAAGGAAAAGGATTATGTCTTCTGGTCTTATTACACTGATTGTTCTCGCCGTACTGATTTTTTATGTGATCGGCATTTACAATAAATTAGTCAGTTTAAAAAATCGCTATCAAAACGGTTTCTCACAAATTGAAGTACAACTAAAGCGCCGTTACGACCTAATCCCCAATCTGGTGGAAACCGCCAAAGCCTATATGGCTCACGAAAAAGAAACACTAGAAGCCGTCATCTCTGCCCGTAATGAAGCGCTCGCCGGATTGAAGGCGGCGGCAGGTGACCCCGGTAATTCTGCAGCTATTCAACAACTGGCCAGTGCAGAAGGGTTATTGGGCAGCGCCATGGGAAAACTCAATGTGGTTGTGGAAGACTACCCGGATTTGAAAGCTAACCAAAATATGATGCAGCTGAGCGAAGAGCTTACCAGCACAGAGAACAAAGTGGCTTTCTCTCGCCAGGCTTTCAATGATGCGGTTACCAGTTACAACACTTACCGCCAAAGCTTTCCTCCTGTATTTTTCGCCAATATGTTTGGCCACCCAACCGACGCAAGCCTTCTGGAATTTGAAGATAGCGCTGCGATTCAGGCAGCCCCGAAAGTTAGCTTTTAATTTCCCCTGATATAGTCCTCTCTGTCACCCCCGCGCAAGCGGGGGTCTATCCCCAAGGCTTCCTATGGATTTCTTCAGCCATCAAGATCGCGCCCGTAAAAACACCGGCTACCTATTACTACTTTTCGCAGCCGCCATTATTGCCCTGATTCTAATCACATCCATTTTTATTTCTGTTCTGATATTGGCTGATCAGAAATATAACGAAACCATGATCAGCGGCTTTCAGCATACCTGGGATGCTTTTCGCCCTGAGGTACTCGGCGTTACTAGCTTAGTGATTGTGTGTATCGTATTTATCGGCAGCCTCTACAAAATCATCCAGCTGGGAAAAGGCGGCAGCGCAGTGGCCGAAGCCCTTGGCGGAAGGCTACTCAACATCAACACACGCGATGGCAACGAGAAAAAAGTACTGAACGTGGTTGAAGAAATGGCGATCGCTTCAGGCACGCCTGTACCTAGAGTGTATTTATTGGATGAAGAAGGCATTAATGCGTTTGCCGCAGGGTTTAAATCTGGTGATGCAGTTATTGGTGTTACCAAAGGCTGTATTGAGCGATTGGGCCGCGATGAACTTCAAGGGGTGATTGCCCACGAATTCAGCCATATTTTAAATGGCGATATGGGTATTAATTTGCGTCTACTGGGAGTACTGAATGGTATTTTGGTGATTGGTGAAATAGGCCGATTGATTATGCGCTCCTCCAGCCGAAGCCGCTACGCTTACTCCTCTCGCCGCAGTAAAAACAGCGGCGGTATTGTTCTTATCGGTTTAGGCTTGTTTATCATTGGCTACCTAGGTGTTTTCTTCGGCAACTTAATCAAGTCAGCGGTAAGCAGACAGCGAGAATTTTTAGCCGATGCGTCAGCGGTGCAATTTACCCGCAACCCTGACGGCATCAGTGGTGCGCTGAAAAAAATTGGTGGCTACTCCAAGCACTCCCATATTGATCATCCCAACCAAGAAGAATTTAGCCACTTTTATTTTGGGGAAGGGTCCAAGCCTTTTAGTTTCTTCTCTGGATGGTTAGCCACACATCCACCGTTAAATGAACGGATCACTCGCATTGAACCGAGCTGGAAAGGCAAATTCATCACACCCCAAAAAGTAGAGGCAGAAGTAACCGGCGTTACCGACTCTATGGCAGCAGGCTTTGCGCCTTCCAGCTCTTCAGCAAATGAAAGTAGCAGCATTGCGGCAGAATCCATTGAGTATTCTTTTAACAATATTGGCGAGCCTAAACCCGAGCACCTCGCTTACGCCTCTCAGCAACTCAACCAGTTGCCTGAAAAACTCCACAATAGTTGCCATGAACCCGCCGCAGCTCGCGCCATTATTTATGGGCTTTTACTGTCCCGCGATATTAAGGTGCGCGAAACACAACTGGCTATTTTGGAACACAAATCCGATACCGGTGTTTATCGAGAAACCCGCCTACTGCTTCCCCATATCGACACTCTCAATGCCCGCTTCCGCTTGCCATTGATTGATCTCTGCCTACCTGCGCTACTCGAGCTGTCGGATCGCCAAAAAAAGCTTTTCCATGAAAACACAAAAGCCTTAATCACTTGTGATGGAAAGATCGATTTCTTTGAATGGAGCCTCCATCGCATTCTTCGCCACCATATGGAGGGTTCAAAAGCGCAGAGCGGCAATAAGAAGCTCAAACAATTGCAGCAGCCCATTACCATTGTTTTTAGCTTATTCGCACAACTTGATCATGGAAAAGAAAGTGATATTCAACAATCCTTTAGCAAAGCCTGCGAAAGCGTTTCGTTATCTAGCTTGCAACTCATAGAGAAGAAAAAGTTAAACACCAAGCTACTTAACAGTGCTATTAAGGCTTTACAGCAAACTGCGCCACTGGAAAAACCCAAGCTACTGAAAGCCCTAGCCGGCATTATCAATCACGATGGGAAAGTCGCCGCAGAAGAGGCAGAGCTACTGCGAGCGGTCGCGGATAGTTTGGATTGCCCGGTGCCGCCGTTTATTTCACGGTAATTTAAATCTGTCATTCTGAACGCAGTGAAGAATCTCGTTCTGCCTGCGCAATTCTTATAAAGATTCTTCGTTACACTCAGAATGACAGAAGCCAAAATCACTGTAACTCAACAGCCTGTAAAAGATTATTATCCCCACCCTGCCGTAAAGTTTTTAGCCACAATTGCGCAGCCATTTTACGGGCAATAGCGCGATACTCTTCTGCTTCTTTGGAATCAGGCTGCGACACAACCGTCGGCGCACCACTATCTGCTTGCTGACGAATAGACAGTGTTAATGGCAAAGAACCCAGCAAATCTACGCCGTATTGCTCGGCCATTTTTTCTCCGCCACCTTCGCCAAACAAGTGCTCTTCGTGGCCACAGTTGGAACAAATATGGGTAGCCATATTTTCCACTACACCGCATACAGGAATATCGACTTTGCGAAACATCTCAATGCCTTTAATGGCGTCCAACAAAGCAATATCTTGCGGGGTTGTCACAATCACAGAACCGGTTACGTTTACTTTTTGCGATAACGTCAGCTGAATATCTCCGGTACCGGGCGGCATATCAATCAGCAGATAATCCAACTCTCCCCAGAGGGTTTGGCCAAGCAATTGCATTAAGGCTCCGGTTGCCTTTGGACCACGCCATACAACGGGCGTGTCTTCCGTAATCAGAAATGCCATGGACATGACTTTAATACCGTGAGCTTCCACAGGAATAAAGGCTTTCTGATCTTTCACCTCTGGACGAGTGTTTTTCGGCAACCCCAACATCAACCCTTGGCTTGGGCCGTGAATATCGGCGTCGAGAATTCCCACTCGCGCGCCCTCTGCAGCTAAAGCTAAAGCCAAATTTACAGTGGTAGTCGACTTACCCACGCCACCTTTGCCTGAGGCGATAGCCACAATATTGCGAACCCCGGCCATGGACTCAGGAATTTGCTTGCCCGTATTCACGGGAGCAGAAAAACTCACCGCAACACTCACAGATTTTGCACCAGCCGCCATTAAGGCTTCACGAAGGTTTTCTTCCAATTGCGGCTGTTGTGTTTTGCAGGGATACCCCAATACCAGATGCAACGAGACCTCACCGTGTTTAACCCCAAGTACATCTACCGCTTTTAAGGAAAAGTAATCTTCGGGTAGATACAAATCACTCAATGAACGTAAGGCTTCTTCCGCTTGCTGACGGGTAATATCGGACATAAGGGACTCCTGGGGCCTGAACAGCCTTTAACACTAACAGGGCGGGAGAATACTAGGGAATTGAAAAAGAATACAGCGGATCGCTCAGGCTTCTTTGCAAGCGCTGATTAGGATTGAAGCGGTAAATCTACCCGCTGTAACACCCACTCCAAGATCGGTGCCCAATGCTCTAAATCATCCGCCACACGCTTGCTGTAGATATCAAAAATCGTGATGCCCGTATCCATGGCTTTGATGTAGTTTTGGGTATCACGCAACTGCCCCAACAAAGGCAAATTTAACTGCTCAACAAAAGACTTCAACACCTTGGCGTAATTGGTATTCCCTTTTACACGATTCGCAATCAGCCCAATTTCCCATTCGGCATCGGTTAAACCTGAGCGGTTTAAATCCATAAAGAAGCGAACACCAGCACGAATATCGTTGGGGGACGGCATAATGGGAATCAATAATTTATGCACATGGGGAGCAAAAGTATCCAGATCATCCAGGGGTGAACCTGCGGCCAAATCATGGATAACCACATCAAATTCGATGGCATGCTGCTGCCAGGTCGCAGAGCGCAATAGGGAAATGGGGTAGCACTTCTTCGGGCGGCATTTCAGCCAATCACCGAGAGAACGCTGAGGATCGTGATCCACCACTGCCGTCGCCAAACGATTGGCGGCAAAGAACCCTGCCAACTGAGCGGCAATAGTTGTCTTACCGCAGCCCCCTTTCGGGTTAGCCACCGCAATCTGCAAAGGCGCGCTTATTGGCTTGTCAGTCAACGGAAAACCCCAAGAAAATAATCTTTATTATCAATAGGTTACAAAACTCACTATAGATCAAAAAAATGCACCCTTGGCACAAGGCCTTAGGTGCTTAATCACGATCTTACACTCTATCGAGGTACAAATACGTACCCAGCAGAGTTAATACAGCAAATAGTGAGCCAATCTAGTTTGGAGGCTGTAAGGTGGGATAGTAAACAAGCCCTTCACCTACTCACCCTAAGTAAAAGGCGTGCTATCTTTAGACACCCTTTCCCACCAATCTGTTGCCGCCACACGGAATACCCAAAAAACAAGAAGCACCAAAATAAAAAACAGTGGTAATACCATAACCTTGCTTTCAATCATCCATTGTGGATAAACATTTTTTTGTGCCGCAACGGCCATCATCGCAAGAAATAATGCCATTAACATGCGCCATAGATGTCGGATAATACGTTGCCTCCCCCATACTCCTTTACGCACAATCATATGGATATCCAACACAGCGCAAAGCCCAGCTAAGCCAGAAAAAATAAAGAAAATGCTTGCAGGCACTCCAAAGCCATCGATCATTGCGTGTTTCACACAATAGGCATAGATAAAAAGACCTACTGAAATAATTGAGATTACCCCTGTCAGGCACACATCAAGTTTTGAAACTATACCCACTGGGCGACTTACCGTTAACCATGAGGTCACCAACAAATACATACACAGAATCGCAGGCAAAGGTGGCTCGCCTTTCAAATAAAACAGATACAAAGTACTAAGCACTGAAACAAACATACCCAGAACAAACACTGAGCCAAACTTTCGATGAGTATTCGTCCCTTTAGGTAAGAAGAGCAGAACAAACGCTGCAACAATAGCAACTCCCGCTGAAACAATATGTATCCAAAGCACCCTACTATTTCCTCACTAGATTCTTGGCAGCCACATAATGGCAGAAGCCGCGAAGATACCTATCGCGGTAATAAGAAAAGAAACCCCCAGGGTAAATGTCATCACTCCAGTTAAAAGCTTGTTCTGAGTTTCTTGTGCTCGAAAGTAGCCTTCCAAAATCGCTAGGGGTATTAAGAACTGCGCAAAGACAAGAAAGGATAAAAAAGGGCCGGTAAAGGTTTCCGGGTCAAATCCTACAGGCTTTTGATGGATAACAATCCAAAACATTAAACCAATACGAAAAAACCAAACACCACAGGATGCCACGAACAATCGCATCGCCCATTTTCTGTGCTGCGAGAAATTCCTACCGATGGCATGCTTAAAGGCCATATAGGCAAATGCAAAAATAATAAGCCCGTTAATTGATACACCAATGCGATTTATCTCGCTGTGAGTATCATTTGACCAATTACTGTATAGACCTGCCGTGATGATGATAAGCATGGTTATCAAGTAAACCCGACCATTCCAACGGTGAAAAACTGGCACTTTTTCCCGAATACGTGGAATCAGCTGTAAAGGCCCACCGATTAATACAATAACAGCCAATAGGGCATGTAATGCAAAAGCGACATTATTGGCTAAATCACCTTCGATGTAGCCATGAGACGCCATGCCATTCCATTTTTCAAAATCGCCGGCGACGCCTGTTACACCATAAAAAGCCAGTAAGTAATATGAGAAAATGAATAATCCTAGCGTTGCAACTCCGAACCAAGTTTTGGCAAAAAAATATAAGGCTTTATTTTCACCACCTTTATCCAGGGAAAACGCAGCATTACCCAGTGAGAAACAGGCCTCTGTTGTTACTTGAAGCTGCGAATTATTATTCACACCTATCTCCTTATAAATATTAGGTGTCTCTGGAAACTTTTGATTAGATTAGATTACGTATCGGTTATTTCTCAGCCATATCGCCGCAATTACAAACGCAACGCTTACCACCAAACCCCAGTACACGTTAGGGCCTTGAGCGAACACGGCCAGATGATCTGACAGCATGTCAGCCACACTGGAATTTCGATAAGAATATTGTTTCAAATCAGGCAAATACGCTCTAATAAGCGATGTGAGAGTCGAGGAACCAAAAAAGACCTTTTCAAAAACTGTCAGCGTCAATGGCGGAACAACGGCTATCAGCAAAGGTGATTTTTTGGAATACGCAGAAGCCAATAGTAACCACGTAAAAAATGGCAATATCCAGATACTACCCACAATACTGAAAACAAATTTATGCCAGAACACAGAAAACAACTTCAACCCAGAGAACACATAACCAAAGTCTAGAGGGGTCATCCAATCGGCCCATACGGAAATCACCAAAGCGTTGACCAACAGCGAAACAAGACCAAGAATGAGTGAAAGCAATGGAATCATATACAAGCCAAATACCAGTTTCACAAGCACTGTTTGCACTTCAGACACAGGCATAGATTTCCAAAAAAGTATGCTTCTGTCTTTTCTATCGTCATACAAACAGCTCAATAGATAATAAATAGAAACTACCAAGGCAATCAGACCAATAAAAGATAAATAGCCAGACGACATCATTGAAAAGTCTAACTCACTCAATGACTTCATATTGCCATTTATTTTTATCTCCATAGCACCCCTAGAAACAAACAGCGCAGACAGCTTATACAAGCCATAAACTAGAAACACAAATGACACAACAGTGATGTAGAAGAAGGTTCCAATAAGAAGTTTCTTATGCTCTAAAAACTCTCGTTTAATTGCGGCAATGATCTTTTTATTATTCATAGAATTAAACCCCATCCGTGATAGTTTCTTTCTTCATCATTGCGACAAATAAATCAGCAATGGAAGGAATCTTTTCTGCACCCAGGTGTGAGTAACTCCCATTAACCTTCCGATAAAAATAGGCACCTCCACTCAAGGTTGGCTTAACATAAAATGGGTTCTCTGACTGAGCCTTATCCATATCTGCCTTTTTTACATCGACTTCTACATACTGTTCTGAGATATTCTCCATTTCTTCATTCAATACAATATCCCCATCATTGATAAACATGACATCAGTAAGAATATGCTCTACTTCCTCTACGAGGTGAGTCGTAATGAGAATGGTTTTATCATGATCAAAATATTCACTTAGCAAGGTCGAATAAAACTCCTTGCGATTAAGAATATCTAGCCCCAGGGTTGGCTCATCCAACACCAGCAGCTTTGCATCAATAGCCATAACAAGTGCAAGATGCAGCTTTGTCATCATGCCTTTGGAAAGTTCTCCCACTTTTTTATGCAGCTGAATATTCGAGTTCTGTAAAAACTGAAGAAATGTCTCTTGGCTAAATTTACGATGAACCGTTTCAACGTAATCCATCAACTGCGCTACGGTCATCCAGCGAGGTAGAATGGCAGTGTCCGCAATAAAGCAGACATCCTCTAAAAGCTCCGTACGCTGTACCGCTGGGTTCATTCCTAGAACGTTCAAATCTCCCTTAAAGGGAATGAGCCCCAATATGGCTTGCAGGGCGGTGGTTTTACCCGCACCATTTGGACCAATCACTCCGACTATACGACCACTCTCAATGGTAAAATCCAGATTATTGAGGGCGATAAGATCACGGTATTTTTTCGTTAAGCCTCTTGCTTGAATAACCGGCGTACTCATTTTGCTTTCTCCTTAGCCTGAGTTTGTGTGGCTTTTTCAATAGCGCTCATGGCATCGTCTAGAGAAATGTCGAGCTGCTGTAATCGCGATACAAAAGCAGGTAGCTCTACCGAGATGAATTTGTCTTGTTCCTGCTGCCGCAGCGCGGCTCTTGCCCCCTCAACCACAAACATACCTAGCCCCCTTCTTTTTTCTAATAACCCTAAGTCCACCAACTCCTGATAGGCCTTAGCCACCGTTAGATGGTTAATGCTCAAATCTTTGGATACCTGTCTAACAGATGGCACAGCAGTGCCTTCTGGGTAGGTGGCATCAAGAATAAGCCCGCTTACCTTCTGCTGGAGCTGCCGGTATATAGGCTGGTCGTCTCTCCACTCATCACTCATTGAGTTGCCTTTTTCTACTGTTGTCTGCTGAATGGCTCCGAAGCACCGGGGCTTCCCCCATCGCCATCCAATCATTTATGCATAGTGATATATATAACTATAACACCGTATCACAAATCGTCAACAGACATATCCTTGGCCACCTCTGACGACCAAAAGGGGGATGTTAAAGAAAGTTAAAGAAATTCGAGAAATAGAAGAGCTATTGAGACCAAACTAACCCAGGTAGATAAACCAAGATAAGGGCTGCTTAACAACCGCCACCCCTAGCAGATAGATCACGGTACACACCGCCGCTAGCCAATACAGCTTTTGCTGGAGTACAAAGCCCGCAAAGCGAAACGCCATCATTCCCAGGGCAATATAGAGTACTAGCGCAAGAAGCTTGTAGGGCAACCAACCTTGCAACCCAGCCCACGGCCAGTGCATAACTAAATAAATACCACTCAACAGTA
The DNA here is from genome assembly GCA_045430295.1 of Cellvibrionaceae bacterium. GTDB lineage: Bacteria > Pseudomonadota > Gammaproteobacteria > Pseudomonadales > JAILXX01 > JAILXX01. The sequence goes on along the minus strand of JAILXX010000003.1, from coordinate 38,861 downwards.
ATACTGTATCAACGATGTGTGGAACAACTTTCGTAATACGATTTTGAAGTAGATGAGGGCTGTAAAACAGGAAAATTCCACGCAGTGTAAAGCCCGTAATAGACAAGACCGCGCAGGTTATGTGGAGTACTTTAATACTTGCCACTCTTTAAAACTGGGACGCCGGCAAATTAACTACCATCCCTTCCATGTTATCGGTAATTTCCACCTGACAAGCCAAATGATTGACGGCAAAGAACACTGCCAGCTGAGCGGCAATCGTTGTCTTACCGCAGCCCCCTTTCGGGGTTGCCACAGCCATTAGCAATGGAGCCTTGATCACTTTGTTATCCAACAGAAATCCCCAACAAAATAACCTTAGTAATCAATAAGTTAATAAAATTAAGCGCTATCAAAAAAGTACCCTCGACACAAATCCTTAGGGACTTAATAAGATCTTACACTCTATCGAGGCACAGAAAACACCTATCAATAGGAATACAACAAATTGTAAGCCACTTTCATCACCAGATAGCCAAAAACCTGAACAACAAACCAGATTAATCTCTGTAAAACCCGGCATAGAGCTCGTACTTAAGGGCTGAAAATTAGTCACCAAAAGCAAATATTTTCGACTATTCTGTGAGGGTAAATACAATATTTCATAGCGAGTTAAACCATTAACACCATGATTCATGCCCCTATTAAAGCCTCAATAATCTTTATACTCGCCATACTACCCAATGAAGACAACCATCAAATTCAGCACAGCTTAACCCAAAACAATATAATCATTGCTACACACACATTCGCTGCAGAAAAAGTAACCACCAAAGTAACCTCCCTAGCCATCTCAACCAAACAGAACACCCAGCCACCATCACAAAACAGCTTACCTGAACATTCAGAAGCAGAAGAAGTATCTTTAATTAATTCGAAATCGACATGGAATATTCTAGGCATACTCTCTATTTTCCTTGCCATTTTTTCAATATTTATACACTTACTTAAACGTCTAAAGACATTAAATATTAAACAGTCCGACTACGACTTACTAACAGGATTACCTAATAGGTTTCTAGTTCAAGATCGGTTAAATCAACTGATTAAAGAAGCACAAAGAAATAAAATAAAAATTATTATACTATCCATTGATATTGACAACTTTAAAGAAATAAATGATCACTTCGGCCACAAAATGGGCGATAATTTATTAAAAAATATTTCCGAAAGATTGAAGATGAATTTACGAGAGACGGACACCATAGGGCACTTAGATGGAGATCAATTTTTAATACTTTTTAGTCACTTACGAGAATCTACAGACGCCGTCATTGCTGCAACAAACATTCTCAGCCTCTTTAATAAACCATTCACTATAAAAAATCATGAAATAGTCCTTAATGTTAATATCGGAATATCCACATTCCCTGAAGACGGCAATTCTGCTTCTAATCTATTACAAAACGCTGAATTTGCCACTCACCAATCAAAAAACGAGAAACACTCTAAATATTTTTTCTATACAAAAGAACTAAAAAACAAAATATCTCGAAAAATGCTACTAGACGAACATTCAAGAGGAGCACTTGAAAGAAATGAATTTTATGTAGTGTACCAACCCCAGTTTGACGCAAAAAATAAACGTATAGTTAGCTTCGAAGCGCTACTTCGCTGGTCCAACCCAGTTATCGGGAATATCCCCCCCACTGAATTCATCCCCATCATTGAGCACAATGGCTTAATTGAACCTATTGGCTTATTCGTATTAAATAATGCGTTGACAATGCTTTCAAGATGGCAATCGCTATTTGATAAAAATCTAACAATGGCCATAAATATCTCGCCTTGCCAATTTCGCTCAAATACCTTTATCAAAGATATCGAAACCGCCATTAAAAACTCAGGCGTCTCTAACAACTCTATCGAGTTTGAGATAACAGAAGGTGTTCTAATGAACAACACCCTTAATGCCGACAAATATTTATCAAAAATTCAAAGCATGGGAATAAAGCTTGCAATGGATGATTTCGGCACTGGATATTCATCCATGAGCTATCTTCGAAAGTACACATTCAATACATTAAAGATAGATTATGAATTCGTGAGTGATTTAACAACGAACACTCAATCTCTTCACCTTGTTCTAGCAACCATCGGCATGTCGCACAAACTGGGAATGACGGTCATTGCAGAAGGCGTTGAAACCGAAGAACAATATAAAATATTGCAAGATAATGGCTGCGACATCATCCAAGGCTGGCTATTTAGCAAAGCTTTACAACCTAAAGATATAGAACTAAAACTAAGCCAACAGACAAATACAAACTGAACATCAATATGAAAATTAAAAATCTCATGAGTAACAAGCTCATCACCGTAAAGCTTGACGATGACTTAGCGAAAATAAAAGAAATTTTTGATAACTCTAATTTTCATCATTTATTAGTCATTGAGAACACCAAGCTCTTTGGTGTGATTTCAGATAGAGATCTATTGAAATCAATCAGCCCAAACGTTGACACAATAGCAGCCACCGAAAAAGATTTATTTTCATTAAATAAACGAGCACACCAAATAATGACAAGAAACCCAATAACCATAAACGAAGACGCTGCAATCACCGAAGCGGTTCAATTATTTAATAGCAATAATATCTCTTGTATTCCCGTTATCGATAAAAATCAAAAACCTGTCGGCATTATCTCATGGAGAGACATCATCAGACTGCTTTTCGAAAACATAAAAAAACCTTAATACTCTGGCAACACAGACAAACAATCTAAAACCCTACCAATAATAAATCCCACCAAGAAGAATTCCGTTTCACAACTACAACCCCACCCTCTATAAATATAACGAAAAATAAAAGCCTGCCTTTTCTGAAAAAGCGCCCCTAAAAAACGCAACGCATCCATACCCAAGACAAGATAAAACACCAGGAAAATAAGTTTACAGGGCAACCACATTTACAAGCCCGCCCATGGCCACTTCACAGCCAAATAGATACCACTAAACAGCAGTACGGTATCAACCACGAGCGGAACAACTTTCGCAATACGCTTTTAAAACAGATCGGAGTTATAGAACAGGAAAATCCCACGCTGTGTAAAGCCCGCAATAGACAAGACCGCGCAGGTTATGTGGAGTATTTAATACTTGCCACTCTTTAAAACTGGGACGCCGGTAAATTAACCACCATCCCTTCCATGTTATCGGCAATTTCCACCTGACAAGCCAAGCGGCTGTTTTCCTTAGGGTCGATAACAGCTGCCAGCATGGCTTGCTCACCCGCACTAGGCTCTGGCAACTGCTTCAGGAATTTATTGTCGATATAACAATGACAGGTAGCGCAAGAACAAGAACCGCCACATTCCGCAAGAATACCGTCCACCATATTATCCAACGCTGCTTGCATCACCGTCGAGCCTACAGCTGCATCTGCTTCGTATTCAGTACCATTGGCTTCGACAAATTTAATCACTGGCATAACAGGCTCTCACTTAATTAAAGTCACTGACTGAAATTACTCATTTCAGCAATTCACGTAAATCAAAATTCTCATTCACTAGCTGCTCAACATTAACCGCCACTTGCTTAGTCAGTAATTGGCGAGCAGTCATAAATTCCACAGGGCGATTAATACAATCAGCCGCCAGCAGTTTACCGTTTTTTAAATACCATGCCACGAAACTACGACCCGCTTGATTCGTCCCTCTGAGCACCACTTGATCATAATCTTGATTTAAACCTGCAATCTGCAGTTTTACATCATACTGATTGGACCAGAACCAAGGGTAGATATTGTAGGCTTTTTCTTTTCCGCAAATGGTTGCCGCTGCGGTTTTTGCTTGATCCGTGGCATTGGGCACAGATTCTAAACGGTAGCGGCCTCCTAGCAGTGCATTAGGGTGATTGGTACAATCCCCCGCAGCGACAATTGCCTTGTGATTAGTGCAAGAAAACTCGTCCACAACAATACCGTTATTCACGGTTAAACCTGCCGTTTCTGCCAACTCCACATTCGGTAAAATACCCACCCCGATAATCACTAAATCCGCAGGCAGTTCTGTCCCATCTTTGAGCTTTACGGCAGTGGCAATTTCATTACCTAGGATCATCTCCGCTGTAGCATCGGTATGAATACTGACGCCTTCTTCTTGATGCACCCGCGTAAAAAACGCTGAAATCTCTGCTGCAGTCACGCGCTCCAACACTCTCTGCTGCATTTCCAAAACAGTCACTTGCATACCTAATTTATTGAGTACCGCTGCGGTTTCTAAACCAATATAACCACCACCAATAATCACCGCTTTTTTTCCAGGGGCAATAAACGATTGCAACGCCTGGACATCTTCAAGGCTACGCAAATAACAAACGCCCTTGAGATCGCTTCCCGGTAGCGGAATTTTCCGCGCACGACTGCCTGTGCACAGGGCTAGATGACTATAGGATAAGACTTCCTCTTTACCTTGCTCATTGGTAAACGTAAGTGAGTTTATTTCTGGTGAAATTCTGTTAACGCTAACACCCGTACGACACTGGATATTGTGCTTTTCATAAAACGCCGCCGACCGAATCAATAGTTGCTCTACTGTCTTTTCACCCAGCAAAAACTCTTTCGATAACGGCGGCCGGTGATAAGGTAAAGCGTCTTCATTACTGAGTAAGACAACCTCCCCTTCCCACCCTTCTTGTCGAAGGCTCACGGCTAATTGTGATGCTGCCTGCCCTCCACCCACAATCACACAGCGAGATGAATTCTCTGTCATCATGCGAACTCCCAGTTGAGTTTGCTATAGTTATCGGATAGTTATTAGATCGGTATCTCATACCCATGCCGTTTGTGCGGTAATCTATCCTATCCTGTCAGTTTATTAGAGGTAGCATAATGCAAAACTTTCAACATTGGGTCAGTTCCATTGCGGAGGCGGGTAAACAATTTCTTACCAAAGCCGCCCCCAAGCAAGAGGATGCCTTAGAAGCCCTGTTGGAATATTGCGATGAGCTTTGCACCAGCAAAGGCGAAGCCATGGGTACAGCCATTGCTCACGAAGTGGTTGGCCGTTATAACCACTTAGACGGTGATTTAAAGCTGGCGTTTTTCCAGCGCCTCAGCAGCGATTACTGCGTAGACAAAGACGGTGTTTTCGACGCCGCTCAAGCCTATAACGACGACCCTAGCCCTAATCACTACTTAGTGCTGGTGGATGCTATCGAATCCAAGCGTTTACGCCTATTCCGCCGTATCAATATGGCTCCCAAAGGCACAGCCACCATTGTGCAAATGCGTAAAGACCTCAGTCGACACCTGAAGCAATCCCCTGAGTTGAAGTCCATTGATGTGGATTTAAAGCACCTGCTGATCTCCTGGTTTAATCGAGGCTTCCTCGAGCTAAAGCAGATTTCTTGGCACACCCCGGCCCATATATTGGAAAAGCTGATTGCTTACGAAGCGGTACACGAAATGAATGGCTGGGACGACCTTCGCCGGCGCCTTGCAGACGACCGTCGTTGCTTTGCCTTCTTTCACCCATCACTGGCTGACGAACCACTAATCTTTGTACAGGTCGCCTTGGTAAAAGGCATCGCCACCAGCGTACAGGAGCTATTAGAGCCCAATGAAAACCCCGAGATTGGCGATGCAGACACGGCCATCTTCTATTCCATCAGTAACTGTCAAACAGGCCTGAACGGGATTTCTTTCGGCAACTTCCTGATCAAGCAAGTGGTAAGGGAGCTTCAGAAAGAACTACCGCAGTTAAAACACTTCGCCACACTGTCCCCTATCCCTGGTTTCCGCAAATGGTTAGTAAAAGCCATGGACGACAAAGACTTTGCCCTGGCCAGCACAGAAGTAAAGCAGCTACTGCAAACCATTGAGAATTCCGACAGCTGGATGGAAGATTCCGCCATGTGCGCAAAGCTACAACCGCTGTTAATGAAACTGTGTGTACACTACCTCTATCACGAAAAGCGCAACGAAGGACCACTAGACCCTGTGGCGCGCTTCCACCTAGGAAATGGGGCCAGCATTGGCCAACTGAACTGGATGGGCGATATTTCCGAAAACGGTGTAAAGCAATCTACCGGGCTGCTGGTGAACTACCTCTATGAGCTCGATAAAGTAGAAGAGAATCACGAAGCCTTTGCTAATGAAAATGAAGTAGCTGTTTCTTCAGAGATTAAAAAGTTACTCACTTAGTGGAGCTAGCCTAAGCTAAATCAATCCTTAGCCAGCAGCTCTATCATGTAACCATCGGGGTCTTTCACAAACGCCAGTATAGTGCTGCCATGCTTCATAGGCCCCGGCTCTCGCACAATCTCTCCTCCCTGCTCTCGGATTCTCTCACAAGCGGCGTAAACATCCTCCACACCGATAGCCAGGTGGCCAAAGCCATTACCCAAATCATAGCTGTCGGTATCCCAATTGTGAGTGAGCTCCAACATGGTATTTTCAGCTTCATCACCATAGCCCAGAAACGCTAAGGTGAATTTCCCCTCAGGGTAGTCTTTTCGTCGCGCCACCGTCATGCCAAAGATTTCGGTGTAGAAGGCAATAGACTTCTCCAAATTTCCCACTCGCAACATAGTGTGCAAAAAACGCATAAGCTTATCTCCCATTGATATAAATCTGTCGCCTCAAACGCTACCGCATCACAGTAGAATAGCGCGCCCTAATATTTGGCTTTCTAATATGCAGAGAAGCCCTATTTAAACGTGTAAGAGATCCCCGTGACAGAGTTATTTTCCCAAGTCGATTTTACCGCAACCCTGCTGGGTGGCGTACTCATAGGCCTCGCAGTAATCGCACTCATGCTGTTTATTGGTCGCATCGCTGGCATATGTGGTATTACCTTCTCTCTTTTTGAAGGCGTTGCTGATAAAAGCTGGCGAATTACCTTCCTCATTAGCCTGGTTGCCGGCACCGTGCTTGTTCACTTTATCACTGGCAACCCCATCCCCGAGCCCCCCAGTAGCAACCTCGGACTATTGATTGCCGCAGGCTTATTAACGGGCTTCGGTACCAAGCTGGCCAATGGCTGCACCAGCGGCCATGGGGTTTGTGGCATAGCCAGGCTTTCTACTCGTTCTATTGTCGCCACTCTGGTATTTATGGCTTCCGGCATGGTTGCCGTGTTTGTTCTAAATCAGTTCTAGCTCGCTCATTCAGAAGACTTAAGCATGAAACAATTGATGTTAGAAAAACTCTCCGCCATGGTGGCAGGTCTCTTATTTGGCGCAGGCTTGGCGCTGTCGGGTATGAATGACACCGCTAAGGTTCAAGGCTTTTTAGATATTACCGGTAACTGGGATATCAGCCTGGCCTTTGTGATGATGGGCGCACTCGCAGTGGCTTTTGCTGCCTTTCCACTGGTATTTCGCAAGCGCTGCCCTTTAGTTGGCAGTAAGTTTCACCTTCCTGAATTCAAAGCCGTGGATAAGCGACTGATCATCGGTGCAGCCATTTTCGGTATAGGCTGGGGGCTGATTGGCTATTGCCCTGGCCCTGCGGTTGCCGCTATTTGTTATGGCTATTGGCAGACCCTCGTATTTATCGCCAGCATGTTGGTGGGGGCCTTTATTGCTCGCAAGGTTCTTTAAAAGTGCTTTAAGAGTGCTTTAAGAGCTCTTTAAAAGCCCTCTAACTAGAGCCAACCTTTTCTCACCCCTCTCGTTTCAAACTCAGTATGCGGAAGTAAAAGTAAGCACATACTTACTTTTAATCCCCCCCAAAGCTCCCTCAGCACCGCCTGTTCTTTATTTGTACAAGCAGCAAAAAGCATCTACGTTTATAGCTATACGGCTATTAAAGCTAGGACCTGATCACACAAGCTGAACAGGCCCCAGAATAACAATAAGGAAACCCTATGCTTAGCATGGTCGGCCTCGTTGGCGGATTGCTGTTACTTATGTACCTCGCGCTTCGTGGCGTGAGCTTATTTATTGCAGCCCCCGTGTGCGCACTCATTGTCGCGCTCATGGGTGACGTAACAATTTTTGCCACCGAAGGCTCAGATAGTTTTATCCGCGGTTACATGAACGGCTTTGCCGGCTTTTTAGAAGCCTGGTTCTTTATGTTTTTGCTGGGCAGTATCTTCGGCAAGCTTATGGGTGCCTCGGGTGCCGCCGACAGCCTAGCTAACTGGGTGATGGGTAAGCTGGGGTCACAACATGCAGTACTTGCAGTGGTATTGGCTTGCGCCCTTCTTACCTACGGTGGCGTTAGCTTATTTGTGGTGGCCTTCGCCGTGTACCCTATGGCCAACAGCCTCTTCCGCGACGCCAACATTCCTCACCGACTAATTCCGGCGACCTTGGCTTTTGGCTCCGTCACCTTCACTATGACCTCTGCAGGCTCACCGGAAATCCAAAACTGGATTCCTATAAAATACTTGGGAACAACGCCTTTTGCCGCGTGGGAAGTCAGCCTAGTTGTTGCTATTTTTATGTTTGTGACGGGCATGTTTTGGCTGAAACACATGGTGAGAAAAGCCGCAGAAAATAATGAGGGCTTCTATTCCACCCGTGAAAACTTTGAAGACACTTCCGAAAATGACATTCACTACGAGGCTGAACTAGAAGCGGGCCTTGAGAAATCGGATGTAGACACATCCCACTTGCCGCACCCCATCACCGGCTTTATTCCACTACTGGTGGTGCTATCGGTTTCTTTTTTAACTCACCAACACTTCAGCCAAGACGCCCTTATTATTGCCCTGCTTTCTGGCTGCGCCACTATCGGCATCACAAACTTCCGGTATTTTAAAAATGCTATCGACACATTGACTGAAGGCACCTCTAGCGCACTCATCGCCATCGGTAACACCTCTGCGGTAGTGGGTTTTGGTGCTGTCGCCAAATTGTCCCCCGCGTTTGCTACTGTGGTCGCAGCATTAACCGGCATGGAAAGCGGCGCCCTGCTGGGGGCTGGCTTAGCCATCACCGTGATTGCCGGTCTCACCGGATCCGCCTCAGGCGGGCAAACCATCGCTTTGCCCGAGCTTGCACCACACTACATCAATGCAGGCATCGACCCCGAGCACCTACATCGAATTACGGCTATCTCCTCAGGAGCGTTAGATACCCTTCCTCATAATGGCTACGTTGTTACCACCATTCGCGCCATTTGTAAGGAAACCCATCAATCCGCCTATAGCAGCATGGCAGCGCTCACACTGATCATCCCATTATTGGGTTTGCTCTTGGCGATAGGGTTGATTGAGTTAGGAATGTAAGCGTTACCGCTTGAATCATGGAAACATTTGAACTGCTAGAAAACGCTTTACATAAAAACAACGAATAGGAAAAAGCATGCTGAGTGTCATCGGATTAATCTGTGCGTTAGCCCTGCTGATATATTTATCGCTGCGGGGCATCAGCTTGTTTCTCACCACACCACTGTGCGCGCTCATCGTTGCACTCACCGGCGGGTTTAATATTTTTGGTCCCGAAGGCTATGTGGCAGGTTACTCGGCGGGCTTTGCCGCGTTTTTCCGCAATTGGTTTTTTATGTTCTTGCTGGGCAGCTTATTCGGCAAACTCATGGAAAGCTCTGGCGCCGCAGACAGTGTTGCCAACGCCATGGTGAAGAAATTTGGCAAACACAATGCGGTGCTCTCTGTTGTCGCTATTTGTGCTGTATTAACCTACGGTGGCGTCAGCGTATTTGTAGTGGCTTTCTCTGCGTACCCTATGGCCTATAGCCTCTTCCGTGATGCGAGCATCCCACACCGCTTTATCCCAGCCGCTCTCGCCTTTGGCTCAGTAACATTCACCATGACCTCCGCGGGTTCCCCAGAAATCCAAAACTGGATTCCCATTAAGTACTTGGGCACAACCCCCTACGCAGCTTGGGAAGTCAGTCTAGTGGTGGCGGTGTTTATGGCCATTGTAGGATCCATGTGGATCAACCGTATGGTGAAAAAGGCCCAAGCCAATAATGAAGTGTTTGTGGCTCCCGAAGGGGTGGACAGTAAGCTCAACGAAAAGAAGACTGATAACCTACCTCACCCCATTACCGGCATGATCCCTTTGCTTATCGTATTGCTGACCACATTCTTTGCTCACGGTGAACTCAAAGAAAACGCCCTCACCCTCTCCCTCTTGGCAGGCTGCATTACCCTTGCTGCCATCAATTATCGGCTAGTGAAAGACAAAGTAACGGAAATCCTTGATGACAGCTCCTACGGCGCTCTTATGGCCATCGCCAATACCTCTGCCGTTGTAGGTTTTGCAGCAGTAGTAAAACTTTCCCCGGCCTTTGGCATTGTCGTTTCGGCGTTAACGGGCATGGAAGGCAATGAACTGGTGGGCGCGGCACTGGCCATCACCGTTGTGGCAGGCATTACAGGTTCCGCCTCTGGAGGACAGACCATCGCCCTTCCTGAAGTAGCCCCCCACTATTTAGAGGCCGGCGTCAACGCAGACCACCTACACCGTATCGCGGCCCTATCCTCCGGTATGCTGGACTCTATGCCCCACAGTGGCTATGTGGTCACCACTATTCGAGTGATCTGTAAAGAAACCCACCAGGCAGCCTACTGGCCTTTATTCGGCCTCACATCCATCCTGCCTATCTCTGGGCTGGTTCTGGCATTAATTCTTATTAGCTTTGGGCTTTAAAAGCCTAACCCTTAAGAACTGCCCCTTTAACCCATCCCTGTAAGTCTGCCCCTTACACCTAGGGGGCTCCCTACGCCCTCTCACCGCCCATAAACCCCATATTCCCATTCAAAAAATGGTTAAAAGCCCCGTATAACAGCCCTAAGAACCCAAAAAGGTGTTTTGCTCCAGCATTATGCGAAATCGATCTACGGCGCAAACCTAAGTGACAATAATGACAAACGCGACAAAAAGTATGACTTTTGTGCAAATACTTTGCATTTAACCTAAATCGGCACCTCTTTATGCACATCTGACGTGATACACCACAAAGCTATACCAAAATAGAACTAGCACAAACGGTTAGCTTCGTTATTATTAACTCAAGCCTAGTCCTTAAGTATTAAACCAAAAGTATGGCGGTGGATTTAAACGAAGGGGCAGTCGAGCGCATTAAGACAGTATTACGAAGCCGTTAAAGATGTAGTTATAAAGTAGTTAATCGAGGATTTGTCATGAAATCACATGCCACTAAAAGCAATAACAGCATTCCTTTCTTCCAAGCGACCGTTTGCGATTCGAAAGGTAATAAAGTGCCTGTCTCTGACATGATGATTATTCAGGCACTACAAGATGCCCACTGCCAAGTCAGTGAACACCCTTTTTGTCCAGAGCTTGCCAAGAAATTAGGTGAAGCGCAAAACGACAAAGGCGACGTTCACTAAGTCGTTCAGTAGGTAGCTAGATACCATCATCACACATTAGTGATGACCGTGGTGATCATGAGCCTGACCCTCATTCGCCGCTGATGAAGAGCTATCCGCACCCGACTGTGTTTCACTAGGCTGCTGATGCTCACTGTGATCCCTGATGTGGTTTAAGTGATTTAAATGATCTGAATGATTGGAGTGATCGAAATGACCACTATGCTGTTCCTGACCTTGCTGCTTTGCATGATTGGTTTGTTCACCGTGGTTACTATGACCAGCATGCCCAAGATGATCATGGTGCGCGTGACCAAGCCCACCCCAAATCGTCCACACTCCCGCAATAAATACCAATAACGCCATTGCTAAACGCACACCGGTTTTACGCAACAATCCGTGAACTTTCTCTGCGGCGACTCCTGTAATTAACAACAAGGGTAAAGTCCCCAAACCAAAGGCCAACATCACCAAAGCGCCGCCTTGTATGCTGCCCTGAGCCGTAGCCAACCCCAAAGCACTGTAAACCAAACCACAGGGCAACCAGCCCCATAACCCACCCAGCAGAAGTGCTTTCATGGCACTATCGACAGGCATTAACCCCTTGCCGAATGGCTGAATTTTTTTCCAAAAAAAGCTGCCCATTTTTTCTAAATAAATCAGCCCACGCCACCAGTTGGCTAAATACAAGGCCATGGCAATCAATAAACCACCTGCAACCCAACGCAAAATCGTATTGCCTGCATGAAAATCTGTAATGCCACTACCAAGCCAACCTAACAACACACCGGCACAGGTATAGCTAGCAATACGGCCCGTGTTGTAATTAAGCAGCAAAAATAATCGTGCGGCGCCTTGCTTACCCGTGTTTAAACTTAATACCGACATAATGCCACCACACATACCCACACAGTGGCCCGCACCTAAGAAGCCCACCAAAAACGCCGGTAGTAATGAGGGTATCAACTGACTCCAGTCCATCACTCTTTCGAGTCCTCTATATCGCTTTCGTCAGCTGCTTTCTCAGCTTTATTGTCAGCTTTCTTTTCAGAACCCGATGGCGATGGCTGCTTTTTTTGTTGTGGTGATAACTCATCGTCATCAAACAAAATGCGCTGAGCTTCTGTATCCAAGTCTTCAAACTGGCCATTGTCCACCGCCCAAAAAAAGACTTTCACGGCAATCACCACAAAAACCAGCGCGATGGGAATTAGATAAAATAAACTTTCCATACTCACTTCACGTCATTCCCGTGCAGGCGGGAGCCGAAGACCAGCGTAGCTAATCTAATTATTTATTGAGTAGATCCCCGCCTCGGCTTTGGCTTCCTGCGTCGCTCTACTACCTACATCCATGTAGGCATGCGCGGGGATGACAGGTATTAACTATTTGTGTAGCCCGGAGGTAGCGAAGCGGAGTCCGGGCTACTTTGTGCCATATCATTATATTGAGGTATTTACTTCAACCGCAGTGCATTAAAGACAACCACCAAAGAGCTTAACGACATACCTATGGCTGCCAACCAAGGGGGGATCATTCCCATTGCCGCTAGAGGTAGGGCACAAATATTGTAGCCCAACGCCCAAGTTAAATTTTGACGAATAATATTGCGGGCTTTTCGACCTAATTCAATAGCAGCGGGAATTTGCTGTACATCGCTCGACAACAAAACTGCATCGGATCTCACCCTTGCTAAGTCAGTCGCCTCACCCATTGCAATGGAAATATCTGCCGCACTCAACACTGGCACATCATTAATGCCATCGCCAATCATCATAACGCGCTCAGTACCACGAGTATTTTGACTCTGCCATTTTTTCACTTCAGCAAGCTTGTCTTCCGGCGACAATTTACTTTGATACTCTGAAATACCTAGCTCTTCCGCAATGGAAACAACAGGGCCACTGCGATCACCAGAGAGCAGCGCTACCTTCACCTGCTGCCTTTGCAATTCGGTAATACTGCTTTTAGCCCCTTCTCTAGCTTGATCCTGCAAGGTTACCCAGGCAATTGGGCTTTGATCATCCGCTAACAATAACGTGGTTACACCGCCGGTGGCTTCGTCATCCAATAGCGCGCCAGGCGCTGCAAATTCTGGCTGACCAAAACGCCAATTTACGTCTGCGACGGTGCCCGTTACCCCTTTACCAACCGTCACTGCCACATTCTCGGCTTGGTAAAACCCTTGCCACTGAGAAAATGCGCGAGCAATGGGATGCGTTACTGGCGCTTCCAGAGCCGCAATAATCTGTAACAGTTCTTCTTCATCAAAACCGTCAGCCAACATATCCACACCGGTAACCACAGGATGACCGACGGTGAGGGTGCCGGTTTTATCAAATACCACTCGACTAATAATGGGCAAGGTTTCCACTACATGGCCGCGAGTCACCACTAAGCCTCGCTTGCGCAATGCCGCAGTTGCCGCAGTCAATGCGGCCGGTGTAGCCAAAGACAAGGCACAAGGACAAGTCACCACCAGCACGGAAAGCGTCACCCACACCGCATGCTCCGGCTGTTGCCACCACCAATAGGCAAAAGTTAATCCGCTAAAGATTAAAACGACAGCCACAAAATAACTGGCAATAAAATCCGCAATGGAAACAATTCTTGGGCGATCGTCATCACTGCGCGCAACCAATTGCGCAATGGCAGACAAGCGCGTGCTATCCCCCACTGCTTTCGCATTCACGGTGATAGGCTGGGATAAATTCAAAGTACCCGCAGTCACTTCACTATCCACACCTCTCAATAGCGGATCTGATTCACCGGTTAGCGCAGACTCATCAATGCGGCTTTCACCGGAAACAATCACACCATCACAGGGTAAAGTTTCCCCAGGGCGTACTTGCACCTCACCTCCGATTTGTAATTCCCGATAAGCCACCGTTTCAAACTCACCATTAACACCGCGCTTGCGAACGGTTAACGGCAATAAATTTTCCAGGGTCACCATAGACTCACCGTGACGATGGCGAGCACGCATTTCTAAATAACGACCAATTAATAAGAAAAAGGTGAACATGGAAACCGAATCGAAATACACCTCACCGCCACCCACAAAGGTTGCCCAAGTACTTGCGATATAAGCGCCGCCGATAGCCAGAGAGACCGGCACATCCATGACGAGATGTTTTGATTTCAACGCATTAAAGGCGGCAGAAAAGAATGGGCGAGCGGCGTAAAGCACTACGGGTGTAGCAATAATAAAACTGACAATACGTAAGAACTGCTCCCAAAAATCACTGATGCCTTCAATAGCGCCCGCATGGAGACCAATGGACACCATGCCTACTTGCATCATTCCTAAACCTGCGACACCTAAACGACGTAAAGCCAAGCGATTTTCCTGCTGCCAAACCTGGCGACGTTTATCATCACTGGCAGGGTGAGGACGATAACCAATGGCATCGCAAGCGGCCATCAACTTACTGAGACTGGTTTGCTCTGTAGCGTTTTTATCTGGGTCGATATTCCACTGCACCGTCAATAAGTGCGCAGCGGCATTCACTTGTGCTTTAATAACCCCAGGAATATTTTTTAAGTGATGCTCGATCAGCCAAGCACAGGCTGCACAGGTAATGCCTTCCAGCAGCAGCTTGGCTTGTAAGGTATTGTCGTCAACTTGAGTGACAAAACCTGTTTGCAATTCGGGGAGGTCATAAGCGGAAAAGTCATCGTTTACTTCTTCGCTTTTTTCATTAACGGTCGTACGATACTGATAAAAACTGTCCAAGCCACCTTCTACAATAGAAGTCGCCACTGCCTGACAACCCGGACAACACATAGGTTCTTGTTGCCCCTGTATTGCTACGGAAAAATCGACACCCTCGGGTACAGCTAATCCGCAATGGAAACAGTCAGTCATTGCACAATTTATTGATCAGCATTTTGGATAGGAACCAAAGTGACTTTGGAATCACTGGAGGTATTTAGCTGGCCGGTTAAACGCCACTCCGTATTATCTGCGGTTAGCGCATTATCACCCTCTATCCCTGGTGTTAAACGTAAATACCAGCGAGTTAAACGGTTTTGCCCAAAGTCTCCTGTATAACGACCATTGGCAATATGACGCAACTTCACCCAGTGATCTCGACGAGCTTTTTGAGTGTGCAAAAATTTCAGCACCAAAGCTGATGGAAAGCTTTCTAAGTTACCGCGCAAGTCGATAACAATTTCGCCCACTTCTTTATCCATAAAGATCTCTGCCTGCAACGCCAACTCAGCTGCTCGCATATCTTGCTTAAGCACCTCATTGATTTCCAAGCCACTGCGGTAGTAATCATCCGTTACCAAGTCGGGCTGATTTTTAAAGGCGACTATCACAGTGCCAATGGCAGCAATCACGACAGTGCCTGGCAAAATAATAAGAAACCATGGCCAAAATTGTTTGTACCAAGGCTCTTGATCAGTATCTGGGTGTTCTGTTGTTGACATGACTAAAACCTAAAAAAGTTCTGTCATCCTGAGGAGGAACGACGAAGGATCTCTTGCTGGTGAGCAATGAGGTTCTTCGCTTACCCTCCATGGATGGAGGGTATTTCAAAAACGCAGGAGCAGTTTTTGATCGCTCAGAATGACAGGTTTAAATTATAAAACTTCCCGCGTGACGCCAGAAAAACACTGGTTCTACGCGGGCTACGACAATTTTTTATGTTAGGCGTTTGAGGCTGGACGAACCCGTCTCTTCAAACATCCAACATCAAACTTACTTCGACGGCCCAATAAACGTACTATCTTCCAGCGCAAATATGGTTTCGTCATCAACCGCTTCCACACGGAATTGTACTGGGGTTTTCGACCCCCCCAAAGCTTTTCGCTCAGCGCGCAACGAAACTGGTAAAGAGAATACTTCCCCTTTTTCCACTTCTACATGCTTCCAAGCTTTCAGCGTAAAAATATCATCGGTAAGCAAAACCACACGGAAATCACGGGTACTGTCACTCATGTTGTTAATTTTTAGCAGGTAGTTGTTTTCAATTTTCTTGCCGCCCACAGGGCGGAATAACTGACCACGATCTCGCACTACATCCAAGGTAACTGGAACACGAGTCGATAACACATAAGTGAACGCCACCAGCATTAATACGACAGCCATCGCATAACCCACTAACTTAGGGCGAATAAACTTGGTATGACCGTTTTCTAATTGGTCTTGGGTGGTGAAACGAATCAAGCCACGCTCGTAACCTACTTTATCCATAATCTGGTTACAGGCATCCACGCACAAACCACAATCAATACAGGGATACTGTAAACCATCGCGAATATCGATGCCCACCGGGCAAACCTGCACACACCAATTACAGTCAATACAATCACCCAAGCCCTCAGGCTTGTCTTTGTTGCCTTTGCGAGGGCCACGCTTTTCACCACGAGCCGCATCGTAAGTGACCAGTAAAGTATCTTCGTCATACATCACTGATTGAAAACGGGCGTACGGACACATGTACTTACACACTTTTTCTCTTAAGAAACCCGCATTACCGAAAGTGGCAATGGTGAAAAAGCCAATCCAAAAAACAGCCCATGGGTGTGCGGTAAACGTGAGTAACTCCATAGCCAAATCACGGGGTGGCTCAAAATAAGCCACAAAAGCAAACGCTGTGACAAAGGCAATCACAAACCAGCCAAACCACTTAATCAGTTTTTTGGTGATTTTATTGGCAGACCAGGGCGCCATATCCAATTTCATCTGGGCGTTGCGATCGCCAATCACACGGCGCTCCCACCAGATAAACATCAGTGTCCACACCGTTTGCGGACAAGTAAAACCACACCACACACGGCCCACCAAGGTGGTTACCGCAAACAAGGCAAAGGCAGAAATGATCAGCAGCCAAGCCAGCAACATGCCGTCTTGGGGCCAGAAGGTCATCCACAGAATATGAAATTCGCGATCCGGCAAGTTAAACCACATGGCGGGACGATCGCTAATATTGAACCAAGGCAGCAGAAAATAACCCAGCAGTAATGGGATACCCGTGTACTGTCTTAAAGAACGGTAAAAACCTTCTCGAAGACGACGGGTGTAGATTTTGCCATCTCCCCAATCCAGCTCTGCATAATGATCTGCATCTTTGGGATTTTCCGTTAAATCTTTTGCGGGGATTTTTTCAGACATACTGCCTCCAGACTACCACTAGCGGTAAAACTTTAGCCCCCAAGCGAACAAGTGTCTGTTCGACTTAAGTCCAAGGTCGTTACACGAATAGCCATTGTAAAAATTAGGTCTTTGCAATCGGGAAAACGATATCACCAACCGCAAACATCTAACCTCTAAGGGCGCGCTATTTTAGCAAAAATCCATTTATCAAAACCAAAACTTCAGATACAGGAAAGGCCCGTAAACGGGCCTTTCCGAGAACTCATTGCATCAACTTTGCTTCAAGCTTGATACCAATCAGTTCTCTTGTGACAAGCTATAAACATAAGCTGACAGCAGGTGAATCTTATCTGCTTGCAGCATATCCTTTTGAGCTGGCATCACCGCACCGCGACCCTTACGAATGGAGTGGCTTACGTTATCACGCAGGCTCCAACCAGGGTTGTTGAACAGCCAGATGTCGTCGGTGAGATTCGGCGCACCCAGTGCTTGTAAACCTTTACCGTCCGCACCGTGACAGGCCACACAGCTGCTGGCATAAACATCGGCACCCGCTGCTGCTTGAGCGGCGTCGTGTTCTTCGCCCGCGATGCTCAGAACGTACTCAGTCACTTCAGTAACCATTTGATCTGCACGTGCAACACCTTCGCTCAAAGCCCACTGATCACCCCATGCTGGCATACGCATAACACCCGCTTGGCCACGACCGTGAGTAATGGTTTCCTTAATGGTTTCTGGCGAACCGCCCCACAACCAATCGTTGTCGGTCAAGTTCGGGAAACCGTGGTAACCACCACCGGTAGAGCCGTGACATACGGCACAGTTGTTAGCAAAGATACGGGTACCCATTTTCAATGCTTTAGGATCCTGCGCGACGTCTTCAATAGACATCGCCGCATACTTCGCATAGATAGGGCCGTATTTTTCAGTGGCACTGTCAATTTCTTTCTCGTACTGACCTACCTGAGTCCAACCCAGTAAACCATTCCAAGAGCTTCCTAACAGGCCAGGGTAAGCCGCCAGATAAATCGCACCAAAGATCAGTGTGCCCCAGAACATCTGGTACCACCACTTTGGCAGCGGGTTGTCGTATTCTTCCAAGCCATCAAACACGTGGCCTGTGGTTTTGTTTTCCGGTGCTTCGGTATCATCCTTAGCAACACGCTTGTTCGCTTCCAGTACCCAAATCACTAACGCCAAGTTAGTGAGGGTCAGTACACAAACCCATCCAATCCAGAATGCACTCATTTTATTTGTCCTGCTTCTGTTGAGTTGATTGTTCTTTCAATCGTTCTTTAGTTAATTCGTCTTCAGTAGAAGATTGAGTCTCGCTCGCTTCACTTTGCTCGTCGTCCGCGAAAGGCAAATTAGCCGCTTCGTCGAACTTGGCTTTGCGCTTGCCGCCGTAGGCATACCAACACACACCCATAAAGGCGACAAAAACAAAAACCGGACCCAATCCTGTGAGAATTTCACTCATCGAAAAATCACACTACCAATCAATTAACGTTTAACCTGAGGCATCCAGGTTCCCAGGTACTGCAAGTATGCAACCAGGGCTTCAACCTCTGTTTTACCTTTAACCGCTTCCTCTGCACCGGCAATGTCTTCGTCGGTGTAAGGAACGCCCACAATGCGCAGCGCTTCCATTTTCGCGCCAGTCTTCTTGCCGTCGATAACGTTATCGAACAACCAAGGGAAGCTTGGCATGTTAGATTCAGGAACAACATTGCGTGGGTTATACAGGTGAGCGTAGTGCCATTCATCAGAATAACGACCGCCTACACGAGCCAAGTCTGGACCAGTACGCTTAGAACCCCACTGGAATGGGTGGTCGTAAACAGACTCACCCGCAACGGAGTAATGGCCGTAACGCTCAGTCTCCGCACGGAATGGACGAACCATTTGTGAGTGACAGGTATAGCAACCTTCGCGGATGTAAATATCGCGACCTTCCAACTGCACCGCGTTATAAGGCTTCAAACCTTCAACGGGCTCAGTGGTAGATTTCTGATAGAACTGAGGCACAACCTCTACAAGGAAGCCAAAGCTGATGGCCACAACCGTGAGGATCATCAGCAGGCCAATATTTTTTTCTACAATATCGTGACTTTGCATGTCGCTCCCCTTACGCCGTTTGAGCCTGGGCATTTTCTGCCTCAGTCTCGTCAGCCATTTCCAATGTGCGGTAGGTGTTGTATGCCATTAGCAACATACCCAGCAGGAAGATTGCACCACCCAATACACGTACGAAGTAACCTGGGTAGCTCGCCTCTACAGATTCTACGAAGCTGTAAGTCAGGGTGCCGTCGTTATTAAACGCGCGCCACATTAGGCCCTGCATAATACCGTTCACCCACATAGCAGCGATGTACAGCACAGTACCGATAGTCGCTAACCAGAAGTGAACATTAACCAGTTTCACACTCCACATATTCTTCTGACCCTGCAGTGCAGGAATCAAGTGATACAGAGCACCAATAGATACCATAGCAACCCAGCCCAAAGCACCGGAGTGTACGTGACCAATGGTCCAGTCGGTGTAGTGAGACAAGGAGTTAACAGTCTTAATAGACATCATCGGGCCTTCAAAGGTAGACATACCGTAGAAGGACAGAGAAACAACCAGGAAGCGCAAGGTAGGGTCGGTACGCAGTTTATGCCAAGCACCTGACAGGGTCATGATACCGTTGATCATACCACCCCAAGATGGCGCCAACAGAATCAGTGACATCACCATACCCAAGCTTTGAGTCCAATCTGGCAACGCGGTGTAGTGCAGGTGGTGAGAACCCGCCCATACGTAGATAGACACCAATGCCCAGAAGTGAATGATCGACAGGCGATAAGAGAATACCGGGCGACCCGCTTGCTTAGGTACGAAGTAGTACATGATGCCCAAGAAGCCCGCAGTCAGGAAGAAACCTACCGCGTTGTGGCCGTACCACCACTGAACCATGGCATCCATGGCTCCTGCATAAGCAGAGTAGGACTTAGTCAGGGTTACAGGAATCGCAGCGCTGTTCACCACGTGCAGCACCGCAACCGTGATAATAAAGGCAGCAAAGAACCAGTTAGCAACGTAAATGTGGCTGGTCTTACGAATCATGATAGTGCCGATAAACTGGATCAGATAAGCCACCCAAACGATGGTGATCAGAATATCAATAGGCCATTCCAGCTCAGCGTACTCTTTACCAGACGTGATACCTAGCGGCAGAGTAATAGCGGCAAGAACAATAACCAGTTGCCAACCCCAGAAGGTGAACCACGCCAAACCGTTAGACAGTAACGGGGTTTGACAGGTGCGTTGCACCACATAGTAGGAGGTTGCAAACAGTGCACAGCCACCAAAGGCAAAGATCACCGCATTGGTGTGCAGTGGGCGCAGACGGCCAAAGTGCGTGTATGGTTCCCAAATGCTGTTCAGCTCCGGCCACATCAGCTGTGCTGCAATCAACACACCTGCGGCCATGCCGACAACACCCCAAACTACGGTCATGACAGCGAAATACTTCACTACCTCGTAGTTATAAACCGGCTTATCACCGGAAGTTGCCACATTGCTCATAAGAACATTCCTGGTTTTTTTAATTGAAAGTTAAAAATTTAAACTTGTTAACCCTAGTCAAAAGTTGGCCATCCTGCCGTTTTTCACCGGGTGCCATTATGGGGAAGCCCGCGCAACAAACATTGACATTTATCAATGCCGCGCCAGAAAAGTACCCCTTGTGAGGTACTCTTCCCCTTAGCCATCGTCATACCCGCGCAGGCGGTATCTATTCTAAATAGCTTACTTAGCCCAATAGATGAGCTTCGCTGCTCTAACGAGTCCCGCCTACGCGGGAATGACGTTCTTTATTAATTACAGCTTACGGCCCTTTTCAGCGGCGATACGTAAACGCAAAGCATTCAGCTTAATAAAGCCTTCTGCGTCTTTCTGATCGTATGCGCCGGCGTCTTCTTCGAAGGTTGCGATAGCTTCGTCAAACAGAGAGTCCTCGGAACGACGACCTACCACAGATACACCACCTTTATAGAGCTTCACGCGCACGTCGCCGTTAACGTCTTCTTGAGACTTGTCGATCAAGGCCTGAAGCATTTCACGCTCAGGGCTCCACCAGTAGCCGTTATAAATCAGCTCGGCGTAGCGAGGCATGATGGAATCTTTCAAGTGAGCTGCTTCACGGTCTAGGGTCAGAGACTCAATACCGCGGTGGGCTTTCAGCATAATGGTGCCACCCGGAGTTTCGTAACAGCCGCGAGACTTCATGCCCACATAGCGGTTTTCTACGATATCC
Organism: Cellvibrionaceae bacterium; assembly: GCA_045430295.1. Lineage (GTDB taxonomy): Bacteria > Pseudomonadota > Gammaproteobacteria > Pseudomonadales > JAILXX01 > JAILXX01. Next base: position 17,166 of record JAILXX010000003.1, on the reverse strand, counting down.
AGACGACCCACGCCGTTTTCACCACCAACCTTGTTCAGATATTCCAATACCGTGGCTGGGCTCATAGCCTTGCCATCGATAGCAATGATATCGCCCTTTTCGAAGGTCAACTCAAGGTAAGTCGGCTTATCTGGGGCCTCTTCAGGAGAAACACTCCAACGCCACATATCTGGGTCTTCCGCTTCCCACCATGGGTCTTCCAAGTTGCCGCCTTCATAAGAGATATGCAGCAAGTTGGCGTCCATGGAGTAAGGAGACTTCTTCTTAGCATTGGCGTAATCCACTGGAATATTGTGCTCGGCACAGTATTCCATCAGGGTCTCGCGGGACGTTAGATCCCACTCACGCCATGGAGCAATAACCTTGATACCTGGCTTAAGGGCATAAGCACCCAGTTCGAAGCGCACCTGGTCATTACCTTTACCAGTTGCACCGTGGCAGATAGCGTCGGCACCGGTCTCGTTCACAATATCGATCAAGCGCTTGGCGATTAGCGGGCGAGCAATAGAGGTACCCAGCAGGTATTCACCTTCATAAATGGTGTTAGCGCGGAACATCGGGAAGACGAAGTCGCGAGCGAACTCTTCTCGCAAGTCGTCGATATAGATTTCTTTGATACCTAAGGCTTCAGCCTTGGCACGAGCAGGTTCTACTTCTTCACCCTGCCCCAGGTCTGCGGTGAAAGTCACCACTTCGCACTCATAGGTTTCTTGTAACCAACGGGCGATTACAGAGGTATCCAGGCCGCCGGAATAGGCCAGGACCACTTTTTTGATATCAGACATGTCATTCTCCAGAGATACTGCTTGGGCGTTACATCATTAAGACGCATCATCGACAACCGGGAGCGACCCGACGGCCCTGCTTTAACTATGCCAAATATTAGCGGTTAATATTAGCTGCTAAATTTCGCCAAACAGGTCCAAGCAAATTGGGGCGGGGATTTTAGCGGGAAATCCACGAAATTCACAGGGGTTTTCACCCCCATAAATCAGGATTTTTCCTATACAGGAAGGTTATGTGGAAAATGGCCTGCAATAAGAAGCAGTAAGAAGTGAATAAAGGCCTAAGTACTGACATCGTCGGCTTATCCATCGCCACGTCCACTACCGTTCCCACCACTCTGACCACCACTATGACTAAGAATCAAACAATGGCCAGTCTGTTTCCAAAAAGCCTCAAAATCGGTTTCTGCCAGAGGGCGGCTAAAATGATAGCCCTGATACACATCACAGCGGGCCGTTTTCAAAAACTCAACCTGGGCAGCACTTTCAACCCCTTCAGCCACAATACGAAAATCTAACTGCTGACCCAACTCGATAATGGTGCCCGCTACAGCAGTGCCCCGTTTATCTAACGGCACTTTATCCACAAAGGTTTTATCGATTTTCAATTCCGTGATGGGCATTTTCTCCAGATAACTCAAGGAAGAGTAACCGGTACCAAAATCATCCACCGCAATTTCGAGACCTGTTTCGCGCAACTGATTCATCCGTTCAATAGCAAGATCCATATCACTGATAAAGGCACCTTCTGTGAGTTCGATACACAAACGCCCCGCATCACAGCCATATTCTTCGATGGTGTTTTTCACAAAACCCACAAAACTACTGCGATGGAAATGCTTGGCACTGACATTAATGGATAACCGCGGCAGGAAGATCCCTTTACTCTCTAACCGCTTCATCAATTTACAGGCACTGCGAATGACCCACTTATCCAATTGGATAATTAAATCACTACCTTCTGCAATAGGAATAAAGACCACCGGAGAAATAAAACCATCGTCAGGGTGAGTCCAACGCAAGAGACATTCGGCCCCTTCAATTTTCCCACTGTCTAAATCCACTTGAGGCTGAAGATGTAGTGACAAGCTATCACTCTCGATAGCCTTACGTAATTCGTGACGAATATGGAAACGTTCATCCACAATGGACTGCATAGCGTCAGAGAAAAAGTGCACACTGCGGCGACCTTTTTCTTTAGAGTGATACATAGCCGTATCGGCTTTTTGTAACAGAGACTCTGCATCTTCCGCATCGCCGGGGAAAATAGCGACCCCCACACTACCAGTGATATGTACCGTTCGCCCTTGAATAGAAAAAGGCTCATTTAAATCTTTCATCATGCGGTGAGCGAGATCGCTTCCGTTCATTACTGCTTCATCACGATCGACACCTAAGCCATTTGCCAGCAGTACAAACTCGTCACCACCAAAGCGTGCCAACACATCTTCAACACGTAAATGCCGCTTCAAACGCTTTCCAACCAGCTTTAATAATTCATCGCCAGCCAAGTGACCCATGGAATCATTGACTTCTTTAAAGTGATCCAGATCGATAAAAATCACCGCGCCACACTGTTTCATACGAGTGGAAAAAGCCAGCGCTTGCTCTAAGGAGTCACTAAACATGCGACGATTAGGTAATCCGGTAAGCTCATCGTAAAAAGCCATACGGGCAACTTTCTGTTCAGTTTCTTTACGCTCTGTAATATCAGAAAAGCAAGCAACATAATGAGTGACCTGCCCATCCATATCTTTTACTGCAGTGATAGTTTGCAGCTCTGGAAAAATAGTTCCGTCTTTACGTTTATTCCAAATCTCGCCACGCCATACGCCGCGCACATTAATATCCCGCCACATATTCTCGTAAAACTTTTTATCGTGGCGACCAGAGGCAAGAATATTAGGATTTTTGCCCAGCACTTCACTGGCCTCATAACCGGAAATTTTTGTGAAAGCCGTATTCACTTTCACAACATTACTATCGGCATCAGTAATTAAAATCGCTTCTTCGGTTTCGAAAGCATAAGCCGCAACTCGTAACTCATCTTGCTTTTCTTCCAAGGCAGAAATAATTTGTTCCAAGGCACGGTTTTGCAATTTTACCTCTTCAAAACTTTCCCCCAACTTATGACTCATGGTATTAATTGAGCTCACAAGATCTTGCAGTTCTTGGCTGCTTACACCGGACACCTGCTCGCCCAAACGCCCCTGGGCAATACGTTTCGTAAACTCTTGCAGTCTTTCCAAAGGGGAAAGCAATTGACGAGAGAGCAAGGAATAAATCAACCCAATACTGGCTAAGCTAACAAGAATCAGAACCGCTAACTCCATCACTAAGCGACCCCACATTGTTCGCAAAGCTTCATTCACATCCAAGCTGATCCAAATAAATCCTTGGGAGAAAGGGGATTTATGTAAATGGGGCAAACGAAACGCGCCTTGAATACGGCTATTATCACGATGCAAATTTATATTGCGATGAAGTTCTTGTGGTAACGCATCATCAAGTAAGAGTGTGGTCACTTGCCGAAATGATTGACCTTCGAAATAAGGCGGATTTGAGAGCAGCACTTTTCCCTCAGCACTAATCACCATTAACTGTTCAACTTCTGCCCTTACACCATAAAAACTCATCAACTGACGAGTTGACTGCAAATTACCTGTATCTGCATCAACGGCGATTTGGCGGACAATGGCAGCGCCATCTAGCTCCAGATCCTGACTGTAGCGGTTGTAAATCGATCGAGTTTCAGTAGAGACCAAAATCCATGCGAGTAAGAGTCCACCCACACCCAGGCTTAATAGCAACAAAGCCACCACAAGGGTGCGAATTGGGAGACGCGCCAATGAATAAAAGAATGGATTTGAAGGGGGTACAGAGGGGGCCGACATAAAATATCCTTCTTAAGGGCCTTAGGGGTTCACGCTAGAAGCTCATATCTGATACACCTCCAATCAACATGATGTAAAACAGAGGAATTATCAAGTTAATAAAAGACTCTCAAAGTATAGCCCTTATTACTTTGCCCTATGTCAAAAAAAGCCCTTTGAATTGCCCGAAAACCGGTGCACTGGTAACATGCGCGCCTCTGTTTTCACCGTCTTTTTCTGCCTTTTGCAGCCCCTCGGAGGTCGCCCATGAGCACGTCAGTGCCACCGTCTACTCGCCCCCTATATCAACTAGAGCAGCACGATGCCTTTATCGGCCGCCATATCGGCCCCAATGCCGCCGATACTGCCGCCATGCTGGCTGACCTGGGCGTAGACTCTGTTGAGTCACTGATTGCTGAGACGGTGCCCGGCAAGATTCGCCTGCAAGAGCAGCTGCCCCTAGACAGCGCCCGTGCCGAACACGAGGCCCTCGCTGAGCTGCGCCAATATGCAGACCTGAATACGGTGAATAAAAGCTATCTGGGTATGGGCTATCACCCCACCTATACCCCCAATGTGATTCTGCGCAATGTGCTGGAAAACCCAGGGTGGTACACGGCCTACACCCCATACCAGCCGGAAATTGCTCAGGGCCGTTTGGAAGGCTTGCTGAATTTCCAGCAGATGGTGATGGATCTCACCGGTTTGGAGCTGGCCAACGCCTCCATGCTGGACGAAGGCACCGCCGCCGCTGAAGCCATGGCCATGTGTAAACGCCAGCAGCGCAAGAACAAGTCTCTCACCTTCTTTGTAGCAGACGATACTCACCCGCAAACCGTGGGTGTCATTAAAACTCGAGCCGAGCACTTTGGCTTTGACGTGGTGGTAGGCAACCCTGAAACCGACCTCGCCGACTTAGAATATTTCGGCGCCCTACTGCAATACCCTGGCACCAGCGGTGAAGTACGGGATCTGCGTCCCATCATTGATCAAGTTCACGCCGACAACGCGCTTGCCGTTGTCGCTGCCGACATTATGAGCTTGGTACTGCTAACCCCTCCCGGTGAAATGGGAGCCGATGTGGTAGTCGGTACAAACCAACGCTTTGGTGTTCCTATGGGCTTTGGCGGCCCACACGCCGCCTTCTTTGCCTTTAAAGATGCCTTCAAGCGTTCCGCACCGGGGCGCATTATCGGTGTATCCAAAGATACCCGTGGCAAGCCTGCCCTGCGTATGGCTATGCAAACCCGCGAGCAACATATCCGCCGAGAGAAAGCCAACTCCAATATCTGTACTTCTCAAGTGTTGCTGGCGGTAATGAGTGCCTTCTATGCGGTGTACCACGGCCCGGAGGGTTTAAAGACCATCGCCAGCCGCATCAATCGCCTCACGGCGATCTTGGCCAATACACTGAAAGACGCCGGCGTTAAGCTTCGCCACAGCAGCTTTTTCGATACCCTATCCATTGATTTTGATACCCCTGAGCAGTGCCAGAAAATTTACCAAGCTGCTTTGGATAACGGCATCAACCTGCGCCCTCTCGGTGAAAACGGATTAAGTATTAGCCTTAACGAAACCACTACCCCTGCAGATATACAACAATTGGAACACCTGATCACAGGTACTAGCAAGAACTTCGATTGGGAAGTATTGGATCAAAATGCTCAGGTAAACAATGGTATTCCTCGTGAGTTAGTACGTACTTCAGAATTCCTGACTCACCCGGTATTTAACAGCTACCACTCTGAAACCGAAATGCTGCGCTACTTAAAGCGCCTAGAAAGCAAAGACATTGCCCTGAACCACAGCATGATCCCACTGGGTTCCTGCACCATGAAACTCAACGCCACTGCTGAGATGATTCCTGTCACCTGGCCAGAGTTCGGCAATATGCACCCGTTTGCACCTATTGATCAGGCCGCCGGCTATCAGAAGCTATTTGAAGATCTGCAACAGTGGCTCGCCACCTGTACCGGTTACGATGCCATTAGCCTGCAGCCTAACGCGGGCTCCCAAGGTGAGTACGCAGGCTTGGTAGCTATTAAAAAGTACTTGGAAAGCAAAGGCGAAAACCGGGATATCTGCTTGATTCCCGCCTCCGCCCACGGCACCAACCCCGCCTCTGCCGCCATGGTAGATATGCGCGTAGTGGTCGTGGCCTGCGATAAAGACGGCAACGTAGATATCGCCGACCTGAAAGCCAAAATTGAAGAACACGCCGATCAACTGGCAGCACTGATGGTGACTTACCCCTCCACCCACGGAGTATTCGAAGAAGCCATCACCGAAATCTGTGAGATGGTGCACACCGCAGGCGGCCAAGTGTATATCGACGGCGCCAATATGAACGCACTGGTTGGTGTGGCCGCACCGGGCAAGTTCGGTGGCGATGTATCCCACCTCAACCTGCACAAAACCTTCTGTATTCCTCACGGCGGCGGTGGCCCCGGCATGGGCCCAATCGGCGTAGGCAAACATTTAGAACCTTTCCTGCCGGCACACCCGGTGCAGCCAGTACCCGGCACCGATATGGCTAACGGCGTAATCTCCGCAGCGCCCTGGGGTTCGGCCTCTATTCTGCCAATCAGCTGGATGTACATCCGTATGATGGGCGCCGAAGGCCTGCAACAAGCCACTGAAATGGCCATCGTAAATGCTAACTACCTCACCACCAAACTGGGTGAGCACTACAAGATTCTCTACACCGGCAAGAACGGCCGCGTAGCCCACGAATGCCTGGTAGATATTCGTCCACTGAAAGACGCCACCGGCATTACGGAAGAAGATATTGCGAAACGTTTGAACGACTTCGGTTTCCACGCCCCCACCATGAGCTTCCCAGTTGCGGGCACGTTGATGATCGAGCCTACTGAGTCGGAATCCAAAGCTGAGCTGGATCGCTTTATCGAAACTATGATCACCATTCGCGAAGAAATTGCGCAAGTAGAACGCGGGGAATTAGAAGCCGCAGAAACAGCGCTGCACAATGCGCCGCACACTCTAGACGATGTGATGGACGAAAACTGGAACCGAAAATACTCTCGCGAAGCAGCCACACGCCCAGCCAACTGGTTAAAAGACCACAAGGTATGGCCAACGGTAAATCGTATCGACAATGTATTTGGGGATAGGAATTTGGTTTGCTCTTGTGCGCCTATTGAAGACTATATGGACTAAAACAAGCTCCTAAAGAGCTGGCAAGAGTTTAAATGAAATCTAAATTTTTGAGGCTTAGGCAATTGGAGCGGCAATATAAATCGCCACTGTCACGCGTTTTTTCGTGACGATTATCGCATTTACTGGTTGATACTAGATGTATAGCCTTAGCGCAGCATAAATAACCTCGCTTTCGAAGCTTCCATTTTGAGAAAGCGAACTTGCCCCGATTGCTAGGTAATATCCTGCCAAATCGAGTAAGCGACATTGTTTTTGTCAGAGTTTTTTACTGTATACATTAGGTCATCCGCTACTTTCATTGCCTGCTTTAAATCGTCAGGCAACGTTTTAAATGTTACGACCCCCACACTAAAAGTGACTGGCCACTTTTTCTTTTCCATTTCAATACGAAGTAGATCACTTGCTTTAGAAAAGGCAGTTTTGGCTTCTTCAAGAGATGTTTCTGGAAACAAACAAGCAAACTCGTCGCCACCTATTCTTGCTATCACATCAGTTTTTCTAAGAGATGCTTTTAGACTTTTGACAACTTGAATTAATAAATCATCACCAATTGCGTGACCATACGTATCATTAATATATTTGAAGTTATCGATATCAAGACATGCCAATGTGAATACATGCTTATATCTTACTGAACGAAGTATCTCATTAGCTAACTCTATATGAAATACTCGCACATTGGCTGCCCCCGTAAGTTCATCAGTGCCTGCAGCAATAACTTCTACTTTGTGAACCTTTTGAAAATTAGTTACTAATACGGCTACTAAAATACTGCTAGCAAAGAGTGAAACATGTGAATAGATAAGAGGATAAGTATCACCGTATTTAGGCATAATATAAAAATTTGCAACTAAAACTAAACAGACAGTAAAAATTGAAAGAAGAATTCCAGCTTTACTTCCACCATACCAACTAACCAATAAGACAGGTATAAGAAATAAGGGGAAGAAAGCAGTTGGATTATCAAAGAATACCGATATTGAGGCCAACAAAAATACCATTGTTACTGACAACACCAGCATTGAGTTTTCAGATCGATCATCAAGCATGCTTAGTAGTGTTTTCATTTACGCCCTCAAAACAGATTATTTGGGAATGGCATGGTAAATAACTTAACGCCTATATATATGTGTGTGTGGGGGGGGGGCTGCGGAATTAGAATTTTGGTATAAAATGGCGAAGCCATGCCAAAGCGAAGTACAGCCGTTAAAGCAGGAGAATCTCACGTATCTGTTAACTTTGTGTTATACCCTGTTGGATCTAGAATGTATAGAGATTTTGATTCGGGCCAAGTCACTACATCATCACAGATGATTTGGTATAACCTTTTCGATACAAAAACTCTTTGCTCTTCAAAGTTTCTGATATAAAACAAACACATGACTATAGCCTTGCCTCCCTTACACCAATAATTACACCGTTCGCTTCCGTAAATTTCCTCTGAGACTTCAAAAAAAGTCAATCATTTCAAAACTTAATAGATTCACTCAAGTCACTTACCTGTAGATTTATATGATCAATTCCTGTTGATCGAAGGCTCATTCTTGAATTTCTGAAGAAACATAACAATTAATTTACCTTCCCCTACGAGCACACTGACTCACCCATAAAAATCAATAACTTACAAGCAACCATTCGATTCTTAGCGTCTGCGAGCGTAACGACGGCTTCCGAATTAGATTTAATGCTACCACTCTGCCCAGTGATCCATTTCGTTCAACACGACGTAATATAGCAATGAAATCCATTATCTGGTTCCGACAAGACCTTCGCCTTAGCGATAACCCTGCATTACTGGCCGCCTGTAAAGCCGGTGAGGTGCTGCCCGTGTATATTATTGATGAGCAACACCCTCAGCAATGGAAGATGGGGGCTGCCTCGGAGTGGTGGCTGCATCACTCTCTAAAAGCCCTCCAAGAAGACTTGCAGGATAATTTATTTATCGCGTATGGTGATCCTCTTGAAATTATTCCCAAGCTTATTGAAGCAGCAAATATTGATGCCGTGTATTGGAACCGGTGTTATGAGCCTTGGCAGATAGCTAGGGATAAACAACTCAAGCAAATACTGCTTGGTTCAAACATTCAGGTTGAGAGTTTTAATGGCAGTTTGCTCTGGGAGCCTTGGACGGTTTCTAAGGCAGACGGCACTCCCTACAAGGTTTTTACCCCTTATTACAAAAAAGGCTGCCGCAACCAGCCTGAGCCGCGCTTTCCACACGCGAAACCTGAGCGTATTCGTTTTGTGGCGCAGCCTAGATCAAGGGAAAAATCAAAGAGTGGCGTTCAAGCGCTTTCCGTTGACGACTTAAATTTACTACCCTCGATTCCCTGGTATACCACCATGGAAAAAGAATGGACACCCGGCGAAGAAGGCGCGAAAAATCGGCTCGCTGCTTTTTTGAAAGACGCCATCACCCAGTACACCGAGGGCAGAGATGTACCCTCTTTAGAGGCGACCTCTAAACTATCCCCCCATTTACATTTCGGTGAAATTTCTCCCAATCAAATTTGGCACGCGGTCCTGCATCAACAAATATCTGACTCTAGTAACGACAACCCCGGCAATGAAGAGAATATACAAAAGTTTTTATCAGAATTAGCCTGGCGTGAATTTTCCTATTACTTGCTGTTTCACTTTCCAGAGATTCCAGAGAAAAACTTTAAAGCTAAATTTGATAGTTTTCCTTGGCAAAACGATGAAGCACTGTTAACGGCTTGGCAAAAAGGCAAGACGGGTATTCCTATTATTGATGCAGGTATGAGAGAGCTCTGGCAAACCGGCTATATGCACAACCGGGTACGGATGATTGTTGCGTCGTTTCTAATTAAGAACTGCTTGGTGGATTGGCGTAAAGGCGCCCAGTGGTTTTGGAATACCTTGGTGGATGCCGACCTAGCCAATAACAGTGCCAGCTGGCAGTGGGTAGCGGGGTCTGGTGCCGATGCTGCCCCCTACTTTCGTATTTTTAACCCCTTACTACAGGGTGAAAAGTTTGACCCCCAAGGCGATTATGTTCGCACCTACTGCCCAGAGCTAAAACGCCTTCCTAGCAAGGTTGTCCATAAGCCCTGGGCAGCGTCAGAAGACCAGCTCACCACTGCTGGAATCACCCTGGGCCAACACTACCCAGAGCCCATCATCGATCTGAAAGAATCCCGCGAGAGAGCCCTGGCTGCCTATAAAGAGACAGGGAACTAGCCCATCTTAGTTGTAGGGCTCTGAGGCCTAATCTCCCGGCTCAAAACAGATCCTAGCCCGTATGTTGTACCAGTTGCCGGAATTTTCGCGCAGAGATCCCTTGATTTGAGCGTGCTCGTGAGCGTAAACGCTGCCGTAGCAACGTCGGAGCGAGCATGTGCGCTCAAATCAAGGGAGATCAAGTGAAAAACCGGCAAATGGTATAGGTAACAATATAAATCAAACTCAATTTGGCTCCACGCCCTTGCATAGTAGTATCAGGCCAGTAAATACGAATGTACTGGTGCAACATGCGGGCTAGATTCATGTCATTTTCCGTCTATACTTTCCCTTACCTTTCAAAGGGAATAACACGGATTCGCACCAATGACGGTCTATATCGCCGAGCACCGCAAAACCTATCAAGAGATTTTTAAGCAAATCTTCCAGGAACACGGAAGCCCAACCGCCTTTTACAGCGAAGGTAATGGCTTTCTGAATGCGTTAAAAACCGCACAAAATATCGAGCTGGTGATTATTAATAACACCCTGCCGGATGCGGATGGCATTACCCTCTGCACCGCTGCTCGTGAGCTGATTTCCGACCCCTTCACACCCATTATTCTCTTCACCAGCCAACTTAAGGGAGAAACCGTTGGCCAGCTGATGGACGCCGGCGCCACGGATATTTTCCACCCAGATCAAATCGCCAGTTTTGAAGACTACATTGAAAACCAACAGTGGCTGAAAGAACCCATCGCCGCCAACGTATTGCTGGTTGAAGACTCCATTGCTCAAGCCGCCGTGCTCAGATCATTTTTACAGCAACAGGGTATGACGGTTTACACCGCCGCTAACATTAGCGAAGCCATGACACACTTTAAAAGTGTGCCCATTGATATTGTGATTACCGATATTGAATTAAAAGATAACGACAACGGCTTGGAGTTAGTGCATAACATTCGTCGGTTGCCAGATCCTGCGGGCAATACACCCATTATCGCCGCTACCTCTCACGAGCAAACCGGTAGTCGAGTACATTTTTTATCTCGCGGGGTCGATCGCTGCCTGTCAAAACCCGTATCTCTACCAGAGCTTTTTATTGAAAGTAAAAATCTCATTATTTCCAGTCGTAACAAAATCAATCTCAATCATGCCCTCGAACAAGCCAATGCGGCTATGGCTGCAAAATCTCGTTTTCTTGCTTCCGCAAGCCATGAATTACGCACCCCCCTCAATGCCATTATTGGCTTCTCTCACTTACTCCCCGACAAAATTAAAAACGAGCCTCCCGAACAAAGCCTAGAAGCTTGCCAGTTAATAAACGAAGCTGGCTTACATTTGTTATCGCTTATCGACGAAATCATTGATAACGCTAAATTTGAGGATAAAGAGCAACCTCTTGAATACACTGATGTAGACACTGTTGCCCTATTGAAAGATTGCCAGGCTTATTTAAAACAGGACGTCGAAGACAAGAATATTGAGTTCATCCTAGACATCAACGACGAAACCACTCTCAATACCGATGGCCGCCGACTAAAACAGGTTTTATTAAACCTTATCTCTAACGCCGTAAAATACGGAAAAGAAGGCGGTACTATCTCTGTGAAAACTTTTCGCCCCAACGCGGATACACTAGCATTTTCTGTCTCTGACGACGGAATTGGCATTGACCAAAAATACCACGACCAAGTGTTTGAATTTTTCAACCGACTAGGAGCCGAAGCGTCTGAAATTCAAGGTTCAGGTATCGGACTTTCCACTAGTAAAGCTTTGGTTGAGCAGCTTGGGGGCAGTATGAGTTTTGAAAGTGAGTTAGGCAAAGGGACTACTTTTACCTTTTCGGTTTTTGATCAAAGAATTTAATCGATATTAATATTAATTATGAATAAGGTATTCGTATTTTTTTGTTTTTTCTTAGCAAAACAAGCTATAGCAGGCCCCACAATCTCAATATTTTGGAAAGATATTGTTTTAGATGGTGAGTGTAGATATGTCACTAGAGGTATAGATACAGCCGCCTTGCTGTTTGATCCTTTCTTTACAGATATGGCTGTGACCATTATGGGGGGATTAGCCTTTGCGACGATCCTAACCTTAGTCGCGGTTCCCGTACTTTATAGCTTGCTCTTCAACGTGCGCTTTAAATAATCCATAGCAAAAATACGGTACAAAAAAGCCGAGCTAGTTAGCTCGGCTTTTTTATGGGAAGCTGAAGTGCGAAAATTATCTCGCAGTCCAAGCACCGTCCAATACGATAGTTTGGCCCGTCATATTTTTCGCAGCATCGCTGATCAAGAAGCTTACTGAACCTGACAGTTCTTCCAAACTAATAAAGCTCTTCTTCGGCATCGGCTCCAACATAATATCGTTGATTACTTCTTCTTCGGTAATGCCGTGCTCTTTTGCCTGGTTAGTAATCTGCTGTTCCACTAATGGGGTTTTTACATAGGCAGGGCAAATGGTGTTGATGGTAATGTCCTGGTCCGCGGTTTCCAGTGCAACTACTTTAGAGAAACCAATCAAACCGTGCTTAGCCGCTACATAGGCACTCTTAAATGGAGAAGCAATCAAAGCGTGAATAGAACCGATATTGACGATACGGCCAAAGTTTTGATCGCGCATCAGAGGTAGCATGGCACGAGTTAACATGGCAGGGCCAACCAGCAACACATCATTCAGTAAACGCCAGCGATCAACAGGGAATTCTTCCAATTTAGAAACGAACTGCAAACCGGCGTTGTTCACTAGCACATCAACACGACCGCCGTCTTCTTTGATTTGAGCGGCTACTGCGTCAATATCTTCCTGACTGGTTACATCCAGCTTTACCGGTGCGGCAGTGCCACCCGCAGCATTCAACTTTTCCGCCGCCTCAGTAGCCGCTTCCAAATTCAAATCACTTACTAATACCTTTAAACCCTGCTTAGACAAAGATTCCGCAATCGCAAAGCCAATACCACTGGCAGCGCCAGTTACTAATGCCGTTTTTTGAGACATACCCTTACCTATCATTATCTGATTTTATCGTCGTAGTTATTGCCACGAATTCTACCGTAAACACAATCCACCACCCAAATATCTATCACCGGAATATAAACTAAAACAATTATCAGCAACCTGAAGAGAAATAAAAATACCCTTATTTTTCAACAACTTACAGCCATCAAGCAAAATTACAGCGGCTTTTACAAATAACGAACATTGATAGAAACTATAGAGCTCAATCATACTATCTATGGGCATCGAATACCCCAAGACGGAAGGAATCCAAGATGAATGACCTGCTTTAGTAAAAAATACCGCCATCCTGTAGAATTAGCCGCACGAATGGGCCTACCAATACTTTTCCCCCTACAAGGAGTGTAACTTGAACGCAGAACACAACATTGAAGACCACTCAGCTACTGTCTACGCCCCACGACACCCCGCATTTGTCTTTCTTCTTACTTATTTAACCTTCTCCGTCGCTTCGTGGTTCTGGCTTGTAGCACGGGTACGCGAAATTAAGCAAATTACCCAAAAGGACTTCACCCCTTGGCTATGGTTCTTCGTTTTTCTTGGCCCCATTTTTCAATTATTTGCGCTGCCCAAGCTATTTAACACCATCAAAGAAATTGACTCCCGACAAGAAAATCCTGAGTTTAAAGCAGCACCTGTACTCCTGGTTTTATTCCCTCTTCTGTCATTATTTTTCAATATTGTCGAAAAAATTGAAATTTCATTCATCTATTACTTTCTAGCCCTATGCATATGGTCAATATTAGTTGCTATTCTCCAGCAGCGCTTTAACCTCATCAGCAATAATCTTCCTGATGGCTCTCCTGCTTATAAGAAGAAAAAGATCAAATATGGCTTTCGCTTTTGGGAGTGGCCATTACTCATTATTGGCACCGTCCTGCATGCCGTTATTATTTATGAAACCGTGAGAGTAGATGAGCTTCAATCCAATAATCCTGTATTGGAGAGTTCCAAACTAACAGCCGAAGGTCACCCTTTCGAACTCCCTATCATTCAGAAAGGCTGGAGCAAGATACCCATTGGATCAGCATCAGATGGCTCATCGGAGCTGGAGCTACAAGGCCCTCTGTCAGACATGAATATAGTGATTTTTCATCACGGCATAGATGAAACAGTAAGCTCTATTTCTAACTGGAGAGAAGATGAACTACTCAAGCGAAAACCTAGCCATAAATGCAAACAGGAAAGAGTTTTTGAAAATGGAACAACCAACATCACCTCAGTTATAGAATGCTTTGGAAAGAACATGGGTGACCCCGAAGCAATACTATCCAAAACAATAAACACATCTAAAGGCGTGTATGAGGTTTACGGGCATTATTCAGCCCCTAAGTTTTCCTTTAACAATCACAAGAAACACTTCATCGAAACTATAAATGGATTTAAACAGCAATGAAAAAGCTAGCCTTTTACTTTTTATTAATCACTGCTTTTGATGCTCAATGTAAAATAATTTACCCTGAAACAGGAAGAAACAGCGACATCCTGTCTGATATATCTATCGACAAGCCTCGCTCGCAAGAGCTTCTAACCAGAGTTTCTTACGAAACCAAGATCACCTACAAAGAAAATGAAAAAATTGTAAGAGTAAAAGAAATATGGCACTTTCCCACCCCTTCAGATGTTAACAATTTCGGGAAAGACAGATTTTTTTATAATGAAAACTTTGAAGACATTAATATTATTTCAGCAGCGACTGTATCTTCCACCGGCGAAGTTTACACACTAGAAAAAGATGATTTTAAAATCATGGATACCAACACATATGATGTATTCAGTAGTTCAAAAGAGATATTAATCTCTTACCCTAGACTCCAACCCGGTGGATACACACACCTTGAATATGAGAAAAAGGTAAACACATCAAAAATAGAAACAGATCAATTTTCATTGACTTATCCTCAATCTAGGTTTTTAACGGAGTTTTTTAAATATGAGCTAGAATGGTCCAATAAAAAACCCAACACACAAATCAACTATGACGGCCTACATTGCATAAAAAAGAAAAAATACATGAAATGCACAGGAGAAAACATTCCTGAAGCAAAAACAGATCACGACTATCTCTGGCATGACGAAATAGATGGAATACAGACAGGAAACCTCGATAACTGGGACTTAGTAATAAATAAAACCCATAAAGAATTCTCTTGGGCTTACGCAAAGGACAGGAAGTTCATTAAAAACACCCTATCTAAAATTATTCCTAAAGAATCATCTACGGAAGAAATCATCAATCATATCCACGAATATTCATCCAGAAACATTCGGTATCTTTCTAGATCTGAATACGGACATGCTGTTAAGCCACATAAAACACGTGAAACATTATCTAAGAAACTTGGTGACTGCAAAGATAAGACAGCTTTATTTATCGATCTCGCCAGAGAATATGGAATTAATGCTTACCCAGTATTAGTCGCTACAAACAGAAAAAAAGTTAAAGCAAACACAGTGCCGAGCCTTAAATTATTCAATCATGTAATAGCCTGCTACAGGCTAAGCGGAAAAGAATTTTGCTCTGACTTAACAGATAGCAACACCCACTGGAAAAACATATCATCTTGGATACAAGGTAATATGGCACTGAGAATATTGCCAGATGAGAAACCTTACTTATTGAAAAAAGACAGGTATCTTTGGCAATATTCAATAGAAACAGAGCTGAATTTCACTGAAAACGGGGGGCAAATTGAAAAACAGACTCGCGAATACAAAAACCTTTACTCATCTTGGCTAAAAAACGAACTTTCATCTCGACCAAGCACAGAGGTAGATAGCTGGCTAAGGAATACTTATAAAGATGTAGTTGCTGAAGCAGAAAATCTAGATATATCGATATCAGGACTAAATGAGATATTGGATACAGTAACAATCACGTCAACATCAGAATTCGAACCTTTTTTAGATACTGACGAAAAACTCATTTACACTGAAAATGATGCATGGCTACAAGACAGTATCAATTCAAACAAAATCAAAAACAACAATTACGGCACTCAGTTTTCCGGCTACTACATCAGCTCTTACTACAAAATTAATACCTCACCCATCTGGAGACCTTTATCTTCACCTGCAGCATTGAATCTGAGTCATAAATTTGGCTCCCTTTCTCGCCGAATAATTAATTCAAAAGAGAAAGATACAGTTGAGGTCCATACCGAACTAAAGATACCCTCAACCTACGTCACCAAAGAAGATATAAAAGAGTTCAATAACTTCTTAAAAGCAATAAGCAGTGAGACTAGCATTAGAATTACGGCCCACAAATAACCTTATAAGAGACACACATAAAATAGCCCGCTATTTAGCGGGCTATTTTATGACTGTAGGCTAATATCAATAACAGCTTACTGTAGGTATTTTGCTAAGAAGTCATCCATCTCCCTAAACAAGGCGTGACGATGATCTTGCTTGCTTAAATAGTGATTACCATCTTTCAGTTCGATATATTTGTACTTTTTCTTTTTGGCCTTTAATTTCTTAGCCATATCTCGGCTTTGCTCTACAGAAACAACCCTATCGTCTTCCCCATGAAGCAGTAAGATAGGCGCTTCTATTTTTCCAATCATATTAATTGGCGAGCGACCTCTTAAAGACTTATTCTCCCCACCAATTTGCTCTTGCACGATTTTCCGATTTACAAATTTTCTATATTGACTTCTTAAATCAATCAGATCTCCAAATCCTGCAAAACTTACTGCGCA
Source organism: Cellvibrionaceae bacterium (assembly GCA_045430295.1). Classification (GTDB taxonomy): domain Bacteria; phylum Pseudomonadota; class Gammaproteobacteria; order Pseudomonadales; family JAILXX01; genus JAILXX01. The sequence continues at coordinate 420 of JAILXX010000003.1, read as the reverse complement.
CTTAAAAACTTTGGGAGTTTTAACCGTAGCCATAAGAGCTGCATAGCCACCATAGCTTGCCCCAACAATACACATCTTTTCTTTGTCTGCTATACCTTCTTCAACCAACCAATTTGCACCATCAATAACATCATCTTGCATTTCTAAACCATAGCCTCCAATTGCAGCTGACGCAAAATCAGCGCCATAGCCAGATGATCCTCTGAAATTAGGCTGCAGGACAGCGTAACCTCTATGGGCAAAAAACTCTGTCCAATAGTCAAAATTATTATAATCGCCGAATTCATATACTAAGTGCGACACCCCTGCCATTAAGAGAGGTTAGGTACGATAATTCAGGTTTTTTACCACCGCCAAGTAGTGAGAAACCATAATGAACTATACGCACCTAACCTCAGAAGAAAGATATACCTTTTCTAC
>JAILXX010000028.1:0-1217 GCA_045430295.1 Cellvibrionaceae bacterium | reverse complement strand
GCGCCGTCCTTACCGCTGAGGCCTGTGCCGTTACGGATTGCTTCGAGGATAGCTTCTGTATCGAATGTGATTTTGTCTTTCATATATCATCTCTTTTAGGTTAAGTTTAAAGAAATGACACAGAATTCTGAACACTACCAGTAAGTAAACACCTCTAATAATTAAAAATATCTCAAAGGCGAAAGGGTTATCACTACACTTCATCTACCGAAACGGAAATACTGAAAACATGCGTCTCCCCACCCAAAGGAATACTGATAATTCTTTCCCCTTCTCTAGCTTCTTTTGTTTTAGGGTTACTTACCCAAATACGCCCAACGAACTCTTTTCCCGGCATAAGCGTATGCCTTTTAAGATAAAACGACTCCTTCAGCCGAACGGCTTCATTTAGATTAGTAATTGACTCTCTAACCACCTGTGTTTCTTTAGTGTTGCCCGTGTTATATGTTGTTGTCCCACTATAAACCTGCCCATTTATAGTCCCGCTATGATAAGCAGTTTTATTACCTTCAAAAGCCGCACCAACCCCCTGTAAAGCTAAAGCAACCCGCTTGCCTTTATAAGCCTTTTTCAAAGCTTCCCTATGCTCAACATCTGATAAAACCTTCACGGACTGACCTGAAAGCAGTTTTGCTGCTATCAGGCTCGGATTGATATCTAGTGGTCGATTTGAAGAATTTAGGTATATAACATCTAAGGCCAGATAATTATTTTCTCTCGCAACATCTTCACTTGCCGAAGATATTGCCACGAGGTGATCCGCACTCTTCGTCGAAACCACGATGGGCTCTCCCGATTCATACAGAGTCTTCTGACCTGAAAGCTCATTCGGTACTATGGAAAGCGTTGCAACCGAGGAACAACCTGTAATAAACAATGGCACAACTAATGAAACGAAGCCTTTCATAAACCTACACTCCTTGGAAAATAGACACGAGAATTCAAGGATACTAGCACCCCAAAAGAGAGCTAGATAGAGCTTCAACCCATCAAATTTGGGGGCCTTTCCGGGGGCCCCCGATAAGAGTAAAAACAATAAAGCCAGTAATCAAAGGCGCAAGCAAGATCTTTCCCAGTCGGTAGTGTTCAGAATTCTGTGTCATTTCTTTAAACTTAACCTAAAAGAGATGATATATGAAAGACAAAATCACATTCGATACAGAAGCTATCCTCGAAGCAATCCGTAACGGCACAGGCCTCAGCGGTAAGGACGGCGC
>JAILXX010000023.1:0-3109 GCA_045430295.1 Cellvibrionaceae bacterium | reverse complement strand
ACTCGCGATAGAGTGTAGAGCGGTGTCGCCCTAATGCTTTTGCTATGGAACTCATAGAGTGCCCTTGCTTTCGCATTGTAGAAAAGGTATATCTTTCTTCTGAGGTTAGGTGCGTATAGTTCATTATGGTTTCTCACTACTTGGCGGTGGTAAAAAACCTGAATTATCGTACCTAACCTCTCTTAATGGCAGGGGTGTCGCACTTAGTATATGAATTCGGCATGCATAACAAGGCTATCAAGTTGACAACTTTTTCGTTCCGGCTTTTGTGGTCTAACGCTACGCTACCACAAAAGCCTCCACTACAAAGCCGCAACTTATAGCGGCGTTATGTGTAATTAGGGTTATGAAGATAATTGAAAAAGAACGTTGGAGTTGGGCCCTTAAAACAGATGAAGAAAAGTATGTTTTATCAGTTTTAATGGGTTCTGTAGGGATATATGAGAAAGAGTATGTTCTTGAAGAATTCCAAGTGAAAGAATACTTGGCTTTGGGTAGGCCATACATAGAAAGTTTAGTAAGTGAGTATAGGGCTTCAAGCTAAAATATATTGAGTCAAAAACAGAGTATTGTTATTTAACAAAGTATTCAAACTTGCAAATATGGCCCACATAACAAGCAGCTCCATCCGACCTCTGGTATTACGCGCTTTTTGCGTTACTCGCTGCGCTCAAACAATAACACAAAAATCGCTCCACACCAGAGTCGGCTGAGCTGAGCGTTATGTGTCTCAAAAGAATTTTTGAGTTTTAATTTTAAAGTTTGGTGCTTGTAGTAAAGTATTCATTCTGAAAGATCAGTGTTAGCGTGGTTTCGTTCGTTTGTACAATTCGGAAGCATCGCAAAGGCTTAAATTACCTGCTTTCAAAAGGTAGGTTCTTAATGAATATCGTGGCAGGTTAAAGTTTAGGGTTCTAAATTGTTAATCTGCAGTAACGTGACAACGTATCTTTTTATACAAAGGTGGTTCGTCACATAACCAGGCAATCAAACGGGACAGTTTTTACTACGCGCTGCTCCGTAAAAACCGCCCTTTATTGCGGCGTTATGCATTAAGCGTATGAGTGCAATAGAAATACTTATATTGGTAATACTCTTATTAACACCCTTTGCTATGGTGTGTTTTCTGGTATGGAAACGAGCTAACCTGGCTGGGAAAGAAGAATTTGAACGTATTGTTACTGATGCAAATGGTTCATTAGATAATTATGAACTCTTTGAGTTGAATACATCTCCAAATTTTAATGGCCCTGATGACTATATAAAGCTAGAAGTAGCGGCATTGAAAAAAGAGCTAATTTCAAGGCATATATTTAAAGTTCACTATGGCTATATTGTTCGCCCTGAAGAAATGAGGGTATATCTAAAGTTTTGGCGCCCATATGAAAAAGAGCCTAAATGGGTAAATATAAATGCATAACAAGGCTATCAAGCAGGGACATTTTTTACTCCACGCCGTTTTGGGGTGCTTCGCACGTTACCCCAAAACTCTGTTCCATAAAAAATGCCCCTTATAGCGGCGTTACATTTCATTATGAAGATAGTCATATTTTTAATTACTATAGCTTTCGTTGGTAAGCTGGCAAAAGCACACTTCGATAAGCAAGATACGCCTTGGCCAAAAAGGTTTATATATGGGTTATTGATAGGTTTAGTGCTCGGAGGCTTGGGGTATTTAGATGGTATGGCGGGGCAGCTGGCTTCTTATAAAGAAGGAATCGAGTTAAATGAAATCGTGCTGGCAATTTTGGTCATTATCGTTTCGGTTGTTAACGTTATGCCATGGTCTCATGAGTCTGAAATAGATACACAAGATCCTGACAATATAAGTCCAAAAGAAAGGGTAGAGAGTTTTAACAAAAAAACTTAGTATCAACCAGTAAGTGCGACAAATCGACTTAGGCATAAAGTATCTCCGCTGGTGTTTTGTAGTTGTGTCTTTTTCTTGGGCGTGAATTCAGCTTCGCAGCAATACGATCGCATTGCTGCTGAGTTAGTTCCTCCATCGAGGTTCCCTTTGGAAGGTACTGCCTTATGAGTCCGTTACAGTTTTCATTCGTTCCGCGCTCCCAAGAATGGTATGGCGTTGCAAAATAAAACATGCATCCTGTTTCTTTTTCAATGATTTTGTATTGATGAAATTCCGTTCCATTGTCAGCTGTGATGCTGCTAAATTTTGCCGGTATTTTTTTAATTAGCGATATTGTTTTTTTATTAAGTGAGGCCGTACTTTTATCGGCTAGCTTCCCTATAAGAACATAGCCGCTCTTTCTTTCAACTAGGGTTACGATGCAGTCGTTAGAGCCAGTGCCCATAACCGTATCTATCTCCCAATGCCCTCGGTATTTACGGGTTTCTACGGTGCCTGGACGCTCTGATATGTGGCGTTTGTTTGCGAGTTTTCCTCTACTGTCATAGGCTTTATAACGCTTTCTTCGCTGTTTAGAAGATTGTCTCAAGTGAGTCCACAAATTGCCGCCGTTAGTTTTGTCGGCCCATATGAACTTGTAAATCGTTTCATGAGACATTGATTTTAAACCGAGTGAGCTAAGTGATCCGGCAATCTGCTCAGGACTCCACTTTTCTCGTATTAGCTTCTTAACGGGAGTGAAATGTACATCGGTAAATTGCCTGTATTGGCGCAATTTACTTCGCCTAGCTAAGGCTCTGTATTGAGCTTTGCTCGGGCGGTAGGAGCAATCAGTATTAAAGCAAGAATTACGCTTTAACTCGCGATAGAGTGTAGAGCGGTGTCGCCCTAATGCTTTTGCTATGGAGCTCAGGGGCTGGCCTTGCTTTCGCATCGTAGAAAAGGTATATCTTTCTTCTGAGGTTAGGTGCGTATAGTTCATTATGGTTTCTCACTACTTGGCGGTGGTAAAAAACCTGAATTATCGTACCTAACCTCTCTTAATGGCAGGGGTGTCGCACTTAGTATATGAATTCGGCATACGTAACAAGCACCTGCAGTTGACCCTGAACCTCCCCCGATAAAGTAGACACCTCCACTAACAAAGGAGGTGGCTTATGCCAAAATATAATCATCCAAGAAAAACCTGGCAATATACAAAAGACTTTAAAGTAAAAGCCGTAAAGCTCAGTTACCAAG
>JAILXX010000022.1:0-3478 GCA_045430295.1 Cellvibrionaceae bacterium | reverse complement strand
TAATTTTACCCCGAACCCTCTACGAAGCTCGGACCTACTAAATGCTGCCGTGAATTCGAAGACAGCTTTGCTGTACCGCGAACTTCAATTTACCGCCCAACTGTAACGGCACAAATGTTAAACCGCAACGCGGCTGAACGTACAAAATTTTTAATGTTTGCCCCAGACTATTCGGAGCCAAAACCAAAAAATGATTTTACTGCTAACGCCTTGCTCTGCTGAATTTTTGGAGTGAAGGATTTTTGTGCTATTAAGCACAAAAGACGCAACGTAAAAAATTTCAGCAGGAGCAAATTGTTATGCCTATTTTATTATCAAGTAATTTAGGTCTTCAGCGTCGCCATGGACAGTACATTTATCACCTAGACCGAATACCTTTATTGTTTGTTTCGAAGCCTTGGCTGCAAGAATTGTTGAGAAAATTACTCTTCCTTGCTCTGTAGAAGTAGACACTCCATAGCGTTCAGCAGTTTCAGCGCAGGCATCAAAATTTTGATTTTCAGAGTTAAGGCTAAACGTTATTGCGTCCTTAAACCCTAAAACGTAGACCTCATTAACCGTTCCTGTTGTGTTCCCGGCATTAACGCAAACCGTGTAAAGCAGGGAAAATGTAACAAATAATAATTTAAATACTTTCATATGATTACCAGTTTTTTGCATAACGCCTTGCTTTGCTGAATTTTTTAAGTGGATGCTTTTGTGCTAACAAGCGCAAAAGAAGCAACGTAAAAAATGTCAGCAAGAGTAAATTGTTATGGCAGCCGGCCCCGATAACTACTTTCGCCGCTTTGGCGTAGCGCCAGCGAAGCCCACCGCTAATTTAAAAACAGCAAGAAGCCAGAATTACCCAAGCTCTTGCACGTACTTAGTGGCACACCACGATAAAAAATGGGATTGGCCACAACTTAAATACTTAAACTGTGGCACCAGGAACGGAATGACCTGAAGGGGGAAATGCACGATCCCTGATGCTTGAATTCTTGTATAGAAACCGAACTATAACCTAAGCTCGGATTGTTTTAAACCGCGCCAGAAGATCCGGCCTATAACGCCTTTGTCATTTGCGTTTTGGTTGTAGCGGATTTTTGGGGTAAAGTGGCGCAGCCACCCCAAAAAGGAGCGAAGACCAAAACGTCAAATGGACAAACTTGTTAAGTGTTTTTGGCACTTTGCTCACCTACTATTTGTGCCTGTAGCTCATAAGGTATATTTACCCAAGAAACGCTTGGGGAGAATATAAGCTTACAGCCTTGCTCTGATGCAGCTTTAATAATTTGTTGGTACCACTCAATGTAACCCCATTTTCGAGGTTTAGCACCATAGAGGTATTTATGCTCACTGTTCCAGTGCACCTCCACAGCTTCGCGGTAAATCATTGGGAAGGTTTCAGTCGCAGGCTTAATATATAGCCGCTCCTCTTCATCAATACCTATTTCTTCGATTAAGTCTTCCATACTTTCGCTGACACTTAACGCCCGCCTTACCGGCGAGCAACTTGTTGCGAGTCCTGACGCCGTAGGCGGCATCGGTACAGGCGATTGTTATGTTTTTGCATCTAAAGCCTCAATAGACCTCTCTAAAGCCCTATTATAAAGGTCTTGCTCTGACATTGATCGAGCTTCTTCGAATGATATATGCCCAGCCAAAACCTCGAAGTATACGCAATACAATCCTTCGATTGATTTAAAACAGCTCCCGTTGATATATTCGTAAATACGACTAGATTCTTCGAACCATTCTCCGTGTACACGTAAATCTTGAAAATCATTGTGCATAAGTTCTTCATTCGCGTATGGCTCAAATGTCATACCTATCACAGATAGCTTATCCGGTGACCCGGTTTGTAAATTGCGAAGCCTATCTTCCATAGGGTTATTCGTTTTCCCTATCTTAATTCGCCTAGTCTGATCACCTTGAACGAAATAAATTAAGGCGTTTTCAAATACTTTTTTACCCAATCTAATTCAACCCCATTGAAACATAACGCCAAGCTCACCGGCATATTTTAAGGAGAGCGTTTTTGTGTAAAATGAAGCGCAGCGGAATACACAAAAACGAGCGTAGTAAAATATGTCCGCGTGCAGATTTTTGTTAAATTAATAGCCCTCAGGATGACTTGAAAGCCAAGCCTTGTGCTTATTTTTTAATTCTTCTCTAGCCTCGACTGAGGGAGAAATTATATCAACACCACCATCGTATGGATGAAATACACTTCGATCTTTTGGTAGAACAACTAATATATTTCTAACCTCATCATTTGCTACCAAACGGAACACTGAATTTAGTTTTTCACTTGGAATCTTAACTTCGGCTACATGTAAGTGCCAGTAGACACCGCACTCTTCCAATTGATCTATAGTTCGCCAATACTCGGAATGAGGAAATACGCTACGAAACTCTTCAGCGGGATGCAAGGCAACCTCGTTTTCTGAATACTCGGGTAACACTACAAATACTGTACGACTGCTATGACCAAGCTCTGCTAACAATGCGTTGTATCGATCAAATATTTCTTGGTACTCAGATTGGTTTTCTGGATATCGCTTTGACTCTGGAAGTGAATGAAAGCGTACCCACCTATCTTGAAACGCGAATTTCAATTCATGAGCAAGAGGTTCGAAGTCATTTAAGCCTTCTTTCCAAAATTTAGCAATTTCTTCAATCATGGTGTAATTTAACGCCGCGCTAAGTTGCGGCTTTGTAGTTGGTTGTGTTGCGCTAGCATAGCGGAAAGCGCATAAACAAACGACGAAAAAGCCGTCAACCTTGACCGCTTTGTTATGAGTTTTATACATCAAAACGAAACACCATATAATAACGCTTCGAGTCAGGCAGGTGTTTATTGATATATAGCCATTTACTTAGTGCTTTTTTAGATGCTTTGCCAAAACGCTTCTCTGTGGCGTACTCGACTTTCATTTTTTTTGGCACTGATGTGGGCTGATCCCTATCAAGGGAAAAAGTAATAACCGCACACCCATCAATAGGCTTCTGAGTTCCTTTATTTGGATACTTTGGGGAAACCTTAACGACCGGGTTGATGGCAATCAAAGCGTTTAACGAATCTGTATTATTACAAGTTACGCTATTCGCTTTTACCGAAAACGTAAACATTATCAAAAATACTAAGGCGATTACCTTCATTTCACTTCCCGATTTACTCATAACGTTTTACTTAGGGGCCGTAGTGTAGTCGCGAAGCGACGAAACGGAGGTCCCAGCCGCGACAGCGGCGAACTACAGTAATTTGTTAGCAGCACCGAAGCCATGATACTGAATGACCAGGAACTTGATACTACCGCCAAAAATGTACTGCTTGAGCACGACAACCACTACGGAGTTTACCCAAAGCTGCCGTGAATTCGAAGACAGCTTTGCTGTACCGCGAACTTCAATTTACCGCCCAACTGTAACGGCACGAAGCTTTCACCGCTATGCGGCTGAAATATTTCAGGATTTAATATTTATGTGGGACCGT
>JAILXX010000021.1:0-3488 GCA_045430295.1 Cellvibrionaceae bacterium | reverse complement strand
TGGAAAGACTAACTCAACAACAATGTGACCGTATTGCTGAAAAGCTAAACTCACGCCCTAGAAAAAGACACAACTACAAAACACCAGCGGAGATACTTTATGCCTAAGTCGATTTGTCGCACTTACTGGTTGATACTAAGATTATTTACGGCTTAAACGTATATTTATATATTAAATCTTTAAAGCCACTCTCTGAATATTGAAACTTAGTTTTTGTCATGGCAGTAGCTGCCGACGATTCAAACATATTTTTCGGAGAAGCTTCTATTACTCTAATATTATGAGTATTGCCATTTGGTAGAACATCAAAGACCACAACAGCATAGCCTTGTATCCTTTCTCTAACTGCAACTGCTGGATACATTGGCGAACCCACACATAGCATTAAGCCGCCTTTATAATGCTTTTCCTGATACTCTAAAGCTGCTTTTTTCGGAACCTGATGACAATCAACAACACGATTATCCACCGATGCACAACCTGCCCCTAGAAGCAGAATAGCAACAACTGCAAATACTTTATTCTTCACAAGTTCCTCATAAATCATAACGCCCACCTCAGTTGACCTTGGTGTGGAGCGCCTTTTGGGTTAATTTGCGCAGCAAACCCAAAAGGCGCGTAGCACCAAGGGTCAACTGCAGGTGCTTGTTATGAGTTTTTACTAGTAACATTTTCTATGCCAAATAGAACTAGCGGTATGCCTGCACTGCCTAAAATTAAAGATATTGCCAAAAACGGCCATACTTCTAAAAAATATTCGACACCTTCAAAGTCTATGCCCCTCACAAACTCAATAAGAAAAATTACAAAAGCTATGCTAAGCATTGCACCAATAGTAAATTGAATTACGCCTTTTGAATTTTTATTCACTCTCCAATAACTCCTCAATGCCAAAACCACACGTATATACTTCAGGAAAATAATAGCTGGCTGAAAATGCTATCATTACCAACGATATATAGAACCCAACAATATATGATTTTGCATTCATAGCTTATTCTGGATTACTCATAACGCCTAGCTCAGCGGAATTTGGTGTAGAGTGGCTTTTGTGTTACTTACACAAAAGGCGCGTAGCACCAAATGTCCGATGGAGCTACTTGTTAAATGTTTGCCCATTTATTTCTACTAACCACTTATTATATTTCTGACAGCTTTTTAGCTTAAACACTGAAGCACCAATAGCTGCTAAAACAATTACGGCTAACAAGCCTACTGCCACACCTAAGAAACTGAATACCAATACCACATAAACGGCCAAGGCAATAACAAAGGTGTAACTATAGCCTTTTTGCTCCATAGCTAGCTGGTAACTAAACAAGAGCATAGGGAGATTACTCAGTGCGATTAGTGCTGGTAGTAGCTCTATTTTCGAAGCCTCAAAAATTAGAAAGCCAGAAACAATAATTGAACCAAGTGCTACAACACCAAAGAACACTTCATATGCTCTCAGAATTAACGGCTTACGCTGAAATCTCTCAGGTATCTGAGGCGTTTCAGGGTGCATTCTATGCCTGCCATTAAAGTTGGTAAATTTCATAGACATTTAACGCCGCTATAAAGGGCGATTTTTATGGAGTAGAGCTTTGGGTAAAGTGCGCAGCACCCAAAGCGGCGCGGAGTAAAAAGCGTCCATTTTGATAGCCTTGTTATGCATTACTTGTAACACTATATATAACTAATAATATAGCACCGACAAACAGAACTACGAATAAACCCAACTCTCTCAGAATTTTATTTTTTGCGGCTTTTCCAAGCCTCATTTCTAACTCAAGAATCTCTTCTTCTGTGAGAGGATTCTCTACTACATGCCGAGCCCCTTTTATTAGCTTTAATGCATCGCTATGCTGACTTTCTAAAAGGACCCAGACAGCCCATGTTTTTGGGCCACCTCCATACTTAAAAGTATTATTACCTCTAAACATCGCAACATGATTAGCTATACCTTTAGATCTTAGCTTCCTAGAAAAATTTATTGCTAATTCTTCTTCTGTAAAATCTCTGACTAGTTTCATATGCATAACGCCGCAATAAAGGGCGTTTTTTATGGAGCTGGTTTTTGGGTAAAGTGCGAAGCACCCAAAAACCGGCGGAGTAAAAAACGTCCATTTTGATTGCCTGGTTATGATGGCGAACCGTGATACTGAATAAGACGCGATGCCACCATAGTTAAAAATTTAACCCGAAAGAACACCGCCCTTCCAGATTAGCTAAATTTCACTAAGAACTACCCACCGCCGAAATAGACAAGCTAGGCGAATGAATAAACTCTCAGATTGGCAACAAGAACGAATGGTTTGAGATAGGAATCAGCACATTCCTTGTTGCTTAGATTGCTTACTACAAGCAATTTATAGTTGTTTGATTATGCGCCAACTACAAGCACTTTAGCTACTGGCGATTTCTACAAGATTTGCAGGCACTACCTACAAAATTCTTTGAGCCTCATAACGCCCACCTCAGTTGACCTTGGTGTGGAGCGAATTTTGGGTTAATTTGCGCAGCAAACCCAAAAGGCGCGGAGCACCAAGGGTCAATTGCAGGTGCTTGTTATGAGTTTAACTCAACTCCATATTTATTCATTTCTGTACCACAGCTACTGCATGTCCACCCGCCCCACAACAATTGCCTAAAATTACTCGCTTTTCTAACTTTTGGCATTTCTTCACCACATTTCGGACAAGTGACTTTTTCTAGATTTATTCCCATCTTTCCTGATTTAGGCCACGTTTTACTTAAAAGCTTAAACACAGCAACGCTGATTAAGAATGAAACCAAAACAGCTATAAAGGGGATTATTAAATCAGACATTAATCTTGATTACTCATAACGCCTAGCTCAGCGGAATTTGGGGTGGAGTGGCTTTTGTGTTACTTACACAAAAGACGCGGAGCACCAAATGTCCGATGGAGCTACTTGTTATGTGTTTTCTATTTGATAACAACTAAATCACCACCGCTTAGTGATATTGACTTACCATCTTCAAACTTAACCTCGTGCCAATATTGGATGTTATCACTCTCCCCGTCATCCATAATTCGGTATTCAGTTACCTCTGTTGATGGCAATTCTTTAATTATAGATTTAGGAAATATTTCCCATTTTTCACAAATTTCAATTCTTTTAATGGCTAAATCAATCTCGTTAATTAAGCCAATATGATTAGCTTTAGCCTCTATAGAATCAAAATCAGCTTTCCTTTGTAGCTCATCTTGCCACTCTTTCAATTTTTGAATTGCAGAATTCATACTTTTTTACACATAACGCCCACCTCAGTTGACCTTGGTGTGGAGAGAATTTTGGGTTAATTTGCGCAGCAAACCCAAAAGGCGCGGAGCACCAAGGGTGATCTTCCCCCGATAAAATGGACACCACGTTATCTATGCTGCGCGTTGCTCATATTCTATCGGTGACTCGTAGTCTAATCCTGAGTGTAACCGAACTCTATTGTAAAATTGATTAATATAAGTTGATAAGGCGCGTCGAAG
>JAILXX010000020.1:0-4133 GCA_045430295.1 Cellvibrionaceae bacterium | reverse complement strand
GTTCGATGCTGTCTACTAACGCTTGAGCATCAAAAGGGACTTCTTCTTGCAAGTTCATACCCGGTTGGAAGTCGTACTGTTTAAAACTGGCGTCCATAGGAATCCAATTATCGCCTTCTCGGTTGATTAAGCCCCGTGACGGTTCAAAATCCACAAAGGCTTTTACCCAGGTGTGTTCCAAGCGTACGGCTTTGATGACACCGGTTTCCCGCAAGCCCGTATTGGGAATACCACCCTGGCCTAATAAATTTAACGCCGCTTCTGGGGTATCGACGCCCCCTACCCAGTTCATGACTTTATTGATGGGCATTTCTACGGTGCCGTAGGCGTATTGTGCAGGGATGTTGGCGGCGCGCAGCAAAGCAATCAATAAGCTTGCGGTATCAATGGCATTACCCCGTTTGGCTTCTAAGGTGTATTGCGCCCCTTGGATAGACCCGTAGCTGGGAATAAAACGGATGTTGTTGTGTACCCAGGTGTAGATCTCCACCGGGTTGTTGTTCAGGCTTTGAGCCAGTGCTCGGATCTCATCGGTGATTTGAACATCTACCGATTCACCCAGATCAGCATCTGTAGGCTGAGTGGCTAAAGAAAAAGCCCCTGCCGCTAGCATACCGGGCATGAGGTTGGTGGTGGCGACTTGGCTGTAGTTCGCCAAGGGGTTAATGCCGATGGCGGCTTGTAGATCAGCTTTTTCAGTTTTGGGTTCACGGGCCGGTTGTGTGTTGATATTCCACGGTAGCTTGTTGGGATCATCATGGGCGTGACGGCGTTTAAAGCTGGCGTTGTTTAAAGTTTCACTCAAGCTATCTAATAGTTGTTGCTGTTGTTCAGCATCGTCACTGGCGGTGAGTTGTTCCAGTTTACTGGTAAGTTCACTGTATTGGGTTTGAATATTTGCCAATGCCGCCGCGTGGCGTTGTTGGAGTTTGGTTATAACGGCCTCAGACAGGTTGGCGTTGTTCGCGAATTGCGCGCCCTCGGCTTCAAATTGGGTGAGCGCGTCTTGGTAAGCCGCTGCAATGTCGGTTTTGAGTTGAGAAAGCTCATGGGTTTCATCGGTGGTTAAGGGTAATTCACCTAAACCAAAAGCATCGGCTAGGCTTGCAAACCAGCCTTTTTCTACCAAGCGTGTTTGTACAACCGCAGGCAGCTCGTTACCCAGCCTTTGCTTGAGTTTTTGTAAACGATAGGCAAGCTTCTTTTCAGGGGTGCTTTCTAGCAGGGCTTCGATACGAGCAAGGCGCTCGTCGTCTTTACCCATTTCATCTGCCACCGCTTTACTGGTAGGCGAGAGATAAAACACAAAGGTAAAGATAAAACAGGTAAAAGCGGCAGTGATTCTGGAGAGTGTGCTGCTACGGAAGGTGTCCATAGCTAGTTATTTTACTTCGACCCCAATTATCTACAGGTTCATACCCGACTGGAAGTCGTACTGTTTAAAGCTGGCATCCATAGGAATCCAATTATCGCCTTCTCGGTTCATTAACCCCCGTGACGGCTCAAATAGTCGATGATGCTTACACCGAATTCATGCTCGATATCTATCCTTTTTTATTCTCCCCGACGAAGAAATAAACCACCCCTAAAACTCCAACAAATATTTTAATCCCACACAGCAACCAAAATAGAAAAGGATCTTCATCTAAGTGAATGAAAGTTGACGGTCTATTTAAATTTAATGTAACAGCGGTAGAAAAATAAATTTCTACGCCCCCCCATATTATGGCTAAACATCCAAAACCTAATGATGTTTCTCTATCCAAACTCTAGACCGCCCTTTATTCTTCATCCAGCTCAAAAGCGGAAAAACATAGATATATCCCACCTAATATGAGTGACATTAACAATTTCCAATAAACGGATACATTTAAAAACAAAAAAATGAATAAAATAGATAAAACCACATACAGTGTATGTTTTGTTTTAATTCTTTGCTTAGCTCCACAAAAGGAGCAACTGCCCACTCCACTTAAGATTACTCTAAGATCTAACTTTTCATTGCAGTTACAACATTTCATTACTTACACTTTCCTACATGTAGAAATTAGACTATTTGTAAACAGAGCTATCATCAACCCTGCAACAATACTCGCAAGTATAGCCCCTACTCCAGTGAATAAAAGAGGTATAAACGTTACCGACATCGCAATAAAAGCCAGCCACATTGGCAAAGCAAGAGCTATAACCTCGATGGGGCAACTATCTAATAGATCAAAGGTTGTTTCTGCAATACCTAGAAATGACGAAATACCAGAAAACAATGCACTCGCTGATTTCAAAAGAAACTTCAAGGCATTCTTAGCCTTATCTTTAGTCTCTCCTATCCCCTCAACCGCCAGGTCGGCTAACACTCCAGCCCAACCAAAAACATCACCAACAAGCCCTGTGACACTTGTATCGTTTCCATTACTCCCCCCAGCAATCTTATAAGCACCAGCACCCGTTTGCTCATCAATCAACAAGTAACCAGAACCAACCCAATCACCAAAGGTAATCTGTGCTTCATGGGCAGTAGCCGTTTTACCCACATTCACCGCATTACGGATTTCCGTTTCAGTCTCTGCACTGAGGTTAATGGCACTCAGTGCTTCGTTTAGGTTTTCTTGGGTAATGGTATAAACCCTTTGCCCTTCTGCTGCTGCAATGGCCAGCGCTTTTACCGCAGAAATCCCCTGCGCTGGGGCTTCTGGTGTTGAGAACATCTGTTCTGGCACCAAGTGTTCCATGGCACTGTAGCGACTGCCAATGGCCTTAGTGTAGTTAATGGTTTTCTCGTGGTCGTTATCTTTCGCTGCTCTGTGCAGTTTCACTAAATCCACGTCCATGCTCAGGCCGCTGAAACTTGTGTTTCTCGGCACACCAAACCAGTAATCCGGCGTAAGGCTTGTGCTGAAGATGCCGTAGCTTGGGAGGCGGTAATTTACCATATCGGCACTTTGCGCCTGTATCTCGTCTTGTATGCCGTTTAAGGCGAAATAGCTCATGATGGTGCCGTAGATTAAATCCCCCACTACATCGTGTTTGGTTAGAGTTTGTAATTGCGCTTCATCTTCGCTTTCCAGTTTGGTTTTTGTGAGTTCAATATTGTCTTTTAAGGCTTGTGCTTGTGTGGAACTAATACCTTGTAGGTCTAAACCAATAGCACGGTATTCACCGGCAATGGGGTAGTTGTTAGATAAGTGCCAACCTTCGCTGGGGCTGTAAAGGCCGAGGGTTTCATAGAGTTCAGTACCCATCGGCTGGGTGTTTTCATTGGCTTGGGTCTGTACTTCCCCATTTATGGTGAATTCTGCCGTGAGGTTAATGCTGTAGCCCGGTAGTGTGTTGGGTAATTGTTCAGGATCGATCTCACCGGTTTCCGGGTCAGGCTCTGGTAAGTAGCTTTCAATAATGGCTTGATCGTCTTCCGTGGTGGGTTTAAAACTCAGTGCGAGCTTTTTACCGGCCAGGGTTACCGTGGGCTGGTTTAGGGTGATAAAGGCTGTACCCGGTGTACCACTGTTGAGACTGGCCAGTTGGTATTTGAATTTATGGCGCAGGTTATCTGGGAGTTCGGCGAAGCTGTCTTGGGTCACAATGTGGTTATAGGGTAAACCGGCAGACAACGGCTGTTGTGGTGGCAGGATACTGATTTGCTGCAGACCCAATACCTCACCCACGGTAGCATCGGGGTTTTGGGTGTTGATGTACTCTTCGATTTGGGTTTGGAACTGTTGCAGTTGTTCTTCAATATTTTGTTGTGGAACGTTTTGTACCCAGCCTTCTTGTTCATTGATAGTGGCGTTTTGTTCGATGCTGTCCACCAGGGCTTGGGCATCGAACGGTACTTCTTCTTGTAAGTTCATCCCCGGTTGGAAGTCGTACTGTTTAAAACTGGCGTCCATGGGAATCCAATTATCGCCTTCTCGGTTGATTAAGCCCCGGGACGGTTCAAAATCCACAAAGGCTTTTACCCAGGTGTGTTCTAGACGTACGGCTTTAATCACACCAGTTTCCCGCAAGCCCGTATTGGGAATACCACCCTGGCCTAATAAATTTAACGCCGCTTCTGGGGTATCTACGCCCCCTACCCAGTTCATGACTTTGTTGATGGGCATTTCTACCGTGCCGTAGGCGTATTGTGCAGGGAT
>JAILXX010000002.1:0-475498 GCA_045430295.1 Cellvibrionaceae bacterium | reverse complement strand
TGGAAAGACTAACTCAACAACAATGTGACCGTATTGCTGAAAAGCTAAACTCACGCCCTAGAAAAAGACACAACTACAAAACACCAGCGGAGATACTTTATGCCTAAGTCGATTTGTCGCACTTACTGGTTGATACTAAGAAGCTAAAGATTGATAAATCGTTTATTGACGGCCTGCCCGACTCTTACGATGATGAATGCATTTCAAGATCGATTATCGGCCTAGCTAAGGCAATGAAACTTAACTTGGTAGCCGAAGGGGTTGAGACAAAAGAACAAGCCGGCTGGCTAAAAGGCAATGACTGCGATTATTTACAAGGTTATCTTTTCTCTAAACCTATACACAAAGATGAGCTAATCAGTTTCTATAAATCACTTGAGGAATAGTAATAACCAAATAACAGCTACATTCCTCTAGTTAGATACTCTGTATTTACAAAACAACCCCTCTTTGCGAGGGGCTGTTAATTGCAGTCTATTAACAACTACCGGTTTCAAAATACCCAGCAGAAGACTCAATTAAAGTCACAATCGCTGAAGAATCTGTTCCCAAATTTTCGTCAGAGCCTGTTGCGTAATAAGTGGTCACGCGGTTTTTTCCTTTCCCTGTCGTAACCTTATATGCACGACCTGCACTCTCATGGTCAGAGACAGGCGCTGAGTAATCAACACAGGCATTTGGGTCGATTACATTAACGGTACGAATAATCGTTTCTGCAGACAAGCCACCACTGTCAGTTACATCATAAGTGAGCTGATATGAGCCTACTGAACTAGTGTCTACAGAGCCTGAAGTCACTATAGCTGTAGAAATATCGCCATCTTCACTATCCATGGCAGTTGCACCAGGATCAGCAAAGGATAAATCTAAATTCACGGTCATCGGGTTATCACCCAAAAGGCTAATCACAGGTGCTGTATTCGTAGGCTCACCACTTGTTGTAGTCGCCTCAAAAATAGCCAGGGTTAAAGCGAAACCTTCCTGATGAAAATCAGTAGAATTAGCTGAGTCCGCCTGCCAGTGTAATACTGTTTGTGTTGCATTCGATTCCGCGCCAAGCACATCAATTTCAACAAGGTTATAGTTGATACCTTTACCTAGTGATTTTACGTTCATGTAGTTGTCGTAAGGGCGATCGGTATAGGTTAAACCACGTGCTGGAGCTGAAATACTCTCATACAAATTATGATATAGCGACTCAGAACCATTACCTACTTTTACCCAGGTATATTCTTGGCCAGTACCGTGATGGATTGTTTGTGAACCACATTCAGGCATGGTACTAGTGGGTCGCCAAACAACATCACCATCAATTGCACCAATCGTAACTTTCACAGGCTGAGAAGCATCGATGGCCTCGTGATCAATAACGAGGTCAACCGCTAGAGGGTTGCGAATTGGGTCATAGGTTTTTGAACGATTTGTAGCAAAGTCATTATCCCAAACCCAGGTGGCGCCATCGTAGATCGATACTGTTTTATTCGGCCCTGCTGGTAAAGAGTAAACAATAACTAGGTTATAGGAAGACCCAGAATGGCAGTCATTCGCATACTCTCCATTGCCATTTGGCGCAGCTGGAGGGTGAAACCAAACACCATCATTACCATTATTTGCTTGATTACCTGCAAAGTCTGCTCTCTCGAGACGAGTGACTTCGATGGTATTTGGTGCAGTTCCAATCATACCTGTCAAATCAATTCTGTTGGTGTAATAGCCAAAAAGGCTATCCATAAGGGTGCCTTCCTTCGCATGAATATTCCACCAAGAGACAGCAGCTGTGCTATCCCCGCCAACACTCGCAGGGGTTAGATTGGTATAACTAATTCCATCGATCTTGATATCGACTTGATTATCTGCCGCATCTTGAACAGTATCCAGTGAAGCTGTACCACCGAAATCAGTATCTGGAGTGTCGTCCTTAATCGAGTTGTCTGATGGATCGTCGTAGTAAATGGAGCCAGAGTAATATAGATAAGCAGCCTCTATTGAAGCTCCTTGAGGTAAGTCAATGACTTGAGGCCCCTTCATTTGTAGGCGATTAGGGTTTAAATCACCATTAATATCTTCATCAAGATTGCTCCCTGTGACATATACGCCATAGTGCTTTCCTGAGAACGTTCGGGTGTGCTGAAGTCGATTATCAGGATTCTTATCCTCAATTCGGACTGGGTTTGGATTGGGCTGCGTTGCGGGCCATTCAGAAGCAAACTCAACGGCATGAGTTTGTGTGGCTAAAACCATTGAACCTACTAATAACTTGATGCTTGGGGAAACTGCTTTCATTGCTACCTCTGAATATTTATATATCAAGTATCAAAAGATACTTTTGAACATTTAGATTTATAGTTATTACTAACACGAGGACTAGATAGGCATTGATTATTGTTATAGATACTGACTGATCCACCAGTCAGTATTTGTGATTTTAAACGTCATGTACGATGATGCAAATAAAATATAAAGAAGCACGGACTGGTTCACATTAAAGAACCATATAGAAGGTCATCCCCTTAAGATAGTGGGAGCCTAAAGATCGTAGGGGAACTAGATGGGGTCATGAAAAATTGGTAGGACTACCCAGATTTGAACTGGGGACCTCACCCATGTCAAGGGTGCGCTCTAACCAACTGAGCTATAGTCCTAAAATTTGAGCGCGAACTTTACCAGTGCTTACGCCCCCTGACAAGCTCTCTTCCCACCCAAAATACATCCAGAAACAACTAGTCTAGTTGAACCCTTCACAGCCTCTAATTTACAGCTGCCTGGGAAGGTTTCTGGCCAGATAACCAGGTTAGAATCATTTGCGTCATTTGCTGGGCGATATCGTAATCCAGCGTCAAGCTGTAATGATCTGATTCCGGCACTGTAAAGAGATCCGCCTGGTACTTTTCAGCGAGCAGTTCGTGATCCTGCTTAGATATACCGTATTGAACTAGGTGGTGTATTTCATTTTCAGCTGTAATGACCATAACAGCGATATTTTGCAAATTACTAACGGCCTTTACCTGCTTCATTGAGATTGTATATCCCTGCAGTTGCTTATACATGGCCGATATATGATTTGGGTTTGCGTAATGTGATTTCAGCGTGGCTAATTCATTCTCAGGAAGCATCGATTTCGGCTTCCAAAACTGATCAATAAAGCGGGTAAAACCAAAATGTGCTGCATTTGAAGCAAAGGAAAGACGACCCGCTGAGCGCTCTTGAGCATCCTCAAAATACGCTTTCTTTTCACCTGTGGGGTAAATCGCTGAAGGAGGGTCAATCAAAACTAGCGCTTGAACACGATCAGAATACAACTCTGAAAAGACCTGCCCGTACAGACCGCCCATAGAATGCCCTACAAAAATATAGGGACCTGATTCCTCAGCTTCATGCAATAAGGTGTTTAATTGGGCCGCAACAGAATTAGCATCCATGGTGGAATGAGTGGTATCACTCCATCCAAAACCAGCGCGATCATAGCTGCATACTCGGTATTTTGAACTTAATAATTGCTGGACATTAACCCACGTTACCCCTGACAGACTAAAGCCAGGCTCCAGTAAAACAATCGGATCAGTGGGTTTTTTTCGCTCACCATCACAATCAATATGCATGGTAATACCATTAGCCTCAACGAACCTTCCCGTTGGAGGATAACGATAATATTCAATAAGAGACATGATTTGCTGGAAAGCAAAAGCAGAAAGCACTAAGAGTAAGAGTACAATTAATAGTATTTTCAGTGAGGTAACTAAGATTTTCATGCTGCATCCTTTCTATGATTTATTTTAATTGAGTTGAGTAACAAATCTTAGGCGATAAATGCCATGCTATTTCCAGCGCATCAACAACGCCTTTGAGCTTCCCTTCCACCGGTAATTTTTCTAGAACTTCGAGTCGATAACTATCGGCGGATGAATCTCGAGAATAAAGGCTTTGTAACTCTGACTCAACAACAGCAAAAGGCGGTCCTTGCAGCTTCTCTTGATCATAATCAAAGGCTATCACTAATTGCTGAGCCATTTTAGTAATCTCTTTGAGATGCGCCACATATTCAGATCGTGTCTCCGCAGGTAATGCCACTAGCGCGGCTCTATCGTATACCGCATCCACAGCCCCCAGTAGCTTTGCTGTTAAATTAAATATATCGCCCACAAAAATATCAATGCGTTCGCTCTTGTAGTGCAATAAATTTGATTCCTCGGAAATTGTTGGCTCTACACTAAGGTTCTCAAAAAGCTCATCTACAGCAAGCTGACTTAATTCAATTCCTACTACCTGGTAACCACCATCCAGCAACCAGTGGACATCATGGGTTTTACCGCACAGTGGTAAAAAAACTCTTTGACCTTGAATGAGATTGAGCGTTGAAAACCATTTGGTTAGAAGCTGGTTGGGTTTTCCTTCATGAAAACCAATTTCTCCACGCTCCCATTTACTGTGCCAAAACTCTGCTTTCATAATCGTCACTCTGTTTAAGTTCGCCTCTACTCTACGACAAGCCTTCAGAGGTGGCTTAGGCCTTATAGCCTTCCGGGTTGTTTGACTGCCAGCGCCAGCTATCTTCAACCATATCTCTTAAATTACGGCGCGCTTTCCAACCTAATTCTTTTTCAGATAACGCTGGAGACGCAAAGCATTCGGCTATATCGCCGGCACGACGAGGAGCAATTTCATAAGGAACTGAAACATCATTCCCTTCAGCAAAAGCTTTTACAAGCTCTAAAACACTAACGCCATTGCCTGTACCGAGATTATAAATTTTTAGCCCACACCCCTGGCACAGCTTATCCAGCATTGCTACATGCCCTTCCACCAAATCCATAACATGAATATAGTCACGAACTCCGGTGCCGTCTCGTGTTGGATAGTCGCTTCCAAATACTGATAGCTGTTCACGCTTTCCTACCGCCACTTGCGAAATATAAGGCATAAGATTATTTGGCGTATCTTTTGGATCTTCACCAATACGACCACTTAAGTGCGCTCCAACCGGATTGAAATAACGTAAAACACCTAAGTTCCAACTATCATCTGAGTCATATAAATCTCTCAGCATTTCTTCAACAATGTATTTACTACGCCCGTAGGGATTAGTAGTAGCACCAGTAGGCATATCTTCGGTGATCGGTACAGATTCTGGATCACCATAAACAGTTGCAGAAGAACTAAAAACTAAGTTTTTACAGCCTGCCACCTCCATCGCTTCAATAAGATTGAGTGTTCCCGACACATTATTCTGATAATACTGCCTAGGCATTGCCACAGATTCGCCAACAGATTTTAACCCGGCAAAGTGCATAACCGCTTTAATATCATGATCTTTAAAGATTTGACTGAGGCAAGAAAGATCTAAAATATCACCTTGGACAAAAATGATTTCTTTTCCGGTGATATCTTGCACCCTACGGAGGCTCTCTTCTGATGAGTTACTCAGATTGTCGATCACAATCGGTGTATAGCCCGACTCCAATAAGCTCAAACAGGCATGACTACCGATATAACCTGCCCCACCTGTCACTAAAATATTCATAGCCATCCTGCCGAATTCATATACTAAGTGCGACACCCCTGCCATTAAGAGAGGTTAGGTACGATAATTCAGGTTTTTTACCACCGCCAAGTAGTGAGAAACCATAATGAACTATACGCACCTAACCTCAGAAGAAAGATATACCTTTTCTACAATGCGAAAGCAAGGGCACTCTATGAGTTCCATAGCAAAAGCATTAGGGCGACACCGCTCTACACTCTATCGCGAGTTAAAGCGGAACTCTTGCTTTAATACTGATTGCTCCTACCGCCCGAGCAAAGCTCAATACAGAGCATTAGCTAGGCGAAGTAAATTACGCCAATACAGGCAATTTACCGATG
Source organism: Cellvibrionaceae bacterium (assembly GCA_045430295.1). Lineage (GTDB taxonomy): Bacteria > Pseudomonadota > Gammaproteobacteria > Pseudomonadales > JAILXX01 > JAILXX01. The sequence goes on along the minus strand of JAILXX010000002.1, from coordinate 469,639 downwards.
TACATTTCGCTCCCGTTAAGAAGCTAATACGAGAAAAGTGGAGTCCTGAGCAGATTGCCGGATCACTTAGCTCACTCGACTTAAAACCAATGTCTCATGAAACGATTTACAAGTTCATATGGGCCGACAAAGCTAACGGCGGCAACTTGTGGACTCACTTGAGACAATCTTCTAAACAGCGAAGAAAACGCTATAAAGCCTATGACAGCAGAGGAAAGCTCGCTAACAAACGCCACATATCTGAGCGCCCAGACACTGTAGAGACCCGCAAATACCGCGGACACTGGGAGATAGACACAGTGATGGGCACTGGCTCTAACGACTGTATTGTAACCTTAGTAGAAAGAAAGAGCGGCTATGTTCTTATAGGAAAGTTAGCCGACAAAAGCACTGCCTCACTCAATAAAAAAATAATTTCACTAATTAAAAAAACACCAGCCAAATTTCACAGCATCACTGCTGATAATGGAACTGAATTTCATCAATACAAAACCATTGAAAAAGAAACAGGATGTATATTTTATTTTGCTACGCCATACCATTCTTGGGAGCGCGGAACGAATGAAAACTGTAACGGACTCATAAGGCAGTACCTGCCAAAGGGAGCTTCAATGGAAAGACTAACTCAACAACAATGTGACCGTATTGCTGAAAAGCTAAACTCACGCCCTAGAAAAAGACACAACTACAAAACACCAGCGGAGATACTTTATGCCTAAGTCGATTTGTCGCACTTACTGGTTGATACTAAGGTTCTTATTAAGTGAATCGTCGTTATTTAGGCAGGTCCGAAATAATATATTCAACGTCGGTGGTTTGCTCACCTAGCATCAGTTTACTAACCACCTCAGGAATGGTTAAATTTTCAAACAGTACTGCGTGTAAACCGCTAACTAACGGCATATAAATATCTAACTCATCCGCTTTAGCTTTCACTAACCGAACGGTATTTACGCCCTCTACGGTTTGCCCAATTTCATCTAAAATAGTTTGCAGTTCTTTGCCTTCCCCTAGGCCGTAGCCTAAACGGTAATTTCGACTCAACGGAGAAGTACAGGTAAGAATCAAATCCCCAACCCCTGCCAGGCCTAAGAAAGTCAGCGGATTACCGCCCAGCTGATGAGCAAAGCGCCCCATTTCCGCCAAGCTTCGGGTAATCAGCATACTCAAAGTATTGTGACCACACCCCATTGCGGTAGCCATACCACAAACCACCGCATAGGCATTTTTGAGTGTACCCGCCAGCTCAACCGCAAAACGATCGGCATTGGAGTACACGCGAAAATACGGTGAATGCAGTGTTTTTTGTACGGTTTCACACAGTTCAGTATCACTGCTAGCTATCACAGTACCGGTGTATTGTTGCTGCACAATTTCTTTCGCAAAGTTGGGCCCACTGAGCACACCAATTCTTGCCTGACTTATCTCCTGCTCAAGAATTTCACTCATCAAGGTAAAGCTACTGGGTTCGATACCCTTTGTGGTACTCACCACTATCGTCCCCTCTGCGATATGGGGAGACACTAGCTGGGCAACTTCTCGGAAGGATTTACTGGGAATAGAAATAAACACCAAGCTACAGTCAGATACGGCCTCAACCAAATCGGCGGTTGGGTGTAGATTTTCACTGAGTTTATAGCCAGGAAGATACTCTGGATTTTCTCGAGTTTCGGCACACTTAGCGGCACGCTCGGCATTACGCATCCACAAAGAGGTGTGGAGGCCATTAGAGGCCATGATATTTGCGATTGCCGTTCCAAAGCTACCGCCACCGAGAACCGCAACGCGGTGTTGATTGGTCATAAATAAACCTTAAGAACCCAGAGTGTTCATCATGGTAATACTTGTAGAGAAGTTCTTACGTAATAATAGCAGGGTGAAAATTGGGCGCTAGGTTTAATCGCCCTTCTTCAATCTTATCTAACTAACAGCCACAGGCTATGTCGCAAACAACATCACAAATCACCCTAAAAACCACACCACAAACAACAGAGCCGCTACTTCCATCGAAAATAGCGGCTCCAAGATTTCACTCATCCTAGTGCGTTTTAGTTAAGCTTTAGTGACTAACAGAAGTAATCAGGATTAATTACTCAGCTCCAGCAATAGCTTATTCAAACGCTGAACAAAGGCAGCAGGATCATTCAAGCTTGTACCCTCAGCCAACTTCGCCTGATCAAGCAATACGCGACTGATGTCTTCAAAGCGGTCTTCGATCACTTCCTCATCCAGCTTTTTCACGAGAGGATGTTCAGGATTCAGCTCCAAAGAAGGCTTACTGTCGGGCACAGTCTGACCAGCCTGCTCAAGAATTCGACGCATCTGTGAATTAAGCTCATGCTCCCCTACCACCAAACACGCAGGGGAATCTGTTAAACGGTTGGTAACTCGTACTTCGCTGATATCATCACCCAAAGCCGCTTTCACTCGCTCAATCAAACCCTTAGATTCTTCTTCAAGTTTTTCTTTGGCTTGCTTCTCTTCCTCGGAATCAAACTTCTCGAGATCCAATTCACCTTTGGTAACATCGTTAAAGTTTTTGCCATCGAAATCATGCATATGGCTCATTAGCCACTCATCAATACGATCTGTCAGCAACAAGACTTCAATGCCCTTCTTACGGAATACTTCCAAGTGGGGACTGTGAGCCGCAGTTGCATGAGTCTCGGCACAGATATAATAAATATTCTCTTGTTCCGGCTTCATGCGTTCAATGTACTGCTCCAGAGACTGGTCTTGTGCTTCACCCTCACTAGCCGTGGTATTAAAGCGCAACAACTTGCCAATTTTCTCTTTGTTGTTGAAATCTTCACCTGGGCCTTCTTTCAGCACTTCACCAAACTGCTTCCAAAATTCCGCATAGTCTTCCGGTTGTTTTTTCGCCATTTTATCCAGCATATCCAAAGAGCGCTTGGTCAATGCATTTTTCATGGACTCAACCGCAGGATCTTGCTGCAGAATTTCACGAGAAACATTCAATGACAAATCATTGGAATCAACTACACCTTTAATAAAGCGCAAATAAACTGGCAGGAACTGTTCAGCTTCATCCATGATGAAAGTACGTTGCACATAGAGTTTTAAACCGCGAGGGTTATCACGATTCCAAAGATCGTGAGGAGCGCGTTTAGGTACGTATAACAAGCTGGTGTATTCCAACTTACCCTCTACCTTGTTGTGACTCCAATGCATTGGGTCTTCAAAATCGTGACTGATATGCTTATAAAATTCGCTGTATTCTTCGTCTTTAACTTCGGTGCGAGGGCGAGTCCAAAGCGCGGTTGCATTGTTTACTGGCTCGAATTCAGGCTCCGCATTTTCTTCTTTTTGCTCTTCATCAACATGGGCAATTTTTTGCATTTCAACCGGAATTGAAATGTGGTCGGAGTACTTCTTCACAATGGTGCGCAAGCGCCAGTCATCGGCAAATTCTTCTGCATCACTTTTTAGGTGTAAAACGATAGTCGTACCGCGGTCTGCCTTATCGATGGTTTCAATATCGAATTCTGCTTCACCATGGCATTCCCAGCGAACGCCTTGATCGGCTGAAACACCTGCTCGACGAGTGAAAACCTCTACTTTATCGGCAACAATAAATGCCGAGTAGAAACCCACACCAAACTGGCCGATTAGCTGAGAATCTTTCTTCTCGTCGCCAGTGAGGTTTTCAAGAAATTGAGCCGTACCCGATTTCGCAATCGTACCCAGGTGCTCAATCACCTCATCGCGAGACATACCAATGCCGTTATCCGCCAGGGTTAGGGTTTTGGCATCTTTGTCAAAGGTAATACGGATACGTAGATCGCCATCGCCTTCAAATAGGCTGTCATTTTTTAGCGCTTCAAAACGCAGCTTATCTGCCGCATCCGCAGCATTAGAAACCAGCTCTCTTAAAAAAATCTCCCGGTTGGAATACAGGGAGTGAATCATCAAATGAAGTAGTTGCTTGGCTTCGGTTTGGAAACCCATGGTTTCTTTTTGTGTCGCTGTGCTCATTGCGAACCTTTCTCCTCAGTGTTGTTCAAATTGCCCACTCTCGATTGGGCTTGAGCACTAACTGGGGGCGCAGAATAGGATTTCAAGGGGAGGAAGTTAATGGATGTCTGTCCCTAGAGCATTTGCTCATAAGCGCCTGCTATCTCCGACCCGAAACAACAGAACACCACTCTCTCTAGGCAAGGAGCCTCCAACAAAGTCCCTCTTACCGTATCGACAGCGATTTGAGCTGCCTGTGGTATTGGGTATCCATATACGCCGCAACTAATCGCGGGAAAGGCGATGGATTTACAGGCATGCTTTGTAGCCAGCAACATGCAGGTTTCATAGCAAGAGGCCAGTAGAACATCCTCATTGAAGCCCCCACCCTGCCACACAGGGCCAACGGCATGGAATATCCAGGTGGCGGGCAAATTAAACCCGGGGGTCACCTTGGCACTGCCGGTTGGGCACCCATTCAGCGATCTACAAGCCGCTTGTAATTGCTCAGTACCGGCCGCTCGATGAATGGCACCGTCTACTCCACCACCTCCGGCTAATTGGCTATTGGCTGCATTCACAATTGCATCCACTTTTAGTTGGGTAATGTCCCCGTCATGCACCTCTAGAGTCGCCATATAATTTGCCCTTTTTTAACGCGTCAAAATCTATCGCACGTTCAAATATAACCGCCTATCGGCCAGTGTAGCCCATCTAACAAATTGATCCGTATTTCCCTTGTAGGCACCTAAATCTTCAACTAAAACTCTTTATATGGCAGGTAAAAAAACACGTTGTTTTCACAGGTTATTTCACCCCGGAGAATAGCCAGGGCCTGTTAACACTTATTGAACCGCTTCTGTTGTGCCTGAAAAGTGCTATACAAGGAACGAGAAGAGAAGTTTGGTATTCCAAATGAACGACGAGTAACGCCGTAGAGCGCTTTTCAGGCGCAACCCAAAGGGCTGGGTCTATTTTTTGCCCCAGCTGCGTTATTCAGTCGCTCATGTAGCCCGCTACACTACGCGTCTTCAACCTTGCCGGGACAAAAAATAGCTCCCAGCAGAAGTGATTCAATAAGTGTTAACAGGCCCGAGCCTGGCATGCTATATGCACCTTGCTTTATACAGGCGTTCAACAGGGAATCGTTTTTTGACAGTGGTCGACCCGAGACAAAAGTCGAATGTTAAATGTGAAAAAAATCCTTTAACTTTCAAATTAACGGCCGATCTAAATAGGTAAGACGTTGGGTTTTTATTGTTAGCCGTATTTTTAGCAACGCTTCATGAAAACCCTAAGAACCTTGTTTATGCCTTATCACGAAAATAGGGCCGCATGAACAAGTGCAAGGTAGGTGAATTATGGGTATTTGTGTTACCGAGTTGCGAAAGCTAGTGGTTAAACCCACCCTAGAGTTCCTCGACGCCTATTCAGAGGCTGCCGAAGATTTAATCGTTGGCACTGCCGCTCAAGAAAGTGAGCTGGGCTTCCACCTCAATATTGGCCCTACAGACGCCAACCAACAAGACACCGGCTACGGCATATACCGTATTACTGCCGAAGAACATCAACATGTGTGGGATACCTACTTGGTGAATCACCCACAATTAGCCAGCGATATTCGCGGCCTGGCCAGTCAACATGAGTTCCTGAAAAAACCTCACCTGGAGCTAGCGACCAACCTTAGCTATGCAACCGCTATTGCCTGGGCCATCTATCAAAGTAATGGGGCATCTGCCCCCGCTCACGAAGATGTAACCAGTATGGCGCAAACCTGGTTCGACCACTTCCACCACAACCCCACTATAAACGGCAGCCCTGAGACTTTTGCGGAAAGTTATCGCCGCTTAGTCATGCCTTCCAAAGGTGAGCTGGCAGCATAAAGGCAGCTCTTTGCCTTTTTCAGCTTAAAACTTGAAAGACCCGCAGGTGCTGCCATACTTGATTAAAATACTCTGCAATGGCTTAACCCCATAATAAACAAGGTAATTAAGGCTCTTTTGTCTTATCTATGAAGATACTGCTCGTTGAAGATACACATACCCTACAAGAAATGATGAGATTCCAACTGGAGGATCTCGGTCACGAAGTGGTCATCGCCGACAACGGCAAGGAAGCAGTCAGCCTCATTAAAACGCAGTTCGATCACGATAATCTGCACATTGTCGATTTAATCCTGATGGATGTGGAAATGCCCATTATGGATGGCTATGAAGCCACCCGAAAGATTCGTGAATACCTAAAACGCCACTGGCTACCGATTATTTTCACTACTGCCCTCTCCAATGATGAGCACTACCGCCAAGGCGCTGAAGCGGGTGGTGACGACTACCTAATCAAGCCCGTAAGCCCCGTCATTTTGGAAACCAAGCTACAGACTATGGAACGCTTGGTAGACCTATACAAGCGCCTAGAAGCCTCCAATGAAAGCCTGGCAAAGCTCAGTACCGAAGACCCCCTCACCGGGCTTCTCAATCGCCGCGCCTTCACGGATCGGGCAGAACAAGCGATCAACATGTGTGTACGCGATGGCCTACCAATAGCAGCGATGATGTGCGATGTGGACCACTTCAAAGCCTATAACGACCACTACGGCCACCAGCAAGGGGACCAGTGCCTGATTGCTGTCGCGCAGGCGCTGAAGGACTGCTCCCACCGCGACAGTGATGTGATCGCCCGTTACGGCGGCGAAGAATTTGTGATGTTACTGCCAAATACTGATGTTGAAGGGGCTAAAGTCATGGCCCAGCGGGTACTAGACAACCTAGCTATCGCGAACATCACCCACGACCACTCTTCTACCGCAAACCATGTAACCAGCAGCGTCGGCGTTGCCACCACAAAGAGCGTTTGCCAAATTGATCTCAATGACATTTTAGACTTTGCCGACAGCCAGCTCTACAACGCTAAAAAGGCGGGGCGTAACCGCTATATGGTGGACACCTACAAGCCCCCCAAGAATATTCTGGTGGTGGACGACAGCAATATTGACCTGGAGATTGTCGATACCTTACTCAGCCAATCCGCCCGAGTGATTATGGCCCGTAGCGGTGCCGAAGCCTTAGAGCTGATGGATAAAACCCATATCGATATGGTGTTTTTGGATGTGATGATGCCCGATATGAATGGCTATGAAGTCTGCCAAAAGCTCCGAGCCAATAAAGCCACTAGCCATATTCCCATTGTGTTTATTTCATCCTGCGATGAAGAAGAGCTAAAACGGGGAGCTAAAGAGCATATGGGTAATGGCTATCTACACAAGCCTTACAGTGAAAAAGAAATACTGCAAAAAGTGGCTCGTCATATCGACTAGCCTGATCATGTTTGTAGCCGCCTCTGAAGTTCTCCTCCAGTTCGTCTCTAACTATCCTTGCCCAGGAAATCCGAGGTAGAATAGGCCATTACACCCATTCGGTTACCGTAGTTTGATGTTCCGTACGCCTACCATTATTAAAAGCACCGTCACCACCTTGCTGGCCTGCTCCCTATTCGCTGGCTCCGTGTATGCTGAAAGTAACAGCACCACCGCTACTCCCAACAACAATAAAAGCACTAGCCATAATCAGACAACTCACACGGTCGAAAGCCTGTGTCGTGAAGTTGGGAGAAAACTAGGTAGCGTAAGCATTGCAAACTGCTTACAGCAAAACCTTTACCACAGTGATGGTCACTCTACCCAAGGTCGCCCCATCACCACCAAAGAATACCCTCCTCTAGCCAGCCGGCGCCCGCTTGGTAGAGTATTACTCATGGGGGGAATTCACGGTGACGAATTTTCAGCCGTGTCTATTATGTTCCGTTGGATGGAAAAGCTAGACCTATATCACTCGGGTCTTTTCCACTGGCAGGTGGTCCCACTCTTAAACCCAGACGGTTTGCTGCGAAAGAGATCTCAACGACAGAACCATAACGGAATTGATTTGAATCGGAATTTCCCAACTCCCGACTGGCATCAACTGGCGAAAAAATATTGGGAAAAAAGAACTTACCGCAACCCTCGCCGTTTTCCTGGAAAATTTCCCGGTAGTGAGCCAGAAACAAAATGGTTTATGAAACTCATCAAAGATTTTGAGCCCGATGCCATTATTGCGGTTCACGCGCCCCACAAGCTGGTGGACTTTGATGGCCCCACAAAAGCCCCACAACAACTCGGCCCCCTACGTTTACGCCAACTAGGTATTTATCCCGGCAGCCTGGGTAACTATGGCGGCGTACACTTAGGTATTCCTGTAGTGACCGTTGAGCTACCTTCAGCAGGCATTATGCCTTCCGAAAAAGAAATCAGTCAGATGTGGGTTGATCTTGTGCGCTGGCTGCGCAGTGAAGTGCCGAAATACCGGGCAGCGAAGTTTGAAAAGAGCAATAAAAAATCGTCTTAACATTCTAAAGACAATTTTTTCAGCTTAGGATGAAGGTAAGATTTTTCCTTCGACTAACACAGGTTCAATCGCTTCTGCCGACAGCGCTTTACTGTACACCCACCCTTGCACACAGTCACAACCCATCGCGATCAACACCCGAAGCTGCTCTTGGGTTTCTACACCTTCGGCAACGGTATGCATATGAAAGCTCTCCGCCATAGCAATAATCGCCTTTACCAGCTTGGCTTGGTCTTCATCTTCAGAAATAGACTGTACAAAAGCTCGGTCAATTTTCAATTTTTCAAAATTAAAACGCTGTAAATAACTCAGAGCGGAATAACCCGTTCCGAAATCATCCAACACCATTTGGACGCCTAATGTATTTAATCGCTCGAATAAAGCCTTCGCTCGCTCTGGATATTCGATGAGTAATCCTTCTGTGACCTCTAGCAACAGATTAGCAGGGTCCATTTCAAAATCGGCAAGAACTTGTTGTGTAAAGTCGTAGAGAGAGTCGTTCAGTTCTTTTGCGGAAATATTAATACTCACGGGGACCAGTGGAATATCTTTCTGCTCCCACTCCCGGTATTGCTTACAAACACTCTTGATCATGCAGCGGCCAAGATCACCAATCAAACCGCAATCTTCTGCAACACCAATAAATTTATCGGGGTAAATAGTACCTTGTTCAGGGTGTTCCCAACGCACAAGAGCTTCCAATCCGATGATAGCACTCGTTAGAGGGTCAACCTGCGGTTGGTAGTGCGCCACCAACTGCTCTAGCTCTATAGCCTCTCGAAGAGCCTGCTCAAGGGTTAAGCGTCCAGCAATTTTCTCCGACATATCATGACTATAGAAAGTCCAGGAATCATCAGTGCTTTGCCGGCACATATGCAAAGCTGATTCTACATTACGAATTAACGTATCGGTATCACTGCCATCTTCTTGAGCCAAGGCAATCCCAATACTGGCAGTAACATGCACATCCCCCACCGACAGAGTAAAAGGTTCCGCTAAACAGCGGGAAATATTCGTAAGTTCTGGTAATAAATCATGAGTCACATCATCAACCGACAGCAGCAAAGCAAATTCATCTCCAGCAATGCGTGCAAGACAGTCCCAATTTGAATCAATATTTCGAAGGCGTTCTGCAAAGCTAATTAAAAGCTCATCACCAACTTCTAAGCCATAAGTGCTATTGATAAATTTGAAGCGGTTAAGGTTGATGGCAACCACAGCAATAGAAGAAGAGTCCGCATCTTCACTCTCACCTTGGATCTCTGCAATGAGTTGATCCAGGTGGTTATGAAAGTAATTCCGGTTTGACAGCCCTGTTAAGTGGTCGAAATTTGAAAGGCGATCGAGTTTTTCCTCTGCTTCATATTGCGCGGACACATCATAGGCAATGGCGTCCCACTGAATCGATCCATCATTCAACTTATGAGGGCGAGATACCGTTCTCAACCATATAAATTGATCGTGCTTATCGAGGATTCTAAGATCAATATTCAGCTCACTCATTGCACCACCAGATTTATGCAATGAAGCGATGAAGGAAAACTTATCATCGGGGTGAATTCGATTAAAAAGAAAATCAGGTGCGACACCCTGACCGTAATCCTCCAAGCCAAGCACCTGGGACAATCTCCCCCTGAAAAATGGTATTTCTACGTTGCCACCAGGCCGTAAAATTCGACTATAAATGGCACCAGGAAGGTTATCTGCAATATTTCCGATCAGGCGATCGCGATCTTTTAACTGAGACTCAACTTCTAACCACTCCGTTCTATCTTGAACAATACTCACCGCAGCAATCAGGTTTTTATTTTCATCATAAATCGGGCTAAGGGTATGCTGAGTTTCAATGATGGTGCCATCAGCTTTCACCATTGGAAAAGCACCCCGGTAGCTATTCTCCCGCCGAAAGGCCTCTAAACTCTCCTTGCCTCCTCGTTCAAAGCTTTCATTATCGGGATAGAGAAATGAGGTAGGCTGACCGATAGCTTGACCGGCTGTATAGCCAAACATTTTTTCAAACGCGGAATTTACCAGGATAATTTTCCGGGATTGGCGATCCACCAGCACCACTGCATCACCAATGCTTTGAATGGTTTTCAGCAGGATGGTTTCGGCATCAAATGAGCCGTATGAAACAGGTGGTTTTCCCATAGAAATTGCACATATATTCTGATTAGTATCCGCTGATAATAGACGCTAGCGACTACTTTTACCACGCCTAGTATGGGTAAGTGACAGAGGATATTTTCTGCTGAAAGGTGAACGCTTATTCTAGTGAAAGAATGCTATATTTAGGCTATGACAGAGCCCACACCTTCCGATGAAGAAAAAGAGAAAGCACCCATATCTTCTCAAGAAAATACAGAAGGTAAAAATGCTGCACCTGCTCAAAATCAATCTACAACCAATGAGAGCCAATCTACACCTGAAAACCCACTCCCGAAAGAAGCAGCAAAAAAAGACGTCGATAAGGACAGTACCGAACAGCCAGAATCGCCAAAGCCTCCTCCCTTCTGCTCCCTGAAATTTACCTACAACGAGCCCAAACTTACCGCTGAACTAATACCTAACACCTCAGAAGTAGAACTCACAGAATCATCACTCACTGACCAGATCAACCAGAATGGTTTCGATGAACTCTTTCTAATCAAACAGAACATTAAGCGTTTATTACAAAAAACCAAAAGCAATAGGGATTTTTCTTTAGTCATTGCCGAAAAGCGAGATGGCGCAGCAGAAATCAAAATCAGTAGTGACAAGATGTCGGCAACCCTTACCCTGGCACCTTCCGCTGGTGGTTTACCGATTTCTGAAACCGAAGTCTTAAAGCTGATTCGCCTAAAGAAGATTCCCGACAGATGCCTAGATTCTTCAGCGGTTAGTCTTGCCATTATCACTTGCAACAATGGCGAAGCCATCGACGAGCAAGTCATCGCTCAAGGCATAGAACCCGTTGACGGTACCGACGCTGAATTTTTACCTTTAGTAGAAAAAAGCTTTTCTTACCGCCCACAAATTGATGAAGATGATATTGTCGATTACTTTGAAACCCACACCTATATTGTTGTAAATCCAGGTGATCGCCTAATGCGACGCAAACCCGCCACGGAAGGTACTGATGGTATTAATGTTCAGGGTAAAGAACTAAAAGCCAAGCAAGGGGACGATACTGGCTTTAGTGAATGTGAAGGCGCAGAAATCTCTCCGGACAACCCCAACATCCTCATCGCCAGTGAACAAGGTCATCCAGTGATCGAAGCTACCGGCGTAGCTGTACAAGACACCCTGCAATTAAAAAATGCAGATTTAGAAAGTGGCAATATTACCTTTAAGGGTTCTGTTTTTATTTCTGGAGATGTGGCTTCGAAAGTAAAGATTAATGTCAGTGGTGATGTTTATATCAAAGGCACGGTAGAAAATGCCAATATTATTGCGGGCAACGATATTGTGGTGGGCAAAGGCGTAATCAGCGAGCAAGTTCCCACCGAAGACAACCCACCCAAGTTAACCACTTACCTAGAAGCTGGTGGCAATGTAAGAGCGCTCTTTTTCAACCAAACTCGAGTCGTCGCCAAGAAAGAGATTTCAGCGCAACGCTATGCCATGCATTGCGACCTGCATACCGAAGAAACCATCCTCATGGGCGAGAATGGTGGAAAAGGTGTATTAATCGGTGGAAGCACTTTCGCGAAGAAAGGCATGGAGTGCAATATTATTGGCAGTGAGGCCTATGTTAAGACTGAAATCGTCTGTGCACCTATTACTGAGCTTAACAAGCTTAAGAAAAAATACAGTATCAACCTAGAACGTCGAGAAAACGAAGCCAAACAGCTCACCACAATATTCCAGCGCATCAAAGAGCAAAATAAAACTGAAAAGGTTGGTCGAGTTACCCTCGACAAAGCAAAGAAACTCCACAACACCATCAATCATTTAAACGAGCTGATAGAAAAGCTAAGAACAGATGTTGCCCTGCTCGATACAGAAATCATCTCTGCGCAGTCGGCCATTATTCAAGTTAATAGAAAGCTATATCCAAATACGATGATTGAGCTTAACGACAAGAACTACCACTGTAAAAAAGAACGCAATAAAGTCACTATCAAAATTGATGATGACGCACTTACTTTCGAATAACCGTCAACACTTAACTGTTAACATTTAACCTGTAAAAATAAGGTACTGTTATGTTTGTAGAAGATATTATGTCGGTCAATCTAAAGACCATTTGCCCAGACTACACCCTGGCAGAGATACGAAATATTTTTGATAACGAAAGCTACCACCACTTACCCGTGACTGTAGAAGGAAAAATAGTCGGCATTATTTCCGATCGAGACCTACATCGAAATACTAGCCCAGATTACGGTACTGATCAGGAAGGCGAACGTGATCGAGAACTGATGAATCAAACCGCCGCAGACATTATGACCAGCGACATCATTACCGTTGATAAAAACAGCACTATCGATACGGCTTCTATCTTGATGTTGGAGAATACGATTTCCTGCATTCCTATCATTGATGATGATAATAATCTAGAGGGGTTGCTTACCTGGAAAGATATTTTACAATTTTATGTGTATGCAGGATCTTAAAAATCGACCCCAAAATAAAGAACTAAAGCGCTCTAAACCAGCGGCAACTTTCTTTTTGCTTTTGCACACTTCGAATCAAGGGGGTAATCGCCAACTCTGTGCCTTTTTTCTTATGGAATAGACGCAAAACGTATAAAGTATCGGCATAGCGGAATAAGCGCATCTCTAAATTTTCATTAGGAATAGCACTAAAACGTCCAGCGCCGCCGATAGTTTTGAGAGTCTTCTTATCAAAGGCAATAAATCCCAGATAGCGACGCTTGTTCTTCCCGCCTCCTGGCAGTAAATCTGCCAACCAATCCTTAACGTCTAATCGCCCTTCCAGAATATCTAATTCTCTGCCTCCCCAATACGCCTTATACCGTTGTGACGAATGGTGATTACCTTTCATGGCCGACTGCAATTCGTAGCGACGCAACCAAGCCTGGTACTCACTTTCTGTAAAATCACTAGACTCAAAAAGCTCATAGCCATAGGCATTTTTCAGTTCATTGAAAGCTGGCTCACAGTGCCGATATTTCACCTGTTTTCTATCCAGCACCGTAGGCCTTACCTGCCGCCAACTCCCAGCCAAAAGCTCTCTTAAACTGTCTTTTCGTGCCCGATCTAAACGGCGTTCTTCTGCTAATTGCTTCTGCCGACGCTTTTCCTCTGCCGTCAGAATATGGACTCGAGCGTCTTTATTCGCTTTTGATTTTTTAGGACTATAAATTTTACCGTCACGGTTTTCTGTTTTTTGCTGGGGTTTCGGCTGTTGAGTACCACAGCTCACCAGTGCAAAAACACTGAAGCAAAGCAGAAACAACTTTAGAAGGGTTAATAATGTGTTCTTGTACATCAATTTCGCTTTACTCTTGTAGCACGTATTTTGCCCATCTAGGACTCAGCTCGCCGATCGACGTACGATAAAATAATATCCACAGCTTCTCTCGGCGAGTCTGTCACATACACAGACTCCATGTCCGCTTTATCGATAGTGCCCGTATCCACCATAGTATCTGACACCATATCCATTAAGTTCTGCCAATACTCTGAACCAATCGCCACAATGGGAAATCGACTGATCATACCGGTTTGGATAAGCGTTAAGGTTTCAAATACCTCGTCAAAGGTTCCAAACCCACCTGGAAGCACCACAAAGGCTTTGGAATACTTCACTAGCATCACTTTGCGCACATAAAAATGTTCAAACTCTGTCCACAAATCTAAATGGGCGTTGGGCCTTTGCTCTTTGGGTAACTTGATATTGCAACCCACGGAATATCCACCCACCTCTTTGGCGCCTCTATTGGTAGCTTCCATCACTCCTGGGCCACCGCCAGTCATTACCGAAAATCCTGCTCCGCCCAGTAAGCGCCCTACTTCCCGTGCTTGCTGGTAATACGGATGGCTTTCTTCAAATCTTGCAGAACCAAAAACCGTGACACAGTCTCCCAAATGGCGAAGTTTGCGAAAGCCACGGTAAAACTCCATACCAATCTGGAAGGCCCGGAGAATATCTTCCCAACCTTTTTGCGGCCCTTGCAATAAGCGTTTATCACCACGATTCGCTCTACCGTTGTGATTGAGGGGCCCCTGTGAATTGCCTCGCCTTTCCATTAAAACCCTCAACTAAAGCCTTGTAATAAACAGGCTTTTACAAAATCGCAAATGGCTTGAGCTGCGCTTTCAAGATGCTGCTCATGAGAAAAACCAGATTTCTTTCGAGGTTTCAAATCGTGATCACCATCTTCTAACCAACACAACTGGATATGGCTACCCAAGTGATAGCCGTCCACCTCCTCCTTATTGCCAAGGGCATCTCTAGTACCTTGTACAATTAGGTGAGGAACCTCCCCTTGCCCGAGATGTTCAGTTCTCAATTTTTCAGGCTTACCTGCGGGGTGGAAGGGGTAACCCAGTGCGATCACACCTGCGGGCTTTAGCTCTTCTGCCAGTAAGGTAGCCATTCGCCCCCCCATGGATTTTCCCCCCATAAAGATGGGAGCTGGCAACTCTTGATGCTGACTCACTTGGCCAAAAACCTGTCGCCAGCACTCTAGTAATTGTAGTTGAGGATTTGGAGGGCGTTTCTTCCCGGTTTCCCGCCGTTCCACCATGTACGGAAACTCAAAGCGCACCACAGAAATATTTTTCGCGGCTAATAACGCCGCCATTTGATTCATAAAATCGCTGTCCATGGGCGCACCCGCACCATGGGCCAAAATACAGGTGGCTTGAGCATTTTCAGCGTGATCAATCAACAAAGAAATCATGATAAATCCAGCTGCTGAATCTCTTCTTTCGATAATAGATTACAGCTCTCTGTGGCCGTATCGAAAACCACGGCAATATCACCACATTCTAATAATCCTCTAATTTGGGCAACTTTATCCTCCGTGGATATTTCCTCTACCCCATAATCCGTTCCATCGCGCGTAGCGAAATCTACTAACATGGCTTCGAGAGTTTCAGGGGCTAATTGTTGCCAGGGGATAATCATAGGGCTGTCATCGTTTGTGAGCGGAAAGGCCCTATTCTAAAGCAGTCCAGAAGCAGGTAAAGTATCCCCACACTCAAAGTATCAACACGCTGAAGGATTTATCCCATGCAACAATCCCTGATCATTAGCCTAATGGCTCCAGACCGCCCAGGCATTGTAGAAACCATTGCCGACACCGTAAGCAATGAAGGTGGCAACTGGCTGGACAGCCGTATGGCGCGGCTTAATGGTCAGTTCGCAGGCATTATCCATATCAATGTTGAACAGTCGCAGAGTGACAGCTTAAAGGCGGCTCTCGAAAGCCTAAGCGACAAGGGCATTACCCTATTGGTGACCAATGAATCGGCCACCACGCAATCCAATCAACAGCGCTTTATGCACATCAAGGTAGTGGGCAATGATCGTCCTGGCATTGTGAAAGAAATCTCCAGTACCATCGCCAGTTGTGGCGCCAATATGGAAGAGCTAGCCACTTACCTTGGAAGCATCCCAGGCTCAGGGGAACCCCTGTTCCATGCTGAGGGTTTAATCGCATTACCGGAAGCCTTAGAAGTGGACGACCTGTGTGAAAAGCTGGAAGCAATTTCTGATGATTTAATGATTGAGATTGGTGCGCCTGAGGCGGCGAACCAGTAAGGTCATTGTCATTCTGAGCGATAGCGACTCGTTAGAGCAGCGAAGCTCACAATCTTTTTAACACAAGTGCAAAACTGAGAAAGATTCTTCGCTTCGCTCAGAATGACAAGTGTTGCAAGACACTACCCCACCAACCCCTTCAAAAAATACCCCACCACATAAGCCAACAAAGCTGCAACACCACCCACAATAATGGTTTCAAGGGCAGACCAGAGTGGGTTTTGCTCAACCACAATTCCTTTCCAGGTTCCTACTAAGGCAAATGCCAACGCGGTGAGTAAGCAGGCCCCTAAAAAAGGCTGTGCAATTAACCCCGGAAAAAACCAATTGACGATAAAGGTAATCAGCGGAATAAATCCCACAAGGATAAATGCAATAACCGTTGCTGCCCCTGCATACCAGGGATTGCTGTCCTCAAGAGGCAAGCCGTGCTCATCTTGAATCATGGTATCAATCCATAACTTTTTATCGCTGGTGATTACATCCACTAGCTGCTCAAGTTGTTTTCCTTTAAATCCCTTTTTGGCATAGATTTGACGAATTTCTTCTCGTTCTCCTGCAGGAAAATTTTCAATTTCCCAGGCTTCATCTTTACGAATTTTTGCACGCTTTTGATTTTCAGCACGAGAACCCAAAAAATTACTGATCCCCATACTAAAGCCATCCGCTAATAAGTTAGCCAGTCCCAGCACAATAATAATCCCGCTAGACAGCCCCGCTCCAGCAACACCAGTGACAACCGCAAAGGTAGTTACCGCTCCGTCTATCGCGCCGTAAATAAAATCTTTGAGATAGCTTTTTTCCGGACCTTTATCCAAGCGCTCGGCAATCGCCGTAGGGCTGTGGTCTCTTACATTGATACGAATTTTAGACGGACGAAAAACTCTGGGCATGATGGTTATCCTCCCCGGACTACGCTTCGCTCCCTCCGGGCTACGGAAGTTTTTTTTGTCTGTAGCCCGGAGGGAGCGAAGCGTAGTCCGGGGAAACATGATAACTAAAACCGTTCACGCCAATAAATCACACGGTCGTGTCCGCGATAAGTCTCAAACTTAATGGTTGCCGTGGGCGCAAACTGGTCATCAGTGCCGTCGTTATCCCAATCAAATTGCAGCCACGGGTAATCATCTAAATCCAAACCGATATAAAATTCACCTTGGGCACTTGGTGCTGTGAAACTCAAGCCGGCATCGCCATTATCAAAAGTAATGTCCGTACCATCAATGCAGGTTCCACACACGGTTGCGGTTGAGGTTTCACCACCTGGGTTTAATTCCGCATTGAAATCTACGCTCAAACGATTACCTGCGACATACACATTACTGATATCGTCTGAAAAATAAATATCTTGCTGTTGAATATGCGTATGACTATCAGGAGCTGTAACGTAACGAGAACCATCCCAATACTCAATTAAAAACGGTACTGATAGAGCGGTACTTTCAGGACCATGGCGATCTTCCACTATAGCTCTCGCATAGTAAAAATCCGAAGAACCAATCAAGACATGATCATTGACCGCATCAACAGCAGGGTTCGTATTCAAATCAAAGCTACTATTGGCATTCACTAAATCTGTATCTTGTGGCGCAATTCCAATATCAATACTCAGGAAAGGACCATCAACAGTAGCAGCACGATCAAATTCCGCCGGCAAGCTGAGGGCACCCACACCATTTGTCCAAGTTATCGATCGAACACCTGGTGTGATACGGGACATATAATCAATAGAGCCATCGGTTGCACCCACCGAAATCGTGCCATCACTATCTGTTAGCTTGGCAAAATCCCCCACATAATTACTGGTGGGTAACCCTGAAGTATTTAATGCATTAATATTTGCCTGAATGGTGAATGGTTCATCCAAGTAAAACAGTGACCCAACCTCGCCGGTAGAGCGACGAATTTCACCATCAGTGACTGAAAAACGATCGGGAGTAAAACGCCCAATAGCCGCACTACTGGATGCAGCGATATCAGCCGTCGCCTCTCCCAAATAATTTTCAATCGCCCCACTGGCAATGGTAAAGATGCCCACATTATCGACCGTTTGCGTTACGTCTACATTGCCATTTCCAGTAATCGAATAAGCGGTAGCGCCTAGTACAGCATTATTTGCGGTCGGAGAAACTGCTGCACTAGCAAGGGCAATACCGGCTATTTGAAAATTGGGCGTCGTAATTGGGTTATCGCAAAATTCCGTATTGGATTCGCCGTCTACAACCCAGCCTTTTGCGGCAACATTTAGCGTGAAACCTTCTCCGGCTTTTTTAAACACCGAACACTCCGCAATGGTTGCTGGAGGCAACGCAGTACAATCACTATTCGCTTCTGTCGCCTCTACACAAAGTCCTGCGGGCATCACTACAAAATTTTCACTTGAGCCTGTCAAATACTCACCTGTACCAGAACCTGAGTCATCAAGCACTTCGTAGCGGGCATTCAAAACCATACGCCCGGCATCGTTATAAGTGAAGGTTAAGGGTATTCGACCATTGCCATCAGTATTAAAACTTTGTGGCGCTGAATAACTGAGGGCTGACCCAGCATCCACAGTGGATACTGTACCATTCAAACTAACCGACACACCGGCACAAGAACTTGGGGTATGACAATAAGCGCCAAGGGCAACATCAACACTCGATGCCGCTGGCCAAGCGCTCGTACACTCAAGGCTATTCGAATCTGTTCTCACAGCTTCTAAATAAAGTGCCCCCGGTGCATTGACAGGTGAAGGCTTGGCGGAAATTTGTGTACTAATATCTGTTGAGAAGCCACTTGCACCAAATTCTACAAAACGCAAAGCCGTATCAACAAAAATTGGTCGCTCATCTTCCACGCCTCCATCGTCTGGATCTGTATAAGTACCATCATCAACATCAATATCTACTTCACCGGCTGTAGTTTGCGAAATAGAAAAAGTAACACTACTGTCGCCAGAGGCAATTGTGCCTTGAGCTGGTGTTGAGGTTACATTTGGCGTAGTGTCGATATTGAATGTTGTATCAGAAGGCACAATATAGGGATCGCCATTTGTATCAACAGCTGTAACTGTAATAGACAGAGGCTGGCAGGTTAAAGGCGTTCCACTAAAAGTAATCGCATAGTGATCAATGCCGCTAGCACCACAAGGCCGAGTTTCATTATAAATATCTTGAATTGCACCTTCAGGCAAAGCCACATCATAAATACGCACTTCATCAAGAGAACCAAAGAGCTTTTCTAAATCAGTGGTTTCATGACTACCCAGGTAAAGAGACGTTGCATCATTCTGCAAAGGCTGTGTATTGGTACCCGTAGCATTGAGTACGCCATTAATATAAATGCGCTGTTCACCCGCTCTAAATACGACTGCCACATGACTCCACACTCCCATTGTTAATCTGGAGGTGGAAGTAAAAGTCTCCGAGCCATCCTGCCAACGAAATTCAAGAAAATCTCCTTGCGAAAAAAAGCTGGGATCTTTAGTGATCACAAGATCAAACTCTCCACCTTTTCGGAAGATATGGTCGTCATTACTATTAAAAAGAGTATTCTCTGGATTCACCCAGGCAGAAAGCGTCAACTCAGTAAATGGACTGGCGGCCCCACCAAAGTCATCAGGGATCAGAATTCTTTGATTGTTACTTCCAAGGAAAGAGTAATTCCCCATATCGCCAAAGTAACAAGTGCCAGGATCTCCTGTTCTTGCTGAATCTGTAAAACCCGGTGACGTCCCTTCGTTTGACACCGCATTCACAGGTGTTCCATTATAGCCATTACCCGTAGCATCAAGAATTGTTCCTGCCCCGCCCCAGCCATTTTCGTCCATCTGCCACTCGGCAATCAGGCTCCCTAGAATCACTCCCTGCCCGGTTTGATCCACAATAATGGCATTGGGAAAATTAGGGGCAGTATCATCAAGCCCAATAAAAACATTGAAAATACCGGAACCGCCGGCGAGAGTAGGAATATCAAAAGTAGCCGTAGTGCTTCCGGCGGAAATCGTTACTGTTCCTGTAGTCGCTGTATAGTCAGACCCCGCCACCGCTGAAACATCCACGGTACTATAAGTCAGTACTACATCTTGGGTATAGGCTGCATCAAGAGAAACAGTGAAGGTTGCATTAGAGCCCGGGGAAGCGGTGGCATCATCAATACTTACATCGGGCACACCGGCCGCCACATCGTCATTGGTAGTATCTTCGGTATCCCCCGTCGACTGGGAGGTTACAAAATCCCAATCACCGGTGCCATCAGGTTCGCGGCGAATGCGTTTTTCACCGCTGCCAGACTTTCCACTGGCGGTATCAAAGGGTAGCTCAGCAAAACAGTTGTTATCTTTTTGAGGCTCGTGACCATCGTAAGTTAAATAGTCAATGGTTAAACCATTTTGATCCCGGAAGATAATATCGAAGCCATCATCGAAAGAAATGTAATCCGCAGGCGTTGGATTACCTTTTAATACCATCCAGGGAGGAGATGCATTATCAAAACTACCGAGGGAAATATAGCCTGTACAGCCATCACCACTATTTTCACAAATACGAATTTCCCAAGCATTAATTACAGCTTGGGGGATACTGTCATCAAGGATTTTAACTTCGACTAAATCTTCAGCGTTATTCGCACCATTGGAGCGAAACTTACTCACTTCGTTAATACTGGCCTGCCCCATATAAGGAGAACAAGCAGCCCAAAGCTGAAAAGAAAGTATGCTAGTAATACTAAAAATAAATAATCGCAGCATAACTAATCTTCCAGAAAAGAGGACACTTCAACGGTTCGTACTGCACGGTAATTTGCACCAACAGGGCCACAAGCACCAACACTATTGATCACATAGGCACTACTCACAGCCCCAAAACTCACGGAACACGTTACGGTTGCAGAGCAATTGCTCAAACCACTCGCAGTAAACGTAATGGTTTCATTCATACCGGTGCAACGGGAATCAGTACCGCCTGCCCCGGTTCTTGCCACTAGGGGCATAAATAACCCACCCATACCCCACTGAGCACCACTTTCCGCTGCGTAAAAAGCTTGTGTGGATATCACTTCCTGTATGGCTCCCAAGCTTGTTTCACTGGTGGTGCGTGACAAAGCCGCAGCAAAAATCGCCATTACCACAATGATAAACATGGCAACAGGAATCAAAAAACCTTGTTGTTTATGAAAAGTTTTTTTCACGCTTCACTCATGGTTTTGTCGGCCTAAAGGCCGACCTACACAATTCTGTCATTCTGACGAAAGCAGAGAGGAAGAATCTGTTAGGGTCATACTCGCATTCTAAAGATTCTTCGCGTTGCCCTCCATGGACGGAGGGTATGTCAAAAACGCAGGAGCAGTTTTTGATCTGCTCAGAATGACACTTTCTCACGGTACATTCCTAAGGTGAACTTGATGCTCATAACTTACAGTTTCACCACCTTCTGTAAATGAAATATCAACTTCTATGACCGCTGAACGAGACTCAGTCCCATCAACCAAATCAAAAATAGTGCCTCCTGAAGATACCGATGTCGATAACAGCTGATAATCGCTAGTTGGATCTACAGCGGTATCCCATGGCGGTGTTGTATCAAATTCGTTGTAATATCGTAATTCATTGGCTACCACACAAAAAGCTTCTGGATTATCCAATAAATAGAAACGTCGCTGTGGTGAGTTTCGCTCCCACTGCTTCGCGGCAGAAAGCGTTATATTTCCCGCAGCCAAAAAGCCAGCGCTCGCCGCTATTGTTGGATTCAGTAGTGCTACTGAATCAGGACTTGCGCCAAACACTTCCCCGCTATCTAAAGCACCAATAGACATCATTCGCGCAGTGCCGCTATCTACTCGATACGGGCCAGCCGCAACTATACTCGAACTACCACCACTGGCTTGATCGGGTACTCTAGTTGTGTAATTACCTCCACCCACAACAGGCAGAAAGGCAATACAGCCCTGGTTTGCCGTTGTAAAACGCACGCTGTGAGGAAGTGCTAAACGCAACTGGCGAGTCATACGCTCAATAGCTTGCCGACTTTTATTGGTGAGTTTTGCGCGGAATTGTGTCTGATTGTATTGTTCCACACTGGACACAATAAACCGAGTACTAAAGCCTGCCACAATAGCCAAAATAACAAGCACAGCAATCAGTTCTACTAACGTAAAACCATTTTGCTTAAGTTTTAATATTTTGATTGGCTTCATGTTTTACCTGTATTGACCACCCCAAAATACTGTCATTCTGAGCAGCAAAAACTGCTCCTGCGTTTTTGAAATACTCTCCATCCATGGAAGGTAAGCGAAGAATCTCTTACGACTACAGTATACTTGAAAGAAGATTCTTCGCTCCGCTCAGAATGACACACCTAGAAGTTCACTTTATAGGCAGATAGGCTTAACCCATTTCCTGTGGGCGCTGTTACGGTAACTTCAATACGTTTAGCTTGTGCAGCAGAACCATTGATATTGGGTAAATCTGCCCCGGCATTCGTCACTTCGATGCGCCAGCTATACCCAGAGCCATCGGTGTAATCAGGATCGCCCACGTCTAGATCGAAATCGTCAACATCATCGTAGGTGTCTGACCCTGTTTCAGTCACCTCATCAGGCCCAAGTGTTCCGGAGCAAGGATTACAGGCAGGAATGCCACCAGTGGGAGTATTCTCATCGTATTTTCTTGCCAATACCTCATCCAATTGCGATTGGGCAATTTCCAACATACGAACGTTTACGATGGGGTCTACTGAATTGCGGCTGGATTGGCCAAAGGCAGCAACCATGGCTCCCAATGCCGAACTAATCACGACGATAAAAACAATCATTTCAATCAGAGTAAAACCTCGCTGATTGACGATTATCGTATTGGTTACAGATTTAATGAACAAAACCTGTCTCCTCTACCAAAATCGCAGCAGTTCCATCCAAACTGATTGTGACTTGTCCTGGGATTTCTAATCGGCCTAGCTTGTCGTAATAGATAGAATTACTGGTACTTGTGCCGGCGACATCCCCCGAATAAGGAATATCACGTAGTAAGGTAGCCCCTTCATAAATTCGCAGCCGCGAATTATCAGATAGATCCGCATACACACCGGCATTGGCGGCACCACTATCACGGGCCATGGCTATTTGTTGCGCATAAAACAAACCCGTGACGATATCGTCACGGGTTGCTTGGAGGTCGGCATAGTCAAAATTGAAACGCGAGGTTGCAGTGCCTGCCAGTATGGCAATCAGGATAATAACGGCGATTAACTCGATCAGTGTAAAACCCTGTTGTTTGCTAGACCCATACATTGCATTTCAAGTTAACCTAAGAATTAAGGACATTCACCCGCGGCAACGGTTCCGCCAGTGGTAGTGGCAAGGGCAGCGTTGGCAATCATGGTAAAGGTTGCTGACTGACCACCATCTTCAATAGTGCAATCCATGGTATCGCCTTTTGCAACAGCCGCAGTGGCCGAGCTAAAGCACACTTCTGCAGTGGCTGGAATCGCTTCCTCTAGAAGAGTATTCACAATAGTTTCTGTACAGTCGTTAACGGTCTCTGGCGTTGGCGCACCAGACAGGTTCGCATCGGTTGCTAGCTGAGCAGCCCAGTTTAGGTTAGCACCTGAAGACGCAGCACCACCGAAAGCAGACAATCTTGCTGCTTCTGCAGTATCTTGCAGGTTTACAAATTTAGGTACCGCTGTCGCAGCAAGAATCCCCAGAATAATAATCACGGCAATCAATTCGATCAGGGTGAAACCCGACTGACGCTGTGGCAATGATTGAATGGATGTTTTCATAGTGGCCTAAGCCTCCCAGTTTATTATTGGTTAAAACTATTCTCAGCAGTCAGTCGTTTCGCTTATTTTGGTTTAGCGCCATCACCTACTGACGTGCCTTTTTCAACATCCCTATAACTTGCTTTCTAAGTGTAGCCCAGACATTCAGTCGCGGCACGCCATTCATCGCACTGGGTCTCCGCCCATCATATGACATGCTCTAAATACTAGACCAAGAAAAGCAATATGTCCTTTAAAAATCACTATTTAGAGAAAAAATCTCATGCTGTGTCTCACTATTCAGACACTATTCGAGCCCACTACGGGGTCAGTTCCAGTACAACCTCACCGCTTTTTACAAAGTAGTCGAAATAATGAGCACTTTCCAAATCGTCTGTCATCTCGTACCGACAAATAGAAGCTTGGGGTAACGACACATGATAATCGCCATTCCCACGCTTGCCTCGTGCTCCCTGTCGGTTTTCTACCGTTAATTCATAACTATTCACAAAAAGTGCCAAAAAAACTTGTGCACACTCCTCTGGAGTTTGATTTCTTGAACCGCTATCACTCCGAGTTCTAGTGTTTGCCGGCCAGCCAAATTCATTGACATAAACAACACCGTGCCCCAAATCCACCGCCAATTTGCGGTTTTTGGAAGTCTCTTTGTGCTTGTTGAGCCCTTTTGCTTCCCACTTACCATGAACCACATTCACGGCTTCACTAAAATTTTTCGCCAACATGGTGATGCTGGCCTTTCGGCCGTTCTCGAGGCTTTTCAGGTAGTAACCCATGCCTATCAGGATAATGACAGCCAGCATCGTAGTCACAATCACCACTTCAAATAAGCCCATACCTTGCTGAGAACGT
This sequence comes from Cellvibrionaceae bacterium, assembly GCA_045430295.1. Lineage (GTDB taxonomy): Bacteria > Pseudomonadota > Gammaproteobacteria > Pseudomonadales > JAILXX01 > JAILXX01. The sequence goes on along the minus strand of JAILXX010000002.1, from coordinate 444,960 downwards.
TTACCCACGGCCAAGCACTTCACCATGATGGCTACTTGCCACCCATCTGTACTGTGGCCATGTCCCACATGGGCAGGAAGATGCCCAGCGCTAAAATTAAAACAAATCCCGCCATAATTACCAACAAGATTGGTTCGATACGGTCCGCCACAGTTTTTAAATCGTAATCCACTTCCCGCTCATAGAATTCCGCCACTTCTGATAGCAGCTCATCCACCTGACCACTTTCCTCACCCACTGAAATCATCTGTAGAACCAGCGGTGTAAACATACCACTGGCCACATGGGTTCGAGTTAAACTTTCACCCCGCTCAATACCACTACGAATAGCTTCGATTTTCTCACCTAAATAAAGATTATCGATAGCTCGTGAACATAAGTGCAAAGACTGCGGTAAGGGAACACCGGCCTTCAACATTAAAGCGAAAGTACGCGCATACCGGGCCATGGACGCACGATTGATAATGTCTCCGACAATGGGCATCTTTAATTTTTTCTGCCCCCAAGTGAGCTGCCCCTGTTCTGTTTTCATAAACCGGAATAAGGCCACACCTACTGCTACCAATACCGCCAACATATGAGGCCAATAATTCACAAAAATGTCAGATGTACCCAACAAAATTTTAGTGGGTAATGGCAGTTCAGCACCAAACTTTTTAAACATACCTGCGAAAGCTGGGATCACGAAAATATTAATAATCACCATAGCCGCACTAATGGCCATCAAAACAAAGGTAGGGTAACGCATGGCGGATTTAATACGCTTCACTGTATCTAAATCCCGCTCCATATACAGTGCCAACTGCATAAAGGCTTGATCAAGCCGGCCGGTATTTTCACCCACATTAATCAAGCTAACATAGAGGTGATTAAAAATATGAGGGTGCTCACCCATGGCGGTTGATAATGCAGTACCGGCTTCAAGCCTTTCCGCCACGTCTTTTAATGCGCTTTTTAATGGCCCATCGGTAATAGAATCGATTAAGCCCTGCATCCCTTTGATCAAAGGGATACCAGATTTCGAAATGGTAAACATTTGCCGAGAGAACATAATTAACTCTTCAGCGGGTACTCCCGGCTTACCGAAAAGTTTCTCCATGATAGGAGCAAGAACATCAACTTTCTCTACCGCCTCATTGATTTCTAGAGGCATTAAGCCTTTCTGCATTAACTGGGCCGCAGCGTTATCTTTGGAAACCGCTTCCAAATCGCCGAGTACCAGTTTGCCGCTTTTATCGCGGGCGCGGAAAGAAAAATCAGTCATGAAATTTTAATAAACCGTTTAATAATAAATATTAGTCTTCTTCGTTGATGCTTTCGTCTTCCACTTGCGCAGAAACTCTTACCATTTCATCCAGTGTCGTGATCCCTTTGGCCGCGTAAAACAACGCACTGTAACTTAAAGGGCGATAACCGGGATTACGGTGTGCGGCCTCAGTAAAGCCATTCACATCACCATCTCGCAAAGCCACCGCCATGTCACGATCGATATCCAGCATTTCAAACACACCCACTCGACCTTTGTAACCGGTGTTATAACAGTAAGAACAGCCAGTGCCCTTTCGATAGCTGGCGTTCGTTAAATCAACACGTTTACCCATTTTTTCCAGCAAGGATTGCTGGTTGGCTGTTGGCTCGTAAGGCTGAGCACACTTTTCACACACACGACGAACCAAACGCTGAGCGATAATGGTTTTCAGGGCAGAGGCAACCAAGAAGCTGTCTACCCCCATATCCGTTAAACGTATTGCTGATGTAACTGCATCATTGGTGTGAAGAGTGGAAAGAACCATGTGACCGGTCATTGCTGCACGCAAACCGATCTCGGCAGATTCTTTATCTCGAATCTCACCCACCAATAGGATATCCGGGTCTTGACGAAGTGTGGCTCTAAGAACCTCACCGAAACCCAATTCAATTTTTTCGTTGACTTGCACTTGTTGAATACGGGGTAAGCGATATTCAACCGGGTCTTCAACCGTGATAATTTTCTTTTCGGGCTGATTTAATTCCGAAAGCGCACCATACAGAGTGGTGGTTTTACCTGAACCGGTAGGCCCTGTTACTAACACCAAACCATGAGGACGATGAATCGCATCGCGGAATTTTTCCAGTAACTTACTGGGCATACCCGCCTTAGCAAGAGGCTGTACACCACCGGTATGATCTAACAAACGCATTACCACTGACTCACCCCATTGGGTGGGCATGGTGTTAAGACGAACGTCGATGTTATGGTTTTTAACTTTAAGGGCGAAACGACCATCCTGCGGGCGACGCTTCTCAGAAATATCCAGGCTTGCCATTAACTTCAAGCGAACCACCAAAGCCGGTGCAATCCGCTTTTCGTTCATCACCTGCTCAGACAAAACACCATCAATCCGCTGGCGAATACGCAACACCTTTTCATCAGGTTCAATATGAATATCCGATGCTTTAGTATTAATAGACTCTTCAAAGATTTTTTGCAGCAATTTTACAACAGGGGTATCTTCTGCAGTGGCATCACCCACCCCGAGAGCGTCAGCCAAATCAAACTGTTCGGTTTCTTCTAGTTCATCACTCAGTTCTTCAGCCAACTGAGAAATGGCTTCTTCCTGACTGTAGGACAAATCCATAATATCCAACAGGTCACTTTCCCTTACCACCACTTGCTTCAGTGGTTTTTTCAAAGCACGGGAGAGATCATCAAAACCGTAAATATCCGTAGGATCTGCCATGGCCACCATGAGAGTACCATCGGCTTCTTCTTTCAAAACAACCGCACGATAGCGACGGGCCAGCATTTCAGGTAACTGCTTTACGACCTCGCGATCGAACTGATAATTCTTTAAATCAACAAAGGGGACATTTAACTGCTCAGAAAGCAGCCGCAATAATTCATCTTCTTGAATTAACCCCATTTCGATCAGTGCAGCACCCAACTTACGGCCGGAACGCTTTTGTTCCGCAAGGGCTTCCATCAACTGATCTTCGGTGATCAATTGCTTGGCGACGAGTAGATCACCAATTCGGATTCTTTTCCGCTCTTCTACCACAGGTTTTAACCTCAGGTTCCTGCCATCATTAATGGCTTTATTTATTCTCAAATACTTTTAGCGTGAAAGTGCTGCGATACGCTGATTAATATAGGTTCTAACTTCTTGGGTAAAACTTGGAACCCGCTGCGCTTGCTTAAAGGCATTAAGCGCACCGGTTTTATCATTTAGTGCATCCAAGCTAACGCCTAAACCCAGCCAATAACTACCCCGGGACTCAAAGACCAACAACTGACCATAAATTTTTGCAGACTGCTCATAAGCTCTCGCTTTCTGTGCCACACCTGCTTTAAAGCGGTAATAATCTGGATAACTGCGTAAATCCGGCTGGTGCTTATCTAACAATGTTAATGCCGCTTGCCATTTTTGTTCGAGGGTTAACAAACGACCATGATAATAAGCTTTCTGTGCACCACTTAGTGCCGTATCGCTGGTTAACCATTCAAGGGCTTCCACCTGTAATCCACTAGAAAGGTAAACATCCACCAGCAAAGCAGAACTTCTCGCTGCTTTCGGTTCCGAGACTAAAAAACTTTTGAGGCTTTCAATGGCTTCATCAGCACGCCCTGCCTTGAGCTTTAAACGAGCCTTATCAACCAATTGCTTATCGCGAATCGATAGAGGCAACTTACGTGGCGTGAATTTAATTTTAGGCGCACTATTTTCAGTGCTAAAAGAATCAGCTGCTTTGACTATTTTTTCAGCAGGTACCTTTTCACTTGAGCTGACTTTTTCTTTCGATGAATTTTTATCTGCCATGCGCCCTACCACAGGCGATTCGATAATCGAAGGCTTGTTTAACTGAATGACCCAACTACTTTCGCCACCCCGCAAGGTTTGCACCGCCACTTGGTGTTTTTCTAAAGGCAAAATCAGCATAGCGTCACGATCAGCACTGGATATCAAGGTGATATTCGGCCAGTACTTCATCGTTAATAAGGTTTGCGCCTGTTTCCATTTTGACTCGGGTAGCTTGATCACTAGCTGCAATGGCTGCTGGGAAACTTCCGGTGAACTCTTAGCGTTACCTATATTTAAAGACAAGCTATTACGGGTTTCTGAAATAGATAAGTTAACGTCAGACAGCCTAGGCTTAGGTTGAGCAAGAACCTCATCCGACATTGTCACAATCGGTGAAATTTCAGGAATAACGGCTTTATCAATACCCGATAACTGAGTCGTCGCTACTTCAGCTTGCGGTTTCTGTGCAACGGCTTGTACAGATGAAATTGATGCTGTTGGAGAAGCAACTGCTGGTAAAGCAGCAGTCTTACTTTCGGAAGCTGTCGTAACCGATGTAATTACCTTGCCAACGGTTATTTTTTGATTTGCTTTCTTCTCTGGAGACTCCGGCGCCATTAACCAGACAGCTCCCAAGGCAATCACTGCCCCAAAAGCACCACCAGCAACTAAGCTAATCCAAGGGTTTTTCTTCTCTGCGGCCGTTAAGTGCACTTCACCACGCGTGCGAGCCATACGCACTTCGCTTTCACGAGTCTGACGTTCATCTAAATCCCGAAGAACTTCATTCACCAAACTCATAACAGACCACCATCAAACAGTGGCAGTAAACCCATACTCGCTATAAAAGGTACAACCATTGCGACAGCGGCAGTTAACGGTAACCAACGCATTAAATTAGCCGCTAATCGTCCCTTCCAGCGAACTTCATCTGTATCTTGAATCGCCCGACTTACATGGCTTCGAGCCACTTGATAATGCCCCTGGCCAAATGCCGACAAAAGCGCTTTATGACTCAATACATTTACCAAACGAGGAATGCCCCCAGACGCTGAATGCAGACTTTTAAGAGCTCCGTCAGTAAATAAGGGAATGGCTTGGTCGTAGCCTGCAGACTGAATCCGATGGCTCACATAATCTTTTAGCTTTGAAAAACTAAGAGGCTTTAACTCTTCGTTAAAAATAATTCGCTGTTTCAGCTGACGAAGATCCGGCCTATTTAGCAAGGTATCCAGCTCTGGTTGACCCAGTAATACTACCTGCAATAGCTTACGCTTCTCCGTTTCCATATTGGTTAATAAGCGCAATGTTTCGATGGTATCTCTAGGCATCGATTGCGCCTCGTCAATAACAAACACCACCTGCTTGCCCTTACGCGCCAATTGAATAAGACGACGATAAATCGCTAACAAAACTTCATGGGCAGGAAATTCAGGGGAAACTGGCGCTTTAATTTCAGCCGCCAAGTAAGCTTTCAACTCATCGGGACTCAAATAAGGATTGGGTAGGTACGCAGAGATAAAATCGCCACCCAAGCTACGAAGTAGTTTTCGGCCAAGAATGGTTTTACCCGTACCGACTTCACCAACAACTTTCACGAAGCCTTCACGGCTTTTCAGCGCGATCAGAATCGTATTCAGGGCTTCCTGATGGCTGTGCTGATCGAAAAAAAACTGCGTATCCGGCGTTAAGGAAAACGGCGTTTCTTCCAATTGAAAATGCTCAAGGTACATGACCTAAGACCTACTCAATCATTTGATATCAGTTATCACTGAAGCCATTGCGTAAGTAATCCCCTAGTTTATTGAAACGAGAATTACTGTCTTCAATATATCGACGAGTACTTTTTTCATTAACAATAATTGGGCGCATCAAAATAACCAATTCGCTTTTCAAGCTTGTACGATTACGAGTTTTAAACAAAGAGCCCAATAGTGGCACTTTACCAAGTCCAGGACGTTCTCCCCCGGTATTCGAAGAATTTTCTTGCATCAAACCACCAAGCACTACGACTTGGCCATTACGAGCACGCACAATACTGTCTGACTCCCGAATATCTCGCAGTGCCAACGGCAATGAGAAGCTTTCACCTCCGATAGTAAATTCTTTCTGCTGATCGGTCACATCAGACACAACTGGGTGAATATGTAAAATAACCTCATCATTTTCTGAAATCTGCGGCGTTACATCCAATGCAATACCACTGAAGAAAGATGTAATTTCAACTTCAGGTGTCGTCGTCGTAGAGGATGCATTGGATGTTGTATTAGTTGAAATACCAGTCACAAAAAACTCGTCCGCACCCACTCGAATCAAGGCTTTCTGATTATTCACCGTTGAGATACGTGGACTGGACAACACTTGCACATCACCCTGTGTTTCCAGCAACCCCAATAGTTGGGTAATATCCGCAACACCAATTACCGATGAAAACACCTCTGATGCATAATCCAAGTTCAAACCAGTACCCTCAGGTGGTGCTACGTCCATCTGCCAAGCAGCACTACCTACTAACTGCCCCCAGTTAATACCCGCTTCAAAGCCTTCACGAAGCTGTACTTCAAGGATTTTTGTTTCCAAAATTACTTGGCGCTGGACACTCAACTCAGAGCGTTCTAAAAACTCACGAACTGAAGCCAATTCGTTAGGCATTGCTTTAATCACAACCATACCAGCTTGAGGTGAGACAATAACTTTGCGGCCGTCTTTTTCACTACCCACCATAACATCTAAAGTAGCTTTTAAATCTTTCCAGAAATCCGCTTCTGTAATGGTTTGAATTGCAGCACCGTTCGCTTTACCACCTTCTTGGTTACTATTACTTGAGTTATTTTTACTATTACTGCTGTTGTTATCATTCGAGGAAGAACTTCCCGTAATTCGACCGACAACCACACTACTATTGGAAATACCTTTACGTTTTACATCAAGGTAATTGATATAAAAGATTTCCGAGCGGATATCACTAGGATGAACAGTGTAAATGCCATTAGTTTCTTTGAAAGCATAGCCGTAGATATCTTGTGTTAAGGCTAGAACATCTTTAATCGTGACATTTTTCAAATCTAAGGTAATTTTTCCGGACACATCTGGATGAACCACGACATTAATACCAGTACCTTCCACCAAACTTAGGAAAAACTCACGGGCAGGAACACGATTAACGCTCACATCAAAACGTGCATCCACTTCAGCGACCGGCTGATCATCGAAGCTACCACCTGATAATAGCGCCGAAGAAACTGCCTCAGGGGGAGAAGCCTGAGCAATCAGAGCTTCTTGAGCCAACCCCCCCATAACGGTTTCAGACACCATAGGCTTATCTTGACTGTGACTAGCGCAACCCGCTAAGGCTACAAGCACTGAAAAGGTCAGTAATTTTTTTATCATCATTTGCGTACCACCCGTTTCACAGGGTTTGGTTTCAGCTTAAGTGTTTGACGAGCCCCATTTCGAGAGACAACCACCTCTCCATTGCGAATGGCTATCACTTTTGCACCATCAACCATACCCGACACCTTTACGCGCCGACCGTTAATAATGGCTACTTTTCTCGATTCGGAAATCAGTACCGAATTAAGGGTTAATTGCTTTTGATATTTACCAGCGGCAGTAGCCTGCCACTTAAGAGGGCGAGTTGGATCTGTAGTAATGGTTTCAATTTTTTTCGCTGATTTTAGCTTTTGATCAACAACCTTCGTTTGTTCTGCCAAAGCACCTAAGGAAAACATCGCAATAGATAGGCTTACTACAAAAGAAAAAAGCTTAAACATCCATCCACCCCTCTTCGGTAGTGAGTGTATAAACTCGCAATTTGATTTGCCCTTTAGGATACTTATCAACACTGTAATTTAACTCGTCCCAATAAAAACGCCACTCTAAAGCTTCTAAAGCTTGAAGGTATTTATGCACGTCCCGATAACTGCCCTTAACCGTGAGTTCAACGGTATGTTTGAAAATACCTTGAGATAACACTTCAGATTCATCGAGTGATTCTATTTTTTCATCTACAGCTGTTTCTACCTGATTTCCACTTTCTGCAGCCTCAGACTCTCCATCGTGTAATCCATCTTTATGTAAACCTAGGTCAATTTCTTCGGCTGGAAGCGTCTGTACTTTTAACAAGGTTAAATTGCTAGCAGCAATCAACACATCTTCCAGTATTACCGGGAGCTTATCGGGATCAATCAACCCCGCTGTCATATTCTGAAGAGTTTGATTGATCTGATCCAAGCGCGCTTGCGCCTCTTCAATAGAGCTAATTTTTTCTTTACTGCCACTACTGGATAGAGTCTGCGTAGCCAGAGCAATTTCTTGAGACTTTGTCCCGATTTGTGTATTCAGTTGATCAATGGAATCCTGAGATTTCTTCTGGTCAGCCAAAATAGGATCTAGCCAAAACAAACTCAGCACCATGTAGATAGCTGCCAACAGTACCAAAACCCCTAACACTCTTTCACGAATGGTTAGATCATTAAATTGATCTTCGTAGGCTTTAAGCTGCTCTTTAAAATTTTGAGGTTCAGTCATCGCTCGCTGCCCCTTGAACATCGCCCACAGCAAACTCTAAATAACGAGCATTATCCTTGCGCTCAAGTAACAGGGGGCCAAAACGAGTAGACTGAAATGCAATGTCCTCTCTAAGTGCCTTGAGATAACGGGGAACAAGCTGAGCTTCCCGTACCTCACCTGCCATATCAATATGGCCACTCTGCTGTAAACGGAAGCGGTCTAAAGAAATACCATTCACATGGTGCTTGGATAATCCCGTTAACAAACGGGAAAAGCTCTGTCCTTCATCCATTTGGCGACCCGCTAAAGCTTGCTGTAATTCACGGCGACGATCTAAGCGCTCTTCCATTGTCACCAACTTACGATCAAGAGCTTTGCTGTCAGTACTTCGAATAAGCTGCTGCAGCTGCTGCAATTGCTGTTCAAGGGTTGTCAATTGCTGACGTGTATTTTCTTCTTGCTGTTTAAGGTCTGATAAAGATTGCTGACTTAGCAGCGTAATCATCAACATACCCAGAAAGAAAACACCTGCTAACAGCAGTGATTGCCTTGCCGAAAGTAAGACCTGCTTTGGCATTAACTCAGGGGGTAATAGGTTTACCTGCTGTACGGACGCCAGTGGCACCGCTGAAAATTGTGCTGAATTTACTTCTTGCTCTTGTTGAGATTGCTCAGCCATCGGCAACCTCCTCTCTCAAAGCAGCACCTACCGCCAGGGTACACTGACGCAGAACGTGATCTGGCACATCACACTGAACATCTACCCATTGGCGTAGATCAAACACGTCCAACTCTCCCTGGATATGGCTCTTCAAATCGTCGGACACCTTGTCTGCCGTAATATGCTCACCCACTAACAATACAATGGGCGGAGGTGGTTGGCGTAGTTGGCGCTCATAGAAATCTGACGAGCGCTGAAGCTCAAGTACCAACTGCTCATCCGGTAAATCATCTAGCAGACCACCGCCATAATTTAAATCGAAACGACGAGATAGATAAAACCAGCCATTTTTGATAAAGGTTACGCTTCCTCGATTGGGCGTAAAGATCACAGCCGCAACCCCAAGGCCACGCTCCACAAAGCGGGTAATATTGCGAATACACAACTCGGGCACATCGACCGAAAGCACCTGTAAACCTGCTTTGGAAATCATTTCCACTTCTCGCAACAGTGTGCTTTTACGCGCTGCAGCAGCAAAGGTTTTCGGTGCACCAGCACGCTGGGCATCTTCCGGGTAGGCAAAACCTGCCACTACTGCATCATCAAGAGGGTATTCGATAAGATCTTTAACTTGAAAGGACAGCGCCGTATTGAGTTCTTCCTGGGGAACATTAGGTGCATCACCTACCTGGATACTGTAATCCATATAACTCAGACACAAATTGGCAGTAAAACCTTTGAGCTTTAACTCATTTACCGCATCAGCGGTATATTCCACTAGGGAATCGCCCTCGCCTTCGATAAACTGGCACGCCAGTAAAACGGGGATACCATCTGCCTTTTTTTCCACGTGAGCGATGGCGATGCCATCTGGCGTCACCTCAATGCCCACATTGCAGCTGGCTTGCTTTTTATTGTTTAACCACGACGGTAAGGCAATCCCCATGCGTCGTCTCTCCGCTTAGGCTGTTATGATGCGCCAAAAATGTGAATTGGTTCGTTGCTTTATACGTCAAAAGTATAAGCATTTACCCAAAATACACAATCACTTATAGCTAGTTATAGCCAAGTTTAGGTTTTATCGCTAACCATATGTTTAATATAGTACTTTTTCAGCCCGAAATTCCCCCAAACACCGGTAATATCATCCGCCTTTGCCACAATACCGGCTGCAATTTACACCTCATTGAGCCCTTAGGTTTTGAACTGGACGATAAGCGCCTGAGACGGGCCGGGCTCGACTACGGTGAATGGAAAGACATCCAAACCTATAAGAATTGGGATGACTATGTGGCTCGCCAACAGCCAAAACGGGTGTACGCTATTAGCACCAAGGGCCGCACCCATCACCATGAGTGCCAATTCACCGAGGGGGATACCCTAGTCATGGGCCCAGAAACTCGGGGCTTGCCTTCGGAATTCTTGGAAAGCCTGCCTCCCGATCAAGTGATTCGCATCCCTATGCTCTCAGACAGCCGCAGTATGAACCTGTCTAACGCCACCTCTGTTTTGGTATACGAAGCCTGGCGGCAGATCGGTTTTAAAGGTGCTCAAACTTTCGACGATGAGGGTTAAGCGCGGTGAGCATTGGTATCTTTTACGGTAGTTCCACTTGTTATACAGAAATGGCCGCTGAAAAGATTCGTGGCGTTCTCGCAGGAAAACTCCCAAACAATCAGGTGGATTTACACAATATTGCCGATTACAGCAGTGAGGAGCTAATCGCCTTACTGGAACACTACTCTCACCTCATCCTCGGAATCCCCACATGGGATTACGGCGAGCTGCAAGAAGACTGGGATGCAATCTGGGACGACCTTCCTCAAGGAGATTTCAACGGCAAGAAAGTCGCTGTCTTTGGACTTGGAGATCAGGTGGGTTATCCCCTGTGGTTCCAAGATGCTCTTGGCTATCTCTACCATCACATCAAAGCCCTAGGTGCCAACATGGCTGGGCACTGGCCCAATCAGGGTTACGAATACGAAAAGTCCCAAGCCCTCACGCCTGACGGACAATATTTTGTGGGTTTACCTTTGGATGATGAGAATGAGGCAGAAAAAAGCCAAGATAGGATTGAGGGCTGGTGTGAGCAGGTGATTGGGGAATTTAGTTTATAGATTCCGTTACACCCCAAGGAGATCCCTCACTTCGTTCGGGATGACAATCGCCGAGTTCCCCCAATCCCTGTCATTCTGAGCGAATGCGAAGAATCTCCTCCAGATAGCCCGATACTCGACAAAATTTCAGCCTTTCCAGAGAGATCCCTCACTGCATTCGGGATGACAATAGCCGAGTTCCCCCAATCTCTGTCATTCAGAGCGAATGCGAAGAATCCTCTAACTACACCTCGTAACCACCTAGCAACTACAAGCCAACACTCAACTCCAACCAGTGTGGATTAGCACTTTCCACAAGAGCATTTTTCTTCTCTCGCCTCCAGCCTTTAATTTCTTTCTCTCGAGCAATCGCTGAATTCACATCACTCGTTTGCTCAAAGTAAACCAATTTAGTGACGTTGTATCGCTTAGTGAAACCTTCACACTGGCCATTTAGATGCTGATAGATGCGCTGCTCGAGATTACTAGTAACGCCAACATACATAACCTTATTGTTTTGGCTTGTGAGAATGTAGATACAGTAGGTTTTCATGGATTCCTTTCCTTAATAGAAGTACGGCTGCCCAGGGAGATCCCTCACTCCGTGAGGAATGACAATAGCCGAGCATCCCCCAACCCCTGTCATTCTGAGCGAACGCGAAGAATCTCCCTCAGATAACCCGATACTCGACAAGATTTAAGCCTTTCCCGAGAGCCCCCTCATTCCTTTCGGGGTGACAGAGTTAGATCAACCACCACGCTCATAGATAATCCGCCAGCGGCCATCGTCTTCCTTCTTCCACAGCTGGCGTTTCCAACCGATAGATTTGTAGTTATTGCTGCGATAGTGCTGGTAGAACTCAGCCATCACCATATTATCTTGACCGGGGTAGGCATAAAGCCCAAGGTCTGACATAGCCACCTTGATATAGCGCTTACGGTTGTTCACCCGTTTTTTATATCGATCCCACTGACGATAGTTCTTCTCGGTGTCAGAAAACTCCTGAGAATAGAAAGATATGTATTCACTGTGATTCTTAGGTTTCCAAGCATCCAGCCAATTTTGAATTTCCCCCGTCAGCTCCACGCGCTTTTCGGCCACTTGCTGGTTTGAAAGCCACTCCATATTGGGCACGGACACCACCTTGGTATAACCCACATCCAAATACTGAGCTAATTCGGTGATGCCATCGTTTGAAAGTACGATACAACCATCACTATCAAACTGAGGGCGCTCTTTTTTATCGGATGGCTCGCCGTGAAGCCAAATACCGGAGCCTGTGTATTGATTGAGGCGATCCCACACATTGGGGTAATTCAAAGGGTAGGCCGCGTCACCGTAGAAATCGTCCAGTTGCTCATCCGTAAGGTGACTAGTAACTCGATAAACACCCACTGGCGTACGCTTATCCCCTTCTACTCGCTTGTTATAGCCTTGCTTACCAATAGAGACTTGATAAGTTTTGACTTGATTCAGTACCAAGCCTTTTTCTTTTTCAAACACATGGAGCTTGCCCGCCTCTAATTCCGCCACCAACACAAACTTATCTTTGGCAGGCAAGTCTAGGATAAACGAGGGCTGCAACTGATCATCAAGAACCTTCTCGAAAGACGGCTCCCGGTCTCCGGGCAAGATTTCACTGCCCGAAAGGCTCGCTGCCGCCACGGTAACCGGAGCCTCAGCCTTTGACACTAAAGGCATCAAGACTAGAAGCGCAGCTAGAGAGAGCACTGTAAGAAAAGATGTGGGTAAGGCAAAAAACTTCATAGCGTGTTTGCAGCGAAAAAACAGATGCCAGTTTACCCTATTTCCGGCCATTCCGGTTATAGCCAGTAACTATCGAGATGATGAGTTAGGCCCCATAACGAAGTTTGTTAAAAAGCCGCTTCCAGTAGGGCTTGGGTATAAGCATGCTCAGGCTCACCCAATACTTTTTGAGCCGTCCCCTGCTCCACAATCTCACCTTCTTTCATCACAATCACTTGATGACTCAGTGCTTTTACCACCTTCAGGTCGTGGCTGATAAACACATAAGTCAGGCCGCGCTTAGCTTGCAGGCTGCGAAGTAAATCCAGCACCTGCACCTGAACCGCACGATCCAATGCAGAAGTTGGCTCATCCAGTACAATCAATTCGGGGTCGAGAATCACCGCACGAGCAATGGCGATACGCTGACGCTGGCCACCCGAAAATTCATGAGGGTAGCGATGGCGAGTCTCGGGGTCGATACCCACTTCAGAAAGCACCTCCACCACTCGCTTATCCATGTCACTCTCAGAAAGGTCAGAATGGACCTTTAAACCTTCAGCCACAATTTGTGCCACGGGCATTCGTGGGCTTAGAGAGGCGAATGGATCTTGAAAGACCACCTGCAAAGATTTACGCAGTGGCCGTATCGCCTTGTCGCTCATTCCACTCAAGGTATGACCACTAAAAACGATCTCACCTTCTGATTGGATTAATCGTAATAACGCCATGGCCAAAGTGGTTTTCCCCGAACCCGACTCGCCCACCACACCGAGAGTAGAACCCTTGGGTACTTTTACACTGGCACCTTTTACAGCTTGTAAAAATTTAGAGGGCTTTTTAAACAGTGGCTTATGCAACGGAAACTTAACCTGCAGATTATCCACTGCCAACGCAATATTTTTTTCCGCCTCAGCATCTAACGGCAAAGGCTCTCCACGAGGGTCACTTGCTAACAAACTTTGTGTGTATTCTGCTTGAGGATTAGCAAATAATTGTTGGGTTTCTGCATTCTCTACCAATTTACCCTGATGCATGACGGCAACTGCATCCGCATGTTGCTTGACCATACCCAAATCATGAGTAATCAGCAGCATAGCCATCCCCAAATCGGATTTCAGCTGCTGCAATAAATCCATAATGCTTCGCTGAACAGTCACATCTAATGCCGTTGTAGGCTCATCGGCAATCAGTATCTCAGGGGTGTTAGCCAGGGCCATAGCAATCATCACACGTTGACGCTGCCCGCCTGAAAGTTCGTGAGGGTAATGTTTTAGTCGCTGCTCAGGGGCGTGAATACGCACCTGCTCTAACAGCTCAATGGTTTTACTGCGGGCCTGCTGCTTGCGCAAACCTTGATGCAGTTCCAAAATTTCAGAGATTTGTTTTTCCACCGTATGCAGCGGATTCAGAGCCGTCATCGGCTCTTGGAAAATCATCCCTATTTTATTTCCCCGCACTGCTCTCATGTGCTTTTCAGACAACGACAGTATGTTTTCATCCTTAAACAGAACTTCACCACTGGGATGCTTGGCAAAAGGGTAAGGAAGTAGCTTTAGAATACTGTGGGCAGTTACAGATTTACCTGAACCAGATTCACCCACTAAAGCCAGGGTTTCACCTTTTTCCATAGAGAAGGAAACCTGATCAACCACCAAATTATCTTCAGCACCAAAGGCTACGGAGAGATTATTAACCGTTAGTAAACTCATAATTCTGTATTCTTTGTAAGAGATCCTTCACTTCGTTCAGGATGACAGTATCTAAAATTTCCTGTCATTCTGACGACCACCAGGGAGGACGAATCTTCTATTCATATCCCCGGACTAGCTCATATCGTCACTGCGAGACGCGAGCCGAAGCAGTCTAGCGTCTTTTAAAGCTCCGCATTAGAGCCACTAGATCGCGTCGCTCCGCTCGCGATGACGACATCAGCCCTTTGTAATTAAACGAGGGTCAAAGGCATCACGAACACCTTCACCAATAAACACTAACAAGGTCAGCATTAACGACAGCACGCCGAATGCCGTTAACGCCAACCAAGGGGCATGCAAATTATTCTTGCCTTGAGCTACTAGCTCACCCAATGAAGCTGAACCCGGCGGCAAACCAAAGCCGAGAAAATCCAGCGACGTTAACGTAGTTACAGCTCCGGTCAATAAAAACGGCACCAGCGTCATGGTCGCCACCATGGCATTCGGCAAAATATGGCGGGACATAATTTTTCGATGACTCACACCCAACGCTTGGGCGGCGCGCACATACTCTAAATTCCTGCCTCGCAAAAATTCTGCGCGTACGACATCCACTAATGATGTCCAACTAAAGAGCAACATTAGGCCCAGCAACCACCAGAAGCTGGGGGTTACCATACTGGCCATAATAATCAGCATAAAGAGCACAGGAAGACCGCCCCAAATTTCTAAAAAGCGCTGACCAAATAAATCCACTTTACCGCCAAAATAACCCTGCAAACCACCCACAGCCACACCCACAATGGAGCTGCCAATGGTTAAAATCAGTGCAAACAAAATAGAAATTCGAAAGCCGTAAATAGTGCGAGCTAAAACATCTCGGGCTTGATCATCGGTCCCCAACCAGTTATCCCCTGTAGGTGGTGAAGGTGCGGGCTGAGAAAGACTATGTAAGTGGGTATCAAAGCTGTAAGGAATAATGGGATTAATCATCCAGCCACTATTCTCGATTAACTCCACCACATAGGGATCGGCGTAATCCGCCTCGGTATCAAAATCCCCATCAAAGGTAGTTTCAGGGTATGACACAAACACCGGGGCGTAGAGTTCGCCTTTAAAGCTCACCAATAAAGGTTTGTCGTTAGCAATAAATTCTGCAAATAGGCTGACAAAAAACAACACCAGAAAGATTCGCAAACTCCACAATGCACGACCGTTTGCGCAAAAGGTATTGAAACGGCGCTGTTGTATCGGCGTAAGCTGTATAGGACTGAGTTTATTTCGAAGGGACTGTAATAGAGATAAGAACATCGTTTACGCCCTCCCCTCAAAGTTAATTCGAGGATCGACTAACACGTATACCAAGTCTGAAATCAGCTTTACCACCAACCCCAGCAGGGTAAAAATAAACAGGGTTCCAAAAATCACCGGATAATCTCGGTTCAATACAGACTCAAATCCCAACAAGCCCAGACCATCCAGCGAGAAAATCACCTCGATAAGCAGAGAACCAGTAAAGAAGATGCTGATAAAAGCTGCGGGGAAGCCGGAAATAATAATCAACATCGCATTACGGAAAACATGACCGTAAAGCACTTGGCTTTCAGTCAAACCCTTCGCTCGCGCAGTGACTACATACTGCTTATTGATCTCATCCAGAAAGGAGTTTTTGGTAAGCATGGTGAGAGTGGCAAAGCCACCTATTGTGTAAGCAATAATAGGCAAGCATAAATGCCAGAAGTAATCGCCAATCTTGCCCAACAAACTTAACTCTTCGAAATTTGGTGAGGTTAAGCCCCGCAACGGAAACCAATCCAGATAACTGCCACCGGCAAACATCACGATCAATAAGATGGCCAATAAGAACCCGGGAATCGCATAACCCACAATAATGGCACTACTGGTCCACACATCAAACGTACTGCCGTGGCGAACGGCTTTTTTAATCCCCAAAGGAATGGAGATAAGGTAAATAAGCAAAGTACTCCACAGCCCTAAAGAAATAGAAACCGGCAGTTTTTCTTTAATCAGTTCAACCACGGTGGCGTTTCGGAAAAAACTCTCGCCAAAATCGAACTGAACGTAGCGAACCAACATATCCATAAAGCGCTCACTGGCAGGTTTATCGAACCCGTACATCTTTTCGATTTGCTCGATAATCGCAGGATCTAAACCTTTCGCGCCGCGATAAGCACTATCACCGCTGGTACTACCTTGATTAGTCGTAATGGTCTCTCCACCACTGCTCCCCATTCGCATACCCGCACTATCACCACCATGGCCTTGTAGCTGAAAAATCATTTGCTCAACTGGGCCGCCGGGAGCCGCCTGCACAATAGCAAAATTAATCAACAATATACCCAGCAAGGTGGGAATCATTAACAACAAGCGGCGAAGAATATAAGCTCCCATTATTTATCACCCTCTTGCCAAGCCTGAATCGCTTTCGCCTTTTCAGGCTCATACCACCAAGTCATTATTCCGGTGTTGTAATACTTGTCGTATTTCGGCGCAATTTCCGGGCGACCAAACTTATCCCAGAAGACTAGGTTACTACTCGGCTTCATCCAATTTGGTACCACATAGTGATAGTTCAACAGCACGCGATCTAAAGCTCGAGTATAGGCAACTAACTCTTCGCGAGTTTCACACTGGGCAACTTTTTCCACCAACTCATCCACCACTGGGTTTTTAATACCAATGATATTACGGCTTGCTTCCGTATCAGCGGCTTCTGAGCCCCAAAATTCTTTTTGTTCATTCCCAGGAGATTGAGACTGAGGGAATACCTTCACCAACATATCAAAGTCGAAACTTCTGAAACGATTAATGTATTGTGAGGTATCCACTAAACGCACCGACACTCCGATGCCCAGTTTCTTCAGATTACGGATAAAAGGATTAACAATACGTTCGAACTGCTGAGAGATTAAAAGGATTTCGAATTCAAAGGGTTGGCCATCCGGCGTCACCAGGCGATTATCTTTGACGTTATAACCCGCCTCATCCAACAGCTTTTTAGCCGCACGCAAATTGGGGCGATTATTCCCTGTACCGTCCGTAACGGGCATTTTAATAGGGGTATTGAATACGTCTTGCGGAAGCTGATCTCGATAGGGTTCAAGAATTTCTAATTCTCGGCCACTAGGTAAACCTTCAGCCGCTAATTCACTGTTATCAAAGAAGCTATCGTTGCGCTCGTAAGCGCCATAAAACAAAGCATTATTGGACCACTCAAAATCAAACGCATAGGCAATCGCTTGTCGAATAGTACGTCCTTTAAAGAGCGGGTTTCGTGTATTAAACACAAAAGCCTGCATTCCATTAGTGGCACTGTGTTTAACTTGCTCCCTTTTTAATACCCCATCATTCACAGAAGGTACGTCATACCCTACCGCCCAAGATTTTGAACTATTCTCCCAACGATAATCGTATTCACCTGCTTTAATAGCCTCTAACGCGATATTGGAATCACGGTAATAATCAACCCGAATGGTATCGAAGTTATAAAACCCTCGAATAACCGCTAAATCTTTACCCCAGTAGTTTTTTACTCGCTCATATTTGATACTACGACCGGCATCTACCTTACCAATACGATAAGGGCCACTACCCAACGGCATTTCCAACGAGCTTTTCTCAAAGTCATTCTCTGTCTTATCCCAAAAGTGTTTCGGTAATATCGAAATTTGCCCCACAACCAAAGGCAATTCTTTGTTGGTGAGGTCACTAAAACTGAATTTCACTTTATGGTCATCTAGCGCTTCAACCTTGCTTACACCGGCATAGTAAAAACGGTAGGACGGATCGCCTTTTTCCAGCAATAGATTAAAACTAAAAACCACATCGTGAGCGGTAATAGGAACACCGTCATGGAAGCGTGCTTCTGGGCGCAAATGGAAAATCACCCAGCTACGATCTTTGGGATACTCAATCCATTTTGCCAACAATCCATACTGCGTGAAAGGTTCATCAGCCGCACCTGTGGTTAAAGAATCGTAAATCAGTCCTAATTTATCGACCGGATTCCCTTTGGGAATAAAACCATTCAAGCTATCAAAGGTGCCTTCACTATGAAGCTTTAAGATGCCACCTTTTTTCGCGTGAGGAGAGGTGTATTCGAAACCTGCAAAATCTGCTGGATATTTAGATTCGCCATGCATGGCAATGGCGTGGGATTTGGTAATTTCAGAGTGGGACGCAGAAGATTGAATCGGTGATGCTTGGAGAGAAAAAGAGGCCACCCCCAAACAGAATGCCATTATGGATAAACAAACCTTCTTAATCATATCCAACCTATTTTTATAATTATTGCCTAGGGTAGGTATTTAAGGAGCGTTAGCGAAGCAGCTGAGGCTAGGCAAAAATAACTGAAAAAGCGGAGCCTATTGGTAATAGGTGAGCATTTTGAAGTTATTTTTAACGCCGCATCAGCAATACAGCTAGCTCGTTAAACACTGTACCACAACTGGTTAAAATCTCTGCCTCTGATCTTCTCCGCAGCGGCTTTCACAAAATCACCGTGAACTTTTTCCAGCTGGAAAATCTCTTGCTTAAACACCTGCTGTTCTTTCTTTGATAGAGACTTCCAAGCTTCCAAAATAGGAATATGCTCTGCGGCAGTGGCCAACTGATAAAACGCTGTAAATTCCTCTTTAACTGCATCATCAACATTTAGCCCGTCTAAAAGCACTTTTACCCGAATACTCCCTTCAGTAAGACCGCACTGACCTTCCACCATCGCCTGAGCAATTACTTGAATACTATTATTCAGTCTTTCCCGCTGCTCTTTATTTAGCTCTTCAATATCCTGCTGTTGTTGTTCCCGCCTCTCCTTAAGCTTTTTCACTTGCAATAGCAGATAACCTGCGTAACCCGCTAAACCAACGACAACAACACAACCTGCAATAGCAAGCCAAAACCAGATATTTTGCATGGGTAAACCTATTCATAATGCTTCGCCGCAATATAGGGAGCCTCTGCTCCCTGGTCAACCGGCATAAACAGTTTAAGAAACCTCTCTTGGGGATTTTTCCTGATCCAAAGTTCCCCAGCCTTCTAGCGAAGAGCAAGATACATGTCAGGCAGGCATGCGCCTTTTTTTTCTGGCAAAATACAGCTTCTTTTGTTTTGACAGATATCGATCAAGCCCCATGCCGCACGCGCTTTTCAGAGCCCTCGACTTTACCTTAGCCCTCACTGGCATCCTGCTGACACTGCCTTTGATGCTGGTGATTACTCTGGTTGGGCTTCTCGATACAGGCTCGCCGCTATTTATTCAGCGTCGGGTGGGCAGGCACCAAACCCCTTTCATCCTGATCAAATTTCGCACAATGTGCCGTACCACTCAGTCGGTTGGCACCCACTTGGTCGATACCAAATCCATCACTAAGCTCGGTGCTTTTTTGCGTAAAACTAAATTGGACGAGCTCCCCCAGCTATTTAATGTGCTGCTAGGCCAAATGAGCCTGGTTGGGCCACGCCCCTGCCTGCCTAATCAAGAAGCCTTGATTACAGAAAGAAAAAGCAGAGGTGTGTTTGAAGCAAGACCCGGTATTACCGGCCTTGCCCAAATCCACCAAGTGGATATGTCCACTCCCCGCAAGCTGGCCAGATATGATCAACTACTAGCTCAACGATTAAGCCTGAATCTTTATTTTCAGATATTAATAGCGACTTTAGTGGGCCGGGGAAATGGCGACCGTGTGAAGACAAACGAGCAAGCGACTCCCAAATAGAAACTCCACGAAGGTGTTTCGGAATACGTTCTTTAAGTATCCACCTTTTGAGAAAGCGCCTTAAAGCTTTGCGTTAATGTGAGCGGAGGCCGCCAACCTAATTGCTGCCTCGCTTTGGAAATATCCAGCTGAAGATTGCCCGTTAAGCGCCGTACCATCTCCCCTTTGCCCAACATCACGCCGGTAAGGTTGAGTAGACTTGCAGGCACAGGGAGCAATCGCGGCGACTTATCACAGGCCACCCCCAACATTTTTAATAGCTCCGTGGTAGAGAGGTCGTAACCGTCGGCCACCAGAAAAGCCTCGTTAGCTGCATCAGGGTGATTCAAACACAACCCCACCACATCCACTAAATTGCCAACACTCAATAAGCTCCGTTGATTACCGAGCATTCCCAATGGTAAGGGAACCCGCTTCTTCACCCAATCCATCATCAAGCAAAAATTACCTTTCACTCCAGGCCCGTAAACCAGGGGCAGCCGCAGAATCACCACGTCCATCTTAGAATCTTGAGCAAGGCTCAGTAGGCCTTCTTCAGCGGCTAATTTGGATTGAGCATATAAATCTTCAGGCCGCTTGGGCGAGCCCTCAGTAAACGGCTCCCCCGTTTTAGAAGACTCCCCGTGAACCTTTACAGAGCTGAGGAAAACAAATCGTTTAACCCCCGCCTTAGCAGCTTGCTGAGCCAAATTGAGGGTGCCTAAAACATTGGTCTGCCAAATGGATTCTGGCCGCGTGTTAGAAACACTGGCCTGCGCTGCGGCGTGTACCACAGCATCAACACCCGCCAATAGCGGTTTCCAGTTGGTGTCGCTATCAATATTGCCCACCGACACTTCAGCTGGGCTAGTTGCATTGCGCACGACGGCCATCAGTTCAGGAGAGTCGAGATACTGTGGCAACGAGCCGCACAGGCTTTTACCAATAAAACCGTTGGCGCCGGTGATCATAATTTTCATGACCGCCACTGTAATCAAACTACTCCGTGATGACTATACTTTCTATATGCCTAGCAGGCTGTTAACACGAATGGAAAGCCACCATGAGCCACCTACTCAGTAGTGTTATTCATCAAGACAAACTCTGGTTTTATGATGAAACCAAACTTTGCCATCAACTCGAACAACGGGCAGCCCCCCTTTTAGATAACTTTTCACAAGCTTCACCTCTGGCCGAAAAGTTAATCGAACATATCCGCAGCAATGCACACGACCATTCAAACCTGCATATTAGCCTCGAAGAGTTACTTCAAAGTTATGGCCTAGACAATGAAGAAGGTATTCGCCTGATGGCGTTAGCCGAAGCACTGATTCGCATACCCGATAACACCACCGCCGACGCTCTGATTGATTCAAAACTTCATGGTGGCCATTGGCATGACCACCTTCAAACGGAACTCTCCCCGCTGCTCAACGCCACCACCAGGGCACTTCTGTTTGCAGAGCAATTGGTAGACGCCGGGCATTCCAACCACTGGCTGTTAAAACTGGAAAACAAGCTGGGCCGCCCCCTCCTAAGAGAAGCGCTGAGAAAAGGCATTAAGGTTCTTGGGCAACAATTTGTTATGGGCGAAACACTGCCTCAAGCGCTTGATAATGCACGCTCAACACAGGAACAGCTTTCAGAAATTCCCATCCTGTTTTCCTTCGACATGCTGGGTGAAGCCGCTCTTTGCCAAGAAGATGTAGACACCTATTTTGAAGCCTACCGACAAGCTATTCAGCAATGTTCACGACAAAAATCGAGAGAGTGTTCTCAGCAATCAAATACCGTAGAAGCCAATACCACTGAAAAACCCAGTGTATCCATCAAACTTTCTGCACTGCACCCTCGGTTTGAATGGCGTAAACGTGAGAGAGTCATGCAAGAGTTATTACCAAGGCTCCAGCGCTTATGCTCGGAAGCCACTGAAGGAGGTGTATCTATCACTCTGGATGCGGAAGAAGCAATGCGGCTTCCTCTCAGTCAACTAGTGTTCGAAGCATTATTAAAAACGCCAGAAGCTCAAAAAGCTCATATTGGTATGGCGGTTCAAGCCTACGGAAAAAGAGCCCACAGTGTATTGGTTTGGCTGTATCAGCTAGCAAAAAAATACCAAAAACGCTTGCCAATACGCCTTGTAAAAGGCGCTTACTGGGACAGTGAAATTAAATGGGCACAGCAACAACGGCTAAACCACTACCCCGTCTTTACTCATCGAGATCACACAGACATAAATTATCTCGCCTGCGCCCGTTTTATGCTAGATCGCCCTACAGCCTTCTATCCGCAATTCGCCACGCATAATACCCTAACCCTGGCGATGATTTGGCAGTACTGCGCCCATCAAAACATCCCCAACAGCGACTTTGAATTTCAGCGTTTACACGGCATGGGAGAATCTCTTTACCAAGGTTTTTATCAGCAATTATCCAGTGAAGATTCCAAACCGGCTTGCCGAATCTATGCCCCGGTTGGGCCACAAAAAGATTTACTGCCCTACCTTATCCGTCGTTTATTAGAAAACGGGGCTAACTCATCGTTTGTTCACCAAGCATTAAATCAAGACATTGCCCCGCGAGACATTATCCAACTACCTACTATCCACACCGAAATAAATATCGATGAACCAAGAAATCTGTTTCCAAACCGAGTCAGTGGCTCGGGCTATCAACTCAATATTCCAAAACATGAAAAGTGGATAACAACATTAATAACAACATCTATAAAAACAGCAATTTCGTCACTCCCTGCTAATGAAGCAACAAAAACACCAGAAGATACGCCACTAGAACACGTTAACTCCCTGTTTCAAAAAGCTCAGCTGGCATACACCCAATGGTCAAAAACCCAAGTAGAAGCTCGCGCAGAAATACTGAATAACATTGCGAATCAATTAGAAGAACATCTACCAGGGCTCACCGCACTCTGCGTTCAAGAAACTGGAAAAACCTTACAAAACAGCTTGGATGATGTACGAGAAGCTGTGGATTTTTGCCGTTATTACGCCACACAAGCCCAGGATATTTTTCACACTGAAACCCTTCCGGGCATTACTGGGGAGCGCAATCAACTGAGCCTGGCTCCTCGAGGCACAATCATCTGCATCAGCCCATGGAATTTTCCTGTGGCTATTTTTTGCGGACAAATCGTTGCCGCGTTAGTGACAGGAAACTGTGTTATCGCCAAACCTGCGGAGCAATCACCCAGGATTGCAAAGCGAGTAGCTGAGCTAATGCATCGCGCAGGCCTTCCAAATGACGTACTACAAATTACTTATGGCGAAGCCGCTCTCGGCCAAGCGCTGGTATCGCACCCAAACACTGCTGGAGTGATGTTTACTGGCTCCACCAGTGCTGCCAAAGATATTCATCTACGTTTAGCCGAAAAACCAGGCCCTATCACCCCACTGGTCGCGGAAACCGGTGGGATCAATGCCATGATATGCGACAGCTCTGCACTCTCCGATCAAGTGATTCACGATGTGCTCGCCAGTGCTTTCGATAGTGCCGGCCAGCGGTGCTCCGCATTGCGGCGACTGTATTTACCCGAACCTGTCTATAACGCTTGGAAAAACCGCCTGTTAGGGGCCATGGAAGAACTATCCCTTGGAGAGCTTTCACTCAGTACCACGGATATCGGCCCGCTCATCGACAGTGCCGCCCTCAAAACGGTTCAAGAGCACGTTCTCTCACTCCAAAAACAAGGGGGCAACATTCACCAATCTACGCCTAAACCTTCTACTAAATCTACTCCTGACTCAATCGAGAGTAATCAATACCCACCAACGCTCATCGAATTACCCCTAAGCCAGCCCCTCGAACGTGAAGTGTTTGGGCCTGTATTGCACATCACGCCCTATGCCTCTGATGCACTCAATGAGGTAATTGATCAAATAAACAACACCGGCTACGGCCTAACGTTAGGCATTCACAGCCGCAACCAGGATTGGACACAAGCCTTAGTAGAGAAAGTTCAGGTAGGAAATATTTATATCAATCGGAATATCATCGGCGCTGAAGTGGGGTCACAACCCTTTGGCGGCTGTGGTTTATCTGGCACAGGCCCCAAAGCAGGAGGCCCCCATTACCTGAAAGCCTTGTGCAGGGAAATATGTGTCAGTGAAAACACCGCGGCTATTGGAGGCAATACAGACCTGCTGAGCCAGCACAATACCCGCTAGAGCCAGCTCACCCTCCAAAGAGACCCCTGACTGAGTTCGAGATGACAAATATCAAACAGCCCCCCCCTGTCATTCTGACGACCAACGGGAGGAAGAATCTCTTGTCATCATGCTCGCGCTTCAACTGCCTATATTTTACCCAATAAAATCAATACCTTAACTTTTCTGGTTTTTCTGTCTAGCAAGTATTGACACCCCTAATTCCCTCCCTATAATACCGCCCACTGCTAACGCAGATCCGCCTTAGCTCAGTTGGTAGAGCAGTAGACTGTTAATCTATTGGTCGCTGGTTCGAGCCCAGCAGGCGGAGCCAAATACGAAAAGGGCTACCAGAAATGGTAGCCCTTTTTTTATTCTTCCCCACTTCTGCACCTCCCCCTATCTCTGCCTATCACTATCGACTCAACAACCCAACTAGACACTAACTAAGACCTTCGACAAAAGTACGACTACTTTTCACTGGAATTGGACAAACTTTGTGAATCTGATACGGCAATTTTCCCCAATGCTGTTACACTTCACTCTGTGCAAACCTCTGCCCAGCCCTTGAAAACTCAAGGTTTGTGATGCCAAATAAGCTTAAGCCTTTAAAACGCACCAAAGGCTACCCGAGTTATTGGCTAATTTGTAAACAGCAGTTTAAAACGAGCAAAATACGGACTTTTCATCTTTATGCTGTCATATTTTTTTGAAGCACCTCGTCCAACCAAACGTTTAATTTCCATTGTTTACGATTGCCTCGCAATCACCCTGTCGCTCTATCTCGCTGTAGCTCTCCGCCTTGGACAAACCACCTTCGAAATCACTGTTGCTGAAATCAGCTGCCTCGTAATCACCCTGATTGTTTCCATCGGTTGCTTTATTCGTCTAGGGCTGTATCGCGCAGTCTTACGTTTTATGGCACACCAAGCGGTGATGTCGGTGATGATCGGCGTATTTATGTCCAGTATTACACTGGCAGCATCTAGCTACTTCTTACACGCCAATACGCCTCGATCTGTTCCCGTTATTTACATCTTCACCGCGCTCTTCTTTTTAGGCATGCCACGAGCCATGATTCGCCACGTGGTAAACCTACTACACCCTCAGGGTGATACCAAGGTCATCATTTATGGTGCCGATACCACAGGCCATCAACTGGCAGGGTCATTGCAAAACGACAGTGAGTATCAGCCCGTCGCTTTTGTAGACGACAACAAAAAACTACACGGCAGCTCCATTCGCAACATCCCTGTGGTAAACCCCAGTGAAATCGAGCGCATTATTAGTGAACATGGCGTCTCTCAAGTTTTTCTCGCCCTAGGCCGCATTCCCCGTGCTGACCGTTTACGGATTGTTCGCTTCCTTGAGAGCTATCCTGTTCAAGTACAAACCATCCCTCCCTTTAGCGATATTATTACCGGCCGTGCCCGTATCGAAGAATTACGCCAAGTACAAATCGAGGATTTACTAGGCCGCGACCCCGTTGCTGCCGACTACACCCTAATGGCCACCAACATTACCGGTAAGCACGTTATGGTCACCGGTGCCGGCGGCTCTATTGGCTCTGAGCTCTGCCGTGAAATCATCAAGCTTTTCCCAAAGACCCTCGTGCTTTTCGAACTCAATGAGTTCAATCTCTACAAAATCGAGAATGAACTGAATAAAATTCTGGAAAGCCAAGGCAGTAATATTGAAATTGTTCCGCTCTTAGGCTCTGTTGAACACCAAAACCGTTTAGAAGCGGTAATGAAGAACTTTTCTATCGATACGGTTTATCACGCAGCCGCCTATAAGCATGTTCCCCTAGTAGAACAAAACCTAGTGGAAGGTGTACGTAACAATTTATTCGGCACACTGCGCTGCGCCAACGCCGCCAAATCGGCGAAAGTTTCCACCTTTGTATTGGTGTCTACCGACAAAGCTGTTCGTCCCACCAACATTATGGGGGCTTCAAAACGCCTAGCAGAACTAGCCCTACAAGCCATGAACCAACAACAAACAGAAACGACCTTCTGCATGGTTCGCTTCGGTAACGTGCTTGGTTCCTCCGGCTCAGTAGTACCCAAATTCCGTGAACAAATCCAAAATGGCGGCCCAGTCACAGTCACCCATCCAGAAATCACCCGTTACTTTATGACCGTAAAAGAAGCAGCCCAGCTAGTCATTCAAGCTGGAGCAATGGCCGAAGGCGGAGAAGTGTTCGTATTGGAAATGGGCGAACCGGTAAAAATTTACGATATGGCCAAAGAAATGATTCGCCTCTCTGGCCTAAGTATTACCAGCTCAAGCAACCCAGAAGGTGATATTGCCATTGAGTTCACAGGCTTGCGCCCTGGAGAAAAACTCTACGAAGAACTCCTAGTAGGTGAAAATTGCGAAGGCACCAGCCACCCTCGTATTATGAAAGCCAATGAAAACTACCTTTCTCTGCAAGAATTCGAAAAGCTGGCAAAAAGTATCGATGGTCACTGCCACCAGTTTAACCAAGAAAAACTCTGGGAAGAGATTATGCAGTCCCCAGCAGCGTATAAACCTACCGGCAAACTAAAAGATTTGATGTTTGCGAAACAGGAACAAAAACCTCAGTTGAAGGTGATTTCCTAACTCTTTTTAACCCCTAGTGACTAAGAACTTGGCCATAAACATTAAGCGTTTTTTCAATCACTTTTGGCTGAGCAAACTTGCCTTCAACCAGCACCCTACCTGCCTTGCCCTGCTCTCTCCTTAACTCAGGATTTAACAATTTCTCTAGGCTCACAGCAATAGCATCGGGCTGATTACACCTTACTAGAAAGCCATTCTTTCCATCTTCAACAATATCCCGGCATCCGGCAACATCCGTAGCAATTAGTGGGCGTCCAACAGCTGCCGCTTCAATTAAAACTCTCGGCACACCTTCACCATAAGTAGTGGGTAAAACAACGACGGACGAGTCTGCGATCAAACTAACCATATCGTCTTGCTGCCCCAACCAAAAAATATCGCCACACTTGTGCCATTCCAGGATTTTGCCCTCTGGTATAGCTGCACTATTATCGTAATCTAAGATACCTGCCACTTTTAGCTCTACGTCTACACCCTTCTCTCGAAGCTTTTTTACTGCAGAAATAACATCAGGCAACCCTTTATCCCACAGCATTCTCGCCGCAAATAGAATTTTCAACGTCGACTGGGCACCCTCAGGCTGATAAGCATATTCTTCTAAATCTACCCCTGCCCCCGGAATTAAAACCAGCTTGTCAGGCGTAGAAATGCTTTGATTTTTGAAAACAGACAAGTCATCGCCATTTTCAAAAATGACTCTGACATTTCGATGCTTACAAATGAACCGGTAGGTTTTAGTGATGACAAAACGAGCTAACCGGTCTGAAAAATGGGAACCTGAAAATGATCTTCCCAAACCAGTCACACTCATCACTAAAGGCGTTTTTGACAGACCACAAACCAAACCAGCAAAAAGGTTGGGTTTAACGGTAATAGAATGAACCAGAGTGGGCTGAACCGCTTTAATAACCTTACGAATCGCGAGCAGTGCAGAAATATTTATCAACGGAGAAAGCGTCTTACGGTTGATCTCTATTGGATGAACAGCAAATCCTCGCCCCTCAAGAAAATCGGGTATTTTTTCATCAGAAACCCCGGTACAAATATGAACATTGTACCCTTCTGCCCTAGCAGCCTCAGCCCGCGCTAACCAATGCAGCTTGAAATACCAATCGGCATTAATCACAAACAGCAGTGTCTTCCCCTTATTCATAGGCTCTGCACCAGCATATCTATTCCTGATATTTACCTAATTTTCCAATGATACCGTGCCAAATACCTTTGAAGATCATTTTACAATGCTCAAAACGTCTCTCAGGTACTGTTGAGTAAATAGCCGCCTGCAAGCTCGATTTAAAAAACACATGCAGCTTCCAAGAAAAAGGCACATAAGGCTTTTTCAGCAGGTGGTAAAAATTGCGAAAGAAATAATAATGCCTCAATGGCGAATGCATAGTGAGTTTGCGCCCAAACACCGAAAGGTGCTCATCGCCAATCGTATGATGCATTTTAATATCACGAGCACCTAATAACTGATATCCCTTGCTTCGCGCCCTAAAGCCCCATTCAAGGTCGACACAATCAATAAACAGATCATCATCCATGAATCCAATATTCTTCAGCGCCGACAGAGATATCAAACTACCAGATGCCACCAAAAAATCACAACAAGCAGCATCACCCTTCATCAGAGAGGGCTCGACTTTACGTACTCTCCTGTCGCATTGAATGAATGGCGCACTCTGCTGTGAACGTGGGTCATAAATTACGGGGCCTATGGCAGCAACTGGCTTATCAAATGTATCAGACTGATTCATCAACGCCGATAAGCTATCAACTAAATCATCCCCCGGCGTACTATCTTGATCTAGTAGCAAGGCATAGTCATAGGCATTCTCTAAGGCTAAGCGAAGGCCAATATTTTGGGCCGCGGCAATACCTAAATTTTTTTGGTTAGCGATGATAGTAACTCTCTGCTCTCTCTCAAAATGTATAGCTGAGATGGAGCCAGAGTAATCTGAGAGACGTGAAGGGGTATTATCAATCAAAAAAACATGTTCTGATTGTAGGAGTGCTTTGTGAACAAGCTGCACTAAAACATCCTGTTCAGGCTGATAAGCAACTAAAACACAAGCAACCTTAGCCATAAATTATCTAGGGTTTTCCAGTACATACTGCTGATAAGCATCGATAACTTCCGCAGCATCACCGATCATCCGCACATGACTTTCTTCGATCCAAACGGCTCTTGTACAGAGGTTTTTAATAGTCGCGGCATCATGAGAAACAAGAACCACGGTTTGATCTGACTGAATTCTCTCACGCATGGCTTTTGAAGACTTTTGCCGAAACTCGACATCACCAACACCAAGAACCTCATCAATCAATAACACTTCAGGTTGTAAAATATAACAAATGGAGAAACCTAGGCGAGCTCGCATTCCAGCAGAGTATGTTTTCACGGGTTGCTCAAGAAAGGAACCCAGCTCTGAAAAGGCAATAATATCAGCCATTCTCGACTCGATCCCACCTTGATCGAAACCCAAAAGAAGGCCACTCAAAAAAATATTTTTCCGCCCACTTAACTCATTATCGAAACCTACTTGCAAAGCCATCAGAGCGACTTTGGCACCGTGATTGATTACTTCTCCCCGATCAGGGTAAATAATGCCAGCCAGCATTCGAAGTAGTGATGACTTTCCTGCCCCATTACGACCGATAATTCCTAGAGATTCACCTGCAAACAGGTCAAAAGAAATCCCTTCTAGGGCAGTATATTTTTGTTGCTTAAAAAAACCTCTGGAGGTGACGTAATCCAACCCGACATCTTTCACTGACAGTAGAATTTTATTCCCTATACCCACACCACTCATATCAATAAACCACTCGCGGATAATGTCGATCATATCGTTTGAATATAAATACCGCCGAGATAATCAGTGAGAGAGAAAAGATGCTGATATACAAGAGACTCATAAAGTCAGGGGCAGAACCTTCAATCAAAACAGTACGATATTGATGGAGCAAATTGGCTACGGGATTGAGTAAGAAATACTCCCTAACCGATTCAGGCATAAAATCCACACTATAAAATACACCAGAGCAAAACATTAACATTTGAAGCCCCGGCGGAATAAAGACTCGTAAATCAGGAATAAAGGGGACAATAGCGGCAACCCAAAGACTGACCCCAGCAATTAGTAATAGTTGGACAATACATACTAAGGGGAAAAACAACCACGACCATTGAGCCCCAATAATAAACAGCAGTAAAACAAACAAAAGAGCAAAAACAATCAATTGCTTTACGAGACAAACCGCCAACTCAACTAGAGGAAATATAATCTTTGGAACATACACCTGACAGATTAGCTGCCTAGCACTCATCAGGCTATTCATTGCCCGACCAACTGAACTAGCAACCCATAACCAGGAAACAATCCCAACTAACAAAAACTGGACGAAACCCTCACCTCCTCGAGCCAGGAAAACCCCAAACACCAAGTAAAACACAAGTAACAGTAGAGCTGGCTCAACGACCCAAACAAAAAAACCCAAGTAGTTCTTTGTCGCATCAAGTTCTAAAGTAGAGCTTACTTTAAGACAGAAATATCGAAACCACCCACTCATAAACTATCACTAAACTCACAGGTTTCTTCTACATACTTATAGAGTTTCCTATCCCATCGGATTAAAGGCTCAACGGCAGCTAAAATATCCTGCGCTTTAGACAACCCAAACTTATTTTCCAGCTGGTTGTGCTTCTCTGAAACATCAGGCCTCACCCAAGAAAACCTAGTGCAAAGCTTGGATATTAACGCATCATATTTCTCAACCAAACCCACCGCATCAAATTCCTGAAGGCTCTCACAGGCATACATAAAAGCGTTCTCATCTATAACCGACAACCCAAGTGGTGCCAAATAACTGGTTTGCGTATTATCCAAAAGCCGATTTTGCTCAGGATTAAGCCCGCTTACTATGCATTCAATATCTGAAGCAGAAGATAAATCAGCATCAAACAATTTTTTCGACAGCTCTTGGATATAAGTTGGATAGCCGCCCAGAAGATTCTTCTTATGAGGTTCAGAAAAATGTCTAATCCACGCCAAATGAGAAAAAATATGCGCCACCGGATCACGAAACGTAACAACTTTATAAAAAGACTGAATATCTAAATGTTTCTTGAATTCACAATACCTGAGATGCCCAGAAATAAATTTCTTCGATAAAAAATCACTTGATGAAACGGCAGTAGGCCACAATGGGGAACTTTCCAAATGAATTAGACTATCTTCCGTTGAAAAGTGCGATGCTATAAAGTTATTTAAACTTGTACCTGCAGTCTTAGCAATATGAACATACAAAATTTTTTGGGTAACACTATCTATATTTACAATATTCTCATAACTTATTCTGGCTAAGCGAATGAGCTCACCGCCTTCAATATCAATAAAAATATCACCCTCAGAAAAGGAGGTTTCAACAATAGAAAATTCAAATCCCGCCATATCAGAATAAAAGTACTGAGAGAAAGATTTTTTAACTCCCGGACGAAAAACATCTAACTTTATCTCCACTTTCCGTCCACCAGGAGAGAGATAATAAATGCTTTTTATTTCCTTTAATGATACAAACCAACCACGGAACTGTATCTTCTCCTCCCCTTGGAAATCAATTACTGGACTATCAAGACGAAAACGAAACTCCTCGCTTTCAAAATATTCGACATTCTTAATTCTATACATACTGGAAGTTAGCTTCGTGAAATGGAAAAATCTGTTTTTTCCAGTGATAAGTTTGGACTATAATAAGGATCAAATTCAATCTGCTCCTTCCACTCAGTCATCATATAGTCACACTCACCTTTGAATCTGGCTAACTTTTCGGGGTTGTCTTCAGCTCCCCTACTTACAGATTCATGGTGGTACAACTCAGCAAAAGGTGTCCACACGTTGAGATAACCCGCTTCACGTACCTTCAAGCAAAAATCAATATCGTTGAATGCCACCGTTAGTGAATCTTCGTTTAACCCTCCAACTTCTTTGTAGACATCCCTGCGAACTAATAAGCAGGCTGCGGTTACCGCACTGAGATTATGAACAACCGTTAACCGACCATAATAACCAAAACCACCACGCTTAAAGTGTTTATGGCTGTGATTAGCCACACCACCCACGCCCATAATGACACCTGCATGCTGAATAGTGTCGTTAGGGTAGTAAAGCATTGCACCTACACAGCCATTCTCAGGCCGTGCAGCATGAGACACCATTTCCGTAAGCCAACCTTCAGAAATCACTTCAATGTCATTATTGATCAGCCCAACAATATCGGCATTAGTATGGGCAACAGCAAAGTTATTGATCGCAGAGTAATTGAAAGGGAAATCATAACCAAGAACCCGAATATGCTCATGCCTATTGATTTCTTCAAAGTATTTCAGTGTTTCAGGCTCTACTGAGCCATTATCCACCACAATAAGTTCGTAGTTTTTATAGGTAGTTTTTTCCAAAATACTGGTAATACACTGTTTGGTCAGTGCCAACTGATCTCGGGTAGGGATCACCAAACACACACTGGGTTCAGGATCAGGCACCGGGTATTTCACTCGGTAAGTATTGGGTACAACGCCTGACTCAACTTCAGCACCAGGATGCCGCTGACAAGCAAAATCACCCACTGCTTTCAAACCTGCAGTATTCGTATAGGTTTTCTCTCCGGAATCTAGGGCAGTTGAGCCTGAGATAGCACGCCAGTGGTACAGAATTTTAGGAATATGGCGAATTTCATCTTTCGATAGCAGGCCTGTACAACGCAAAATGAGGTCGTGATCCTGACTGCCTTCATACCCCAATCTAAAGCCACCCACCTCATCAATCAAAGCCTTGTCAAATACTGACAAATGACAGATATAGTTTTGCGATAGCAACAGCTCCAAGTTCCAAGCTGGTTTGAAATGCGGTGAGAAACGCACGCCATTTTCATCCACCTTATCTTCATCGGAATAGATAAAACGCGCTTGTGGGTGCTGATTAATTTCATCGACCACATGTAAAAGTGCATCTTGTGGCAACAGATCATCATGATCAAGCAAAGCGACAAAATCACCAGTAGCCAACTCCAATGCCGAATTACTCGCTGCCGAAATATGGCCATTCTCCTTTCGGTGAACAACTTTTATCCGAGCATCCCCAGCGGCATATTCATCTAACACAGGAACAATATGCTCATCTGACGATAAATCGTTGGCCAGGCACAACTCCCAATTTCCATAAGACTGCGCCACCACGGAGTCGATACACTCTCGAAGATAAACTTCAGGAGTATTGTAAATTGGCACAACAATAGAGATCAGGGGGCGCTTCTCAAATCCATTGAGGACTTCACGGCGTTCTTTTTCGGTTAACTGCTGCTCACTCTGGCTGACCCAGTGATCGTAAGTAGCGACCGATAATGAAGATGGCTCCGCAGTGCGATTAATATAACGATCAATATTTTTTAGAACGTTATAAAACCCCTCTCGCTTGGCCTGGGACAACTTATGTGAAATAACCTGAGTTACCGGAACGCCTAGCTGACGATTATTTTTCCAAATTTGATGGATTGCTTTAAGCCTAGCAGTAATTGGTGAAATAGAACGCAACTCTACTCGATCTATGCAAAAACTCCCCTTTCCATGCAGCGGGTCGAGACGAAGCTGAGAAGCCCCACCATAAGCTTTAAATAAAATACCATACCCACTTTTATTCGCAGCCAAAGCCAAACTAGATCCGGCTTTAAAGCCCTCACCCTGATCGAGGTATAACTCGGGATTGGCCAATCCGGCATCTAGCTTATGATGCAACTGTAATTCATACCAACCACCTGGAATGGGGCTTGATAACATCAAAAATTGCGGATCAACACCAACAGACTCCCAGCTCTGATTATCAACTTGCTTCAGATCATGCGCCGGCTGCAAGTGGCAAGGTATAAGCGGTTTTTTAAGAGAGGAGAAAATATGCTTAGCTAAATAGATCAACCCTCTTAAAGGCCTTGTTATGCGCCATGAAGTAGAATTTCTATACTGAGCAATAGCCGTGTTCAGCATTTCTATCTGTGAACTATAGTTTGCAGCCTGCTCTGCATTGAAAACCCCAAGCTCATGGTTTTTCTGAGTTAATACTTCTAACTCCTCAGATAGCTGGGCATTATTTTCCTTTAAGGCTTCATTACTTTCCTTTAAGGCTTCATTACTTTCCTTTAAGGCTTCATTACTTTCCTTTAAGGCTTCATTTCCTCCTCGCAAGGCAAGATTAGATTCAGCTGTAAGGTTACGAATATCAACCGCGCTCGCTAAGTCTAACTCAACTTGATGCAATTTCTTTTCAGAGGCCAGCTTTATCTGCCATAACTGCTGAAATTCTGACTTCTGCAACTGCAAATTATTTCTCAACAATTCCATGTTTTCAGAGTTACTATATTTTTCAATCACCGTTCTATAATCACTAGGCGTCATTTCCCTTCCAGAAAAAGACAACAATTCCTGGTAAAAATCAGTGATATAACAGGGAAGATTACTCTTACTATCACCCTCTTCATGATTTAGTTTCTTATCTATAAAACCATTACAATAGTCGGTAATCGCTTCATCAGAGAGCGGCTTATCCCCCCCCAGAAAATCATGCAATAAAGTGAGTATCTTTGCTGGCTCGGAGAGTAACGACTCGTAAGACAAGACCAGCACGTTTTCATTGCTTGCAGCCAGCACAGAAAGATTATAATAAAACCAAAGGTGGCAAGATTTAACCTCATCAAACCC
Source organism: Cellvibrionaceae bacterium (assembly GCA_045430295.1). Lineage (GTDB taxonomy): Bacteria > Pseudomonadota > Gammaproteobacteria > Pseudomonadales > JAILXX01 > JAILXX01. Next base: position 410,241 of record JAILXX010000002.1, on the reverse strand, counting down.
ATCTCGTTTTTTTAGTGAGCTAGTAACACCGTGAGGGTGACGCAAACACAACACCAGTTTCGGCTGATAATCAAAATCTCGGAGAGCACTACCCCATACAGGTAAAAGTAAAGACATTCTCGGATCTTTAATCCCAATATGAGAACGATTGGCATACTTATTCTTGATCAGCTCCTTGATTTCAAGACATTCACCACCTTCAGCCCCAACACTACCGAGTTCTAATGACAGCGCACTTAAAACATCCCAAGATAGACATCGCTCATCTAGTAATTGATTGTTTTGAAGAACAACATCCCAATCTTCCCAATAGCCTTTGGGATTATCTGGCGTTGCCTCCATTAAATGATCACCGAGAAAGTAACCTAATGCATCCAGCGCTTTAGCAAAGGCACTGGTTCCTGAACGATGCATCCCTAAAATCAAAGCAGCCTTTTTATTACTCATAATCTTTCGCAAAACAAAAAGTTATTAATGCTTTAAAAACCAGGCAATGGTTTTCTCAATGCCAGTTTCAAAACTTTCTACAGGGTGATAACCCAACTCTTCATGGCACTTCGACGGATCAATGGCATAGCGCCTATCATGGCCTGCACGGTCTTTAACAAATGTGATTAAGTCCTGGGCTTTACCACCATTAAAAATAGGGGAATCTGGGTAGGCTTCTTGATATTCACCATTTCCCGAAAGATGAGCATCAACTCTATCGCAAATTAATTTCACGATATTGATATTGGCCCATTCATTTTCACCACCAACATTGTAAACCTCACCGATAATTCCTTTTTGTAAAATTAGATCCATCGCTCGGCAGTGGTCATCCACATACAGCCAGTCGCGAATATTTAAACCATCACCATAAATTGGCAGCTCTTTTCCTACGAGAATATTGCCAATAATTAACGGGATAAGTTTTTCTGAATCCTGATACGGACCATAGTTATTGGAACAATTACTGGTAGTTACCTTCAAGCCAAACGTATGATGATAAGCACGCACCATATGGTCTGAAGCCGCCTTTGAAGCAGAGTACGGCGAATTAGGGGCAAACGCTGTTGACTCCGTAAATGCAGGATCACTCTCACCCAGGGACCCATACACTTCATCAGTAGAAACATGGTGAAAATGATGATCTTGCACAAAGCTTTCTTCAGCCAGCCAGAACTGCTTTGCTGCTTTCAACAAATTATGTGTACCCACCACATTGGTTTCAACAAAAGCATCCGGACCACTAATCGAGCGATCAACATGAGATTCGGCCGCAAAATGAACAATTGTGTTGATCTGGTACTCACGAAGAAGACCCGATACTAAATCAAAATCACATACATCGCCTTCGATAAAAATAAAACCATCAGGATTTTCAAGCTCAGCAATATTTTCTCGATGACCGGCATAGGTCAGCGCATCAAGCACTACCAACTTATCATTCGGGTATGTTTTCGCCCAATAGTGGCAAAAATTTGCACCAATAAAACCAGCTCCGCCGGTTACTAATATAGATTTCATGAAAGGGGCTCTATTCAATGATTATTTTCGAGTTGTTCCAGCATTTTTTCTAATGCGACTTGCCAGCACTCGGGCTCTATAGGCAACTGAGACCAAGTTTCTGATTTATCCAATACACTATAGGCTGGCCGCTTAGCGGGCGTAGGGTAATCTCTCGTTTGAATCGGGGTAACTAACGGAATCCGATCAATTAAACCTTTTTGCTTCGCTAGATGAAAAGTACTTACAGCTAAATCATACCAACTAGCAACACCAGCATCAGAATAATGCAAAATCTTGCTTTCAGGTTTTTCTAGCACCAATGACCAAATCATAGCGGCCAAATTTCCGGCATAGGTGGGCGATCCAACCTGGTCTGCAACAACACCTAATTGATCACGATCCTTTGCCAAACGCAGCATGGTTTTTACAAAATTATTCCCATGCTCTGAATACACCCAAGACGTTCGCACGACATAAGCTTGATCGCAAAGCGTTAATACCGACTCCCCTTCTGCTTTTGTTTGACCATACAAACCAAGAGGAGAAAGCTTCGAATCAACGGCATAAGGGCTTGACTGAGATCCATCGAATACAAAATCCGTTGAAACTTGAACCATCAAAGCATCATTATCTTTACACCAACCCGCAATCATTCTAGGGGCCTTGCTGTTTATTAATTCCGCTAACTCAGGCTCAGATTCTGCTTTATCTACAGCTGTATAGGCTGCGGCATTAATCACAACATCAGGGGCGAATGCATCTAAGACTTTAGGAAGATTATCTATCTTGGATAAATCACACTCACCCCGCCCCACCAACATCAGCTCGATATCATCCGGAGCGGTTTTGGCAAGGCTATAGCCCAACTGACCATCACGTCCAATCACTAATACCTTCAGCTTTGGGGTACAGCTATCATCAACCATTAAAGATAAACCTCGGCATCTTTCAATAATTTACCGTCAATATCTTTTTCCGATAACGTTGGCTCGCCAGATTCATCCAACGGCCAATGGATTTCCAGAGCAGGATCGTTCCACAACAGTGAGCGTTCAAATTCAGGTGCATAATAATCGGTACACTTATACACAAACTCAGCTTCGTCACTCACCACCAAGAATCCATGGGCAAAGCCGGGAGGTACCCAAAAAACATGCTTATTTTCTTCAGAAAGTCGAACGCATACCGACTTTCCAAACGTTGGGGAAGCTTTTCGCATATCTACGGCAACATCAAAAACTTCACCCTTGGTAACACGAACTAGCTTCCCTTGGGGCTGTTGAATTTGATAATGCAAGCCACGCAATACCCCCTTAGTAGATTTGCTGTGATTGTCTTGCACAAATTGAAAACCTAACTCATCAAATATTGTTTGACGAAAGGTTTCCATAAAAAAACCACGTTCATCACCAAAAACTTGCGGCTTAATTAAAAGTACATCGGGTATGTTTGTTTGAATAATTTCCATCGTTTAACTTTTTAAATTACTTTTTTGTCGACCTAAAGGCCGACCTACGTTTAATTACTAAAATGGAGTAACTTCAGCATCTGTCCTTCTAGCGATCTCTCAAGCACTCTGTCATTCTGACAACTCAGGGAGGAAGAATCTCCCCTGGACTTATCATCCATATCCATAGGCGGAGAATGCTTCAAATACAGGAGCAGTTCTGGGCCGCTTCGTCGCCTCAGGGCTACAGAGCTATTTAAAACACCCTGTCTTCAACAATATTCACCAAATACTCTCCATAGCCACTTTTACGAAGAGGCTCAGCAAGAGTTAATAGCTGCTCTTTAGAGATATACCCCATGCGATATGCCACCTCTTCAGGGCAACACACTTTTAGCCCTTGCCGCTGTTCTAGGGTTTGTATAAATTGAGCTGCCGCCAATAAATTATCGTGCGTACCAGTATCTAACCACGCGGCCCCTCGCCCCATTAGCTCAACATTCAACTGACCTTCTTCTAGGTACACCTTGTTAACATCGGTAATCTCCAGCTCACCACGAGCAGATGGCTTAATAGACTTGGCAATATCCACCACACGGTTGTCATAGAAATACAAGCCCGTTACAGCATAATTGGATTTCGGCCTCTCCGGCTTTTCTTCGATAGAAAGCGCATTACCCTGCTCATCAAAGTCGACCACACCGTAAGCGCGAGCGTCTCGTACGTGATAACCAAAAACAGTAGCACCACTCTCTTGAGCGTAAGCACGCTCTAACTGCGCCTGAAGATCATGGGAGTAGAAAATGTTGTCACCCAACACTAGAGCAACACTATCATCACCAATAAATTCTTCACCAATCAAAAAAGCTTGAGCAAGACCATCCGGAGAGGGCTGCTCAGCATAAGTCAGATTAATGCCCCACTCATTCCCATCACCCAGCAATTGTTTAAAGGCCGGTAAATCGCGCGGAGTAGAGATAATAAGAATATCCTTGATACCCGAAAGCATAAGGGTACTGAGGGGGTAATAGATCATGGGTTTGTCGTAGATTGGCATGATCTGTTTGCTAACCGCCTTTGTTAGCGGATACAGGCGGGTTCCAGAACCGCCAGCCAGAATAATTCCTTTGCGCACAAGGTCTCCTCGGCAGGTATGTCAAATGGCGGGAATTATATCGGAACTGAACTGTGAACTACACCAATCTTCGCACTAATCCAGCCTGAGAATACCTACTCCAACATAGACTGCAAGAATCACCCTTCAGCTCATCAAACGGTATTAATGCTTCACTTTGGTTTTGTGGATATCAGTAGGCGCTAAAAGACGCGCCATACGGAAGAGAGTATTCAGTTTACCCTGTAATAGTAGCCCCCTCAAAAAGGAGCCCAATCAACTAAAGGGTGGGATTTCCAACCCTTTGCTTCAAGTACTTGCTGCCATTAAAGGATTTTGACTCGACCAACCGAGCAATAGAGGCCCAAACCATAGCTTCGTAAGAAGTATAGATGACCCGCCAGAAGACAAATAGAAAAAAAGTTGTAACCCTAACAACTCAAGAAAGGTAGTTCAGGTCGTAACCCCAACGCTGCATTTCATCAATACAGATCAAGGATACCGCCTCAATATCTTCATCATCTAAGGGCTCCAAATTCCTCCCCCAACGAACCTTACCGAAAGCATCAACAGAAGGAGGAAAAACGGATAAATTGGTACATATTTCACCAATTATTTTGTCTGGTGTTTTCACTAAGTCCTCATATCTGACAATAAACAACTTTTCCCTATCTCGACGAATAAGCCGAGCCAAATAACACCACAGCAGGGCTCTTTTAACAGCCAAATTTGGCGCATTATCTATTTGACCTAACTCACGTAGTTGAAAAGCATCCAGCAACGAATCCTTGTGCCCCCCAAAGGGAAACTGACTCAACTCAACTTTATTCAAATGAGGAAAACTCTTTTTCCAAGAAGCTATTGTATCTAAAGGGTGACGGACTGTTACTACTTTCAGTGATCCTGGAAATGCATCACACAAAAATCTTAAACGAGCTAAATACGCCAAAGGGTTCTTAGTTCCCAGAGCAAAATTGTTATCACTTATTACCGGGCTATACAGGCGGCGTACATCTTCATGACGGGTATCTTCTATTACGTCACCGCTTTCTGTGATTTTATTCTCTACCTCTTCGCCACTGATAATAGCTCTTCTTAAGGACCGGTAATATGCACCAAGACCAACACAATTTTCATCAGCTTGCAGCGGCTTAAAAATATCAATAGGCTCATTGATAATCACCAAATTATCTGCCTTATGTAATAAATTACACAACAAACTTGTTCCCGACCGAGGCAATCCAGTTATAAAAAAATCATTACTGACTCTACTTTCCTTTCGAGGATTATTTATACTCCGAAAAAATGGGATAAACCTCGATTTAGCTAATGGTAAAACAGAGAGAATAGACTCCCAAGAAGAATATTCACGCATCAAGTTAGCTAAATACGGAAACTTTGAGCAAAGTTCCCCCAAAAGCTTTAACAAAGACGGCTCACCTTTAATAATCTTAGGCCAGTGGTAATGACATAAAAAAGGCATATCCCCGTCTAATACGGGCTTTAAGTGTGCAGGATAATTCATTGACTCCGGCAAGCTTTCAATCTGCATTCCCTGAGTTTTAGCAGTGACAGGCAGTGCGACCTGATCCAACCATGGGCGCTTGTTGAGTATTTTTTCGTCTTCATCAATTACTTTTGCCACCTGAATCCACTCAGACGAAAAAAATTGCCCATTTTTTACAGCCACGACCCCAGCGTTAAAGTAAGGAAGCATAAGCTCCTCACTGACTGTAGATAAAACCCTACCTTCAGGCAGGCCAGAACCGAACAACTGATAAATATATTCCCACTGATTGATATCGTAAGTAAATGTATTCAAATCTGCAGGCTTGGCAGACAGCCCCCCTGCACGACACAAATCAACACTAATTGGTTTTAGACATAAGATATCGGAGTCTAAAAAAACAGTCACCTCTGACTGAGTAGTAACACCAATAGCCGATAACTTATTACCTATCGGGTATTCTCGCCCAAAGGGTGACGAAATCTCCTCCACCCTCACATTTAAATCAGCAAGTAACCGTCTTGTTTTAGGGCGGATATCACCCCAGAGGGCTGGATCAGGGACCGCTGCAACCAATTCAAAACAATCGTTTTCTTTAAATAAGCGAATCGAAGCCGCAAGCAGCAAAGCTTTAAGCTCTAACTCACCAGACTGACAGACAAAACTAAAGCAAACTGAAGATGATGACGTGACCACTTTTTCCTCTTACATAAACCGAAAAATAGGCACAGCAAAACAGCTCACCCACATATTCCAAGTGTTTTTTAATACTAACTATCGTAACATAGAGCCTACCTGCAGTAATATTAACGACTTTAGGACTAGCCCCTCCTACACCTCTGAAAAATTACAGTCAATTCAATCCAGCGCCCTCATGCCAAAACTACTCAACAAGATACTAAGCACGCTCACCCTCAGGAAAAGCACTAAAGCTGAAAACTTCATTTTTATTCACATCAATAAAACCGCCGGAAGTAGTATTGAAGCTGCGCTATCTCTACCTTTAGAACACAAAACAGCACAGGAAAAAATTGAGGACATTGGGATAAAACAATGGAATGATTCATTCACCTTTACCACAGTAAGAAACCCTTGGGATAAAGTCGTTTCCCACTACCATTACCGGGTGAAAACCAACCAAACAGATCTTGGGGACAATCCAATCTGCTTCAAAAGCTGGGTAAGAAAAGCCTATGGTGAAAAAGATCCTTTCTACTACGACAAACCCAAAATGTTTATGCCTCAAAAAGATTGGATTTGTGACGACAAAGGGGAAATAATCGTTAATTTTATATGTCGCTTTGAGCATCTTCAGGAGGATTTCAAATCGCTCTGCAAGCAGCTCGGTGTCGAAGCCACCCTACCACACCTAAAAGCTACTAAGCGCAGCCAATACCAACATTATTACGACAGTGAAACACGAAAAATTATAGAAGAGTGGTTTAGAAAAGATATTGATACTTTTGACTATGAATTCTAACCCGCCTAAAAAATCATTTAACTTTTATCGCCTTCAATCTCCACTAAGAAGCTTAATAGAGCAAAAAACTCATCCATAGACGTTATCGTATCCGTATCCATCATAAAACGCTTTTTCACAATAAAGGTGGGGGTTTTAAAGGCTCCAATTTGAGCTGATAACTGATGGGAAACACGTAAACGCTCATTCACCGCCTCACTTCCCCAAAGCTCCCAAAAACGGTCTTTATCGACCTTATGACGAACCAAAAATTCATTGATTCTTTCAGCGCCAAAGGCCTTAGATTTTTTTGTTTGAAAGATCACATAACCCAACTCATGCATTTTTTCTAGCTCACCCATTTCGATAAAGGTATGAAACATACGCGCAGAATCTGCAAAAGTGGTTTCGTTATGCAAGGGTACCAAACCAATTGCATACCCAGACTTATTCCCCCAATCTAGTAATACCGGACTTAACTGATAACAAGAACGGCAGCCATAATAGAAAAAATTTACCACATCAGGCATATGTGTAGGTAAAGGCCGCTCTAAAACAGAGTAGTGCTTCCCTTCCTCAAAACTAAATTCAGCCTTTTCTACACCACCACTTGCCTTTACCTCGGCATAAAGGCTATTCGTAAGCAAGCCAAAAATAATAGTGCAACTTAATAAAAACTTGTACAAAGTAATTCCCCAAAAATAAATCTAAAAAATCACAAAAAAAAGAGCCCCGAAAGGGGCTCTTTTTATACCTTTGAAAAACAAAGGCGCAACATCAACACAACTTAGTTAGAAGTGTTAGAAGTGTTGCTCTGCTCAGTACCCAGACGAGAATCATCACCAGAGAAGGTAGTCGCAGTCATGTTGGTAAGGATACCAGCACTGTTACGAACTAGACCCAAAGCTTCACACGCAGGGAAAGCACCTTGAAGTACCAGGCGATTACGACCAGAAGTTTGCGCACCGAAATCAGTCATAGTTGTAGACAAATCAGTACCTGCAGAGCCTTTAGAGCTCAATACTGTAGTACCGTGAGCAGGCACGTTAGCAACAATCTCAGTATTCAAGTCAATCTGAGTACCGTCAGCAGTCCACATGTAACCACGAACTGCACCAGGCAATTCAGAAACGTTCGTCAGACGAATAAAGGCTTCATCAGACGCGTTAGAGTTAGGTACATTGAACAGAGTTACCTGACAACCATTACGCAAGATAGCACCGTAAGAAACTGTGTCTTCAGAATCAGTATAACGTGGGTTGAAGTAATTAACTGTCAAAGCAGCCGAAATAGTAGACTCAGGTACAGCAGTAGTTCCAGCAGCAATAGCACACACAGTGTAACCAGTACTCAAATCAGCTGTAGTTTCACCGCTAAGGCTGATATCAACCGAGTTCGCATCACCAGTTACCGCAACACCAGGGAAGTCAGTACCAGCAGTGGTACCTGAACAAGCGCCAGTATTACGTAGGTATACCGTGCCATAAGACGCCAGAGAAGCCGTAGATGTTACGCGAATAGAGATAGTATCTGAACCATTGAAGTCGAAGTCGTTACCATCTTCTTTCTTAACATTCAGGGTAGCTGGAACACCATCTTGATAAGTTGAGCGAACCACTTCCAAAGAACCCAAAGTAACAAAAGCAGCGTTATCAGAAGAGTCAAAATCTTGACCCGCAGTCAAACCAACGTTGGTGTCACCCGCCAAGTCAGAACCAGTGAAAGACAATTCAGTATCTGCAACATCGATACGTGCACGGTCACCACCAGCGGTGTAGTCAGTCACTGTAGTAGCAGTTAACTCAACACCATTCTGAGAAGTCATAATTGTCAACGCAGTATCAGTATCAGTCACAGCAGTATCAACATTACGGAACTCAGCACCCAAACGAACCGCTGGGTTAGTAACACCACGCTCAAGCGCAGAAGTCAGCTCTTTAATTTGAGCACCAGCGACTCGAACACTATTGATTTCAGCAACATCTGCAGCTTGGTCACTAGTGGTTACTTCAAAAGTAACTGTGTTATCACCGATAGCACCACCCTGGGTTACAGAAACACTAACACCTGTTCCGTATACCATTGCTGTAGCGCCAGAAACAGCTGTATTACCAGCACCAACACCACCAATAGTGATAACGCCAGCGGCAGCAGCACTATCGGTAAAGTTGATAATCAGAGTTACACCTGCATCTTCCCACTTATCCAGAGCAGATAAGTCTTCACCAAATACCGCACCTGAGTCCAAAGTCAGCTTGATAGTAGCTGTTTCAGCAAGCGCACCATCAACTGCATCGTCAGCTGCATCAATAGCAAAGGTTACATCAGGGATAGCAACCAGAGTATCTTCAGAACCTGTGCCAAATACTTCATTAGCCAGAGTAAGAGCTACATCGTTTGCACCAGTAAAATCTAGATCACCAGCGAAAGCACCGGTAGAAGCAGCAGCAATCGCCATAGCGATTACGGATTTCTGCATTACTTTTTTCATAACTTTAAGTTTCCTTAGTTAATCTTACGTAAGATTACAAATTATTAAGTTTTTATAGCTGAAGGGGAGCGCTCCCCCCAAGCCGAAATCATTCTAGGATACAAAATTGAGGTATTGCAAGGGGTTAGCGTGATTATTTGTTAAATTCCTCACAGTATTTGAACTATAACAATAAATAGCCGAAGTATCGTTTAATTATTACTCACAACTACTAGCAAAAAGAGAAAAGTACTGCCACTTTTTGGCAGTTTTGCACCCGCAGCGCGCTAGAAAATTTTTAGAATTAAGCCTGCTGACTGACCTGCCACACAAAACAAACCCTAAGGTGGCGCAAAAAACAACAAGGCGACCATTCACTTCATCTTCGCCTTTGACTTACCCAAAATCAATCTATGAAAGAATTCTTATTTCGGGTGTAGCTGCAATTGATCACTGAAAGCTCTCGTTAATGCTTGAGCATCTCGACCATCCTTTACAACGTAGGGAGCAATAAGAATCATCAACTCTGTGGTATCTGCTGAAGTGCTATCTGTTCTAAACAAATGCCCTAAGATTGGAATTGAGCCTAACAGTGGCACTCGAGAATTGCCTTTGGATTGGGTTTTTGTAATTAACCCACCGAGTAATACTGAACCACCGTCCTGTAAACTGAGACTCGTTTCAAGCTTACGGGTTGAAATAATGGGGGTAAGAGTCGCAGAGCTCTGGTCGGTAATATTCTGACTAACCTCCTGAGCTACCTGCATATCGATCCGGCCATCAGAAAATACTGTTGGCGTAACTGTCAAGCTAATGCCAACATCACGATATACGACTTGCTGAGTAATAGCGCTGTCTCCACCAACCACAGCATCTGTTGCTGTACTCGACGTAAGGGTGGGAATACTTTGCCCAACACTCACATTTGCCGCCTCCCCACTACGTACCAGGATCTTCGGAGTCTGAAGAACACTGACATTATTATCATTAGCAAAGGCATTTAGTGCCAAACGAGTCGCCCCAGAGCTGCTTAACGAAGTCCAAGACAAACCATTCCCCCCCGCTGCAGAACCAATCCCCGAGGGACCAAAAATACTAGTGAGGTTGCCCGTTGCATCTTTCACTGTTTGATTACTTAGCCCCCACTCAACCCCAAACTTAAAAGACTCTGTCAGCGAGACTTCAGCAACAATTACTTCTACAAGTACTTGGGGGGGAGCTTTATCAAGATCACGAATTAAAGGTAAAGTCTCCTGCCAACGGGCTGCCGCCCCCTTATACAAGAGAACATTCCTAGCAGGATCCACAACAAAATCCCCGCTTTGTTTTCTCACTGATCCATTTTTTGATGAATCCGCTTCAATAACTGATCCACCTTTCGATGGAGCCTGGCTTCCTGAAAGTACCGCGTTCAATGTATCTGCTAAATCAGCCGCACTAGTATTTTGCACCTGATACCAAAAGAAACCTCCCTCACCATCAGAGCGTGTTACGGGCTTATCCAACTGCACAACCCACTTTTTAATCAAGTCAATCATTGCCGGGGTCGTCGCAAATGCAAACAGGGCATTTAGCTCGTTAATCGGGACAAGAGTTGTTGTGTTGCCAACACCACCAACATCATACCCCTGGGCAGACAAGGTCGACTTCAAGCGCTCTGCTAGATCCTCTGCCTCAGCGTAGAGAGGCTCGATACGAAGACTATGGCGCCCTTTCATACTAGGAACATCAAAAGCTTTCAAGACCTCCACAGCGCTCTTTACTAAATCCGAAGCACCCTTCAGCCTAACTGCATTTCTCGCATTGTCCCTCTCAATTGACAGTTTTTGACGTTCAAATATTGCCTTTAACATACTGTAAGCATCGCTATTACTTATCACTGCCAGGCTATGTACAACAAACACTGGCCTGTGAGACGACGGTACAGAAGGCAAAGCCTCCCCGCTGACAATGAGAGGCACCTCCCCAGAGCCCTGACCACGCTTTCCTAATGTAAAGCGTAATAAATCTCCTTGCTGAACAATTAATACTCCATAACTTTCTAATACACCTTGGCTTACTTCAAAAATTTCTGCTTTAGAACGGGGCTCTGAAATCCTTAAAGACACGAGGTCTTGCTTATCTGCAACCTCAGGTGCCATTTGAAAATCAAGCTTCAACCTATTGGCAAATACCTCATTAATAAACACAGGTATGGGCAAACCATCGACAGCCAAGCTGATATCGCGAGCCCCATCCCCCGAAAATAATTGACTAGAGTCATCAAGGAGGCTCACTGACGCATTTGGTAAACTGACCTTTGGCGTCTGCTGGAATCGTTTGTGCGCTTGAATAACTCGCTCATCATCCAAATGACTAAATCTATTATTTTCACTGGTAGTCTCGTCGCCTGATTTACTCAAAGGTTTTGGAGGAAGAAATTCCGACTCTGGAATAAGTGAACACCCTCCCAGAATCGCCGACGCCATCAAACAAGCTATTAGATACGCCTTTGAAGCCGACTGACTGTCTCTATTGATCATGTACCCTTCTTCCTCAGCATACGAATCACGCATTGAATTATTCTTCATTTTCAGCACTCAGCTCACTCAATTGGTTCTTTCTAAAAAGATATAACACTTTTGGGGCTTCGCCTTTTTTCTGTAGAACTAATGCGTCCGAGAATATTGCAATGAGCCGCCAGCCCCCTTGAGGTAATACGTCTTCCTGCTTATACCGGACATAATCACCATCCACCTCAAACAAAACCTGCCGCAGCCCTGCTTCTTCAATTACTGCTTTCACTTTTTGCCGTAGCTCATTCGCTTCCCTCTTATCAAGGGACTGAGCAATTGACTCTTTTACTTGCTGCGAGGCTTTCGGAGGCTGCCCCCAAAAACCACCGTCTAATAACTCATCAATATCTGGCGCAGCACTAGTGGAAAAAGATGGGACCTCCCACTGCTTTTCCACCCCCATTGTTTCAGCAGCTTGAAATTTAGCCTGGTGAAACAATGCATAAAGGATATTTAACAGTGCAACGGCAACAAGCACCATATAGAGCTGAACACGACTAATCATTCCGAAAATCTCTTCCGATATAAACCCAAGCTGTTAAATTAAGTTGATAGCGAAACCTATTTTTATTTCTCATATCGATTCGTTCGGACTCAATAACAAGAGCAGGCTGGACACTAGCAATATCAGAGACAAACGAGTGCCAATGCCCCGGAATATACTCACCCTCAATACCAACTCGTACAGGGTGAAGGTTTAGTGATTCTAATTCAGTAGCTATACCAGTATTAATTTTTAAAATACTGATTCCATGCTTCTTCGCATTCTTTTTCACCCAATCACTCACCAGTGCTGTAGCCTCACCTGGAGATTTAGCCTTCCAAACCAACCTTTTTAAGCCAGACAACGCTGTTTTGGCCTGCTCTGCCCTTTCTGGCCATTCAGAAACCTTCATGGTTTGCTGAACATCCAAATATTTTGAGTATTTCTCCCCCGCCAAGTCCTCCTGATTTTGACGAAAAGCCTCCAGCTGAACATGCAGCCATACCAGTAATAAAAAAAACGAGATATAAACGAAAAACTGAAGCCTTCTATTGGAACTCCACTCATTGTGAATTTGTGGTAGGTATTCGTTAATTTTTGACTTAAGCACGACTCCCCTCCGAACTCACGACGGAAAGCTCAAAACGGAGGCGAAATTGACTCTCTTTTATTTGTTCAATGACAACATTCTGCATCCCCCCTGCCTCTAAAGACCGAACGACAGTGAAGGAATCCCCTATTTCACCTTCGATCAACACATCTACTATTTCAGAATTTCTTTCCCACTTAAGTAGCTTAATATTGAGACCTGCAGGTAGGTGTTTGACGAACATATCCTGAGATGCTAATGATTTTGGTACATCTAGCAACCTAATCAGCTCCTCAGCCTCATACAGACTTTCTCTGGCTATATTCCTTGCATTCAATAGCTCCGTAGCACCCTTTCTTAATTCCTCTGTCTGAAGCTGAATATTTGTACTTTCTTTCACCCAATGAACAATGGCGTTTAGCTGAAGAGTCATCAAACAACAGCTGGCTAAAAATATAAATGCAAGACCTTGCTTTCTATAATCAAACCAAAACTCCCAAAAAGGCGGCTTGAGATCAGGCCACGGACTACCCGATAGCTGCAAGACATGCTGCGTTATGGATACATTTTGAAGGGACTTACCTTGCCCCCGGATAAAGCGCAGAACCTGTGCTTTTTCCGGCTCAGAGGAAAACCAGTGGCTAGATTTCAACACCCCTTGATCCCAATATTGGATCTCATAACCACCGTCACTATCAAATAGGTAAAACCCATCAGCCAAGGTCGAAGAAAAAACAAACGCAGGGAGGATCAATGGCTTCCTTAAGGCATGACGCCCAAAAGGAGCAACTAATGGAAGGACGTCTTGATTATTCCAATACCAAACCTGCGCCCAACCACCTATCCAAGAAACACTGTAATCAAAGTCTTCCCAAGGGGATTTAAGGCTCAAACCATGTTTCAAGGCCTGATTCCGCTTCGACTGCGGAACGTGTGAGAAATCTAAACAAGAATATCGGCATAAATCTCGCCCCACTCTAACAACAGGAGTAAAATCGGACTCACTAAGCTGCCGAATCTCTCCACCTGAGACATATAGCTGATTAATGGAAAAATGGGTGTTCAACCACTTCCGCAGTGCTTTTTGCAAGTTCATCTGGCAGAGCCACCCTTAAGACCCAATTGATGTATATAGCCCGATCACCCGGAGCCAAATAGCGGAATTGTATATCATATACACTTGCGACTGTACTACCTTTAACCCAAGTCCAAACCCTTACCCCCGAAGAGGGTGAAATAGTGAAGTAAAAGTCTTCTCCCTGCCTCCCCCCTGGAATATCAAATACACTGTGATAAGAGCCTTGAGAGCGAGCATCAATAACAGAATTCACCCCCTCAGCCGAATCATACAGCACGTTCAAAACCGACTTAGGAGCGGTATTGATATTCACTAGAGCATTCCCCTCAGCTTTAAACATCATCAAAAGATCTGAGTCACTATAAGGCTTTAACACTTCACCCCAATGCATCACCTCCCTTAATTGAAGAGGGGTTCTCAAGAAACCGTCAGCTGGAGGAAGAAGCGATGCTTGCATATACGAGCTTCGCTCAGCGCCATACAGAGACCGGCTCAAATCCGAATCCTGATAATCCCTAAGCACATCTTTCAATACCTCTGGCTTTACTCGGATTCCAGAGTCTACGGGGCTTTCTGCAAAATAACGAAAGACTTTTCTGGAGTTTAAGTGTGACAATCCGATCAAACCTGCCCTATCTTGGATAAGCACCCTGACCCCATTACCGGCATCCAAAACAGAACCTGCCATTCTTAAAAGAACAGCACCGGGATCGAGGGGCTTAACTGAACTCCCTCCATTTAAAAAATCACCCAGGCTAGTAAACGCAGCCGGCGCAACCCGACTTCCCGACTGCGATTGAAAAGGAAGCACCACACCATCCGGCCCATTCGCTCCAGAAACATAGCTAAACAAGAGCTGGGAGATCAACTCCTTTTCTCGACGAGACAATTCAGCTTGCTGTTGTAACTTTAAGGCTTGATCTCTCAAATTATCAACCCAAAAAGAAAACACCGTTGCAGCTATAACAATGGCCGCCAATATCCATATAACCGCGACCAAAACAAACCCTTTAGCTTTCCTAGGAGCCACAGTCATTGAACGCCTGCCACTTCAGGACGAAAATACTGTTCTCCCGAGCCACCCACAAAAAAAACTTCACTCTGAGCCTTGTTACTTCCAGTTATTTCTAGGCCGATCAATTTAGGAAGAAGAGTTGTATTTCTTTCATCAGTACCAATAAAACTATCTACTTGTAAAAATTCTTGATGCCACTTCCCTTCATAGAAATACAACCACCTTGCCGAGATACCTGACCACTGCTCGATGGTATACCAAACCAATTTATTCCCGGTTACTGGTTTCTCTGCATACAGCAGTTCAACAATGCCTTTTTTTGATTCAAGTTTCCATACAACAGAATGAGGGTAACCAGAAATATCAGAAGCAATCGGAAAAACAGATACAGCATTAAAAGCATCAGAACTTCCTGAAAACCCCTGCCCTTCATTATATTTTCCATCAAAGGAGTTAACGATGCTTTTTATAGAGTCCCTCAGCCATGCAGTTCTTAGACCCCGTTCTTTATTCTCTCTAACTCGTTTATCAACCGAGTTATAAACCCCTAAAGTGTAGATAAATCCCTGCATCATTATTCCTGCCAATAATGAGACAAGAAGGATGACCACAAGCATCTCAAGTAGAGTGAATCCACGCAGACTCGATTTATAACTAGAACAGAACGTCACTGGTTTCTCTAACTTTATTTAACCCGAGAAGCTGAATTTCAAAACTGCTGATTTTGTTCGCGCTTAAAAACACTTCAACACTTACATCATATAAAGCAGCTGCATTTATTGTTTTAGAGTATTGCTCATCGTACACATCTCCCGAGTAATCACTTTTATCTGATTCCCACAGCACCCGCAATTCACCAACTGAGATTTCGCCCTCTCTACTTTCAGCAATGGGCATAGTAGAGACAAGATCAATTGCACTTAACATTGCAGCGTTCTTTTTATTAGCTAATTCAACTTTTTGTAGTGTAATCATATTCGAGTTAACCCAACTAAAGATGGCCGAGGCGCTAACTGCAAATATTGCAATAGCTACCACCGCCTCTAATAGGGTAAAACCTAAATTCCGAGAATTCTGGGAGTAGATCATTCAACACGACAACTTGGCGGTTCAAGTGAAATTTGAAAGACCTGGGTCTTATAATGTACATCAACCACACCACCTAAAGGGCAAAATCCTGCGGCAGTAATTAATATATTTTCTCTCGGCACTAACTTTGCCCCCAACCCGCTCAATGTTTCAGCTAATGCCACTGGAAACCCCTCCTCTACAGAAAGAGAGTCCGTCAGGTAAATACTTGTTCCCTCTTCACGAGCATAGTATGGAAGATTACTTAAGGTTAATTTAATTTCTTTTTTTACAGCGTTTAACGCCACACTGTTATATACTTTCTGCACTTGGGGAAATGCCAAAGAAATAAGAAAACCCAAAAGAGTCATCACTACGAGCATTTCCAATAAGGTAAATCCTTCCTCCCCCTTTAAGGAAGCCATTTTACTTAACAGGGAGGTATCCAAGATCTTGATCATACTTTTCGCCACCAAGCTTTCCATCCGCCCCCATTGAATACAAGCTAAAGGGCTCAAATTCGCTCGAGTCATCAGAATACACATAGCCCCTATTCCAAGGATCGAGAGGGAGCGCGCCATCCAAATACGGACCATCCCAATATTGTGAAACTCTCTCATCCTGAGGTTTTTTAACCAATGCGACCAAGCCTTCTTCCTGTGAAGGCAGCCTACCTACATCCAATCGAAATGTATGCAACGCACCACGTAACATTTTTATTTGTGTTTTTGCCGTCTCAACCTTAGATTTATCAGCTTGCTTAAAAATACTAGGGCCAACCAACCCTGCAATCAGACCAATAATCACTAGAACAACAATCATTTCTAAAATAGTAAATCCCTTACTTCGAGGGAATTTTTTATCATTTAACGCCATATACACAACCAATCTAAGTTTTACATAGGAATATCATTTACTGAGGTTATTGCCAACATGATTCCGATAATTATAACGCCCATAAGAGCACCAATAACCAAAATAGCTACAGGCTCAATCAAAGAAAGAACACTCTTCATCCTTTGCCGACCCTGCTCAATATAAAGATTTGCAAGAGCTGACAGCATTGTATCTAAACTACCCGAACGCTCCCCAACTCTAATTAAATTATAAGCAGTATCGGTTAGGCACTTTTTTTCTTGTAAAGCCACAGAAAGTGCTTCACCTTGTTTAACCATGTTTTTTACTGCAGTCATATTTTTCTTACGTATAGGCATTCGCACAGATTCTGAAGCCAAATCTAGGGCGGAGATCAATTCAACCTTATTAGCAACAAGGGAAGCCAAAACCTTTGCCCAAGAAGACACATCAGCATTAGATATCCACTCACCAACTAGAGGAAACGTTTCAACCCTCTCAAGCATATAAACCCTCGAGGCTGGATTCATAAAACCAGCAACCACAAGCAACGGCAAACTAGCTAAGAAAAACACAAACAACAAGAAGTTTTCACTTGCCCATTTCCCTAACGTTAAAACAAACCACGCTAACGCAGGTAGACTATCAGAATCTTGCAGGAGGTTAGTAAAGTTCGGAACAACGTACACAAACATAAGTAAAACAGCTAGGACTCCAGAGGTGACTAGAATAGCAGGATAAATTAATGCACTCTTAACCTCACTTCTAATCTGCAAATCAAATTGCATTTGTTCGCTAGCATCTAGAATTGCTGCACCTAAACTCCCTGTCATTTCCCCTGCCCTAATAAGAAAAATTACATATTTTGGGCATGACAAACCTGAGGACAGCATAGCTTGTTCAAAAGTTCCACCATGACGTAATGTTTTCTCGGCTTGATGAAAAGCTCTTCTAATGCCTGAATGCCCTGACGACTTTGCTTGCGACCCAACAGCCTCGGCAGCACTTACTCCAGCATTAAGCATTGTGGCTAGCTCATATAAAGCTATCTGCACATCTTGAGCTGTGACTTTCCGTACTTTGCTTGGCTCATTTTTGCTCTCAAGAGCCTGAATACTCAGCACAGTAATTGATTGGTTTGACAATTGTAGTAGAGCATCTTTTTCTGATGTGGCTGATATTTCTCCGGCCAACCCGCTGCCTTTCATATCTACACCAGTGTACGCAAAGATAATAGACATCAATTCAAACTCGATACACGGTATACTTCTTCTATACTGGT
Organism: Cellvibrionaceae bacterium; assembly: GCA_045430295.1. Lineage (GTDB taxonomy): Bacteria > Pseudomonadota > Gammaproteobacteria > Pseudomonadales > JAILXX01 > JAILXX01. Next base: position 391,827 of record JAILXX010000002.1, on the reverse strand, counting down.
AAGACCAAGACAAGCTTTGATTAAGCCATCAGTGCACAAATCTCTAAAGCCCTCCAAACGAGCCTGATCCCGAAGCTCTGTAAGACTTGCACCTTTAACAACCATTTTCCGCATCTCATCTGACACTGTCACCAGCTCATATATGCCTAATCTACCCTTATATCCTGATTGCTGGCATTTCTTACACCCTACAGGTTCCCTCCAATCTGGCTGCTTTCCTGGATAAAATTTCTCGACCAAACGGAGCACTTCCTCACTCACAACCGGCAGAGACTCACAAGGGGCACTGCACTCACAAAGCTTCCGTACTAGCCTTTGTGCTTGAACTCCCAACACTGGAGTAGCCACTAAAAATGGCTCTACCCCCATATCTACCAGCCTGGTAAATGCCCCCATACTGTCGTTTGTATGGAGTGTTGATAACACCAAATGCCCGGTCAAAGCAGACTGAACAGCAATTTCAGCAGTTTCTAAGTCACGAATTTCGCCTATCATAATAACATCGGGGTCTTGCCTCAGGATTGACCGAAGCGCCGCGGAGAAAGTTAATCCAATATCCGCCTGCACCTGAACCTGCGTGATATGCTGCAGCTTATATTCAACAGGATCTTCTACTGTAATTATTTTTCTCAAGCCGTCATTTGAGCCATCTAGTGCGGAATATAAGGTCGTAGATTTACCTGAACCTGTAGGACCAGTCACCAGCACAATACCGTGAGGGGTTCTAACCCATTCACTCATCATTTCCAAATGATCGGGCAATAACCCCAAACGATCTAGGGATAACTCCCCCCTCTCCTTCGGCATTAAACGCATCACAATAGACTCCCCAAAAATCCCGGGGAGAGTAGAGACCCTTACATCCAAATCGTGACCGCTGATTCTAGTGCTAATCTGCCCATCCTGAGGTAAACGTCGCTCAGCAATATCCAGCCCTGAAATCAATTTCAGTCGAGAAGCAACTGCATGATACTTTTGAATGGGTAATGTTCTATTGGTATTCAATACGCCATCAACTCGATATCGTATGTCATACGTATCCGCTTCAGGCTCAATATGAATATCACTAGCATTATCTTCTAACGCAAGAGATATGATGGTATTTACCAACTCAATGACCGGTGCTTCCTCAGCCATCTCCCGCAACTGTTGAATATCTGAATTTAGATCTTCTCCAGAGTTTTCAGAATCAACCCCTTGAAGAAAGACAAGTAATGAGTCAAGCTGCTGATCCCTAGCTAAACAAAACCTTATTGGCAATGGTGAGCTACGAAGTAACTCTTCTTCAAGCTCGGAGGACAGAATATCTTTTGAAATACAATATAAATATTCTTCCCTACTCCAGATCACTGCTGAAAAGCTAATCAACCAACTTACAGGTAATTTCGTCTCTTCAAGGGCCTGAGAAATCTCTTGCTCTGCAGGTGTAGCTAGCCCCTCTCCTACAATTGGAATCTGTAGCTGCTCAGATAAAGAAGATAATAAATTGGTTTCAGACAATGCCCCACTTCGAACCAAAATACTTCCCAGGCGCCCACCAATCTGACTCTGAATCACCAAGGCCTTTTCTAAGTCGCGCTCAGAAATATATCTACTCTCAAGAAGCATCTGTCCGATTAGTTTACTCGTGATATCAAGAGGGGAAGTTAAATTTTGCATTTCAGTATTTAGGATAATAATTTCTATAAGTTCTCAATCCAGCTCTTTAATCGGCTACCGCACTCAGGGTGACGCAAGCTGTACTCTACAAAAGCTTTCATATAGCCAAGCTTATCACCGCAATCGTGGGATTTTCCGGTCATGTGGAAAGCGTTTACCTGCTCTTGATCCATCAGCATGGCGATAGCATCAGTTAACTGAATTTCATCTCCGGCGCCAGCAGGAGTTTTTGCCAGCAAATCCCAGATTTTTTCACTGAGAATGTAACGGCCGACAACCGCTAAATTTGATGGTGCTTCTTCTAGTTTTGGCTTTTCAACCATGGCTGTCATAGAGGCACTTTCCCCAGGCTTTAGTTCCACACCTTGCACATCCGCCACACCATAACTGGAGACTTTCTCCATGGGCACAGGCTCAACCATAACCTGACTAACCCCTTCTGCTTCATAGAGCCTGGCCATTTCAGCCATATTTTCTTTGGTTAAATCTGCAGAGGCCTCATCCAGCAATACATCTGGAAGCACAACTGCAAAAGGCGCATCACCCACCAAGGGTTTTGCACAAAGTACCGCATGGCCCAGACCTTTCGCCTGACCTTGACGTACATGCATGATGGTTACGTCGTCTGGGCAAATATTACGAATATCATCAAGCAACTGACGCTTTACACGTTTCTCTAGAGTCGACTCAAGCTCAAAGGAAGTATCAAAGTGGTTCTCAATCGCATTTTTCGAAGAGTGAGTGACCAATATAATTTCTTTAATACCCGCAGCGACACATTCGCTGACAACATACTGAATCAACGGCTTATCTGCCACTGTAAGCATCTCTTTCGGGATGGCTTTGGTCGCAGGCAACATACGTGTACCTAAACCAGCAACAGGAATGACGGCTTTTCTGACTTGCATCTTTAGATCCTTAGCTTCTTTTTAACCCTGTTTAACACTTTCACCACGGCCAATAGCGTAGTAGGTAAAACCGTTTTCTTTCATGGTAGCCGGGTCATAGAGGTTACGACCATCAACAATAACCGGCTGGTTTAAACTGTTTTTAATCACATCCATATCTGGAGCCTGGAAAGCTCGCCACTCGGTACAGATAACCAAAGCATCCGCTCCATTTAGCGCCGCTTCTTTCGTACCCATAAGGGTTAAATCATCGCGAGCACCATAGATCCGTTGGCATTCTTGCATCGCCTCAGGGTCGTAAGCCTGAACTTTCGCATCCACTTCCCAAAGTGCTTCCATTAATACCCGGCTTGCCGCTTCCCGCATATCGTCGGTATTCGGCTTAAATGACAACCCCCAAACCGCGATAGTTTTACCAGACAATGATTCACCAAAGTAATCTTTCAAACGGGCAAATAAAACGTGCTTTTGTACATCGTTCACGGAATCAACAGCTTCAAGAATCTTACTGTGGTAACCGTGCTCATCGGCTGTTTTAACTAGCGCTGTCACATCTTTTGGAAAACAGGAGCCACCGTAACCGCAGCCAGGATAAATAAACTGATAACCAATGCGTGGATCAGAGCCTATACCCTGACGAACCGATTCGATATCGGCTCCCACTCGCTCGGCGATATTCGCCATCTCATTCATAAAGCTGATTTTTGTTGCCAACATACTATTAGCGGCATACTTGGTTAACTCAGCACTGCGAGTATCCATCACCATCAAACGATCGTGATTGCGATTAAAAGGCGCATAAAGCTCGCGCATTTTTTTAACTACTTCAGGGTTATCCGTACCCACAATAATGCGATCAGGCTTCATACAATCATTGACTGCAGCGCCTTCTTTTAAGAATTCTGGGTTAGAAACCACATCGTAAGAAATAGACTCACCACGCATCTCAAGAACAGAGGCCACCTTGGCAGAAACTTTATCCGCAGTTCCTACTGGCACAGTGCTTTTGTTGATAATGACTTTATGAGTCTGCATATGAGTGGCGATGGTTTCAGCAACCTTCAATACATACTGTAAATCTGCAGAGCCATTTTCGTCAGGTGGAGTACCAACAGCGGTAAAGATTAACTCACCGTGCTTCACCCCCTCTTCAGCATTGGTGGTAAAGTGCAAACGTTTTTCAGCGTAGTTTTGCTCAACGATCGGCGTCAAACCAGGCTCATAAATAGGGATCGCGCCTTTTTTCAGGCTTTCGACTTTTTCTTCGTCAATATCGACGCAGTAAACATGGTGGCCCACATTGGCTAATACGGCGGCCTGCACCAACCCAACATATCCTGTTCCGAAAACGGTAACTTTCATTTGTAAACGTCCCTAATAACTCATCTTACTGCCGGATCAATGCCAGCAACTCTTCTGTTTTTTCTTCCATCAAAGCCTGATCGCCTTTGGTTTCTAAGTTCAGGCGAACCACAGGCTCTGTATTAGACATACGCAAATTAAAGCGCCAGGTATCGAATTCCAAGCTAATGCCATCGGTATGATCAATACTCAATGCATCACTTTCATAAACTTTCAATACGCGCTCAATAGCAACATTAGCATCTGCAATTTTGCTATTAATTTCTCCCGGAGACGGGTACTTAGCAATACGTTCTTTGAGCATTTCAGAAAGTGGCTGATTTTTCACACTCAGTAATTCTGCCACTAGCAACCAAGGCACCATGCCGCTATCACAATAGAAAAAGTCGCGGAAATAATGGTGGGCGCTCATTTCACCGCCATAAATAGCGTCTTCTTTACGCATGCGCTCTTTAATAAAAGCGTGGCCTGTTTTTGACTGGATGGCTTCGCCACTAGCCTGCTGACAGATATCCACGGTATTCCACGTTAGGCGTGGATCGTGAATAATTTTTGCACCCGACTCTTTAGCTAAGAAGGCTTCTGCCAGAAGACCAACAATATAATAGCCTTCGGTAAATTCACCGTTTTCATCAAATAAGAAACAGCGATCGAAATCACCATCCCAGGCAATTCCCATATCCGCCTTGTGCTCAATTACCGCATTGGCTGTATCCGCACGATTTTCATGCAAGATAGGGTTTGGGATTCCATTGGGAAAGGTTCCATCTGGCTCATTGTGAATTTTAATAATTTCAAAAGGTAGATGCTTTTCAATAGCATCCACCACATGGCCCGCCGCACCGTTACCAGCATTCATCACCAGCTTGAGGGGCTTTAATTTGGCGGTATCCACATAGGTGAGTAAATGTTGAATATAGGCATCGAGAGTACTTTGCTGGGTGTAGCTACCCCTTTGATCGTCTGATAACGCTGCAAAGCTGTTCTCTTCAGCCCACTGCTTGATATCGTTAAGGCCTGTATCACCACTGATGGGTTTAGAGCCCTCGCGAACCAGCTTCATACCGTTATAATCAATGGGGTTATGACTGGCAGTAACGACAACACCGCCATCAACGTTTAGGTGACTGGTGGCAAAATAAATTTCTTCCGTGCCACATAGGCCAATATCAATCACATCGACGCCACTGTCTCTCAGACCATTACTTAGGGCCAGCTTTAGCGATTCAGAGGTTAAGCGCACATCGCCACCGACAACGACGGTTTTCTTACTAGCCGAATTAATACTACTTGAATCGATAGTGGTTAAAAATTGTGCATATGCGCGACCAATGCGATAGACAATATCTTCGTTGAGCTCTTCCCCCAACTTCCCCCGAATATCATAGGCTTTAAAGCAGGTTAACCCCATTATTCACTTCTCTCCATTCCAAACATAATCAGTGTAAAGCCTGAAATTCATCAAGCACCCCTTACCACAAAGGCGCCACCCTCTCGCAAGCAAGGATCTGACAAAATCAGTGAAAATAGATTCCCGCCTTCGCGGGAATGACGAAATTGATTTAGAAATGATTATACGGATTTTTGTTACAACTGGGTGGAAATCACGCCAATATGTAAGATTCCTGCCATTTTTTTGCAAAAAAAAGGCGGCCATTTGGCCGCCTTTTTCAGAAAAATGACTAATACCTTACTCTAAGGCTTAGCTCTTTTTCATTTCTGCCTTGATCAGGTCACCCAGAGTCGCAGGGGCTGCTTCTTCAGCAGACTGCTTCTGCAGGTTTTTAACCGCTTCTTTCTCATCAGCGATGTCTTTCGCCTTCACAGACAAGTTGATAGCGCGGTTCTTACGATCGATGTTGATGATCTTGGCTTCAACAGCGTCGCCTTCGTTCAGCGCGTTACGTGCATCTTCTACACGGTCACGGCTCAATTCAGACGCCTTCAGAGTCGCTTCAACTTCGTCAGCCAGTGTGATGATAGCCGCTTTCGCGTCTACTTCTTTCACGGTACCGGTTACGATAGTACCTTTATCGTTAGCTGCCACGTAGTTAGAGAACGGATCGTCTTCCAACTGCTTGATACCCAAGGAGATACGCTCACGCTCTGGGTCGATACCCAGAATCACAGTCTCCAACTCATCACCTTTCTTGAACTTGCGAACAGCTTCTTCGCCTGGCTCGTTCCAAGAGATGTCTGACAAGTGAACCAGACCGTCGATGGCGCCATCCAAGCCGATGAAGATACCAAAGTCAGTGATAGACTTGATCTTACCGCTGATTTTGTCGCCTTTATTGAATCGGCTAGAGAAGTCTTCCCACGGGTTAACTTGACACTGCTTAACACCCAGAGAAATACGACGGCGCTCTTCGTCGATATCCAGAACCATCACTTCTACTTCGTCGCCAACATTAACAACTTTAGATGGGTGGATGTTCTTGTTAGTCCAGTCCATTTCAGAAACGTGAACCAGACCTTCAACACCGTCTTCAATCTCAGCAAAGCAGCCGTAGTCGGTCAGATTCGTGATAGTCGCCTTCACGCGAGAACCTTCTGGGTAACGACCAGTGATTTCCAACCATGGGTCTTCACCCAATTGCTTCAGACCCAGAGATACACGGTTACGCTCACGGTCGAACTTCAATACTTTAACGTCGATCTCGTCACCAACAGCAACGATTTCGCTTGGGTGCTTGATGCGCTTCCAAGACATGTCAGTGATGTGCAACAGGCCGTCTACACCACCCAAGTCTACGAAAGCACCGTAGTCGGTCAGGTTCTTAACGATACCCTTAGCAGTTACACCTTCTTCCAGGCTAGCCAGCAACGCTTCGCGCTCTTCGCTGTTCGCACTTTCCATAACTGCACGACGAGAAACAACAACGTTGTTACGCTTGGCGTCCAGCTTGATAACTTTAAATTCTAGGTCTTTGCCTTCCAAGTGAGCCGTGTCGCGAACTGGGCGCACATCTACCAAAGAACCCGGTAGGAAAGCGCGGATACCGTTCAGGTCTACAGTGAAGCCACCTTTAACCTTGCCGTTAATAACACCATTAACAACTTCGTCAGCTTCGTGAGCTTTCTCCAGAACGATCCAAGTTTCGGCACGCTTAGCTTTCTCACGAGACAGACGAGTAGCACCAAAACCGTCTTCAACAGTTTCCAGAGCAACTTGAACTTCGTCACCTACGTTGAGCTCTAGCTCACCTTTTTCATTAACGAACTGTGATTTCGGGATAACACCCTCAGACTTCAGGCCAGCGTGTACAGTTACCCAGTCGCTGTCGATGTCGATAACAACACCAGTAACGATAGAGCCTGGTACCATTTCAACGGTGCCAAGGGATTCTTCAAACAGTTCAGCAAAAGATTCGGACATGATAATTCCTGTAAAAACAACGAGTTAGCAATAGAGGATACTGCTACTCTGCAACCGCACTACCAGTGTACGGGGCTAGTTAGTAAATGAATTCGCGTGGTGTATCTGGTAAAACCACTGCCGAACTCACAGTTTAAAATCGATTATTCAAAGTGTGGTCGACTTTCGTGAAAGCCTTGTGACAACTGACTTTGAAGCACTTCTCCCACCCTCACAAAAGGGCCGTATAAAAGTGGTGGCGCACCTTAACAAATATCCCCTACCCAATCAACAAATAGGCCATAAAAAAGCCCTGAAAACCTTGAAAAACAAGGGCTTCAGGGCAATCAAGGCATTTAATTGAGGGGTATAGGGTGAGTTAACGCAAAATAATCCGCTTTTTGTTGGTTTCGAGAGTCTTTTCGCCGATACCCTTCACCGCTAACAAATCGGAATACTGCTTAAATTTTCCATGTTTTTTGCGGTAAGCCACAATAGCTTCGGCTTTTTTGATCCCCACCCCTTTGAGAACAATGCTCAAGGTTTCCGCATCGGCCTTGTTAATATTCACCTGCTGCGGCACCTGAGCTTCTGCCCGAGAAGCCTTGTCAGCGGGCTTTGCTGCGGCATAACCCAGAGAAGATCCGCACAGTGCGGCCAGAACGAAAAATACAGAGATAATGGATTTCATATGAAACCTCCTTGTTAGTTGAATTGTGGTAAAGCTGTCGTGTTTAACCTTTAGCGAACACCTAAGGTCGAGGGTCATTCTAATGAAGTTTGAACAGGCTCTCTTCTGACTAAAGTAGGTAAATTGAGCGTTTTTTACGTTTAGTTCAACGAAAATGAGGTGTTTTTTCTCAGTTTAACAGTCTGAGATGTCGCCCTGAAGGGCGACCTACCATGAGTTCAGATTAAGTATTATGCGAAGCTTCGGTTGCATCGAACTTCAAACAGCTAACCTCAAACCGGACAAGTGCCAGACTCATCCAGTAACGTCTTACAATGTTGGCTGGCCTGAGCCAAATCCAACAACTCACGCAGTGCCACAGAGAAAACAGCAAAATCGGTTCCCGCTGCTTGCAGATCATTAATCATGTTACGCCAGCGAGTAATCATAAAGTCGTTCTGTTCCATCCAGGTTTCGATGGCGGCATCCACATCATTACAACCGTCCATAGCTTTCAACACAGAGATGGTCAGGGAACGCTGCTGCCATTCAAGATCATCCTGAAAGGCTTCGCGAGCACGAGCTTGCCAATGGTTTTCTACGGTTACTTCATTAATTTGATCGGCAAACCAATGTAAATTGAGCTTATCCCCTAACGCAAAATACACTTGAGCAACACGATCTACCGGCAAGTCAACATCGTTGGCTGCATCAATAATACTGAGAGAGGCATACAAGTTCGTGGACATTCCCACAAAAGAAGCTAACTCCTCTGGCACCCCTGCTTCTACCCAAGCATCACAACGCTTACACCAATCAGCATGAGCAATACCTTTCAACAAGCTCGGTAATTTCTTACTGATAGTTTTCACTGCCGGGTTAAACACATCCACTTCAGGAGCTGGGGAAAGATGGCTGCGGCGATTTCTTAAGAACCAACGACTAGCCCGACGCACCAGGCGCATCAGTACAATCATCATGGATGCCTGTACTTTGGAGTCTACTTTATAATCGAGGGCTTCAATTTTTTGCCACAGCTCCGGAATCCGGAAAATATCCCGCGCCGTAATATAGGCGTAGGCAATTTCACCATATTGCGCACCGGTGGATTCCACCAGACGACGAGCAAAGGTGATACCCATATTGTTAACCATATCGTTAGCGACCTGGGTTGCTACAATTTCCCGCAATAGGCGGTGGTTATACATTTCCTGACTGTATTTCTTTTTCAGGGTTTTAGGGAATGCATTTTCCAGGTGGGTTCGTACGTATTCATCTTCTGCAATATTGGCTTCTGACAATTCATCTTTCAGCTCAACTTTTGCGTAAGACACTAGCACCGACAACTCAGGTCGACAGAGGGATTTTCCTTCTGTCTTACGCTCTAGCAACTGGTCATCGGAAGGTAAAAACTCTAGTTCACGATCTAATCGACCACTGTCTTCTAGGGCGTGAATAAAGCGCAAATACTCCATCTGGCGACCACCAGAAGCCTCGGCCACACTGATAGCCTGGGTTTGACTGTAATTATTTTCCAGAACCATGTCTGAAACCGTATCAGTCATTTTTGCCAGCAAGTTATTACGCTGCTTCTCAGTCATATCACCATTGCTAACGACATCGTTTAGCAAAATTTTGATATTTACTTCATGGTCAGAACAATCCACACCAGCTGCATTATCAATAAAGTCTGTATTACAGCGGCCACCATTTAAGCAGAAATCAATACGGCCCAACTGAGTCATGCCTAAGTTTCCACCCTCGCCGAAAACTTTACAGCGGAGGTCTGCGCCATTAACTCGAAGGGAATCATTCGCCTTATCACCCACATCGCTGTGAGTTTCATCTCCTCCTTTAACATAGGTGCCAATACCACCATTCCAAATCAAATCCACGGGGGATTTCAAAATACGGTTCAATAAGTCTGTAGGCGTCAACTTATTCTCTTTAATGTCGAAACGCGCCTTCATCTCTTTGGTAATGGTGATGGATTTCGCAGAACGATCGAAAACACCACCGCCTTTAGAAATTAATTTCTCATCAAAATCTGCCCAAGTGGTTCTAGGGGTAGTAAATAAACGCTGGCGTTCAACAAAGGTTGCAGCGGCATCAGGGTCTGGGTCGATGAAAATATGTAAATGGTTAAAGGCACATACCAGGCGAATCTTGTCTGATAGCAACATGCCATTACCAAACACATCGCCACCCATATCCCCCACACCCACTACGGTGAATTCATCTTCTTGAACATTCACACCAATTTCGCGGAAGTGGCGCTGCACAGAAACCCAAGCGCCTTTTGCGGTAATGCCCATACCCTTGTGGTCGTAACCATTGGAACCACCGGAGGCAAAAGCATCCCCTAACCAGAAGTCGTAATTTTCCGAAATTTCATTTGCGATATCAGAAAATGTTGCAGTGCCTTTATCGGCAGCCACAACCAGATAAGGGTCATCTTCATCGTGGCGAATCACGTTCTCAGGGGGAACGACTTCACCTTCGATAAGGTTATCCGCCAAGTCCAATAAACCTGAAATAAACATGCGGTAACATGCTACACCTTCATTCATAAAGGCATCGCGTTCGCTAAAATTATTACGCTTACAAATAAAGCCACCTTTAGCACCGCTTGGCACAATCACCGCATTTTTCACTTGCTGCGCTTTCACCAAGCCCAACACTTCAGTGCGATAATCTTGATGACGGTCTGACCAACGCAAACCACCACGCGCAACCTTACCACCGCGCAAGTGCACACCTTCAACACGAGGGGAGTACACAAACACTTCAAACATAGGCCTCGGCTCGGGGATATCATCAATTTCCTGAGGGCTAAATTTCAGCGAAATATAAGACTTAGGCTCTCCAAACTTATTTTCTTGATAAAAGTTGGTTCGCAATGTGGCCGATATAAAATCTAAATAACGGCGTAAAATACGGTCCTCTGAAAGATTTTGAACCTTATCCAGAGACTCTAAAATACTGTCTTTAAAACGTTGAATCCGTTGTTCGGATTCTTCATTTTCTTTATTAAATCGCGGATCAAATTTTCCTTTAAATAGCGCTAGAAGTGTACGAGTGATCTCCAGGTGATTAACCAAGGTATCTGCCATATAACCCAGGCTGAAATTGAACTGCGTTTGCTTGATATAGCGAGCATAGGCGCGCAGCAGAGAAACCTCTCGCCAAGCTAAACGCCCACCTAACACCAGACGATTAAACGAGTCACTCTCAGCTTTCTCTCGCCAGATTGCATCAAAGGCTTCTTGGAAAAATTCACGGGCCTTGTGTACATCTACAGCAACCGGTAGTGCATAGTACAAATTAAAATCGTGTAACCAAACTATGCGACCATCGTCTCGAGTGATCTTATACGGATGTTCGCCAATGACACGAAGCCCCAGGTTTTCCAAAATAGGAATAACCGTGGACAATTCCATTTCTGTATCTAAATGGAATATTTTGAAACGTACAGCATTTTCTTCTGAGCCTTGGGTTTGATAGAAGCTTAGGGCAATATCATCTTCGGTTTTAAGGCTGTCGATATGATCAATATCAGAAACGGCGGTGCGAGCATCAAAGCTTTCACGGTATGCAGATTCAAAAGCATACTGATAACGGTTAGCGACATGAGTACCCTGCTCCTCACCTTTATTTTCGATAAGGGATTCCAGTAATACGTCTTTCCAATCACGGGCAAGATCAATAATTTTTTGTTGGAGGGATTCTGTATCAACGTCAGTATTCGAATCTGCATGCAACTTCAACACAAAATGCGTTCGCACTAAAATCGATTCGGAGAAATATGTAGTGTAGTCGGCAGTTTCAGCATCAAAAACGCCCACTAACAATGCCTGAACCTTGCGGCGAATTTCTGTGCGGTAGACATCCCGAGGCATATACACCATACAGTTTGCAAACTTTCCATGAGCATCCACACGACTAAAGAAACGCACCATGCGGCGCTCATTAATTTTTACCACACCGGCAATGGTTTTACTCAGCTCATCGGCAGGCGCATGGAAAAGCTCATCACGAGGGAAGGTTTCTACCGTCATCTGGTAGACCTTTCCATCATGACTAGTAGGCACTACCCCTGAAGAGGAAATAACCGTTTCGACCTTTTTACGGATCAAAGGAATTTGATTGGGGCTTGAGGTGTATGCCACTGCGGTATACAGGCCTTTAAAGCAAGCGCCCCCTACTACTTTACCCTTATTGTTGTAACGCTTTACAACCACATATTCAGCATAGGCATTGCGATGAATTCCCGCTCGAGACTGAGACTTGGAAAAATCTAAAATTCGATCACTTTCGTAAAACTCAACTAAGCCACTGTGATCTTCATCTAGAGGAATAACTTCTTGTGTTTGATTTTTTCTACGCTGAGACATGACCCCTAAACGGGCATCAACATTTTCTTCTAGCCGCTGCTTCTTACCCTTCTTAACAATATCGAATTCTGTATACCCCAAGAAGGTGAAGTTCTCTTTTAGCCAGCTTACAAACTCCAAGGATTCTGCAATATCCCCCCCGCTAAGCTTTGCCTGAACCACTGTTAAGCCATTTTCAGCATCATTAATTTTATCCAGCATAGGATAGTAATCTTTAGTCACAGCGCTAACGTCTTCTAACACCTTACTCAAAGTACGCTGAATAGCTTCATGCTCACCTTCGTCCGTTGCCCGACCTATCTCAATATAAATCAGTGCTTCTTGCCCGTATTTACAGTCTTTACTGTCTTTGACGGATTCTGTAATCGAGCTTGCAGTGACATAATCACCTTTCCCTTTGCGACCCACATGAAGCAAGCCGCTCACAACCGAATGAATCACCAACCCTCGATCGTTTAATGCAATACGGATAGAATCTACTAAGAAGGGCATATCCTTCTGATGAACAAAAATCACTGTGCGATTACTCACCCAGCCATCTTCTTCAATATTCGGGTTAAACACTCTGACTTTGGGTTTATTGGCCTTGAACTGCTGTAAGGTATTCCACCAGGAATACATACACCCCAATACATCGTTAGCGTGAAGATTGGCGAATTCATCAATGGGGTAGTTAGCGAGATAAGCCGCCATAAAATCGCTTACGGAATTCTGATGCGACTTCGGCAAATTCTTCTTAGCTAAGGTGGAAAGCTGGTCGAGTAAAGCCTCATTAGACGCAAGGTTTACTAGGCTCATAAAGTTATCCCCAAAATAGACGTATTTGATCAATTAAGGATAGACTATTGTTTTCAAAGTGTTAGGGCCTGTTAACACTAATTGAATCGCTTCTGTTGCGCCTGAAAAGTGCTATACAAGGCACGAGAAGAGACGTTTGGCATTCCAAATGAACGACGAGTAACCCCGTATAGCGCTTTTCAGGCGCAACCCGAAGGGCTGGGTCTATTTTTTGCCCCGACTGCGTTATTCAGCCGCTCATGTAGCCCGCTACACTACGCGCCTTCAACCTAGCCGGGACAAAAAATATCTCCCAGCAGAAGTGATTCAATTAGTGTTAACAGGCCCTAGAAGAGATTCTTCACTTTTCGCAACCAGTTTTGGCCCTATCTTCCTGTTATGACTGAACAAACAAAAGATTATCTTTCCCGAAAACAATTTTTCGATAGCTTGCTGACCATCTATGGTCGTAAACCCGTGTTGGAAGCCCTGCAAGACCCGAAAATCGCTCTTTATCGCTTGCACCTGGCAGAGTCGAACCGCCAGGAAGGTATCGTCAATGAAATATTGGCGCTTGCCGAAAAGCGAGGAGTGGAAGTGTGCTATCACGACCGTAAAGCGCTGTCTCGAATTTCTAAAAATACCAAGCAAGATCAAGGGGTTGCAGCCGATTTACAGCTACAGAGCTACCGCCCGTTTTCAAGTTTCATCAGTGAACAGTCAAAGCCTTATCGCCTCATCGCCTTGGATGGCGTGACCAATCCACAAAATCTGGGAATGATTATTCGCTCGGTTGCAGCGGGACATGTGGACGGCCTACTACTCCCGCAAAAGGGCTGTGCCAAGATCGACCCATTGGTGATTAAGGCCAGTACCGGCACCGTCTTCAAAGCGCCGATTTTCTATTGTGAAACCTTAAAAAGTGCCTTGGAGGAAGTGAACCCGGACAAAGTATCTATTTGCAGCCTGGCCCTTGATGCTAAAGATAGCTGGAAAACATTCACCCCCAAACAATCGGTCATCTATGTCTTAGGCAATGAAACTGAAGGGGTCAGCAAAGAAGTGAGCGCGCTGTGCAATAGCCATATCCGAATCCCCATGAATAACGGGGTGGAATCCTTAAATGTCGCAGTGACGGCAGCGCTGTTGGCGTTTAGTTAACGTTGGAGGTTAGATGTTTGAGGTTGGACGCGGTGAGCTTTTGTCAAACTTCTAACGTCAGACATTCTGCTAGCCCAAAGAGATCCTTCACTACGTTCAGGATGACAGAGCTCCGCACAACCCTGTCATTCTGACGACCGCAGGGAGGAAGAATCTTCTGGCTTATTGGCACGCGATTCAAACTGCCACAACGAATGCGCAAACAGCGTGATAGCAAACACACCCAGTGTTACCCAACCAGCTGCTCGCAACAGCGCCAACACGCCAAAGGTGTCCACCAAATAGCCAGAAACCAGGGCCCCAAAAGGGGCACTGCCAAATAGCGCCAACTGATAAATGGACATGGCCCGAGCGCGGTGCTCATCACCTGAGAGCTCTTGCATGATGGACCTGCCCATCACCATGGAGATACCTGAAAGTACTCCCCAGATGACTACTTGCACCAATAGGCGTTCGGTAGAAAGACCTGTGGCAATGGAGATCATTAATAAGCCTGAGCCAAACAGAGCCAAAGCCACCAGCCTTCCCGGCTGAAGAATTTTCTTTTTTCGCAATAATAAAAACAGTGTGACAGCCACGGTACCGGCGGCGAACCCCAATTGAACATAGGCATAAAAATTGGCGCTCTCGGCAAGACTGCGATGAACCAAAATCGGCATCACCACGCCGTACAACCCCATACTCACAGCACCATTGAAAATCACCAATAGAATAAGCTGCTTAAGTACCGGCTGCTGGCGCACCATATCAATACCCGCCTTGATACTTTCCGCCATGGGCGGCCGCTGGCGATCACTCTCGCCTCTAGGAGTAAATCGAATAAACACACCACAAAAGGCAAAAAATAACCCTTGCCCCAGAAGGATATACACCAGATTCCAGTTATCCATCTGCCCTGCCATCAGAAAACCAGCAATCTGTGCGCTAAATTGTAGGCCGGTAATGGCAATCACCCAGCGCTGAATTCTTTCACCACCACTGTCACCTGCAATGCTCGGCAAAATACGCTCTCGAGCAGGCTGCACAAAGGCGAGAATAGCCCCAAGGCTAAACCCGTATACACAAAGGAAGAAGAGGTTTAAAAAGTTATCGGAAACCAACCAAGCGAGAAATAGCTGTGGGAGTAGCAATAGGAAGTAGAGATTGCTCAACCAAACCCGGTTGTCTTTATGATCGGAAATGGCACCACCAATCAACAAGAACAACAACAGCGGCATTAATTTGGCCGCTTGTAACACCCCCAACTCAGAAGCACTCAACCCCAGAATGGCTACCCCCAGCCAGGGGAGAATCACCATTTGAGCCCCCACTGAAATACCGGAAAAAGCCACGGTTCCCAAGTAGGCAAGTTGAGGGAGTTTTAGCATTGGAGACCTGTCCACAGCGAAAAAAGACAGGTGCTATGGTACAGGTTTAAAGAGGAAAGAAAACCATTCGTCACTCCAGCGAACGCTGGAGTCTAGCAGTAAAATTATAATCTCTTAATTGAGCAGGTGATTTTCAGGGCTGGATGCGCTTCGCGGGCCTTACCGCTCCAGCGTTCGCTGGTATGACCTCCCACTGAGTCGACCTTAAGACTGTACGGAGTACCCCAAGATGACCTTAGCGAAAGCGCTAAAGCGCCCATCAGGGCCGTTTAAACCCAATAGCTCAGCCCGAACGGTTTCAATTCGCTCGGCGATGCCTTCAAACAAAGAAATGGGATCGGCAAATTCATTGGCAGGCTTAAGGGCATCGAGTACTTGTTGAGCAAAATCACCCAGAGGCTTCATGCGCTCAGGCAAACTATTCTCGCTCACTCCACCGCTTTGCTCCTGATAAGCCACTGCAGCTCGACTAGTAACCGTTTGACTGAGCCTTAAGGCAAAGCCTGCAATCTCATCGTTGTTGTAACCCAGCTCCTGGGCTTGAGCAAACGCCGTGGCGGCATCACCACCGTAAAATTCATCAGCCAGATCATTCACACCATGGAGTAGGTCATTAATGGCTGCCAATTCGCCTTCATCCAGTTCACCTTCCACGGTAAAACTAAAGGTACTGCCCTGAGTGACTGACTGAAAAAATGACGCTGCTGATGCACTACTTTCACCATCGGTAGCGGTAGACACAACGCCTTCGGCACTGAAACTACGGTTACCTGCAGCGTTAATGGTGACAAGGTCACCGTCTTGAGTGCGCACTTGAAAACTGAATTCCCGTGCTTGGGACATATCCAAGCGGCCCGCGACAGCAGCGCCACTGACCTCACCGACCTCACTATTGCCTACTTCGGCAGCGGGTACGGCAGTCGTGTCAGGCTTATCAACGGGCTCTTCGCCCAAATATTGCTCTCGAAAGCCTTGGATACCTTCTGTGACTTTGTCATAAGTCATGGCGATATCATCAGCCACATAAGGGTTCAGCATATTGAAGCCTTCTAGGATTTCTTGAGCTTCAGCAAACCCTTTCTCGAAGCCTTCTAGCGCCGCATCTAAACGGCTCGCTAATTCTTCTTCAGAAGCACCATCGGCTAAATCACGCTTTAGCTGGGCTTCGATAAACCCAAGAATGGTAATTGACGCTTTGTCGGAACGCTCTTCCCTACCCTGATCCACTTCAGACTCAGGGACCATTTCCCTGATTTTCCCTTCCAAAGAGGCTTGTAACTTACCTTCAGAGCTAAAGTGCAGACTTACTTCCACATGGCGAGTCACTGTACGCTCAAAGATCACAAAACCTTTGTTGCGGGTCTCTTGCGGGGTAAAGTCAGCAGACTTCTCAGGGGCAATATCCTTAAACATTTCCGGCTGTATAACACCGCCCTTCAGGCCAACGTTAGCCTTGAGGGAAGAGAAGAAATTACCGTTGTGACCGAGTGAGTTAACCATGACGTCACCCCCTCCTTTTTAAACGAATACAGAATCAATATAAAACTTGCTTGATTAAGCTTAGCGGCAAGAAAGAGGGAAACTTGAGAGGTTTCGGCAAGATATTGCCGGGAAAAGGCCAATTATTACCGTTTTGACACCAAAAACAACGCTTTTAGCGGCAAATTATGGCCAGCCGAGCATCAATCCCTACACTGTCATTCTGACAACCGCAGGGATGAAGAATCTTTTGAGGCTGGAAAGGAAGCAGCTAGCAGGAGATCCTTCGCTTGCCCTCCATGGAAGGAGGGTATTTCAAAAACGCAGGAGCAGTTTTGATCGCTCAGGATGACAAATTCAGGCGGCCGTATTAAGCCAGGCGCACCACATTACCGGTAACCCTCGCCTGATGCCCACGGAACGCACTAGCGGGAAGCGGTCGGGAAGCATAATAACCCTGGTAGTAATCACACCCTTTGTTCACAAGAAAGGTAAGAGTGTTCTTATCCTCTACCCCTTCAGCAATCACTTCCATACGAAGATTGTGCGCTAGATCGATAATGGCACTGGCAATGGATGCATCATCTACATCGTTCATCACATCACCAATAAAGGATTTATCGATTTTCAGGTAATCAATAGGGAATTTTTTCAGGTAAGCCAGTGAAGAATAACCTGTTCCGAAATCATCAATAGAAATGCTACAACCCATAGCTTTAAGATTATTCAGAGTTTCACACACAGATTCGATATCGTGCATCAACAAGCTTTCCGTGATTTCCAAGTCCAGACAAGTTCCTGGTAATTCCGAATCTCTCAACGCATTGGCAACCGTCTCTTCCAGATTGCCCGCTTTAAACTGTACCGAGGAAATATTCACAGAGATTTGTGCGTCGCCACCCACAACCCCTTGGCTACGCCAATGTTGCCACTGACAGCAGGCCGCGTGTAAAGTCCACTCACCTACCCGCACAACTTGACCTGAGTGCTCGAGGATAGGAATAAACTCGTCCGGGCCAATCAAGCCTTTTTCCGCATGATTCCAGCGAAGTAGCGCTTCGGCGCCAACGACACGACCTGTCTTCGCATCATTTTTAGGCTGATAATAAAGCTCAAATTCTCTTCGGCCCAAGGCGTGCTGTAAATCGTATTCAATGGCCGATGCCCTTTCCCGTTCTTGCTGCATTTCTGTACGGAAGCAACAAGGGCGAACACCACCGCGATCTCGAGCTGCCAAAGATGCAGCCTCTGCATTCAGTAATAATGTTTCCGCATCCACATCTTCCGGATGACTCAGTAAATAACCCACATTGGGTGACAGTAAAATTTTCTGATCACCCACCTCTACGGGCTTGCGAAACACAGAAAAAATACGTTGAGCAATAGACTCCACATCACTCTTTTTAAAGATGGCCTGAAGGGCTACCGCAAACTTATGGCTGCCGACACGGGCAAACACATCACCACCAAACAAACAGGATTCTAAACGGGCAGCCACTTCTTTCAGCACCAGGTCACCGGTACGAGAGCCAAAGCGCTCATTAATCACTTTAAAGCGATCAAGCTTTAAGGCGATCATGCCCACTTCCAGCTTGTTGCGATGAGCAACTCGTAAGATCTCATCGACCTGCTCAATGAAGGAAACCCGTACAGGTAGTTTTGTGAGTGGGTCGTAATCGAGGGTAGTCGCAACAGGGCCGGTTAAGGCGTATTGGTCTTTACTGCGATGGGTGGGGCTCGCATTTTTGAGTACATCTGCGATAGTCGCCAGCAGGGTAACTTGATCATCTGCATCCACAAACGCCGCAACACCCTCTAGGGTATTATTTCGAAAAGTAGAATGTCCGCGATAGACGGAAATCACAGGGGTCTCTACTTGGTATTTTTCAAGCGCTTTCAGCGTTGCACGAGTGCGCAAGCCATCACCGGTAATCACCAAATCCCAGTCCAGGCTTAAGGCATTATCTAGGTATTCGAAGTTATCAACTGCCTGAACCATGGCGTCGACACAAGCCGAAGCCAGTAAATCCTCCAACTCGGGAATGGCTTCATCCTGATCCAAGACCGCAAGAATATTCAAAACAGGGGCATTGAAAATAGTATCGATAGTCACAAATGACAGACCACGCAAGCTTTTTTATTATTTTTTGTTCTTAAAATAACAACTGGCTATTACCAGCTTTGTTTATTTTTTGTACTAAGGTGGCATAAATTACCTCATATTAAGGGCAATTTCTAGCACAAAGACAAAATAAGTGATTCAGACGTCAGTTTGGTCAAGATGAGGCCTTATGTCACTCTTCTGAAAGCCCTTTGGACGGCTCTTGGCCACCTTGGTTGAGCTCTGGAGATACTTCGTCTGGATTATTCTCAGGGGGATTTTTAGTACGGAACTTTCGAGCCAAAGAGAGTAAATAGACTGATACCGCCGCCAGCCCGATCACTATGGTCATTAACAAGATAATCTGAAACAGAGAGGCCAGTAAATCGCGAACCTCAACACCGAAGGTGATGGCACCGTAGATGACGGCCGCTCCACAAAGCAAACTAATCAGGTAAAGGTAGTTACGGCCACGCTTGAATAACATTTTTTGGTCAACTTAGGTTTGATCAACTTACCGTTAACGACTCAAGAGGTATAAGAGTCTGAAAATTAAAAAACTGAATCCTGCTGCCACTCACAGCGAACCTGCATATCACCAGAATTAGGGACATGGAAACTCTTATTGGATTCCCAAGTAAAGGAGTGCGTTCCCGAGAGCTCTGTTTCCAGATGCACTGTGGCAGACACCCAATACATTTTACCGAGCAGCTCTTCAAACTTGGCAATCCACTGCTCCCATTCATATTCGATAGCTCGATAAGAAGACCCAAAATGCATCACCTCAGTAAGACATTCGCCTTCCAACTTCCGAGGTAAGGAAAACATTTCCTGACAAATAAAGGGTCCGCCATCCTGCTTTGGCAGCTTTAACATGGCATTACGGTTGGCCATACGACGCTGGGTTTGATTGCCAAAAGCCATATCTTTGATACAACCATAAACAATGGATTCCTGATCCATGAATATTTCCCCCGAAATAAAAATAAGCGTTTTATTATTTTTGCATACTTTATCGGCAAATCATGCCAGATGAAAGAGCTATCGAGCGATGAAAGAATGAAATACAAAGGATGGGAAGCATATCGCAATCGACATATACCACCGTTTAAAACGGCCACCACCAACTGCTATTCAAGCGCTTTTCACAGCCTTTTAATTGCTTTTTATAACGCCACGCCTGGGAAGAAACTTTTTTCGCAACCTTTAACAGCCAAGGCTTTTTATTGTGAGACTTTCGAGAAAAGCCTCCCTGCCCCTCATGATAAGCCAGATAAAGGTTGTAGGTGTCATTGAGTGCAACACCCGTACGCTTGTGAGTTTTGCGGTTGTACCAGCCCACAAAATCCACAGCGTCCCCAAAGTCATCGCGATCAGCCGTCCAGCCACCCACATCTATCTCATACTCTTTCCAAGTTTCATCTTTAACCTGTGCATAACCATAGGCACTGCTCTTTCGCGGTCCTGGGATCACCCAAAGGATTTTAGTGCGGGGTGGTTTTGCCTTGGCCCGGAAACGGGATTCCTGATGCATAATGGCCATCAGGGTAGGAATAGGAGAGTTCCAGCGCTCAGATGCTTTCTTAGCTTGCTTATACCAGCCGCGTTTTTCATCAAAGATATGGCAAAGATTATTGACGTGAGTGGGAGGAGAGCTCGCGCAGGCCGAGAGAAATATAATAAGTGAGGAGATGAACGTGATTTTTAATATACACATTTTTATTATCATTTTTCTGCACCTCCACTGCATGTCATTCTGAGCACAGCGAAGAATCTCTTATTGAAAATGTAGATGCCTGATAAAGATTCTTCACTTGCCCTCCATGGAAGGAGGGTATTTCAAAAACGCAGAAGCAGTTTTTGATCTGCTTAGAATGACAGGACCTATTTCCCCACTCAAACTACAAACCATACTGCTGCAACAATTCCAAAAAGGCTGCTTCATCCAACACCGGAATATCTAACTCTTCGGCTTTTTTCAGTTTTGAACCTGCACCGGGCCCTGCCACAACAGATGCGGTTTTCTTGGACACACTCCCTGCCACTTTCGCACCGAGCTGCTGCAGTTTTTCTTTACCGGCATCACGACTCATGGATTCTAACGTACCTGTCAACACCCAGGTTTGACCTTGTAGCGGCTGTTCAGTTTCCACTACTTCAATATCCGGCCAGTTCACTCCAGCATCACGGAGTGCATTAACCGCTTCAATATTATGTTCTTGTTGGAAAAATTCAGACACAAAATGAGCAACCACAGGGCCCACATCATCAACTTGCTGTAATGCTTCCTCGTTCGCAGCTATCACGGCTTCCAAGGAACCAAAATACTGAGATAAAGAACGAGCCGTGGCTTCTCCCACTTCACGAATACCCAGTGCATACAAAAAGCGCGGCAAGGTGGTGGCTTTACTTTTACCAATAGCCGCTATCAAATTCTGCGCAGACTTTTCTCCCATTCGTTCCAAATTAGCCACAGCAGCCATGTCCAAGGCATAAATATCGGCAACGCTGTGGAGTAGATTTTCATCTACTAACTGATCCACCAATTTATCCCCCAAGCCATCGATATCCATGGCTTTGCGAGCAACAAAATGTTTGATGGCCTGCTTACGCTGCGCTTCACACACTAAACCACCTGAGCAACGAGCTACGGCCTCACCGGGTACAGTTTCCACTGGCGATTCACACACAGGGCAATGGTCAGGGAAAATGACCTCTTTTTCAGAACCGGTACGCTTTGATTCAATTACGGAGACAATCTGCGGAATCACATCACCGGCTCGGCGGACAATCACCGTATCCCCTACTCTCACTCCAAGACGCTCAATCTCATCGCGATTGTGTAAAGTGGCATTCGAAACTGTCACACCACCCACAAACACAGGCTCCAAACGGGCCACAGGAGTAACAGCACCGGTACGGCCCACTTGGAATTCCACATCTAATAATTGGGTTATCTCTTCTTGGGCAGGGAATTTATGGGCGATAGCCCAGCGTGGCGCACGAGCCACAAATCCAAGTGTTTCTTGCAGTGCTAAATGATTCACTTTGAACACCACTCCATCGATGTCGTAATCTAAGTTATCCCGCTTTTGTAGAATACGTTGATAATATTCCAAGCAACCCTCTACATTAGGCATCGCATCCATTTCAGGGTTAATCTTAAAGCCCCACTGCTGTAGCTGCTGTAGAACTTCAGTGTGGCGCTCAGGTAATTCCCAACCTTCCACTAAACCAACGCTGTAAGCACACATTTCCAATGGCCGCTGGGCGGTAATTTTTGAATCCAACTGCCGAAGACTGCCAGCCGCCGCATTGCGAGGGTTGGCAAAGGTTTTTTCTTCGTTTTCTCGCGCCTTTTCATTGAGTCTTTCAAAGCCCGCTTTCAGCATATAAATTTCACCGCGAACCTCCAGAACAGGAGGCCAACCCTCTCCCATTAACTGCAAAGGAATTGAAGCAATGGTACGAACATTTTGGGTGATATTTTCACCGGTTGAGCCATCCCCTCGTGTGGCTCCTCGCACGAATTTTCCATCGTGATACAGCACACTCACCGCGATACCATCTAATTTAGGCTCACAAGCAAACTCTATAGCCGTGCTCTCATCGTCCACGGCCCCCGCTTTGAATAAACGCTCAACAACACGGCGATTAAATCCCTGCATATCGTCTTCGTCGAAAGCATTATCCAAACTCAACATGGGGCGTTCATGGGCCACTTGATCGAAGTGACTAAGAGGTTGCGCACCAACCCGTTGAGTTGGCGATTCAGGAATAATTAATGCGGGGGTTTCTTGCTCAAGTTTTTTCAAGCGCTGCATTAAACGATCGTATTCCGCATCGGGAACTTCTGGGTTGTCCAACACGTAGTAGCGGTAGTTGTGTTGATTGAGCTGTTGGCGCAGTTGTTCGACTTCGGCCTGAAGTTCGGGACTGATGCCCGAAGTATTTTGATGGGGCGAGTTAAAAAGATCGTTTTGGTTTGAGGGCATATTATTTATTTGGTTGCTTTCCCGCGTGCCGCTTTGCTCCACGCGGGCTACGATATTTTTCGAAGACCGGGGTTTGTAGGTTGGCCTTTAGGCCGACAGTGTTGGCCTAAAGGCCAACCTACACCTTGCTCCTGCATTTTCAGGATACAGGCAAACTTACACCATACCCTGAAAATTGCTCCTGCATTTTCAGGATACAGGCAAACTTACACCATACCCTGAAAATTGCTCCTGCATTTTCAGGATACAGGCAAACTTACACCATATCCTGAAAATTGCTCCTGCATTTTCAGGATACAGGCCATCCATGGCCATAACATCAAACGTCCAACGTTTTATCCCATCGCACTTTGTGCCAAACGCTGCTTACGCTGAAAATCCTGAATACGCTGGCGATAATGTTCCATGGTTTGCTTAGTCATCACACTGCGGTTTTCATCCTTCAATTCACCGCCAAGTTTTTCGGCCAATACTATTGCCGTTTCTGCCATAGTATCGAATGCTTGCAACGCATTTTCAGGGCCAGGCAGCCCCATCAATAAGCATACGCCCGGGGTCTCAAGCTCATCCATATTTTTCAAATCAAAATTACCGGGCTCAATCACATTGGCAAGACAGAATTGATGATCGCCAGTGCCCGCAGAACCAGAAAAACGATGGAAAATTTTCATGGCCCCGTAACGCATACCACTATCGACTAATGCATCACGTAACTCACTACCATTAAAACGCTGACCAGAAGTCGCCAACACATTAATTACCAACAGTTCTTTTGCATTGGCAAGTGGATTGGCCTCGGGAGAGTTAGATTGAGCAGGCTTTTCAGTTGCTACGTTATCAACAACGGGCTCTTTTCTCGTTGACGTGGATTCATTAGTGTTATTACTTGAGTGGCGCTTACGAACTCGCGGCTTAGACACATCCTCACCGAGCTCGAAGCGTGAATCTGAATTTTTTTCCTGGGCTACTTCACCGGACAGCGCCTCAGGTGTCGCTTCACCTAAGCTTGGCTCTGCTTTTTCGTAAGGGGCTTCTGCGACAACTTCTTCAACAGATTGAGCCCGTGGTGCTTGTTGTTCTTCCTCTGGAAAATCATCAGACGGCTCATCAAACTGAGCCTGACTCTCAGGTTCTATCTCCTGCTCCAACTCAAGTGCTACCTCAGGTTCCCTGGAAACCAGCTCCATGGGTTCCATCAACATAGGAACATCTTCGTCTAAATCCAGAGAGGTTTGTTCAGGCTCTCGCTGATGCATATTGAAATTGGGGTTGGAGTCTTCCTGATTTTCTCGAGCGCCCAGGTTTACTTCCGAAGCCTTATGCTCATTCCGAATCACTACACGAGCACCACCATTGGGGAGCTCGCTGCCGTAATCATCGAAATCTTCTTTATTGAGGCCCTCTTGCATCCCCAAACCCATATGAAGCTTGGTGTAGCGTGCATTACGCCAACGGCGAATACCGTCGAGCACTATCGCTACCAATACGATGCCAAGAATTGCAATCAACCATTCACGCATAATCGCCTGCTGAAATTACCTGAGTTGAAAGTAGTGCCTGTATTCTGAACCGTGGCCCAAAACCATTGGCTCAGAACATTAGGGGGCATTCTAACTACTCCGAAGGAGGTAAAAAAGCACCCAGAGGAGAAACTTATCAAAATTAGAAGCTCGCCATTCCCACAGGGGCAGGAATGGCGCTTATTCTAACTCGTTACATCGCCGCCAGTTCAGCAGCCTCATTCACATCTACCGATACCAAGCGAGACACACCTGGCTCGTGCATGGTTACACCCATCAGCTGCTCTGCCATTTCCATAGCAATCTTGTTATGGGTAATGTAGATAAACTGCACTTGGTCAGACATCTCTTTCACAATACGAGCGTAGCGGCCTACGTTGGCGTCATCCAATGGTGCATCAACCTCGTCCAGCATACAGAAGGGAGCCGGATTGAGGCGGAAGATGGAGAATACCAATGCAATGGCAGTCAGGGCTTTCTCCCCACCCGACAACAGGTGAATGGTGCTGTTTCTCTTGCCTGGCGGGCGCGCCATGATGGCAATACCGGTATCCAACATATCATCACCGGTAAGCTCCAAGTAGGCATGACCACCACCAAAGACCTTCGGGAATAGCTCCTGCAAACCTTTGTTCACATAATCAAAAGTCTCTTTGAATCGTGTACGGGTTTCCTTGTCGATCTTGATGATGGCGTTTTCCAACATCTCCAAGGCTTCCGTAAGATCATTGAACTGCTCGTCCAAGTACACCTTACGTTCAGACTCCATCTTATATTCTTCGATGGCCGCCAAGTTGATGGGGCCAAGGCGAGAGATACGGTTGCCGATACGCTCCAGCTCCAGCTCCCACTCTTTTTCGTCTGCCTCTTCTGGTAGGTTCTGCAGTAAACCTTCCAGGTCAAAATTATCTTCCAGCAACTGCTGGTGAATAGTCTTACGCTGAACTTCCAACGTTTGCGCACCCAGGCGAGACTGCTCTAACTTTGAGCGAACTTCCTGAATCACCAGCTCAATACTGTGACGACGCTGCTCCACTTCACGGAGGTTATGCTCAACTTCTTGCACTTTACGGCGAGCTTCATTGAGGCTTTCTTCCACCTCAAGCTTCAGCTCCAACTTCTCTTCCAGCTCTACTTTATGGTCGACAGACGGATCTGAGCTCTCAACCAAACTGGCTTGGAGTTGATCTTTACGCTCTTGTAAGCGCTGAACCTGAACACGCAAACGCTCCATACTGGAGCGAATAGAGTCCAACTGTGTTTTCACCGACTGATGACGCATGGCCAGCTCGTGGGCCTTGTCTTTATCGTGGCGGGCACTTTGACGAGCCTGATCCAAGGCCGCACGACAACTATCACGTTCGCTCAACAAAGCTTCGCGCTGATCCGTATCCCGCTCCATGGCCTCAATCGCCTGTTCGAGATTAATGCGAGATTCTGAAAGCTTTTCTTGCTCAAGAGTGATCTGCTCTTGAGTCTCTTTGATTTCGTTATTGGTGCGCTCACGTCGAGCATTAAACTGCTCAACACGAACCTGCTTGGCAGATAACTGAGAGCGTACTTCACCGTGACGACGACTCAGTTCAGCCACTTCACGGCGTAAATTTTCACGCTCAGCTTCTTGCTGTTTCACGGCTTCGCGAGCTTCATCCCGCTGAGCGCTCAATGCTTCAACTTTTTCATCAAGGACTTCAATGTCAGCGGTCAGGGTTTCTAACTCCTGCTTACGCTGCAACACACCAGCAGTGGCATCCACATCTTTGGCAACACGTAACCAGTTAGGACCTAACCAGATACCGTCTTTGGTTACCACAGATTCATTGGCGTTGAGGTTGCCACGAAGTGCCAAAGCCGCAGCTAGATCATCAGCCGCATACACACCGCCCATTAGAGCGGCAACATCGGCACTGGCGGTCACTTTTGAAGACAGCAAGGTACCTTTATCGCCGCTGTTGGCAGGCTGAGTTTTGGTATCCAGCAGGAGCATTTCACCCTTGCTGAAATCACCTAACAACTGGCTCGCCGCATCCAAGTCATCCACACACACGGCTTGTAAGTGACGCCCCAAAACTGTTTCTGTCGCAACTTCCCAACCAGTTTCGGTTTGCATACTGTCGGCAAGGCGCGGGTTATCTGCCAGGCCTTGTGATTCCAGCCAGCGCTGAACACCGCTGTCGCCTTCACCCAAAGCGGCTTGTTGCAGGGCTTCCAACGAAGACTGACGACCACGCAAGCGCTGTAATTCACCGCGACTGCTATCTAATTCAGAGCCTAAGTTACGTTCTTTCTCACGATGCCCTTCTAGGGTGTCGTTGAAGTTATCTAAGCGCTGCTGTTTCTCGTCGTGCTCTAAATCCAGCTCTGCCATCTGCTCGGTAAGCATGACGATATCGTCATCGCTGGAGCCGATAGAAAGGTTTTCTTTTTCTTCTTCCAAACGCTTAGTACGATCGCGCATTCGCTGGATAGCTTGATCCAAATGTTGGATTTTGGATTGCTCAACTTCTGCTTGTTGACGAGGCTGAGAGGACGCGAGGTTAAATTCATCCCAGCGAGCCTGCCAATCCTGCATGGACTCTTCTGCAACCATCAGGTTTTCACCTGAGCTTTCCTCTGCCGCTGTGAGCATCTCCAGCTCAGGCTCCAATTCCAACAACTCGGATTCCCAGCCTTCTGCTTTTTCTTTATCCGCCACCAAGTGTTCTTCCGTTTCTTTACACTGGCGATCGGTCTCTTCTAAATCTTGATGTAACTGGCGCGAACGCTCTTGGGCGTGCTGAATGGTTTGCTCAATACGAGAAATGTCGGCGCCGATTTGATAGAAGCGACCTTGAACATCATTGAATTTGTCATTGCTCTCCGTGTGCTCTAAACGCAGCTTTTCGATGTCAGTATCGAAAGACACCTGCTCAGTCACCTTGGCTTCTACTTCCATCTCCAGGTCACGACTTTCCGCGCGCTGGGATTCCAACGCTTTATCGAGTTTGTTGTAACGCAGTGCCTGTAAATTGGCTTTAAGAGAGCGCTCATCTTTCTTGAAAACCGTGTATTTTTCAGCCGCTTCCGATTGGCGCTCCAAACGGCTCAATTGCCGCTCTAACTCGTCGCGAATATCTGTTAAACGCTCCATGTTCTCACGGGTACGGTTCATACGGTTTTCCGTATCACGGCGGCGCTCTTTATATTTGGAAATACCAGCGGCTTCTTCGATATACACACGCAGCTCTTCTGGCTTGGCTTCAATCAAGCGCGAAATCATGCCCTGCTCGATAATGGCATAGCTGCGAGGACCGAGACCGGTACCTAAGAAAATATCGGTAATATCACGGCGGCGACATTTTTGGCCATTAAGGTAATAGCTGTTCTGAGCATCGCGGGTCACCTTACGCTTCACCGAGATCTCATTGAAGCGGGCATATTCACCAGTGATGGTGCCGTCTGAGTTATCGAATACCAGTTCAATAGAGGCTTGGCCTACAGGCTTACGGGTATTAGCACCGTTAAAGATAACGTCGGTCATGCTTTCGCCACGCAAGTTCTTGGCGGAGGACTCACCCATCACCCAGCGCACGGCATCGATTACATTGGATTTACCACAGCCGTTGGGGCCAACTACCGCACAGAGATTACTGGGGAATGGCACTGTGGTGGGGTCTACGAAGCTCTTGAAACCCGCAAGCTTGATGCACTTCAAACGCATGATCTAATAACACCTAAAACTGATATGTAACGTGGCGATGTAACGCACTTCGTTAGGGTAATTCTCTTATTATGCCGCCCCTGACAACCAGATTTGAGAGGGCTTTTTGAGGCAGAAAAGCGAGAGATTCTACACCCTCGAGGCCGAGGATGCAGCACTTGTGGAAAGGAAATATTGGGCTTGGTTCACAGCCCCACCAAGCGCCTCTACAGCCCTTGGTAGATAAGGGCTAAACAAGAATTAACGAATCTCGTCTGTAATCGTGAGAGTCAGAGAAAGGGGCAAATCTGCACTATTCAGTGCCTGAGAGAGGCCCTGCCAATCTCCAGGCGCTGGAGCCGGTGTTCCCTTACGTGAGAGCCGCGCCACCACCTGTAGCTGAGGAATCGCCGACAGCTTAGTGCCCTGCATCATCATATCTTTATCGGAAAGCTCGATTTCAGTAGACAGGTTCGCCACGGTTAAGCGCTTAACAGCCAATGGCATTGGAGCCCCCTTCCAGGCTCGAATATATACAAACACGGTTTCCTGGGGCTGAGCTTTCACTCCTGGAGCAAGACTTACGGCAACCTTGATGCCTGCAGTACTGGCTTGGCTAGTTTCAGCGATGACAAGTTCATCTGCAGCCTCACCACCTAGCATCGACTTAGCTTTGGCAATGCCTGCTGTGATAGAAACCAATTCAGGGCTTCCAGCCGGTAAAGTGCTCAATAACCGCTGCCAGTAGTCTATGGCTGCTTGGTACTCTTCTACCTGGAAAGCCGCAATACCCATAATTCCCAATGCCGCACGATTACTTGGATCTTGGCTAAGAGCCTGCCCTGCAGCACTTTCAACCTCTGGCGACATTTGATTGCCATTGGCGGCAAACAAAACTTGCGCGTACTCCGACATCACTCGAGGACTGGTATCTCCCAACGCAATGACTTTCTTGTAGGCATCAACAGAGCGGCTGTAACTGCCTTCAGCACTTAGTGCTTGAGCCAGTAGGTACCATAGCTGGCCATTCTCTGGCCGCTGCCCCACACGAGCTTGAAGCTGCGCCCTTAGTTCAGCCGTAGAAACTTCACCTTTCATGACCCCCACGTAGCTGTCGCGAATAGACAAATCAGGTAAGGAACCTCGCCATTGGTACCAGGCTAAGGAGCCTCCCAATACAAGCACCAAACTCCCCCAGACAAGCCAGCGACCACCGAGCTGAGAAGCACTTTGGTTTTCATCTTCACCACTATCATTACTGGCAGCATCTGCCAACAGCAACTTCTGCTGCTCTGCGAGCAAGGATTCTTTTAGCTCAGGGGTAATTTCTCCCTTTTCTAAGCTGGTAATCAATTCCTTCTCACGCTCTCGATACAAGGCAACATTTGCAGCCTTTCGTTCTTCACTTTCTTGAACGTTATCGGCTTGTTGCTCTCCTCTGGTCGAAACCAACAAAGGCATCACTAAAAATAAGATCGCGGCTAACAACAGCAGAACAAATAAGAAACCTACAGCCAATTTAATCACCCTTCTCTGAATCAGTTTGTGAGCCGCCTAATAATTGCTCAAGTTGGGTATCATCCACGGCAGACGAGTCTTCAGTCTCGCGACTTTGATTTTTTGAACGCCAAATCACAAGCAACGCAATCACACCCAATAACGCAAAAATAGCCGGAAGAGCCCACAACAGAACGGTATTGCCCTGCAGTGGCGGCCGGTACAGTACATAATCTCCATAGCGGCTGACCATAAAGTCGAGAATTTCTTTATCACTTTCCCCTTCGCGCAATAAGCGTTGTACTTCATTGCGAAGATCGACAGCAATACCGGCATTACTATCTGCCAAATTTTGGTTCTGGCATTTCGGGCAGCGCAGCTCATCAATCAACGAGATATACCGAATTCGATCTACTTCACTTTTAAATTCGATGGCTTTCTCGGCAGAATCGGCTATAACGCAAACCGACGCCAGTGAAAACAGCACGAAAAGGCCTGCTTTTGCTAGGGTTTTGTGCATTTTGTTCAAAGCTTGCTCAAGCACGTTAAGGGATACTCAGTAGCCAATAGTAGATGGCAAAGTGTACCAAACACGGAAAAATAATTACTGTTAAAAAGTTACAAAAATGTGTTGACCTGCCCCCGGAATTCATTAGAATACGCGCCACTTTCGCAGCACAGCCACAGGGATTTGGAAGCAAGAGTACTGCGAAATCTGGGTGGTTAGCTCAGTTGGGAGAGCGGCGCCCTTACAAGGCGTAGGTCACAGGTTCGACCCCTGTACCACCCACCACTTTCAACATGGAAGACGACACAGGATCACACTTCAGGGATAACGAAGTGCTCAAGGAAAGAAACTACCGCGGTCCGGTAGTTCAGTTGGTTAGAATGCCGGCCTGTCACGCCGGAGGTCGAGGGTTCAAGTCCCTTCCGGATCGCCATATACAAAAAAGCCCCTGCTGTGAAAACAGCAGGGGCTTTTTTGTATATGTTGTTCTGGAATGCCCTGACAGAAGTAAGAACAGCTCTCTATAACCTTGTCCCTCTACCCACCTACATTTATACTCGGCCTCCACACAACCAAAAGGGACTTATACCAATGAAAAATTCTATCCTCCTAACCACCCTATTACTTTTTACCCCGCTGATAGCACAAGCAAGCGACTCTATCGTGCTCGCGAAAAAAATTACTTTCAGTGAACACTCCGACGTGAGAAGCAAAGTAAAGGACGAATGCAAACTCGAAACTAAAATCCCTCACTTTATTTCCAAATACGCAGGGAAAAAAGTCAAACTGGTCGACGATACCAAGGGCGCAAAAAAAGTCTTAAATGTTGAGATCAACGATGTACACGCCCCAGGCGGTGGCGCTTGGTCTGGACCAAAATCTGTTTCAGTTTCAGGTGAGCTTATTGAAAACGGAAAAGTTATCGCGACGTTCACAGGCTCCCGTTACTCAACTGGAGGAATGTGGGGTGGTGTTAAAGGAACCTGCTCTATTGTAGGGCGCTGCGCTAAAGCAATCGGCAAAGATATATCAAAATGGCTAAAAAAACCTGTGGACGGCGCATCACTGGGTGACGGTTAAAACTTCAAACGAAATAGCCCCTCAACATAGGGGCTTTAAAGTTACAGCACCCAACAACAACTCACAAATCACCCTGCCAATCACTCACCAGGGTGCTTGGCTAGATCCTCTTCAATATGCTTTTTCGCAAAAACATATGCTTTAACCATAAAAGCAGTTGTTGCCGCGACAATTATTAAACCTGAAGCCACATAGACATCCATATACATAATGGATTACTCCTCATATTTTCAATTGATTTGATATTAAATATACAATCAAAAGAAAAAAGCGTATTGACCTGCATCAACAAACCCACCTCAATAAAAAACAATCGGCTATATGTTTATAACCTCGGCCACTTTCAAGACTAACGAAGCCCCAACTTCCTCGCCAAATAAGAAGTAACAAATCGGTCATAACGCCTTCCTAATAGCAACACTAAAACTGATTTGACCACGCACCGCCTTATTGAGTGAAAAGAAATATCCCTCCAATTAAATCCACTTTCAAAGTCACCTCATATCCGTATAATAGCGCCCCATTCAACATCAGGGAGCTCTAAAAAGCATGGAACTCAACTTTGGCATCGAAGACTGGGCAGGATGGATTCCAGGCGCTTCCAACGAAGAACAATGGCGCATTTGGGCTAATTCTCAAGAAACTTTCCAAAGCCTAGTTGAAACTCAAGAACAGCCTAACGTAAAAGTCATCCCTCCAATGCTTCGCCGTCGTCTAAGCCCTATGGGACGAGCTGCAGCCAGCGTAATGCTACCGCTATTTGCCACACATGGTGCCATGCCAATCGTGTACATCTCTCGCCACGGCGAGGTCGCTAAAACCCTTGAAATGTTGACCCACTTAGCACAGGAGACCCCCTTATCCCCTGCTGCCTTTAGTTTATCTGTGCACAATGCACTTGCAGGATTACTGTCCATTCAACAAAAATCCGATGCCGCCATCACAGCTATAGCCGCAGGAAAGAATGACCTAGCCCCTGCTCTCATTGAGGCTATAGGCCAATTATCTAGCGAAACACCCAAAGTTCTCTGCATTTTTTGCGATACCCCTGTACCAGGCTTCTATCAATCTCAGCTTCCTCCAAGCGTTATGTTTGCAGCGGCCTTTGTAATTAGCGATCAATTTCAATACCAACTGGTTGCAAACCCCACAGACCAAGGCAGCGACACTTTAGGTATGCAGCCTCAAGCGTTGCAGCTATTGAAATCCCTATTACTAGAGGAAAGCTCTCTACAAATAGATAACTGGAAAATCGTTAGCCAATGATAGAGCTACTTCGCTATTGCCGACGGTTCTTTGCCACATCGTCATCATTTACCCTTTTTGGAATTGGTGGGGCCATTATTCCGATATTTGCCTACCCGCTGATCGGGCTTGCGCCCATTTCTGGTCGTCGAAAGCAGGAAATCGCTCGTAAGCTCTGCCAGAAGGTTTTTGCATTTTTCGTAAAGTATATGGAAATTAGTGGTGTTCTTACTTGGGAAGCCCACAATCTGGAAAAATTAAATCGCCCTGGCTTACTAGTACTTGCTAACCACCCAACATTGCTAGATGTCGTCTTTTTGATATCGTTTCTACCCAACGCCGACTGTGTCGTTAAAAGCAGCCTTCGTTTCAATCCAGCCATGCGAGGCTTTATCAAGCTTACTGGTTTTATCACCAATGACACTGGCGAACAGCTCGTTGACGCCGCAGGTGAATCACTGAACGACGGTGGCTGCCTAGTCATATTCCCCGAAGGAACACGAACAACACCGAACCACGCAATGCAGCTCCAAAGAGGCGCCGCCAATATTGCAGTGCGTACAAAAACCAGTATTACACCCATCACAATTACCTGTAATCCACTAGCTTTAAGCAAGCAACATAAGTGGTATCATACCGCTCGGCAAAGACTGCACTACAAGTTTCAGGTGAATGATGACATAGACATTCAACCTTACCTGACCGAACACCCCAGTAAAGCCGCCAGACACCTAACAAAGGATCTGAAAAAGTACTTTAGCGAGGAATTAGCAGAATGAATCAGCTGGAATTAGAGCTCAAAGAACTCATTATAGAGTCTTTAGATTTGGAAGATATTTCCCCTGAAGATATCGACAGTAATGAGCCATTATTCATAGATGGTTTAGGTTTGGACTCTATCGATGCACTTGAGCTTGGCGTAGCCCTTCAAAAACGCTACGGCATTAAGCTCAATGCCGAAACGGAAGATACCAAAGTACACTTCGCCAATATTATGGCCTTATGCAAACTCGTTGAAGAAAGACGCACTGACAAGGACTAAAACATGACCGATAAAAATGCCATTTTTGAACATGTCGCCTCTACCTTGTCTGAGCTGTTTGAAATCGACAAAGAAGAGATCACCTTACAAGCCCACCTAAACGACGATTTAGATATCGACAGTATTGACGCTATCGATCTTGTGGTTGAATTAAAAAAATTCATTGGTAAGAAAATCAGCCCTGAAGATTTCAAATCAGTGCGCACCGTTGAAGATGTAGTGAACGCTGTTTACAACCTGATGGAAAATGGCAAGTAAAAGGCTCCTCAATTTTGTTATAGCAGGCCTTTTAATACTCTATCCGGCTCTGGTCTATTTTGGGCTTCAAAACATGAAGCCCAGCGATGTCGCTTGGTTACTGCTTGCTGTTATTAGTGTCCGTTTAATACTGACGTTGAAAGACACAAAAAGCCAAGGGTTAGCTTTATCAACTACAGGGGTTGCCGCTATTGTTTTATGGGCTAGCGCCCTTAGTGACTCTGAACTTGGCCTGAAATTTTACCCAGTAGCCATCAACCTAACCCTTCTCTGCATCTTCGCCCTAAGCCTGATAAAACCGCCTTCTGTTATAGAAAGAATCGCCCGCTTGAAAGAGCCTAATCTCCCTGAAACCGGAGTACAGTACACTCGCAAAGTTACTGGAATTTGGTGTGTGTTTTTCACTCTAAATGGAACTGCTGCGTTGTACAGCACCACCCTGAGCTTAGAAGCTTGGACACTGTACAATGGGCTGATCTCCTACATTCTTATGGGTATCTTGCTGGGCGGTGAAATGCTCTACCGAAAAATTAGAATTCAGCAACGTCATCTTGATAACAAAAGCTGTCAAAAGCCATGATATCCATTCAATCTTCGCTCAATGCTCTCTTAAATATCGAAAGCCCACAATATATTGTGGGTTATGACCATGCTGGAGATTGCACCAACCTAAATGGGCTGCAACAAAAAATAGCTGACTGGCAATCTGCCTTTTCATCTATCAATGAGCAGCAAGTGGCTCTCTACCATTCTGACACATTGGAATTTTGTTCAGCTCTTTTAGCGCTTTGGTTTACTGGAAAATCTGCAGTCATACCAGCGTCATCATTACCAGAGTTTTTAATCCCTTTAAAAGGTATAACATCATCTTTTGCCGGTGAATTCCCTCTCGATAATACAATCACTAAAGAAACAAACGCTACCTTCCAATTAGGCAATGGGACTCTACCAAAGGATGAAACTGTAGCACTGACCATTTTTACTTCTGGTAGCAGTGGTCAAGCAGCGCCTATTACAAAAACATTCGCTCAACTTAATGCAGAGCTCAACACTTTAGAAAACATCTGGGGCAGCAAATTAAAAAATTCGGTTGTAACTGGAACAGTCTCACACCACCACATCTATGGCCTTTTATTTCGCCTACTCTGGCCTCTTACAACACAAAGAGCTTTTATCAGTAAAAACAGGGAGTACTGGGAAAACATTTTGGTCGATAGTGAAAAATTTGGCCCAATCAGTGTAATCTCAAGCCCTGCTCATCTCGAACGATTACCTCCACTGCACACGCAAAAAGAAAAATGGCAGACCCTGAAAAATAACTGCCAAGCTATTTTTTCATCCGGAGCCCCTTTAAGTGCCAAAGGAGCATCAGACACTTATAAAAGATTACAGCAGCCCATAATTGAAGTTTATGGCAGTTCTGAAACAGGTGGCATTGCCTATAAAAACCAAGCAGAGTCATCGCTCTGGCAAGCATTCCACGGCATTTCCATTATAGAGAAAGATGGCATATTACATATAAAAAGCCCGCACCTTGACCCTAATAGCTGGTTCAAGACCAGTGATCAATGCGAACTAGTAAAAGATAATCTGTTTTCTTTGAAAGGCCGAACTGACCGCATTGTAAAAACAGGTGGCAAACGAATTTCATTAGACTACATCGAAGAGAGCTTAGCCTCACACCCCTTTATTAGTCGCTGCAAATTACTATCACTACCAGAGAACAACAACCGAATCGGTGCGGTTATCGCTCTTAGCGAACTAGGGAGAAATACCCTAATCGATAAGGGTAAAAAAGTACTTAATAGTGAGCTGGGTCTACACTTAAGAGGAAAGGTTGATGCCTTAGCGATCCCACGCTATTGGCGTTATCTAAAAACCTTACCCAGAAATAGCCAAGGAAAAACCCTTCATACAGATTTACTTGCGCTATTCGACAAAGAGTTGCCAAAATTCCCAACGATTATCGATAAGTCTATAGATGGCAACGAAGCGAAACTGCATATCTCATTACCTTTCCACCTTTACTATTTTGACGGCCACTTTCCCGGAAACCCTGTTCTCCCCGGCGTTGTACAAACTCACTGGGCTGTTCACTACGGAAAAGAGTTTTTCGGCATCTCTGGTAATTTTAGCCACCTAGAAGCCATCAAATTCCAACAAGTCATTACCCCTGATTTACCACTAAGCCTCAAGTTATCTTTTAATACCGAAAAAAATAAATTGACATTTACTTATAGCCGGGAAGATCAAAAATTATCCAGTGGTCGAATCGTTTTCACCTCAACACCGGATTGTTTAGGAGACGACTAATGTTTAATCCTTGCGCCGTTATCCCTGTCTATAATCACGAACAAGCTCTTCAGGAAACTGTAGACTCTGTCCTGGCATTTAATTTACCTGTTGTATTGATTGACGACGGCAGCAATAAAACTTGTAAACAAGTAATGAGTGATATCGCTCACAACATCGAAAATGTTTCATTGATAACCCGAGACAAAAATGGTGGTAAGGGTGCCGCAGTTAAAACTGGGCTACAACATGCCTTAAAAGCAGGTTATACCCACGCGCTACAAATCGATGCCGATGGACAACATAACCCCGATGACATACCAATCTTTCTCAAAAGTGCAGAAAACAATAAATCTTCATTAATTGCTGGTATACCTCGTTACGACGAAAGTATCCCGAAGGGGCGCCTTTACGGCCGATATCTCACCCACATCTGGGTATGGATTAACACCTTGTCTTTTAAAATAACAGACTCCATGTGTGGCTTTCGTGTTTACCCTCTCGTTGCGAGCACCACTCTGATAGAGGGCAATCATACAGGTGACCGTATGGATTTCGATCCCGAATTTATTGTTCGCTGGCATTGGGAAAACTTGCCCATCCATGAAATACCAACAACGGTCACTTACCCTAAAGATGGAATTTCACATTTTCTCGCCTGGAAAGACAACAAGCTAATTTCAATTATGCATACAAGACTGTTTTTCGGCATGCTCATTCGTTCACCCAAATTTATTTGGCAGCGTTTTTTTGGAGCATAGCGTGCAGACAGATAAAAAACATTGGTCACAATATACTGAAGCTGGAACCCTGCTGGGAATCCGATTTCTTTTTGCTTGCTATAAAATAGGAGGAAGAGCTTTATTTCAGGTTTTATTGTCTCCGGTAATCGCCTACTTTTTCCTTTTTCGCACAGAAAACCGCCACGCTTCAATTGACTATTTAAAGCGGATTCAAGGTCTTAAACCTCACTTAACGCATCGATCTCTGGCAATTCTCAGCATCAAACACTTCTGGAGCTTCGGCAACGCTATAAATGACAAGCTGGCAGTGTGGACAGGGAAAATCACAAGAGAAAACTCTACATCCCATAGAGATGACATCATCAAAAAGTTAATAAGAGAAAAACGCGGCTGCATTATGCTGATTTCTCATCTAGGGAATTTTGAAATAACCCGAGTACTGTCTTCCACTCATAAAACATTACAACTCACTGTATTAATGCACACCAAGCAGGCTGAAAACTTCAATAAAGTACTCGAAGAGCTACAAGACGGTTTACCCATAGAAGTTTTACAAGTCTCTGAAATCACCCCTGCAACCGCAATGATCCTAAGCGAGAGACTGGCTAAGGGTAACTTTATCGCGATATCCGGTGATCGAACTGCCATTGATAACCCTAATAATAACTTTAATATCCCATTTCTTGGCGAAGAAGCAAACTTTTCAAAGGGTCCCTTTACCCTTGCCGCCATCTTGAAAGCTCCACTAATCAGCATTTGCTGCTTAAAGGACAAGCAACACTACAATATATATTTTGACGAAATCAGCCCCTGCGTAGATGTAAGTAGAAAACAACGCGAAACGACCACCCGTAAACTTGCAGAGAAATACGTTAAAACCTTGGAAAGCTATTGCCTAGAAAAGCCTTTACAGTGGTTTAACTTTTACCATTTTTGGGCAAAGCAACATTCAGGAGAACAGCAATAATGATAATCTTTGATGACTCCCCACTTTCAATCGAAGACATCGTCTCAATAGCCCATAAAACAGCAGCCCATAAGCTTAGTGATGAATCTGCTTTTAAAGCACGTATATCTAAAGGTGCAGAATTTCTAGACTCTCTCTTGCGTGAAGAAGGCGTTATTTACGGCGTAACCACCGGTTACGGAGATTCCTGTACGGTTAATATCCCCCAAGAATTAGTAGAAGAACTACCCCAGCACCTTTACACTTTTCACGGCTGTGGCATGGGTGATGTCCTTTCACCCACTGCTAGTCGAGCGGTTCTAGCTAGCCGCTTGCTCTCTCTCTGCAAAGGTGTATCAGGAGTTAGCTATACACTGCTTGAGCAACTTTCACTGCTATTAGAGAAAGACATTTCACCAATAATTCCTGAGGAAGGCTCCGTGGGAGCCAGCGGCGATCTTACCCCGCTGTCTTATATTGCAGCTGTTCTCTGCGGCGAAAGAGAAGTCTATTACAAGGGTGACAGACGGAAGACTAAAGAAGTATTTGATGAATTAGATATTAAACCTATCAAGCTTCGCCCTAAAGAAGGACTTGCGCTGATGAACGGCACGGCCGTGATGACCGCCCTCGCCTGCCTTGCATTCAAACGCGCGGAGTATTTGGCAAAACTTACAACGCGAATTACTGCCCTTATGACTGTTGCTTCCCACGGCAATGCTCACCATTTTGATGAGCTACTCTTCGCTGTAAAGCCTCATCCTGGTCAGCAGCAAGTTGCGGCATGGCTCCGTGAAGATCTTCATGCTGGCGAGCCGCCAAGAAACCCCAATCGCCTTCAAGATCGTTATTCTCTGCGCTGCGCGCCTCATATAATCGGTGTAGTCACCGACAGCTTGAGCTGGTGGCGACAATTTATTGAAAATGAACTCAACAGTGCTAATGACAACCCCATTATCGATGGCGAGGGCGAACATGTACTCCACGGAGGCCATTTCTATGGTGGGCATATCGCCTTTGTGATGGACAGTATGAAAACGGCCATTGCGAATTTGGCTGACCTGCTTGATCGACAACTAGCCCAGTTAGTCGACACTAAATTTAATCACGGCCTCCCTGCTAACTTATCTGGCGCCGATGCCTCTCGTAAACCTATTAACCACGGCTTTAAAGCCGTTCAGATTGGAGTTTCCGCCTGGACAGCAGAAGCACTGAAACACACAATGCCTGCCAGTGTTTTTTCTCGCTCTACAGAGTGCCACAACCAAGACAAAGTGAGCATGGGTACCATAGCTGCCAGAGATTGCCATCGAGTATTGCAACTCACAGAACAAGTTGCCTCGGCGGCATTACTTGCTGCTTGCCAAGGTGTCGAGCTCCGTCATGAATTAGGCGACAGTGAGCATAAACTCGAAGGCGGCCTCAAAACCACACTGGAACAAGTTAGGCAAAATTACCCTACGCTCAAAGAAGACCGAGCACTAGAGTTCGAATTAAGACAAATGGTTCAGCATATCCAAGACGAACACTGGACACTCTATGAATAATTCACAACCAAACATTTGCATCGAAACTGATATAGAAATTCCATTTCATGATGTAGACGTCATGGAGATTGCTTGGCATGGCCATTACGTCAAGTACCTCGAAATAGCGCGCTGTAAACTGCTGGACCACATTGATTATAACTATCCTCAAATGCGAGATTCTGGCTACGCCTGGCCAATTATCGATTTACGCATTCGCTACATAGGGCCGTGTAAATTTCAGCAAAAAATCAGGATCAAAGCCACACTAGACGAGTGGGAAAACCGTCTCAGAGTTAAATATATTATTTCCGATGCCATAACCGGAAAGCGTATTACAAAAGCCCATACAGACCAGGTTGCCGTAGACATCAAAACAGGTGAGATGCAGCTAGCTTCACCCGATGTTTTACTGAAAAAAATTGGAGTCCTCTAATTCCGTGCGCTCTATCTCCTCTATTAAAATCTATCTTATATTTCTCTGTTTTTTCAGCTCTAATGCATGGAGCGATAACGCGGAGACATTGCTCAACACACTAAAAATACAATCCCAGCAATACCCAGAAGTAATTTTTGGGAAATTTATGCAAGAAAAAACCATTCGCTCCTTGCCTTTACCCTTAACATCCACTGGAACGTTCAATATAAAGCCTGACGAAATCATTTGGACCACCACCCAACCTATCAAAACCATTTTGACTATCAACGACCAGGGACTCGACTGGGACAAGCAAAGCACGCCTGAAAAAAAACCTGGAGAGTCGGAAATTGCAAAATTATTCCTCACCGCTATAAAAGGTGATATCCAGCAATTACAAACTATCTTTGACATACAACCACAAGGCACCATTAAAGACTGGCACCTCAGCCTGACACCCAAAAATAAAAAATTATCTATCTATATAAAAAAAATCGATATATCCGGCTCACACTTCACCGAAATTATCAAGATAATAGAAACCAATGGCGACTCAACTGTTATACATCTGGATGCTAAACAGTATAACTAGCTAACTTTTTAAATAATCTTACTTTAAACCACAGAAAAAACAGCATGAAAACTTTGGAACAACAAAAACACAGATGGATCGCGACATTCTGGCTGTGTACTGTTTTACTTTGTGGCGTTTATTGTCTTGATAAAATAATTAACAGCAATCCTTTTTACAGCAATCTTTTAGAGCTTCTTCCTGAAGAAGAAAAAAATCCAATACTACACGACCTAAGTCGCCTGCTAGCCAATCGCTTCCAGCAACAATTATTTATTCTTTTAAAGGGAAGAAATATCACCGAAAGTAAGGAGGCAGCTCAAGACTTACAGAAAATCATCGAAGAACAGCCCCTGTTATTTCTGACTAACAATTCGACAGATATACACAATAGATTTATCGACATTTACCAGCCTTTTCGAGCCCAACTCCTTCCGTCGAGTTATAGAAAAACACTGGAAACTCACTCACCAGAAACACTTTCGAACGAAGTTTTACAGAATCTCCTATCACCGATCGCCCCTCCAAGGCCTTATTTATTTCATGAAGACCCATTCAATTTGGGTGGAAAGTGGCTTGAACATCTGTCTAGCAACATTCCATTCAGCATCCAGCAAGGCTACACCACTGTAGACAATTGGTTCTTAATAACCATAGAAATAACCCAAAGCCCTTTTGAGCTAGCACCACAGGAAAGCCTCGATTTAACATTAGAAAAATTTAGAGATAGCCACCCCGACATCAAGATTCTTACTTCTGGCATGTTATTTCACGCTGCCGCAGGAACTAAACAGGCCAAACATGAGATCCGCACCGTTGGTGTAGGCTCATTGATCGCTATAGTATTACTAGCCCTTTGCGTTTTTCGCTCACTACAACCCCTGGCAACTATCCTTATCACCCTAGGGGCCAGCTGTGTAGTTGCGCTGACTACCAGCCTTTTGATATTCGAAAAAATTCACCTACTCACTCTAGCCTTTGGTAGCACACTATTAGGCGTTGCTGTCGATTATATTTTTCACTTCATCGTCAAATCTCATCAACAGGGAAGCAGTATTAAAGCTCGACATACTCTAAGATACCCTCTGGCAATAGGTGCCCTTTCCACTATCTGCGCCTATCTTATGCAACTTACAACCCCCTTCCCTGGCCTACAACAAATGGCCATATTTTCAGCCAGCGGCCTAGCCGGCGCCTGGTTGAGCATAATGTTCTGGGGTCCACTATATAGAGCACCAAAATCGAAAAGCACAGAGCACGCCCTACTTTTATTTGACCGCATTATAAAGCCTACTTACGAGCATATTAGACGCAGCCGCTATATCCTTAACAGCACCCTCACAATTGGCCTAGCTGTCTCTGTTATAACCATTTTTTCTTTTGGCGCAAATGACAATATCAAAAGCTTAAATACATCAACCCAAGGGCTAATAGACTCAGAAAAAAGTGTTCAAAAATTACTAAAACAGCCATCGACAAATAGTTTCTTCTATATCAATGAGAATTCAGAGCAAAGCCTCATTGAAAAACTAGAAACATTAGAGATAAAGCTTGAGCAAACATCTAAAGAAGACCAAAGCATGGAAAGCCTTAACGTCCAAAGCTTAGCCAAATATATTCCATCAATAGAAACACAGACAAAAAACTTTGAAGCCGTAGAAAAAGCTATAAATTCAAAAGACGGTGCATTAAACCAACTTTTTAATCGCCTATCATTACCCGAAAAAAATTTCCCTTATAGCTTAAATGGAAATTTTTTAACTCCAGACAAAATTACTGATGAGCATATCAGCAACCTTTACCCCCCTATTCTCTCTAATCAAGGGTCCTACCAAACCTTACTCACGCTAGATACAAGCAAGGTACCGTTATCAGCCCTAGAGGATATTGCAGAGAACACTCCCGGAGTACGCTTTATCAATCAAAGCGATGACATCTCCAATCTTTTAGGGCGCTATCGGAATAACATATCACTGATTCTTGGGCTCACTCTGCTTCTTCTTACTTGCGGGCTGTATTTACGCTACCGAGCCCATGTACTGAGAGTTATTTGTCCACTTCTCATTGCCATCACATTTTCACTAGGCGTAGCCTCTGCAACACAGGGCATAACTGTATTTCACCTAATGGCATTATTATTAGTATTAGGTATCGGCATCGATACAGCCGTGTTTTATCAAGAGGTAGGGTTTAATAGCGCCTCCTGGCTCGCGGCGTCCCTATCCTGCCTTACTTCTATTTTTGCCTTTGGTTTGCTCAGCTTGAGCAACATCCCTGTTTTAAATCAATTCGGCATAATCATCCTTACTGGCATACTAAGCTGCTGGTTGATTATCCCTATTTTTCATCTAGATAGTGCTAAAAGGAAATATTCATGAATAGCGTAGAGCAAGCTTCTACTATCGAAACAACAGATGTTGCCATCATTGGCGCAGGCCCCTCCGGCGCGATTGCCGCGGGCCTGCTACGAAAAAATGGCCATAAGGTGACGATACTCGAACGTCAACACTTTCCCCGGTTCTCCATCGGTGAAAG
This sequence comes from Cellvibrionaceae bacterium, assembly GCA_045430295.1. Classification (GTDB taxonomy): domain Bacteria; phylum Pseudomonadota; class Gammaproteobacteria; order Pseudomonadales; family JAILXX01; genus JAILXX01. The sequence continues at coordinate 348,736 of JAILXX010000002.1, read as the reverse complement.
CCTGTTACCACACTGCATGCAATTCATCGAAGAAGCCGGAATGCTTGACGCCATAAACCACGGTGGCTTTCAATTCAAAAATGGCGCTGCCTTCATAAAAAATGGTAACTACACCTGCTTCGATTTTACTAAAAAATTCTCTACGGGCCCGGGAACAACCTTTCAAGTTCAGCGGGCTAAATTTGATCATCTATTAGCACAAGAAGCTGAAACAGCCGGCGCTGACTTACGCTATGGGCACAGTATCGAAGCCGTGAAACTACTCAACGATGGTGCAGAACTTACAGTTTCACCAGAAAACGCTGAAACCTACACAGTAAAATGTAATTTTTTATTAGACGCTTCTGGGTTTGGCCGCGTACTTCCACGATTATTAGATTTAGAAGCCCCTTCTAACTTCCCAAGTAGAACATCTGTTTTTACACATATCGAAGACAACATTGCTCACCCGGACCATGATAGAGATAAAATTCTAATCACAGTTCACCCTGAAAATAATGACATTTGGTATTGGCTTATTCCTTTTGGTGAAGGCCGGTCATCCATTGGCGTTGTCCTTGAAAACAAACATTTAGAAGGTTGTAGCAACGATAACGAAGCAACACTGAAACAATTCATTAGCGAAGCTCCAGACCTAAACAATCTACTTAATAGTGCTAAGTTTGACACACCAGTACAAAGAATTACTGGCTACTCTAGCAATGTAAAATCTCTTTGGGGAGATAACTTTGCTCTTTTAGGCAATGCTGGAGAATTTTTAGATCCTGTGTTTTCTTCCGGTGTCACCATCGCAATGCGTTCAGCAAGTATGGCTGCGCCTCTGGTTTCAAAGCAGCTTAATAATGAAACTGTCGACTGGGAAAATGATTATGCAAAACCTTTAAAGCAAGGTGTAAACACCTTCAGAACTTATGTAGAAGCTTGGTATGACGGCCGCTTCCAAGACATTATTTTCACTGACAACGAGCAATCCGAGCGAATTCGAGAAATGATAAGCTCAATACTTGCCGGTTATGCCTGGGATACTGAAAACCCCTATGTAGCAGAAGCAGAGCGTCGTTTGAATACGCTGGTTGAAGTATGCCACGCCTAATCAGACTATTAACACTCTCTACTCTACTAATACTTACCAGCTGTGTGAGTAGAGATGTTATCACTCTGAAAAAACTTCCTTTACCTGCATCTACTCAAGCCATCTGTTGCTGGCAAGCATTGCAACAGTTGGAGATTTCATACAAAGAGGAGAAACATACTTTACTAGTGGCCGCGGCCACTCAATCTGAAAAATTATCTCTTGTCGCTATGGGGCCTCTAGGGCGAAAACTGCTATCAATCGAAAAGAATGGCAGCGATATTGTTACCCATCGCGCACCAGAAATCCCAAAAGAGATAAATTCACACTTTCTTCTAAGTATCTTTTATCTTTCCTGGTGGCCCAATGAACAATGGAAGCTTCCTCCTGAGTGGAAGTTAATTCTCGACAAAAACATAAAAACACTACAATACAAAAATCACTCACTACTGGAGATCCAGTATACCCAACCAGATATTACTGCCTCGAGTAGTAAGCGAAGAACACCTCGCACTGGTGAAAAACTCACCATTACACATTTGAAACAACCTCTGGTTATTTCTGTAATAACAAAGCAATTTGAAAAACTCTGACCTTAAACCGCTATGACTTGCTTCATTAACTATACTTCTGCCATTTGTTCTTTAGGTGATAATCTGAAGGATATTTCTCAAACATTATTCTCTACTGAGACCTCACCACTTGCAAAAACAGAATCATTCACACCCAGTAGATCAATCCCATTAGGCCAAGTCACTACTAAACTCCCTACGATCAAAGACCCTCTCTTTAACACGAGGAATAATCGTTTACTACTGCAGTGCCTGAATCAACTTGAAGCAAGATTGAACGTACTCAAAAAGACTACTACAAATCATAGAATCGGAGTAATAATCGGTAGTAGTACATCGGGAATTCTCGAGGGCGAGCAAGCCGTTTTTTTCGCAGATAAGCACAATGAATTACCTGTTGATTTTGACTATCGCCAACAAGAAATTGGAGCTCCATCAGAATTTGTCAAAAATCATTTAAAAACATCTGGCCCAGCATGGACGATATCCACAGCCTGCACATCTGGCGCCAAAGCACTAGCCAGTGCAAAACGCCTAATTGATATGGATATTTGCGATATCGTTATTGCAGGTGGTGCCGACAGCTTATGTCGACTCACCGTTGAAGGTTTTTCATCTCTAGATGCTGTCAGCAGTGACATATGCAATCCTTTCAGCATCAATAGAAATGGCATCAATATTGGTGAAGGTGCGGCTTTATTTATTCTAAGCAAGCAGCAAGGTCCAATAGCACTCACAGGCATTGGAGAAACATCCGACGCCTACCATATCTCAGCACCAGACCCCGAAGCCAAAGGCGCTATAAAAGCACTTAAAAAAGCCTTAAACATGGCCAATCTGAAACCAGAAGATATTGATTATATAAATCTACATGGCACTGCAACGACCCACAACGACAATATGGAATCTATTGCCACCCATAGTGTGTTTGGTTGCGATATCCCTTGCTCATCAACCAAGCCATTAACAGGGCACACCCTAGGAGCCGCAGGCGCACTAGAAGCAGCTTTTTGCTGCTTAACCTTACAACGAAAAGATGGACTACTCCCCAAGCAACTGTGGGATAAGCAATACGATCCAAGCCTCCCGACTCTAAACAATTACGCACTTACTCAAAGTACAAAACCCATTAGAAAAACAGTAAGTAATTCTTTTGCCTTTGGAGGCAATAATATTTCTCTTATACTGGAGGCACCATGAGCCAATATGCTGTCGAAGATGTCGTGCCTCACGCAAGACCAATGGCCCTACTGGATACCATTCTCGAATGGAGTGATACACACCTAATTGCTGAAGTCGCTATTTTAGAGGACTCTCCTTTTACTGATTCAGAAGGCGTTCCGAGCTGGGTAGGCATTGAGTACATGGCGCAAACAATTGCGGCCTATGCCGGCGTACAAGCAAGAGAGCATCAAGAACCTGTGAAAATCGGTTTTCTCGTAGGAAGTCGCCGCTATAATTGCAACTCCAGTTACTTCCCCATCGGTTCTAAACTACAAGTTTCAATCAATCAGGAAGTACAGAGTGAAAGCGGTCTCGCAGTATTTCAGTGCTGCATCAGTGGAATAGATCAAAACAATAAGGCTATTGAAGCGTCAGCCAATCTAAACGTATTTCAACCTAACGATCCCGAGAGTTTTTTATCAGGAGAATCTCCACTATGAGCAATGACATTCTTGTTACCGGCTCCAGCCGAGGTATCGGTAAAGCGATTGCCATAGCATTAGCCCAAAATGGCTACAATATCGCCTTACACTGCCGGTCACAAATTAATCAAGCAGAAGCAGTAAAGACCGAGATCGAAGCTCTTGGTGTTCTGGCGCGCATCCTGCAATTTGATATCGCCGACAGAGAAGCCTGTAAAGCTCAACTAGAAGCCGATATAGAAAAAAACGGCGCCTACTATGGTGTTGTTTGTAATGCAGGAATTACTCGCGACAACGCTTTTCCTGCTATGACGGAAGATGAATGGGACGGCGTGATTCACACCAACCTTGATAGCTTCTACAACATACTCAATCCCATTATCATGCCGATGATTCGTCGCCGGAAACCAGGCCGCATAGTTACTATGGCTTCCGTTTCTGGGCTGATTGGTAACCGCGGGCAAGCCAACTACAGCGCCGCCAAAGCTGGTGTAATGGCAGCCACAAAATCCCTCGCGATAGAACTGGCAAAACGCAAAATTACTGTAAATTGTGTTGCGCCCGGCCTTATCGACACTGACATGTCTGATGAAGCGCCCATAGAAGAGGCCCTGAAACTGATACCTGCAAAGCGTATGGGTACACCAGAAGAAGTCGCCAGCTTGGTAAATTATTTAATGTCGCCTGCTGCAGCCTACATCACTCGGCAGGTTATCGCTGTTAACGGAGGGCTCTGCTGATGAAGCGCGTTGTTATTACCGGCATGGCTGGCATATCTCCTATTGGGTGTGACTGGGAAACCATTGAGCACAACTTGAGACATGGAAATACTGGCATTAGGTACATGCCAGAGTGGGAAATGTACAAAGACCTCAATACTCGACTAGGCGCACCAGCCTCAAGCTTTGTGAAACCCGCTCACTTTAATCGTAAAGTGACTCGTAGTATGGGTAGAGTTGCCTTAATGGCAACTGTTGTTGCAGAACAGGCCCTTGAAGATTCCGGATTGAAAGATAATCCAATTATTAAAGACGGCCGCATGGGGATCAGCTTTGGCTCTTCCACAGGCAGTCCTGATGCTATCGCAGACTTTGGCCAAATGCTACTTAACCACAACAGCTCTTCATTAAATGCTAATTCATATTTGAAAATGATGAGCCACACTGCCGCAGTAAACATCAGCGTATACCTTCAACTTCAAGGTAGAACTATCACTACCTCTAGTGCTTGCACATCTGGCAGCCAAGGCATTGGATATGCTTATGAGTCCATAAAATTTGGACAACAGAAATTAATGATTGCTGGAGGCAGTGAAGAGTTATGCCCCACTGAGGCAGCTGTTTTTGACACTCTTTTTGCCACAAGTACTAAAAATGATACTCCCCACAAAACTCCAAGCCCTTTCGACAAAAACCGAGATGGACTAGTGATAGGAGAAGGTGCTGGAGCACTGATACTCGAAGAAATGGAACATGCAAAAGAACGCGGAGCTCATATTTACGCAGAAATAATCGGCTTTGGAACCAACTCTGATGGAAGCCATGTGACTCAGCCACAATACGAAACCATGCAAAAGGCAATGGAGCTTGCCCTCACTGAAGCAAATATCGACCCGCAAAATATTGGTTATATCAGTGCCCACGGCACAGCGACAGACAAAGGCGATATTGCTGAAACTAAAGCCACCTATAATCTCTTCGGCAGTACTACACCTATCAGTGCCTTTAAAAGCTACACCGGTCATACTTTAGGCGCCTGCGGAGCTCTGGAAGCCATCGTTGCTATTAAAATGATGGAAAAGGGCTGGTTTCACGGTACCGCAAACCTTGATAGTATTGATGGCGAATGTGCAGATCTCGATTATCTCACTGGAGCAGGGCGGGATATTCAAACAAGTTTTGTTATGAGTAATAACTTTGCGTTCGGTGGAATCAACACATCATTAATCTTCAAAAAACCGGAATAAGGACACTCCGATGAAATTCACCCTCCTCCTTTTCACACTTTTTACTACTCTACTTTTTCATACACTATCGTATTCGAATAATAACCTTACCCCAGAAGAATATGTTAATGTATTCTCATCTGGCACCAATCTTGAGAAGCAAAAAGCAGCCGAATCTTTAGCTTGGGCAGGGTTATCCTCACCTAAAATTTTTAATGCCATCGAAAAAGACGTATTGGCAACTTATAAAGACGCTGAGCTAGGTTCTGAGGCTGAATTTTCAGGCTGGATGATTAAAGCACTAGCCTTTTCGGGAAATGAAAAATACCGTAAGACATTAGAATTAGTCTCAAATAATGCTGACCTAGGCACAATACGACGCTATGCCAACTGGTCCCTTGAAAAACTAGACGAATACAAACTCTATAACCCCATCATCGCTCCATCTTCCTGGCCTGAAAATACACACCCGGCATTAAATCAGCGTCTAACCAATATGATCAATAGCGATCATCTTTTATTAATGAGAACATCATCCAAGCAGATTATTGTTAAAAACCGTCATGAAAAAAAATTATTAGACTCAATTGAAAAAGCCGTTAGAAAATATGCCTATAAACCACACGATCGGCGCCACACAAACACTACACTATGGCTATGCCGCGCTCTCGCATCTAGCCGCGAAGACGAATACATCCCCCTTTTTAAAGACATCATCAAAAACTCCCCAAGTAAAAACATTAGGATAAGAGTAAAACGCTATTTAAAAGCATATTATTAATTTCGGAAAAATTAATTCATGAAAATATTTTTAACCTTAATAGCACTAATCGCCTCTCAAAGCGCTTTAGGCACCCCATCCATTTTAGTGATCGATAAAAAATTCAAAAAGGAAGAACCCGTATTATCCGAACTAATCAAAGATGCTCACACAGAAATACAACACACCCAAAAAAATAAAGAATCTATTAGATATGCAATTCTGCAAGGAATGCTATCAACCAAAGACTACAAATGGGCCTACGAAGAAGAAGGGGAGAATTTCATTCTTGCTAGAATGGATTACAAGGGAAATATACTGATCGTTCGAATAGAATACTCATACACTTTAGTACAATTAAAATTTCATTTAGGAACGAAAGGTTTTAAATGCAAATACCTAACAGAGGAAGGGATTTGCCACAATAACCGTAAAAAATATTACGCTTACATCAAGCATCTCAGAAACAGCATTGCCCGCATTATCACCAACATGTAGTAATCCCTATGAACCTTCAAAACCTACTAGCATTTTTAATACTTATATACAGCAGTCACTCATTCACCCATACGGGAGATGACTACCAAAAACCTATAGCACTACCCTCTAACATAAAAAACCTCCCAGAACTATTTGAAAAAGCTTCTAAACAGAGCAATTGGGAATTTGAAATTAGCAATGAAAAATATATTGCAATAATTAAATACAAAAACCACCATACACACGCTGAACTTGCAACCACCCAACAACAAGTAATTATAAAAAATCTAGACTCCAAACAGAATAGCTGCGAGAAAAACTGTAAAAAAGCCAGCCCTAAAACAAAAGACTTACTCTTAAAATTAAGAAGATCAATCGCCATACAGATAACTAAAATCCTAAGAACCCAAGCGAGAGAGGCTCGATTCAACCACTCAACAAAATAACAAACCTCTAGACAACCCACCGCCTTTACAGACGGATGATATAGAGCTCTATTAAACTCCACACAAAGGATAAAACATGAAAACCAGGAATTACTTTTTAATATTGGTCTTATTACTATCGCCACTTTTTGCATTCGCAGAACCTGAAGTACCAAATGAGTATGTAAAGATATTTAAAAAATCACACAAACTTGAAAAAAAGAAAGCCGCAGAATCTCTGGCTTGGGCTGGAATATCCTCACCTGAACTATTCGATCTTATTGAAAAAGATGTTTTAGACACATACAAAACAGCCAGCACAAAAGCAAGTATTGACTTTACTGGATGGATGATTAAAGCACTCGCCTTTTCTGGCAACGAAAAATATAAACCAACATTAGAAAAAGTAAAACTTGATGCCACCCATAAGAAAACTAAGAAATACGCTGTTTGGGCATTAAAAAATATTGAAAGTTATAAACTATATAATCCTTTAATCGCTCCAAAACCTTGGCCAAGCTCAAAGCACCCAACACTTAATCAACGTCTTCAAAACATGCTTAACAGTGGCAATTTTGAGCTAATGCGAATTGCAGCCAAACGTATTCACCATAAACAAAACTATGATGACGGCTTACTGGAACTTGCCCTCAGTAAAATATCGAGTTTAGCAGCTACAGCCGATGACAAGTTATCTGTGGATACTGCGGCCTGGCTGTGCAAAGCAGTAGCAGGGTCAGGACGTGAGCAATACAAAGCAAGCATTGAAGATGTAGGACTCAACGCCAAACACCGTAAACTTCGCAACTATGCCAAGCGCTATCTAAAGCAATACTATTAAGCCCATCTGCAAGCTCAAAAAATGCCGCTTAAGCGCACTACTGTCCCATAGTTTGGCAGTCATAAGACCAGTCTCATTTGAGACTGGTCTTTTTCGTTGGGCGGCGGGCTGGGATTGAATATATCCTTCAGTGCCTTTTTCTCAAATAAGTTTAGCTGCAGCACCCTCAGCATCCGCTGAACAGTCCAGCCCTCCCTCGCGCTATGGCGTGCAAAGGCGACTAGCAAATACGTAATTAGGGCTATCCACACTTGCGTGAGAACAGCATTCTTAGAGGTGCCCACGAATGCTTTAATTTTTAGGTTTTGCTTTATCGCTTTGAAGAACAATTCGACCTTCCAGCGATCTTTGTAAATCGCAGCAATTGTCGAAGATGCCAGATGAAAGTTGCTGGTAAGGAACTGGTAGCGCCTACCCGTTTCTGAATCTCGGTAGCTAATTTTTCGAAGTCTGGGTGCCCCTCGCTCTAAAGCATGCTTGCTGTTTAATTGGATGACGTGATCACTGCTTACACCAGTTGACCGGATGACAGGCTGCCGCTTAATAATACGATAAACGGCTTTGGCTTTTAGCCTTGTAACAAAGCTAACCCCTTGTTTTGTAAGCTCTCCAAACCATTTGTAATCAGAGTAGCCCTTGTCGAAAGCAACAAACTCAGGTATATCTGTTGCGTGGTTTAGACCAGCACTCAGTTTGATGTTAGCGGTATCGTCACGATGGGCAGCCTAGGGGAATATATTCATCGATAAATCTAAGGCGCTAGCGTCGAGCGAATACAGGGGATTCTTAAATGTAAATTTATGCTTCCCTGATTGAGATTTACAGCGATTCAGCAACTTGTGGAAAAGGGCTTTGTAAAGCTCCGCAGGCTGCTGTTCGTTTAACCTGGCAAGCGTTGTTCGCGCAATGGGCTTGCCACCCAGGTGGTAGAGCTTGTGACGTTGCGCTTCCAAATTGGATTGAATATCTCTGAGGCTTTGACGACCTGACAGCTGGGACATAGTCATGCCGAGAAATTGATCCCAGCGGCTTGCCTTACGGAGCTTTTGCCCTTTGTGATGCTGTTTTGCTAAAGCTTCAAACTCATGTCTAGAAACAGGCTTTAGCAGTTGATGAAATGCAGTGTTATGATGTGACAAAGCCTGAGTCCTCTGATTTTACTGGTGTGTGGTAACAACAGTTTATCAGTGGATCTCAGGCTTTTTCATTTGCTGTCTTCAAACTGTGGGACAGTAGTGGCTTAAGCGGCATTTTTTGTCACATCAGAGGCAAAAATTTCTTTTGCCAAACCTTCTCGTTCATTACCCCCTGGTGGCGTAACAGTACCTTTCCTTCGGCACTGACTAGGTAAGTTTCCGGCGCACCAGTCACTCCTAGATCTATCCCGAGGCGGCCTTCTGAGTCTTGCACTGAGAAGGCGTAAGGGTCACCGTATTTTTGCAGCCATTGGCGAGCTTTTCCTTGGTGATCTTTGTAGTTGATACCCACAATATTGATGCCTCGGTTACCCAGCTCCACTAAATAGGGATGCTCAGCTTTACAGGAAATACACCAGGTGGCCCAGACGTTCAGTAGCGTTATTTTGCCCGTTATATTCTTATGACTGCGGGTAATGGTTTCATCTAGCAGGTCTGCCAATTGAAATTCCGGTAGCGACTTGTGCTCCAACGCCGAAGGCATGTAATTGGGATCGTATTTTTCACCGGTTTGCATGGGGCGGAAAACCATAAGATAAAGCACAAGGACACAGAGCCCCAGCAGCAAAAGCAGTGGTATAAATAACAAAAAGCGGGACTGCTTATTGTTGTTCTCAGAGCCCTGTAAACCTTGCTCAGACACTGGAAGCCACTCCTTCTACCGGGTTCTTATTTTTAATTTTTACCTTGCGATAGCGCTTATCGAGAATGGCAATCAAACCTCCCAAGGCCATTAAAATTGAGCCAAGCCACACCCAGCACATCGCCGGTTTCACCTGCACTCTTACCGCCCAGTCCTGCGGGCCAAGTTTATTCGCCAACGAAACATAAATATCACGAGTAAAGCTGCTATTAATAGCCGCCTCCGTCATCATGTTTCCGCCAGATTTGTACTGACGTTTTTCGGGGAACAAAACAGAAATCAATTTTCCTGAGCCTTCATCAGTGACATGGATTTCTGCTTGATCCGCAATATAGTTAGGGCCTCTCACCTGCTGAGACTGAACCAAGGTAAAAGTGTAGCCGCCTTGTGAAAAGGCATCTCCCACTTTAAAACGCAGATCTTGCTGATCACTATGAATGGAAACTACAGCGCCTCCCACCATGGCAATAGCAACACCAATATGCGCCATCAACATGCCGTAATAACTTGGTGTTAACAGAGAAAGTGCTTTTAAATTAAAACCGCGATGTCGCAGACGATATCCCAAATCTTTAATACTCGCCAATACAACCCACAAGGCTGCGGCTAGCACCACCGCAAGCATGAAGGAATACTCATCCCACAGTAGAGGCAAGGCAAAACCGACCACCACACTAACGATCAATACTGGAGATAACTGCTGCTTTAGCACAGACAGCTGGGTATTTTTCCACTGCAACATAGCAGTGGGTGCAAGCAATATAAGCAAAACAATAGAGATCGGCGCAAAGAAGAAATTAAAGTACGGCGGACCCACTGAAATTTTTCCCCACCCTAAGGCGTCTACAACTAACGGATACAGAGTGCCCAATAACACTACGGCCATCAGTAATACCAGAAGAATATTATTGCAAAGCATAAACAGTTCACGAGAAAGTCCCGAAAACTTCGCCACGCTTTTTACCGCCGGGGCCCGCAATGCAAATAAGGTTAAGGCACTACCCACAACAACGGTTAGGAAACCAAGAATAAAGACACCACGCTCAGGATCATTAGCAAATGCATGCACAGAGGTGAGCACGCCTGAACGAACCAAAAAGGTACCAAGCAAACTTAATGAGAATGCAAAAATCGCCAGCAATAGGGTCCAGCTTTTAAAGGCGCCTCGCTTTTCCGTCACGGACAAAGAGTGAATCAAACCGGTTGCCACCAGCCACGGCATGAGGGATGCGTTTTCCACTGGGTCCCAGAACCACCAGCCGCCCCAACCTAATTCGTAGTAGGCCCACCAGCTTCCAAGAGCGATGCCCAAGGTAAGAAAGCCCCAAGCAACATTAGTCCAAGGGCGCGCCCAACGTGCCCAAGCGGAATCTAATCTACCATCAATTAAAGCCGCCACTGCAAAAGCAAATACCACCGACAAACCCACGTAACCCATATACAAAATAGGCGGGTGAAAAATCAAACCAGGGTCTTGCAGCAACGGGTTAAGATCTGAACCTTCCTCTGGCCCTAAAGGTAAGAAACGATCAAAAGGGTTTGAAGTTAGCAACATAAAAGATAGGAAGCCCGTGCCGATAGCCCCCATAACAGAGAGCACTCGAGCAACCATTTTTAACGGCAGTGTGGAAGACGACATAGCAACCGCTTGAGTCCACCCTGCCAACATTAAAATCCACAGTAAGAGAGAACCTTCATGACCGCCCCACACCGCACTGATTTTATACTGCACCGGCAATAGGGTATTGGAATGCCCCGCCACATATTTCACTGAAAAGTCGTCATCCAAAAAGGCTTGAGTTAATGCCACAAACGCCAAGAGGATAAAAAAGAAAATACCCGCAGAAAGCGGACGCGCCGTACGCATCCACAATAGATTATTTTGAGCTGCACCCAGTTGCGGAACAATCGCTAAAACCAGGGAAAGAAAAAACGCGAGAATTAAGGCAAAGTGACCCAGTTCAGCGATCATTGCTGAGCATCTCCTTTAGTAATGGTTTTAACAGGCTCTGTAGAAGACGCCTGAGAGGCTGTAGCCGAGTAATCCGCTGCTTTTAGATTTTCTGGAGCCCCATAGGTACTCTTATCTGCATCAGCCGATGCACTTTCTTTTTCAGAAGAGTACGTCATATTTTCAAAACCCATTCCTTCACAGGCCTTACTATGACCTTGGCCCTGCTGTACGGCTTCTTGCACTTCAGGTGGCGTGTAGGTTTCATCGTGCTTCGCAAGCACTTCTGAGGCTTCAAAAATACCATTGCCTTTCCACTTGCCCGTAGTCACCACTGCTTCGCCTTCATCAAATAAATCCGGCAGGATACCTTCAAACTGAACCGTGACCTGCTCTGCGCCATCGGTCATCATAAAACTCACTTGTAAGGAGTCTTCTGCACGCTTCACACTGCCGGGCATCACACAGCCACCTGCACGAATTTGCACATCCACAGGGGCTTCACCACTCACCAATTTGGCCGGCGGATAAAATAAATTAATATTTTCTCGCAGCGCAAAGGTCACGAGCCCGACTACCGCACTGGATAAGATCACCAAGAAAAGAACAAGAAATAAACGCTGCTTACGAACCGGATGCATAACTCTTTTACTAAACCCTATACTCTAACCAGAGGTAACTTCTGAAGATTCTTGACGCAAGGCTTCATCAAGCTGCTGCTGCTTCGCCTGCTCACGAATAAAACTGTGCTTTCTAAATATGGGATAAAGCGCAATAAAGCCTAGCGCGGCTAAACTCACCCCGTAAGCCAACCACACATAAAAACCATGGCCTTGCATATGTAAAAAAGCCTGAAGAGAATCGAACTGAAATTGCATTAGTTAGCTCCCCCTTTACCACTTAAACCTTGCACCAACTCTCCCACCCAACGAGTACGCTTTTCTCGCTGCAAAATTTCCAATCGCGTGTGGGCAATTAACGCTGCTGCATAGAGGGCATAAAAACCGATAATCATCACCAATAAAGGATAAAACATACTGGGGTGAATGCTTGAGCTTTCAGTTAGTTTCAGTGTTGCGGGCTGATGCAGTGTGTACCACCAATCAACCGACTTATAAATAATGGGGATATTTACCATACCCACCAAACCCAAAACCGCACAGGCTTTGTTACCCGCTTGGCTACTGTTGTAAGCCCCTTGTAATGCCATAATGCCTAAATACAAGAAAAACAAAATCAACATGGAAGTGATTCGAGCATCCCACTCCCACCAAGTTCCCCATGTAGGCTTACCCCATACCGCTCCTGTAAAGAGCGCAATAAAGGTTAGCACCGCACCGATAGGCGCTGCGGCTTTCATCACCATGTACGACAACTTCATCTGCCAAATTAAACCAATGGCTCCTGAAATAGCCATGATGTAATAACCGGCCAAGGCCAGAAATGCAGAAGGCACATGGATATAAATAATTCGGAAGCTATTACCCTGCTTGGCATCTGCTGGCGCAAAGCCCAAGCCCCACACAGTGCCCACGGCAATCAACACAAACCCCAGAAAAAACAACCAAGGCTGCCACGCCCCTGCTTTTTCATAAAACCAGCGTGGAGAACCAAGCCGATGAAACCATTGCCACATAAAATTTTCTTTCCGTTAATTTTCTATTTCCGTCATCCCCGCGAAGGAGGGGATCTATTATGTAGCGTCGCAATAGATTCCCGCCTTCGCGGGAATGACGTTGTTTTAATTCCTAGTTCGTCGTTCCAGCACATATTTATTTTTGGCTGGATACCTACGTTCACAGGTATGACGATGCTGTTCTTTACATTGAAACACCCTAACGATCAGTGGCGTTTCTTTTCAAAGAGATCCCTCACTTTGTTCGGGATGACAAATTTCAAAATTGTCATTCTGACGACCAAAGGGAGGAAGAATCTTTTAACGAATTCTTAATGCTCCTGCCGTCGCAAACGGTACCAACAACACGCTGGCCGCTAAAAAAGCACCGAGCATATACAGTGGGCCAGCTGCGCTAAAACCGTCGATGGTTCTTGTAACCGCTGCTGTGCCGAAAATTAATACCGGCACATACAAAGGCATCACAATCAAAGCAATCAACAAGCCGCCACGTCGAAGTGAAACCGTTAAGGCCGCTCCCACTGCACCAATAAAGCTCAACACACCGGTTCCCAATAACAACGAGAGCATTAATGGTGCAATGCCTTCGCTAGGCAATGACAGCATCACCGCCAATAGTGGCGACATCAGTGTTAGCGGCAAACCGGTATACAGCCAGTGTGCTGAGACCTTTGCGATCACTGTCCAATACAAGGGCGTGGGCGATACCAAGAGCTGATCGAGGCTACCATCGTCATAGTCACGGCGGAATAAATTATCTAACGACAACAGGGTTGCCAACAGCGCCATCACCCACACTACGCCTGGTGCCAATACAGCCAGCAATTTCCGTTCCGGGGAGACACCTAAGGGAATTAAACTGGTGGCCATCAAAAAGAAAAACAGTGGATTAAACAACTCACCTTTATGGCGAATGGCAATCCGTAAATCACGGCCGGCAATGGATGCAAACACCCCCAACATGGAAGGAGATGCTTTATCTGTTGGTTTGTCTGTAGCTGTATCTACAGAAAGGGGCTTATTCATCATCCACCTCTTTCACTACAGAATCAGAGACTTCCCTATTAGCCCCACCGCGATAATCCGCCAAATTGATCAGGGTTAAGTTCGGCAGTGGAACATCCTGATGAGTGGTAAAAATCACGGCACCGCCCTGCTCTGCATGTTGAGCAAAACGATTGGTTAATAACTCAACACCGTGAACATCCAAGGCGGTAAAAGGCTCATCGAGAATCCACAACGGCGGAGCCGGTAAAAAGAGCCGAGCTAACGCTACACGACGCAACTGCCCCGCTGACAGCTGGTCACAGGAAAAGTCCATATAGGGCGCAATACTTAATTGATTGAGGGCCTGATAAATGGCTTCATCCGAAAAAACCTGTCCCTGAAGAGCGGCTGCAAATTTCAGGTTTTCTTTGGGTGTAAGCTCACGCTTCACCGCAGGTAGGTGACCAATATAAAGCAGGTGATTGCGAAAATCGTTTAAGCTGTGGGCCAGCGCTTCACCTTGCCACTGAATATTTCCAAGGTAATCCGGCGCAATAGTCGTGAGCGCACGAAGCAACGTGGTTTTACCCACCCCGTTGGGGCCACCAAACTGAATAAGACTGCCGTTTTCCACCGCACAATGGACACCCGAGAACAAAACACGGTCGTCTTGCTCACAGGCAACATCGCTTAATTGCAGTGAAAATGTCGGGAAATGACTGGAAGATGAGTCTAACAAGGATGAACCCGTACTTTTCGGTCTATTTTTCAGCCAATTTGCCGATAACTATATAACGACAAAGTCGATAGCGCTCAACAAGGGCATTCAATGAGGTGTGGCATTATACTGAAATGACACTTCGAAACGTAGCGTTGGATCAACCCACTCCATGATAAATATTCCCTCTCCCACAGGCCCAGGGTTACCGGGGGCTGGATCGGCACAACAAACGCCGGTTCAGCAGATGATGGCACAGCTGAATGTGAAGCTGGGTGGGACTGTGCAAGCGTTGGCAGCACGGGTGGAAAATCTAAGCTCCTCACAAGTGATGGACTTAGCCAAGGTCGCTCAAGCGGGAAGCCCTCAACAGCGCATGGTGCTTAACGCCAACAATCTAAACTTGGTGGAATTACGGATTCAGCAACAAACACTGCTGACCTACACCGACCAGCCCGTAAAAGCCGGAGACACCTTACAGGTTCAATACAATTCCCCCAAGTCACTAACGCTGATCACCCAAGGGCAACACAACAATTCACTGGGCAATACCCAGCAATTGCCCGCCGCCCTTCACACAGCCTTAATGACAGCACTGCCCAAACAGCAAAATCTGCAACAGGTGTTTAACACCCTGCAAGCCGCACAGCTGCTGCAAAGCCAGATTCAACAGCAACCAGCCCAGCCGACAACACAGCAAGCAATACAACAACAAAGTGGCCAAACACCGGCTTCAGCCAATTCGGGGCTAACCGCAGCGAACCCTGCTAACCCACAAGGTCAGCAAGCACCCGTAACCAATTCCCAATTACTCACGCAGAACCAAATGGCATTAATTCAGCAGATTGTGAGTAAAGCCCCCGAGCTCTCCATGCTAGTTAAGCCAGAACAGGTTAAACAGATGGTCCAAAGCAGCGGTATGTTTAACGAAAGCAACACCGCCAAAACCCTTAAACAACTGGCCACGCAACTTCGGGCAAGCGCAGGGCTTTCTTCACAGCCAGCACAGCATCTATCACCGGCCGCACAGCCGAGCACGCCAACCCCCTCCGATATCAAAACCCTGCTACAACAATTACTGCAAAGCCTCACAGCGTCTCCCAATCAAACAGGGGAAAAAGCACCACCTCTCAATTTACCGAAGGATATGGCGAGCCTACTGCTAAACAACCCTCAGCTCGCCAACGCCCTCAAAACCCTATTTACCAAGGCGCAACAAGGGGGCGAGCAAGCCGCGCGGCAATGGCTGCGGGAACAGGTGGATTCCGGCCTCGCCAAGGTATTGGTACAGCAATTACAAAGCCTGCAGGGCCGAGGGGAAACCGCAGAAGCCAACCGCCCGCAACAATGGTTCTTTGAAATTCCCTTTCGCCAAGATGGCCACACCTCCGAGATGCGTCTAGTAATTGAGCGCCATCAAAAACAAGACGATGACTCTTCTGGCACCGAGGAAAAAGGCGAACGAGAAGGCACTACCGTTTGGAAAATAAATCTCAATTTTGATTTACACGAGCTTGGCCCCATGTGTGCCCACCTAGCGGTGACCACCCATACCGTAGACGCCACCTTGTTCGCAGAAACTCAGGCCGCACTGCAGAAAATCACCGAACACTTACCAAAACTTGAAGCCGCCTTTGAAAGCAGCGGCATTGAAGTAAAGCGTATGCAATGCCAACAGGGGATTCCCCAATCTACGGTTCAAATCCATCATCAACCCTTAGTGGATATCCGCACATGAGCGTTAGCGACGAAGAACTCAAGAAAGCCGTCGCTCTCTGTTACGACGGTGATAAAGCACCCAAGGTGGGCGCCAGTGGCACAGGCATTGAAGCTGAAGAGATCATTGCCCTTGCTCAGGAACACGGGGTTCCCCTGTGTGATAACCCCGGTCTGCTGGAATTTTTGCTGACTTTAGAGGTGGGGGATGAAATCCCGGAAAGCCTCTATATTGCCATCGCCCATATCCTGTCTTTTGCCTATCAATTAACGGGAAAAACTCCCGAAGATTAAGTTTTCCTAAAGTCTTGACCCGACTGTGGAACAAACTACAATTACGCCCCTTTCGACGCTCAAATTTTGAGCGATGGCCAAAATGCCAATAACCACCAATAGCAGTGGAAATCACCGAGCGGCGCCGCATGTCTCCATCCAATCGCACAGCTGAAGTATCCCAAGAAGCGCTCCTGCGTATCTTCACGGTACCGGAAAGTCCAGACTCCACGCTGAGCCGAATCGAAGCGGAAATCTCTGAAAACCTCACCGGCTTCCTGACCCACAATATCGTTGCCACCGAAAAGTCGCTGGCAGATATCGAAAAAGAATTTGCTGACACCCTGATTCCAGAAACCCCGGAGTTTGTTTCCGACCTCACTGAGCAGCTTCTCGACACCCTGATTTCTCAATCCGTACACACGGCATCGCCACATTTTATTGGCCACATGACCTCGGCCCTGCCCTACTTCCAGCTACCGCTGTCCAAGTTGATGATCGGGCTGAACCAAAATCTGGTAAAAGTTGAAACCTCCAAGGCCTTTACCCCAATGGAGCGCCAGGTAATCGGCATGCTGCACCGCCTCACTTACCAAAGTGACGACAGCTTCTACGAGCAGTGGATGCACAGCGCTGAACACTCCCTGGGCGCCTTCTGCTCTGGCGGCACCATCGCCAATATCACCGCACTGTGGGTAGCCCGCAACACCTTGTTAGGGCCAGATGGCGACTTCCGCGGCATCGCCAAAGAAGGCATGTTCAACGCCATGAAACACTATGGCTACCAGGGCTTGGCGATTTTGGTTTCTGAGCGGGGCCACTACTCCCTGAAAAAATCCGCAGATGTTTTAGGCATTGGCCGCGATGCGCTGATCCCGATTCCTACAGACGAAAACCAAAAGATCGACTGCGAACTGCTCAAGCAGAAATGCGAAGAGCTGAAGCAGAAGAATATTAAGATACTCAGTATTGTGGGTATTGCCGGCACCACTGAAACCGGCAACATCGACCCTTTAGACAAGCTGGCAGACGTCGCCGATGCCTACGACTGCCACTTCCATGTGGATGCCGCCTGGGGTGGCGCTACCCTGCTGTCTAATAAATACCGCCACCTTATGCAGGGTATTGAGCGCGCCGACTCCATGACCATCGACGCCCACAAGCAGATGTACGTACCCATGGGCGCAGGCCTGGTGATTTTCAAAAACCCCGCTTCGGTATCTGCCATTGAACACCACGCAGAATACATCTTGCGGAAAGGCTCAAAAGACTTGGGCAGCCACACCCTAGAAGGTTCACGGGGCGGTATGGCCATGCTGGTTTACGCCAACCTCAATATCATCAGCCGCTCAGGCTACGAACTGCTTATTAACCAGAGTATCGACCGCGCCCACCTGTTTGCAGACCTGATCTCCGCACAAAAAGATTTCGAACTCACCAGCAAACCGGAACTGTGTATTCTCACCTACCGCTTTGTACCTGAGTATATTCAGCAGTTCCTGGAAACCGCCAGCGAAGCGCAGAAGCTGGAAATCAATCTACGGCTGGATAACCTCACCAAGTTCATCCAAAAGCGCCAACGTGAGCGAGGCAAGTCCTTCGTATCTCGTACCCGCTTACATATCGCCCGCTACGCCAGCGACAAAATCACCGTATTCCGCGTGGTACTCGCCAACCCTCTCACCACCAAGGAAATCCTCGAATCTATCCTTGAGGAGCAACGGGAAATCTCCACCAAAGACACCCGACACCTGCCCAAAATTCACGCCATTATGGGCTTGGAGAAGTCCGCCTAGCGGCGGTTTAAACCCTTTCTAGACCTCGCCCCAAACTGGTGAACAAGCCCCGCAAAACGGTTGCTTTCAATAAGGTGTTTGTGTAGAGTTGCGCCTCCTGAAAACGGCGGTAACAAGACGTTTTTGGTGAATACAATTTACGGTGAGGTGCCCGAGGTCTTGGCCGACTCGGAGGTAAAACCGTAGAGAGCGTCCGCAGGGCGATTACGTGCACGCAGGCGTGCGGACTGGAAGCTGGCTAAGTTTTCAGAAAAGAACGCAACAATTTGTTACTGGTGAGGTGTCCGAGTGGCCGAAGGAGCACGCCTGGAAAGTGTGTAACGTTAATAGCGTTCGAGGGTTCGAATCCCTCCCTCACCGCCACCCATAAGAACCCAGCTTACGCTGGGTTTTTTTATGGGTGGCGGTAAGGGAGTTGCGGACGAACCCTCTGGTTCGACAAATCTGTCAGGAACAGATTTGGGCGCCGGAGGTACGACGGCGGTGCAAAGCACCGAGCACATGAATGTGCGAGTCAATCGCAGCAAAGCGAAGAGCCGCGACTGACAGGAGCTTATCCCGACTGCTTCCCTAGATGCACTCGCACATAGCTTACTCCCCAAAAGTTAGCTTCTACTCCGATAACACAAACCTTTCTGTCTTCTGCCCTCCATCTTTACCCGGAAGCATTTCCAAAATTAAAAAATATTGTCCATGCTGATCTGTAAGGGTTTTATTTCTTTCACCGGAAACAAGTGACCAAGCATCAGGTTTATCTTTATCAGAGTCAGCCCGATAAACCTCCGAGTAAAAATAGTCACTGTCATTAGGCCACCGTAAAATAACGATGTCTCCTTTCAAATTACTAAAAGGAGTAATCACAGTAATTTTGTCCTTACCCACCACCCCGCCTAGTCCTTTTTCACCCCAACCTCTAAATGATATTTCAGTTGTAACGTCGTGATAAACTTTCGCCTTATTAACAACCGTTTCAGCACATGCAGCGAGATGAAAGAACGCAAAGAACAGCGCTAATACTCTATAGAAATTCTTTATCATTGCGCTTTCTTACACCTTACCTCAGCCATTTTAAGTAAGCTGTGGGAATCCGGTGGGACTACAACAATCCCTGACAACCATGGAAACTGATTTAGCGGCATAGCTGTATATAAACCATTTGAAAACTCACGATCCCAATGTGATTCATACACCTTTCCAGAAGCGTATAGCCACACATGAGTGCCACCGCGGGACATTCCAACACCAAAAGGTATTGATTTAAATAGATCGTAATCAACCGTCACTTTCTCTGTTGGCTTTAAGTACGGAGTCACAATTTTTCCCGAGGGGCGATAATTGATAACTTTATTGGTCACCGGAACACGGTCAACACTATAAGAGCAATGCTTTTTAACCTGCTGGTAATAACTCACAATATGTTCGCCACTTCCATCGAGGGGGTGATTAACATCTGGGTTGTAGTACACAGCTTTCCAATGCTGCTGCTCAATAAGATATCTCGCCAGCTCAGTTCCCTTTTCTCCGAGAGAACCAACTCTAGATGCGATATCATTTTTTGATTGCTGCCTAAAGGCATATTGAAGAACCCAGATAGCCATTGTGATGCAATCACTTGCAATACCGTTGGCATATTTTTGAGGGTTAGAAATTTTTAATTGACTACCGACATGATTCCTTCCATTGATCACAATATCCTGAATCTTATCTACGGCGTGGCGGGAAAATTGTTTCTGCACTTAAATCAACTCCTTGATCTGATATTTTGCGATAGAGGAGTTTATATCTGGAAAAAACCTTATTCAAGAATGTAATAAATTACAAAGTCACAAGCAGGATATATAAGAATTTTCACGCCAACAGCCAACAGATTCATCTCTCTCCGATCACAAAATGACACCCCACTCATCATTCCGCACCTAAATCCAAACTATAATCGCGAGCTTCTCACCAACCCACAAACCAAAGGGACTTTCCCATGGGAACACTCCGATATAAACCGTTATTAGGGGCTTTCATACTCCTCTTTTCACTTTTAGTTGGCTGCCAGCCTGAAAAAGTCGAAAACCAGAAGACTTATCTCACCAACAAGGTTGAGGCTGTCGACACTAGCAAAACCTCCAAACATGCCAAGATCTATTGCCTGCAAGATAAAACCAATAGTGTTTACTGCTCTTGGCATAAGAAGTACCTGAAAAAATACGCAAAAAATAAAAAAAAGTTTGGCGCTAAGGCATCTCAAGAAATCTGCTATGCGAATTTTATCACCGAGCGCTATGGCTGCTTTACGGCTGCAGAATTAACCCCTTACCTTAAAAAGCAGCACGATGGACCTTTACTACCACCGTCCGACTCTCCTGCCATTCCTCCATCGAATGATACGCCATCTAATATTTTTGAAGAAATTATAGCTGGTGAAACCCCCGACCGAGATCAATTTATTACTTGCTTAGAGGATAAGGGGTTTATTTTCAAAAAAGGAAATCAGTTTGCTTCTCTAGACGATGTTAAAGAGTGGCAAAAGAAATGTGGCTCTACACCTGCTGGCGGGCATGAAACAGAGAGTGATGTCTCACAAGTGAGGGACTCTGTTTATAACGCTTCGGCAGACCGCGATCAGCGCGCAAATGAAACCGTTGCCAACGGCGATAAATTTGTAGAGGCCGCCTGTAAAGAAGGCAAGAATGATTGGTTATTACCACAAGGCGTTGTCCTTGCATGTATTGCCTCTGCCCCTTGTATGGGTTTCCTCGCAACCATAGGCGCAGCCATTATTGCCGCGATTGTTGCTGATGATGCGGTCGAAGCCACGGATCGTGCCACTGCCGCCACAGCAGCAGCTACTCGCCTCGCCGCATTACAAAGTTCATGCGACGATGGTAACCACTGGGCATGTGACCAACGAGACTGCTACCTAGGCGACCCCCAAGCCTGCGCCCGCGTTGATGCCAACGAGTATGACGACCCTGCCCCAGAGCCCGATCCTGAACCTGAGCCGGATGACCCCATGCCCTGTGGCGACGGTGATGACGATGATTGCGATAACGAGCCGGAACCAGAACCACTACCCTGTGGTGATGACCCCGACTGCGAAGAAGACAGCACTCCAACCCCTGATCCAGACCCCGATCATGAACCTGCACCGGGCAACGACAATGGCAGCAGCCTATTACCGCCAGGGGGCAGCGGAAGCTGCGAGGCAATTGCTGGTCGTTGGGCGCTCATTAAAGGCTATTGCGAAAGCGTGCAATGGCAAGGGGATTTTTGTGATTCAGTAATGGATATGTTTAGCCCCCGTCAATGTGCGGACGACACAACATCTACCCCGACACCTGGTAACGATGAAACTTGCTCGGACTCTATGACAAGCCGTGAACATCAAGAAGCTGTGTGCCGTCGTCGAGGTGGACTCATCCTTCCCGATAATAATGGCTCAGTAGACCGTTGTGATTTCGGCAATGAAGAAATACCGGCCATGGATTTATGTAGCAATCCATATATTCAATGGGACCGCGAACGTGGTTGTGTTGGTGGCCAACCAAATTAACGGTAATTAATACTCTGCGCGCTAGTACTTGAAAACGCTAGCGCGCAGCGTATTTTAATTACTACCCCATAAAAAATTCCGCAAGAAATCTTTATCTACTTCAACACCACTCCCACTAATTGCTTCAAAATTAATTCATCTGCCTTATTCATTATTCTGGTGATGAGTTCCTCACAAGTAGGAATATCACGAATCAAGCCTGCGACCATTCCACAGGACCAAGCTCCGGCATCCATTTCTCCATTTTGTAAAATACGGGGATAGACGCCTGCCACCTCTTCGCGAATATCTTCAAAGCTAATGCCTGAACCAAGGGTTTCTTCTTTCTCTAAAATACTTTCAACCGCTGCATTCGCTAAAACACGTTCCGTATTTTTTAGAGGCCTCATAACCAGCCGGGTATCTTTTTCAGTGGCATTGAGAATGACTTGTTTTACATTTTCATGAACTGGTGCTTCTTGGGTAGCCACAAAACGGGTTCCCATATTAATACCTTCGGCGCCTAAGCTGAGAGCAGCGACTAAAGAGCGCGCATCGCGCCATACCACCGGATGCCACAATAGGAATCGTTAACTCATCTGCAGCGCGAGGCAATAAAATCATACTGGGAATATCATCTTCTCCGGGGTGACCAGCACATTCAAACCCATCGATAGAGACTGCATCACAACCAATAGCCTGTGCCTTTAAGGCATGTTTCACCGAGGTGCACTTATGAATCACTTTTAATCCTGCCTCTTTAAAAAGCGGCATATTTTTTTCGGGGTTATTACCTGCGGTTTCAACAATTTTCACGCCCCCCTGGATAATGGCATCGATATAACCCGGATAATCCGGCGCATTGACGATGGGGAGAAACGTTAGGTTTACCGCAAAGGGTTTGTCCGTAAGGCTTTTGCATTTTTCAATTTCGTCTGCCAAATCTTGAGGCGTTTTTTGCGTGAGCCCAGTGATGGTTCCCAAACCTCCGGCATTAGATACGGCCGCCGCTAACTCTGCAAAACCAACATAGTGCATTCCCCCTGCATAATGGGGTACTTAATATTAAATAGCTCTGTGATTTTGGTTTTCATAATGACTCTGGACATTGCTGTAGCCCGGAGGGAGCAAAGCGCAGTCCGGGACAGATTGCACATATTTAATCGAAAAAAGCAGCTCTTTATTAAGGAGCTGCATAATCGAGGAGAAGGTTTGTTCATATCTGCGAGCAGATTTTGTCGGCCTGAAGGCCGACCTACCTTGAACACGAAATTACATGGTGAGCACAACTGAACCTGCACGCTTGCCGGATTCAATCAGCTCGTGAGCTTCGGCGCACTGCTCTAGCGGGAAAGCTTTGAAGATACGAATATCCAAGGCATTCTTTTCAAGCAGTGTGGTTAGGTTATCAATCGCGTTTCTACGCTCTGAATCGTTCAACAAGTACACCAATACAAAATCCAGTTTTACAGCTTTAAATAACAGTGGGTAGAACGGCAGCTGAGGTTCCATATCCAGGGCAGAACCGTAAGTGGCAATACTGCCTTTTTCCGCAATAATTTTGGCAATGGTCTGAACGTTTTTACCAAACTCCACTTCCACAATACGGTCTACAGGTTGGCCATTATTCTTAGCCAGAATTTGCTCTGCCAAATCCTCGGCACGGTAATCAAACACTTCATCGGCACCTGCCTCTTGAGCCACTTTTTGATCTTCTTCACTCGCAGTTGTAGTAAACACTTTTGCTCCCGAAGCCTTAGCTACCTGCACCGCTAAGTAGCCTACCGTGCCCGCACCACCACTGATCAATACGGTTTTGCCTTCCACGCTTCCACCACCTAACACGGTGTGGGTAGCGGTAAGAGCAGGAATACCCAGCACTGCGCCTTCTTCAAAGGAAATATGCTCCGGCAGGAATACCGCCTGCTCCACCGGTACTGCAATATATTCAGCCGCAGTTCCCAAGGCCCGACGCCACTGACCATTCCAGATCCACACTCGCTCACCGACTCGTGCGCCATCCACACCCTCGCCTACGGCCTCGATTACGCCAGCACCATCGCTGTGTGGGGCAATCTGTGGGAAAGGCGGCTTGGTGACGCCAGGGCGACCACCGGCACGGGCTTTCACATCAGACGGGTTTACCCCTGAGGCATGTAGGCGTACCAATACTTCACCCTCGCCAACGCTTGGGATATCGATTTCAACCACGTTCAAGGCATCTTTTGCGGAACCGAACTCTGAATAAATTACTGCTTTCATGGCTATCACCTTTTCTAATGCCTGTTTTTTAAAACTATGAGACACCTGGTTAAATTTGTGTTGCCCTTAGGGATATTCCCCAGGTATGGATAAATACTAAGTGCTGACTTAGAATAAGTTAAACGAATAGTTTTAATCTCATAGATTCGATTTTCGAATCCATGAGATAACTCATTTAATGGACTCTCACCCGTCATGGCTAATTACGATATCGATCTAGACCTGATCCGCTGCTTTATTACCGTGGTGGAAACTGGCAGTTTTACCCTGGCTGGAGAGCGCATAGGTCGCAGCCAATCTGCGGTAAGTGCACGCATTAAGAAGCTAGAAGAGCTGCTGGATGTAGAGTTATTAGAGCGCAACAGCCGCGAAGTGAGCCTGACCCATCACGGCCAAAAGCTGATTCCCAAAGCCAAAAAATTACTGGCAGAAGGCGAAGGCTTGGTGGCACAAATGCGAAGCCCTGTACTGAGCGGAGAAATTCGCATCGGTATTTTGGAGTACATCGCCCCACACCGTATTCCCGACATTCTAGACTCCCTGCGCCCCAAACTACCGGATGCGGATCTGACCTTTCGGGTTGGGTTGAGCCGAAAACTGTTAGAGGAATTTGATAAAGGGGAAATCGATATTGCCCTCGCCCTTCACAACCCAGAGCGAGCGGATTCCACACCCATTGCCGAAGATCAAATGATGTGGGTTTGCAGTGATAGCCGTGAAGAACCCATAACTACCTCACTACCGGTGTGCTTAATGCAGGCCCCTTGCATCTATCGAAAAATTACTGACGAAGTTATGGAGAACACTCAGCTAGACATGACAGAAGTGATCACCGCCAATAGCATTTTGGCGGTACGTGAAGCCGTCGCCTCCGGCTTAGGAGTTTCTATATTGGGGCAATCCGCCTTAGGCCACGGCATTCAGGCCGCAAATATTCCAAGCACCTTTAATCTTCCCAAAAAACCATTACCGAAATTAACCATTGGCTTATACGGAAAGGACTCACGGAAAACACAGCTGTTACCGATTTTTCAGCAGGTGCTAAAAAATAATTCTCTCCATATATTGCAAGGAGGCTCATCAGGAGGAGTAAGCATTTGATATTTGATGCTTAGCCCCAGCTAGAAAGCATTAGTGACTATTACTCTTATACAGGCAAACCCGGTCTCGGCCAGTTTCTTTAGCCATATAGAGGGCTTTGTCTGCTCGGGCAAGAATATCATCCAAAGTGAGATCAGGGTCATCCATTTCTGCAGCACCCGCACTCACGGTAACTTTGAGCGGGCCTTTTTCCGTTTCTACAGCTTGTTCTTTTAGCTGCATACGAAGCTTATCCAATGCTTCCTTTGCTTGGGCTTCATGGGTATCTGGCAAGATAGCCACAAACTCTTCCCCACCCCAACGTGCCGAAATATCCGACTTACGCAATGTGGATTGAAGAACACCCGAAAACATTTTCAGAACATCATCACCGGCCTGATGGCCATAGTCGTCGTTCACTTTTTTGAACTTATCCAAATCCATAATCACCACAGTAAAGACCGTATCTTGTCGGCAGAAACGATCCATTTCGTGGTTAAACAAGTGCATAAAGGCCCGGCGATTTAATAAGCCCGTTAGCTCATCGGTATTGGCAATGGCTTCCAGCTGCTCGTTAATGTCAATCAACTCTTTACCAAAATTCTTGAGATGAAGATTTTGTTTCTGCATCAAAAAACTAAACACCAACACATGCAGCACATGGGCAATAAAGAGCACTAATAATGGTAAAAGCAATGCGCTGCTTTGGTTAAAGAGCAATAACATATACCAGTTAAACGCCACTAAACCTGTAGCCGTTGCCAGCACCGCAGAAGCATACATCCAAGCCACATATCGGCGATAAATCGCGGCCACAATGGCCGGCAGCATGGAGAAGATTACCAGCAATAAATTCCAGATGGCATTATCTGGTTTCATGGCCAAATTGTGTTTTAGATTTTGGTAGGCAATGGACAACAAATAGGTGCCGGACATCATTCCACGAGGGGTATTCACCTTATCGGATTTAAATGCCGTACTGCCGATAAAAACAGTTTTACCTTTAAAAAAGCTTTCGGCCCCTTCTGGTTGTGTTAAGCCTTTTGCCGCATCCACCACCTTATAAAAAGATAGGCTCAATACAGAGTTAGCATTTTTCGGATAATACACTTTGAGTCGACCCGCAGAATCCACAGGCCAAGTCTGACCACCCACCACGATTTGATTGTCGAACTTGTGATACTTCACGTTGTACTGACCACTGCCCAGCTGATGAACCGCTAGAGGCAATGATGGCATATAACTGTTTCCGATTTTGTGCACTAAAGGCATGGTGCGAACAACGCCGTCCACATCTGCGGTTACATCCACAATGCCCACGTTATTTAAATCTCTATCCGCTAGAGAGAGAGAAGACACCGGAAGAATCAATGCATCAGTATTAATGGCAGGGAAATGGGGAGAAACAACCCAAGAGTTTTTGGCAATGCGCTGCCGGTAATCTTCGTGGGTAAGAGTGTCGTCACTGCCTAAGGCTGGCGAGCTGGCCACAAACACCGCATTGTTATACTGGCTCAATGCTTCTGCAAGAACCTCGTCTCCTTCCCTTGGTTCTGCAAATAAAATATCGAAAACAACGCGATCAGCGCCGGCATTATTTAAATAATCCAGCACAACGCCATAAATATCACGCTTGTAAGGCCAGACCCCATGATCAGGCATGAGCTTTTGAATGGTGACATCATCAATGTCCAAAAACACAATATCGTCGAAGTACACTTCGTTCGCCGCTCGATACTGTAAGCCATCGTCCATCCAGGCTTCGAGCCGGTGATACATATTGGTTTGAGCTAGCCCCCAGACAATCAGCAGCGTAACCAAGGGAACAAGGGATGCTGCCATTTTTCCCTTGCGCTGTTTTTTAACTAACTTCATGAACGAGGTGACTCACTCTCCACTACGTTTTCAGACGAGTCCTGAGACTTTTCCGTTGTTAAGCCGGGAGAAGCCACAACAAAGCCTTCCGGTTTACTGAAACTACCTTGGCAGTTGTGCTCATTAATACTGGCAATGCGCCAGTAATAACCGCCCGGTGGTAAGGGCACAGAAAAGCCAACCATGTTGTTAGGTAGCCTTTGTATTTGTGTCACGATACGGGAGAAATCTTCTACGTCGGAAATTTGAAAATTATATTCTTTCGCATCTAAAGAACCTGTCCAACGGAATTGAACTTTCGCACTGCTAATGGTTGCACCGGCTTTAGGTTCGTCAGCCACTGGAGACGGAGGGCGGGCATCAAGAATAAAGGAAAGCTCTGCATCATGACCTTCGATGCCTTGGTTATCCAACCCCCGCACACGCATTTCGTAATGATTATCTGGCAACCCTGTAAAGGCCACTTCATTGGATGACAACACTTGGTCGTACACAATGGCATAGTTTGCATCACCGCCGAGTAACTGCACGCGATACTCACTCGCGCCTTGAAGGGCACTCCAGGCTACATTCAGTGGTGAACAATCATTAACGACCGGATCAACACCATTCAACGCAGGGCTTGGCAATAACTTTTGAACGCTGCCTTTGCCACTAGAAGATGCTGCCATACCAACACCGGCAGTTAATAACTGCTCGTCATCCTGATTCACCGCCTGCACGGCACCTTCAATTACAGATACCTTGGCTTTGCCTTGGGCTTGGTCATAACTGGTATGGAATACGGTTCCGCGAACCGCTAACTGCATAGCCGGTGTGCGAACTTCATAGCGCGCACCAAAGCCATTTTGTTTTGCGACTCGACTTTCTGCACTACCGGAATTGAGATAAACCACGGTCTCAGAGGAATTAGCCATGTCTGAATACAGCATGGTGTCGAAACGTACACGACTGTTACTGGCAACCAACAATTTAGAGCTATCTACAAACTCCAGGGTCACACTGCTCTCATCACCAGTTTTCACAATACTGCCAGGCTTCACAATATCGCCAGTGGCGATGTCTGCCATAAAATCATCGGAAGCCGTAACCTGCTGCACCTTGCCGCGAGAGTGAATGACTTCAGCGAAGGAAGGCTGTGCATCTGGCATGCTACTGCCAAAGAATTGGGTATAGCCGATCACACCCACGGCTATCACCACAAGAATCGGTAGAAGGACTTTTAATTTCGACATGTTAACGACCCCAATTAATTATGACGCGGGAGTTAATACTGAAACTGTGCCATTTATATGTATAGATAAATTCAGTCTATAGAATGATGGCTGCTTGTATTTATTAGTAGACTGTTAGCAAAGCCCCTGACTGCTGACAAAGTGAAATTCCGTCATTCCCGCGTAGGCGGGAATCTATAATGTATTGATTTTAGTAGATCCCCGCGTTCGTGGGGATGACGATATTTTTAATTTCAAGGGTTTATCAACAACCTGAGGCTTATAGCAAAGCCTGATCTTTCAACTATATCCCAGGATGACTTATCTGGCTAAATATACCGTCACAATATTATCCACGTGCACATCCAGCTGTTTCTGAATTTCAACCAGCGCCATAGCGGTCACCACCTTAGGACCAGCCTGCATCAACCACCGGGAAACCTGAGATTTGGGTTTCACAATAATGCCACCTCGTACTTGAACCACCTCAAACTCAATATCGGCGCCGTCGACATCCATTGCGGCAAAGGCCATACGATCTACCTCCTCACCCGGAAGAGCCACATCTTTACTACCGGCATTAAAGGGCAAAAACATAAGGTTTTGCTCTTCATCCAGCAACAGATAGCGCGCTTTTAGTGTTGCGATACCTTTGCTTAACCCTGCTACCGTTAACGTGGTCGCCAAACCTGGAGGCGTACTGGATGAACTTCTCTGGCGACGAACCGACAAACCCTCTCCCAACTCACTAAAGCTCAAACCGTCTAAGGTAATGCCTTTAATGGTGCTGCCATTGGATAGCTCCAGCGTTACCGTACCATCATCAACAAACACGATTTCTGCGGTAACCACTATTGGCTTAGGGGCTTTAGGTTTTGCCTTAGCCGCAGGTTTGGGGGCAGCAGGCTTGGCTGCTGGTGCTGGAGGCTTAGGTGCAGGTGGCTCTGGAATCACAACGACTACGCTACCACCATCGGAATACTCCGGCGGGGAAACATCCATGGCACCACCATCGCCAATTTCCAGCTGGCCGCCGGTTTCAGGCAAGGAAGGTTCAGAATCTAAAGGTGGTAATACGTATTCGATTTCTTCGTCACTGACAGGATCACTAGCCCAATCCTTCTCCAGCTCTTCGTAATTCCGTGGAGCCACAATGGAAAATGCATTGTTATCGACATTAAAGCCCAAGTTGTAATTGGATACCTTAGCGCCACTATCCGCACCAGTGCCGATAAGCACATCGTAGAAGCCCGGCTCTTCACCCTCTTCTCGGCTTAAGCTGCCAAACACATCTTCTAAAGAATCCGCAGCGCCCAGTGAACCGGCTGAAATATCCACAGCCAATAGCGGGTCTTCCTCCCCCTCTTCTTTTTCAACTGGCGTTGCCACCAAAGTGATATCTCGAAGATCAATGGTGAAGTCCGCAGCTACATAACTGATGTCGTAGTTGGAGGGGATAAAGGTACCGCCATTTGCATCAGAGGCAATGAGGTCATCCACATATAAACCAGCAGATGCCGAAGCACTCCCCGCTAGGTCATCCGCACTGGCCAAGGTCACAGTGCCAATGGTTTCACCGTTGGCCATATCGTCTACAGTGAAAGCCGTGTTATCCAAGGTGTAGCTATCGCCATAGGTTTTACTTTGATCATCCAGAGTGATCACGATAGGCCGAGGGGTAATTTCCAAGCTACCGGGGTTGTAGGTAATGTTGTAATTGCTGGCTAAAAAACTGCTGCCTTGGGCATCACTGATAAGAATATCGTCGGCGTAGTTACCGACCGCTGTGCTGGCATCGGCACCGCGTAGGCTATTGACCGCAACGGTATCAATGGAATCGCCCACCACCAAACCCACCGAGGTAAAGTTACTAGAGGCAGTTTCCAAAACATCTCCATACACCCGGCTTTGATCGTCAGCGGTAATCACTAAGTCAGCTTGAGTGATGGTGAGGGTCGACCCCACATAAACAATATCGTAACTGGCATGAGTCAAACCGGAGGGAGTAATGGAATAACTACCTGCGTTTATCGCGCCCTGACTATCGCCGGTGTAGGCCAGGGCTCCACCTAATGATGCAGGGGTATCCGCCCCCACAAAACCACTATAAGTCACTCCCGCACCACCAAAATAGGCTGAGCCGTTATACACAAAACTCTCGCTATTAGCCGTAATCGTGAGGGTGGCTGCAGTAACGGTGAAAGTCCCAGGCACATAGGTAATCGTATAGTTTGCGGGGTTAAAGGTGCCCCCAGCCGCACCAGCAATGGTGATATCACCAGCGTAGGTGCCGATAGCCGCATTGGGATTGCTGTCGTAGGAGCCGGTACTATTTAAAGTCACCGAGCCGATGGTTTCACCATTAGCCAAATTTGGAGCTGTATAGTCGGAGGCACCGATCACCAAGGTGGAGCCAAAAGATTTACTCTGACTATTCGCGATAATACTGAGCGCCCGCGGATCAATCGTCAGATCACCATTGTTATAGGTGATGGTGTAATTGCTCGCTAAAAAGGTACCGCCGGTGGCATTGCTAGGCACAATGTCGTTAGCGTAAAAGCCCACCGCCGCAGCCGGATTACTGGTATTTGCCCCCGTTACCGTGACACTGCCAATGGTTTCAGCCCCAACTAAGCCCACCGTAGTGAAAGCCGTACTCACGGCAAGTGTGTCACCGTAGTCTCGGGATTGGTTATCTGCCGTAATGCTAAGAGCCACGGGATTGATGGTTAATGTACCCGGCACAAAAGTAATGGCGTAATTGGTACTGGTAAGGCCGCCCGGGGTAATGGCATAGGTATTGGCATTGGTAGCACCTTGGCTACTACCGCCATAAGTTAGAGCCCCACCCAATACCGCACTGGTTTCTGTATTCACAAAGCCCGCATACACCACGCCATTGCCGCCAGAGTACGAGGTTCCATCGTAAGCAAAGGCGTCATTGTTTGCGGTAACGCTAAGCGCAACTTGGTCGATAGTGAGATTAGCATTCCAGTAGGTAATATTGTAATTACTGGCAGTAAATGTACCCCCGGTCGCACCACTACCCACAAGTTCACCGGAATAGGTTCCCGCATTTGTACTGGTATTACCCGCGTAACCATTAGCACTGGTAATGGTTACTGCCCCAATGGTTTCACTGTTATGCAAACCTAGAGAACTAAAGGCAGTCGTACCTAAAGCAAGGTTATCTCCGTAATCTTTATTGCGATTATCGGGTCTTATTATTAAAGACGCCGGGCTAATCGTCAGATCGCCAGGGGTATAGGTAATACTGTAATTACTGGCAGTAAAAGTACCCCCTGTGGCTGCACTGACTTCAACTTCGTCTACATAGGTTCCAACATTAGTGGTCGTGGTTGTAGCATAGCTATTAGCACTGCTTAGAGTCACTGAACCAATCGTCTCACCACCCACCAAACCCGTGGGCGTAAACGCACTGGATCCCAACGTTAAACTATTGCCATAAAACCTAGTTCGATCATTGGCTGTAACCTCCAATGCAGCTTGGTTAACTATGAGATCACCATCATCAAAAGTAATCGCGTAGTTATCGGTATCAAAACCACCGCCACTGGTACTAATTCCTGTGACTTCAATGTCGTCGGTGACGGTGCCGGCATTGGCTAGAGTGGCATCGTAGCCCCCGGCACTATCTAGGGTTACAGCGGTAATTGTTTCGCCCCCCACCAATGAGCCCGCTGTAATAGAAAAATCCGCAGATGCGCCAACGGTGGCATTCGCCCCGTAAGTAATATTTTGATCGTCAGCTTTCACCGTGATGGCTCGCTGATTTACGATCAAATCACCATCGTCCAAGGTAATGGAATAGTTGGCTGCATTAAAACCACCACTACTACTGTTAATACCGCCCAATTCGATATCGTCAGTGTATGTGCCTGCATCTGCTAGAGTTCCGTTATAGCCGCCGGCACTAGTAATAGTGACATCATCAATACTCTCGGCACCCACCAAACTTCCCGAGGTGATGGAAAAATCCGTGGTCACCCCCACCGTAGCATTAGCGCCATAGGTAATGGTTTGATCATCGGCCTTTACCGTAATGGCTCGCTGATTAACCGTAAGATCCCCATCCACAAAAGTAATGTTGTAGTTCGCGGCATTAAAGCCCCCGCCACTGGTACTCACCCCTGTTACATTGATGTCGTCAGTGTAAGTTCCGGCTCCAGCGAGAGTTGCGCCATAATTACCATCGCTAGTGAGGGTTACCGCCGTAATGGTTTCACCAGCCGCCAAAGAACCCGAGGTTAACGAAAAATCCCCAGAGGCGCCCACCGTAGCATTTGCACCATAGGTAATGGTTTGATCATCGGCAGTGAGGGTAATGTCTCGCTCATCTACCGTTAAAGAACCATTAGCCGTATTAATGGTGTAGTTGCGGTCAGTACCCAAGGTACCGGCATTGGCGGTAATGGTATAAGGGCTGCCCGCAACACTAGAGGCAGAGGTGGCCGCCGTAGAAGCGGCGCCTAATGCCCCGGTTACAATCGCCGCCGTTTCACTGTTTACATAACCGGTAACGGTTTGAGTAAGGGCTGGGTTAGCATCCCCGTAGTCACGGTTTTTGTTCTCAGCGGTGACCGTGAGCGTGGCTGCTTGGGTATAGGCAAAGCGATCACCGGTACCACTCACCGCCGTAGGAGAACCGCTGTTATAGGTGGTGTTGTACCAAGGGGTCGCCGTGAGATCCACCAAGGTGTTGGAACCGGGGTTAGCGCTGTACACAATAAAACGCCCTGCCCCTGGGTTTAAATCACCCGATGCACCTTCGATAAAATTGGCACCAGAAGCCAAGACAATAGCGGTATCGTTGCCGTCTCCCAGGTCACCGGAAGCGGTCACTGTACCCGATAAAGTCAGGTTCGCCCCTGACTCTGCAATAAGCGTTGTCACACCCGAGGTGCCCACATTCAACGCATCCGTATCTACCACTTTGACCGTAGCGCCATCAACGGTTAGGGCATCCCCACTGTCGTCGTTATCGAAATCATTGGCGGCGGAATCCAGGGTTACCGTAGCACCGCTGGCGTTGATATCCGTAGTACCCGCCACAGACAAGGTACCGGTATCCGTTACCGAACTTCCGCTGTTGGCGTTGTTAATGACCAAGCCACCTGCGGTTACGTTATTTAAAGCAATGGTGCCCACCGTGGTATTGGTGTTGCCCGCACCGTTGCTCAAGGTAAAAGTTGCAGTACCGGCACCCGTATTAATGGTGGTACCACCGGCCATGGTGATGTTGGCAGCACCTGCATCGCGGTCTGCATCCACCACACCGTCGGCAGCGGTCTCGTTTGCTTCTAACGTGAGATTGCCGTCGTCGGTAGTGATGTCGGCGTTTACTAAAATTGAACGCCCTGCTTGCAGGGTGAGATTTCCGCCCGCACCACCACCGTTATTGGCAGCCACAGCATTTTCAACCGTAATATCGTTACTGGCTTGAAGGGTGACGGCTGTGCCGGCGTCTAAGAGGCTTTCCAGATCAGCCACATGAACAACACTGGTGGCACCGGTAAAATCCGCAAAGTTCCAAGACTGATCAAAACTCACATGAGAGGTATCGATGATATGAACCGCGCCACTGCCATTTACCGTACCCGGGTTATCAAAACCATCATCTTCATCAGCACCGATAACGATAAAGTTGCCATCTAGCGCTAACGCAGAACCAAAATTGTCTCCGGCTGATACGACACTACTGGTATCTACCCCTCCCCCAGGGCCAATGGTTCCAGCCGCTGTAATCGAGGTAAAACTGCCGGTAAAAGTATATCGATAAACTATATCTGCGCCGGTAGCACCTACTACTAGATTAGTTCCATCGAGAGCAATACCACTACCAAAACTATCACTCACCGCAAGACTGGTGTTATCGATATCATTGGGCCTAAAAGTCACAGCAGGATTATAATCAGCACCGATCACCGCTTGCTGTGTTGCCGAGGCAAAATTAGCTGTAAAACTAAAAAGATAAGCCGAGCCAGAATCGGAAACCCCGTTGAGATAACCATCGTCACCATTCGCGCCAATGGCCAGTAAGCTTCCATCAAGCGCTAACGAGCTACCAAATCGATCATTATTTTCTAAAGTGATTGGCTGATAAGTAAAGCCATCCGCAGTACCCGCGAAATAATTACCAATCAGACGCCTTTGAGTAATTGTGTCGAAATCTCCCGTATAGGTAAGTAGATAAACAACACCATGATCTGGATTTAAAGTGCTTCCAAGAGAGTCATCACCAGTTGCCCCTAGGGCCAAATTACCTCCGTCTAGGGCAACAGCACCGCCAAGAAAATCGTTAAGCTGTAAGTTAGCGATATCAATGTTGCTACCGCCGCTATAGCCATATCCAATCGTCGCTTCTTGAGTAATTGTGCTGAAATCCCCGGTAAAGCTGTATAAGTACACCGCACCGGCATCGGTTCGAAGGCCTGCAGAGCCATCATCTCCAGTAACACCAACAGCCAAATGAGTCCCGTCCAGAGCTACTGAAGAGCCAAGTGCATCACCGTTATCCAGAGATTGATTGACATTATTTCCACCAGTATACCCACTACCAATAACCGCAGATAAGGTCGGACTTTCCAAATCCGTCGACGCAAACGTGTAAAGATAAACCGCACCGGTATCTGTAGCAGCGTCCCCGGAACCATCATCACCGGGAGCTCCTACAGCTAAGTGAGTACCATCAAGCGCCACCGCAGCGCCATAGTTGTCCCCAGCACCGAGATTAGACTCATCGTAGTTATGATCGTAACCCAGAATTAGCTGTAGTTCGTTAGGCCTATCTTCATTGCTAATAATAATATTCTTCGGATCTAGCAGTAATTCACCACTGCCGATATTTACGGCACCCGCAAACGAAATGGTGCCAGCAGAAGAAATTTCCGCAAAGGCGCCTTCACCATAGAGGCTGCCGTTAAAAATAGTGGTTTCATCCGACCAGAGGATGGCTTCTCCACCACGATCATCTCTGCCGCTAACATCCAACACACTGCCAGAACTGAGAATGGTGATTTGAGCATTAGGTAGCTCATCAATGTCGAGATGCTTTCCGCCTTGGAATTCCCCCCCCAAGCGGATACTGCCCCCCTGACCGCCACCGGTTGCTGAGTAACTAGCGCTCAGACCTTTCACCACACTGGCGGTCACATCGATACGTCCGCCATCGCCTTCTAAACTGCTAGCACTGTAACTGGCGGAAGAGGTAATTTGCTCACCAGCCACAACCCGAATATCACCGCCTTGCTGACGGCCATCAGCGGTAAGGCTAGCCATTTCAAATTCATCAATCCGGCCATCTACCGCCAGATCGATACGTCCACCCTGCCCTTGGAAACCGGACACTGAAATACTGCCCGTGTTTGACATACCTTCAGCTTGGATTGAAACCGAACCGCCAACCCCACCAGAAGCATCAACCGTGCCTCCCACGCTGAGCCAACCCGACTTAACGTCAACAGTACCACCTACATTTGAGGAGGAAGCTCGAAGCTCGCCATCGAGATACACGTGATCACCGGCAACTCGAATCTCACCACCATTGCCGCTTTCATTGGAAACATCCACCAAGGCATCGCTAGTCACATTGACGCCACCGCCTTCACCAAAGAGCACGATGGCACCGCCTTCCGTACCAACACCTGTGGCCCGTAATTCACCCCCAGCGGTGATAATATCGCTCACCACTTCACGGGCAGCGGAGGCCGTGAGAGCAATGGTGCCGCCGTCAGCAGAAATACGCCCCTGGTTATTGATTCCGAACAAATGCTCCGACTGCAGAGACAAGCGCTGGGCCATCTCTTCCGATACGGCAAAGCGAATCAGTTCGTCACCGTAAAGGTCGAGAGCAAAACCAGAGTCCGTGGCCCCCAGCGCAACCCTACCGAGGTGCGCAGAAATAATGCCGTGGTTACTCACATGGGGAGCCACAAAGGCCGCCAAACCATTTTCAGCCACAGAGATTTTGCCTAGATTTTCAATACCCGCTCCAGGCTGGCCGGGAATATCAAACAGGTAATTTCCAGAGAGAAAATTTTCATTGGTGATATCGAAAGTTGAGGCAATAAAGCCCCCAACATCCACATGAGCGGACTCCCCAAACAAGATACCGTTGGGGTTAATCAAAAACACATTACCGTTGGCAATCAGAGAACCAAAGATTTCGCTACGCTCGCTGCCAGTGACACGGTTTAAAATAGCGGCATCAGAATTTGGCTGAAAGAACTGAACAGATTCAGCGGCACCAATAGAAAATTGCTGCCAGTTGATAATGGCAGACTGGGTTTCCTGACGAATAATGGTGGAACTGCCAGCTTGAGAAATATTCGCTCCACCGGCAACCACCTGCCCTTGATTGGGGGCCGCGAATGCCTGCTCACCTGCCAATACCTCTACCAATAAACAAGCGCTGCCCAACCCAGCACCCACGAGCAACCTCAGAGCCGATTTAGGCCCTGAAATTGGAAGCTTGTAGGTGAAGGGTTTAGTCATTAGAAGCTCATACGCCAACTGGCAAATACACGAGGCTCTTTATTTGATTTTTGGTTACTGGATTCTAGAGCGACAGGATCATGAAGAGGAACGGCAACTTCCACGGAAAAGAACTGATCTTCCTCAAATTGGCTTCGTACGCCAAGCCCTGCGCTGTACCTTACATTGTCGCCTATTTCTACATTTATACCAGCACTTTCAAGGACATTATCCACATCATTTAGCTCCAGGGACCCTGCATCCAGGAAGGCATAGGACTGCACATAGCGGGAACCGGCTCCTTCTCTCATGAAGGTATTTCGCAGTTCCACACTGGCCAAGATACAACTATCACCTGACGCCTCGAAATCATCATAGGCGCGACCAAACAGCTCCCCGCCCCAACCACACTGCTCTGAAGATGCCAAAGGATCACTGCTGTACTGAGCCTGTAAGCTCATAAACAAACTCGCGGAGCTGGCAAAGCGCTGATGCCGGCTCAAAGTCAGTTTCAGGGCGGAAAATTCGTAATCGGCAATAGCCCGGGCTTTAAACTCGTAATCCTGGTCCGTAGCCCCCAGTAGATCCAAACCCTTGCTGATCTCCACATTAATCAGGTTCGTAGAGCCTGTATTATCGATCCAGTCATACTGCGTCCCTATACGCAGTACTCGGGTCTTGTCTTCACTGTTGGGATCGCCGGCAAAAAAGCTCTCGCTGTCTTTGGCATCCAGCTTGAGATAGCCACTAAAATTTTTACGACGAGTACGGATAAATGGCTGACTCAGACCAAGGGTGACTTGCTGACTTTCACTGAGAAACTCAAAGGCATTTAACAGCGCTGTATCCGGGCTCGATTCACTCACAGCACCGTCCAACTCCAAACGCGTGTCCCACTGAGAAATGCCTAGGCTGTAGTGAAACCGCCAATAGGAATATTCATCTGCACTCTCCGCCTGCTGATAGCGCAACCCCAAAGTACTTTCTGCAAAAGACGGAAAAAACCACTTGCCCCCGATATTGGCGCGAATAGGCCCTTGGGCTTCAGAGCCTCGATTATTCAACCCCACAGACCACTTAGCCTGGGTATGTTTCAACTCCACAATCAGCTTGGCAGCTCCCGCATCGAAATTCGCTCGGTCCAGAATGGTTTTCACCTCAAGCCCCGACACATCACGCGCTAACAGTAACTGTCGCTCAAGGTCGTCACTGCGCAAGGGGCGCATGCCCGTCAATTCTTCTAGTAGTGTTCGCGTACGCTGGCTTAACGCGTGAACATCACCCCGGTAATCCACAACACCGATATACCCTTCTATCAAGTTGATGCGTACAATCCCCTCGCTATCAATTTTCTGCGCCGGCAAATAAGCCATGGATAACGCATAACCCTCTTCCGCATAGCGCTTGGTGATGGTGTTAGCCACATCAAACATCACACCGACATTAATTTTTTTACCCAAATACTCTTGGTAGTGTGACTCCAGCACCTCAACGCTAAATACTGTGCCCCCTGAGATTTCCACTCTACTCAAGGTGAACAAATGTTTATCCGATTTGGGTGGGATTTTTTTGTGTTCTGGGGAAGGGATAATAATTTCGTCTTTGGATTTTGGCTCGGGAAGACTTTCTTGCGCTCGACCTAAATTACCGGGCGCCGCAGCGCCTGGAAACGAAATTTCCGGCAATGGCCTATTCGTCTGAGCTTGAAGGTGAGCGGCAAAGAAAACGAGTAAAAGCACCGCCACAGCGGAAAAGAATAAACCCAGTCTACCGGGAAAATTGCCAGCGGATTTAGTCAGCTTAGAGGAAATAAATGCTGCGCGGAAAATCTGTGTAACGCTATTCAAAGGTTGCCCTGCTGAAAAACCGGAAGATACTGAAACTTTCAAGAATTATCCGAATAATTATAGCCTAAATTCTTGTTTTATAGATGTTTTAAACACGTGAGCAGACTAGGCATTTATGGCCTAGCCGCCAGCCCAACTGGGCAATTCTAACCAGAAAGCGATTTCAAAAGGTGATTTCAAAAGCGATCACCATTGTTGAAAATAGTCATCAATGTTCAACTCGGGAACTGGCTTCGACACAACAGGCGTTCCAAAATACAAAAAACCCAAAATTTGCTCATTGTCCGCCAGGCCAAGCTCAGACATGACTACGGGGTGAAAAGCCATTTTACCCGTACGCCAATAAGCCCCCACCCCTTTTGCATGGGCCGCTACCAGCATATTTTGCGCAGCTGCTCCTGCAGCGATAACTTGCTCCACCTCAGGCACCTTGGGGTGCTCTTGGCAAACAGCAATCACCACCACAATGAGAGGTGCACGCAGTGCTTTCTTACTAGCTCTATCGAGCATCTCACCCGTCATCGACGGGTCATCATGCTTTTCGGCTTTAGCAAAAACACTCCCCAAGCGCTCCCTAGCCTCACCTTCCAGTACCAAAAAACGCCAAGGGCGAAGATTTGCATGGTCCGCAGCTCGTAAAGCGGCTTGAAAGATATCTTGCTTTTCAGCTTCTGAAGGGCCGGGTTCCGTAACCCGGGCAACTGACACCCGACTGGTTAATGCCGTAATTGCATCCATGATTAAACCTTTTCGCTACATTTATTCGTAAATCACGAAATTTTGTCACATACTAAGATCATTAGCACTAGTGATTTCTTCAGGAATTATTTCCCTATGCAACTTGACCTCCCCACCTGGGTAATCTTCGGTATTGTCGAACTCTGGGTTGCTATCGCTATCCTGACAATCGTATTGCTGATGCATTCCAGCAAGCTGAAAAAAGTCATCACTTCTCTTAAAACCAAAGTAAAAGCTTTGGTGAACGAATTAGAAACCACCAAATCCGCCTACGAGAAAGCCCAAGATGAATTGGTAAGTGGCGGGGCCTATAAAAAACAACTCAATGACCAGCTGCTCTACACTCGCCAATTTCATAAAAGCCTCAGCTCTCACCCCATCGAAAAAGACATTGTTGCCGACGGTGATGAAAGCAAATTAGCCGCTGCTTTACGGCACGCATTTCTAAGCGCGGAAAAAGCGGCACAAGACAACAACAAAGATGAAGATGGCAAACCCCACTGGCATACGCTGGTTGGGCACATGACCAACATTTCTAAAACCCTGGTAGAGAGCAGCCAATCCGATTCAGCCCCTCATACAACCCCATCAGGTAACGGTGACATGCCAGATGTATCCATGATGAGTGAAGCGGTTACAGACACCCATTCTGAACACTCTCATGATCTGACCCACGGAGGCTCAACAACTAACGGACCAAGCGCTGGCGGCGGTATTGAAAGTAGTCAATCAAGTAACGCCGAAGAGGAATTAACTCGACTTCGCTCTATTACTGAAAACCAATATCAAGAAATTTCAGACCTCAAAGAACAACTTAGCAACATTGACCACGCTACCGACAATGAAAAAGCCGAGCTTATTAACGGCTTGAAAGATAATCTCAGCCGACAAGAAAGAATGATGCAGGAATCTGAAACCTGCATTAAGTTATTAGAAACTGAACTGGATGAAGCTCACGAGCAGATTCAACAGCTAGAACAGAAACTAGAGTCCAGTAAAAACTCCAGCAGCGCAGATCAACTCCGCGAAATGGCCACCCGCATTCAACGTTTGCAAAGTGAAAACGATCAACTGGTGAGCATGCTTGAACGTTCAAGCTAATTTTTTGCCACTTATTGCCTAGCTAAACGAATGTCGTCCATCTCTTCATGACAATCTGTACGGAATGGATTGATATCTAAACCACCACGCCGTGTATACCTGGCGTAAACTGTCAAAGCCTCTGGATGACAATAGCGCTTAATATCTAAAAAGATTTTTTCCACACAGTGCTCATGAAAATCCTGATGCTCTCGGTAGGAAACAATATATTTCAGCAGAGCTTCGCGATCGATTTTACGACCACGATAATGAATCCAAACAGTCGCCCAATCTGGCTGCCCCGTCACTGGGCAATTTGATTTCAACAAATTACTGTAAAGCGCTTCCTGTACTTCATCTTGCGCACCATCTGAATCAAGCGTATTAATTTCCTGTACGCCTACGCTAGCACCGTCTTCAACATCCTCAATCGTATCACCTTCCAGCTTTAACAATTCCGGGTGTGGTGTATAACAATCAATATTCACTGGTAAGTCATCAATACACTCCCCAGGGAATTTACCTAGACCATCTTGCGTTGCATGACTCAATGATTTCACCGTTACCGCAACAGGGGCACCTGCCACTTCTGAGAGATCTTGCTCTAATGCCTGCTCAACCGCTTCTACCGATTTAAAAACTGTTTGATTAAAGGAATTTAGATACAACTTGAAAGATTTAGACTCAATCAGGTTTTCGCTAGAGGCCGGTACAAAAAACTCTGCAACCGCAACGCGGGGCTTTCCACCGGGTTCAAGCCAAGAAAGCTCATAACCTGTCCACAAATCCATACCGGAAAAAGGTAATTCAGAACGAATACCCAACTCTGCCCGCAACTCTTTCCGAGCAACCGGATGAAGTAGCTTGGGATTATAACTGGACTCGTAAACCGTACTTTGACCAAGGGCCAAATCGGAGTATCCAGTATGAGGAGGGTTCACATTCATAATTCATATACCTTTTCGGTACTGTTTCGGTGTTCTTTCCACATACAATTACAGACTAATCATTTACAGAGCATGCCACCATCACAAAAGGATTAATGGCTGCTTTTAACGGTTCAACTGCGCAATTTCACGCCGTGATTCAAAAGGTACAGGGCATAACCAAATAAAGCGGCAGCAAACAACACCACCATCATAAAGGCCCAGCGAATATCCACATCACTAATGCCCAACATGCCGTAACGGAAAGCATTTACCATATACAATATAGGATTTAGCTTTGACACCCCCTGCCAAAACTCAGGCAATAACGACATGGAATAAAAAACACCCCCAAGATACGTTAAGGGTGTTAATACGAAAGTTGGCACAATGGAAATATCATCAAAGTTTCGGGCAAACACCGCATTGATAAACCCCGCCAACGAAAACAGGATAGCGGTCAATAAAACAATGGCGATCATCACTCCCACGTTATGAATATTTAAATCGGTGAACAAGAGAGACACCAAGATCACAACCAGCCCCACCATCAAACCACGACTCACACCGCCCACCACATAACCCAATAAGATGATGTAATTCGGCACAGGGGAAACCAATAGCTCTTCAATATTGCGCTGAAATTTCGTACTAAAAAATGATGACACCACGTTAGAGTAAGAATTTGTCAGCACCGACATCATAATTAAACCTGGTACTACAAACTCCATATAGCTAAAGCCATCCATTTCACCAATACGGCTCCCAATTAAGGCACCAAAAATAATAAAGTACAGGGTCATAGTGATGGCTGGAGGCAATAAGGTTTGCATCCAGATACGCATAAAGCGACGAATTTCTCGACGGACAATTGTACTGAAGGCTATCCACTGCGCTTGAGGTTTCATACGCTGCCCTCCGCACCACT
Source organism: Cellvibrionaceae bacterium (assembly GCA_045430295.1). Taxonomy (GTDB): domain Bacteria; phylum Pseudomonadota; class Gammaproteobacteria; order Pseudomonadales; family JAILXX01; genus JAILXX01. The sequence continues at coordinate 306,113 of JAILXX010000002.1, read as the reverse complement.
GACAAGATTTACAAATAGCTCCTCAAGGCGATTTGCCTTATTACGCATACTCACCACCTGAATATTTTTTTCTGAAAGCAGTGAGAAGACTTTATTCAAAGGTTGCTCTTTATCCATATCCACTTCTAAACAATTTGCATCCATCAACCGAACAACAATATCACCTAAATCCGGAGTCTCAGTTAAAGGCTCTGCCACATCGAGCACAAAGGTTTCCTGATGCAGCTGCTTCAACAAATCTTTCACACTGGTATTTTTTACCAGCTCTCCCTTATCGATAATCCCTAGATTACGACACAAGCTTTCCGCTTCTTCTAAATAGTGAGTGGTTAAAATAATGGTGGTACCGGCGGCATTGATTTCTTGCAGAAACTCCCACATAGAACGGCGAAGTTCGATATCAACACCCGCCGTAGGCTCATCCAGAATTAAAAGTTTGGGCTCATGTATCAAAGCACGAGCAATCATCAAACGGCGTTTCATACCACCTGAGAGCATACGGGACGCGTCATTACGCTTTTCCCACAACCCCAATTTCTTGAGGTATTTTTCGGCACGCTGAACCGACAGCTCTCGGCTCATGCCGTAGTAACCGCCTTGTGTCGCGACAATATCGAAAACTTTCTCAAACTGATTAAAATTGAATTCCTGAGGCACCACCCCAATCAGCTGTTTCGCGGCTGAAAAATCCTTATCAATATCAACACCGAAAACCTCTACCTTCCCAGCCGTTTTCTGCACAAGAGAACACACCACACCAATGGTGGTAGACTTACCCGCGCCGTTTGGCCCTAAGAGGCCATAAAAGTCCCCGGGTTCTACCTCGAGACTAACGCCCTTCAACGCCTCAAAGCCGTTGTTGTACACTTTGCGTAATTGATTAATCGACAGCGCTGCCGTCATAGACCTAAACCTATCTATCAAGAGAAGTAAGGGCGCTATTCAAGCGTGCTACTTTCCGAAAAGCAACCACTATGAATACCACTACTGATACATACCTAACTTCACATCGCCAGTTCCTTCAGGGGCTGCTGGATATTTGCCTGAAAAGTGACCCTTTTAACGCTGAGCCGGAGGCATTACTGGAAGAACACCAGCAATTTTTAAACACGCTGACCGAGCTTGCAGAAGCCGAGACCTGGCCGGAAGACCTGCGCCAAAGCGGCAGTGACCTTATCTGCCTGATTGTCAGCACCTATCCTCATATCACCCCCCATGTCCCCAGAGACCTTTTCTGGTTCTTTGGTGGCCAATGCCTGCACTATATGCCTGACGATGAAATAACCAAATTTCAACGACTAGACGAAGCCCGCTATGAAGCAGAGGATGCCGGCGAAGGGTTTGACTATATGGCGGTGAGAAATCAGGTATTGGGGTTGCATTGAGGGGGAGTACGAAAGATGAAAGACCGGGGATGGGTAATCCTCGCCCCACACTCAACACGAACGAACAAGTGTAGCCTGGAGGCAGCGAAGCGAAGTCCAGGGAAAATCAGGGTGAGTCGCATCAGAAAACCCGGGCTACGCTTCGCTACCTCCGGGCTACAGGCCGTCTCACATCTTTCATCTCCCGCCTTACAAACATAAAAAACCAACTAAAACGCTGAGTTTTTTTATGTTTGGAACGGGACAAATCGGCAGGACAGCCGATTTGCACAGCCAGAGGCTGCCCGAAGGGGGAGCCACAAGGATGTGGCGAATAAATCGAGACCAGCCCAAAGGGCTGAAGTCTTGTTGAGTGTTCCAAATACAAAAAACGCCCAGCATATGCTGAGCGTTTTTTGTATTTGGAGCGGGAAACGAGACTCGAACTCGCGACCCCAACCTTGGCAAGGTTGTGCTCTACCAACTGAGCTATTCCCGCAAATATGGCATCCCCAAGGGGATTCGAACCCCTGTTACCGCCGTGAAAGGGCGGTGTCCTAGGCCTCTAGACGATGGGGACCTTGAACTTTTATCGGTCCGTCCTGAGACCAAAGTATACACAAGCTCTATCGAAGCTGTGGAGCGGGACTAATTGGCCCGGAGCCAATTAGCACGGCCTTAGCCGCCCGCAGGGTGAGCGCCATGGATGGCGCGAATGCATCGAGACCCAAGTTAATTAAAAAGTGTCTCGTTTGCCGGAGTTGATATCCAACAAAACCCTTGCTGTACCCGTAGCCACAAACCCTGTCACTACTTAGATGTTTGGAGCGGGAAACGAGACTCGAACTCGCGACCCCAACCTTGGCAAGGTTGTGCTCTACCAACTGAGCTATTCCCGCAATGGCATCCCCAAGGGGATTCGAACCCCTGTTACCGCCGTGAAAGGGCGGTGTCCTAGGCCTCTAGACGATGGGGACCCAGAACCTCTGAAATGAACCTGACAGGCATCACCACAGAAGAGGCGCGCATTTTATGGAGCCACCCGTAACCTGTCAACACTTTCTTACAATTTCCTTTCCTGGTCGCACCTGGAAGCTATTTGGGAATTTCATTACTAAAATCAAGATGATAGAGACAATTTTAGGTTGTATTTTAACCACTTCCGCATACCCAATTATGCTGTTAAAACAGCCCCTAAAACGCCTAAAAAACAACCACTTCACAGAAATCTACTTACTGGTTTTCCCATCTTGAGCCATCAAGCTATACTACGGGCTACACAAAAGCGCTATTAACGCCAATAATCAAAAACAACGTATTTAACAGCTTATGAGTTTTACCCTTCTTGCCATCTTCTTAATGATTGCTCTGATTGCTGTTATCGCCTACGGTGCTATTTCACAATCTATTGAAAATACCCGCAAGAAGAAACAGCGTGTTCACAAAGCCCTCCAGGCCCGATTTGATAATTTCTCCTATATTCTCGACGCTTTTCCCGAAGGTTTTCTCAATTCAGAGCTCCAACTTCTGGTCTGCCGCTGTATCACAGACGATTTAGAAAAGTTAACTCAACTTGAGCCGCATGATCCCCTGCATATCGAGCGCCTCGCTCACTACACCCAGTTATCGGAAAACATCAAACTTCACGGCCATCAAGCCAAGCGCGTAACCCTCTCCAACCCCAATCAAATTAAAGAAGTTCGCTCACACCTGTCAGACCTCAATAAATTTATTGTAATGCTTCAAAAGCGGGGCACGATTAGTACTGACCAAATGAACAACTACCAGCTGCAAATTAAAAATTTAATGGTGCAGGTTTCGTTGGACACATACCAAATGGCCGCCACTCGTGCCATCGAGCGAGAAAAATATCGCTTGGCGTACCACTACTTTGATTTAGCGAAAAAGATCTTGATGAAAGATGGCGATAGTCAATCTGCTCGACAACTTCAAGCCATTGAGCAAAAGATGTCTGAGCTTGAGCCTATGCTCGAAGAAGAAGTCACTACCGCTGCCCCCCCTAAAAATGAAGACGACGCCTGGGCTAAGTTTGATGAGGAAGAGTCGCAGTTCAAGCGTAAAAATCTTTACGACGACTAAGCTTTTACAAGTCCCTTCACCATCAAATTTCCTTCCGGTTTACTTACCTAGTCAGCCTTAGCCTCAAGCTTGATGGAAAGTGAATTTACGCAATAACGCAAACCGGTTGGCGCCGGGCCATCGGGAAAAACGTGGCCTAAATGACTGTCACAGCGCTGACAAAGAATCTCTACACGCTCCATTCCATGTGAGCTATCCCGCTCTTCCGCAATACAATCATCACTTACCGGTTGGAAAAAACTCGGCCAGCCTGAACCAGAATCGTACTTGGTATTGGATTGAAAAAGTGGCTCACCACAGCAGCGACAGACATAGAGCCCAGTGCGTTTTTCATCCCAGTACTCACCGGCAAACGCTCGCTCAGTACCCTTCATACGGCAAACTTGAAACTCTTCAGGGGTAAGCTTTTCGCGCCAGTAGTCATCATCTTTAATATCTGTCATAGTTCGTCACTTACACATTTTTTACTAATTCGTTTTTTATTGAGTCTAAACCATGTCTCAAGTTCGCAAATCCCATAAATTAGACAACGTCTGTTACGACATTCGCGGCCCCGTCCTAAAACTGGCTAATCAGCTGGAAGAGGAAGGCTACCGTATTCTGAAACTGAATATTGGCAACCCAGCCCCTTTTGACCTGCCCGCCCCAGACGAAATTATCCACGACGTCATCTACAACCTCAAAGATGGCGAAGGCTACACTCACGCCCAGGGATTATTCAGCGCACGTAAAGCCATTATGCAGGAATGCCAATTACTGGGCATTCCCAACATCGAGATCGAAGATATTTTTCTCGGCAACGGCGTCAGCGAACTGATTGTTATGGCCATGCAGGCCCTACTTAACGATGGCGACGAAGTATTAATTCCCTCCCCGGATTACCCTCTGTGGACCGCTGCAGTCAGCTTAGCAGGTGGCACCCCTATGCATTATCGTTGTGACGAGAGCAATAACTGGGAACCCGACCTGGCGGATATCGAAAGCAAAATAAGCGATAAAACTCGCGGCCTCTTGCTGATCAACCCCAACAACCCTACAGGCTCGGTTTATTCTCAAGAAACCCTTGAGCAGTGCGTTGAGCTTGCTCGCAAGCACGACCTGATTCTGTATGCTGACGAGATTTATAGCAAAATTCTTTACGATGATGCCGAGTTTATCCCCCTGGCAAAATTGGCCAAGGATGTTCCCTGTATCTCCTTTAACGGCCTTTCTAAGACTTATCGACTTGCCGGCTTCCGCACCGGTTGGATGATCATCAGCGGCGATAAAGACCGTATTGCCGATTATGTCCAAGGCCTGAACATGTTGGCCTCCATGCGCCTCTGTGCAAACGTACCGGGCCAGCTGGCAGTGCAAACGGCTCTTGGTGGTTACCAGAGTATTAAAGATTTGATTCGCCCCGGTGGACGCTTGTACGAACAGCGTGAACTTGCCTGGAAGATGCTTAATGACATTCCCGGTGTTAGCTGTACTAAACCGGACGGGGCCATCTATATGTTCCCGAAACTGGACCCGGAAGTTTACCCCATTAAAGATGACCAACAATTTGTGCTGGATCTGTTAAACAAAGAAAAAATGTTGCTGGTTCAAGGCACCGCGTTTAATTTGGATTCTACCGATCATTTACGTTTAGTATTCCTGCCTCGCGTGGATGTCTTGGAAGACGCCATCAACCGCTTGGCCGGCTTCCTAGAAACCATCCGTAAATAATAAAGACTGCCTAAGGCAGGGGAAAGGAAAACGAAGAATGTCTGATATTCATATCGATGACTTTTTCAAAGACGGCTGCAAAATCTTGGTTCAGCTGTACAACAACTTTCCCCGCACCTGCATGTTATTTGTGGATGACATCAGTGGCCCCGATGAACCCGACGAATTTGGTTTACATAGCACCCGCCACCAGAGCTGCTTTAGTGCCATGCTCTGGCTGGCAGATGCAGGCTACCTAAACTACGACGACCGCGTCCGCCAGGAAGGTCTCGACCAAGCCGTACTCACCCACAAAGGCTTTCTAGTATTAAACGCCCGCTCTCCCCTCGCCAAGGATGAAATCAACGAAACCATCCCAGAGTCCATTCAAGAATTCCAGAAAACCAATATCTCTGTGATTCGTGAAGCCCTAAAAAATGGCACTTCAGCAGATATTCGTCGCATTGGATATCAAGTGTTATTGCAATCGCGGGAACACGATTGACTTAATCAGGTATATTAAGCAGGCATAAAAAAGGAGCCCTAAAGGGCTCCTTTTTTATTAACGAAAATAAACGTCAAGTTAATCTTCGTCATCATCCTCTACATCATCCATAAAGCCGTGTTCCTTACTAGTCATACTTGCCCCTAGCTGAGAAATCGCTTCGTCATCGATCATTACCATCAAACGAACATTATGGGTTAGAGAATTACTCACAAAGAATGCGCGACCTGGAGCATCTTCCATATAAATAGGGAAAAATAACTCATCACTTTCTGCACCCAGAGAACCTTCGCGCTTGATGAAGTTTCCGTCTAGGTCATATACAGAAAGACTCATATTCGCATCACCTACGATCACACGCTTGTTCTCGTCAATGATAATACTATCAGGCCAATTTAGATCACCATTATCAGAACCATATTTACCCCAGGTTTTGATAAAGTTACCTTCTGGGTCAAACTTATTGATACGGTGACTACCGTAGTCACAGACATACATATTATTGTCTGCGTCGAAAGCAATGCTTTTCGCCTGGAAGAATTGGCCATCACCAAAGCCGAAACCACCAATCACAGAAACGAAATTGTGGTTTGTATCGAATTTCTGAACACGACTACCAACAATCTCAGACACATAAATATTGCCGTTATTATCTAACTCAACATCTGTTGGGAAATTAAACTGACCCGCTGCGTAACCTTCGGAACCAAATATCGCAAGTACATTACCTTGTGGGTCATACTTTTTCACTCGATGGTTAACCATATCTGCAACGTACAGGTTACCTTCTGCATCTAAATCGATACCACGAGGGAAAAACAGGCCTGCTTCGTCAAAACCAAAACCACCAAAAGTGCGAAGGAAGTTGCCTTTCAAATCAAAAACTTGAATACGATGATTAAACGAGTCGGCAACAAAAACTTCTTTGGTGCTTTGGTTAAACGCAACACCTGCAGTTGTATTAAACTCACCCTCATCAATACGTGGGGTTCCGTAAACAGCAAGAAGAGTAAAGGTATCTGCACTGAATTTCTTCACCAGATGGTTACCCGTGTCAGCAACTACAATGTTGCCGTCAGGGTCAAAATCGACGCTATTCGGTGCATAGAAAACAAAAGCATTACCCATAGTCGCTAGGTAATTTAAATCTGCATCGAATTTAACGAGGCGGTGATTAACCGTATCAGATACATAAACGTTACCACTTGGATCCGTTGTTACACCACGAGGAGTATTAAACTGACCAACACCGGTGCCAAAACTACCAACGGTGCGAATCACATTACCCTCTAAATCCAACTGCTGAACGCGATGGTTTCCTCGGTCGGCTACGTAAACATTATTGCCATTAACAGCAATGCTATTAGGAATGTTAAATTGACCTGGGGCAACACCAAAAGAACCAATAATAGTTTTCACACTACCGTCTGGATTAAACACAACAACGCGATGATTGAATTCATCTAAAGCGTATACATCGCCATTATCAGCAACGGCTACAGAACGAACAGAACCAACAACACCTTCACCGATAATTTGGAGTAACTCACCAGACGCTGTATCGAAGACTTGAACACGCTTATTACCTAACTCGGGTACATAAATCTTCCCATCGGCATAAGCCATATCCATAGGAATATTCAATTCACCATCACCTGAACCTTGAGAGCCAATGGTTGCAACTGTTTCACCAGTGGAATCAATTTTTTTCACGGTGCCGTTGGCAATATCTGACACATAGATATAGCCAGCTTCATCAACAATAATGCCTACGGGCGAACCAAATTTTGCAGGGTCATTGGTTCCGTAAGTTTTTATAGTTTCCAAACAAGCCGTCAACATCAACACCGCACTAATAACAGCTGCGGCTTTAAACCAACGGAGACGAACTAAAGAGCTAAAACTGAGAGATTGAATATGCTTCACTGCATGTATTTTCATTTAAATACCTCAAATTTTTTATTAGAGAGTCCTAAAGTTACCAATACATCAATCGCCAAACTCAAGACAAAGCCCATCTTATTAGGTTTAACTAATAACCTAGGAGGTCAAAAATAAAACGACGCAATGTTTATTGGCACGCCAAGTATAGATGCCATTTGAGATTCTGCAGTGTTAATAACTATAAAGAGACGATATTGATAGATTAATAAGGAATAAGGATAGACCATTTGGATCAAGACGTTTTAGCGGGTTTTGAACACCAAGCACTTCAAGCTTTTTTCTGGCTCAGCTTCCGGAAAATCTGCACTTCCGGCCAAGCGCTCAATAAATTTCGCTTGAGGTAAATTATCCGTAAAAGTATCAATCAAAAATTGACTATCTAGCTGAGGAGAATTGAGACAGGCAAGAATTTCTGTTCCTGGAGAGGTAATTTTTGCTAAATGACGAATTAATTTTGCATAGTCTTTTTTTGCCACAAAACTGCCGGGCTGATGACTAGGGGGATCAACCACAATCCAATCGAAGGGGCCGTCTTTGGCAAGTTTTTTCCAACACTTAAAAACATCCTGACGGATAAAGCGCCCACCCCGCAAATCATTCTTTTGGTGATTACGTTGACCAGTGACTAACGCATTCTTGCTCATATCCACGTTAAACACTTCTTTTGCACCTGCCGCTATTGCAACAGCAGAAAGCGCACAGGTATAAGCAAAGAGATTTACCCCTCGGCTCCCCTGAGATTGATTTTCCAACCACTGCCTCCCTGGCTCCATATCGAGAAAATAACCGGTGTTCTGTCGGCTTCCCAAGTTCAATTCAAACAACAATTGCTTGCGCTGGGCGTAAAGCGCCTCCGTTAATGGCTCCCCTAACCATTCATCCTCAGCATCCCGGTGGTAGCGGTGCTGGAGATACACAGTGGTAATGGCCGGGTTTTCCATTAAGGTTTGCAAGATGCCTTTGAGTTGCTGGTAACTCGCCTCCTCGGGCTCTTTGAATAACGTGGCCATCACTACAGGAGAGAACCAATCAACCGTGAGCCATTCCAATCCTGGGTAAGTGTGACCTCGACCATGAAAAATTCGTTGGCTGTCGCTATTAGGTTCAAAAGAAAATTGATAGAGAATGGAAGTTAACGCGTCCACGAGCTGGCCTTGATTAGTCAATTTGACCCGAGATTATAGCGAGAGCCAGACAAGGCTTCACCGAATGACGTTAAATTAAGGCAAGTAAAGCGCCGCAGAAAGATGCAGCAGAGGGATGTAACAAAGAGAAATTAGCCTTCGACGGGATACATCACCGAGTCTCGATACCCTGTCAGCATCGGCAAATAACCACTCCATTCGCGATCGAGGGATTCATCGCCACTGTCTAACAGCAAGGGGCGACCATGGAGATTACACAATTTGGTTTTTGTGGCCAATACAATCAGATTATCACGCCCCACTGCACGGAGTATCGTCGGTGTCAGTTGCTGATTGCCTCGCCCCAAGAGGTGCCCCTGTCCACCTGTCGCAGTAAGAATCACTTTAACGGGGCGCTTACCTGCCTGCTTACCTGCTAAAGGCTGTTGAAGAGGCGTATTCTCAGACAATCCCCAGTGACGCCTTAGATGAGCCTCGAGGCCATGGGCATCAATATCCTGTCCCACTAGATTCCCGCCTAGGATTAAGTCCATACCTAATAAGGTATTCTCGAGGCCTAATTCTTCTGCAACAGCCCGGGTGGTGGTTCCTGGACCTAGAATGTAGAGAGTCTCAGGCTCCATATGCTCCACTACATCAGCAGCGATATCCGCCAACACCAGAGCCTCAACCTCCCGCCCACTGTCCTTGGTGTGCTGAAGGAAGCGCCCCTCACGAGGCACCTGCAACTCACCAAAATATCGAGCGGTAACTCGGCCTTCTCGCACTTCATCTTCATCCAGGTCTCGAACTTCTTGGGGGCCAATATCCACAAGCTCACCATCCAACAGTAGGCGAATAATCTCCCCTGCTCCTCGGGGCGAAATGGCATAACAGCCAGAGTGCATTTTCACCCCGGCAGGAATACCCAACACAGGAAAATGATCCCCTACCGCCGTTACAATATCTCTAGCAGTGCCATCGCCACCACTGAATAGCAGCAAATCCACCCCCTGCTCCACCAACGCCTTGGCGGCAGCCTGAGTATCCGCACTGGTACTCACTTCCGAGATCTGGCAGCCCACAATTTCCGGATCAAAACCCACCCTTCTTGCGGCAGTTTCGCCCATGACACCAGACCAGGTATAAAGCTGGATTCGGCGTTGATAAGGAGCGATAAGAGAGAGGGCTTTCACGGTACGGTCTTCACCGCGGCCACTGTAACCACGGCTTTGTGCAAGAGAAACGATCTCAGCGCCGTCGCTGCCCTTTAAAGCTGCGGCGCCGCCGATACCGGCGAAAGGGTTGACCACCAACCCCAATCTGAATCTCGTTACACTCATAGACAACTTATTCTTATTTGTGTGTTGCTAGGCCTGTTTAAACTCATAATTGGATATTGCTATCCATGGTTTACGGCCAATCTTGTTTTTTCTCAATTCACGCCCGAAACATCAGACAACCCTAACATAGGAACAATTATAGAAAAAACAAGCTGTTAGAAAACCACCATGCAATCTATAGATTTTTTTGAGCCGATTCACAAAAACGCTATGAAGAAAAAGAATAGCGCAAAATTCAACATTCGTTATTATGTATTTATGGGTTTTTTGCGGTAGTTCTTTTACCTGAACGAAACATAACCCACGTCATAGTTCGAAAGTATTAGGCCGCGTTTCAAGGAGTCATCCTGTTAGCACAACCTAACACAACCCCTAAGCGCGCCTTCGAGGGTAAAGCAATGAAACAACAATCCATGGCATTTCACGAGGAAAACAACCGCGATTTTTTTCAAGCCGCCATTATTGATGAGCAGGGCCAAGAAATTCCCATTACAGAAGCGATGATTGTTCAAGCTCTGGAAGACTGCCAAGAAAAACAAGGGGATTTTTTCCCCGACCTAAAAGACACAACTTCTGTTTCCCAGTAACCCAATAAACTGAAAAGGTAAAGATTACTTTTCATTTATTGAGACAGAAAAGCCCAACTGCAGCTTCTCTTTCAAGCTCTGACGTGAGCATGCTTGGTCGTTTTTTTCCGAGCAATCGTTTTTCACAATATAATTGTGAAACTCTCGCCGAACCGGATAGTTTTTGCGCAACAAATCGAATTGCTCTGCAAGTGCATGACCGTGAAGCCCAGCTAATTGCTTTCGCATTCGGGCATCGTCTTCGCGAATATCGTATGCGGCCAAAATACTTTCTTCGGTGGAGAGTGTTTCTGGCAATATTCTAGTGTCGTTTAAACTATCCCCTCCCACCGCGCCTTTCAAACTACCACCGGTATTCTCAAGTGCTTGACTCAGCGCCTGAAAAATCATCTCAGTACCCTTCTCTTTCCCATCAAAGCTATACCCGGCAATATGCGGAGTGGCCAACTGTACCTTATCTAAAAGAGGTATCAGTGGTTTTGGCTCCCCCTCCCAAACATCTAAAACAACCGTCAAATCAGCACGGCGATCTAACAGTTGTAGTAATGCATTGTTATCAATAACCGCGCCCCTCCCCGCATTAATCAGTACCGCATTTTTCTTTAACTGACTGAGATTATCTTTGTTGAGCAAATGAAAACTTGGGGAATCACCGGTTTTAGTCAAGGGCGCATGGCAGCAAACAATATCGTTTTGTAAAACGACATCTAGCTCTGTGAGAGATGGGTTTTTCTTTTGATCTAACAGCGGATCATAAATATCACAATGCAACCCCAAGGCCGTTAATCGCCTATAGAGGGCTCCACCCACGTTACCACAACCAATAATACCGAAACGTTTCTGTCGCCAATCCACATTCAAAGCGGCTAAGGCACTGAAAATATATTCCACCACAGAGTTTGCGTTACAGCCCGGCGCACTGGCCCAGGCAATGATCTGAGAATCCAACCATTGAGTATCAAGATGATCGATACCGATAGTGCATGTACCTACAAACTTAACAGAGCTTCCACTTAATAAAGCTTCATTCACCTGGGTAACCGAGCGAACAATAAGTGCATCTGCATCACGGACATCTTCAGCCGATATGGTGCGCCCTGGCAAGGTAACCACTTGCCCCAAGGTCCCAAAATATTCCTCCACCAAGGGTATATTTTCATCTGCAATAATTTTCATCACTCGCACTCTTTAAGCTGTTGTTCAGCATAGCTAAGTAATCTTGGACCCAACCCCATATCTTCACAAAATTCTGCAAAGCACTCCCAACAGGGCTGAGAAAGAGAAATATCTTCGCAACCAGAAAATGGTTTGTACTTATGCTCATAGCTATCAAGGTAACCTACTTCCAATGGTGCCTCACAGAAAATAGACGACAATGCTTTTGCCATAACAACCTGTTCACCATGCTCGATAATTTTATTGGGCAAACTCTTCGCGCCACGAACCGTTAACTCAGAAAGCCTTTCTGTATTATCAAGCATATCTTCGACATGATCGAAGTCTTTTAAAATAGCAGCGGCGGTTTTTGCACCTATACCGGGCACACCGGGAATATCATCACTGCTATCGCCCACCAAGGCTAGATAATCTGCGATTTTTTTAGGCGGCACGCCAAATTTCTTTTCAACATCTTCACTGAAAAGCAACTGATCATCGGCGTAATCCCAGAGACAGTCATCCGCATGCACCAATAACTGAGCGAGATCTTTATCTCGGGTAACAATACACATGGGGTGTTTTGGTGAATATGGCTCTTGTGAATACGACGTCGAGCAGCGCAAGGCTTGAGCAAGACTTCCTATCAAATCGTCCGCTTCATATCGCTCACTGGAAAAGCAAGAAATCCCAAGTATTTCCGTCACATCACGACAAGCTTGCAGCTGAAAAGCTAATTCTTCATCTGGAAGCGCACGACTGCATTTATAATCCGGGTATATCTCATTGCGAAAACAGCTCCCTAAACTTTCATCAAATGCAGAGGCCACTAAAGGCTTTCCTCCATTCTCAGCCTTTCTCGAAACCTTGCTGATAAACTCAATCAAAAACCGGGTATAGCCGTAAACGGCTTCCGTGCTGTAACCGTCTTTCGATTCCCAGTTAGGAGGCAGTGCAAAATAGGAGCGAAAAATATAGATAGACGCGTCTATCAAATAAATAGGATGAAGAGGCTGTCTCTTAACATTCTCCACTAAAGAACACCTCGGGAATATTTTTCAATAGTAAAAAAACCCGCTGTATCATAGATACGAGAAAGTGCCTCAGCAAAAATCAGTCCACGAGGCGGAAATTTATCGCCATGACAAAACTTCTTAACCTGTTGAAATACAGCATCCTTAAAATGTTCATTACTCCCAGGGTCGCCTTCAAGATTATCCACACTCACCTTAAAAGGTTTTCCTACGGCAACATGCAAAACCCATTCAACTGCCTGGGGCCGTACTTCCACTTGTTCAAATTCACGCTGCTGTTCTTCTGATCGTCCATCCGGTGCATACCAATAGCCGTAATCTACCTGTTTCCGGCGCTGCTCTCCAGCTACACACCAATGAGAAATCTCATGCAAGGCACTGGAAAAATAATCATGGCGAAAAATAATATGATGCTCTGGGGTTTCATTCTTTAAACCTTGCACGGCATCCTCACACAAAGAACTCCGCTCTAAACACACACTATCGCCACAGCCACAGCTATTGGCAGGAAGATAGATGGGTTCCTCCCCCCCACTAACCAAGCGGGTATTGTGGGACGCTAGAAAGCACTGATTAAAACACCGTACTAACTGATCGCAATGAAACGGATCACATTCACGGGTTACTGGAGTAGTTTGCTCAATTATCACGAGAAATATATCTATATAACGGACTTACAAAGTAGAAGGCTGTTACCTCCCATTTAGGCCGTCATAATACCTCAAAATAGCGCCCTTAAAAAAACTCTCAAACGGCCGCTATAGTAAAGATGAGTCTAAAAAATAGCGCTTTAATTAGGTGTTGTACTTTAGTTCAAACCGCGCTATGTTAATTGTGACGGGTTATAAAAAAGCTTAGGGCCTGTCTACCAGCCTCAAGCCCGGACTGGTAAATGAGCCTTCTTCCTGTGCGGCTCGCACCCTCAGGCGGTTGCTGCTCCCCTGCATGGAGGTAACACCCATGACAAAACTTCCTTCTGAAGAGCACGGCAACGGGTTCGAAAACGTTATCGACCTCTTTTCCGGTACCCCCTACTCCGCCAACGATGAACTTCGTATTATTCGCATTGCCCCCGAACTTGATGGTTTGGAAATGCTGTATTCTAACGAAGCTCACCCCGACAGCCTGTACAGCTTAAAAATTCTCTGCTGGGCACTGCGGGAAAGTGGTGAAGTTGTTGGATTAGTTCCTTGGTTAAAAAATATTATGCCTTGCCCCGATATCAACGATCCGTTAAATGGGCGCTTTGAGGGCTACCACGATCCAGGCACTAGCGAAGTTTTTTATGAGGCCCCTATTCATAAAGCCATTGAGCTGGAAACCGCTGCGGAATACTATGATCACGACTGTGAAGACGAATCAGAAATTCTGCAAGAAATTCCAGACACCATAGGCACCCATGCAGCCCTTTCAAATAATGGTTTCCAAAGTATTATTCTCACCGAAGTTGTGAGCTGGAGACTCTATCGCGATGGCAGCATTCAGGGAATGTTAATTGATGAAGAAAAAGTCGAGTCGACACCCGTTCTACCCGGTGATGACTGCTTATTTGAGGCGCAAGACCACGAAGATTTTCGCTATTTCTTCCAGCATCAAATCGCCAATAAAATTAAAGCGGAAGATCCTGAAGCACTGGAAGTCATCTCCCTACTGGTAGAAACATCAAGTTAGAGAATCTCTACCCAATATTGTTTGAGACTTAAAACAAAAAAGCCATATCTTGGATTAGATATGGCTTTTTATTTTGAGAGCAAGACAAGGCTTTTAAAAGCAGAAGGCTAAAGCGGTGAATTAAAGCAGCTTCTCCGCAGAAACGACTACCCCATTGTTATCCGCATAAACATATTCACCGGGATTAAAAGCCACACCACCAAAGGTAACGGGGACATTTAAATCTCCAATACCACGCTTATCGGTTTTTAAAGGAATAGACGCTAACGCCTGTACTCCTAGGTCCAGCTCAATTAAAGCATCCACATCGCGAACACACCCGTAAATAATTAGTCCTTCCCAACCATTCTTAACAGCGTTCTCAGCAATCATATCCCCTAGCAAGGCACGGCGAAGAGAGCCTCCACCGTCAACCACCATCACTTTACCCGCGCCTGGCTTACCGGCGTTCTCTTTCACCAGAGAATTATCTTCATGGCATTTAATGGTAACGATTTCACCACCAAAGCCCTGCTTTCCGCCAAAGTTGCCAAACATAGGCTCACAAACACGCACTAATTCCGGGTTATCATCACACAAGTCGGGGGTACAAATAGTCACTGCGATTTCCTTTAATCATTTTAAATTGCTTTTCACTAAACCAAACTTACAACGGCACCAGCTCATCACTCACACCCACGGCACCACCATCTTCAAGCACGGCATAACGAGTAAGGGTGCCCGCCATACCGGCAGATTCAAGAGCATTACAGGCTTCGCCATCGCTCAACTGATAAGTCAGACCATGGGCCGGGCATTGAATGGTACAGTCTTTGATAATGCCACGAGTTAACGGGCGATCCATATGGGGGCAAATATTATCGATAAGAAAACGCTGTCCTTGATCTTGAATCAACATCAACTCTTTACCAGCAATTGTTACCACTTTGCGAAAACCATCTTCAAGCTCATCGACTTGAGCCAAAGGAGTAAAAGCCATATCGTCACCACGCATTAATAAAGGAAAGTTTACAACGAATACAGTGGACACTGGCATTCACCAATGTGATCCACTGTATGTTGAATAAAGATAATTGTTCTAGAAGCCTCTGAGCCGTTTATACCTGAATAATTTAAGCCAGATTAGTTTAAGAAAGCTCAGAGATATTTAAATTGGTCCCCAATTCCGACCAGGTTTCGAGAATACTGTCCGGATTCAGAGAAATAGAATCCACCTCTTGCTCCATTAGCCATTGCGCAAAGGCTTTGCAATCAGAAGGTGCTTGCCCACAAACCCCAACATATTTTCCCGACTGTTTACAGGCATTAATCGCTTGTTCAATTAGTATCTTCACCGCAGGGTTTTGCTCATCAAAAAGATGGGCAACCGCTCCAGAATTTCGATCAACGCCCAACGTGAGCTGGGTAAGGTCATTAGTACCGATAGAGAAACCATCAAAATATTGCAAGAAATCATTCGCGAGAATGGCGTTGGCAGGCAATTCACACATCATATAAATTTGTAAATCATCTACCCCTCGCTCTAAGCCCTGAGAAGCCATCAAGTCTGTGACCTGTCGTGCTTCTCCGGTAGTACGAACATAAGGCACTAACAATCGAATATTGTTGAATCCCATTTCTTCCCGCACTTTGCGAATAGCTTGGCATTCTAGCTCAAAACAAGCTTTGAAATTCGGTGAAAGATAACGAGCCACACCTCGCAAACCCAGGGTAGGATTTTCTTCACCATTCTCAAACATGCTGCCACCAATGAGATTGTTATACTCATTGGATTTAAAATCAGATAATCGAACAATCACGGGGTGAGGTGCAAAAGCCGCAGCCAAAGTGCTAATGGCTTCAGCCAATTTAGCCACATAAAAATCTGCAGCAGAAGGATAACCGGCAGTGCGAGCATCAACGGTTTTCTTCAAGGTACTCGGTAACTCGTCATAGAGTGCTAACGCGCTGGGGTGGATTCCCACATTGCGAGTCACCATAAATTCCATTCGAGCTAAACCAATGCCTTCATGTGGAAGCTGGGCAAAATCAAAGGCTTTATCAGGGTTACCAACATTCATTAACATACGGAATGGCAATGCTGGTAAGCACTCCACAGTGGTGTTGCGTTTACCGTAAGCCACACGCCCCCGGTATACCACCCCGGTATCACCTTCGGCACAAGATACCGTCACCGCCATACCGTCTTGCAGAATCTCTGTAGCGTTGCCACAACCCACCACAGCGGGAATTCCCCACTCTCTGGCAATCACTGCCGCATGGCCTGTACGACCACCGCAGTTGGTAACAATGGCAGAAGCACGCTTCATTACGGGCTCCCAATCAGGGGCCGTCACGTCGCTAACCAGTACATCGCCGGGTAACACGGATTCTAATTCGGGTTTATCACGGACAATACGCACCGTGCCATTGCCAATGGCCTGACCAATGGCCGTACCCTGACACAGGGTTTCCCCCTGCTCTTTCAAATAGAAGCCCTGCTGCTGGGTAAGATGCTGCTCAATATGAGCTGGACGCACCTGTAAAATATACCAGCCGGATTCTTGAGATGGACGAGACCACTCGATATCCAATGGATAACCGTAATGCTGCTCCACAATCAGCGCTAAACGAGCCAGCTCTTCTAGAGCTGTATCATTCAAGCTAAATCGCTTTCGGTCACTTTCACTCACTGAAAGAGTTTGCACGGGTTCTTCACCGGCGGCCTCTTCACCAGAGAGGCACACTTGCTTCTCGGCTTTTAAACCGAGTTTACGCTTTAATACCGCTGGTTTTTCTTCTCGCAGAGAAGGCTTATACAGGGTGAATTCATCGGGGTTTACCGCCTGCTGCAACACCGCCTCACCCAAACCATAGCTGGCAGCAATAGTTACTGCTTCACGAAAGCCAGAGTCACTATCAATGGTAGTAAGGGTGCCGCTTACTGCGCCTTCGCTAGGCAGCATCTGCTGGATGCAAACAGACAAGTTCACTGATGATAAATCAAAATCACCATACTGAGCCTGCCCATTAAGAATACGGTCATTGTAAAGAGAAGCAAAAACTTCCTTGATGGCCACGATTACTTCATCTACCGAGCGAACATTTAAGCGAGTATCTTGATAGCGAGCGTAATTTTCATCCGGTAAATCTGCATGTACCACCGAAGGGCGAACCGCAAGGGAGATACCTTCACTATGCGGCAAGTGCTCACAGGCCTCTCTGATCAACTTTTCGTAATGATCGGGGAATTTTCCACGCTTTAACCAGCGACGGACATTAGCCCCCACATTGGAAATGCGCTCAGGGTCAGTCACCGACAAACCGGATAAAGCCTCAACAATAGGCTTCTCCAGATCGTTATACTCCAAGTAATCTCGATACACTTGAGCAGTCAAAGCAAAGCCATTAGGGACATTCACCCCCAATGTTTTCAAATGACAAACGGTCTCTCCCAAGGCTGCATTCTTGTCACCCACCAGAGCAACATCTTCCATTGAAAGGTTTTCAAGCCAAACAACAGGGTTGTGGGGTACGACAACACAGCGATGGGAGGCAGGATCTTCAAGAACATCATCGCTGCTGATTGCGACTTTCTCGACCTGTTCCAAGGTTTCACTCTCCTCGGCCAGCGTGATAGCAATACGCCCAGCGGCCCCATTACTTGGGCCTTTCTGGGAGGACACCTGATCGTTAGATGACGATGTCGGCTTCATATCTCACGAGCCTCGATTAAAATTTGTGCGAATTATAGAAGAAAATCCACCCTTCTAGCAGCTTGACAGCAAGATAAAGGCGCCACAGACTGCCGGTTTTTACCCCTTGGTTTGCCTCTCTACCCTCTCAGAGCCTGCCAAATAAGGGATTTACTCGTTTACCGGCCATACAGATGCAGCAATCGTCCCCTTCCCAGGGCTACATACTCACCGAGGTTCCCTATCTCAGCGCTAGTAGTGACTACTACAGGGCTATTAGGCATCTACCTCTGCCCGTATGGCTCGACAGTGGAAACAGTGTTTATGGTCGCTACGACATCATTTCAGCGGCCCCTGCCAGCAGCCTTTGCTATAAAAATGGCACCTTGGAGCACCAAAATGCTTCAGGAGAGTCACTCCCCTGCCCCTATACATGCCCTTTTGACATTCTCAACAGCCTGTTAGAAGAACGCCTGCAAAAACACCGCCAATATAGCCAATTTTTTCCCTTACCTCAGGGGTTTCCCTTTGCCGGAGGCGCCATTGGCTTTATGAGCTACGAACTGGGTCGGCATATAGAGAAAACTCCCCAGAGAACCGCCTCTCCCTTACAGCTCCCAGATATGATTATGGGGTTTTACGACTGGGCCATTATTCAAGATCACAAACAACAGCAATCCTGGCTTCTGCAAAACCCCACAGCTGACAAACAATGTATCGCTGAGGTTAGCCAATCCATAGAGCAACTATCGACAGAGAAAGGCTTTACAGAGAGCCTCAAAAAAGACTCCTCAGAAGAATCCACAAACCCATTTCGATTGCAGCAATCTTTCTCCCCGGAGCAAAGTAAAGAAAGCTATCAGCAGGCTTTAGCAAAGATTGAACGCTATATCTTGGCGGGGGATTGTTACCAAGTAAATTACACCCAGCGTTTTAGCGCGCCTTATAAAGGTGATTTACTGGATGCTTACCTCACTCTGCGAGAAACGGTACCTTCACCTTACAGCGCCTTCATTGAACTGGGCGATAAAGGCAATGGCACCAACAATGGCAATAAACCGGAACAATTAACGATATTAAGTTTATCGCCAGAACAATTTATCGAAGTCAAAAACCGTAAAGCACGCACACGCCCTATTAAAGGCACAAGCCCTCGGCACGACCACCCCAAAACGGATAAACAAGCTGCGGACGCACTATTGACCAGCCCCAAAGACCGCGCAGAAAATGTAATGATTGTGGATCTACTGAGAAACGACTTTAGCAAAAGCTGTAAGGTAGGCACTGTAAAAACACCCGAGCTTTTTGCCTTGCAAAGTTTTCGTAACGTTCACCATTTAGTAAGCACTGTCACCGGTGAACTCCGTGATGAGAAAACACCGGTAGATCTTTTAAAAGGCTGCTTTCCCGGTGGTTCGATCACTGGTGCTCCGAAAAAGCGTGCTATGGAAATAATCAATGAATTAGAACCCTGCCAGCGATCTCTTTACTGTGGTAGCGTAGTGTATTTCAGTGACTGTGGCCGTATGGATAGCAACATCACTATTCGCACCCTGCTCGCCGACAATAAAAATATCCATTGCTGGGGCGGCGGAGGCATAACCGTTGAATCGAACACCAACGCTGAATATCAGGAATCTCTCGACAAGGTCACTGCACTTATGAAAGCGTTAGAAAAAGACCTTACTCACATCGAAAATACTTAGGCCATATTTCTGTTTTCGCCTCTATTACCGCTCTATTTCAGTTTCGAGAATTATTTCATCTAAAAAAGTCATACTGAAATAACAGAGGGATATAGCTATTTCACGACCAAAGTCTTATTTTTATTTGTTATAAAACAGTGTCATATATGGCAGGTAACACAATGGCATAAATAATTTTTCTGTACTAAACATCAATAATCCAGCCAATTTATTGGAGGGGTGATCTCTAGTCAGGGGTGACACAATCATGATCTCCAAAGGCCACATTCGGCTCATGCAGTTGACTGACAACCAACACAAGCAGAATTTAGAGAAAAAACTTAAAAGCGCATATCCACTCAAAAGCGAGGATTTGTCTGAGCTCTTGGACTATTTAAATCACAAACTCTCCACAATCGAATGCGACCACACCTTCAAACTAACCGAGCGAAAACTCTCGCAGCTTGGTTACACCCCAAAAGAAATCAAACAAGCAGAAAAATGGTTCGATAGTGTCTGTGGTTTTTGTGACTGCGAAATTCACTACAACCTTGTAACACCCATTAACGACAACTAACTCATACCATAAAGTTCTAGGGCAAACGTGCTCCGCCATCGAGTCGATAACAAGAGCCGTTTAAATACGTATTTTCAATTAAATGCTTTGCAAAAGCAGCGAACTCTTTTGGCGATCCCATACGCTCTGGGCATAACAACCCTTTTGATAAAGCCTCGATACCCTTATCAGAAATGCCATCCAAAATCTCTGTTTCAAACAAACCCGGCGCAATAGCCACACAACGAATATTTATGGGAGCTAGGTCTCTGGCCACAGGTAAGGTCATACCAACCACGCCTGCCTTACTGGCTGCATAGGCCACCTGACCACGCTGTCCATCGTAAGCCGCAATAGAGGCTGTATTCACAATAACTCCACGCTCTCCTGAATCGTCACAAGGAGTATTTTCCTCCATTGCTAACGCAGCCAAGCGCATCACATTAAACGTACCGGTTAAATTCACATCCAATACTTTTTGCCAAACATCCAGGGAGTGAGGCTCGCCTTTTGAAATTACTTTTGCCGATGAAGGAATACCCGCACAATTCACTATCGCCCGCAAAGGACCAAACTCTTCCTTTGCTGACGCAATAGCTTGCGATACTTGCTCAGCACTGCAGATATCCACAACGATGGCCATAGCTCTTTCACCGAGTTTTTTGGCAACGGAGCGTACCTCGGTTTCATTAATATCTCCCAGCACCACACAAGCACCGCTACTATGAAGTAATTCAGCGGTAGCTCTACCCAATCCTGAACCTGCCCCAGTCACAAATACACAACTATTTTTTAACTTCATAGCAGCTTACTCTCATAGTTTTCTTTTAACTGATTTTTCAACACCTTCCCTAACGCATTACGTGGAAAATCATTTTCTTGGAGAACAATGGCAGATAAGCGCTGAAATTTTGCCAATTTTTCATTGATCCAAATTTTAATATCATCTTCAGTGACTCCAAGCTCTAAAGCACTAGAATGGAGTACAACAAATCCCACAGGGGTTTCACCCCATTTTTCATCCGTTATGCCTACAACAGAAACATCTTTAATCGCTGCGTGCTGTAACATGATGGCTTCGATATCAACGGGAAAAATATTCAGCCCACCAGAAATAATCATATCTTTGGCCCGACCTCGAACATAGAGGTAACCGTTTTCAACGATTTCGCCCAAGTCACCCGTCCGAAAAAACACATCTCCGTTATCATCACGCCACAGTAAGTCACGACTGGCATCTAGGCGGTTTAAATAACCTTCCATCATGCTAATGGTACGCCCTACAATTTCACCGACGCCTTTTCCAGTAATGTCTTTTCCAGTGTCGTCTACAATGCGCAACTCACATCCCATCCAAGGACGCCCTACAGAATCGGGGTGATCTTGCATTTCCCGTGGAGAAATAATGGTGCCTACACTTTCACTAAAACCATACAATTCAAATAGTTTTTCACCGGTAAATTCACGAATAGCGAGCTTAGTCGCCTGAGGAATAGGCGCACCGGATGAGACAATACACTCGAGCTTTTCAACATTAATGTCTTTATGAACAGGATGCTCTAATAAGGCACGCATTTGTGTTGGCACCATAAATCCGTGGGTCGGTTGTTTTTCTTTGAGTACATTAACTAATGCATCACCACTGAATGCCCCCACGGTAATGGTAGTTGCCCCCACCATTACCGTGGGTAAAAAAACTAACCACGCCCCATTACTACTGGGTGGCGTGGTCACCAAGGTTCGACTATGGCTATGAACTCGCAATCCCAATCCCATTTCGGCCGCAAAGCCCACTCGCGCACCATGACTATGAACAATGCCTTTCGGTATCCCCGTCGTCCCCGATGAATAAATAACGTTGCAACGATCATCGGGAAGTATTTCGATACCGGGATCAGTCCTTTCGTAGCTTGCAATAAACTCGCCGTAGGCAGATTCAAAAACTCTATTCGGAGACCTCTGCATAACAGTTGATGCATTTCTAAAAGTCTCCTCCCCAAGCTCCCTATAATCTTCTTCCACAAAGAAAAAGCGAGCATCACAGTCTTGTACTAACCCTGACAAAATATCACTGGTTAACAGGCCGGAGAGCGGACAAATCACGCCTCCTGCTCGAAGCACACCAAAAATTATTTTGTATGCCCACAAAGAATTTCCCGTCAGTACCGCAACTCGCTCACCAATTTTTAACCCCTGTTGATGCAGTGCATTGGCAAGTTGATTGATCTCCTCATCAAACTCTTTCCAGGTAAGGGCAGTGTCCCTATCCATAAAAGCGATGTCTTCAGGCCGTGACTGACCGTGCAAGCGAACCATGTCCACAATACTGAAAAAAGGCGGTTTAAAAGGCTCTTCTGAAAACATATCTACCACTCACTTACCAAGAATGAACTGGGGTTGCGCCACACATCACTACACACTCGTGTATGGCCGTTATAACGTTGAGAGTTATTTCTTTATTAAACAATTAATTCACCGATGAATGAATTAACTTACCAAAGTATGCTTCCCCGGATATATCCTGTCAAATAAATTCAACAAACGATGAATTATTGATTAAAGCCCCCAAAGAGGCCTAAAATGACGGAAACGTCGGGAAAAATTATGACTACACCCACAAAAAACACATCCACAGGCAAAGCACCCGGAAACCGCCCAGGACGCCCCAAAGGTACCAACACAGAGGCAACCCGCCAGCGAATTCTGGACGCTGCAGAAGTGCTTTTTTCTGAAAACAGCTTCAATGGTGTCACCATCAGGCAGATTGCTAAACTGAGCGCAGTAGACACCGCACTACTCCACTACCACTTCGGAAACAAACATAGCCTCCTGGAGACCGTTTTTGAGCGCCGAGCCCACATCCTCAATAACGAGCGAATGGATGCCCTTAATCACTACGATAACGCTCACATACAGCCAACGACAGAAGGTGCTATTAAAGCTTTTATTGGACCTCTATTAGAAAAGGCCACGAGCGGCGACAAACACTGGAAGTACTACTTTGCACTTGTCGCTCAAGTGAATAACACCCCTGAACTGGGGGGAGACATCATGCACCGCCATTTCGACCCTGTGGTGCAACGAATGCTGGATATCATCCAAAAGGCTTTGCCTGAAGCTGACCGAGGCGATCTCTACTGGAGTTTTCAGCTCTTCTCAGGGGCCATTATGCTCACCCTATCCCAGAGTGGCCGTGTGGACCGCCTATCAAATGGACTTTGTAATTCAGAAGATTTAGTGGCGGCATTTGATCGTTTGATCCCTTTTGCCACTGCGGGGTTTGAAGCTGTCTGTAAAAAATAACCTGATCAACTTTACTTTTTAAGCACAATAAAACTACTCACACTCCCCGAGACAGCCACCACCGTACAGGTAGCATTGGCTTTGTAGCCCGGCTCAGAGGGAGCACTAAGAAACTCGATGTTGTACATCAACCGCCAAGTGCCTTTATCCGTTTCCTTGTCGAAATAACTCATGCGATTGTCGTAATAATGGCTATACAAACGCCCTTTCAAGTGACTCGCTAGTTTATCATCACAGATCGGTTTCGCAGCGTAGAGTTCTCTAACCAAAAAAGGGTGAGGCAAGAAAAGCTGCTCAACATCTGTAGTATCCCCCACCACATAGGCCGTTGGTTTAGGGCCCTCAGGCACCACTTCTTCAACTTCGTCCTCGTCACTGAAATGCCCAGAGAAGTACAACGTCAGCAAAATAGAGGCGTTCGTTAGCAAGATGGCAAATAGGGAGAAGATCAGGATTTTTTTATCGTTCATTACCTAAAAGTACGATTAACCTTGAGGAGTTTAGATTTGAAAGAGATGACGTTCAGTATAGACCAATAAGCCGTAAGGGTGACTCGAGGGAAGAGTGGCATGCGCCACTGGATTTACAACTTGCGAATACGGAAGGAGGTTACCTTGTTACTGGCAGCAGAGACCTGGCAGCTCACCTGAGCATTATAGCCTTGGCCCTTGCTCTTTTTTTCCAGTACCTCAAGCTTCATAAACACCTGGTGTTTATTAACATCCTGTTCGTAGTGGCTGGAGCGATGATCAATCTCAATATTGCGAACTTGATAGGGAATAGCTGAGGGAAGTCTGTCTCGACAAACATGGAAGGCATCTGCCAATTCAAAGCTCATATGACCAGGGTCATACTGCTGCTCGAACTTCGAACGGGAAGGATCAAAAGGGCCTTTTTCTGAAATATACAGAGTGCCAACAACGCCAGTGGAAATAATAGTTCCCCCCAACAATAACGATGCAAAGATCTCCGAACCCTTCACGATTAGCCTCAGAACATTAGTGCGTACTTAATTATTGATATTATGAGCTTCTTAAAGTTTCAATCTACCCGTCCCGTCACAAAACAACACATAACAAGAGGTAAAGCCCGACACCCTGCGGAGTATAACGCCAAACCACTGAGAAATGCGTGCGCTGTTTCAAATTAAAACGACTTTTCGCCCGAAAAAGATAGAAGTTGATCCTTTTAGGCTACTGAAAGTGGCGAATACAAATACCCGCAAAAAACATGACTTAGTCGTCATAATATTAGGCATAAAAAAACCGGGAGCTAAACTCCCGGCTTTTTTGTTTCTATTAAGTTTCGCGACTGCTTCTCGCAAACAAAACGACTAATGGTCAGGCAAATGCAAGTTAGAAAATAGCTCGTCTAGTTCAGCTTTGGAGTGACAGCTAAAAGCATCATCAATAATTTCACGCTTCAAGTGCGGCGCAAAACGCTCAACAAAATCATACATAAAACCACGGAGGAAAGTACCTCGGCGGAAACCCACCTTCGTAATGCTGTTACCAAACAAATGACCCGCATCAATGGCCACGAGATCATCATCCAACTCTTCGTCGTAGGCCATACTAGCGATAATACCCACACCTAGACCTAAGCGAACATAGGTTTTGATCACATCCGCATCAGTGGCAGTAAACACAATACGTGCAGCCAAGCCCTTCTCCATGAAAGCTTCATCCAACTTGGAACGGCCAGTAAAACCAAACACGTAGGTCACAATGGGGAAATCGGCCACATCTTCCAGTGTGACTTCGGAAAGCTGACACAAGGGGTGATCCTTAGGCACAACGATGGAACGATTCCAACGATAGCAAGGCATCATCACTAAATCAGAAAACAAATCTAAAGCTTCTGTGGCAATAGCAAAATCCACAGTGCCATCTGCTGCCATTTCTGCAATCTGCATGGGCGTACCCTGATGCATATTCAGAGAGACATCTGGGTATTCTTTAATAAAATCTTGAATTACAGGCGGTAACGAATAACGCGCCTGAGTATGCGTAGTGGCTATAGACAAGGTACCACGGCGCTCATCACAAAATTCCTGTGCCACCTGCTTGATACTATCCACCTTGCGGAGAATTTCGCCAGAGGTCGCTAAAATACGCTCACCTGCAGGTGTAATTCGCGTCAGGTGCTTACCGCTGCGTGAGAAGACTTCCACACCCAACTCGTCTTCCAGTAAGCGAATTTGCTTACTGATACCCGGTTGAGAGGTGTAAAGACTCTGCGCAGTGGCTGATACATTAAGATCGTGGTGGGCGACTTCCCAAATATAGCGTAGCTGTTGCAGCTTCATTGAAGCTCTCCAAGTACTTTAATTGTTATAAGAATATAAGAAAGTATTCTTTCTCAGAATAGAATGTAACCGGTAGTTTTGCCACCCAAACTCAAAAGAATCTTTCGATCCGTGTCCGATTGTTGACGCAGCACACGGTTTGATTAAATAAAAACCATAAAAGTAATACAACTATAGCGCATAAGGGAGATTCGTCTACTTGGACATCCTTGTATATATCGCCTCTGGTGCACTGGTGGGTTTACTCGTCGGTGTCACAGGTGTCGGTGGCGGTTCCTTGATGACCCCTCTTTTGATCCTAATGGGGATCGATTACCGCGTGGCCATTGGCACAGACCTACTCTACGCTGCTTTTACTAAAGCAGGCGGCTCTATTTCTCATGCCCGCTTGGGCAATGTGAATTGGCGCCTGGCCTGTTTACTAGGAGCCGGCAGTATTCCAGCATCGTTCCTGACTGCTTACCTATTACAAACGGTTTTCGACGGAGAAAGAGACTATAGCTCCATCTTAACCACCAGCCTCGGAATCATGCTGATCCTCACAGCTTTGGTATTGCTATTCCGCCGCAGGCTCCGTGATGATGCACAACACGCCCCAGGCCCCATCGGTACTTTTATTCAAGCCCACGCCACCCCTATTACGGTGATATCAGGTGTGTTTCTGGGGGTATTCGTAACCTTATCCTCTGTTGGTGCGGGAGCCTTCTGTGCGGCCCTACTGATGGTGCTCTACCCGAAACTAAAAGCCTTGAAAGTCGTAGGCACTGATATCGCCCACGCAGTGCCCCTCACCCTTATCGCTGGCATGAGTCATTGGTTAATATTGGGGAATGTGGATTTCAAGCTGTTGGCGGGGCTTCTAATTGGCTCTCTACCTGCTGTACACCTTGGCAGCCAACTGTCTACGCGGATTCCTAACTCTATCTTGCAGCCACTGCTAGCGACCATTTTGTTAGGACTGGGAATTAAGTTTTCACTGTTCTAAATCATCCCTGAAATAGCGCCACCACTGCGCTTTACCAAAGCTTCATTTGGCGATTCGCATTGGGCTGTGATCGCCTCGCTGGGTTCATTAGCGGAACCATAAACACTGGCATTTTCGCCATTTGTAAGACTTTTTGAGTAACGGTACCCAACAC
Organism: Cellvibrionaceae bacterium; assembly: GCA_045430295.1. Classification (GTDB taxonomy): domain Bacteria; phylum Pseudomonadota; class Gammaproteobacteria; order Pseudomonadales; family JAILXX01; genus JAILXX01. Next base: position 278,932 of record JAILXX010000002.1, on the reverse strand, counting down.
ACTGGATTCCAAAGAATCCGTACCGTGGCTACCCATCACAATGACACTGGCATTCTCATTATTGGCTTCGTCAAGAATAACCTCTGCAGGCTTACCTACCTTTACCCGCACATCAACGATACAGTCCAGCTTCCCGGTCCCGCCATCGATATAGTCATCCGCCAGAGAGTCAACAATATGGTTCTTAACGTTGCGCAGCACCCGCTCAACGCCCTTTTCACTCATATCTTTACGAGATGCATCACTGAGATAACTCGTCACCATGGCATTAGCTAACACCCCAAAGGGTTCAACCGCATGTATCACAACCACTTTACCATCGCAGCTGTGCGCCAGCTCAATGGCGTGAGACAGCGTCTGGTTATGAAACATACCTAAGTCAGTAGCAAATATGATGGTTTCTATGGCTCTACTCTCCAGGGCTACAACTTTGCCCAAACTGCTATTCTCATAAGCATAGCAGTGAACCCAGAATTCGCCTGTTTCTAGAGCGGTTTCAGATAAGTGGCAGAACGTCCTTACTTTTGAGACTCGTTCGCTACCCCATGGGGCACATGACCTGTGGGTACATGCTCAACTGCTGATTTACAATGAATAGGCTGATCATCGAAGAACACGTCAGCCCCGTAAGCTCGCAGAAATTCACCCTTACTTAATCCACCTAAAAACAGGGACTCATCCAAACGGATATTCCAAGCTCTTAACGTACGGATCACCCGTTCGTGAGTAGGCGCAGAACGCGCCGTAACCAGTGCCGTGCGAATTGGGCAATCATCCCCAGGAAAAACACTTTGGAGCTGCTGTAGAGCATCCAGAAAAGGTTTAAAAGGCCCAACTGGCAGTGGAGTTTTAGCCGACGCTTTTTCACTTGCTGTAAAGGCCTCCAACCCCTGCTGTTTGTAAATACGCTCCGCATCATCAGAAAACAGCACAGCATCTCCATCAAAAGCAAAGCGCAGCTGGTTATCCCCTTCGTCCCAATCTCGATTGGCAGGAATCAAATTCGCCGCAGCAACCCCTTGAGAAAGCGCCTGGCGAACATCGGAATCATGAGTCGACAAAAACAGATGGCAACCAAAGGCACCAATATAGCGATAAGGGCTCTCACCATTACAAAATGCCGCTCGGGTAACATTTAAATTGTAGTGCTCAATAGAGTTAAAAACGCGAAGCCCTGTATCCGCACTGTTTCGAGAAAGGAGGACCACTTCAACTTTCGCTTCACCCAGCTGCTCATTGAGCGCTAATAACTTTTTCACTAAAGGAAACGCATCCCCTGGTGTGAGCACATCATTCTCGTGATCAATTTGATATTTCGCATAGGCCTCAAGGCCTTCCTTTTCAAAAACCTCATGACTGTCATCTAGATTAAAAAGCGCACGGGAAGAAATGGCTATCACGAGCTTTCCATCGAACTCTTTATGCATAGTAATTTTACCTATTAATATCATTCTCGGATTTAGCGTCAGTATTGGCTATAATCCGCGCCACTCATTATCACTGGCAGTATTACAGGAACCTCTGACTAAATGTTACCCATCAGCGCCCGCCAATGGATCGATGATCACTTCCCCAGTGGTATTCGAACTTGTAGCCCTATTCGCGGCGGTAACATCTGTAATAGCTATCATATTACCACTCACAGTAATGATCACCTGTTTGTTAAAACTCACGCGTCACCACCGAAAGGTTTTTTCCAAGCCGAAGCTGAAGGCCTTAAAACTATTGCCAATACCCACTGTATTCGTGTTCCTGAAGTGCTGAGCATTGGAATTGATTACTTGCTCATGGAATTCGTTGCCGTAAAACAGGTAAATACCAACTTTTGGGAAAAACTCGGCCAACAATTGGCATGTATGCACAGCAAACACGGTCCGCGTTTTGGCTTTCCTGTGGATAATTACTGCGGCGAGACTCCACAAAAAAATGATGCCTGCGAAGACGGCTACTTTTTTTTTGCGGAATACCGACTGAACTACCAGGCGCTTCTCGCTAGACAAAAAGGCTTCCTCAGCACCCGTGAAGTAGATCGTATTGAGCAGCTGGGTTTTAACTTACCCAGCCTCATACCCAAACAACCCGCGAGCTTAATTCACGGTGATTTATGGGCCGGGAACGTGGTGTGCTGTGATAACGACGAACCTATGCTGGTAGACCCTGCCGTGTATCGTGGCTGGGCAGAAGCCGACCTCGCCATGACAAAACTGTTTGGCGGTTTTAGCCCACATTTTTACAACGCCTACGAAGAAGCCGGCGAGCTAGAACCAGATTGGGAAAAACGGATACCGCTTTACAACCTCTATCACTTACTCAACCATTTAAACCTATTTGGTACGGCCTATTACCGCCAAGTGATGGCGGTGCTTGATCGGTTTATTGATTAATTTTCTCAATTTCAACACACAAGCATTGACCAGGTTTACTTGGGTTTACACTATATCCCTTGGCTCCAGGGCCCGAGCCAATCCTTGGAGCCTCATAAACATAAATCATTCCTTGAGCTGAACATTTCAATTCACATTTCGACGTCTCATTAGCCAGCCAAATTTGCGACAAATAAAGAAACCCAAAAAAGAAACATAAAGCAATCGCAATATATTTAATTTTGGCCATCATATTTCATAAGCAATATCACTGCCCTATTTCAACATCCGTTTTTTCTTCTCGACCTCGAGAGTCATTAGCCGCCGAAAAATAAAGCTTAGTCAGCATAACCACTACAGGGCATAGCAACCACAGAGCGATAAGGTTCGGGATTGCCATCATGGCGTTAAGCGTGTCAGCCAACAACCACACCGTATCTAGCTCTAAGAATGCACCGATAAATACAGCAGCGACCCAACACACACGGAATGGAATAATAATTTTTGTTCCAAACAAATACTGAGCACAACGCTCGCCGTAATAGCTCCAGCCTAAAATTGTGGTGAATGCAAAGAGCGCTAAACATACTGAAACTACTTTATCGCCATGAGGTAAAACACTGGCAAAGGCTGCAGAGGACATGGCCGCCCCCTGTGCTTCGCCCATCCACACTCCCGTACTGACAATCGCTAAGCCCGTAATAGAACAAAGAATAATGGTGTCGATAAAGGTACCCAACATAGCCACAGTCCCCTGACGCACAGGGCTATCTGTTTCCGCAGCAGCATGAGCAATGGGCGCACTACCCAAACCCGCTTCGTTAGAAAAAATACCCCGCGCAACCCCCATACGAATCGCCAGCATTACGGTCGCTCCAGCAAAACCTCCGGCGGCAGAGACCGGCGTGAAAGCACTATCAATAATCAACCCAAATGCAGCAGGGATCGCATCAATGTTGACTAAAATAACCGCGCCTCCAGCAACCAAATAAAGTGCCCCCATAAAAGGTACTAACTTACCCGCCACCTGGCTAATCCACTGAACACCACCAATGAGCACCACGCCCACAAAGATCATTAAAACAGCACCGGTGATTTTTTCATCGACGCCGAAGCTACTTTGCATGACATCAGCCACTGAGTTGGACTGTACCGTATTACCAATACCAAAACCTGCGACGGTGCCAAAAAACGCAAAGGCAATAGCCAGCCAGCCCCATTTTTTCCCCAAGCCATTTTTGATGTAGTACATGGGGCCGCCCACACGCTTACCACGCTCATCGGTTTCACGATAATGAACTGCTAATACGCCCTCGGCATACTTGGTAGCCATCCCCACTAAGGCAGTACACCACATCCAGAACAAAGCTCCCGGACCGCCGATACCAATCGCCGTAGCCACACCCGCGATATTCCCCGTCCCTACCGTTGCTGAAAGAGAAGTCATCAAGGCATTAAAAGGCGTAACATCCCCCTCTCCCTCAGACTTGCGACCTCGTATTAATTGATAAAGCCCGTAGGGTATTTTTCGTAAAGGCATTCCGTACAAACGCACCATTAGATAAATACCGGTTCCCAAAATAAGAACCAACATGGTTTTACCCCATACAAAACCATTAATGGCTTCTAATATTTCAACTGCGCTCATAGCTAAACTCTTTTATTCATTTTTATGAGAAAGGATTATACAAAATCCCGTTGCGGGAACAGGCCAAAAATACCACCGGTATGAATAAAGACGATATCGTCCCCTGGAATCCATGTACCCTTTTTTATTTCTTGTAACATGCCGTAGAAAGCCTTCGCTGTATAAACCGGGTCCAAAATAACCCCTTCCAAGCTTGCAACCTCTTTAATACAGTCAAAAACCTCAGCTCCAGCTTTGCCATAACCGGGGCCGATATATTGATCATTAACAGTAATACCCATCTGGTCCGCATCAACAGTCACACCACCTTTCCCTTGCCACTGCTGAATATCTTCCCGTACTTTATTTTGGAACCAGGCTTCGTTATCACAAACCGCCATTCCCACCACTTGAGTGTTTAAATCGAACAAGTAATTGCCCAATGTTAACCCTGCCTGGGTACCACCGGAACCTGTTGCACAAACGATCGCTTGAGGCTGAATGTTTTCTTTTTCAAAATCGGCTTTCAACTCACGGCAGGCATGTAAATATCCCCACACCCCCAAACCATCACTGGCACCCGTGGGAATAATCCAGGGCTTTTTCCCTTCAGCCACAAGCTGCCTCGCCTGCTGCTGTAAAAGTTCTTCAAGCTTTGCCGCAAACTCTTTTACCGGAAAACAGTGAATATGAGCACCGGCCAGTTCGTCCAATAAAAGATTCCCGTCCTTCGCTTGGCTGAGATCCTGCTCACCCCTCAAAACCAAATGCACTTCCATACCCAATTGAGCCCCTAACAGCGCTGTTGCTCGACAATGATTAGATTGAAGCCCGCCGCAGGTAATAAGTGCGTCGCAACCCTCTGCCCGGGCTTTAGCCAAGGTGAACTCTAGTTTACGAATTTTATTCCCCGACAGGGCGCACCCGGTTAAGTCATCACGCTTTATCCAAATATTCACACCGTATTTATCGGATATTCGAGAAAGCTTGGTAAAAGGTGTGGGTAGCTGAGCTAGAGATAAACGCTGAGGGAAGCTAATGGTCACAAGCCAGATCCTTCGCTTTGAAAATATACAGTTAATAACAAAAAAGGGTTTTGCCTATTGAAGCAAAACCCTTTTGGGAATGAAACCACCTCACAGTAGCTACATTGAAAAACATCAAACCATTAATCTAACGATTTCATCGTGCCTTTCGGTAATACCGCATGAATCGCGAACTTTTGGAAGGTCAGCTCAGTACCACCATTGACGGATAAGGTCATGTAATTCTCATTCACCTTAACAACCTTACCTAGGATACCGGAGCTGGTTACAACCTCATCCCCTTTCTTCAGGTCGCCCATCAAATTTTGATGTTCTTTCTGGCGCTTACGCTGAGGGCGGATCATCATAAAGTACATGATCAAGAACAGAACACCGAACATGATCAGAGTTGGGATAGGACTAGCTTCTCCAGCAGGCGCTGCCTGAGCGTAGGCAGCAGGGATAAAAAATGACATGAACAACCTCTAGTTGACTTCAGAAAATCATAATATACAAATAAAAGCTCGGGCCGGGTAAGGTGATGTCTGAATAACCAGTATGCTTCCAGTAGCCAGGGCCTTTTCGAAGGCCTCGTACTCTAGCGGTTTTGCAGACACAAGAAAACACCCAGCCAGTAAAAATCTGATGCTGGGTGCCAAATATTTTTTGCCTTATCAAGATCCCCAGCCTACGCCAGGAGGCAATGACTCAGTTTAAACGTAGTCTCGGAATAACTTACGAAAAGCACTAGGAGAAAGCCCCGTCCAGCGCTTAAAGGCATTGGTAAAGCTGGTGCGATCAGAAAAATCTAGTAGGGTTGAGATGTTATCAACACTGGAGTGCTGTTCCAGCAAGTAGCCGATTGCATAGTGAAAACGAACCTGATCACGCAATTGTGCGAAATTAAGGTCCTGCTGTTGCAAACGACGCTGAAGTGTACGTTTTGACATGCTGAGATCTTCAGCAATGCGCTCAATACCCATTGGCTGAGAGCCAATGCGTGCAAGTAGTTTTTCAACCACACGTCCTGCAACACCGTAAACTACTGGTAAAGCAGCATCCCCTCGATATTCATCAAGAGACTTAATGCCTTCTGTAGCAAAGCCTTCTGTGGCGGGTGTACGGACCTGATAAGCGCGTTGTAGCTCGACCATTTTGGCGACTCCTTCTGCCGTCATAAAAGCAGTTTCTATGTCCTGTTCACTGAATGGGACCGATTTGGTGGACTCTGAGTAACATACCCAAACCCCATATAGCTCCCCTGCCACAACCACCGGGCCCCCAATATAAGCACCAGGAACGCCCCTATTGAGGGCAGGGTCATTGAAGATAATAGCAGCTCCAGGGGTGTTTGACACGCCAAATGCCCCCTTTTCCTGCAAAAACTTGAACCAAGGCTGTGCAGAGAGAGGGATACTATCCCCTGGTTTTAGACGGCTATCTCCTAAGTTACTGACAACTCTACAATTTCCACGCTCAATACAAGCGATATAGCCGGACTGCATACCAAACATTCTCAATCCCAAGTCAAGATAGGACGAGGATTGCTCAGTAAAAGGAAGGTTCGCCGTGAGTAGGCGATGAAGACACATTAATCGATCTTGAGGCTGAGATAAATCATAGTCGTCCAGGGATAATGCTGTACGACCTTCTCGACGCGGCTCTGTATGGTGTGTGGCCAACTCTGTCACTTTACCTCCCGTGTATCTAGTGATCGCCCATGCGACCCAAAATTTAATTTCAGCCTATATTCTCTGGTTAACTACTAGCTTTGGTTAACTACTAGCTTTGGTTAACTACCAGCTTCGATAACTCGCCTAAAAAAAATAGTCGAGTTAACACTCAGTCTTAAAGTGATTTATAACGTTTAACAACTGAATTACCAGTGCTTGAACAGTGTTTTATTAACTAACTCACAGATTCGAGTAAATTGTTTTCAAAATGACTATTCCAAAACAATGTAGCTTGGACGCCAGTGCATTTGGATAAAACTTTTTACCCTGTTTTTTTACACTTTTAGATTAAAAAATTTTAGCGCCTCAACGATTTCCTTTAAGCCATTCCAACACATCATCATGGTGTGTTTTCGTTTTGAATTTATCCATAATGTGCTTAAGGCGCCCATCTTTACCGATAACAAAAGTCGTCCTTACAACACCCATAAACTCCTTGCCCATAAATTTCTTCAAAGCCCAGCAACCATACTTTTCAGTAATTGCATGATCTTCATCGGACAACAGAGTGAAATTTAGCTCCTGCTTATCCTCGAAGCGGGCAAGGCGCTCAGAGGCGTCAGGACTTACCCCTAAAACCACGGTGTTTAATTTCTTAAAGTCAGATTTTGAGTCTCTAATACCACAAGCCTGGACAGTACATCCTGGTGTCATAGCTTTTGGGTAAAAATACAAAACCACATTACTTTTATCACGAAAGTCTTTAAGACTAACCTTTTCACCATTTTGATCTAATAGCGTAAAGGCTGGAGCGAGATTACCAATTTTTGGATGGGCCATGGGCATTCCTGCTTTTATATTTCTATTGTTCTTCTAATCGATAGGTGATTTCGGGCAATACTAGCAATATTTTTTTTGGACCACCACGCCGGCAGTTTTTTGACTCAAAAAGTTAAAAAACCAAACAAAAAAACGCACCCGAGGGTGCGTTTTTTCAAGCCGAAAACAAAAGCAATGGATTATGGCAACAAGTGTGCAACACCATCACGCTCTTCTTTCAACTCAGTTTCGGTGGCAGACATTTTCTCACGAGAGAAATCGTTGATTTCTACGCCCTGAACGATTTCCCAATCGCCGTTTTTACAAACAACAGGGAAAGAGTAAATCAGGCCTTCTTCAATGCCATAGCTACCGTCGCTGTATACACCCATAGACGTCCAGTCGCCTTCTGGAGTACCCAGAGCCCAGTCACGCATGTGGAAGATAGCAGCGTTTGCAGCAGAAGCCGCAGAAGATGCGCCACGCGCTTCAATAATCGCTGCACCACGTTGCTGAACCACTGGGATGAAGTCATTTTCATACCAGTCTTGATCGATCTTCTCAATAGCAGACTCGTTGTTAACCAGAGCTTGGTGAATGTCTGGGTACTGAGTCGCAGAGTGGTTACCCCAGATAGTCATCTTGATGATGTCATTGATAGAAGAGCTAGTCTTCTGAGCCAGCTGCGTCAAAGCTCGGTTATGGTCCAGACGAGTCATTGCAGTGAAGTTGCGTGGGTTTAGGTCTGGTGCATTGCGCTGAGCAATCAGAGCATTTGTGTTAGCAGGGTTACCAACAACCAGAACTTTAACATCGCGAGAAGCATTGTCATTCAACGCTTTACCTTGAGCAGAGAAAATCGCCGCGTTGGCTTCCAGTAAGTCTTTACGCTCCATGCCAGGTCCACGAGGACGTGCACCAACCAACAATGCGTAGTCTGCATCTTTAAAGGCAACATTTGCGTCATCAGAGCAAACCATACCGGCCAACAGTGGGAAAGCACAGTCGTCCAGCTCCATGGCTACACCTTTTAGGGCGTTCAGAGCAGGGGTGATTTCCAGCATTTGCAAAATAACAGGCTGGTCTTTGCCCAACATTTCGCCAGCGGCGATACGGAACAACAAAGAGTAGCTAATTTGGCCGGCAGCGCCGGTTACAGCAACGCGTACGGGTGCTTTCACGGGGTATTCTCCTGAGGTTTCTACTGTAAGATCAGGTGGAACAACGAATCATTCACGCCTGGGATTTAGAAAAACGGGGTGCATTATAGTGAAACCGCAGAAAATTTCACCGTTTTCACTATTTCTCTTTGTTATTAGAGAAATAGCCCCACTATGGGGCATTTTTGCGCCCAAAAGGCCTATATACCGACTAAAAACCTATTGAAAATAGGGTTATCTAAGCAGGCCCGAGAATGAAAGCAACAAGCACTGCCTGTTTACTGCATATGGAGATTAAGAGGGGTAGCGCTGCTTTAAGGCGCTATATAAATCAGCCTGAAAACTAGGACAACTGGAGTCCATTTGAGCCACCACTTCTACCAGGTGCTCATTATCCTCTTTGCCCTGCCACTGCTTATGGTAGGTACCGTCTTGATAGCCGTGATCCTGCCTGAAGAAATTCAATACATTCTTACCCACGTAGCCACGATAGAGGTCATCAAAAGTCATATCCACGGCAGCTAACAAAGGCAAAAAAGAGCCTGTGACAAAACCCTTTTTGTTCAGGGTGTCGGCAGTGAAAATTTCCAACTGCTGGCGGAAATCCACCTCATCGACAGAACCAGCTTCAATGGCTTGCTCCAACTCCGCAGCCAGGGAATCCATATCACTGCTTTTCATCAGTAAATCCGACAAGCCAAAGTGCCAAATATCGATTAGCTCCAAGCGAGACTGCTCCAAATCTGGCTTTTGATGTTTCCACCATTTCCAGCCGTAGTGATCCATCAGCTCTGCACACTCAACCCAGATTGCGCGATACCACTCAAAGCCCTGCTCTCGCCACTGGGCATGGACTTTTGTATTCATACCGTCCTGTAGTTCCAGCATATTCTTTAACTGCTCGCGCATAGTAACCCTCGTGTATCGTCTATTTTGCCTGTGGTTTGGTTGGGCAAAGATAGTAACACAGCACTTTCTCATGAGCGCGACTCTTAGCCTTACAAATATGACAGAAACTGTCATGCAAACTTAAAAGGCTTGTCATATTACGCTTTTAGTGTGACTGGAATTCAAAGAAAGCGTGGAGATATCAACCGTGAAACTCCTCAATAGTATCCATCAGTACGACATCCTTACTTTTCAGTGGTGCATGCGCTGTCGCTTCCAGTCTATTGCCACCCAATTAAGTTACGGGTTTTCAAAAACGGGAGATGGGCAGCTATATATTGTACTCGCCCTACTGCTGCCGCTTGTAGACTCCCAGAATGGCTGGTTCTTCACCCAACTAGGGCTCATCGCTTTTGCTATTGAGCGCAGCACTTATCTGGTGTTGAAAAATACCTTAAAACGCAACCGCCCCGAAGCTGCCCTACAAAACTTCCACAGCTTTGTGAGGCCTTCTGATCAATTCAGTTTCCCCTCCGGGCACACGGCTGCAGCTTTTGTTATGGCTGGCCTCGCCAGCCACTTCTACCCCAGCCTTGCACCGATTCTATACCTTTGGGCAAGTCTCGTCGGTATTTCTCGGGTCTTCTTAGGGGTTCATTTCCCCACCGATGTTTTAGTTGGAGCCGGCTTGGGTTATTCGGTTATTTATTACGTATTGAGACTGTTTGGATGAAAATACTTTACGGCGTGCAAGCAACAGGCAATGGCCATATCACAAGAGCGCGGGCCATAGCGCCATACTTAAAAAAAGCAGGATGCGACGTTCAGTACTTATTCTCTGGCAGAAAAAAAGAAGACCTCTTCGACATGGAACCCTTCGGTGATTACTGGGTTCGCCCAGGGCTCACTTTTGTAACAAATCGCGGCCGAGTACAACTGATAGAAACCGCGATTCACAATAACATTTTCAAACTCATTAGCGACTGTCGTACCCTCGATGTCAGTGAATACGATTTGGTCATCACCGACTTTGAACCTATCGTTGCCTGGGCAGCTAAAAAAGCCGGTAAAACCTGCATTGGGGTTGGCCACCAATACGCGTTTCATCATGACATTCCAATGGTTGGCGATACCTTCTTTGCCAAACAAGTACTCAAAAAATTCGCGCCTGTAACTATAGGACTGGGGCTTCATTGGCATCACTTCGACCAACCAATACTTCCACCCATTGCGGAAGTGTACGGCCATGGAACAGCCGCAGCTCCAAATAAAATAGTACCTAATAAAATTCTTGTGTATCTGGGATTTGAATCTCGAGAGGAGGTCGTTGAGCTTCTCAAGCCTTTCAAAGACTACGAGTTCTATTACTACACCACCGTCACAGAACCTTTGGACGATGGCAATATTCATATCCGCCCGCTGTCACGAGAAGGCTTCCAAAAAGATTTAGCAGATAGCTCTGGTGTCATCTGCAACTCAGGTTTCGAACTGATCAGCGAAGCAATTCTACTGGGCAAAAAGATCTTGGCAAAACCCCTAAAGGGCCAGATGGAACAGTATTCCAATGCCTTAGCCCTAGAAATACTCGGGCTTGGGAATGTAATGAATCAGCTCAATCATCAATCTATCGAAAACTGGCTGTATACCAGTAAGGGAAAACAAGTCATTTATCCGGATGTTGCCAAAGCCATTGTGGATTGGATTCTAATGGGCCAATGGGATGACCAGTCATCATTAATTGAAAGTTTATGGCAACAGGTAAATTGTCCAAGCCATCCTGATTTTAAGGAAGCTGATTGGTACAAAAGTGAACAAAACCCTTTTGAAAAAGCCTCTGCAAGCTAAGCAACAACTACCAAGATTTAAGCCTCTAATAGAAAATTCAAATTCTCCATTTTGAGGCTCTAACAATCACTACCTAAAGAACACTAAGAAGCCTGATTAAACAAGCGAAAGAAATTCTCCGTCGTCTGCTCTGCAAGCGCTTCGTAAGACATTCCGCGATGTTCCGCAATATATTCTGCCACTTCTCTGACCCACGCAGGTTGATTCGGCTTACCGCGATAGGGAACAGGGGCTAAATAGGGGCTGTCGGTTTCAACGAGCAATCTATCGAGAGGGACTTTTTTAGCAACGTCACGAAGTTGCTCTGCATTTTTAAAGGTCACAATCCCCGACAGTGAAATATAAAAATTCATATCCAGTGCGCGACTAGCCATGTCCCAATCTTCAGTAAAACAGTGGAGCACACCACCCACCTCAGGGTCGGAAGACTCTCGAATAATACTCAAGGTATCTTCCTTAGCATCGCGAGTATGTACAATTACAGGCTTCTTAGTTTTCGCCGCTACTTTTAGGTGATTGTGAAAACTTTCCTGCTGTTGCCCTTTAAGTTCTTGGCTGTAGTAGTAATCCAATCCGGTTTCACCAATTCCCACTACCCTGGGGTGATCAGCTAATTGCAACAGTTTTTCCTCCCTGGGAACATCAGCACTGACATCACAGGGATGCACCCCCACGGAAGCGTAAACATCATCGTATTGCTCCGCATAACCAACAACATCGGCCACATTTTCAAAGCTAATGGAAATACAGAGAAAACGCTCAACACCTCGTTCACGGGCGTGGGCCAGAGCGGCTTCCACGGAGCCACCACATTTTTCCAGATTCAATCGATCCAAATGACAGTGCGAGTCTACTAACACTTACTTCTCCAAACGTCTTTCATTCACTGACTTTAATGGGAAAGAATTGTACCCTAAAACGACAAAGGCCGAGCATTATACTCGGCCTTTTATGAACACTTGCATCGACGCTTACATGGTATGGGTCGGGCGATCCGACTCTAAAGAGCCGGCAAGATAGGTTTCGATTTTATTTCGTGCCGTATCGTCTTGATCAGAGAACTGCACGCCGATACCTGCGGCTCGGTTACCTTGCGCACCACGAGGTGTTGCCCATACCACCTTTCCAGCGATGGGGATTTTTTCTGGCTCATCCATTAGGTTGAGCAACATAAACACTTCGTCGCCCAGGTTGTACGTCTTATTGGTGGGAATAAACAAACCGCCATTTTTTACAAAGGGCATAAAGGCTGCGTAAAGCACCGCTTTATCTTTAATGGTCAGGGATAAAATCCCGTTGCGACCGCCTAAACCTTTCATAATCTTGCCTTATCTCTTTGCCTTACTATTTCATCTAGCATTCACATAACCCTCATATAACGCGGATGAAATATCGAAGAATACCCTCAAAGTAATGGATCTAAGCGAATCTGTCCAGAAAATAAGAAAGGATAAGGCACGACTCTGTGGGCATGATCAAGCACGCAAAGAAACCCACTGCATTAATAGGGTCTCCAACAATAATTGCTTGTTTGGATTAGAACCACTCTGAAGTTGGCGCTTGGTATCCTGTAAGCGCTGATAAAAGCGTAATAGAGGCTGTAATTGATCCACTCTTAGCCAGTCCATCACACCCTGCAGGTTCTGCTGAATAGATTCTTCTGTTGCTAACCCTCGACTCCACATGGGCAACCACTTGAGAAGACAGTCGATAATCTGAGGAATCTCATAAGACTGCCAACGGGCAGCAACAGCCAAGGGGGACACTCGCCCTTCCAAGAGGCCGGCCAAATCTTCTAACAGCACCCGTCTTTGCTCTAAACCATCGTCACTAAGCAGTGCTAACGCAGACAAGGGGGCACCACCAGACAAGGCTAATAACTCTTCGGCCCGCTCCTTGGAATCCAAACGGGCTGACAGCCACTCCAAGCCTTCATCGTGATCAGGCTTATGGCACACCAGCAACTGACAACGACTGCGAATTGTGGCCATGACACCACTAGACTGATGACTAACTAAGATCATCAGAGTCCGTCCAGCAGGCTCTTCCAAGTTCTTCAACAGAGCATTGGCGGCATTCACATTCATGCCTTCAGCAGGCTTAAGAATCACTACCTTATAGCCCTCATCCACATGGGCTTTATTGGCAAGGAATCCACCTAGCTCCCGGACCTGATCAATCTTGATAAATTGGCTTTTTTCTTCCGGCTGTACCTGCATTAAATCGGGGTGAGAACCCGCGGCAAACATTTGACAGCTACGACACTGACCACAGGGCTGTTGATCCGGCCCCGCCTGGCACAGTACTCGCTCAGCCAATGCCTGAGCCAGATGGCCTTTACCGATACCACCACTGCCGGTAAGCATTACTGCATGGGGCAGACGGTCTTCTGTAAGCATTTGACCAAAACGCTTCCACAGGGGCTTGTGCCAAGGGTGTAGTTCGCTCTTCACTGCATTCTCCGATTTAACAGGCGTCATATTACCTGAAAACCAGTAGAATTGGCCCATGGATATTGTTTACGAAGACGATCACATTCTAGTGATCAACAAGCCCCCCAACCTACTCAGTGTGCCCGGTAAAACTGAAAGCGATTGCTTGGAAACCCGAGCAGTGGACTACAACCCCAACGCTCGGCTAGTTCACCGGCTAGACCGCGCCACCTCCGGCCTTATTATTTTTGGCTTGGGCTATGTAAACCAAGTAAACCTGCAACGACAATTTGCTGCTCGTACGGTAAAAAAACGCTATGTAGCTGTTGCTGAAGGCTTACTGGAAAACGACGAAGGCTTAATCGATAAACCCTTGATTTGCGATTGGCCCAACCGCCCTCTTCAGATTGTGTGCTTTGAAAACGGCAAGCCTTCCCAAACACGCTATCAAGTTCTAAACAGAGATAAAGAAGCCAACACAACCCGCGTAGCACTGCACCCTATTACCGGGCGTTCTCACCAATTAAGGGTACATATGTTGGATTTAGGCCACCCGCTGTTGGGGGATGAGTTTTATGCGCCTAAAGATGTATTGGCAAAAAGTGAGAGATTGTTACTCCATGCGGAGTGGTTGGCGTTACAGCATCCGGCTACGGGTGAGGCCGTGGAATTTTTGGTTGAAGCAGAATTTTGAAACGAGAGATGAAAGATGGGGAGTGAATACGCCCCACAGCCTGCCACCCTTAGCACAAGCGACTCGTTAGAGCAGCGCAGCTCACGATCTCTTCACCTTCGGAGATGAGCTCAAAAAGATCCTTCGTCGTTCCTCCTCAGGATGACACTGATTGCTCATATAAATAATAAAATAACTTCTTTCTTTCTTCTTCCTGCAGGCTATTCATTTTCTCAATATTGATATCAGGAATTAGATCACTGTCTTTATAGCTGGCAATGGCCTGCTCGAGACTGTCTTCACGAATAAGGTGAAATAATGGATAAGGGGCACGATTGGTGTAATTGGATAAATCATCGGCGTCCGTATCGGCAAACTGATAATCCGGATGGAAACTGGCAATTTGGATTACACCTTCTAAGCCTTTATCAAACACCAGTCCTTCGGCCACATCCAAAAACTGATTGTATTCAAAAAAATCTATCAAAAGATTAGGGCTAGCGATTACTGTGGTTTCCAACTCATCCAGTGGTGTATCTACAAGGGTTTCTAATTCTTGCTGTAGAAAAGCTAGCAGTCCTTCGTAGGATTCAGACTCACATACCGCAATTTTGATTTGATTACGAACACGTGGCTTTTTTGCAAAAGGGCAGAGATTTAAACCAATAACAATATTGTCTAACCAATGCTCAACGCTTTCTCTGACAACTGCCAAGTCCTGCATAATTTTTGAGTCACTCACAGGCGAACATCCAAGGCTTTAGCAATATCCGCTTGCACATTTTCCAAAGTTTGCGAAGCATCAATCACTGCATAACGCTCGGGATATTGTGCCGCGCGGTCCAAGTAGGATTGACGTACGCGCTCAAAGAACTCCACTTCCTCCGATTCCATACGATCCATTTCTCCGCGATTGCGTGCGCGCTCCAAACCGATTTCAACAGACACATCGAGTATCAAGGTTAAATCCGGGCGTCGTTCTCCCTGAACGAGGTTTTCTAAGTTTTCGATAAGCATCTTATCCAAGCCTCGCCCGCCGCCTTGATAGGCAAAAGTGGCATCGGTAAAGCGATCACATAAAACCCACTGACCTTGTTGCAAGGCGGGTTCAATTTTCCCAGATAGATGCTGTGAGCGAGCAGCAAAAACCAAAAGCAACTCTGTCATATCAGCCACTTGTTCACCGCGCTTAGCAAGAAATAGCTCACGAATTTCTTCTGCCATAGGAGTGCCACCCGGCTCACGAGTTAACACCAATTCGATCTTTTTCTCTGAAAGGTATTGCTCGATAAAAGCGATATTGGTGGACTTACCAACACCCTCGATGCCTTCAATGGTCAGAAATTTTCCGGCTTTACTGTTCATGCTATATCCAAATTCATTTTTTTCTTATTTCTCTTCTCATTTCTTTGCGGGCGGTGCTGAACGGTAATTTTTTGCCCGTTTCTTTCGCTGATATTTATCAACGGCAGCATTGTGTTCTGCCAGGGTCACGGAAAACTGATGACTACCATCTCCTTTTGCCACAAAAAATAGCGCTTCGCCATCGGCGGGATTTAAAGCTGCATGAATCGCTTCACGCCCCACCAAGGAAATTGGCGTTGGCGGTAAACCTTTAATCACATAGGTATTGTAAGGGGTAGGCTCACGGAGGTGACGGCGCTTAATATTGCCCTGGTACTTATCTCCCATACCGTAAATCACTGTAGGGTCGGTTTCCAAGCGCATGTTTTTTTGCAGACGGCGAACAAACACCCCAGCAATTTCCGGCCGTTCACTGGCCACACCGGTTTCTTTTTCCACAATGGAAGCCATGATCAAGGCTTCGTAAGCATTTTCGTAGGGCACACCTATGGCGCGATTTTTCCACTCATCGTCCAACACAGCTTTTAAACGCTGATGGGCTTGCTTAAGAATATCCACATCGCTAATGCCGGCCGTGTACTGATAGGTATCGGGAAAAAACAGTCCTTCGGGATGATCCAGCGCTATACCGGCTTTTTCTTTCAAGGCTTTTAATAGGGCATTGCCTTTTAGAGGGTTACCTTGTGTGTCCTGCAAGCGAATAATGAGTTTTTGTGCACTTTGTAAATTTGCCAAGGCTTCTGAAAACGTCTTGCCTTCAATCAAGCTCACTCGATATTGAACCACATCACCACGATTCAGTTTTGCCACAATATCTTTCAGGCTACTGCCTGGCTCTAGTTGATATTCACCAATATGAATAGACGTATCGCCAAACAAACGCTGCTTCAATAAAAACAAGCGAGGAAGCACCACAGGGTGAGATTTAGCCAAAGCGTAAACCGCATGGGATAACGTTTGCCCCTTACGAATTTCCACCGTTTCAGATTCTTCTATAGAGAGCGGTTTAGACCACTGCCCTTGTATCCATAGGCCACTAGCAGCAATCGCAACGCAAAGCGTAAGGAGCCCGGTAATAAAAATACGAATCATCCCTGCCATAACTCCTCAACAGAATGGCGAAGTTGCTGGGTGATATCACCCACAGCATACCGCTGCAATCCTTTAATTTCAGACACAGGCAAAACACCACTGACACTGTTGGTTAGAAACACTTCTTCTGCCAATGCTAAAGCCGTTAACGAGTAGCGCTCGATAGCCACTGGAATACCCTGCTCTTCTGCACGCTGTAAAACAAAACGGCGCATCACACCGGCAACACCGCACTCATCCAGTGCCGGCGTATGCAACTTACCATTAGCAAACCAAAATACATTGTGGCTCACCCCTTCAACCACATTGCCATTTGTATCTCGCAAGATACCTTCCGCAATACTCTGATCCTGCCACTCCGCACGAGCCAATACTTGCTCTAAACGATTTAAATGCTTAATACCAGCGGTGCGAGGCTGAATAGCCAAGGCGGTATCACACAGCCGTACACAGACCCCACTCTGGTAATCTTTTTCGTCTCTCTGGTTCAATGGAAAAATTGCCGCAATAACAGAAGGCTCACTTAACCCCTCAATACTATAACCACGACCGCCCTGGCCCCGAGTCACGGTAATTTTTGCAACCGCTTGAGATTCGTTTTGCAAAGTCTCAGTCAACCATTTTAAAGCGGCCTGTAACTGCGCTTCCGGATAAGAAATCAGCAGACGCTCGCAACCATTGACCAAACGTTGCTGGTGTAAATCTAATAACGGAAAGCATTGGCCATTCCAGCGGAGGGTCTCAAACAACCCATCGCCGTAGTTTGCACAGCGATCGTTGAGGGCAATAGTGTCTGTTGTATTGCCGTTTAGCCAGTATTGAGGAGATTTCATATCAATAACAGTCACTGTCATTCTGACGACCGCAGGGAGGAAGAATCTCTTTTCAGAAAACCACTCGCCTGAGAGAGATCCTTCGCATGCGCTCAGGATGACAAAATATTTTCAAAGGGCCAAAAATGACAAAAGCCGCTCTATTTCTCAATAGACCGGCTCTTGTGCATCCAGGAAAGACAGTTAAGTCTTAGCCAAGATTGTTGTTCACGTAGTCGATTGCCAACTGAACAGTGGTAATTTTTTCTGCTTCTTCGTCAGGAATTTCTGTTTCGAATTCCTCTTCCAAAGCCATTACCAATTCTACGGTGTCCAAAGAGTCTGCACCCAGATCTTCTACAAAAGACTTCTCTGTAGTTACTTCTTCTTCTTTAACACCTAGTTGCTCTGCAACGATTTTTTTTACGCGTTCTTCAATGTTGCTCATGGCTGTCACTGACTCCCACTGAGATATTTATCAATTAGTTGGTACCGGTGGTTTAGTGTCATTACCGGAACCACCCCCTAGCGAGGGCGCATTGTACCCCTATTTTTCGGTATTGTAACCGTAAAGGGGCGCAAAAACCCTCAAAAAACCAAAAACTCTTTTAATTACAAAGAGTTAAGCCATGTACAAACCGCCATTTACATGGATAGTTTCACCGGTAATGTAACCTGCCGCATCAGAGGCAAGGAAGGCAACAGTGGCAGCAATTTCCTCTGGCTGACCTAGACGGCCAACAGAAATACCTTTGAGCATATTCTCTTTAATATCCTCTGGTAGGTCTTTGGTCATGTCGGTATCAATAAAACCTGGCGCGATGGTATTAACGGTAATTCCGCGAGAACCCACTTCCTGAGCCAAGGAACGAGAGAAACCACCCACACCAGCTTTAGTCGCCGCATAGTTGGTTTGACCCGCGTTACCGCTAGCTCCTACAACAGAGCTGATATTGATAATGCGGCCCCAACGAGCCTTCATCATGCCGCGCAGACAAGCCTTGCTTACACCGTATACCGCAGACAAGTTAGTGTTGATCACATCGAACCACTCGTCGTCTTTCATACGCATCAACAGGTTATCCTTAGTAATACCGGCATTGTTTACCAGTACTTCTACTGCACCGAATTCTTTGCTGATATCAGCAATCAATGCCGTTACAGAATCCATGTCGGTAACATTCAAGCATTTACCGGCACCTTTAATACCTTTCTCAGCAAAACGAGCAGCGATTTTTTCTGCTCCACCTTCACTGGTCGCCGTACCAATAACAACTGCACCTTGCGCCCCCAAAATGTCAGCAATAGCAGCACCAATACCACGACTAGCACCCGTTACCAGGGTAACTTTTCCTTCTAGACTCATTTTTTTATCCTCTGAATTTTAAATTTTCATTTGTCATTCTGACGAGCGAAAGGGAGGAAGAATCTTTTTGATGCAGCGTAACTTTTAAAAAGATCCTTCGCTTCGCTCAGGATGACAGCTATTTATTAACCTTCTAAAACAGCCTTAAAACTATCAATAGTATTGGTATCTTTCGCAGCCAGTGGCTTGTGAATACGCTTTGCCATACCGCACAGTACTTTACCTGGACCACACTCAACCAAGTTTTCTATGCCCTGCTCAACCATAGTCTGTACACAGCTTACCCAGCGTACCGGACTGTAGATTTGCTCGATCATGATTTCTTTAATACGGGCAGGGTCAGTTTCTATTTGAGCATGAACATTGTGTACCACAGGAATCTGTGGAGCACTGAATTCTGTGGCATTAATCTGCTCAGCCAAGTTATCCGCTGCTGGGCGCATCAAGGTAGTATGGAACGGCGCACTTACCGGTAAAGGCATCGCACGCTTTGCCCCCGCTTCTTTTAGCTTCACAATGGCAGCCTCAACCGCAGCGGCTGTACCGGCAACTACCACCTGGCCCGGCGCATTGTAGTTCACCGCTTCTGCACCGGTTTCTTCGCAAATTGCTTCGATGGCCGCATCATCTAAACCAATCACAGCAGCCATTGCACCTTCACCCACAGGTACAGCACTCTGCATAAACTTGCCACGCTGCTGCACCAATTTTACAGCGTCTTTAAACGCAACAACGCCCGATGCGACAAGAGCAGACCACTCACCCAAGCTGTGCCCCGCCAGCAATACGGGTTGCGCGCCATCTTGGGCTTGGTAAATACGCCACAAAGCGACACTTGCCGTTAACAACATTGGCTGAGTGCGTTCAGTTAGATTCAGCTCTTCTTGTGGGCCTGTTTGTACCAGCTCCCACAGGTCGTAACCCAGTACTTCTGAAGCTTCAGCGAAAGTTTCCTGAATCTGGGGGAATTCTGCGGCGATATCCGCCAGCATCCCCACGGTTTGTGAGCCCTGACCGGGAAAAACAAATGCAAGATTTTGTGTCGTCATAATCAGACCTTTGTACTTTTATAATTAAGAGATAAAACTATTCGAGAATGGCGTCGTCCAGTCCCTTACAAATTCGTTCTGGCAAATTATTTTCGCTTTCGTACATCGCTCGCTCAATGGCATAGCGAAACGAGCGCGGCGTAACATTACCGTGGCTTTTAACCAAGACACCCGCCAGCCCCAAAAAAGTGGCGCCATTATAACGGCCTGGATCCATTTGTTTACGCAACTGGTTCACAAGTGGAAGCCCCATTAAACCGACAAATTTAAAGTACCAGCTGGATGTAAAAATACTGCGAATACGGCTCGCAATTAAGCTGGCTGTACCTTCACTGGCTTTGAGTAACACATTGCCCACAAAGCCATCGCACACCACTACGTCGGCCACACCTGAATAGACAGCATCGGCTTCCACATAACCGATGTAATTCAAATTAGGTTGCTGTGCCAAAACCATATTGGCCTGCTTTACCTGCTCATTACCCTTGATGTCTTCATGACCAATATTGAGTAAACCCACACGAGGAGATTGAGTTCCGTCGACAGATTCCGCCAGTACCGATCCCATCACCGCAAACTGTAAAAGGTGATGAGAATTGCTATCCACATTCGCACCAATATCCAACAAGTAACAGTGGCCGCTTTGAGTGGGCATGGCCGTCACCATGGCTGGTCGATCAATGCCGCCATGAGTTTTTAACAGATAGCGCCCCACAGCCATCAAGGCACCGGTATTTCCCGCGCTTACACAGCCGGAAGCACCGCCCGAATTCACTAATTCAATGGCTTGCCACAATGAGGAGTCGCGTTTGTTTCTTAATGCAGAGGAAGGTTTTTCGTCCATGGCGATAACACTTTCAGCGTGCTCAACCAAGAGACGACTGCCGTAGCGGGCAGCATTTGAAGGGAGTTGTTCTGAGATAGCTCTCTCATCCCCCACCAGAACAATGTTTAACTGGGGATGACGATCCAGCGCTTCCAGGGCGCCGCGCACAGCAACGCGGGGACCGAAGTCCCCGCCCATAGCATCAACGGCAATGCGCTGTGAAGCTGACAAACGATTACTCGTCGTTGCCAGTCTCGATCACTTTGCGACCACGGTAAAAGCCGTCAGCAGTCACGTGGTGACGCAAGTGCTTCTCACCGCTGGTGGAGTCGATAGACAGCGTTTGACCAGTCAGTGCGTCATGTGAACGGCGCATACCGCGACGAGAACGAGTTTTCTTACTTTTTTGTACAGCCATGGTACCTTTCCTCTACTTTCTAAATCTGCTGAATCAGTTTTTCTTTAACTGTTCCAGCACTTTAAATGGGTTGTCTTTTTCCGGCGGATTTTCTTCCGCATGCTCTGCCTCGGTTGTATCTTTCCACCCAGAACCACAGGGTTCGTCGTGATAGACCGTGTAAGGCAGGACCAGTAATATTTCGTCTTCTACCAGCTCGTAAAGATCTTTGGGATCTTCATCTACCAGCCAAGGCTCAACATCTTTTGCCAGGGCCCTAGCTTGTTCATCGTCCCATACCAAACCAACGCGAACGTTAGTACTTAATGCAAAAGGCATGGCGTCGAGGCAACGCTGGCAGGTCACCTGAACTTCGCCATTGAGAGAGCCGGTTACCATAGGGCGACCACCCTCGTCTCTGTCGAAATCCAACTCCACAGCGATTTCACCGCTGTTATTGGCAAGCATTTCTACCACCCGAGGCAATTCCGAAACCGAAATTAGGGCTCTTAGGCTCTCGCTTTGGGAGACCAATTTCCTGGGAAAACACTCCCGAGGCAAGGATTTACGGGGGGTAGCTGCCGACATAAGCGCGCAATTCTATGGATATCACCCCCCTCTGTCAAAGGAAATTCACCCCTTTTATCCGCCTATTTGTAACCATAGAATACAGCACTAGCATTCTCGACCATTTTCGGTTCAAAATACGCCGAAATTAAGCCTTTTAACGGCCAAATCGCAGCAGTTCCCTCGCTAAACACCTTCTAAGACGCCTTTGGAATTTTACACCTATGGATCTTATTCTTGCTTCCAGCTCCCCTTACCGCCGCCAACTACTAGAAAAGCTAGGCTTGGCGTTTAACTGCGTCAGCCCAGATATCGATGAAAGCGCCCTCCCCAATGAACAGCCTAGGGAACTGGTGACCCGACTAGCACAACAAAAAGCTGCCGCTATCGCCGAGCTTCCAACCACTCCTAAAGGTGCCTTGATAATTGCCTCGGACCAGGTGGCAGTACTCAACAACGACACTCTCACTAAACCCCATACACACTCCAAAGCGGTGGAACAGCTCAGTAAATCAGCGGGTAATAGGGTCTGCTTTTATACGTCTCTGTGTTTACTCGATACCCGAGAAGATGCACCACGCCCTGAACAGCTAGTGGTAGATACTTTTACGGTTCACTTCCGGGATTTAAGCCAAGCGCAAATCGAAGCCTACTTAAACAAAGAACAACCCTACGATTGTGCTGGCAGTTTTAAATCGGAAGGACTGGGTATCGCTCTGTTCGAAAAATTAGAAGGGGAAGACCCCAATAGCTTGGTGGGCTTGCCATTGATCCAACTCATAGCCCTGCTTAGTAACGCTGGCATTGACGTTTTACAGTGAACATTTTATTACTGGCCATTTGTTTTTTCGCGGGAACTGGCGCTTGGTTTATTAGCACGGTAGCCGCCGGTGGAGCAGCCATGCTGTTACTGCCCACACTGGGGCTTTTTATTACTGCGGACATTTTGATCCCTGCGGTAAGCCTGGCTGCTCTCACAGCCAACCCCACTCGCGCCTGGACGTTTCGCCAACACATTCACTGGCCTGTAGTTTCCTGGCTCGTCCCCGGAAGTATCCTCGGTGCACTCATCGGCACTTGGGTTTTCAGCCAGCTCGAACCCTTTTGGATTCAACTGGTACTGGCCATTTTTTTAATTTCTACCCTGTGGCAATTTCGCTTTGGTAAACGTAAGAAAAGCTTTCCCATGCCGCTGTGGGGATTTTTTCCTCTGGGGCTTATTGTGGCAGGGATCTCAGGAGTGGCCGGAGGCACAGGACCTGTGCAAAACCCCTTCTTATTAAACCGTGGATTAGAAAAAGAACAACTCGTCGCCAGCAAAGCCATTAATTCTCTTGCGCTACAAGCCACCAAAATTATTGGCTACACCGCCTTTGGGGCCATGACGAATAACGTTTGGATCATGGGGCTTACCATGGGTGCCGGCGCTATTGCTGGCATTCTCTTGGCCAAAAAGCATTTACTCAACATTACTGACGACCGCTTTCGCAAATACACCTTAATGATGATGCCGATTTGTGGAGTGGTGATGTTGGTAAAGTTGTTTATTGAGCGCTCGTAGACCTGTCATCCTGAACTCAGTGACCCTTCAGAGCAGCGAAGCTCACGGTCTCCCTGAATTTAGCAACAACCCCAAAAGATTCTTCCTCTCTTCGGTCGTCAGAATGACAGCGTTTTTCAGAGATGTCCTAGTACACAATCCCTGTTCCACCCAAGCCGCAATAACCACCGGGATTTTTCGCTAGATACTGCTGATGATAATCTTCTGCATAATAAAATTCAGAGGCGGATTTTATTTCGGTGGTGATGTCACCAAAACCTTTTGACTGCAGTATTCCCTGAAATCGTTCACGGCTTGCTTCGGCGGTTTGTTGCTGTTCAGCTGAAAACGTATAGATACCGGAGCGATATTGAGTACCACGATCATTACCCTGTCGCATTCCCTGAGTTGGGTCATGTGATTCCCAAAACACTTTCAGCAACTGCTCAAGAGCGATCACTTCCGGATCAAAAACTACCAACACCACTTCATTGTGACCCGTGCGCCCACTGCACACTTCTTCATAAGTGGGGTTCGGTGTAAAACCCGCACTGTAACCCACCGCTGTAGTGCCTACGCCTTCTAACTGCCAGAACTTGCGTTCGGCACCCCAAAAGCAACCAAGGCCAAAAACTATTTGTTGTAAGTACTTAGGGAATGGTGGCTGCATGGGGTTACCTAAAACCACATGCTGATTGGTTACTTGCATTGATTCTGCACGGCCAGGCAAAGCAGTTTCTGGCGTAGGTATTTGATCTTTATCAGTAAACATCATTCTTAGGGCCTTGTTGTTTTTTCTCGATATATCAGTCTCGATTCATTAGCTCTCGATCGTCATTAACCAGCCGCTGGCTTTTTCTGGCTTCTTCACTTCCCAATCAAGAAAATCGCCATCTAATTTTTTCTCGCACTTTTCTGCCAATGACCGAAACGGATCTCGCCCAGGATCAGCCAGCACAATACGGGGAACACCTGCGCCGTGAGCACGTTCAACTAACTTATATAAAGGCTTGGCAAGTTCATCCCAGAAACAAATATCAGACCCAATAATCACATCAAAGTTTTGTAAGTCTTTGGGCTTGGCTTTTTCAAATCGACAATGCCAAGAGGCATGATCAACCTCATTGGCTTCTGCGTGCACACGCATATAAGGAAAGACATTTTCGTCGGCATCTAGCCCTGTAATATGGCAGTCAAATTTCTTGGCGGCGTAAATACCCGCAATCCCCCAACCACAACCCACTTCTAAAACTCGACTGCCCGGTTTAATAGGGTTCTCCTTTAAATAATCCATCAACAAATAGCTAGACTTCCAAAACTTATTACCGTGGATCTCTGCGTGAAAGCCCTGCTTTTTTAAGTCTTTGATTTTCTTATGGCGACCATTTAAGACACGGACACCATAAACACTTTTCTCTGTAAATGACTCTGACATAGCCTTCCCTCATAGCAAGATAAGAGCATTATGAATAAATGTTCTATTAACTTCAAAATTCACGAGTTCATTGGCAAAGATGAGTGTAACCAACTAAAACTAGTATTAAGTGAATCGAGCTTGTGAGTATGCACGGATGAGTATTGAAGCGAACAAAAGGGCCACGCAATTAAAAAATGTACTACTAAAAGACATTGCCCAGAACAACAAGCTCAGCGCCATTGAACTCACAGAAAAGGCACTGCATGGTATTGCGGATTACGGCAATGCCCTTCATCCGCGCTCTGAGGATGAAATGAAGCAAGCCCTAATCGGTATTGCCGAAAAAGTTAAACAAGCTCGTCCCTCGGTGGCAGCCCTTGAACACTCTCTGGACAGCTGGATTCACGGCATTCAAGACAGCGATTGCAATTCCGTACTGGGCTTGGTGTCCCACGCTCAACAGCTTTCCAAAGCTCTACACGATGAAAACCTCAAAGCCATTGCTTCCATCGCTGAATTTGCTGTGGACACTTTAAAATCTTGCCATACCATCATGACCCACAGTCACTGCCCCGCCGTGTTTTATACCTTTAAAAAATTGAAAGACCACAACGTAGAAGTAATCACCACTGAGTCACGCCCCGGCATGGAAGGATTACACTTAGCCAAACAGCTGGGAAAAATGGGCATCCACACTCATTACATTACCGATGCGCAAATGGGGTTGTTTGCCCCCAAAGCAGACGCCATCGTGGTTGGCGCAGACTCAATTCTAGATGACGGCAGCGCCATCAGCAAAAGTGGTTCTTACCTCTTAGCACTAGCGGCTGCCCAGGCTAGAGTGCCCTATTACGTTTGTTGTGAAAGCTTTAAGTTCTCCGACACAAGCACAGAAACAGCAAGGTTAGAAAACCGCAACACCGCAGAGCTCAATGTTCCCCATAGCCCCTTACTTCAAGCTCACAATATTTTCTTTGATGTTACTCCCCACAATCTCATCACCGCATACATTACGGAAACTGGGTTGATAAGCCCTCTCAACTTAAAAAAACACCAACTCTCACAGCAACAGCAACGCCAAAAGAAATTGGGCTAACACCCCCACCCATTTTTCGCCATAATACGCGAAAGCTTCGACCAGCTTTAATTCACAGAAACGCTGAAGCTCTGTATTTGGAGACCCCCTTGAGTAGTGATCCCCTCGACCACAGCCAACCCCTACATTATGTAGCCATAGATCTTGGCTCCAATAGCTTCCACATGCTGGTTGCCCGCTATAACGACGGTACTCTCGAAAAAATCGATCGTGTAAAAGAAATGGTTCAGATTGGGCGAGGCCTTCGCAGTGATGGCACCCTTGATGACGAGGCTCAAGAGCGGGCACTTCACTGCTTAGAGCGGTTCTCAGAACGCATTTCTGCCATTCCTGCCGCACAAGTTCGTGCCGTGGGTACCAAGGCCCTACGCATGACTCGCCACAGCGGTGATTTTTTCCACCGTATGGAAAAGACCTTAGGACACTCTATTCAAGTGATTTCCGGGTACGAAGAAGCCCGCCTAATTTATCTGGGTATCGTGAATGATATTCACCTTGGCAAACAGAAAAGACTGGTCATCGATATCGGCGGGGGCAGCACAGAAGTCATTATTGGCCAAAGCTACACCCCCAAGCGATTGGAAAGCTTAAGCCTTGGCTGTGTCAGCTACGCCAAGCGTTTTTTCAGCGACTACAACATTACCGAAGCCGCCATGCGTAAAGCGCAAATGGCCGCCCAAGAAGAAGTGGAACAAATTCGAAAGGAATACCTGCAAGAAGGTTGGGAACAAGCCATTGGTGCCTCTGGAACTATCCGAGCACTGGCAGACCTGATGCCCGACTGTGGAGGCTCCGGCATTATCACCCTGGATAATCTATTGGAACTTCGCAATCGCCTACTACGAAAAGGAAACGAAATTCTTGCCGAAGTATCCCCACAGCGGCGTATGGTACTACCCGCAGGATTAGCTATTCTGATCGGCATCTTTAAGGAGCTTAAACTGGATCAACTTCAAGCTGCTGATGGCACTCTGAAAGAAGGGTTAATCTACGACACCATAGGCCGAAACAGCAGTGGCGATGTGAGGGAACAAACTGTTCAGAAAATGATTGAACGCTTTGGTGTGGATACCACCCAATCCGACATGGTCTATTCCGTAGCGGATAACTTTTTCCAAAGCCTATTGCCAAAAATTTCCCCCCTGATTCCAACAGGGCTCAACACCCCTAAACTATTGAAGTGGGCAGCTCAACTTCACGAAATAGGCCTGAGTATTTCTCACTCCGGCTTTCATCGCCATGGCCACTACCTGATCCGCAATATGGATATGGCGGGCTTCAGCCGCCTAGAGCAACGCTTACTGGCCACCTTGATCGGCTTACATCGCCGCAAGTGGCAAGGAGAGCTTTTAGAAGAGCTGCCTGAAAGCTACCATCCCATCGCGAAAATCGTGGGCATCATCCTTCGACTGTCAGCAGTTCTGTCTCGCAGCCGCAGCCCTAAATCCCAAGACTTGCCATCGATCTCCTTGGAAAACAACACTTTCTCACTGAAATTCGCGCAAAACTGGCTAGAAGAACATCCTCTTAGCCTACAAAGTCTTGAACGAGAATCTCATTACCTACACAACCAAGAATTCACACTGTCGTTACCACACCCAAAAGAAGGGTAACGAACTTCTGGCTCACCCTGTGGACTATACTTAAAAGAGCTATTACAAGGCCTCTTACAAGAGACTGTCCACAAATAAGGAGGGTGACCCATGCCTACCTGCATCAACACACTCAGTATTACCGGCGACCAAAAAGTCGCTGCAACCATACTTAGCAAAGGGTTTGAAAATTCCGAATCCGACGACTGGGGTTTAAGCCCCCAAAGCTTTAGCTTTTTGCCTTTTATAAAAGCTCAACACCCTAACAGCGATTGGCAAGATACCCTTTGGACTCGTTGGCTAGAGGAAAAAGCGCAAGGCAAACAACACATTCTCAATATTGAGTTTGAAAGTGAAGGAGAACCGCCCACCTACGCGGTCGACGCACTTATCGCCTGGCTCAACGAAAGAGAATTGGAGTACCAGTTAAAGCTGGATTACCAACCGGAAGGTGGTGAATGGACGGGAGAGATTAAAGCCTCATCACATTAACCAACCTACATGCATCCCTAGCCGACTAACGCAATTCACTTTAAGATAGCCCCCATGATTCGTGTACTCTTATTTTTGATTCTGATCGTGGGTGGCTACGCGCTGCTTCAACATTTACGCAGGCAAAACCCTGCGCAACGTCGCCGCCTGATGGGCCGCTACATGCTGTACGGTTTGATCGGCTTGGTAATGATATTGGTGATTACCGGCCGAGCACATTGGATTGCTGCGGTGGCTGCTGCTCTCATTCCTTTACTCAAAGGTGCAGTACTCTGGGGCTTGCGCCTACTCCCTTTCTATCGCCACTGGCAGCAAGGTCGCAACAGAGTATCCATCATTAATACCGCCACCATTTGCGCCACCATTAACCACAGCAATGGCGAAATGAATGGCGATATATTAAAAGGCCCTCAAGAAGGCAAACAACTGAACGACATGAATGAAGATGAACTCAACGCCCTAAGAGACTACTGCCAAGATCAAGACCCTGAGGCCTTTCAACTACTTAACAACTACCTTCAGTGGCGATTCAGCCATTCTCAACAACAGGAACAGCAGCAAAACCAGCAACAAGAACAAAGCACTTCGACCAACAGCGCATTAAGCAAAGAAGAAGCACTGGAAATTTTAGGGTTAGATGAAAGCGCGAATGAAGACGATATTGTGAAAGCTCACCGGCGTTTAATTCAGAAACTGCACCCAGACCGTGGTGGCAGTGATTATTTGGCAGCAAAGATTAATCAGGCAAAAGATTCTTTGCTGAAAGGCTAGAATCTGCTAACACCGAACTACAAACATTCAGCCATACGCATAGTGCCATCGGCTTTAATTAACACACTGCCACCACTATAAGTGTTAATTAATATTTCTCCGGTTTCTACAAACCATGACGTTTGTGGCGCACCAGGCAGTGCCCGCCAAGGTCGTGCAAACCAGCCTTGAGTATCCTCTATCAGCTCAAAGATGTTTCCCCTATTCATACCCAAATGGGCCAACCCAGTCACAGTAATATATCTGTCACCCAGTTTGTAAATATCTTCAATATTCTCCTTCATGATAAGCTGAGGTTTCGTTCCTGCCTTGATAAACACAAGTTCTCCGCCCCATTCACCACGACTGCTCCCCGCCAACCACCCGCGCTCTGTTCGTATCGCCATATCAGGCACTTGTTTAATTGGAGTACGATACTCAACCATATTATCCGCCCTCACCTCAACAATCGCATTAGGGTCTTCAGCTCGCTGCTCTGCCTCATCGGACGCACCAACTCCTATCACCACTGCCCCATGAGCCAATGCTTTTAGTTTTTCTTTAGCATACTTTGGGTATAGCTTTAATGCCCTGTCTTCTTCAATAGCCTCCAGTCTTATCTTTTTACAAGCCGAAATATCTGTCTGAGAAAAAACATTAAGTATATCCAGCCGAATTTCATCTTCATTTTCAGAATCGTACTCAATGCCCGTTTCCATATTTTTTAAAGCTCGCTTTGCGGCGACTCTTACCCCCGGAAACCAATGATTATTTGCCGCCTTTTGTAGCGCCGGAATAGATATTTCATCCCTTAACATACCCAGAGATTGAGCAGCCGCCCAATTGATCCGTATATTGGCTGGGTCGGCAAGCAAGGCTATCAGCTTTGGAACAGCTTCTTGATAGCCAATAAAACCTAACGTGGTGGTGGCAGCCTGACGGATAGACCAATGCTCATGATTTGTTAGCTGAAGGACTATATTACCTGCGCCATTTCCCGCGCGTCCCATTCGTGCTAGTTTGTGTAGAATCATATCGTCTGGATTAATGCTCAACTCGTAAGCAAAGATTTCTGCTGCGTGGTGAGAGCGCATTTCAATTAAAGCACGATTGATAACATTAACTAGTTCAGAATTTTTTACTCGCAGCGCCAGCAAGAAAGACTCCAGCGACTTGGCTCCATCTTTTAAAAAACCCAGCAAATAAACTAGAGACTCTTGCTGGTGATTACTCAAATCACTTTCAGTAAGTTTTTCTCTTATAGCTAATGCTGCCTGCTCCCTAGTTTCAGTGCTCATTTCACCCAAGACATAACCCAGATCGTAGTGATCATCTCGCCCACAGGGCTTAGGACACAGTGCCCTTTCAATAATAAAAGGAATTGCTCTAGCACCATGCAACCTAACAGCATATGCCTCCTGATTGTGGGGCGCACTGTACGAGCCTACGAACCTATCAACCGCTTCTTTTGCTGCTACAGGGCTTTTAATACGGCCTAAAGCCGGCGGAAGCCAGCCAAGATCGTATTCACTATCCAGCGCCTGAATAATACCCGGCAAATATTTTTCGTCGATATTATCGGCATCCCTAAGAGCAGCAGCTGCAATTTGTGCAATATCCTCTCTCGGATGCTTTAGCGCAGCGACAATCTCTGGCACAGCTTTCTCACCAAAACTGGCAAGTTTCTTTGCCACAGCCCACTCGGCTGTTGACACGTCGATAATTCCCGACTCCGGAGGTTCAGCGATTTTTCCAGCTTTCTCAAAGCAAGCCGCAACAGTCTCGCAACTGTCCAACTCCTCATTACTACTAACAACCGAACTAAAAATCAGTCCAAAAGCGAACAAAGGAATAATTTTATTCACGGGGCCTTCCAGTAGCATCAAGAAAGTTTCACTTTCCGCAGTAGTTTAATTACCCGGTATTCCAACTCTTTCGGCTGAAAAGGTTTCGTCAGGTAATCACTAACACCGGCCTTAATGGCACGACTGACCTTTTCTTTTTCTGATTCGGCAGTGAGCATGAGAAAGGGAATATGACTATGCTCCTCCGCGTTTCTGACCATATTCAAAAACTCAATCCCAGAGACCTGCGGCATATCCCAATCGCACACAATCATATCGATACGGGTTTCGTTGAGTAGCTTCCAAGCGGCTTCGCCATTATTGGCTTGCACGGTGTGCTCCACACCCAGCTCTCGTAAACAACCATTAATCACATTGCGGATGGATTCCATATCATCAACAATCAAGACTCTGATTTCTTTGAGTAGTTTTTCGAGTTTTTGCATTGAGCGGTCTCTAAAGTAGGTTTTCTCTGTACGCGCTAACTATTTTGGTTATCAACTACTATAGCTCGAAACTCAATAAAGCGTGCCACCACTAAGGCGATTGGAAAACAGAATGAATATAGCGCCCCATCTGGCGATAAGGATCTTGAGTACTTAACGCAAGCTCTTGCTCAATAATCGCTTTATCATCGTGCTGGAAATGAGGTTGCTCTAACCAGTAGTCATGGAATACCCGAATACCACTGTAGCCTAAACACAGCAGCTGATTTTTCTGCTGCCAAACCCACACATCTTCAGGGGCAATCGCTTGATTCGGGGTAAGGCTACCGCGAGTGCCGCGATAATCCTGCTTGCCAATTTTATCAAAGTTACCCCGCAGTAGATTTTTAAACACAAGGGCATGGAGGTTATAAAAAGCCAACGAGAGATAGCCCTTAGGTTTCAACATGGCAGCCAAGCCATCGAGTGTTTCCCAAGGCTGCCCCAACCATTCCAGTACCGCGTGGCAAAGGATCACATCAAATTCAGGCTTAGACCAAGTATCCAGTTCCTGCATGGGCCCATGTTGAATTTCTATACGGTCTTGTAGGCCTTCGGCGGCAATATCTTTTTCGGCTAGCGCCAACATTTCCTCTGAAAGATCTACGAGTACAACTTGATGACCAAGCTTTGCCATAGCTATGGCCATTTGTCCTTGGCCACCGCCAGCATCGAGAATCTTTAGAGGCTTGTCAGTCTCTTCTTGTAAAACCCAAGCCTGTAAATCTCGATCAATTACCGCCTGCCGGACCTGCCCTTTTAATGAGCCATAAATGTTCTTTGCGAAACGCTGCGCTAAACCATCAAAACTTCGGTCTTGGTTGGGGTCGTACTCTTTACGGTTTGGGTGAATTTTACTGTGTATCCGGGGCTTGCCAGACATACTGCCATATATCCCTATTGGTTAGCCAAATCCGCGGGAAGCCCTCTGACCAGGGTGCGCAACGTTTTTGAATGGAACTCTCGCTGATACAACACCCCGACAACTAACGAAGTAGCAGCCATACATAACCAGGGGTCAATAAACCAGCTGAGAGCCGCTAGAGCGAAGTAGTAGCTACGCAAGCCGTAGTTATAGCTATGCCCTGCCTGATCAATAATCTTGCCTGCAAAAATGGCGTATTTTTCACGCTCTTCATCTTTGCCCGCTAAATCCGTATGCAGGGGGGCAGCTCCCACCAGAGTCGAGGCCATATTGAACTGGCGCAGCGACCAGGTGAAGGTAAAGAAGGCGTACACAAAAATCCCTACCATGCACACCAACTTAAATAAAAATTCGTTCTCGGTGGAAATTGCCTGAAAAGGAATATGAGAGATCGACTCAAATACATGAGTGGCATTGGTGATTAATGTAAGAATACCTGCTAACACCAGAATCGTGGTGGAGGCAAAAAAGTTTACATTACGCTCAATATTCGACAAGAGGGCCGCATCTGACACCCGTTGATCACGACGCAGTAAGCACCGCATCCAATCCATACGATGCAGATGTAACACACTCGCTAGGCAGTGGGTTTTCTTAGCCATCGCCTTAGCAAAATAGACGTACCCCACCCAGCTGGTTAAAAACCATACAGGTACAACCACATTCATCCAATCAATCATTTTTCTCTCTCAATATCTAGATGAGCCTGCCGATAGATAAGCTTGTAAGACTGCAGGGAAACCGAAAAATCCAGTCTACAAAAAATTATCGCAAGCAATATAGCACAGACTCCTCTGCCCGAGTGCAGTTGAGGTGTCGCAAAAAGTTTTGTTTGGGTACGCTAAAGTATGAACTGACGGAATCATCATCAGCACCTATACTGATTCCCGGTTTGGTCACTAGTAACCAGATATAAGTACAAATACTAGGATTAGATTTTCGGTCATTTGGAGTAGTTATTGGGGTAAATATGAGTTGGCTTACGCACTTATCCATTAAAAGAAGATTGCTATTTATTATCGCCTTCGCATTAGCCTGCTTAGGAGCAACAGCTGGCTATTATCAACTTGGAGAGCGAGAAACCCTTACCGACGCACGGAAACATGAACTTAAGCTTTTGGTAATGAGTGCGCACAGCATGGTACAAGGCCTGTATGATCGCTCTGTATCTGGTGAACTCGATGAAGACACGGCAAAGCAGGAAGCCATGAAAATCCTTGATAGCCTCCGATATGCACAGAGCGGGTATTTCATGCTGCTGGATACTGACGGCAACATGATCAACCACCCTACTAATGCAAAGCTCACCGGACAAAATGTCATGGGCCTAAAAGACGCCAATGGCAAGAGCATTATCAGAGACGCCATAAACAAAGGCCGACAAAGTAATGGTGGTTATACCTACTATGTTTTCCCCAAGCCCGGCTCTGATGCACCCGTACCCAAAATCACCTACTCAAGAGAGTTTGAGCCGTGGAACTGGGTACTCAGCACTGGCGTTTATGTAGACAATATTGACGAAACCTTTTGGGAAAACGCTCGCCGCTCCCTGATGGTTTTCTTTGTAATCGCTGCCATTATGGGTAGCATTTCATTCATCACGGTTCGCAGTATTGTTAACCCTGTAAACAATATGATTAGTCAATTCTCACGGGTTGCCGAAACCAAAGACCTCACAGTACGAATGCCTGTAGAGGGCTCAAGAGAACTCTGCTCTCTAGCCAAAGCTTTTAACGAACTGATTGTGAGCTTCCATGAATCCGTTGACGATGTTCAAAACTCGTCAACGGAACTGCTCACACATGTTCGCATGCTCACTGATGCTGCCGAAAACATCAGTAATAGCTCTAACCAACAACATGAAGCAACCACCTCTATCGCAGCCACTGTAGAGCAATTCTCAGTAAGCGTAGACAACCTCTCCCGCAATGCGGATGAAATGCGTGAGCTAGCACATGGCGCAGGCGAACAAAGTAAAGCTGGCTCCAGCACCATGAATGAAACTGTGGGCCAAATGCAGCACATTGCCGAAAGCGTTCGCGATTCCAGTGAAATCATTGCTGAACTCGGCACACTGTCTGGCAATATCCAAGAAATTATCAATGTGATTCAGTCTGTTGCCGAACAAACAAATCTGCTGGCCTTAAACGCGGCTATTGAGGCGGCACGCGCTGGTGACCAAGGCCGAGGCTTTGCAGTAGTTGCTGACGAAGTTCGCCAACTGGCAGCCCGTACAGCGGAATCTTCCGGACAGATCTCCAGCACCATTGGTCAAATTCAGGGCAGCACGCAAAACGCTATGGATAACATGAGTACCGGTGTGACTAAGGTTGATGAAGGCTTGTCTAAAGTGAATGAAACGGATCAGGTTATCCGCAACCTTCAGGCGTCCTCCACAGACCTCATTGCTATCATCGATAGGGTATCTTCCTCTCTGAGTGAACAGACTAACGCCAGTAACGAAATGGCTGGACGGGTGACTGACATTGCCAAAATGGCCGAAACTAACCGAGATATCGCGTCACAGACACGAGAAGCCATTAGACAACTCAATGACCTGGCCGAACATTTAGAGGAAAACACTGCCCGCTTTAAGTTAGGGTAATCTCTGCCTTCTTACCAGTCTTTAAAGGTTCTCCCTTAGCCCCCTCTAAAATCCTCGCAACTTGCGGGGATTTTTTTGATCCGCTGACGAACCTCCCCCGTATAACTTGCTATAGATGCACCACCATTCTGGAGGCAACAATGAGCAAAATTCACGTAGGTGTCAGCAGCTGTTTATTAGGCCACAAAGTACGTTTCGATAGCGGTCACAAGCATAACCGTTTTATTACCAATAAATTGAGTGATTACTTTGAGTTTCGCCCGTTCTGCCCAGAGGTGAATATTGGTTTAGAAGTCCCTAGAGAACCGATACGCTTAGTAACATCTAATAGCGCCAAAGAACGCCAGAAAAATGTACGGTGCGTAGGCACCAAAAACTCTAAACTGGATGTCACTGATTCACTGAAAAAGAGCGCCATTGAGCAACGACGCTGGCTAGCCAATCTAAGCGGTTATATTGTAAAAAAAGATTCTCCTAGCTGCGGTATGGAGCGAGTAAAACTTTATCGCAATGATTTTCCGGAACGAACAGGGGTTGGTATTTTTATTCAACAAGTGATGAGCGACTTCCCTAACCTTCCTATCGAAGAAGAAGGCAGGCTTTGCGACCCTCGCTTGAGAGAAAACTTTATCTCGCGAGTGTTTATCTATGATCGCTGGAAAAAAATGGTAGAAAGCGGACTGACGTGGAAATCATTCTACCATTTTCATGCTCAGCATAAATTTATCCTTATGAGCCACAGTCAAAATAAAGCACGAGCACTTGGCAAGCAATTAGCACAAAGTGATAAGGCCGATATCCAAGCCACAGCAGAAGCCTATATCACTGAGTTAATGAGTATTCTCAAAATTGTAGCCACTCAGAAAAATCATACCAATGCGTTGCAGCATATGGCGGGTTTTATGAGAAAGCGCTTGGATGAAATTGACCGGGGTGTATTAAAAGAAACTATCGACAGCTACCGTAAAGGCTTTATTCCGCTAGTCGTGCCCATCATATTACTAAAAAGCTTTTTGATTAAATATAACCAAAATTATTTAGAGCAAAGCCTTTACTTGTCACCCTACCCCAATGAATTGGCACTGAGAAATCACTTATAGATGTATTTTAAATATGACTAACGGCTTTCATTCACAGAAGAAACAAACTCGCGAATAAGCGTTGGCCACGTTTTAACATCACTATAATTATTTGCCTCAATAAGCTCTGTACGCTGTAAAAGGCTATGGAGTTCTTTGGCCACGGATAGAGGATGGCTAGGGTCATCGCCCCAAGCCAAAATAAGCGTTGGTGCATCGATAGACTGAAGCTGTGATTTAGAGGGTAAATCCGTCAACGCAGCACCTTTAAACAGGTTATAAAGAGACATACGCTTCAATGCTTTCAATCCGTCCAAAGCACCCGCAGCGTTAACTTCATTTGCATTGACTAACCAAGACGGAAATAAGCGATCCAGCTTATTACTCATTGTAGCGGCAAGCATTCCACCACCAAATAACATACCGAGATTGGACATTTTCCGATACAAGCCCGCTTGAGACGCTCTCTCCTCCCATGCCGTTGGCGGGTTCATCAATACCAAGCCCTTTACGCGATCAGGCGCTTGAATAGCCGTGTAAATGGATGTCGCACACCCCATCGACTGGCCTCCCGCAATAAAGCTGCCACTATGATATTGATCAACAACTGAAATCATATCCCTAGACAGATTTTTCCAGTGATAATCCATAGGGATGAAAGACGGGTCCGTTTTTCCATGGCCACGGGCATCATAACGGATCAACATATTCGACTTTGGGAACAACTCCCAATCATAAAGCTGTAATAGGTCTTCACTGGCCATGCTCGACATCAAACCATGCCCCCACACCATTGGAATTCCTTCGCCTATTCCATCGTCGACATCGATATTAACTTCAACGTTAAAATTTGTACCATTAAGATTCAAAGCCCACCCCTCTTGTATGAATAAATACAAGAGGGAATGTAGCACAAATTTTAATATTTAAATTGATCTACAACTGGCGGAATAGCCAGAGAAACTAAACGCTATCGCTAAGCAGGTCTTTCGCTTTTTTTATCAGTGATGGCGAGTAGAAAGAAGAAGGGCGACTTAAACTGTTTACGAATTCACGTATCCGCTCAGGCCAGATTTTAATATCGGCGTAGTCTTCCGCAATAATTAACTCAGAATTAGGGATAAGTTCATGTAGCTCTTCAGCAACTTCAACAGGGTGGCTGGGATCATCTTTCCAAGCCAAAATTAATGTTGGCGCTCTTACAGAAGAAATATCATCTCTGGAAGGCAAATCTGTGAGCGCGGCGCCTTTAAATAAATGAAAGAGTGTCATTCGCTTAAAAGGCTTAATCCCTTCCAAAACCACCTGGTCGTTACCTTTATCTTGATCAACAAGCCAACGGGGAAAGAAGCTATCCAATTTTTGATCCAGTATGGAAGCAAACAACTGCCCGCCGTAAAAAGCACCCATGGTTGAAAGACCATCGAAAAAGTTTGCCATTGGCTCACGCACCTCCCAAGCTGTCGGAGGATTCATCAATACCAATCCTTTTACCCGCTCTGGTGCTAGCATGGCAGAATATAATGCCGTGGCGCTTCCCATTGACTGCCCCCCTGCCAGAAAAGCTTCCCCACCAAATTCATGGGCAATACTGATCATATCTTGAGACAGGTTCCGCCAGTGATAATCCATAGGGGAGAAAGAGGTATCGGTATTGCCATGGCCACGGGCGTCATAGCGGATCAACTTCCGGTCTTCAGGAAAGTGCTGCCACTCAAAGAGCTCAAACAGGTTCTCACTGGCAATACTAGACATAAGCCCGTGCCCCCAAATAAAGGGAAAACCCTGGCCCTGAACTTCGATATTAAAATTTACGTCATCAATCCGCATACTACACTTTTACGTCGATCCATTTTCTCTCCCTCCCATACCATGCCTCTATCATCCTTATTGAGCACCGGAACCACTGGGGTTGAGAAGAGTCCTACACAATACGGCTCTAAACTAACAAAAAACCCATAGGCTGACCATGACACTCAAATCTATAACCACTATTTTGTTTTTACTCTCAGGGCTGTGGATAAACACCACCATAGCGGCTGAAAAGCCCCTTAAAACAAACTTTGCCATCTTCGCTGGGGGCTGTTTCTGGTGCATGGAACCCCCTTTTGAGAAGCTTCCAGGGGTAATCAGTGTAGAATCGGGTTATAGCGGGGGAAGCAAAGAAAACCCGGATTACAAGGCTGTGAGTAGCGGTTCAACCCGCCATTTAGAAGTCATCCAAGTCGTCTACAACCCTGCACAAGTGAGCTATTCAAAGCTTTTGGAGGTATTTTGGCGCAATGTAGACCCCACTGACGCCAACGGACAATTCTGTGACAAGGGCTATCAATACACCACCGCTATCTTCTACAACTCGCCAGAACAACAAGCCCTAGCGGAATCCAGTAAAGCTGAGCTCTTTGAACTCTCCGCCTTTGCCGAGCATCCCATCGTAACCCCCATACTCCCCACTAAAACCTTCTACCGGGCCGAGGGCTACCATCAGGACTACTACAAACGTAACCCCATACGCTACAAGTATTACCGCTACAGCTGCGGTAGAGATAAGCGCTTAAAGGCCCTGTGGGGTAAGAACAATAAAGGGAAAGATAAGGGCGGCTCACCAACTCCAATTACCCCCAGGTAATCGCCTAAATCTGGACTAAATTAGTGCATCCATTATAAGATGGGGGATTAATATTGACCCAAATCAATGAATTTCAGGGCCCTATCAATGGATGCAGAAACCAACCCCTCTGCTGCAAAACAAAAACAGTGCAAACACAATTTCCAAATTTCCTGCGGAGATTGTCGACTCAACACTATTTGCCTGCCACTGAGTTTGCATACAGAAGAAATCGATCAACTAGACGATATTGTTCAACGTGGACGTCCTCTGCAGAAAGGCCAAAATGTTTTTCATTCTGGTGAAGCCTTTTCATCAGTCTTTGCACTTCGCTCTGGAACAATCAAAAGCTTCCGCATTACTGATGATGGCAAAGAACAAGTAACCGGCTTTTATCTTCCCGGCGAAATCTTTGGCTTGGAAGGTATCAGTGAAAATAAATACCCCAGTACTGCCATTGCCCTAGAAACTGCATCAGTTTGTGAAATTCCCTTCAATCGCTTAGAAGAGCTCACTACACAGGTGCCTTCTCTACAGCGCCATGTATTTAAACTGATGAGTAAAGAAATTACGCAAGATCAGCAACTAATCACTCTACTCAGTAAAAACAGCGCAGAAGAACGTATTGCTTCCTTTTTACTCAGTATTTCTACTCGTAATCAACAGCGTAACTTATCCGGCACCGCGTTTCGCTTAACTATGTCTCGCTCCGATATTGGCAACTTCTTAGGTCTGACGGTTGAAACAGTTAGCCGAATTTTCACTCGCCTACAAAAGCAAGATGTTATTCAAGTGAATAACAAAGACGTGGAAATTTTGAATGTACCTGAGCTACAAGGTATTGCTGGAATAGCCTGATTTTTTACTGAAATAGGCTTTCGATGCATAAAAAAACCACAGCCTTGGCTGTGGTTTTTTTATACATTAAAGAATGATCGATTATCGAATATTGATAATGGTTTGCGTCACAGAATCTGCTGTTTCAATGGTTTTCGCACTAGCCTGGAAGTTACGCTGTGCAATAATCAAATTGACCAACTGTTCCGACAAATCAACGTTCGATTCTTCAAGTGCACCGGCAGTAATCGCACCTAAAGCCCCTGTACTCGCTGTGGCAATATTTGGAATACCAGATTCGAAATTCTCTGCCCACATGGTATCTCCAATGGGTTGTAAGCCCTGCATGTTAGGAAAATCCGCTAATGCTAGCTGCCCCAAAACTGATGTTTCACCATTGGTGAACCGAGCAAAAATAACTCCTTCAGGATCGACATCTAGTCCAGAAATTCGCCCAGTTGTGAAACCATTTTGATCAACATCCAACACAGAGAAAGCTGCACCGTATTGGGTTGTACCATCCATTTCGATTTCAAAGTTTGAACTTGCGGGCGGCTCAACAACAGGCAAAGCACCACCGGCTAACTGGTTCAAAGGCCCTAACGCACCCGTAGGATTACCATCAGCATCCACAGGATCCCAGTTCGAAATTAAAACATTATCCGACAAGTTACTATCTAATTGCCCATCTTCATCAAAATACAAATTGTAATTGGCCAGCGTAGAAAGGGTATTGTCTGGTGGCGGTAGTGTAGTATCAGGATCACCGACGTTACCACCATCCACTAACACATTCATTACCCAGTGATTTGGTCGAGATAACGGATCACTTGGATCATGAGCCTGCTTTACAAAATATTGACTCAATACATGAGAATTACCCAAGCTGTCGTAAACGTTCAGTGACGTTACATGGTTGTAGGTCGCCGGATCATTTGGGTCAAACTCATTAATCTGCACATCAGTAAATGTTGCAGCCGTTACTGCACCAAATACCCTCAGCGTATCAATATCCGAATTCATGGCCGCCGTATCGACACTGTAACCTTCATCAAGTACCACATCGATAACACCACCCACAACAACCGCTTCAGAGTCACCATCAATATTGCCGGCTGCAAATCCACCAGTATTATCATGCTCTAATAATATGGAGTTTCCGGCATTTACATCGGCTACTTCCACCACAATATCTGTCAGCAAAGTAGAAGATGGGTCTTCTGAAATTTCAAATTTTAAATCATCACCAATGGAAGAGGTCACCACTAAATCACCGGCTGTATTCACTTGAGCAGTGATCCCCGGCAAAGTTGTTGTCGATAAGGCATTAATACTGTCTTCCAAATCTTGTAAATTAGATGGACGGAAATTAATACCATTGATCGTCACGACCAACTCCCTATTGGGTTGAAGCGTAGAAAAATAGTTTGTACTACGTATGATGGCCGTTGTACTTGCAGACGCTGAAACCCCACCCAAGGAATTCATACTGGACGCAATCGCCGCCGCAGAGTCACCCGGTAGAGAATTAAAAGTAACCGTTACCCCATCAGGGTCAACAACATCTACCGTAACCGCAGGATAACCATTATCTACTTCAGGCAAACCTTGTGTCGTAACTGTGGTGCCTGGAT
Source organism: Cellvibrionaceae bacterium (assembly GCA_045430295.1). Taxonomy (GTDB): domain Bacteria; phylum Pseudomonadota; class Gammaproteobacteria; order Pseudomonadales; family JAILXX01; genus JAILXX01. The sequence continues at coordinate 238,049 of JAILXX010000002.1, read as the reverse complement.
AACCGGTTTGTCCCACGCCAAATAAAGTACCCGCCGTACCTACAGTAAAGGTGTTATCACCGACAAAGTCGGTCACAGTAATGGCTGAATTATCACCAGCCACAAGAGATTTAAATTCAAGATTATTACCATTGACTACAGCAATCACGTCGACACTATCACCGGCAATATTACTACCCACTGTACCGTCGGCGGCGAAAAGCTGGGCATTAATTTGAGAGGCTAACTCTCGTAACTCAATGGACGTAGTAATGTTACCGTCGTTATTCAAATCCCAAGTTGTATCATCTAGACGCACATCAATACTGCCATCGTTGCCTAAAGCCGAACCCACAATAGAAACCGTAAAATAGTTACTGGCTGGAACAGGCTGCCCCAGCATACTGGTAAATTCATTGGTGGTTGTTTGTGACGCTTTTAAACCAGACGTCGGCACACCAATTACACTACCGGTGGTCATAAATTGCTGACCCGTTCGCTCTAGTATTTCTTCCGTAGCATCTAAGTTTAAAGTAGAGGATACTTCTGTGGTTTGGCGTGGAGGCTGGTTATTGGTATCAACTTGAAGATCCGTAAGTACGCCACCCACATTACCATTATCATCCGCCTCGAACCCCTGTAACCGCGCATTGGTATTGGTAATGATAAATCCTTGGTCATCTAAACCGAAGGTACCTGCCCGCGTATAATTTTGATCACCACCGTCATTAACAATAAAGAAACCGACACCGTTAACGGCCATGTCTAAGGAGTTACCCGTAAATTTAATATTACCCTGATCAAATAGCTGTGAGACATCCTGTACATAAACACCCCCACCTACCGGATTTCGTCCAGAACCCAAAACCGAATTTGCATACACATCGGCAAACTCCGCCCGTGATTGTTTAAAACCCGTGGTACTGGCATTGGCAATATTATTACCTGTTACCTTTAGGTCAGTGTTAGCTGCGCGAAGTCCGCTTAGAGCAACATTAAATGGCATAGCTTAGCTCCCGTCTCTCGGTGTCTTCTTACTTATCTCTATTTACTTTATCTTTACGAATCGTACTTTTATATATCTTGCTTGATGATGTGCACTTAGTTAAATTGCTTCACATCATCCATACTCACAGCACCCAGACCAGATAAGTTCAATGACAACTTGTTATCTGCGCCCAAAGTAACGCTATTCACATTTGCACTCAGTGCAGTATCTAATTGCGTTGGCGAACCATTCAATTGCGCCATCACTTCAAAACGGTAAGTGCCTTGCGGCGCATGATTGTTACGCTGCCCTGTCCATGTAGCCACCTGACCGTTCAATTCGAAATTCATACCATCCCAGCGGAATACGGCCTCACCAGCTTGCATAGGTCCAAGAGGTACAGATTCAACCAAGGCACCGGCTTCAGAATAAATATTCATAACAGCATCAGGAGTTGCTTGCGGAATATCCATACTACCGGACACTAAGCCACCACTGATTAACTCCGTACGAGACGCTGGCACAACCACAGAGCGCCCAACCAATGATGATGCTTGCAATGCCTGATTGGACATAAAGCTAGTGGTAAAACTTGCAAAACTGTCGCTCAGCTTATCGATACCTTCAACCTGGCTGAACTGCGCTAACTGCGCAATCATTTCATGGTTTTCTTGAGGGTTCAGCGGATCTTGATTCGACATCTGAGTGATCAAGAGCTGCATAAATGCTTCTTGTCCAAGCTCTTTGCTGGCTTTCTTTTCCTCGGGCTGCTTGTTTTGGACCGACAAATGATCCAACGCTCCCAATCCACCAATATCACTCATGACATGTACCTTTTATTTACAACCCAGCCTTTCGTTTCCTGTTTAAGCTCCTCTCAAGTGAAGCTAAACATCCAAAGCGGCAATTGTTGTCCTAAAATCTTTTTAAAACTCTATAATTGTAAAATGCAATTAATCGGCCAACTTAACTACTGTCCCAGGGTCAATACTCGTTGCATCATTTTCTTAGCGCTATCCATAACATCCACATTCACCTGGAAAGACCGGGAGGCCGCAATCATATTGCTCATCTCTTCCACCACATTCACATTGGGATAAAACACATAGCCTTCGTCATCCGCCTCAGGGTGATGAGGCTCATAGCGTCTTTGCAGTGGCGCATCACTCTCAACAATGCCCATTACTTGAACCCCAACAGATTCAGGCTTGCCGTCATCAAGCGTATCGAACTTCACGTTCATAGCTTGTTGTTGCATGGCTGCAAAAACAGGTTGCCGAGCTCGATAAACCGTATCAGCACTAGAACTGGCGGTTTGCGCATTCGCCATGTTAGACGCAGTTGTATTCAAGCGCAGTGTTTGCGCATTCATACCACTGCCGGCCACATCAAAAATACGATTCAAACTCATAGTCATTCACCCTTTGCCAATGTTGGCTTTATTCACCTTTAATGGCCGACATCAAGCCTTTGAATTTTCCGTTCAAAAATTGAAAACTCGCCTGAAAATCCATAGCATTTTTCATGTATTCACCATGTTCAATATGCTCTTCCACAGTATTCCCATCGATACTCGCCTGCTGAGGTATACGGAACAACAAACTTTCATCGTTACTCATCTCTGCACCACCAGTAATATGACCGAAACGACTGGTATTCATATCCAAACCACCGTCACCGGTTTTTTGCAGCTCCATTTTCAGAGCAGACTGAAAATCCACATCTTGAGCTTTGAAGTGCGGCGTCTCTGCATTGGCTAAGTTATTGGCCAATACTTCCGCACGCTTTGTACGAACACCCAGCGCTTGCTCGTGAATACCCAGTGCACTACCGAAACTGATACCCATGACGATTTACCTACTTGCTCTTCATTCCTACTCGCCTGCCAACTGGTGCTCTCAACACTCTAACGCCACAGACGCGTTTAATTTTTGACGTAATTTACACTTACAAGGTACAAAGCAACCCCTATGCCAAAAACATCGTTAAATACAGTGGTAAAAAATATGCAGGGGCTAGAAAGCTTATGCGGCAAATCATTGCCATCCATTGCCGCTAAGCGGCAAAGCCATAAGGTAGGAAATAAAGAGCAAAAAAAGCCCGCACTGCTTACGCTAGCGCGGGCTTTTTAAATTAAAACTCGAAAACGAAACTTACTTCGCTCGATATAAAATCCCAGGGCGGCAATGAACCATTTCAAATAATTCCGTCACACCGGTAACGCCTTCAGAGGAACCCAAGAATAAAATACCGCCAGGTTTAAGGGCTCCATGGAGTCTTCTCAGAATATCCGTTTTCAATTCATCATTAAAATAAATGAGTACGTTGCGACAAAAAATGATATCGAACTTACCCAATCCAGAGTAGGAAGACTGTAAATTCAGCGGACGAAATTTAACTCTAGAAGTCACCGTATTCTTAACGTTCCAGACATCTCCTGGCTTTTCATCAAAAAAGAGCTTCAAACGCTCTGCCGACAATCCGCGCATTACCGCAAGTTTGTCATATTCCGCTTTTTTAGCCATATCCAACATAGAAGGAGACAAATCAGTGGCCGTAATCTCTACATTACCGCTAAGCTTCCCTGGATTTTTTTGCTTAAATTCCTCCACCGTCATACTAATGGTGTAAGGCTCTTGGCCTGAAGAACATGCTGCAGACCAAATACGGATACCCGCCCCACGCTGACTACACAGCTCAGGAAAGATCGTATTTTTTAGTTCTTCGAAAGGATAATTATCACGAAACCAAAAGGTTTCATTGGTGGTCATCGCATCAATCACTTGCTCTCGCAGGCGAGAATTGACGCGCATATTGAGCTTATCTACCAGCTCACCCAACCCTTCTATACCGTGTTCGGATAGAATTCTACGAATACGAGTCTGAACCAGATATTGTTTATTAGGCCCCAGAGAAATACCGCAATTATCCTGCAAAAACTCACGAAAAATGTCGTAATCTCTGCCGGAAACCAATGCGCTCGGCGCACCTTTATTTATCATATAGTTACTCTATAGCAAAACAGTCGCAAAAGAGGCGTAAATGTAGGCAATTCAAATTCGCCTACTGTTATTATCACTCGCCTTCTTCATCTCTTAACAAGCTTTCCCCTGTCATCTCCACTACGCGGTCATTCACTCGCGTGGCAAGCTCATCAGGGTGGAATTTGGCTAGAAAATCATTGGCCCCAACTTTTTGCACCATGGCCTCGTTGAATACACCACTAAGAGAAGTATGCAGAATAATGTGCAAATCTTTCAATCGAGGATCGAGCCTAACTTCAGAAGTGAAAGTATAACCGTCCATTTCCGGCATTTCGATATCCGAAATCACCATCAATAGCTCTTCGTTCGGATTTCTTCCGTCATCTGCCATAGCCTTAAGGAAATCCAAGGCTTCTTTACCATCTTTCACCAGCGTTGTTTGAATACCTAAGCGCTCAACAACTCGCTGAATTTGCTTGCGAGCAATAGCCGAATCATCGGAAATAAGAATATGCTTTTTAACAGTGGTCTCTGTAATGCCATCTTCAATTACATCAACTGTCACCTCTTCAGGCAGAGGAGAAACCTCCGCAAGGATTTTCTCAACATCGATAATCTCAACCAATCGGCCATCCACATTGGTGACAGCCGTCAGGTAATTCTCCCGCCCAGTCCCTTCTGGAGGTGGCTGGATGTCAGACCAATTCATATTCACGATACGTTCAACCGCTTGAACCAAAAAGCCCTGGCTACGGCGGTTATACTCCGTAATAATCACAAAACATTCTTCTGGATTCGGCAAGCCGCGACGACCAATAGCCATGCCCATATCCATAATAGGGATCGTTCCACCACGAATATGTGAAACACCGCGTACCACAGGATTACGATGTGGTAACTCCGTAAGCGACGGACATTGCAGTACTTCTTTCACCTTAAAAACGTTGATGCCATAGACTTGCTGCCCCGCCAAGCGAAACAGCAATAACTCTAGCCGGTTTTCACCTACCAGTTGTGTTCTCTGGTTGACTGTGTCGAGTACACCAGCCATTCACTTTACCCCGCTATTCATTATCAACCGCTTGTAATATCAGCTATTCAAACCAGCTCTAGCACCAAAGCCGACCCCGTCATACGGGAATAAGCTCAGCACCCTACACCTTAAAATTCCAAAACAGGCACGGTGCTTGCTTCACTTCAATACAGAGCACATTCAGAACAGTTAACGGCTGAATTTTGGCGTCCTTTAACGCCGCTGCTCACAGCCTTTAATCTCTCAGGCCCGATAGAAATAAGCATAGGCTAAAACATGACAAAACGCTGGTTTTCATTATTTTTTTTCACGACAGCTCTACTGCCAGTGATGCACAGTCACAGCAAGGCTACCCAGGAGCACCAACCCCTCGCAGAAATTGAAGAGCTTGCTTCTGCTTATCTACTGGAAAACCACCCTCAAGCCGATAACTCTAATACTCAGCTGGTAGTAAAAGTGCTCCCCATCAGCCAGCGATTAAAGCTTAGGAACTGTGAAAAACCTTTGGAAATCAAACCATTACAAAAAATCAGACAGTCGGGGCGAACCAGCGTGCAGGTAATTTGTAACTCTAGCACCCCCTGGAAAGTACTAGTGGGCGCCCAAGTATCCATAACGGCCCCAGTGGCGGTTGCAGCTCGCTCTTTGCCTCGCGGACACAGAATCCAAAATAGTGACATCCGTATGGAGTCACAAAGCCTTGGCAACCTTCGAAACGGCTATGTCATGGATCCTCAAGATATTCTGGGAAAATCCCTAAAGCGATCCGTTTCCACTGGCAGTACGCTTCGAGTAGGCAACTTTTTGACGCCCAAGATGATTACTAAAGGCAACGACGTCACCATCCAGGCACAATTGGGGAAATTAATCGTGGTTTCCACAGGCACAGCCCTCAGTGACGGGCAATTGGGACAACAAATCGCAGTGAAGAATCTGCAGTCTCAAAAGGTGATTAAAGGCGAAGTTATTGGCCCAAACAAAATCCAAGTGATTTTGTAGGGTATAAAACGTACAATTGGAGGCTAGTTCCAACATACGGATTTATTTACTTTTTTTACTAATTTTTCCTAAAGTTAAGTAAAGACAAGCCGATAAACAGTATGAAGAACTAATCTCTGTTGAAAATCCCTCATTAAGGGATAGAACGGGCAATTAAACGGGAATTGCGATCATGGTTATAAATACGAATTTCAATAATACTTCTGGAGCCTCAGGGCCCCGAAGTAACAAAGCCGAAGCCTCTAGCGGCTCAGGCCCTAACAGCGCAAAAGTTGACCAAAGCAAAAATAGCGATGACAAGGTAAACCTCAGCTCAGAGGCACAAGTTCTCGCTCAACTGGAGTCACAGATTAAAAGCACACCCGATGTGGATGCCGAGCGCGTTGCGCAAATCAAGGCAGCCGTTGAAGGCGGTACCTATGAATTCAATGCCGAGCGTGTTGCACAACGCATGCTGGATGCGGATAGCCAATTTTAGTAACGCCTAACCCAGGCACTCAATCAAAACTATCTAGCAACACAGCAGTAAAAATTGTTTCTTTAAAAGTGGTCGCAATTCCCGTTGCCCAAATCACTAGCGGAGAAAACAATGAACACTTCAGCAAATAACGCGAACAACCCCTCTCACACACTGATTAGCCTGTGTGCTGGTGCCTCGCGTCAGATGGCAGCCCTGGAAAATTTCCTACAGCAAGAAAAACAAGTACTGCTGAGCGATGACCCCTTTCCCCTAGAGCCCATTCAGCAAGAAAAGCAACGCTTATTGGCATCTATGGAACTGTTCCTTAAGAAACGCAGTGAACTACTAAATTCATTGGGCTATACCGGTAACCATGCTGGCTGGAAAAAGTGGCAGCAAGAAAAGCTAAGAGACCCCAGTGAAGTCAATTTATGTGAATCACTGGAAAACAGTTTCCACCGCTGCCAAACCCTCAATGACACCAACGGTAAAGCCATTGCCCGCCAGCAGCAAACTGTGAATAAGCTTCTAAGTATTATTCGTGGCCAGCGCCCTACGCAACCAAGTCTGTACACGTCTCGCGGGCAAGTGGATAACGGCGGTGCCCCGAAAGCGCCGATTAGTGCGTAACCCCTTTCTCCCTTAATACAATGTAGGTCGGCCTTTAGGCCGACAATTTTCAGTACTAACAACTTGAGTCGGCCTAAAGTCCGACCTACAACCAGTTATTTCCCGCATCACCAAGAAGTGCCAAATCTTCAGGCCGATCGATATCCGGCAGTGCTGGCAATTGATATACCGCTAGATTCAATTGCTGGCACTTATCGAGCGTTTGCTGCAACACCCTACTGGTTCCCCAATCCATATCGCAAAACAACTCAGGAATGTTTCGCCTCAAGCCGAGTAAAACATAGCCCCCATCGCTCGCGGGCCCAACCACCACATCCACATCTAAGCACATGGCCGCCATAGCTTCACTCAAATAAGCCTTATTCATAAAAGGGCAATCGCTTCCTACGAGTACAACACCTGCGCACTGATCAAAGCCTAGAAGAGTCGCCACAGCATTGCTCATTCTTTCTCCAAGATCTCTTCCCTGTTGCACAAACAACCGCTGCTCTTCAATAGACAACCCAGGAAAAGAACTCTCGGCATCACTGGTTAGCCAGAGAGTTTGAGGAGCCAACTTTGCTAACGCTAGCTGATTGAAACACTGCTCAACCAAATAAAGATGTAAATCAAAAGACTGCTCCTTTGTTAAATAAGGCTGCATGCGGGTTTTTACCTCGCCAAGACGAGGGGCTTTCGCAAATTGAGCAAAAGAACAAGTTTCGTAGGGATATTGAGGGGAATAACTGGGACTATCAGAAAAAAAATGAGGGTAATATTTTTTAACCAACACTTGCGGAGATACGCCAATCATATACTGAAGCCGCAACCACCACATTTTTAAAACCGTTTTCACTATGCCGTTTTTTTTCCATAATCGGCTCGACGTTACAACTTCCTGATTAACAATATATGGAGAGATTCTGCTGCGACAACGGTAATTAATCTCTACATCTTCCATCAGAGGAATATCGGAAAAACCACCCACCTCCCAAAAGAACTGTCTTTTGAAAAACAGGCACTGATCACCTGTACCCAACGTCGTGATCGACGAACGAATATTTATGCCTCGTGCCACCAGGCGCAGAAAAAAATGACTACCTGAAAGTTTTATTCGAAAAAAACCCCAGTCAATATTCTTCTCATACCATTGTGCAACAAGCTGCTGTAATTTATCGGGAAGCTGAGTATCTGCATGAAGAAATAAGATATACCGGCCTTTTGCCAATGCAGCTCCTGCATTCATCTGGCGGGCACGCCCCTTTGGAGCACGAACAATACAATCAACAAGGGGAGAAGCAAGGGAAAGGGTTTCATCAACACTCCCCCCATCGGAAAGAATAACCTCAACACCCTCTTTCCGTAGGGGCTGAAGACTCGATAATGTACTGACAATTTCACGCTCTTCATTGAGCGTAGGAATAATGATTGAAAGCAGAGGAGGCATTTATAGCTGCATCCTATTTCAAAAATATTTGGATTAGCACTTTATTCTAGCGCTCCACCACAACTACTCCCCTGCCCCGCTGTACAACCGTAACAGTGGTCAGCTATCACAATGGGATTATCTTCGATAGCGTCACTCAATAAATCACGTAAATGTACTCTCTCTTTATCAGAGGCGATCATGTTGCTTTGAATCTGCATGGGCATCTGAAGCATTTGATTGAAATCACAGTCGTATAGATATCCTTGATAATCAACACTTACCAAGCTACGACACATCACAGATTTTAAATTTTCCGCAGAGTAATTATCTTTCAACAACTGCATATAATCTTCAAAGCCGTCTTTGCTCAGCAACATACTACCAAAACGACTAATAGGCATATTCGTTATAGTCAGTAACTGATTAAAACCAATGCCAAAGTCATCTGATAATACTCTCTTATAATCCAGCTCGAGACTTTGCTGAGGCGGAGGTAAAAAAGCGCCATTAGGGTTATAAACAAGATTCAGAGTAAGGTCAGACGTATCATCGCCATAACCGAGATCATTGAGCATTTGCAAACCGATAATGGATTTATCAAACACACCCTTACCGCGCTGTTCGCTGACGTTCTTATCGGAATAACAAGGCAGAGAAGCCACAACTTCCACATTATGATCTGCAAGAAAAACCGCCAAGTTTTCATACTCTGGCTCAGTCAAAATAGTTAAATTGCAGCGATCAATCACTCGCACATCTAGCTTGCGAGCCTCTTCCACGAGATAGCGGAAATGCGGATTCATTTCTGGCGCCCCCCCCGTTAAATCCAGCGTGGTTAATTTTTTGCGCTGTAGAATATCCAACACCAACTCCACAGTCCCTTTGTCCATTTGCTCCGTGCGCTTAGGGCCTGCATTCACATGGCAATGTGTGCAACTGAGATTACAGGTATAACCCAGATTCACCTGCAAGGTATCAAGCACACCTCGGCTTAAAGGAGGGAAATCGGTTTTTAATAGTAACGGCTTGGTATCCAGCATGGCCATTGCCCCCTAGCTTTATCTTTTTTATTGGTCGAATAGCTTACTGGATTATTACAGGAAAGGTAATTGTTAAAAGAATGCTAAAAATCGGATGCACTAGGGCCTGTTAACACTAAGAAAATAAGCGGGATAAAAAAGCCGTCACCGCAGTTTCAACTCGCAAGATTCGCGGGCCATTTGTGACGGCGGTAAAACCGATTTCTTTTAGCTTTTCCACCTCATAGGGAATAAACCCCCCTTCCGGGCCAATAGCCAGTGTCGCTGGCTTATTAAGTGCAACAGGGCAAACACCCGCCTCTATAGGATGAGCCACAATTTTTTCCGAGTCACGAGCAACCCCTGCCAACTCATCTTCCACAAAAGGCTTAAAACGTTTACGAATTTCAAACTCAGGTAAAACCGTATCCTTACCTTGCTCTAAGCCCAATACAAAATGCTCTCGTACAGACTCATCTGATAACACAGGACTTAACCAGAAACTCTTCTCCACCCGGTAGCTATTGATCAGAATCAGTTTTTTTACCCCTAGCGTAGCCACTGTTTGCAAAATACGTTTCAACATCTTCGGGCGAGGCAAGGCTAAAACCAAGGTAACCGGAAGCTTTTCCGGTGGAGCATCTGACAGGGCTACGGTTAATTCGATAGCCTCCTCTTCAAGGGACACAATCTCACCTTTACCCAATAAACCACCCAACAAGCCTACTGTTAATTGATCACCAACAGCAGCATTGTGTACATTCTGAATATGCTCAAGGCGTCGGCCACTTAAGCGCACTCGGTTTTCGGCAATAAAGTCGTCGTTAAAAAGCAGAACTGTGTTCATCTAATTGAATTGGTTAATTGTGTTCGTTATAGTTTTCGCACTGATATAATTCCGAATAATAACTCTAATCACAGTGCTAATATCGGAGCGGTGCTATCGGTATAGTGCCAACAGCGGTCCCATAGTTAAACTGGATATAACCGTCGCCTCCTAAGCGATAATTCCAGGTTCGAGTCCTGGTGGGACCGCCATTTCTTTTCGCAAACCCCAAAATGCAAAAAAGGCCGCAAATTGCGGCCTTTTTCGTGAAACAAGGTTAAACGATTAACCTTTAGTTTCCAGCTTCTCTTTAATACGAGCAGCCTTACCAGTCAGTTCACGCATGTAGTACAGCTTAGCCTTACGAACATCACCGCGACGCTTAACAGTAATGCTATCTACCAGCGGGCTGTGAGTCTGGAAGGTACGCTCAACGCCAACACCGCTGGACATTTTACGAACAGTGAATGCAGAGTTCAGGCCGCGGTTACGCTTAGCAATAACAACACCTTCAAACGCCTGAAGACGCTCACGGTTACCTTCTTTTACTTTTACTTGAACAACAACAGTGTCACCTGCGCCAAACGCCGGTACGTCCTGCTTCAGCTGTTCCGCTTCCAGTTCAGCGATGATTTTGTTAGCCATGTTGTGCTCCTAATGTGGCCTCACGGCCAGTTAAGCTATTTAAATTAGTTTGTTAAATCTGTTCGTTTTCACGACGATATTCCTCGAGCAGCTTCTCCTGCTCGGTTGTTAGCGATTTATTTGCTAACAGATCTGGCCGCCGTTGCCAGGTACGCCCCAGCGCTTGCTTTAAGCGCCACAGCCGAATTCTTTCATGGTTGCCCGACAGCAAAACCTCGGGAACCGGTTGCCCCTCGTAAATTTCCGGGCGGGTATAGTGGGGACAATCCAATAAGCCATCGGTGAATGAATCCTGCTCTGCCGATTGATTGTGCCCAAGGGCTCCCGGCAGTAGACGTATCACCGTGTCCACTAACACCATGGCGGGAAGTTCACCGCCGCTGAGTACGTAATCTCCAATGGAGATCTCAGCATCCACTTCCTTTTCGATTAAGCGCTCGTCGATACCTTCGTAGCGCCCTGCCACTAACACCAAATGGGTGTCGGTAGCGGCCTTCTCTGCAAGTTGCTCAACCTGTTTCTGTTGTAGCGGTTGCCCCTGAGGAGACAAATAAATCACTGTCGCTTTTGCAGTAGAACACTCAGAGGTGGTCCATTGCTTTGCTTCGCTGATGGCATCCTGCAAGGGCTGGATCATCATCAACATGCCGGGGCCGCCGCCGTAGGGCCGGTCGTCCACGGTTTGGTGCCTGTCTGTAGTATGACTGCGAGGATTAAAGCATTTTAGCTCTACCAACCCTTGCTGCACCGCCCGACTGGTTATCCCATAGTCGGTAATGGCTTCAAACATCTCCGGAAACAGGGTGACAACAGCAACTTTCATAACGCTTTTGTCTCTGTTTTAACATTCATCAAAATTCAGGATCCCATTCAACCCTGATTTGACCTTCGGAGAGATCAACCTCTGTGACAAACTGATCGAGGACGTAGGGAATTAAGCGCTCCCCCTTATCGATACTTTGCTCGTCTCCCTTTACCACCAGTACATCATTAGCACCGGTCTCCATCATTCGACTGACTTTACCTAAGTCCAAGGCTTTGCCATCAAAATCACTGATGACTCTTAATCCTTCAAGTTGATGCCAGTAGTAATCCCCTTCTTCCAGCCCTGGAAGCTGACTCCGAAGAATACCTATATCTGCCTGACAGTAAAGCTGGGCGGCATCACGATCATCGATACCTTTAAGATGTGCAACCAGGTGCTTACCCTGTTTGCGGCCTTCATCAAGCTCTACTTCTTTTAAGCCGTGTTTCGTTTTCACAAACCACTGCTTGTAGCTGAAGATATTTTCCGGCGGCCGGGTATGGGAATACACTTTCACCCAGCCCTTTACACCATGCACGGAGGTTATCCGCCCTACCGTGACACGCTCGGTCTTCATCAAACCGAATTAAGCAGCCTTAGCAGCGTCTTTGATCAACTGCTTAACGCGATCAGAAACCTGAGCGCCCAAGCCAGTCCAGTGGCTAATACGGTCAGTGTCCAAACGCAGACGTTCTTCTTGACCACGAGCACCTGGGTTAAAGAAGCCAACACGCTCCAAGTAACGACCATCACGAGAGCTGCGAGAGTCGGTCACGTTTACGTGATAAAACGGACGCTTCTTTGAACCACCACGGGTTAAACGAATAGTTACCATTACAAATTCCTGTATATCTGACGTTTTCGCCCCAGCATCTAGTGCTGGATAGGCGTTAAAACCACAATATGTTCTCTATTTGCAGACATAGGCCTGCGAAAGGCGCGGTATTCTAAAGAAATAGCGCGTCTGAAGCAATATAAATATCCGGATTTATTAGGGTTTTTCTGCTGTAAAAACCACTTATTTGAAAGGAAATTTTCCTCCTGGAGGAAAACCCGGTGGTAGCCCACCACCACCTAGGCCACCTAAGCCCCCAGGACCACCCATTCCTGGGGGTAAACCACCGCCAGGAGGCATTCCACCGCCGCCTTTGCCGCCCATTAGGCCACCCATACCACGCATCATTTTCCCCAAGCCGCCTTTGCCCATTTTCTTCATCATTTTGGCCATTTGCTTGTGCTGCTTAAGGACGCGGTTGAGATCCTGAATCTGAGTGCCAGAGCCTTGAGTAATACGGCGCTTACGAGAACCGTTAAGAATGTCCGGATTACGGCGCTCGGCAGGAGTCATGGAGTTGATAATCGCCTCCATTCGCTTGAACATCTTGGTTGTTTCATCATTCTGCATGGCTTGAGACACTTGCCCCATACCTGGCATCTTGTCTAACAGCGCGCCCATGCCACCCATGTTTTGCATTTGTTGAAGCTGATCACGGAGATCTTCTAAATCAAAACCTTTTCCTTTGGCGACCTTCTTAACCAGCTTTTCAGCTTTCTGTTTATCTAACTTCTGTTCCGCTTCTTCAATCAGCGACAATAAGTCACCCATACCGAGAATACGGGAAGCAATACGGTCGGGATGGAAAGGCTCTAGGGCATCAACCTTCTCCCCCATGCCCATAAACTTAATAGGCTTACCCGTTACCTGGCGTACCGATAGCGCCGCACCTCCACGGGCATCACCATCAGCCTTGGTAAGAATCACACCCGTTAAAGGTAAGGCATCATTAAAGGCTTTTGCCGTGTTTACCGCATCCTGGCCAATCATGGCATCGATCACAAATAGGGTTTCCACCGGATTTACCGCACCGTGAAGATCCTGGATCTCACCCATCAGGTCGTCATCAATATGCAAACGCCCCGCAGTATCCACAATCAACACATCCATATGCTGCTTCTTGGCAGCATCAATGGCAGCGTTAGCAATATCAACCGGCTTTTGCTCTGTCGTTGAAGGGAAGAAGGTAGCCTCTACTTCTCCCGCTAGGGTTTCCAACTGTTTGATGGCCGCTGGGCGATACACATCCGCCGATACAACCATCACTTTTTTCTTCTCACGCTCTTTTAAGAAACGGGCCAGCTTAGCCACAGAGGTGGTTTTACCCGCACCCTGTAAGCCTGCCATTAAGATGACGGCAGGAGGTTGCGCGGCTAGATCGAGAGACTCATTGGCCTCTCCCATCACTTTCACCAGCTCGGATTCAACAATCTTAATAAACTGCTGACCAGGGTTGAGCGCCTTGCTCACTTCCTGCCCCATAGCCGCTTGCTTAACCTGTTCTACAAAGCCTTTTACCACTGGCAAGGCAACGTCGGCCTCCAACAGGGCTTTGCGAACCTCACGCAAGGTATCCTTAATATTGTCTTCCGTAAGTTTGGCTTTACCGGTGATCTTGCGGAGGGAATTCGAGAGTCTATCGGATAAATTATCGAACATAATGAGCTTGGAAATTCTGTCGCAGTTTCAATGAAAGACCGGGATTATACCTTACATTTACGCTGGTGACTCTGTTAAGCTGCCAGAAACAGGCTTCCCTTAATAAGCCGGTGTCTTAAAACAACGCATATAAAACAACAAACATTGATATCGCATTCATGATCACCGCTGCCAGTTTTATCGCTGCACTCCTATATTTGACCGCTGCCGGATGGCAAGGCAAGCGCCTATTCCACGATCATCTCGCTGAACCTAGTAAGGGCCTATTGCCTCTAGTGGCAATAGCCTTGGTGATTCATGGTTTAGTACTGCCTTATACGCTGTGGAGTGGGCAGGGCCTGCAATTGGGTATCACCCAAACCCCGTCTCTGATTTTATGGAGCATCACCGCCATTATTTTAGTGAGCAGCCTGCGGCGCCCAGTACACAATCTGTTCGCCCTATTACTACCCCTCTCGGCTCTCTCTATCTTTCTGACGTTTATTCCTCAGGAATCTGTTCAACTTAGCGTCAATATCGGGCTGGGAATCCTTAGCCATATCCTGCTTTCTATTATTGCCTACAGCTTACTTACCATTGCCACACTTCAAGCTTTGCTGCTTTCCCTTCAAAACAAACAACTCAGAGAGCGGCATACCCGAGGCATCACCAAGGTTTTACCCCCCCTCCAAACCATGGAAAGCCTGCTGTTTGAAATGCTGTGGAGCGGATTTTTACTTCTTACCGCGGGCATTGCCGTCGGCTTTATCTTTATCGACGATATGTTTGCCCAACAGCTGGTACACAAAACTACCTTTACCCTAATGAGCTGGGTGATTTATGCAGTCCTGCTAGGAGGCCGCCACCTCAGAGGCTGGCGAGGCCGCATTGCCATCAACTGGACCTTGGGCGGCTTTTCAGCCCTATTATTGGCCTACTTCGGCAGCAAGCTAGCACTGGAAGTAATACTATAAAATCTTACCCTCCAAGATTTAGAAGCTCCGGCCTCATTTTCTTGCCAATATTCACTTTTTTGTTCACACTTGGCTTCCAATTAGTTACCTAAGGTTCAATCTCTCTTGAACGACACGCCCCTGGGCTATTTATTCGGCGCCCTCTTTATACTTCTCTGCCTGTCCTCATTCTTTTCCAGCTCTGAAACAGGCATGATGTCACTCAACCGATACCGTCTGAAGCACCTCGCCAACGAGGGGCATCGTGGTGCGATTCTGGCTAACCGCCTACTTAATCGAACAGACCGCCTGATTGGCGTTATTTTGATTGGCAATAACTTGGTTAACTTTGCAGCCTCTGCGTTAGTTACTGTGATTGCCATCCGCCTCTACGGTGAAAATGGTATTGTCGCCGCAACCATACTATTCACCCTTATAGTTTTGGTCTTCTCCGAAGTTACCCCAAAAACCATTGCCGCCATTCACCCTGAAAAAATCGCCTTCCCTGCAGCCTTTATCCTTCTGCCTCTATTGAAATTCCTCTACCCCGTTGTTTGGTTGGTAAACCATGTATCCAACTTTCTTGTACGCCTCGTGGGTGTAAACCCTAACGCGACAAAAGATGATCAACTGCGTCCAGAAGAATTAAAGACTGTGGTAAACGAAGCCGGTGATTTAATTCCCGATCAACACCAAGGCATGCTGCTCAATGTATTGGATTTAGGCAATGCCACCGTTGAAGACATCATGATTCCCCGCAAGGAAGTCATTGGCATCGACATGGAAGATGACATCGAAGAAATCCTTGCCCTACTGCAAACCACAGAATTTACGCGCTTGCCGGTTTATGAAGGGGATTTAGATAATATTGTGGGTATTCTCCACCTGCGCAATTTGGCGAAAATACTACGAGGGGATTTAGGGCTTACCAAAGAAACCATTCGCGGTTTAATTTACGATCCTTACTTTATTCCGGAAAGTACTGCACTCAATGTACAACTCGCGAACTTCCAAGAAGAAAAACGCCGTATGGGCGTAGTGGTAAATGAGTACGGTGAAATTCAAGGCATTGCCACCTTGGTAGATCTGCTCGAAGAAATTGTTGGCGATTTTGCCACTGGCACCGAACAACAAGACGAAGATGTTGTAGTAATTGAAGACGGCCTCTACGAAATCGACGGTACAGCCAACATTCGCGAAATCAACCGCACACTGGATTGGACTCTACCTACTGACGGCGCTAAAACCTTAAACGGTTTAGTAATTGAACACCTAGAACATATTCCCGATGCCAATATGAGTTTTGAAATTGGCGATTACCGTTTTGAAACTACAGCGATGGACGAAAAGATGGTAATGAAAGCACTGGGGTGGAGAAAGAAGCGCTAGACGAAAGACGAAAGACGAAAGACGAAAGACGAAAGACGAAAGACGAAAGACGAAAGACGAAAGACGAAAGACGAAAGACGAAAGACGAAAGACGAAAAGCATCGTCACACCAGCGAACGCTGGTGTCCAGCCTGAAATACCACTAACCTCAAACAAAATACTGCATTCCCTCCGAGCTGCGAACCTAAAAAAGTGGTGTAGCCTGCGTAAAGCGATAGCGGCACGCAGGAAAATACCAGTCGGCTGTTAACATCCCCGCGTGACGCTTACGCTCTACGCAGGCTACACATAATTTCATCAATAAAAAAATCCCGAGACAGAAATCTGGCTCGGGATTTTTTTCTACCCTGAAAATTGCTCCTGCATTTTCAGGATACCGGTCATCCATGACCATAACGTCGAACTTCCAACATCAAACGTCTTATTCAGGCCTCATCGCAGGGAACAACAGCACATCACGAATAGACGGTGAATCAGTCAACAACATCACCAAACGATCAATACCGATACCCTCTCCAGCCGTTGGTGGCAGGCCGTATTCCAGCGCTCGTACATAATCAGCATCGTAGTGCATGGCTTCATCATCACCCGCATCTTTTTCCGCAACTTGCTGCTGGAAGCGCTCGGCTTGGTCTTCTGCGTCGTTAAGCTCAGAGAAGCCGTTGGCAATTTCGCGACCACCGACAAAGAATTCAAAGCGGTCAGTTACAAACGGGTTGCCGTCACTACGACGAGCCAATGGTGACACTTCTGTTGGGTATTCGGTGATAAAGGTTGGGTTATCTAAACGGTGCTCAACGGTTTTCTCGAAGATTTCGATTTGTACTTTACCCAAGCCCCAAATATCTTTCAGCGGAATATCCAAGTGCTCAGCGATTTGGCGAGCCCCTTGCTCATCAGCCAAAGCTTCAGCTTTGATATCGGGATTAAAGTGCAGAATAGAATCGAACACACTCATACGAGTGAACGGCTTGTCGAAGTCGTAAATAGTTTCTTGAACCACTTCGCCGTCTGAATTTTTCACAGTACTACGAACCTGTGTTGAACCCAAGACTTCTTGAGTCATTTTGCGCAGCATGTCTTCGGTTAAATCCATCAGGTCATTGTAATCTGCATAAGCCTGATAGAACTCCAGCATGGTGAATTCTGGGTTGTGGCGAGTAGATAAGCCTTCGTTACGGAAGTTGCGATTAATTTCGTAAACGCGATCGAAGCCACCCACAACCAAACGCTTTAAATAAAGCTCTGGGGCAATACGCAGATACATGTCGATATCCAACGCATTGTGGTGAGTCACAAATGGACGTGCGGTAGCGCCACCAGGGATCGCCTGCAGCATAGGAGTCTCAACTTCCAAGAAATCACTGCCATTCAGGTAGCGGCGAATAAAGTCCACAACCTTGGAGCGAGTCACAAAGGTATCGCGCACATCTGGATTTGCAATAAGGTCTACATAGCGCTGACGATAACGCATTTCCTGATCGGATAAACCGTGGAACTTATCCGGTAGCGGACGCAAGGATTTTGTCAGCAGTTGGTATTCATCCAACTGTACATATAAATCGCCCTTACCCGATTTGTGAAGTTCACCTTTCACGCCGATGATATCGCCCAGGTCTACCGATTTAGCAAATGGACGCGCTTCTTTAGTCACGTACAATTGGATTTGGCCGGACACATCTTGCAGCACCATAAAAGCACCACGACTGCGGATAATACGGCCGGCAACACTAACCACTTTGCCCAACTCTTCCAGCTCTGCTTTCTCTTTTTCACCAAACTGGTTTTGCAAAGCCTGCGCTTTATATTCAGGACGAAAATCATTGGGGAATGCAGGGCCATCCTGCTCACGGATTTCCGCAAGTTTTGCGCGGCGCTCGGCGATTAGTTTGTTTTCGTCTTGCTGGGTGTTTTGATCGTTGCTCATTTTAATATCCAAAATTGTTGGAAGTTCGATGCTGGACGTTTGACGAAACCTTCGCTTCGAACATCCAACATCTAACGTCAAACTTTTATAAGCCAGCCTTTAAGCTAGCTTCAATAAATTGATCCAAATTGCCATCTAATACCGCTTGGCAATTACTGGTCTGCACATTGGTGCGTAAATCTTTAATGCGCTGATCGTCTAGTACGTAGGAGCGAATCTGACTACCCCAGCCAATATCAGCCTTGCTATCTTCCTGGGCCTGTGCCGCTTCCTGACGCTGTAGAACTTCTCGCTCGTACAATTTTGCCCGCAACATTTTCCAACACTTGTCACGGTTTTGGTGCTGGGAACGCTCGCTCTGGCACTGCACCACAATCCCCGTAGGCTCGTGGGTTAAACGTACTGCAGAGTCAGTTTTGTTTACGTGCTGACCACCGGCACCTGATGCCCGGTAAGTATCCGTACGCACGTCTGAAGGGTCAATTTCAATGTCGATATTGTCGTCGATTTCTGGCGACACAAATACCGAGCTGAATGATGTATGGCGACGATTACCTGAATCAAAAGGAGACTTACGCACTAAGCGATGCACTCCGGTTTCCGTACGCAACCAGCCAAAAGCGTACTCACCTTCGAAACGAATGGTGGCACTCTTAATACCGGCAACTTCACCGGCGGAGCATTCCTCAAGGGTGGTTTTAAAGCCCTTGTCTTCACCCCAACGTAAATACATTCGTAGTATGATTTCAGCCCAATCCTGTGCCTCTGTACCACCAGAGCCGGATTGAATATCTAAGTACGCATTATTTGCGTCCATTTCACCAGAGAACATGCGGCGGAATTCCAGTACAGCTAACTGTGCCTGCAAAGACTCGACCTCGGACTCCACTTCAGCCACGGTATCGGGATCATCCTCTTCTACCGCCATATCCAATAAATCTTGACAGTCAGTAACACCAGTTTTTAAGTCATCAATGGTTTTTACAACGGTTTCAAGAGAGGAGCGTTCGCGACCTAGCTCCTGGGCGCGGTTTGGGTCATCCCAAACATCAGGCTCGGCCAGTAGGCCTTCTACTTCGTCCAGACGATCTTTCTTAAGATCGTAGTCAAAGATACCCCCTGAGCACGTCGGTGCGCGCTTCGATATCTTTAAGGGCGGTAACAATCGGGTTAATTTCCATGGGCTATATAGTGCTCATTTTTTCTAGAAGAATCGGGAAAAGCGCGAATTCTACCGGTTTGCGGCTCCATTGTCAGTTGCCCTTTTATTTATCAAGGAATGGCGCCCTTATTCTCATAGAGCGGTAAAAGGCGGCAACACCTTGCCGCTTTAGAGCTATTTAATCTAAAGAAGCGGTAAAGTTTTGCCGCTTTTGGTCGATATCTATATTGGGCGCAGATGAAAGCTGGTCACTTCAGGGGAGAGCTCGCTCACCTCAGCGCCCAAACGAGGTTCAGGGTCCTAGCCTTTAGGTCTTATCATCTAAGGTATAGCACCCACGCATCTTCATACCTCAGGAGCCGTTATGAGAGTTGTTAACGCTGAAAGCTGGTTTCAGCACCAACACATCGAACATCGGCAAGTTCGGCGACAGGAATCCCTTGTCGCCGATCACAGTGCCGAGGGGGAGCGCCTCACCGCCGAGACGATGGTCGACGGGGTGGCAATGGCGCAAACCCTCGAACACAGTGATACCCGTATGAGCCTTTCTGAGCTCAATACCACCGCCAATCATCTAGGTGGCGAACTAGACATTGACCCACCTAAACGTCAAGCTTTGGAAAACACATTACCCCCAATCCCTCACACAACAGCCCCTCGCACAACAATCCCTCCCCCACCACAACTGGTTGAGTCAGACTCTCCTCATCAACAAGAAATACCCCAACCCCTTTCCCTTAGGCTACAAATCATGAAAATGATGGTGGAGATGATTACGGGTAAAAAGGTGGAAACCATCGCTGATTCTGAGCAAACAAATCAGCCTCAGAAAGAATCAAACACAGTACTCCAGGCAAGCATTCGAGCAGAATTTACTGAATCCCAAACTACTGCCGCCGAAAATAGTGCCTTTGGTTTGCGCTATCACTACAGGGAGACCATGGAAGAATACGAATACAGCCAGTTTTCAGGCACTGCACATATCACTCTCGACGACGGCAGGGAGATCACTATCGCCTTACAACGAGTACAGGAGCGCTACTACCAAGCGCAGGACGAATTATTGATTGAAGTGGGAACGGCAGCCATTGATCCCTTAATGATTAGCGCACCCAATACACAGCTAATGTTCACGGATGAGAAATTTAACTTTGATTTAAACAGCGATGGTCAACAGGAAGCCTTACAGCAATTAAGCCAAGGCAATTACTTTCTGGCCTTAGATAAAAATCACGACGGCATCATCAATAATGGCCGCGAGCTGTTTGGCCCTACTTTTGGCAACGGCTTTCTAGAACTTGCAGAGTATGATGAAGATGGCAATAGCTTTATCGATAGTGGCGATAGCGTTTTTACACAGTTGCGGTTATTGGACGGCACAGGAAAAATACTAGTGCCTCTCGACTCACT
Source organism: Cellvibrionaceae bacterium (assembly GCA_045430295.1). Lineage (GTDB taxonomy): Bacteria > Pseudomonadota > Gammaproteobacteria > Pseudomonadales > JAILXX01 > JAILXX01. The sequence continues at coordinate 216,959 of JAILXX010000002.1, read as the reverse complement.
CAACATTGGTGCTATCTCACTCGATGCCATCGCAACACCTTACACGTTTAAAAACGATAATAACGAGGCTGTGGCCGTTAGCCGGGGGAGTAGTTTTTATGTTACGGAGGGTGGTAATGCTGGAAGCGTGCAGCAGGTAGACTACTGGGTGTAACTCCCCAGCCTACAATTTATTTTTAGTTTCAATCCACTGACTCATATACTGCGTGGATTTGTGGTGATGATGCAGCAGCATACTGCCAATAAAATTATTTTTACGATGATTATCTAAAGTAGCTTTCACGCTATTTATGCGCTCTAAGAGTTTCTGTGCATGTGTTTCCCGATCAAATCGCTGTGACAACAACCCAAAACCCGTTGTTTGCTTTTGCTGCCATAAATTTTTATTTGTATAGAGCTGCACTGCAGAGTCGATAATGTCGACTTCATTATCAGCCACCAAGCCACCCCACTCGCAATCCCCCTGTATACCCTCAATACCTATTGAAGTTGTGATATTTGGGGTTCCATACCTCATAGCATCTACTAGCTTACCTTTAATCCCGGCACCAAAACGCAGAGGCGCCAAACAAACACGGGCTCGCGCCATCACAGCTTGCACATCGTCAGCCCAACCTTTAACTAAAAATCCCTGTTTAGGGTTATGTAATGCTGTGGCTTTTGGCGGTGTATATGCGCCATAAATATGTAACTCAGCATCCGGCAGCTGCTTCCGAATAACCGGCCATAATTGTTTTAGCCAAAGCACTGAGTCCCAGTTGGGTTGATGACGAAAATTACCAATTACGACAAAATGCTGCCGTTCTTCAAATGTTTTTTGAGATGGTGATATCTTATCCAACAAAAAGGGTAAGTAGTGAAGTTGCCTTTCCGATACAGAGAAGCGCTCTTCCAATAGTTGCTTTTCAACGTCCGAAATCATTAGCGTAAGGTCAGAGCGGAAAATCGCGGCAACTTCACGCTGAGTAATATCTTCGGTGGCCATTTCCAAAAACAGATCATCAATGATTTTATTTTTCTTGACCGCATTTTGGCGGGCGCTTCTTAAACTGTGTAAATCTTCGGTATCGAGAATACGCAGAGCTTGGGGGCATTTTTGAGCTACTCGCCAGCCAAACTGTTCTTCCATCATGAAACGGTCGAAAACCACGATATCTGGATTCAAGCCACCAACAAATTCATCGAAGCTACTACAGTTAAGCACAATCTCTTCAACAGCAACCCCCATACTGACTAGATCATCCATATGTTCCGTTTTCTGTGCTGGACTAGCAAAAGTAACCGACCAGCTTTGCTCTAGAAATAAACGAATAAGTGAGAGCATATGCCAGCCTGCGGCTGAAGATTTAGTTTCTGGCCAGACATAGCCAATAATCAATAAATTCATAAATTGCGCAGGCGGTTAAACTGTAAGTTGTTGGGGAGTTATATCTGGTTTAAACACCAGCCGATAAAGAAAACCTGGGGTAATGTCAGCAAAGGGAGAAATAAAGCCATCTTCCAGGAAGCCATTGTGGCTTTGATGGACATCACTTCAGTGTAATCTGTAGCGACACCAGCCATTAAAAACGCAAAACCATTGCCTTTAGCTCCGGCCCGGTTTACAACATCCGCCGCAATCGGCGTAGAACCTTCTGAGCACACCTCGATTACTGTCGCGGCGGCCATGGTTAATACTAAACCCAGCATACTCGGGCCAAACCACACTTCAAAATTTTCCGTATCGATCAACACACGAATTAAAGACGCCAGTACCACACCAAATAAAGACCAACGCAAAACAACCTTGGAACCCGCGAAACCTTCTTTCAGTAGTGTTCGCAATCCAGACAGAGAAAAAGAAATCTGTGCGAGTAAGGCCTTAAACTCTTTTCCAGATTGATAGCCTTCAGGTAAATCAACTTCATTAGGGTTTGATGGCAACACACCAGCGGCCACTGCTTTTTCGAACAGTAAACCTGTAATCACACCAATAACCATGGACAGCAAAATAAATAAAAGGGTTAGCTGCCAACCCACTAAGCCAATTAAAATCAATGTGAGAGACAGTGAATTCCACGGGCTGGCTAACAAAAAGGCCATTACCTGACCTGCACTGGCACCCCGCTCGTAGAGTTTCATCCCCACGGCCAATATACCGTGGCTACACAAGTCCAGGAGTACACCTCCTGCAGTGGCCCTTAGCACTCCAGGAAAACTCCCTCCTTTCCCAAGCACCGACAATACTAGCTCACGGGGCACATAGCTGAGCAAGCCTACAAAAACCACCCCCAGTACCAAGCCCCACCAGATTCTATTAAGTAACTCGAATACCGCATGGCCGAAATGCATGACCTCAGTAGGCAAAATGCCAAAGAAATACCCGAAATATCCCAGAGTACAAAGACTAAGAGATCCCCACAGCATCCAATCCAAACGGCTTTTACTGGTATCACAACAACCGTCTGAGCTGGGTTCTTTAGGGTTCAAGCCCATGTTACTGCTCTCTGGAGACTTGGATGAGCGACAGGAGGTAGATTCTTCAGAGCTAGATTTGGAGCTAGGGGGTTTAGAGCTAGAAGGTTTAGAGCCACAACAATGGGACATGGTGCATCCTGACAGCTGGGTTAGGGATAAAACATTGTAAAACATGCCTTTCTTATAAGCTAACAGCCAAAATCGAGACCTTTTTCGGCACGAAAATCAACAAAAGTTATAAAAAGCCGATTTCTAGAGAAACATGTTATTTCCGAACTTCACTGCACATATGTACTATTACCTCTCAATTAGTACTTACGTGTCATTCAAGACATCATTCAAACATAACCAAGACATTGCGAATCAATTCGGGAGAAAGATCCATGCAGTACCTGAATGAATCACATAAAGAATGGAGTCGAATGTGGGAACAGCTAGCACAACATCCTATCAATCAAGGAGACACTGTTTGTCAGTATGGCGTCAATCGCTGGCTCTATATGGGGTCCAGTGAAACTCACCATCACTTTAAGCATGACCTACATCCAATCACACGCAGGGAAGAATTCGTATACATTGAAAGTCTACAGGTTCTTACTGCAGGAAATATCGACTAAGACTTATCAAGCTAAGTTAACATTTCCACAGGCTCGATATAATCCACCAAAAGCTGTAACGAACGCCGGCCTCGGAACTCATTAATATCCAATTTGTAGGCAAGAATAACTGTCGATACAGAAAAATCAGGCCATTTCTTTGTATCAACGTTAAAAGCGATAGCATCCACAACAGGGCTAGCGCCTGCATCCATATCAGAAGAAAACCGTGGGCTAAGCTTCATTTTTAAATGCTTTTCACCCACAATTCGCTGTTCAACCAGCTGAAATTCTCCATCAAATACAGGCTCAGGAAAATGCTGTCCCCAGGGGCCCCCTGATTGTAATTCCTCTGCCACTCCTAAATGAAATTCCGCCTGAGATAACTCCCCATCTGTAAGAATTTCTGCTTCTAAATCTGAAGCGGTTAATTGACGCCGAACCTCTTCATCAAAGGCTTGTTGAAACGCAGCATAATTTCCACTTGCTATGGAGAGCCCTGCGGCCATGGCATGACCACCAAATTTACTGAGTAATTTGGGGTACCGCTTTGCAACAGCATCTAAAGCATCTCGAATGTGTAAACCCGGAATCGAGCGGGCCGAGCCTTTGATTTCTGAACCATCATCATTGGCATTGGCAAAAGCAATCACGGGCCGATGAAATTTATCTTTAATGCGTGAAGCAAGAATACCAATAACGCCCTGATGCCACTCAGGATCATAAAGCGTTAGCCCCCAAGGCATTTCGTCTTCAGCTGCGAGAGTTAATTGTTCAAGATTCTTCAGGGCTTTCTGCTGCATACCTGCTTCAATGGACTTCCTATCACGATTTAAATCGTCCAAGTCTTGGGCAATGGTTCGAGCCTGAGAGTAATCACTGCAGGTTAAACACTGAATACCTAAACGCATATCATCTAAACGCCCTGCGGCGTTTAAACGCGGGCCTAAGGCAAAACCTAAGTCGGAGGCTGTTAAGCTGCGATAATCTTTACCTGCCACTTCCAATAAAGCTTGAATACCTGGTCGCATTTTTCCTGAGCGCATTCTCTGTAAGCCTTGATGCACCAAGATTCGATTATTGGTATCTAAGGGGACAACATCAGCAACCGTGCCCAGAGCCACAATATCCAGAAATTCCGCCATATTAGGTTCTGTGAGCGTATTATCCTCGAACCACTTTGCATCGCGAAGCGCCGACCGCAAAGCACTCATCACATAAAAAATAACACCTACACCCGCAAGATTTTTAGAGGGAAACTCACAACCTCGCTGATTAGGATTAACAATCGCATCAGCCTCGGGCGTTTCATCACCAGGTAAGTGATGATCGGTAACAATCACCGTCATACCCAGCTGCTTGGCTAAGCGAACACCTTCAATACTGGCGATACCATTATCCACGGTCACAATAATATCCGGGTGGTAATCTTTCGCGACCTCGACAATTTCAGGGGTGAGCCCGTAACCGTAATCAAAGCGGTTGGGCACTAGAAAATCCACATTCTGATGACCCATGGCGCTTAATGCTAAAACAGCAACAGAACTAGACGTCGCCCCATCTGCATCAAAATCACCTACGACCAAGATTTTTTGCTGTTGCTTCACCGCCTCAACTAATAAAGGAATAGCATCATCTAAACCTTTGAGCTGCTTGGGTGTATGCAAGGATTGCAGTGTTCGGGCTAATTGCTCTTCAGACTCAATACCTCGATTGGCATAAATACGATTGAGCAAGGGAGAGTTTTTTGAACAAGAAAAAGCCGCCGCAGAATTGCGGCGGCGTATGTATTTTTTCATGATGTACAGATATCGACGTTAATAAAGTTTAGATGCCTAACTCATCTAATAAGTCATCATTATCACCGTTTCCGTTAGCTTTTTCACTATTCGTAGACGAAGAGCGACGCTCATTTTCGTTGGCAATAATTTCATCCGGGTCAGATGAGCCCTTATTATCGATTTCCCCTACCTGGATAAACTCTGTTTTATCCATGGCCAACTCAAGATAAAAAATATTGTTCTGCTCTGTGCGGAAAGTTACCCGACGCGCCTGGGGGCGATCTAAATTAGTATCTACAGACAACACAACATTCTTGTTCACCGAAAGCATCTTTGGTTGATTCTGGCTAATCACCGTTTGCAACTCTTGTTCGATTTTACTGGTGAAGCCACCCACAATCTGGTTCATCAACTCACCAGTAACATTTTCCACTTCGTCAGAGGTGTGCAAGGTTGCCAACTCACTCTGAGGCATCCCCATATTGACCATATAATCTTGATAAATTTCTATCGCAGCCGCCGCCGTGAAATTGATAACGACCAACCCTGAAAAACCGCCGTCGAATAAGACAAAGCATCCAAGATCTGGGCGCAAACTGGTTTTGTGGATTTTTTGAACCATTACCGAATGGCTGATCTTCTTATTCGTCGCCGCTAGCAAGACGGATTCAACCGAGTCACATAGTTTCATTAAAATATCTTCGGTGGCAACAGTTCTAGTTCGGGTTTTTACGGTCATACAGTTATTCTCTTATATACGGATATCTTCACCCTTAATCTTTTTGCTCCAAGATGGCCTTTACGGGGCCATAGGATGCACGATGAACAGGCGTAGGCCCTAGCTGCTCTAAAGCCAGCATATGGGCTTTGGTGGGGTAGCCTTTATGGGCTGCAAAACCATACCCAGGGTATTTTTCTTCCAATGCCACCATATCACGATCGCGGGTTACCTTAGCAAGGATAGACGCTGCTGCGATTGCTGCCACCCGACTATCGCCTTTTACTACCGCTTCGGCGCTATAAGTCCACTTTGGCAAGCGATTGCCATCTACCAACACATACTCTGGCTGGGGAACCAAGGCCTCAACGGCTCTTTTCATGGCCAGCATACTGGCGTGGAGGATATTCAATTCTTCGATCTCATCCACGGAGGCTCTGGCAATAGCAAACCCCAGCGCTTTGGCCTGGATTTCCTCAAATAGTGCATCACGACGCTTTTCTGAGAGCTTCTTTGAGTCATCCAGTCCCTCGATAGGCTCAGCAGGGTTCAATATCACCGCCGCCGCGACCACACCACCCGCCAAAGGCCCTCTTCCTGCCTCGTCTGCACCCGCAAGTAATTTACCCGTGTATTCACACTCAAATGGCTCAATGACAGCTGCCATACTCATTATTTCCTTCAGTCTTCTGGTTCTTACTCTGGATCAAGGCCAATACTTCACTTGCAGCAGCCTCGCTAGCATCTTTCTTCAGCTGTAGGTGAAGCCCTTGAAACTCTGCCACTAGTTGATCGCAGGACGGCTTTTGCTCCACCCAGTGACAAACGGCCTTTGTAATACCACCCACCGTCGCATCATCTTGTAATAATTCAGGTACAAGGGCCTTACCTGCTAACAGGTTAGGGAGAGACACAAAAGGTGCTTTAATTAAGGGCGCTAAAATTTTGTAAGACAAGGGCGCCATTTTATAAGCAACCACCATGGGCTTCTTTAATAGCATAGCCTCTAATGCCGTAGTACCTGAAGCTAACAAGACAACATCGGATGCTTCCATGGCCTCGTGGGACTTTCCATCGAACAAAATCACCGGCAATGTATCTGGAACTTCCCGTAAAAGGGCTTGTATTTGTTCTTTTCGCTCACGGTTTGCTGCCGGGATAACAAACTGCGCCTTTGGATAATGCTGGTGCAATTTTTCAATGACTTCAAGAAATACTGGCCCCAGTAATTTCACTTCTCCACTTCTGCTGCCTGGCATCACCGCGATCACCAGAGCCGCCTCATCTAAACCCAACTGCGTCCGAGCGATATTTGTTGCGGGAGTATCACTGAACTTATCGGCTAAAGGATGCCCCACAAACGTGGCAGGTACTGCATGCTTTTCATAGAACTCGGTTTCAAAAGGCAAAAGACACAATACATGATCCACCGCCTGGCGAATTTTCTTCACTCGCCCTTGACGCCACGCCCAAACAGAAGGGCTAACATAATGAACCGTTTTGATTTCTCTTTTCCGCAGAAATAATTCCAAATTAAGATTAAAATCTGGCGAGTCGATACCGATAAAAATATCGGGAGGGTTTTCTAAAAAATGTTTCTTTAAAAAACGTCGAATATTCAAGAGCTCAGGCAAACGCTTTAGAGGTTCAATTAACCCCATAACAGAAAGCCGATCCATTGGGAAAAAAGATGAGAAACCTAAAGCAAGCATTTTCTCACCACCCACCCCTTCAAATATCGCATCAGGATAACGTTTCTGAATTGCAGCCATTAAGCCTGCACCGAGAATATCTCCTGACATTTCACCGGCAACAATACCGATACGTAAGGGGCGAGTAGATGGGGTTGAGGACATAAATTAACGGGTAATACCACGTTGCGAGGCATTTAGAGAATCTAGCATCACTTGCACCGCAGGTTCTTTTTCTGCCAGCTCTGCTAATTGTTTTTTCGCATCCTCCAAGGTTAAACCACGACGATAAACGGTTTTAAAGGCGCGATTAATTTCTGCTATGGCTTCTTTGCTAAAACCTCTGCGGCGCAAGCCTTCGGCATTAATAGTTTTTGCTTCACCCGGAGTTCCAAAAGCTGTCACATACGCGGGAAGATCTTTGGTTAGCGAGGTATACATACCTGTAAAAGAGTGAGCGCCGATTCGGCAAAACTGATGCACACCACTGTAACCGCCTAAAATTGCCCAATCATCTACATGAACATGGCCAGCCAAAGCAACATTGTTTACCAAAATAATATTATTCCCTAGCACACAATCGTGACCTACGTGAGCATAAGCCATCAGCAAATTATTATCACCAATAGTGGTTTCATGGCGATCCTGTACCGTGCCTCGGTGGATAGTCACCCCTTCACGGATAACATTGTTATCTCCAATCACTAAACGAGTCGGTTCACCATCGTATTTTAGATCTGGAGTATCTTCACCCACACTAGAAAACTGGAAAATGTGATTATTTTTGCCTATTTTCGTAGGGCCTTTAAGAACGACATGAGATTCAATCTTACTACCAGCATCAATCTCAACGTCAGGACCAATAATAGTCCAAGGGCCAACAACAACGTCATCGGCCAATTTTGCAGTAGGATCAACAATAGCTTGCGGATGAATCAAAATGGCAATCTCACAAAGTTAAACAAGAACGGAAAACAGAAATTTTAGCACAGAAAGCAAAAATGGCTCCTTGGAGCCATTTTCGACGAACTTTATACAGGGCGGTCTGCGCAGATAATACTGGCCTCAGCTGCCATCTCCCCATCCACCGAGGCCCGGCAATCAAAGCGCCAAATACCTCGTTTGGAAGAAACAACCTTAGCCTCTAACTGAAGGCGGTCACCGGGTACTACTTGGCGTTTGAAACGCGCTTTATCAATACCGGCAAATAAATAAATAGAGCCATCCTCAGGGGTTTTATTCAGAGTTTTAAAACCGAGAATACCCGAAGCCTGTGCCAAGGCCTCCACAATCATTACCCCGGGGAAAACAGGCTTCTGAGGGAAGTGACCATTAAATACATCTTCATTGGCAGAAACATTCTTGTAGGCAACAATATGCTCCCCTTCCACCAACTCAGTTACCCGGTCCACCAAAAGAAATGGGTAGCGATGTGGTAAGTAATTCTTAATCTCAGCGATATCCATCATGGAAACATAAACCCTTTAAAATTGTGTTATACCCTTTAAATGCTTAAGACTCGTCTTCAGCTGAAGTATTTGTGCCTGACTTGCCATCTACGGCCAATTGCTTTTCCAGCTTAATCAATCGTCGTGCGAGATCATCCAACTGTGAGAAACGGGCTGCATTCTTGCGCCATTTTTGCGTATTGTCTATAGGCGTACCCGAAGAATATGAACCACCTTCAATAGATTTCGTCAGTAAAGCCCGAGAAGTAATATGGGATCCCGCCCCAACCTTCAAATGCCCAAGTACTGCAGCCCCTCCCGCCAAGGTGCAATTTGGACCAATCTCAGAGCTACCTGCCACGGCCGCACAGCCTGCCAAAGCGGAGTTTTTACCTAACACAACGTTGTGAGCGATCTGTACATGGTTATCAATAATGACCCCATCTTCGATAATCGTATCACTCAAAGCGCCACGATCGATGGTGGTACATGCCCCGATTTCCACCCGGTTGCCAATGGCCACACCACCAATTTGGTGAATACGTTGCCAGCCATCAGCGGATGGTGAAAAACCAAAACCATCCGCACCAATCACAGAGCTACTGTGAATCACACAATCACTACCAATAGTGACACCGGCGTACACACTTACGTTCGACGCTAATCGGGTTCTCTTTCCAATCTGGCTATCTTCGCCAATCACGGTATTCGCCGCGATAGCAACACCATCAGAAATGACAACATTTTTTCCTATCACAACTCCCGCAGCAATGCTCACTTGCTCGCCAAGAGTAGCAGAAGGGTCAATTTGTGCGGTCGGGTGTATGCCTGAGTCTGACTCCCAGTAGGGGTCAAATAAACGAGATATTTTGGCGTAGGCTAAATAGGGGTTATCGGTTATCAACGCATTGGTCGGGCAAAGCTCAGACTGCTTAGGGTGAACCAAAACAGCACCCGCAGATGTAACAGCCAAATACTTTTTATAGGCAGGATTAGCAAGAAAGCTCAGATCTTGCGACTGAGCTTCCTGCAGTGTTGCCAAACCCGTAATAGTTTTATCTTCACCCTCAAGTTGGGCGCCTACCAGTTCGGCAATTTCAGATAACAGATAGGAGGGCACAGACCTTACTTACCATTTAGTTTAGCGGTAACGTCTGCTGTAATATCGGTTTTATTGGTGAACCAATGAGCGGCTTCTGCTTTCAGTAACAAGGTAATACCTTTCGCATCGATCACGTCGCGAACCGCTTTATCAGCTTTTGGGCCCATCTCCTTGAATAACTCCTGCATCAATGCCTTATCCATCTGTTGCAATTTGTTGATAGCAATCTGACGTTCTTTCAGCTTGTATTCCATTTTATTTTTGTGCTCAGCGCCCTGCTCTGCAGACCACGTCATACGATTTTTTTGCGCCTCTTCATTCAATGCTTGCAACTCAGAATTCAAATTTTCAATTTTCGTAGTGAGTGCTTTTGTATCAGAGCTATTCTTCAATTTTCCTGCACGTTTTTTCGCCTCATCAGTAGAAAATACCGCCTTGCGCAAATCGAAAACAGCCACTTTTTCTGCGGCATAAGCTTGAGAAGCTGAAAGCGCAGCAACTGCTGTAATCAATACTAAAAAATATTTCATGGAAAAACTCCTTACTGTTTTATGTAACTCTCAAAATTAAAAGGTAAAAATCAAAGCCATTGGGGTTAGAAACCGTAACCCATATTGAACTGGAAGAATTCAGCTTCGTCACCGTCTTCTTCCATTAGTGGTTTCGCCACACTAAACGTTAATGGACCAAAACCGGTAATCCAGGTTAAACCAATACCCGCACTTGCGCGAAGTTTACTGGCATCGAAGTCAATACAATTTACATCAACAGCTGTTTGTTGCGCAGTACAGTTATCATCAAACACATTACCTACATCGATAAAGAGTGTGGACTGCATTTGACGCTGGTCTTTAATAAATGGCATAGGGAATAACAACTCTACACCAGCCTCAACTAGAGTATTTCCACCGAAGGGATCAGGATCAGGATCTACAACGTTAGAAATTAATTTACCATTGCCATCAACCAGATAAGAACGCCCTACAACGAAGTTATTACTAACCTTAGAGCTAACAACTTCATAGGACTCTGCGGAAGTACTTTTAGGGCCTAAAGAATTTTTCTCAAACCCTCTGATTGATCCAAAGCCACCAGCATAGAAATTTTCAAAAAATGGCAGCTCATCCGTTTTCCCAAAGCCATCGCCATACCCTAGAGTTGCTCGGAAACGAAGCGTTAAGCTCTGAGTCAGCGGCTGAAAATATTGCCCTGTATAATTCAGTTTATAATACTCCAAATCACTTCCAGGAGTTGTCACTTCAAAAGACAAACTTTGCGAATGGCCACGGGTTGCCAAGCGCCCTCGATTCAATGTGGATTGACGCCAATTAAATGCTAACGGAAAATTGTTAAAGCTATTACCGTACTTTTGAACAAATCCATCAGGTACATCAGCAAAGTCTTCGGGACCTAAAGTATCTAATGCACTAATGCCTGCTACTTCATATTCCAACGGTTCACCGGGATTAGTTGTATCCCAATCTTCAATATCCCCTTGTGTGATTGACCAGTCGTGCTGGGTAACATAGCTATCGACACCTTCTGCCAACACTGGTGATCCGGAAACTTCTTGAACCGCAAAAGGCCCTGTAATCAGTTCAATATTGGTGAACCCAATATTGAAACCAACACGCTGTGTTTCCGATAGCGGATAACTATAACTGACAGTACCGCCATAACTATTTGTAGAAAAAGTCGCTAGGTTTAACTCCTCGAAGTCTCGTTCTCGATAAAAAAAGCTTATACCACGGCTCACACCATCCTCGGTATAATAAGGGTCGGTATAAGAAAAGCTATAGCTAGTTTCATACGGGCTATTATTGATCCCGAAACTCACTTTATTCCCTGTACCCAAAAAATTATTCTGTGAAACATTGGCACCCAACACCATACCGGTGCCCTGCTGGTAACCGATACTGGCCCCAATACTTCCTGAAGGCGCTTCCTCCACTGTGTAAATCACATCTACTTGGTCGTCACTACCAGGCACTTCTACCGTATCGACATTTACTTCTTTAAAGAAACCAAGGCGATCCAATCGTAAACGGGATCTTTCAATCAATGCCGAGTTCGCGGAGGCTGCTTCTATCTGACGCATTTCACGGCGCATAACTTCGTCAGCCGTTTTGGTGTTTCCACGGAATTCAATACGACGAACATAAACGCGCTTGCCTGGTTCCATAAAGAAAGTCACCTTTACGGTTTTTTCTTCATCATCCATTTCAGGAATGCCGCGCACTTCCGCAAAGGTATAACCTGCATTACCTAAACGCTGGGTAATATAATCTGAGCTTGTAGTCATTAACATTTGCGAAAAGGTTTGTTCCGGCTTCATTATGATTAGCCTACGAACATCTTCTTCCGGCACGACCAAATCACCGGCCAGATCAATCTCACTGATGCTGTACACATCACCTTCCGAAACATTGACGGTAATAAAGACGGCTTTACGGTCAGGACTCACAGAAACCTGAGTAGAATCAATTTTGAATTTTAAATAACCTCGATCGAGGTAGAAGGATTCTAGCCGCTCTATATCCCCTTTTAACTTTTCTTTAGCATACTTATCGTTGCCATTAAGCCAAGACCACATGCCTGTGGTATTCAATTCGAACAGCTCTCTTAGCTTATCGTCATCAAATGCTTGATTGCCTACAATGTTAATATGCTTGATGGCTGCAACCTTGCCCTCATCAATAGTAATATTCAGCTTGACCCGATTACCCGACAACTCTTCTACCTCAGTATCAACTGAGGCACTGTAACGTCCTTGAGCAACATATTGGCGACGCAATTCCTGGGTCAATCCTTCCAGAACAGTTCTCTTAAAAATCTGCCCTTCACCCACACCGTTATTATTGAGATTTTTCATCAGATCTTCAGTTTTAATGGCTTTATTTCCCTCAAAAACCACCTCATCTACAGCCGGGCGCTCAAGAAAACGTAAAACCAGAACCGAACCATCTAGACCGATTTGAACATCCGCAAAATAGCCTGTACGGAATAATTGATGAGTAACATGTCGTAATACTGCAGCGTCGATTTCATCACCCACCTGTAGTGGCATCGCGGAAAACACAGTACCCGCAGATACTCGCTGAAGGCCTTCGACTTGAATATCTGAGATTTTAACCTCAGCCCAAGCAGAGCAGGTGACACATAGAGATAAAACAAAAAACAGCAGGCGATTCATGTAACAAAAATTCCAGTTGCCCGGCCTATGGCCGAACGATTATTTTTAAACTTAGGGAGATGCAATACTCAATAAGAAAGCTACAGGCGCAAAATATCGTTATAGATAGCGAGCCCCATTACCCCGGCCAATAAAAACATGCCCATTTGGTACCCTACGATTTGAACCTTTTCGGGCAGCGGACTTCCCTTGGCCCACTCCAGCAAGTAGTACAATAAATGACCACCATCTAACACCGGAATTGGCAGTAGATTGAGAATTCCTAGCGTAATACTCAGCATTGCCAAGGTACCAAAAAATGGCACCAAGCCCGACTCAGCGGAAGCGCCCGCCACTTTAGCAATGGAAATAGGCCCACTCAAGTTTTTAGTGGAGATTTCCCCAAGGATCAGCTTTTTAATAGAAACCAATACAAAACCGGACATGTCCCAAGTGTGGACAACTGCTTTATGCAAGGCTCCCAGAAAACCCAAGTCTCGCTCTACCACCAAATGTTCTGGCCAACTACCCAAGGTAGGAATCACCCCAATTCGGCCTATAGTGGAACCATCTTCAAGGGTAACCGTTTCAGGCGTCAGGGCTATGGTATTCAATTGCTTATCACGCTCGAAGGTAATGGCTACCTCTGCGCCTGGACGACCACGTAGAAACTCAACCCACTGCTCCCAGCTCTCGAATAATTCATCATTTGCACTGATAAATTCATCACCCGCTTGTAACCCAGCCTTATCTGCAGGAGAACCTGGTGACACCTCACCGAGAACAGGTAAAATTTTTGGATAAAACAAAGAAATACCCAAGCCTTCGATGGGATTAGGCTCATCTTCACTTTTCAGCCAATTCGAGAGTCTCGCCCTTCCAGAATAGGTGGTATCACTACCCAGTATTTGAGCATTGAGTTCAATTTCTCCACTTTCACCCAAGCGCTTCAACAGGGCCTTTAGTAAATCTTGTCGAGAAGAAACGGCTTCACCATCCACAGCCGTAATGATATGACCAGGTTGTAGACCTGCCTGCTCGGCAACAGAGCCTACTTTCACTTCTTCAACCTGAGGGAGTACTTCTGTGACACCCCCTAAATAAATTCCCCAGGATACTAGCGCAGCCAGGATCAAATTCGCCAAAGGCCCTGCCACAACCACTGCAGTTCGCTGTTGAACAGGCTTCCGATTAAAAGCAGATTCAAGTTCTTCCTCCGCAACAGGGGCTTCACGTTCATCCAGCATTTTCACGTAGCCACCCAAAGGGATGGCAGCAATACAATATTCTGTACCCAGCTTATCTTTCCATTTAACGAGCGGGGAACCAAAGCCCACGGAAAAGCGAATAACCTTTACCCCACAACGCCGAGCCACCCAGAAGTGACCATATTCATGTACGGTCACCAAAATACCGAGGGTAATAATAAAGGCCAATACTTCGATCAAGTGATAGTTCTCCCAGAATGACAATCAGCGTCAAAGCTGACGCGCAATCAACAGCTTTGCTAACTGCCGAGCTTCAGAATCGGCCTGTTGGACGTGCTCAAGGGATTCCAGTTCCCCTGGTAACGGATTATTTTTCAAGACTTTGCCATTAATGTCACCGATCTGGTTAAAACCGATACGGCCTTCCAGAAAAGCTGCCACTGTCACCTCATTCGCGGCATTCAAAACTGCGGGAGAACTCCCACCTTCTGAGATCGCTTGGCGGGCCAAAGCCAAACAAGGAAAGCTTTCCTCATCTGGCGCTTCAAACTGTAATTGGGCAGTAGCCACCAGGTCGAGCGGAGCCACCCCAGCGTCTATTCTCTCAGGCCAAGCCATGGCATGAGCGATAGGGGTTCGCATATCAGGGTTGCCCATTTGTGCCAACACAGAGCCATCAGTGTACTGAACCATAGAGTGGATAATGCTCTGAGGGTGAATAACCACATCAATTTGCTCAGGGGACACATCAAAAAGCCAGCAAGCTTCAATCAACTCCAGACCTTTATTCATCAAGCTCGCTGAATCCACAGAAATCTTTTGCCCCATGGACCAATTGGGGTGAGCACAGGCCTGCTCAGGAGTTACGGAGGCTAACCGATCATAATTCCAACCTCGGAAAGGCCCTCCGGAAGCCGTGAGTAAGATCTTGCTCACTCCAGCCCTTTCGACTCCAGTATAATTCGACGGCAAACATTGAAAAATCGCATTATGCTCACTATCGACAGGCAGTAAGGTGGCTCCGCCATCCCGTACTGCGGCCATAAACAAACTACCGGCAGTCACAAGGGACTCTTTATTGGCTAACAATACTCGCTTACCGGCCCTAGCTGCCGCTAAGGTTGGAACCAGGCCCGCAGCACCCACAATCGCCGCCATCACCATATCCACTTCTGGCGCCTCAGAAACCGCCACCAAACCAGCCTCACCAGCCAGCACTTCGGTGCTACAGCCTTGTTCTTTAAGCGCTATTTGCAATTTATCGGCGGCGGAATCTGCACCAATAACGGCATAACGGGGATTGAAGGATAAACACAGCCCTAAGAGTTTTTCGTACTGGCTATGGGCCGTGAGCGCGAAAATGCCATAGCGATCTGGGTGACGGGCCACTACGTCTAAGGTGCTTTGACCAATAGAGCCTGTAGCCCCTAGTACAGTGAGAAATTTTACAGAAGACATGAATCAGGGCCCTACAACCAGCCCATTCCAATCAGGCACAGCGCAAAAACAGGAGCTGCTGCCGTCAGGCTATCGATACGGTCCATGACACCCCCATGGCCAGGGAGCAGTGCTCCACTGTCTTTAATTCCCCGGTCGCGCTTCAGCATACTCTCGCAAAGATCACCCAATACAGAAGCGCCACTAGTGAGCACACCAGTGGCAATGAAAGCCATCAAGACCATGGAATCCAAGCCCACAAAAATGCCAATAGCCAAGGTCGCCACTAAATTACAGGCAAGGCCACCAAAGAAGCCCTCCCAAGTTTTACCAGGGCTCACGGTAGGCGCTAATTTACGCTTACCCCACTTACGACCGGCAAAATACGCTCCCGTATCGGCAAAGACCACAATGGATATCAACCACAAAAGCAACCAGTGCCCGTTTGGTACACTCTTCAAAGCCGCCAGTGCCAACCAAACTGGAACCAAGACCACTAAACCCAGATACCCTCGAATAATAGTGGTATACCAAAGCAATATATGAGCAACAATGCGATTCGAGGAACGGGAAGCACTGACAAAGGCACGAATAATCAAGGCTCGCCAGCTCTCCGCTCGAATTGGATAGCCCTTCACCCACAGCAGAAGTACAAACCAATGGATACTGGTAAAGATTAGAATATGCTCAAGCTGAGCACTGGCAATTGCCCCGTCGTCCAAAAGTCCGACATAAGAAGCACTGGCGTACATAGTAATCGCCAATAGCGCCAAATAGAGCTGTTTCTGGGTTTCACTATTTAAGTGAGCAAATTTTGCCCACTCCAACCCCGCCAAGAGCACCACCACACCTGCAGCGACCAATACTTCACTGGCAGTTCCGTTCCAAATCAACCAGAGAGCAGGGATTGCAATAAAAATGGCAGTAATAATTCTAAGTTTCAGCACGAATTTTTATTCTCTTATGCGTTACTTTTTAGCCTATCTTCAGGAAATTGAGGTGTTATCTGTAGCTCAAGCGGGTAATCATAGCAGCTGACGCTTAAGCCTACACCTGCTTACCTTCAACCTGCTCAGATGTCATTCCAAAGCGACGCTGACGCAAGCTGTAATCAGCCACCGCCGCAATCAACTGCTGTTCATCAAAGTCTGGCCAAAAACATTCTGTGAAGTACAGCTCAGCATAGGCAATTTGCCAGAGCAGGAAGTTACTGATGCGATGATCACCCCCTGTGCGAATCAATAAATCCACCGGCGGTAAATCACTCAAACAAATATGCCGCCCCATTAACTCAGCATCAATATTATCTACATCCACCTCGCCACGAATAGCCGCCTCAGCAATCTTTTTTGCGGCCTGGGCCATATCCCACTGCCCACCGTAATCCGCCGCCAGCACCAAAGTACGGTCACCATCTGCGGTTAAAGCTTCGGCTTGATCAATGGCTTTATTAAGGCCTTTACTGTACTGATCACGACCGCCAATAATTTTTAAGCGAACGCCTTTTTCAGCAAGCTCCTTAGCCTCCTTGGCTAAGTAATTCTGAAACAACATCATCAGGCCTTTCACTTCTGCAGTGGGCCGCCGCCAATTTTCACTACTAAAAGCAAACAGAGTGAGAGTATCCACACCGAGCTTTTCACAACCTTTTAAAATATCGCGAATACGCTCAGCACCAGCCTTGTGGCCGGAGATACCTTTTAATTGATGAGATTTTGCCCAGCGATTGTTGCCATCCATAATAATGGCAATATGTTCAGGAGGTACGCTGTCTTCGGCGACTTCTAAAACCATGTAGCTATCCAGTGCTATTAGGAGTTTGTAAAAATAGGAGCTTGTAAAAAATCATCCCCGCTAAAGCGGGGATGAGAAAACTATCATGCTGGAAATTGTCGAGCTTTAAATTTCCATCAAATCCTTTTCTTTTTCAGCCAAGGCTTTGTCCACTTCAGCAACAAATTTGTCTGTTAACTTTTGAATTTCGTCCCCTGCTTTACGCTCTTCGTCTTCAGATATTTCCTTATCTTTTAACAGTGCTTTTACCTGTCCTAAGGCGTCACGACGAGCATTACGCACAGATACACGCCCATTCTCAGCTTCTTGCTTAGCCTGCTTGGTGTAGCCCTTACGGGTTTCTTCTGTGAGAGGCGGCATTGGAATACGAATAATATCGCCACTGGTCGCTGGGTTCAGACCCAGATCAGATTTCATAATGGCTTTTTCGATTTCTGGAATCAGCGGTTTTTCCCAAGGATTGATAGCCAGGGTACGCGCATCTTCAACCACAACATTACCTACTTGGTTTAGCGGCGTCTCGTTGCCATAGTAAGAAACGGTAATGCCGTCCAGCAAACTTGGGTGCGCACGACCAGTTCGAATTTTATTGAAAGCGCTGCCCAGAGCTTCAAGGCTTTTTTTCATTTTTGCTTCTGCGTCTTTTTGAATATCGCTAATCATTTCTCTTTTTCCTCTTGAGCGCAGGCACCTTCTTTAATCAAAGTACCTTCATCTTCACCAACCATAATATTCAACAGCGCTCCGCTTTTATTCATGCGGAATACGCGAACGGGCATATCGTGCTCACTACACAAACAAATGGCTGTCAGATCCATGACACCCAGCTTTTTCTCCAGAACCTCGTCGTAGGTTAGGCGATCATACTTCACAGCACTGGAGTCTTTCATTGGATCGGCAGTATACACACCATCAACTTTCGTTGCTTTAAGAACGATATCCGCCTCAACTTCAATACCACGTAAGCAAGCAGCAGAATCTGTGGTAAAGAACGGATTACCGGTACCAGCAGAAAAGATAACCACATCACCGGCATTCAGGTAACGAACGGCCGAACGACGATCGTAATGCTCTACAATACCGCTCATAGGGATAGCCGACATAACACGGGTAGAGATATTGGCCCGCTCTAATGCATCACGCATGGCTAGCGCATTCATCACGGTCGCCAGCATTCCCATGTGATCACCAGTTACTCGATCCAAACCCGCAGCACTGAGAGCCGCGCCTCGAAACAAGTTACCACCGCCAATCACCAAACCTACTTGAACACCAATCCCTACAAGCTGACCAATCTCCAAGGCCATCTTGTCGAGTACCTTAGGATTGATACCGAAGGCATCATCACCCATCAACTCTTCACCGCTCAGTTTAAGTAAAATCCGCTTGTACTTTTTTTCGCCTGCTGATGGCATGGTGCCTCCAAGTGATAGTGATGTTTAATAGTGCCCGCCTGATAATAGCCGACTTGCTTTCACAAATCCCAGACATGCAAAACGGGGCTCAAAGAGCCCCGTTTTTAGGGCCTGAAAACCCTCATTGAATAACCTCTGCTAGGAGCTATTTTTCGCAGTAGCAAGGCAGAGGGCAAGAAGTGTCGCCATCTACATGAATGCCCGAATAACACAGCTAATGCGAAAAATAGACCTAGCCCTTCGGGTTGAACCTGAGCAGCGCTACTCTGCGTTGTTCGTCGATCATTTGGAATAACCAAACTACTCTCCTCACGTCTTGATTAGCACAGCTCAGGTTCAACAGAGGCTGTTCAATGAGGGTTTTCAGGCCCTATCTAGCTTACTCGCCTTTGGCGGCAGCTACTTGCGCAGCAACTTCAGCTGCGAAGTCGTCTTCTTCTACTTCGATACCCTCACCCACCTCGTAGCGAGTGAAGCCCAAAATCTCTGCACCAGCATCTTTCAATAAAGCGCCAATTGTTTGATCTGGGTTTTTAACAAATGCTTGCTCAATCAAGCTGTTCTCTTTCAAGAACTTCTTAATACGGCCACCCATCATTTTCTCAACGATTTCAGCAGGCTTACCTTCCATATCAGGCTGAGCTTTGATGATCTCTTCTTCTTTAGCCAGTACTTCAGCAGGCATATCTTCAGGCTTAACAACCTGAGGGTTAACCGCCGCAATGTGCATAGCCACATCTTTAGCCACTTCCTCAGTACCGCCATTCAGGCTAACCAATACTGCGATGCGGTTATTGCTGTGCAGGTAAGCACCCACAACACCAGCTTCAGCAATCTCTACACGACGAACAGAAATGTTCTCACCGATTTTCTGAACCAGAGTTTCACGAGCTGACGACAGGTCACCTTCCATCAAGGCTTCAACATCGGCTTGCTTATCCGCAAATGCTTTATCAGTTACAGTACCAACGAAACCCAAGAAACCTTCGTCACGTGCAACGAAGTCAGTTTCAGAGTTAACTTCAACCAAAACACCGTAGCTGTTGTCGTCGGCAACCTTAACTGCAACAACACCGTCAGCGGCAGTACGACCAGCCTTCTTAGCGGCTTTCAAGCCAGACGCTTTACGCAAATTTTCAATCGCCAGCTCAATGTCGCCACCAGCTTCTTTCAATGCTTTCTTACACTCCATCATACCCAGAGAGGTACGCTCGCGGAGTTCTTTTACCATAGACGCAGAAATCGCTGCCATGATTGTGATCCTCTTAATTCAGACTTCAAATTCAAAAAAAGGGGCTGCCAGGAACCTCTAATCGAGGGTTTGCAGCCCCTTATCTACATCGCCAGTGGCCAGTTAACGTATTGGCAACCGCACTCTATCAGCGATGTATGACACTGGCCTTACTCGGCAGCAGCGTCGCCTTCAACTTCTACAAACTCGTCTTTTTTACTGGTACCAGAAGTTTTCGCTTGTTGCTTACCTTCCAATACAGCATCTGCAGCAGCAGTAACATACAGTTTGATAGCACGGATAGCATCGTCATTACCAGGGATAACGTAGTCAACACCATCTGGGTTTGAGTTGGAGTCAACCACGCCAATTACGGGGATACCCAACTTGTTAGCTTCCTGAATCGCGATACGCTCGTGATCAACGTCGATTACGAAGATTGCATCAGGCAGGCCGCCCATATCTTTGATACCACCAACAGACTTTTCTAGCTTCTCCATCATACGAGTACGCATCAGAGCTTCTTTCTTGGTGATTTTCTCGAAAGTACCGTCCTGAGCTTGAGCAGTCAGTTCGCGTAAGCGACGGATAGACGCACGAACGGTCTTGTAGTTAGTCAGCATACCACCCAACCAGCGGTGACTAACGAAAGGCATACCGGCGCGTTCAGCTTGCTCGGCAATGGTCTTGTTAGCAGCGCGCTTGGTTCCAACGAATAACACCTTACGGTTATTGGAAGCCAGCTTACGAACCACTTCCAATGCTTCATTAAAAGCAGGAACAGTGTGCTCAAGGTTGATGATATGGATTTTGTTGCGAGCGCCGAACAGGAACTTGTTCATCTTTGGGTTCCAGAAACGAGTCTGGTGACCGAAATGAACGCCCGCTTGCAGCATTTCGCGCATAGATACTTGTGCCATTTGTAATTTCCTCTAAAGGGTTGGGCCTCCACACACCCCACAAAACCAACCCCTCAAACGGCAATTTGAGGAGCACCCAGGCCTGTGTGCCGGTGCATGTGCGTATTAGGCTTCGGGGGGATTCCCAAAGCGGTGCGCTTTATACCATAAGACACTGGTAAAAGGAAGAATTTCCAACTATAGCCGCCCTATCGAAACGGCTGAATACAAGCAAGGCAATTATGATCCACTCACACCTTTCCGTCGTACTATCGAATGGAACAGAGTTACGCCATTTACCACCCATAACCAACCGGAGTTCTGTGATGTATCTAGTCAGACTTGTTTACGCCAGCTCGATAAGCCCGCATTTCACACCGAAGGATATTCCACAGATCCTCGAATCTGCGCGATCACATAATCAATCCAACAATGTAACCGGCTTACTGTGCTTCAACCAAGAGATCTTTCTTCAGTGCCTGGAAGGCTCTCGCACCATGGTCAACAATACCTACCACCGCATTCTCAATGACCCACGGCACAAGAAAATCATCATGCTGGACTACAAGGAGATTGTTGAAAGGGAATTTGATCAGTGGAGCATGGGGTATATTCCTGGGTCCAGCCTTACCCAGCACGTAAATCTCAAATACTCAGGTACTCCCGGATTTAACCCCTATGACATGTCTGGTGAAAGTGCACATCTTCTAATGAACGCCCTAAAAGAGGCCGTTCCCACACAGACATAAAGCATAGATATTAAGTATCTACCAAAAGACGGACATTCACTCCCCGTTACACCAATACCTGAGTAAAATACTGTACAATTCACAACTTTATACAGATTGATATCTACAAAACTCTCAAAACGGAACCGACAACAAGAATGGCCGTTAACAAACGTACCCCTGAACAAATAGAAAAAATGCGCATCGCAGGCCGATTGGCTGCAGAATGCCTGGAAATGATTGGCGATTATGTGAAACCCGGCATTTCAACCGCAGACCTAGATCGTATTATTCACGACCATATCGTGAATGAGCAGAAAGCGATCCCTGCTTGCCTTAATTACAAGGGATTTCCAAAATCCATCTGCACCTCCGTCAATCAGGTAATTTGCCACGGTATTCCCTCTGAGAAAAAAACACTAAAAGACGGCGATATCATCAACATCGACGTAACCGTTATTAAAGACGGCTGGTACGGTGATACCAGCAAGATGTTCTTTGTGGGCAAAGCCCAACCACATGCCAAGCGCCTAGTCGAGGTCACCCAAGAGTGCCTTTACAAGGCCATTGAGCTAGTAAAGCCTGGCTGCCGCCTGGGAGATATCGGCGAAGTCATTCAAAAGCACGCTGAAAAGAGCTATTACTCTGTAGTACGCGAATATTGTGGTCACGGTATTGGCGATGTGTTTCATGAAGATCCGCAGATTCTCCACTACGGCAAAGCCGGCTCTGGCATGGTGCTTGAAGAAGGCATGACCTTCACTATTGAGCCCATGATCAATGCGGGCAAACGCCAGACCAAGTTAAAAAGTGATGGCTGGACCGTTGAAACCAAAGATGGACGCCTCTCCGCTCAGTGGGAACACACCCTAGCAGTAACCGCCGACGGGGTTGAAGTATTGACCAAGCGTACGGAAGAACCCTTCTAAACCTAACTTTTACCGATTTCGTTTTATGCCTGCCACCAGCTTTATTCGCAGACTCTTCGGCGCCGCCGACTCCTCCAGTGACAGCGTGACACGTTCCGAGCACCGCCAACCACTGTTTTTCTTCGACGAAACCCGCTTCGCTGAAGATCTAAAAACAAAGCCACCCATTGCGGTTTTTAAAGATGCCATTGCCGGTGTAAATCATCAGTTTGATATTCGCTTCAAAGAAGGGGAAAACATTCGCACCCTTGTACTTGAGCGCGCCCGCTTTATGGACTTGCTCCTATGCCACGCCTGGGACCAGTTTGAATGGCCAGAAGATATCGCCCTCCTTGCCGTAGGCGGATACGGTCGACGAGAGTTGCTACCACAGTCAGATATCGACTTACTGATCCTGCTCGGCAAAAAAACCAAGCCTGAAAAATGCAGAGGCTCTATCGAAGGGTTTATTACCTTCCTGTGGGACATCTCTCTTCAAATAGGTCACAGCGTACGCACCGTTAAAGAATGTGCAACTCTCGCAAAAGACGATATCACCATTGCTACAGCCCTAATGGAATGCCACACCATCATCGGTAATGACTCCCTGCGGGATCAAATGTTGATTGCCACAGGGCCAGATAAAATTTGGCCATCCGATAAATTTTTCCAAGCCAAGTGGGAAGAACAAAAAGAGCGTCATCGCGCCAACAACAACACCGAATACAACCTGGAACCCAATGTTAAAAATGGACCCGGTGGTTTGCGTGATATTCAAATGATTGGCTGGGTGACTAAACGTCACTTTGTTGTTCGAACCCTGGATGAACTCATGGGCCAGTCAGATTTCCTCACAGAAACTGAATTCGCCAGTATTTGCTCTAGCGAAGACTTCCTCTGGCGAGTGCGCTGGGGATTGCATATCTTGGCTAAACGCCCTGAAGAACGCCTACTATTCGAACATCAATTGGAGCTGGCCAAACTACTTCAATTCGAAGATTCACCAGAAGCCCCCGGCGTCGAGCTCTTTATGCGCCAGTATTACCGCATGGTACTCGCCGCCTCTGAGCTTAATGATGTACTACTGCAATACTGGGAAGAAAATATTTTACGGCAGAACAAGCCTCGCGAAATTACTAACATCAACGACCGCTTTCAGTTAGTTCACGACTACATTGAAACCACCAGCGACAACGTTTTTGAAGAAACCCCCTCTGCCCTGCTGGAAATTTTCTACATCCTCGCTAACAATCCACACATTAAGGGTGTACGTGCATCCACTATACGTTCGATAAAAGAACACCGTTTTTTGATCGACGAACAGTTCAACTACAACCCGGAAAACACGCATCTGTTTTTATCCATCATGCGCTCTCCACACCGCTTGATGACACAACTCAAGCGCATGAAGCGCTATGGCATTCTCGGTCGCTATCTGCCAGAGTTCGGCAAAATCACAGGCCTCATGCAACACGACATGTTCCACATCTATACAGTAGATGCCCACACATTGCTGGTGATGAGAAACTTACGGAACTTACGCTTACCGGAAACCCAAGAAAAACTCCCTCAAGCTTACGCTGCATTTAAAAGCCTACCGAAACGAGACTTGCTGTACATTGCAGGTCTCTACCACGACATCGCCAAAGGCCGAGGTGGCGACCACGCTAAATTAGGTGAAGAAGATGCCCGCCAATTTTGTAAACGTCACCGCCTAGGGGCGTGGGATACCAACCTAGTAGCCTGGCTAGTGGAGCAGCACTTGCTGATGTCGGCAGTCGCTCAGAAGCAAGATATTTCCGACCCAGAAGTGGTACACCAATTTGCCCAAACCGTTGGCGACTCTGTTCGCCTGGATTACCTCTACTGCCTAACAGTAGGCGACATCAACGGCACGAACCCCACCCTACTAACCCCGTGGAAAGAATCTCTGTTACGACAGCTTTATCAAGAAACAAAGCGGGTCCTCAATCGCGGAGTTAACATACACGTGGACCGCCAGGGTTTAATCGACTCCACCAAGGAAGAAGTCCTTAACAAGGTTCAAGCACTCAATATCGACACCAGTGCCTGCGAGACCCTTTGGGATACTATG
The DNA here is from genome assembly GCA_045430295.1 of Cellvibrionaceae bacterium. Classification (GTDB taxonomy): domain Bacteria; phylum Pseudomonadota; class Gammaproteobacteria; order Pseudomonadales; family JAILXX01; genus JAILXX01. The sequence goes on along the minus strand of JAILXX010000002.1, from coordinate 192,279 downwards.
GGTGACGAATACTTCTTGCTGGAGCGCAGTGAGGATATTGTATGGCACACTGAAAACACCATTAATAAACCACATAAAGATCCGTTAATTTTGATTCGTAACTACGCTCCAGAAGGAGAAGAAGTTGCCACACAGGTCTTTATTCGCATCCCAAACCGAGACAACTTGTTTGTAGCTGCAGCCTCCGCACTAAATGCTCTCAATCTAAACATTCAAGACGCACACCTATACAGCTCTTCCACCGATTACGCCATGGACACCTTCTATGTGCTTACCGAGCAAGGAGCACCCATTGAGAACACCCAGGAAGCCCGAGATAAAATCCGTAAAGCCCTACATCAAGAGTTGGAGTTAGTAGACAACTACGAAGACGTTATCCAAAAACGTACCGCACGCAGGTTAAAGCATTTCTCATACCCCACTCAAACTCGCCTGGAAACCGACTCAACCAACGGCTATACCGCCCTCGAAGTGATTTCACCTGACAGACCCGGGCTCTTAGCCTGTATCGGCCGCGTCTTTATGGAGCACGATATTCGCCTCCAGAATGCAAAAATTGCCACCCTAGGTGAACGAGTTGAAGATGTTTTCTTCATTACGGATGAAGACAATAACCCACTGACCGATGAAAAGCTGTGCATCACCCTTCAAGATGAAATCCGAAATGCTTTAGATGAGCGAAACGATGCTGAAAGCTCAGAGCTAGAGGCTCGGGTGAATACCTAAGGACCCCTTAAGGTTTACTCGACCTCTCCTCCCCACCCCTTCCTATAAACAACTACTTACCAGTAATAGAAGCTTTCCTCCTAAAAACATACTGTTTTTACTCCCCTGAGTCACATAAGACAGCATAGTCAGCCTTTTACTTATAAGAAATGACACCTGTAATTAGATAATGTGATTTGTTTTTTAGCGTGCCAGACGCCACTATTAATTTAACCGTTTTGTGAATCCGGTCACAAAATCACTCTCTCAAAAAGGAGAAGTACTATGGCACATCGTCAAGGCGAAGAGGAGCGTACTCACTTCCGTTCAGACCGTTTCTTTATTGAAAATGGGCAGTGGTTTTTCTTCACCCGTGAAGCAACCATTAGCGGGCCATTCATGAACAAAAAAGAAGCCGAAGCAGAACTTACCCTCTACATACGGCGCTTATTGGAGTTCCCACACGAAGCTTTAAAAGTAGCGCAATAATAGCAGTCTCTACTTACTCCATAGTATTTCTGCCCACCCTCACAGGCCATTTCGGCTTGCCTGGGGGCACAGGTAACTTATAACTCCTCCTCTAATACTGATTTTCTGATCACTCCCCTCTATAATTCGCGCTTTGTTAATTAACGCAGTCTGTGATCAATGAATCCCGATTTAGCTCTCCTTCAGCCCTACCCCTTTGAAAAACTGAACGCACTAAAAGCGCAGGTCACACCTCCAGCAGACTTGCCGCATATTGCGCTATCCATTGGCGAACCCAAGCACACACCCCCACAGTTTGTACTCGATGAGTTGAGTCATCAGCAGAGCAAGGTAGCGGTTTACCCGGCAACAAAGGGTCTACCTGAATTACGTGAGAGCATTGCCACATGGACCAGCAAGCGCTTCCACCTCCAAGATTTAAATGCAGAGAGTCAAGTGCTTCCGGTAAACGGTACACGTGAAGCCCTCTTTGCGTTTGCCCAAGCTGTCGTAGACCGCACCCAACCCAACGCACTGGTGGTGAGCCCAAATCCGTTTTATCAAATTTATGAAGGTGCTGCGTACTTAGCTGGAGCAACGCCCCACTACCTAAATTGCTTACCCGAAAATAATTACATTCCAGATTTTGCAGTGGTTCCTGAAGACGTTTGGCAGCGCACCCAGTTGTTATTTATCTGCACACCGGGAAATCCCACTGGGGCCGTTATTCCCATGGAAACGCTCAAGCAATTAATTGCTTTAGCGGATAAACACAACTTCGTAATCGCTTCAGACGAATGCTATTCCGAACTGTATTTCGATGAAGAAAACCCTCCAGTGGGATTACTGCAAGCCTGCGCTGAATTAGGCCGCCACGATTACAAAAACTGTGTGGTTTTTCACTCTCTTTCTAAACGCTCCAACTTACCCGGTTTGCGTTCAGGGTTTGTGGCAGGCGATGCGGATATCCTAAAGAAGTTTTTGCTCTACCGTACCTATCACGGTTGCGCCATGCCAGTTCACAGCCAGCTCGCCAGCATCGCAGCCTGGAATGATGAAACTCATGTAAAAGCCAATAGAGATTTATACCGAGAAAAATTTGATAAAGTCTTAACCATTCTCGATGGCTGCCTGGATGTAAAAAAACCCGATGCCAGTTTTTATCTCTATCCTAAAACACCCATCGCCGATACTGAGTTTGCCCAACGTTTGTTTGCGGAGAAAAATATCACCGCACTACCGGCAAGTTTTTTATCTCGCGAAACCAACGGTGTCGTTCCCGGTGAAAACCATGTCCGCATGGCTTTAGTTGCTACGGTAGACGAATGTGTAGAAGCGGCTCATCGCATTAAAGCATTTGTCGAAAGTCTTTAGTTTAATTTTCCATAAAGACCTTTAGCGACAGTTCTCTATAAAAACTTTTAACAAGAGATTGTAGGAATTACTGTTATGCCTGATAGCCGTGGCAATCTATTAAAGCAAGAGCGTGTAGATTTTATTCTAAACAAGCTTGAAACACTCTATCCAGAAACACCTATCCCCTTAGACCACAAAGACCCTTACACACTTTTGGTTGCGGTTTTACTCTCAGCACAATGCACCGACGAACGGGTAAACCAAGTAACACCTGGACTATGGAAGCTGGCAGACAACCCTTTCGACATGGCAAAAGTGCCGGTAGAAGACATTAAAACAGCCATACGCCCCTGTGGCTTATCCCCGCAAAAGTCCAAAGCCATCAGTAATCTTTCGAAAATATTAGTGAAAGATTATAACGGCGAAGTACCAAAAGACATGGATGCCCTGGAAACCTTTCCCGGCGTAGGCCATAAAACTGCCAGCGTTGTAATGAGCCAAGCGTTTGGCGTACCCGCTTTTCCGGTAGACACCCATATTCATCGCCTTGCACAACGCTGGGGGCTCACCTCAGGAAAGAACGTGCAACAAACGGAAAAAGATTTGAAACGCTTGTTTCCCAAAGAAAAATGGAACGCTCTACATTTACAAATTATTTTTTATGGCCGTGAATTTTGCTCTGCCAGAGGCTGTGATGGCACAGTCTGTGAAATCTGTACAACTTGCTATCCCAAACGAAAAACGCCTAAAAAAACCAAGAAAGCCTAAGTGTTAATATCAGCACTCGCGTTTCATCATTTTTCTTCAACAACCTCTACCAAAGCATCTGATACTTGCGGATACTGAAACACAAATCCCGCATCCAACAAGCGGGTAGGCACAACCACTTGCCCGTAAATCAATAAGTCCGCCATTTCACCAAACAGTAAGCGTAATGCAAATCCTGGTGTATTTAACAAGGTAGGGCGGTGTAATGCTTGACCTAAAGCTTGGGTAAATTCTCGATTCGTCACAGGGTTTGGTGCTGTTAGGTTATAGACACCTTTTTGATCGCGGTTCTCTAGTAAGAACATAATAGCAGCAACCATATCGTGCAAATGTATCCACGACATCATTTGCTCTCCAGAAGCCAAAGTCCCCCCGAGACCCAACTTAAATGGCAATAGCATTTTCTGTAAGGCTCCACCGTTTTTACCCAACACAATCCCCGTCCGTAAAATACAGATCCGGGTATTATGCTCTGCCTCAAGTGCTAACTGCTCCCAATTAATACACACACGATGACTGAACTCTTGATGATAATCCGCAAAGGATTCATCGATCATCTTATTCCCCTGCCTGCCATAGACACCAATAGCAGAGCCACTAATGAGCACTTCCGGGGGCGAGTCACTACTAGCAATAAGCTCCGCCAAACGGCGAGTTATTTGCCAACGACTTTCACAGATTTCATGCTTCCTTGAAGTGCTCCAACGGGCATCAGCAATGGGTTCACCCGCTAAGTTCACCACCGCATCGAAATCATTTAGATCTTGAACCTCATCCAACCAAGCCGACGATTTAAACTCCTCCCCCATTCCGGGCACATGTGCCTGAGGTGTACGAGTAATCACTGTTACCTGATGCCGCCCCTTGCAAGACTTACGTAAAGCCGAGCCAATAAAGCCTGTACCGCCCGTGAGAAGAATTTTCATGATATAAGCATCCTGTCTGTAGCGATTAAGTGAATAGCCATCTTTGGGGCTGCTCTAACCCACGCGCTCTGATTACATGGGCTCTTCCTATTACATACGCCCATCCCCTTATATAGACCATAAATTTCCATATTTTCACCCCTCGTTTACTGTGTTTTTAGGAGAGCCGCTTTCTGGTATCCTTGCCCACCCAATTTTCACTCCTCCCATGGGACATAACCGGTTATGACCACCCTCTACGGCATCAAAAACTGCGACACGGTAAAAAAGGCCCGCAAGTGGCTAGAAGGCGAAGACATCACCTACGGCTTCCATGATGTACGTGCCGACGGCCTGAGCGCTGACGATATTGAGCGGTGGCTACAAAAGGTAGAGTGGGAAACCCTGGTAAACAAGCGCTCCACGACCTGGAAACAGCTGGATGAGGCCACCCGCAACAGCCTAGACGCCAGCAACGTTGTGGATACCCTGCTGGCCAACCCCACACTGATCAAGCGCCCTGTGCTTGATCACAAAGGGCAGGTTACTGTTGGCTTTAAAGCAGCCAACTACGAATCACTTTTCTCTTAATTTCATTTTTCAGAATTTAGATAGGCATCACTATGACGCAACTTTACGCACTGGGCTTAGGCATTGGCACCAAGAATCAAAACGGCGATTGGCTAGAGGTTTACTATCAGTCTCCTCAGCTATCACCTTCTGAAAAACTAGCTAGCGCCTTAGCCGAAGCCACGGGTTACACTAGTGGTAATCAAGCGATCGAATTGAGTAGCGATCAACTGCACACCGTTGCCGCAGCCTTAGACGCTGCCGGTGAAACCGCACAATCGGTACTGGCAAACGCGCTTTCTGAAAGTGAGCGTCCTGTGGTACTGACCATGCTGGCAGAAGATGCCGAACTGAGCACCACCCCTGAAGCCTACTTGAAGCTTCACTTATTATCTCATCGTTTGGTAAAACCTCACGAAACCAGCCTGGCAGGTATTTTCCCTCTGTTGCCAAACGTGGCGTGGACCAACCAGGGCGCCATCGACCTAGCTGAGTTACCTGAGCGTCAACTTCAAGCTCGTATGAAAGGTGAGTTGCTAGAAGTTACCTCTGTAGACAAGTTCCCGAAAATGACTGACTACGTTGTACCTGCTGGCGTACGTATTGCCGATACTTCTCGTGTACGCCTCGGCGCTTACATCGGTGAAGGTACCACCATCATGCACGAAGGCTTCGTAAACTTTAACGCTGGTACTGCAGGCACCAGTATGATTGAAGGCCGTATTTCTGCAGGCGTATTCGTAGGCAAAGGCTCAGATCTCGGCGGCAGCAGCTCCACCATGGGCACACTGTCTGGCGGTGGCAACATCATCATCTCTGTGGGCGAAGAGTGCCTACTGGGCGCCAACGCAGGTATTGGTATTCCACTAGGCGACCGCTGCACTGTGGAAGCTGGCCTGTATGTTACCGCTGCCACCAAGGTGAGCATGTTAGATGATGCAGGCAACGCCGTGGAAACCATTAAGGCCCGCGACCTGGCTAGTAAATCCGACCTCTTGTTCCGCCGTAATTCTGTGAATGGTGTGGTTGAGTGCTTAACCAACAAGAGCGCCATCGAGCTGAACGAAGAACTGCATAGTAATAATTGATAAAAGTGCGTGTTATAGCGCTTTTATCACCCTGAGCGAAGCGAAGGATCTCCTACCGGCTGCAACCACCTCTGCCAACCCCAAGAGATTCTTCCTCCCTCCGCTCGTCAGAATGACAACTTTTTATCTAACACTGTCATCCTGAGCGGAAGTGAAGGACCTCCTGCCGGCTGCAACTACCTCTGCCAGCCCCTAGAGATTCTTCCTCCCTCCGGTCGTCAGAATGACAACACCCGAAGAAATCACATGACAAATCTCTCCCCAACACTAGAACTCACCTTCGACCTGATTCAACGCCGCTCAGTAACCCCTGAAGATGCAGGTTGCCAAGCATTAATGATCGAACGTTTAAAAGCGCTGGGGTTTGAGATTAATAACTTACGCTTTGAAGAAGTGGATAACTTCTGGGCCATCCGCGGTAGCGACGGCCCAACTCTCTGCTTTGCCGGCCATACAGATGTTGTGCCCACAGGCCCTGAAGAAAACTGGCAACAACCGCCTTTTGAGCCTGCCATTATCGACGGCAAGCTATACGGCCGTGGCGCAGCGGATATGAAAGGTAGCCTCGCTGCCATGGTCGTGGCTGTTGAGCGCTTTATTGCCGCAAACCCCAATCACAAGGGCAAGATTGCCTTCTTGATTACCAGCGATGAAGAAGGCCCAGCGAAAAATGGCACCGTGAAAGTGGTTGAATGGCTGCAAAATAACAATATTCCTTTGGAGTACTGTTTAGTGGGTGAGCCGTCCTCCACTAATCGTGTTGGCGATGTGATTAAAAATGGCCGCCGAGGCTCACTGGGTGCGAAACTAGTAGTAAAAGGTATTCAGGGCCATGTGGCTTATCCGCACCTAGCTGAAAACCCCATTCACACCGTCGCTCCTGCACTGGCAGAACTCGCGGCAGAGCACTGGGATGAAGGCAACGATTTCTTCCCCGCAACCAGCTTCCAAATTTCCAATATCAACGGCGGCACTGGTGCGACCAATGTGATTCCGGGAGAAGTTGAGGTTATTTTCAATTTCCGTTTTTCTACGGAGCTTACAGACCAGGATTTGCGCGCACGCACCGAAGCAATATTGGATAAGCATGATCTTAAGTACGATTTAGAGTGGAATTTGTCTGGTCAACCTTTCTTAACCGCAGAAGGCGAGTTGGTTGAAGCCGCTGTTAGCGCCATTCAAGAAACCACCGGAGAAGCCACTGAGCTTTCCACCGCTGGCGGTACATCCGATGGTCGTTTCATCGCCCCCATGGGTACCCAGGTGGTGGAACTTGGCCCGGTAAATGCCACGATTCATAAGGTAGATGAGCACGTAACCGCTGAAGATTTAAATACCCTTACGGATATTTATGAGCGAGTGTTACACAACTTATTTGATTAATGTTTAGCTATTAATGCTTATCTAGAGTCATGCTAAAAACGCTTATTAGTAAACTTTTTCCCACCAACCCCAGGAAGGTTTTTAACCAATTTCGTTTAGGCGCGTCTTGTTTTTTCACAGGCTTAGTCATGGTTTATATTGCTGAGAACAGCCTAAATGACTCATTAGAAAAAGAAATAGCAGTGCTTTTGGCACTGCTATTGGTAGGGTTTGGTTTCTTATTGGCGATTAGCTCGCACTTGCGACTGCTACTATTTCGGATTAAGAATTTCTTTCGGTCCTGAGAGAAAACGTCACTCCACAAAACTAGCCCGCTTTCTTCAGCGCAGTAGCAATTTTCATCACTACCGGGAAAGTCGCCCGGCGAATCTTTTCCCGCGTTAAGGTTTTAGCACTTTCTGTTCTGGCTAAAAACTCATTAATCCCAGCAACAACTTCTGGCTCTTCCAAAGAAGGTGCGTGACCACGAGACTTCACCGTTAAACCAACCTTCACTGAATGCTGATTGGTTTCGAGCATTTTATCAAAGCAACTTTCAGAAAGAATGTCGGAGCTTTCTCCACGAACCACTAAAAGCGGCAGATATTTCATGGTTGAGAAAAGTGGCCAAAGATTTGGAAATTCATCTACCGCTGCATCTTTTTTCACAACCTCTGCAATTGCCGGATCGTAATTCAAGGTGATTTTCCCAAAATCTGACTCCTTATAAAGGCGGCGGGCAAACACCTCCCAATCCTCTTTGGAGTAATTGGGGAAAACCGCACCATGGCGAGATTGGCAAAATTCAGCCGCCTCCTGCCATGTCATTGCAATTTGATCTTGGCCCACATAAGCGGCAATTTTATTGATACCGTCTCGGTTTACTTCCGGACCAACATCATTCAGTACGACGCCTTGCACAAACTTAGGCTTTTCCAACACCATCAACATGGCCATCATGCCACCCATTGAAGTGCCTATTACTGCAATCTTTTTTTCTTTTAACGCTTTCAACAAGTGCCACATATCTTTCACATAGCACAATGGGTTATAGGTGCAAGGATCAGCCCAATCGGAATTACCACGACCACGCTGATCGGGAATAATTACACTGTAATCATCCGGAAGGTTTTCTACTAAAGTTTCAAAGTCCGCAGAATTGCGGGTTAAACCGTGCAAACAAAGCACCGTCATTTTGCTATTACTGCAAGATTTGTTGCAAGAATTGCTACCAGCATAGTGTCGCGCATAGAGCTTTGTACCATCAAAGCCGCGATACCAAACATCCTCATACTGTCTCATATTGACTCTACCTCAAAGGCCCAGATTCCCCTGTCAAACCTTTAGCCGCTTATTTATGACTGTTATTAGTTTTCAAGCTTTTTGGATAGTACACGACAAAAACAGAAAAAATGAGGACAAAACAGCTATAAACGAGAAGACAAAACAGCTCAAAACTCTAAAAAAACGGCAAAAACCAGGAGAATCTACGATAACTTTATAAAAACCCATAGGACTCTATAGAATCCGGGCATAACAACAGACTTATTTACAGGCTCTTAACTAAATGCCTTAAGTGCATAAATATCGTAACGACAACTTTTCCCATCGAGAGTGTAAGTCGGTTTCTGATTATCCAAGTTCGGCGCTTTTTTGGGTCGTTTAACCACCACCCGATGGATTGCTTTTTCCAGGGCCTGCTCTAATAAATTATCAGCGTCTGGATCTTTTCCAACGACCTGTTGAAAAGCAACCATTTCCTTTTTGACCTGTGCACTTTTTTCTCGACTTGGAAACATTGGATCTAAATAGACAACATCAAATTTTTGGCTCTGTGACTTGATCTCTTCGCCATCGAAAATTTTCTGACTATCACCTTTGTATAAGGTGATTCGATCAAGAATATTCTCTAGTTCATTATCGAGGGCTTCTTCCGCTATCAGTTTCGCCCTCCCAAGGCCATCCTGCAAAAGGCAATGCACAACTGGCGACCGCTCGACCAACGTCACCGCACAACCCAAGGTGGCCAGGACAAAACCATCTTTTCCTAAGCCTGCCGTAAAATCACAAACCGAAGGTTTGACGCTCTGCCCTAGACCTACAGCTTTAGCAATCATTTGCCCTTTACCACCCCCAAATTGCCGACGATGGGCCACCGCTCCAGAAGCAAAATCTGCACGAACAGGACCGGGTGCTTTTTTTCCGGTTTGCTGTATGCACCACCCCGCCTCGGTTAGAAATAACAATTGCTCTGCCCCTTCATAAAATTTTGGCTCTACACAACCTGCACAATCTAAATGCAATTCACGCGCTTTTTCTTCTGTTTGAGGAAGCAATACTTCAGTAGCACAAGCAACGACAATGACTTTATTCATAGCGAAATCATACTGGGGCTTTTTACTTTAAACTAGCGATGGTTAACACGCTAACCAAAAAGCCCGAAGAGCAACTCTTCGGGCTTCCGCAACGTTAAGCTAACAATTAAATTACTGAGAAGCCGCCATAGGTTCTAAATCTAACTCGACGCGACGATTTTCTTGACGACCCGAAGCTGTCTCATTAGATGCAATGGGGTAACTCTCACCATAGCCTTTCGCATTAATACGGTTAGCTTCTACTTTGCGCCCCTTAAGATACATAGAAACACTGTCCGCACGCTTCTGACTAAGGGTCAAATTATAAGCATCACTGCCTCGAGAGTCCGTATGCCCACTCACTCTAATGGTTGTTTTATCAAACTCTTCAAGTATCAGCCCCACGGAATTCAAAACACTATAAAAATTGGAACGGATCTCATAACGGTTAGTGGCGAAAGTAATATTGCCCGGCATCACCAAATTAATGGTATTGCCATCCCGGCGAACACGTACACCTGTCCCTTCCAACACTTGCCTCAACTTTGCTTCCTGTTGATCCATGTAATAACCAATGCCTGCACCACCGGCAGCACCAATAGCAGCCCCTCTGAGCGCAGCCTTACGGCGGTCCTTTCCACTTTCACTGGCGGCTCCAGCAATTGCCCCAACAATCGCCCCAATCCCAGCTCCCTTTGCTGTATTACTGGTCTTCTGCTCTCCAGTATAAGGGTCAATAGAGGTACACCCCGAAGCAGCGAATACAAACGCTGAAATGACACCGATTTTTTTGATCATGTATTAGTCTCCAAAAATAAAAATGCCTATGGACTTTAAACCACAGGCATTAATAAGAGTTCAGGGTTTCAAAAATTATTTTACAAATAAGACTCTCGTCATAAAAGTTAATTCACACAATCTAGCTCACAAACATCAAGGCCATTTGCTTCTTCTCGATACGCACCACACGCATATCAACAGCCTCGTCATTAATAGCCCCTGTAATGCGCTTCAGCTTCACCGATACCACGGTTCCCACTGGCGGCAAAATGCCATGATCCACAACTGCCAACAAACCCGAATCTGAAATATCCTGACCTTTGCCAATCATCATACCAATGGATGGATGGAAAATTTCTACCCGAAGGGATGTGGGTTTTCGTTCCGACCCTCGACGTTCTCTCACGTTAACCTCTTCTTTTAATTCTTATAGCCAAATACCGGCTCATACAAAGCTCCCTATAAACCAAGCTTAGATGATTTCTGAAAAATCGCCTGCAACTGATTATCAAAATCACACTTTTTATGACAAAGTCGTAATGCGCCCCCTCCTTTGGAGAAAGTTACTCACAAATACTGTGGATAACTCTGTGTAAAGCTTGCGTAAATATTCCGCTAGCACCCTATTTTCGATCCAACCAGTAAATTGACCACTTTTACACCAATAAATAAAATAAACCTTTAAAAACAATAACTTACATTTATTTTGAAGTGTTATTCTACATTTCTATTTAACTATTCACGATAAAAAAGGTATTGCTAAATTACCTGTGGAAAATATCGTCAAAAACTCGGCAATTAAGCTTTTTTATATGCTAATTAGCCAAAAAAAGAACAGCGCTTAACGCACCGTCATTGACTGTATTCCCCTAAGCAATCTCTAGCCAATCAAAGCCTTCGTCCTGACAGGCATAGTGGACACTAGGCAATGCCCCCACCCACTCATGTACCGCCTCTTTCACATGATCGATATGATTGTTTTGCAAGCTAATATGCGCAAGTACCAGATGCTGCAGAGGCTCTCGCTGAATTTGCTCCAATAGTCCTGCAGTTTGATGGTTGTTCAAATGCCCCCAGGCACTCCCCACCCGCTGCTTCGTCGAAGGGGGATAAGGGCCGTAGGCCAACATAGTGGAGTCATGGTTAGCCTCTAAAACCAAGGCATCACAACCATCGAAGCTATCTAACACATGGGGACTTACATGCCCCAAATCGGTCAGTACACCGAGCTTTCGAGATTGACTCTGCAAGACAAACTGCACAGGCTCTGCCGCATCATGAGGAACCGCTACAGGGGTAATACTCAGTTCACCCAAAGCGAAGTTTTCATGATCGGAGATAAACTGCACCGATACTTCTTCACGGAGGGGCTTTTTTCGGTAAGTACCAGCGGTGAGGTAAACAGGGATAGAAAAACGGCGAGCCAGTACATCCACCCCTCCCATGTGATCGCCATGCTCATGGGTCACTAAAATGGCAGACAAAGACTTAGGCTCACATTCCAAGCGCTCTAAACGCTTGAGAGTTTCTTTTAGCGTAAAGCCACAGTCAATAAGAACCCGGGTATCACCCGCTTCCACCAAGGTGGCATTACCGCGACTACCACTGCCAAGGGAGGCAAAACGCACAGACTTTCGACTACCCCAAATAACTGCGAATCAATTGCAGTATTTCATGGGTTTTATCTGCAGAAAGTGCTTTTGCATCGGCGTCGTAGATGTACACATCCGTAAATTGGCCGCCAGCTTTACGAAGCATTACTTGGAATAGATTATCGCGTTTCGCATCTTGCTCAAAGGTGACGCCGCTCCAGAGTTTACTGAAGAGCCCGGGCTGTTCTTCTTCTGACAAAATATGCTCAATATAAAAAATACCCTGCTGATCATCTTCTCTGATCACTTCGAAAGCGTCTCGCTGAAGAGCTAAGGCTACTGTCGCCCAAGCACGATCGAAGCCCAAGCGCATTCTCAGGTGTGGCGCACCGCTATCACGCGGCACCAATATGCGCACTTTAGCACCACCGCCAATATTCTCAGCAAGCAGTGAAACCGAACCCATTTCTTGAGCGGACGCCAAGTAGCCTGCCATTTGCTTTAACAGCAACAGACCTCGTTCAGGATTTACCTCCTCATCCTTCCAGGTTTTGGGAGGTGTAGTTTGATCACTGGTTTGCTGATAGACATGTACTTCAGCCGAGTGACGAGCCACTCCCGGCTCAACAACAAAGCGGTAGCGATCCTTTAAGGAGGTTTCACCTTTCACCCGCAGCCATTCAGTTTCGATCAAACCCTTTTTAGGGTCCGTTTTGGCAACAGGGATACCAACTGTTTGCAAATAACCTTGAACTTGAGGCCAGATTTGTCCGGGCTTAGAGCTGGTATAAATCCAATTATCCCCAGCCAACTTTTGGATTTTAACGAAGCTTTCAGTCTCGGAATTAAAAGGCTGAGGACGAGGGACCTCGAAATCCCCCTGATAAACATATTCATCTTCTGCCAGAGAAGGAATCGCATACAACTCTGCAATACGATCCGTACTGACACTCTGTGGCAGAGCTAAAGATTCCAATTCAATTGCAGATTGATAGTGGCTACTCGGGTTTTGACTGCAGCCAGAAACAAGGGTAACCGCAGCAATCAACGAAGATAGGACAAACAAACGCCCCATAGAAAACTCCCAAAAAATACATCTAGATAAAGCCCCCCTTGGCAAACACCTCGAAGGGCAAACAACCGGCCTAATTCAACTTAAACCTGATCGAAGGCTCCTGTGACCTGTAGCGCTTGCTTAACCACGGTTTGGTTCTCTTCCAGCAATGACGTTAACGGCAAACGAATCGTCGGCCCACAAAGGCCCAACTCTGCCACCGCCCACTTCACAGGAATAGGGTTAGCTTCCACAAACAGATCTTGGTGAGCAGGGTTCATTTGTTCATTCAGCCCACGAGCTTCATCACCCTCACCCGCCAGTGCCAACTCACACATTTTTGCCATGTCTTTCGGCAACACATTGGCAGTGACAGAAATATCACCCTTACCACCGGCCAAAATCAATTCGCAAGCGGTAGGATCATCTCCGGAGTACACGGCAAAATCGGCAGGTAATCGCGCAATAAGATCGCGGCCACGAGCCAAGTCTCCTGTGGCGTCTTTGATACCCACGATGTTGGGCAGTTCCGCCAAGCGCAAGACAGTGTCATTATCCATATCGGTAATGGTACGGCCGGGCACATTGTACAAAATCTGAGGAATGTCCACGGCTTCAGCAATAGCCTTATAGTGTTGATATAAGCCTTCCTGAGTGGGCTTATTGTAGTAAGGCACAACCAGCAAAGCCGCATCTGCACCCATCTCTTTCGCAGCACGAGTCCACTCGATGGCTTCACGTGTACAGTTCGCACCTGTACCGGCGATTACCGCAATACGTCCCGCAACCTGGCCCACAACACGTTTGATGACCGCCATGTGCTCATCCACCGCCAAGGTGGGCGATTCACCAGTGGTGCCCACAGCCACAATGCCGTGAGTACCTTGATCAATATGCCATTCAACGAGTCGCTCAAGGGCAGAAAAATCTACACTGCCATCGTCGAGCATTGGGGTGATCAACGCCACCAAACTACCAGTAATCATCTATGCATCCAGGGTAAAAATAGTCAGGATTGGATAAGGGGACTCATCTTACTGATGGCACGGCATCAGAACAATAGCTGGTAGGATCAGGAGGAGAATTTTTGGGGTTTTCCAGAGAAATAGTAATCAAACAGGTCCATAAGCCCGAATTTTAGCCTGGCTCGGGCTTTTACTATCTTTTAGAGGGTAGAAAGGCTTAAATCCGAATTTTCACTGCTGGGGAATAATGCCCAAATTCCCCCAGGGTATCAAAAGCTGCCAGATAGAATTTGTATTCCCCCGGTGCCAACCCCACAATCTCGCAATGGTTGCGCTTGGGGTTATTGATAAACAATGAAGATACTCTGGATTCCCCCTCTCGCTTATACGACAAGCAGTACCCTCCAATATCTTGCATATTCAGCTCCACACCATCATCCCTCATGGTGGGCACCACCCAGTCCAGTCGAATAACACCATAGCCATTGGCGGTTTGCGAGTCGGACACTGTAATGGTCCCCGCCTCTTCCGCCACTGGCCTACTGGATTTATGGCTTGCGTCATCCAACCCAAAGTTGAGAATTTTCCCAGGCCGACGCTGCCCACCGTGGGTACTTCCCCCTTGGGTGAGCGCTGCCACACTCTGAGGTGTATCCATAGTAGGTTGTTTAAGCGCTAACGACGGTGCACTTATGGATAACAGAGGAGCCGCAATGGCAAACGTCATTGCCACCTTCCGAAGAAAACTTTGCTTTTTCAAAAAATGAGATATTTCCCCGGGCTTCACATAACCCAGTGTCACTAACACTTCCCCTAACTGGCATTGAGGATGAATACCATCCACGTAACCACGGGTTCTTCTCCGCTGTACGTCAAGGGCTTCTGTAAGCTGATCAAAAGTGATGATGCCTTTTTCCAGCAATAAATTCCCGAGGCGGGTTTCACGATGACTTCTGGGCATGGGTTTCTCTCCTTGTTCAGAGTACTGATACGGAGCACAGATTCACGCGACCTTGATATTCACACTAGCATGGCATTCGCACTAGTTTGAAATTCAAAATTTTTTAATCCATAACCCCAACATCACCGCTAAATACAAGAGGTGCTTTAACTAGTCTAATCGAAAATAGCACACCGATTTAGACAGTTATTTTCTATAAAAAAAGCCCGCTTATCCTCTGACGTTTTACCAACAGGAATAAACGAGCTCGTTATCAGTTTATATTTCTAAAAGGTCTTAGCCTTCTGTATTGAAATGCGTCTCGGTCATTTGCATCAAGCTAGAAACACTGGCAGTGACGCCACTTGCATGCACTTGTGCTCGAGGCAATAAGCGCTCGAAATAAAAATCAGCGGTGTGTATTTTGGCTTGCAGGAACTCAGAATCACCTTCTCCTTTAGCTAATTTTTCATGAGCGGCCAATGCCATACGAGCCCACATAAAGCCCATAAACACATAACCTGAGAACATCAGAAAATCTACAGCACCTGCGCCGACAGCTTCACGATCATTTTTCGCTTTCATGCCTAATCGCATTCCAAGTACACGCCACTGTGTTGCCACTCGAAACAATGACCAAGCCATTCCCCGCATTGCCGATTGATGAGGGTGACCTTTCCAGGGTAGGAACTGCCCAGAGAAACTATTAATTTCACCGCAGAACCATTTCAAAAGTTCAAATTTATCCAACAGCATTTTGCGACCCACTAGATCTAAAGCTTGAATGCCCGTTGTGCCTTCATAGAGTCGAGAAATGCGAGTATCTCGAGTAATCTGCTCCATGCCCCACTCTTGAATAAAACCGTGGCCACCGAACACTTGAACACCGTGATCCGCCGCTTCGTAACCCACCTCGGTTAAAAAAGCTTTTAAGATTGGTGTTAAGAAGCCCAATTTATTTTCTGCATCATCGCGATCGATGCCGGGCTTTCCACCCAGGTAGAGATCTGCAAACATGGATGAGTAATACAGCATGGCCCGACCACCTTCGGCGAAGGCTTTTTGAGTCAACAGCATACGGCGTACATCTGGGTGCACAATAATGGGGTCTGCTACACCATCAGGGTTTTTAGTCCCAGAAAGTGACCGCATGGACAAACGTTCTTTTGCGTAACGCACAGCCCCTTGATAAGACAACTCCGCCGCGCTTACCCCTTGGCTGGCTGTACCTAGACGAGCCGTATTCATATAAGTGAACATGCAAGCCAGACCATTGTTTTCTGCTCCGATGAGAAAACCCTTGGCACTATCAAAATTCATCACACAGGTTGCGTTGCCGTGAATACCCATTTTATGTTCCAAAGAACCACATTTCACAGCATTTCGCTCACCCACACTACCATCGTCATTCACATTAAATTTTGGAACGATAAACAGAGAGATGCCCTTAGTGCCTTTTGGGGCATCCGGCAAACGCGCTAGCACAATGTGCACAATATTTTCTGCCATGTCGTGCTCACCGGCAGAAATAAATATCTTTGTTCCTGTAATGGAATAACTGCCATCGCCTTGCGGCTCTGCTTTGGTTTTAACCTGAGCCAGGTCACTACCACACTGAGGTTCTGTTAGACACATAGTGCCCGTCCAAACACCTGAGATGAGGTTGGTAAGATACTTCTCTTTTTGCTCATCACTACCGTGCTGTTCAACGGTTTCGATAGCGCCTTCCGTAAGACCAGGGTACATGGCCCACGACCAATTAGCCGAACCCAAAATTTCATTTTTAACAATACCCAAACCTGTAGGCAGACCTTGACCACCGTATTCCGGATTCCCCGTCAACGATTGCCAGCCGGCTTCCACAAACTGTGTATAAGCTTCTTTGAAACCAGTGGGCGTCGTTACATCGCCATCAGTAAAGGTACAACCTTCTTTGTCACCGGTTTGGTTTAAAGGCTGTAATTCATTTTCTGCAAACTTTGCACATTCCGCGACAATAGCTTCAACCATATCTGCAGAGGCTTCTTCACCACCAACCAGATTTTGGTAGTGGCTTTGCACATCCAAAACGTCGTTCAGTACAAACTGAATATCTCTAAGAGGGGCTTTATACTCAGGCATCATTAATCCTCAAGTGGTGGTTTTAATGTTGTTTTTTAGGCCAGCTTTTCTACTGAGCCAATTAAATGGGGGACTTCACCTTTATCGTCCAATAACACAAATTGCAGAGTCTTTGGCTTAGTATTGGACGTAGTACTCGACTTAGCATCCGACGATGAATCTTTTCGATAACTAAACTGCACCTGCCCCGGCAAAAATACCGGGCGCTTAAATTCCACTTCTACAGCATAGACTGCCTCTGGCAGTTCAGCCTGTAATACCGGTTCTAATACTGGTTCTAATACTGATAGTGCCTTGGCTTTAGTCCACATACCGTGAGCAATGGCACGCTTGAAACCAAAAAGCTTGGCACTCAATGCAGATAAGTGAATGGGGTTAATATCTTTAGACACCGCACCATAACGACGGCCAATATCTGCAGGCACATTCCACGTAGCGGCATTATCCAAAGTCTCTACAGTTTTACGCTCCTGAGATTTAGGCAAGCCGGTTTTGCAGCGGTACAACATGGTAGAGGTACTACGCCACACATCTCTTCCTGCGGAACTAATACGCGTTTCTATATCGAATTCAATACCACTTGCCACAGTACGCTGCTCACCCAAAGCAACAGCGATATCCAATACATCATCTGCAGAAACTAAAGCTAAAACCTCAATACGATTTCTCACATGCACTGTCCCCAACAGCTTGGCAGGGAAACGTGCATCGGTAAGGAGGAACATATGAAGTGGGAAGGCCAACATATGTAGGTAAGTAGCCGGCATCACACTGCCAGTAGAGCCTTCACTAGAGAAACCACAAACATCCCGGTAAGCCGATAGGTGCTGTGGATCAATCACCACTCCGCTGAGGTTCACCGACAACTTTGGTAGTTCATCACCCAGGCGTAAGCTGCCACCCTTGGTGAGGGCTTTAGCATATAGCCCCCAGATTGAAGGGCTCTGTAGTAATTCTGAGTGTAGTAATTGTGGACTCGACACCCGCTTCTCCCATACAGCTACTTCTCGTACAACTGAGTAACTGCTGATAATTCTTGTTAGCTCATACCTTAACGAGGTCCGCTAGGTATCTCATTGGTTTAATAAAAGCAGTAAATTGTCATTTCAGCCAATTCTGTTACCTTTAAATAACGAAATGACCACAACCCATCATCAGCAATCAAACCCCAAGAGCTCTTCCATGCCGGATCAAGACAAACAAGTAAAATTGAAAGAATCCGGGGTGCTAGTCCGTTTAGCTTGGCAGGGGCTTAGAAAAATGGGCCATGACGCCGACGAGGTACTGCGTCGTTCTGGTATCAGTACTGACAAGCTGTACGATACGGAGCTGCGAACAGACTTCTCCGCTCAACCCTTGTTCTGGCAAGCGGCAGAACAAGTATCAGGGGATAAAGATATTGGCTTGCACTTGGGGGAATACCTACCTGTCTACAAGGGGCAAATCCTCGAATACCTTTTCCTCAGTAGCCCCACCTTCTACGATGGTTTAAAAAGAGCAATCAACTACCAACGCCTTATCAGCGATGCCTTGCAGTTAAAATTGGTGGACACAGGGAAAGATCTTTACGTCAGTAATACCTTTGCAGACCCTGACAGTGCCGGGCGACACCTTACCGAGTGTTTGGTACAGGGGTTAATCAAGCTACTCCAACACGTAACCGACGGTGCCTTTCAACCGAAAGAGGTTGGATTCCGCCATGATCAAAGCCTTCCAGCAGAAGAATATCAACGAGCCTTTGGCTGCCCAGTGTCTTTTAACCAGGAGGAGTTTCGACTTTACTTCGATCGCTCCATGCTAGAACACCGCTCCCTCCACGCTCAACCAGAACTACTCAAAGTACATGAGCAAGTCGCCAACGAGCATTTAGCAAAGTTAGCTCACAGTGATTTTGTTCAACAAGCTAGCCGCCAGATTGGTGCTCTATTAGAAAATGGAGAGGTAACCTTAGAAGCCGTTGCCGATCGAATGGATATCAGTGTTAGGCAATTGCGGCATCAACTAGAACAAGGAGGCAGTAGTTTTCAGAAAGAGGTCAATCGCTACCGTCATCGTTTAGCAAAACGTTTACTGGGTAAAACCGATGAGAGCATCAGTGAAATTGTTTACTTAACCGGTTTCTCTGAGCCCAGTACCTTCTACCGAGCCTTTAAGCGCTGGGAAGGCATAACTCCCATTGAATATCGAAAACAACAGCAAGTTGAAAACTAAAGTATAGAAAGAAAAAATATCGACGTGTAAAACACAAAAATTAGCCTCTATAGGCTAATTTAACATTAAGGTAACTTAATATTCCCCTACGTTATGCCAGCAATAAAGTTAAACCCTTGAAAAACAGTGAATTTCCAACTATTTAAAATAGGTAAACAGAGTCTTTAATATTAAGGTTTAAACTAATCAGCCTGGGCATTCAGTATGGATATTGAGTTTAAAGAGGATCTTTTCCAAGCCGTTTTTCAACAAACCAATAATGCGCTCATTATTGCCAACAAAAACCTCATCATTGCCAGCAACCCTCAAGCAAAAAAGCTATTGAACATTGATGACTCTGAGGCACTCAAAGAGCTACCTATTTCACTGCAATCTTTAGTGAATTTTACAGGCGAAGACAGCACTGAAAAGCAGCTACCCCATTTAGTTTTACTCGATAATAACATTCCAGTCTCCGTAAAAATCAGCACACTAGAATTAAGTATTCAACGATTAACGCTTATTCAACTCACCACAACCTTTGATGTTTCAGATAATTTTAATGACAGCGAGAAACAGCTGAAAATTGTATTTGATCGATCTCCTGTGGGAATCGCCATCAATGATTTCAAAACGGGTACCTTTATTGATGTAAACCCTTCTTTTGCTAAAAGTGCTGGAAGATCTCGCGAAGAACTTATCGGCATGCATTACAAAGACATCACTCCTCCAAAGCATGCAGAAATAGATGCCGAAGCAGTAGCAACGCTTTTCTTAGATGATGCATTCCCACAATTTGAAAAAGAATTTATTAGAAAAGATGGCATACATTACAAAATCCGTCTAAACGGCATTGCTTTAACGAATAAAGAGGGTAAAAAAGTCGTCTGGTCAGTGGTAGAAGATATCACTGAGCAAAAACAGCTTGAGCAATCAGTCAAAGTCTTATCCGATTTTTTAACACCTATAGAAAATCAAGCCAATATAGGCGCTTGGATACAAGATAGGATGCACAATCATACTACCTGCTCAGAGCATCTTTACGAAATCTATGGCCTAGATAAAAAAACGTCCGAAATATCCTATGAGAAATTACTCGAGAGAGTGCACCCCTCAGACAGAAAAGACCTAGATGAAAGACATCAAGCATCCATTCGAGAAAGATTACCCTACAGCCACATCTGCCGTTTGATCATGCCAAACAAGAGCGTTAAGTATGTTCAAATAAATTGTGAGACTCGTTTTAACGATCAAGGAAAACCTGAAATTACAATCACCACGGTGCAAGATATAACCTCCCAGCACCGTGAAAAGACTTTCACCAGCGATATACTAGATTTCCCGGATTATTCAAAGGACTTTATCGCAATATCTGATCTGGAAGGCAACATTCATTACGTCAACCAATCTGGTCAAGCGTTAATCGATATTGACCTTGGTGAAACTCCGGAGCTACTCTCCATATCAAATCTCTACATCCTTGATCAGCAGCATATTATCGAAGGCGAAGTGATACCCGGCTTAAATTCAACGGGGCACTGGTCCGGAGAACTCAAACTTAAACACCAATCAGGCAACAAAGAGATATTGACTCACTGTGATGCATTTCGAATTGACGACAAAAAAACAAATAAACCGCGCAGCTTAGTCTTTATTTCCAGTGACATCACTCAACAACGACATTATGAGACTGAAGTCGAGCAATATCATAACCACTTAATAGACACCATTCATTCGAAGAGTAAAGAACTAGAACAAGCCCAAAATGAATCTCGGCTTGCCAAATCAGAAAGAGAAAAATTGCAATCTTGTATCAATCATGGAATCCGAACATCTATTGATTTGATTCGGGACGCCGTGCAAAACCTGAAAGGCCAAACTAACCATTGGAATGAAACACAAGTAGAAAACCTTGAACGTATTAGTAAAGCGAGCGGTCATCTTGCTTCAGTCGTGGAGACACTACCCAAAAGCGGCTTAGAGGAGGACACTCAAGCGATCAATAAAAACACCCAAGAAAAACCCGAGTAATAAAATCACCCTTAGCACCCGGGCATAGCAAAATAAAATATTAAAAGATTAAGCGCCCATGATATTCTGCCCACAGACTCTCACCACGTTCCCACTCAAACCTTGAGATTGAGGCGCTGCAAAGAAAGCGATAGTTTCAGCAACATCAACAGGTAAACCTCCTTGATAAAGAGAACATAAACGGCGACCAAACTGGCGAGTCATAAAAGGAATAGCCGCTGTCATTTGTGTTTCAATAAACCCAGGCGCCACCGCATTGATGGTAATTTTTTTGCTGGCTAACGGCTCTTTATTGCTTTCAACCATACCAATAACTCCTGACTTTGAAGCGGCATAATTGGTTTGCCCGACATTTCCGGCAATACCACTAATGGAAGACACACCTATAATACGGCCACCTTCGTTCAAAACATTACTGTCTAAGAGTTCCTGGTTGATACGCTCAATACTGCTGAGGTTAATATCCATTAACAAATTCCAGTGTTGCTCCGGCATCCGTGAAAGCATCTTGTCACGGGTAATACCTGCATTGTGAACCACAATATCTACACCACTATGATCACCAGAAGAGAAATGCTCGGCAATGACTTTGGGCGTGCGCTCGTCAGTTATGTTTAGTGCAAGTACTTCACCCCCAATGGCATCCATACCAATTTTTAAATCGGTTTCAGCTTGTGGGACATCCAACCCGACAACCTTGGCACCATCGCGAGCTAATACTTGAGCAATGGCGGCTCCAATACCGCGACTAGCCCCTGTCACTAAGGCGGTTTTTCCCGCTAATGGTTGTTCCCAAGCTTCGCTAGTCTCACTGATTCCAGCCCCAACGCGAACAACCTGACCGTTCACATACGCAGACCGATGGGAAAGGAAAAAACGAACCGGAGACTCAATGGCACTGCCAGAGTTCTCGACCTGATAGATCAAGTTTGCAGTCGCCCCTTTGCGACCAATTTCTTTTGCCACTGATTTAGTAAAACCCATCAATGCCCTTTGTGCGGTTGCATGTAAGGGATCGGTAAGGCTATCGGGATTTAACCCCAATACCACGACTCGACCACAACGAGCTAAGCTCCGCAGGCTAGCATTGAAAAAAGTATGGAGCGCTTTAAGATCCGCACTACTTTTTATGCCTGACGCATCAAAAACCAGCCCTTGCAGCTTGCGATCACCCATCTGGTTTTCAGGTAACATCTGGGTGCCGTCTAAGCCTGTCAGGCTCAGTTTTTCCATCTCCGGAAGGGCCTGCAACACAAAAGCATTCAGCTTATCCGCCGTACCCAACAAAACCGCACCCGACAGCACGTGAGGCTTATCAGTATCCGCACGCTTCAGGATGGGAGGAATGGGTAACCCCAACAAGCCAAAAAGTGTTTTGCCGAAACCGCCATTGGCAAAATTTAGGTAACCATCCATATCATTACGTGGTGCAGACATATTGAAGAAGCCTCTTGGTATTCTTAAAAACTTCCTGAAGTGTAGCACTCCATATCCATAACAAATTGACCTCAATGACGTTTTTAATGGCCTTCGTAGCCAATTCTGCGTGAGAAGGTCTATGCTGAAATGCATATGACTTCTACTAGCGAGATCACATCATGAGTTCTATTCGTAAAGTGGCCATTATCGGCGGCAACCGGATTCCATTTATGCGTTCCAACACCGCCTACAGCCATGCTAGCAATCAAGAAATGCTCACAGCAGCCTTTCAAGGCCTCGTGGAACGATTCAGCCTCCAAGGTCAGCAATTAGGTGAAGTGGTCGCCGGCGCCGTCATGAAACACAGTAGGGACTTCAACTTAGCTCGGGAAGCCGCACTCTCCACTGGCCTCTCCCCTGCCACACCGGCCTACGATATTCAGCAAGCCTGCGGCACAGGCTTGGAAGCCGCCATATTGGTTGCGAACAAAATTGCCTTAGGGCAAATCGACGTAGGTATTGCCGGTGGCACAGATACAGCGTCAGACGCTCCCATTGCTGTCAGTGAAAAATTCCGCAAAATGCTGCTGGAACTCAATCGCGCCAGAACCCTCGGTGATCGCCTAAAAGTGCTAGGTAGTTTCCGCCCTTCGCATCTCATGCCTTTACTACCCGCGAATGCAGAGCCACGAACTGGACTTTCTATGGGTAAACACTGCGAGCTGATGGCAAAGCAATGGGGCATTGAACGCAATGACCAAGACGATCTCGCCTTTGAAAGTCATCAAAAACTTTTAGCTGCCTATCAGGAAGGCTTCTTTAACGACCTTGTAAGCGCTTTCCACGGCCAAACCAGGGATGGCGTATTGCGAGACACGCCTCGAGAAAAGCTGAGCCAAATGCGCCCTGCTTTCGACCGTGAAAATGGCACACTCACCGCAGCCAACTCCACCACCCTGACGGACGGTGCATCAGCCGTGCTATTGGCTAGCGAAGAATGGGCAAAGGCCAATAACCTACCGATACAAGCCTACTTAACCTTTAGCGAAGTAGCCGCGGTAGACTTTTACAGTGACGACCCTGAGGGTCTTCTAATGGCTCCTGCGTATGCGGTTCCAAAACTCTTGGAAAAAGCGGGACTCACACTACAGGATTTTGATTTTTACGAAATCCACGAAGCTTTCGCCGCACAAGTGCTATGCACGTTAAAAGCTTGGGAAGACGAAAGCTTTTGTAAAGAAAAATTGGGACTGGATAAACCACTGGGTAGCATTGATCGCAGTAAATTAAACGTGAAAGGTTCCAGCCTTGCCACAGGCCACCCTTTTGCCGCTACCGGCACTCGCATTATCGGAACACTGGCAAAACTGCTTGAACAGAAAGGTTCTGGGCGGGGATTAATCTCGATTTGTGCTGCTGGCGGGCAAGGGATTACCGCAATCATAGAACGGTAATACCAAAAAAAATGGAGAGGCTCGGCCTCTCCATCATCTTAAACTTAAACCCTAAGCTTTAGACCTTAGACAAGTGGCTTAATACCAACCGCTTGACGTAATTCCTTTAAGAAAGGTGTAGCGTAAGCACGGGCTTTCTCTGCACCTTCTAACAACAACCTTTCCATTTGTTGACCATCGGCCATCAGCTCTTCGTAACGCTCACGAGGCTCTTTCAGTTGTTCATTGATTAATTCAAACAACTGCTTCTTCGCTTCCCCCCAAGCAATACCTTCGGCGAAGGCCTTTCTCATATCTGCCGTTTGTTCAGCGGTAGCAAAAGCCTGCCAAACCTGGAATACGGTGGAAGTATCTGGATCTTTCGGTTCACCAGGCTCCAACAGATTGGTTTTAATTTTATTGATGTGCTTTTTAAGCTTCTTTTCCGGCAAGAACAGCGGAATGGTATTGTTGTAGCTCTTGCTCATTTTACGGCCATCAAGCCCCTGTAATACTGCAACGTTATCGTCAACCACAGCTTCAGGCATCGTAAAATGATCACCGAAGTGGTGGTTAAATCGCTGAGCGATATCCCTGGCCATTTCAATATGTTGAATTTGGTCGCGACCCACGGGAACCTTAGTGCCGTTAAACATCAGAATATCTGCGGCCATTAAAACCGGGTAACTGAAAAGCCCCATAGTTACGCCGTAATCAGCATCTTCACCCTGCTCTTGGTTTTCATCAACCGCTGCCTTATATGCATGAGCACGATTCATAAGCCCTTTTGCGGTCATACACGTCAGTAACCAGCACAACTCTGGAATTTCAGGAATATCCGACTGGCGATAAAAAACCACATTATCCGTGCTCAACCCCAAAGCTAACCAAGTGGCAGCAATTTCCCGAGTAGACTGATGAACCTTTTCCGGCTCGTGGCACTTAATCAGCGCATGGTAATCCGCTAAAAAATAGAACGCATTTACATCAGTGCTTTGGCTAGCTTCAATAGCTGGGCGAATAGCACCGACATAGTTACCCAAATGAGGAGTACCGGTGGTGGTGATACCGGTTAATACGGTTGGTTTGGTCATTTTGAATTTCGTTCGAAGTTTGAAGTTGGAGGTTTGAAGTTGGAGGCGAGTGACGTCCAACATCTAACGTCGAACGTCTAACCGCGCATCAACCATACAAGGTTGCGGAATCTTTAAGAATAACAGTCCCAAAACCTGCTTGGCTCAACAGGTGAGCGGCAACTTCAGAGCGGCGACCGCCATCATCCGTCACAACACAGGTAAGACCGGTATCCAACTCTGCTAAACGATCGCGAAGTTTTTGCAGTGGCACCCCTAAGCTTTCTGGCACTTTACCACCCATTTTTCGTTCAATGGGCATGCGGACATCAAGAAGGTTATAGCCTTTGCCCTTAAGGGCTGTGAGATCTTCCTGGGAAATATAATTAATCACAGGCTCTTGAAGTAGACTCTTGAAGTCTTCCTTCCCTAAGCGCATCAACTGGCCGTTAGTACTCATGGCTACAGTAGCATTTCGAGGGGTATCCGCAATTAAGGCCTCTTCACCAAAGTAACGTCCGGCTTCCAGAGGGACTTCCTCCCCATGGGGTAGCTGTACGACGGCTCTCCCACGGGCAATGACGTAAAAGTAATCACCAGGCTCGCCTTGCTTCACAACCACGTCACCGGCTTTCACTTCTCGAGTTTCAAACTTCACAAATAACTGCTGGATATTGGCCGGGGGTACCTGGGTAAAAAGTGGAGATTCCAACAGATTGGACATCCAATCTCCTTCATCATCCAAGTCCTCTGAGCCACCGGATTCCGCAGCAGCATCTTTACCTCCGCTTTCACTCCAAGCCAATACCAAATCCACAAAATCCCGCTCGATTTGGCAATAAATAATCGGCTCTTTAGCAACCGCAGAAACGCCTGTGATGGAGGTTTCTGACATCGGCTGGAAACCACGCTCAGTACCAGATTTCACTGCTTCAGCTTCAAACTTGCTGTTAACTAACTCCACTAACCCCTTTAACAAATAGGTGGTATGAGTGGTTTCTACGCCTCGACGAAACAAGATAGTACCCTTAGCAGCCTGCTTTAACTCCAGCTTTTCAAACAACTGCTGTAGGTATTCGTCAGACAGCTCCCCAAAAGGGTGAAAGCGGCGTAAATGTTGTGCACTAAACTTCGACATGGATTCTCAGCGGTATATCAAACAGCCTGCTATTATAGGTTAAAAACTATCTAATCGTTACTACATTGAAAGCGCTTATTACTTTTCGTGACCAATTTCGCCGAATGTCCCGCCTGAGGGTGGCAATTTTGGGCATTATGTTCACCCTACTAGGGATTTTATCTACGGATAAGCGCCCCGATTACCAGTGGGAAACCCTCACCCGCTTGGACCTATTAATCTACGACTTGCGCTTTCGACTTTCTCCCCGCCCTGAGCCTAAGCATAGTCCAGATATCATCATTATTGATATTGACGAAGCCTCCCTACAGGAAGTGGAACGCTGGCCCTGGCGACGCCAAACCCTTACCAAGCTGATGTATGCCCTAGCCGAACAAGGGGTACTCATGGTTGGCTTGGATATGGTGTTTCCTGAGCCCGAACTCAATATTGTAGATCAGCTGGTAAAAGACTCGACAGTCGGCCCAGAGATAAAACAGCAACTGCTTGCAGAAAAACCTCGCTTTGCCGGTGACGAACAACTAGCCAATAGCTTTACGTACATAGAAACGGTTACCGGGTTTGTGCTCCATACTTCAGAAAACACTCGTCTTGGCACCCTACCCTCCGGTACACCCTTCCCACCCCAACGAGAAAAAAGCTTTTGGGAAATGCCAGGCTATTCTGCCAATATCCCCACGCTGCAACAGCAAGCCTTGGGTGGTGGGTTTCTCTCCGTATTCCCCGATGTGGATGGTGTGATTCGTCATGCCCCCCTCGTACTTCGCCATGAAGATAAAGTTTTCAATAGCCTCGGGGTAGAAATGATCAGTCAATTCTTATTGATTGACCCTCCCGAATTAATTTGGAGCACCGATAAAGAAAATGCCGTGCTTGAAGGCATACACTTTAACGATCGCTTTATCGCTACCGACCCTCAAGGGCAAATCCTGGTGCCCTTTTTTGGTGAGCCTTACAAGTTCACCTACTACTCCGCCGCCGACATCATGCTAAAACGCACTCCGCCTAACGCCCTGGAAGGAAGCTTGGTACTGGTGGGTACGTCAGCCTTAGGACTGGCTGATTTAAAAACCACCCCCTTTGGTACAGGCTTTCCCGGTGTAGAAACCCACGCAACCATCATGGAAGCCCTATTACATTACCCAATTCCCGTGGTTCCTGACTGGGAGCATGGCGCCACTATGCTATTGATTATTTTAGTCGGAGGCTTCTTAAGCGTGATGATGCCTTACCTATCGGCCTCTCGCATGGCTACCCTTTGGATCCTCACTCTAGCCGCTGTTTTCGCCTTTAATTTTTGGCTCTGGCAAGAAAAGAGCATTGCCTTCCCCTTAGCATCGCTCTTGTTTGTATTAATGAGCGTGGGCATCTTGAATCTCGCTTCAGGATTCGTACGGGAAACCAGTAACCGCCGAGGTATGCAGGCCATGTTCGGGCAGTACGTGGCACCGGAACATATTAAAAAGTTGTTAAGCGATCAATCCGCTGAAGATAGCTTTGCCGGGGAGACGAAACACATGACGGTGCTTTTCTGCGATATTCGAGGTTTCACTAAACTTTCTGAAACATTGTCTGCGGCAGATTTGAAAAATTTGTTGAATCGTTTTTTCACCCCCATGACCGAAATTATTTTCAACCATCAGGGCACTATCGATAAATACGTGGGCGATATGATTATGGCCTTCTGGGGAGCGCCGTTAGACGATGAGCAACAAGAGTCTCACGCCGTACACACGGCTTTAAAAATGCAAACCAAGGTAAGTGAGGTTAACGCTGTCTTTACCGACGAAGGCCTTCCTCCTATCGGTATTGGCATTGGCATTAACTCAGGCCCCATGAATGTGGGCGACATGGGATCTCAATATCGCCGAGCCTATACCGTACTGGGAGACTCGGTAAATTTAGGTTCACGCTTAGAAAGCATTACAAAGTTTTACGGTGTAGGGATACTCGTCAGCGAGGCCACCAAAGATCAAGTTGATGATGTTCTATTTCGAGAAATTGATCATATTATTGTGGTGGGTAAAGAAGAACCCATTCGCATCTATGAACCACGAGGCTTTTTGTCTGAAATCAGTGACGAAGAAAAAAGAGACGAAGAGAATTACCAACAAGCCCGACAAGCCTATTTAGATCGCGACTGGGACCATGCCCAAAAACTGTTCAGCGCTTTAGAAGAATTTGAAAATGCACAAATCCACAGCATTTATTTACAGCGAATTGCAGAATATCGCGAAGGCGTAGAAGAAAGCTGGTGCGGGGTATACCGCCACACCAGTAAATAACTCACATTTTAGAAAGCCTGCTCAAGTAAGGTAAAGCCCGCTATAGATTCTCCCGAAGGGGGATCAATAAAGCTAAAGCCCAATAAAGCATTGGGTACTGAATCACCGGTAAACACACCGACAACTTCATCCTGCTGAAGCGGAGTAGAGTCATTAATTAAGGTAAATTGTGCATCAATAAAGGTCGCATCCAAACCATGAATCAAGGTTCCGGAAAAATCTGCATTAAAGGTTCCTGCAGTAGCATTAGAAATCGTTAAGAAGCCATTGCTAACCACATTGGTGGAGAAATCCACATCAAAGCCTGCATCTAGTAAGGAAGTGGTCACGCCTGAAATTGCTTCAACTTTAGATGCAATAATGGAGTTAAAATTCCAACTTCCCGAAAGTATGGCAGGAGGTGCCGGCTTCACCGTCGTAAATAATACGGGACCGGTGATTTCGGCATAATCAGGATCAAGTAAAACCCCAGGAGCAAGTTGACCACTAATAGGCGTTGCAGCAGTGGCATCCCACTTACCCCAAGTAACTTCTAAGCCCGCAATATTGACGTCCTTATAAGCTAGCAATCCTGCATCGGGTTTAAACACAACAGCTGTCGGGAATTTTTCGAACGCCGTTTCATCTGGGCCGGCGTCATTATCCGTGATAATAATACTGTCTAGTGCACCATTGTTTGATCGCCCGCCTCGGACTTTGCCTTCACACACATCGGGTGGAATACAAGGTTCCAAGAAACCTAACATAAGACCAATGCGGTCCAAGCTAATTTCTTCCGCCGTGGTCAAGCGAGTATCAACTTCTGCCGCAGCGGCATTTTGCTGTAGTAAACCCAAGCCAGAAATATAATTACTGGTGGCTGGGTTAACAAAGCTCCACCCCAACAAAGCGCCTTCACCATTATTGCCTACAAAGGAACCTTGAATGCTGTCATAGGTTTGAGGCGTATAGGTTGCGGTAAACTTACCGGTTTTATCCGCCGTACCTAACAAATCAAAATGCAAGTCAAGATAAGAGCCATTGATTGATCCACTGAACTCTGAGGTTGCAAAACCTCCTGACACCAATTCAAAATCCAAGACACCATCGGTCACAGCACCAGTAGAAAAATCTACATTAAATCCAACCCTCGAGAGGAACATCTCATCGGGAGAAGACACTTTGGAACTCAACACGGAGCCGCCAGCACGGTCCAGTGATCCGTATTGAACACTGCCAGTTAGATTGATCAACACTGCATTATCTGTTGGAGAGAAGCTTGCAAAGAAGGCTGTTTGCTCCATGAACGTTTGCTCTAATGGCGACCCAAAGGTTGGGTAGATCGCTACGTCATCGGTGCCTGGTATGGTCCAGATCCCCCAAGATACTTCTGTTCCACCAATCGTTAACGTCGCCGCATCTAATGTTGCACTGGTACTTCCCCGCCACACTTCATTTGCAGGGAAAACACCATAGCTACTATCACCAGGCTCAACCCCAAACCCAGTATTGAAAGCCACACCGCCACCACCGGCTAATGATGTAGAACGCCCACCACCAATAGTTTGTCCACAGCCAACGCTAAAGCAGGGGTTTTTATAAATAATCATGGCGTACTGATCGAGCTTATCAAACTCACCATTGGTAATCCGTTCATCTTCCGGATACGGGTCATCAAGGTTTACCACATCAATGGGTGGACCATTTTGTCCCAGCAAGGTGTAACCGGCCACAGGGCGGCTGGTATTAGGATCAATAAAGCTAAAAGCGAGCAATGCGCCTTCACCACCAGCTCCAACAAAAGAGCCAGAAATATTGTCGTAGGATTGAGGCGCATTTGAGCTAATGATACTGCCATCCACATCGTCGCGGCCAATGACATCAAATTGAAGATCCAAAAAGGCACCGGACACTGAGCCACTAAAATCCGTAATTAAAAACTCACCGCTATCTAATTTGAAATCCAAAATACCATCGGTCACAGCACCCGTAGAGAAATCCACGTTGAAACCTACATGCTCAATACCGCTAATGGTCAAAGTGGTTTGAATCAAGAAATCCGTGATACCCCCAGCCGGGCCTCCATCATGAGGGCCATACAGAAAACTACCCGTTAACACAGTTGGCGACGTCGGAGTAAAGGTGACGAAAGCCAAACTTTCCGCCAAATCATTTTCAATACTGGGATCTGCCAAAGAGGATTGAATCGTCACAGGAGATAACGCACTGGGCTGCCAAACTCCCCACGAGACCTCGGTTCCCCCCACGGTATTAGTCCTGTTGCCGGAGGAAGACGCCGCATTACCGCGAATAACTTCTGCGGCAGGGAAAGCTCCGTAAGTTGAATCACCCGGCATAATGCCAAAGCCATTATTTAAAGTTACTCCGGCACCTGAAGAAAGCTGTGAAGATTTACCTCCACCAATGGATGCGCCACAACTTCCCGCGCATGGATCAGTGCGAACTAATAATCCGTAGCGATCCAGGCTCGCACTTTCAGTTACGGTTAAACGAGCATCATTTGGATCGAGTTCTGCTCCCGGATCAGTACCTGGGTCTGTTCCAGGATCTGTTCCAGGATCCGTGCCTGGATCAGTACCAGGGTCCGTGCCTGGATCAGTACCAGGATCTGTTCCAGGATCCGTGCCTGGATCAGTACCAGGGTCTGTGCCGGGATCTGTACCCGGATCCGAACCAGGGTCTGTACCCGGGTCAGTGCCAGGATCCGTTCCGGGATCTGGCGCCGTAGGGCCTGAACCATCAGGAGGAGGGTTAGTAGGAGAAGGAACAATCACAGTACCATCATCAGCCGTTACCTCACCCTCTTCTCTCTCTACAGGGTTAAGAGCAGAATCCAAGTTACCGTCAATGCTTCCCTCCTCTGGAGGTGGGGGAGGAGGTAAAGGTGGTGGAGGCGGCGGCGGTGCCTGCCCTTCTGGCCTTTTATCACCCTGAGGAGGTTGAGGTTTTCCGTCTGGTGATGGTTTCTTATCTCTACTTTCTGCCTGTGTGCGCTTCGGTGGTGGCGCCACATTAGAATGAGTGATACTCGGTGGCGGCGCTAACAAACCTTTGGGCGGCTCCTTATGATCTACTCGAGCAAAATTAAAGGCCTGCCCCATCCCCAAATCAATTCGGCCATTTTCAGATTCAACGCGAATACCGCCCTGCCATGCTGCTGTTACTACGGAACGAGGCCCCTCATACACAACCTGATAAGTGGTACCTCGAATTCCAATGGTCGCCACAGTGGTTTTTAACTGATAGTTCTCGCGATTTTTATGGCCAATTCCACCACTAATAGTACGCAAACCACCTTTGAGAAGTTTCATTACCGCTTTTTCGTCGTCTGACGCACTCGCTTGCTGATAGGCTTCAATCTCAAAGACACTGCCAGATTGCAAGGCAATAACAGCACCATCAATCATACGCAGTTGAGCCTTGGCACTAGCGCCCGTCACAATGGTCTCACCTACATATACTTCGGCACGACGTTTTAATTGACGAACACTGTCTGAGGTATCTTTTGCAACTACATCACCTCGAGCCAGAATCACCTTACCTGCCACGTCTCGAGCAGAAGCCTCTACAGATAATAAAAGTGCACAAAGCAGTGACAGCCAAAGAACACCTTTCCAAGTTTGCTGCCAAGCATTCAATGATTTCGATTCGACTATTTGCGATACGGTCGACGTCGACATACCCACACCGTTGAAACGATTAATTAAATCCATAACGCACTCCCAACTTGGTATTCAGGCGATCATAGGTAAAAGCCGTAATATTACTTCGATTGTCGGTATGACTAACATCCAAAAAAGCCGAATAATTTTTTGCAAAGCGCCAACTTAGCCCTACGCCCAACTGCACCATCTCGTCATCTCTTATTTCTGTAAATGGCAAATAAACATCGTCATATTCCGACATTTGGCCAAACGCTCTGAATTTAGCTTGCACGTTTTCAGCTAACGACCATCTCACTTGATACATAAGACCGGTAAAGTCTTTAGCGTTGTAGGTAGCAGTATTCTCGAGGGTTTCTTCAAAACCAAACAATAACGTCATGGAGTGATTAACGGTTTCTGCTCGCCAAGAAGATGCAAAAGCAGCAACCGCTTGCGAAATGTCTCGTCCTGGTGAGCCATCATATTCAATCTCTGAATACAATAAATTTGCCTGTGTGGAACCAGTACGTTTTTGAGAAGCCCAACCGAGAATAAGGCCGTCACTTTTCTGGAAATCATCACCTTCAATTTTGAATTGCTGATGCTTTAAACCCAAGCTTAAAATTTGCCTATTAACTCGATGTTGATAGGACAAAAACACATTGCCAATGGTTTGATCAAACCCTTCAACGTCATCGTAAACTCGATCACTGAGGCTCACATCAAAACCCACCTGCTGGAGTTTATTGATAGGGAAATATGCCCCTAAGCCAATATTGCCGGAATAATAGTTATCATCTTGCTCCAAGGATTCAGGGTTGGCGATAACGCCAGTAATACCAGGAATTTCTAGTACCCAGCCGTCATCAGCCGTAGCGCTATTGGCATTGCTATCCACCCCACCCGCTAATTCCATACGAGGCCGCCAGGTGATCTCACGACGACTCTTTACACTATCAATTTTCTCTCGGAATTTTTGAATATTCTTACGGACATTTTCAGGTGGGTTTACATTCTCAACAGCCAGAAGGGCTGTTTCAGCGCTATCCATATCCCCCAATAAAAAATAGCACCTTGCCATTTCCAAACGAGCTCGGTGATGATTTGGATTCACAAAGAGAACTCGCTCAAAGGCGAAAAGGGCTTCATCCACATTGGCCGTTTCTAATGCAGCGAGACCGTAAAAGAAATCGAAGACTTCATTACCCTCCTGATCATTACGAAGCTGATTAGCGGCGATCCAAGCATCACCATACTTTTTCTCATCGAGTAACTGCTGAAGTTCTGGAATGCTAGCCGCCCAAGTGGTGTGACTTGCCAGTGCCAGTAACGCGAAAATGCGTAATCTCGGCATGATTGTTTCGTCCCCCTGTTTGGTGCTGATCACCTAGATAATTCTGGGAAGGGTTGCCGACTATTTATATTTTTTGGAAATAAGGAATTCCACTGTTTAAACGCCGACAGTATTTCATAAAGATAGAAAGCATCCCGGTTTCCCGCAAGTTCTCGAATGGCTGCATTAGGGTAAAGGAACCTCTGATTAACTTGGTAATTTCTCAGCGGAGCCTCTGGTGTGACTTGGCAAGGCGTATTGTGAAGATCAAGGCTGGTTGTCCTTGATGAGCAATACAACGATGTCCAAGGTGCACCAGAGGCCCGCCTTTATGCCCTCTGGGTGCTGCGGGGCTTGGCGTCACGCTTGCTGTTGTCGTTGGTCTCGTTTGAAAGGCAACCAGCCTTCCTGTGCGAAACCGCCTAAACAGCAAACGTGACGCTAAGCCTGAGAGATCACCAAGTTAAGCAGAGGTTCCTATATGAATTTAGGCGAAGGTATCTACCCCGACGAGTTCAGCCCGGTTAGTTGATGGGCTCTGAGGTTGGCTATCTATGGAGAGATATTGGCTTAAGGCCTGGCGATTTCGCTCTGGCAGATTTTCTACATCCACCACTGCTTGCTGACTGCGAACCACTTCCACTGCCTGGGGAGAGATACGTTGTGTGGCTGTTGTTTCTTCAAGCCGAACCGCGTCTTGAGTTCGATTGGCAGGCGTACTTTCAATTCGAGTTTCCAATCGAGGCTGAGCACTGCCTTGTGAGTCCGATCTAGGATCAACCGTTTGGGGTGTGGGCGTAACCTCTGTGGTAGAGGGAGTGGCCGCGGAAGCCTGGCGAGATACCGGCGAAGACAAGGATTGAGAAGGAGGTAGACTAGGAGAAATATTCATAACTCACTCAGTCTAGCGAGCGTCGAAATATCCGCCAATAATCTCTAGCTATAAGCCCGAAAACCAAGGGGTTAACTCCCCTAGGGTTATTTAAGATAGCTGATAGGCTTAACTCAGCACTAACCAAAAAAGAAAAGCCCCTAGCAGCAAGCGATAAATCACAAAGGGCATCATTCCTACTTTATTAATAAAACGCAGAAACAAATCAATACACAGGTACGCAGAAAAGCCAGAAACAATCGCACCCATGCCAATATCGCCCCAAGGAACAGGGGTATCCTGAAGCAAAAGCTGTAAACCTTTGTACCCTCCACTCAGTAATATTACCGGAATGGAAAGTAAGAAGGAAAAGCGGGCAGCAGACTGTCGATCAAACCCTAAAAGTAAACCTGCAGTAATGGTAATCCCAGACCGCGATGTACCTGGTATTAGCGCCAATATCTGGGAGGCTCCCACCAGCAAGGCAGTTTTCAAGTTGAAATCCTCTAGGGAATATTGAAAGCGCCCAATTTTGTCTGCCACCCCTAACAAAATACCAAATAAGACCGTTGTGGTGGCAATCACAGCCATCGAACGTAAATTGGTTTCAATAAAATCATCAAACAACAAACCCACTACGCAAACGGGAATGGTTCCCACAATTACATACCAGCCTAAACGACTGTCGGCAGTTTGTTCTCTAGTGTAGAAGCTCAGAAACCAGGCTTTTAACAATCGACTCACATCGTGGCGAAAATAAACCAGTACAGCGACTAGTGAACCTACATGCACCGCCACATCAAAAGCTAAGCCCTGGTCAGGCCAGTTGAGTAATTCTTTGGGCAGTATTAGATGCCCGGAACTGGAAATGGGTAAGAATTCTGTAAGGCCCTGTACTAATGCCAGAACAATAATGTGTAAAAGCTCCATAAATACTAATTTCCTGAATTCTTAATTGACTAAGCTACTTTATTTATCGAATCGAACGTTAACGATCTCGTAGGCGTTTACGTTTTTCCCAACTCACCTCATTGCGAAGGTAAACAGGCTCCACCTCACAGGCGTTTATACCAAGGTTATTTTCCAAATTTATTGCTGCTCTCGGTAACAAATCTCGAGCCTGCGGGAAAAATTCAATTTCTTTTGCCTGATGACGAATATTATCTAAGCTTGCCACTCCCCAGCCCGTACCCACTCCTTGCACAATTTCATGCTCTGCAATGGCATCCACTAATAATTGCGGGGCTGAGACACAGTCTGCACGAACAGATTCCACCATATCGCCTTGAGCACGATAAATACCCCAGTAAACTTCACTCATGCGAGCATCAAAAGCTGGAAGACAAACTGCAGTAGCATCAATAACCTGCAGGCGAAGAGCACTTTGTGCCATAGCTTCCAAACTCGAAACCGGTAACACAGGAAGATCAGCACCAAATGCCAAACCTTGAACCGTTCCCGCACAAATTCTCAAACCCGTAAAACCACCGGGGCCGCAACCAAAGGCAATACCATCCACATCACCAATAGTTTTACCAGATTCCGCCAAAACAGAATCCACCATAGGTAACAGAAGCTTACTGTGCCCCTGAGGCGCCACTTCATAACGCTCAATCACCTCACCATTACAGGAAATGGCAACAGAACAGGCTTCAGTGGATGAATCCAGGGCTAAAATCACACTCATTGGATTTAATTTCTCAAAATACACTCAGTGAAACTGGTTTTGACTTAACAAGACCAGAAAAACGTTATCGAGGCAGGCAGTGTGGTGATAAAAAGCGGCGCAAAAGCGCAGCCTATGGGTAATAGGTGAGCATTTTAAGCCGATTTTTAGCGCCGCAATGCCAACACAGATAGTTTTCTACCCCAAAAAGGCAAAAAAAATCCCCTGCTAGATACCTAGCAGGGGATTTTATCAGCTAAAGTCCAGCTTTACTTACTTCTTCTTAGCTGGACGACCGCGACGACCGGCTGCTTTTTTCTTTGCAGCTGGCTTTTTAGCGGCTTTTTTAACAACTTTCTTAGCTGGCTTCTTAGCTACTTTTTTCTTGGCTGGCTTCTTAGCTGCTTTTTTGGCCTTAGCAGCGGCTTTCTTGGCAGCAGCTTTGGCTTTTACAGCAGCTTTCTTCTCAGCAGCTTTTTTCTTAGCGGCAGCTTTCTTTTCAGCAGCTTTCGCCTTAGCTGCAGCCTTCTTAGCAGCTACTTTTGCTTTTGCAGCGGCTTTCTTCTCCGCAGCTTTGGCTTTTGCAGCAGCTTTCTTAGCAGCAGCCTTTGCTTTTGCAGTAGCTTTCTTCTCAGCAGCTTTCAGCTTCTTCGCATCTGCAGCAGCGCGCTTCTTCTTCCACTTAGATTCGAAAGCTTTCAGTGCTTTAGCCAGATCAGCCTCGGCCTTAGCAGCTGCAGCAGCCTTCATGTCAGCAGTCTTCTGCTTCAGAGCGGCCTCAGCAGCCTTCGCTTTAGCAACAGACTTAGCTGAAGACAGCTTAGCTTTAGCGTCAGACAGCTTAGCGCGCAGTGCACGCACTTTTACGCCTGCTTTAGTTGCTGCGCTAGCAGCAGTCTTAGCAGCGCGCTTAGCGGCTGGGGTTTTAGCCTTGGCTTTCGCAGCCGCGGCTTTCTTCTTAGCAGCTGCTTGTACTTTAGCAGCGGCATCTACATCTTTTTGTACTTTAGCAACAGCTGCTTCAGCTTTTACTACCGCTGGTGCTGCTGGTGCTTTCTTAGCAGCACGTTTAGCTGCTGGTTTTGCTTTGCGTTTGACTCGGGCCATTTTTATCTCCTCAGGGATTTATTACTATCACCATCGACAAACATAGCATAATTTTTAGGCAGTCAAGGCGATATGGCAGAATATTATTTATTTTTTGCTTTTTTTTCACCTAAATTTGCGAAAAAAGTTCATTTTTTTTAACTTTTTTGATTTAAAACCCAAAAAAGTCTCCGTTTTTATCTTTTTCTAGGATTTATCCGAGATATTTCCTTTTTTAAATAACTCGAAAACGCCGCTTTGAAGAAATACCGAAATAAGAAAAATCAGTCCCATTTAAAAGAAATATCAAAAAACTGAGCTTTCCAAACTAGAAAATCCAGCGGGTATTATCAAAAAATAGAAAACAGCTCTTCAGCCCATAAAACGAAAAACAGAGAACGGATTTAAAAGAGATTTATCCTGCGCGGCGTAATAAAACGACACCCACACCGAAACATCCCAAAATAGGTATCAAAACAGCCAAAAGGGGAGAAAAGCCAAAAACGAGACTCGCAGGCCCCAACATATCCTGGGAAATTTGGAAAATAATCCCCACAATCACCCCCACAAAGATGCGATATCCCATTGTAACTTGCCGCATTGGACCAAAAACAAAAGAAATCGCAATTAAAATTAGGCTAAGGGTGGCTAAAGGTTGTAAGAGTTTCCGCCAAAGTGATAGCCAGTAGTCGTCACTGCGACGATTTTGGTTATCCAGATAGCTTGCATAGCGAAATAGACTAGCAATGGAAAGATCTTCTGCCGGTAATACAATCACGTTAAGCACATCAGGAGTGAGGTGCGTTTGCCATTCACTCAACTCTGCGGTTTCACGTTGTACATGCAGTTCATGAAAAACAGACGAGTTTGTATCTTCCAATAACCAGTAATCACTCTGAAAAGTTGCTCTGCGGGTGTAATCCGCTTTCAATAACTTGCCATCATCATCAAAGGTGTAACGGGTTAAGCCATAAAGCACACCATTAGGGAGTACAGCGTTCACATGAATATATTCCCGCCCTTCTCTACTCCATAAGCCTTGATCAGCTTGCAAAGCACGTTTACTTCCCAAAGCCAAAGATCGACGGCTTTCGGCAATTTGATCCGATAACGGGGTAACATATTCCCCTAAAGCAACACCAATCAGAATCAAAACAAGTGCCGGTCTAAAAACAGAACCCGCTAACCGCCAAACAGACACCCCAGCAGCGCGCATAACGGTCAATTCACTGTTATTTGCCAAAGCACCCAACCCAATAAGGCAACCAATAAAGGCTGAAAAAGGAAGGTTGTCATAAATACGACTGGGTAGGGTTAAACCGATATAAGAAAGCGCAGCGGTAAAGTCGTAATTACCACGTAAACTACCCAGCTCATCCATTAAGCCGCCAATCGCATCCAAAGAAACAACTATCAGCAATACCACCAATACAGCATTCACCACATTGCTAGCAATATAACGATTTAACCGGCGCATTAACGGCTCCCCTCTTCAGAATCAGAAGCTATTGCGCTGTTTATTCCTTTGGTTTTATAACGCTGTAGGCGTGGCCAAGCTAACATCAGCGCGGCAAAAGCAAAAAATGCTAAATGCACAAGCCAAAGTGCCCAAACGGACGTTTTTCCATCCTCAATAGCGCCACGAGCACCATTCATAGACACTAAATAAATAATATAAAGAATAATCGCGGGAATTAATTTGGTATAACGCCCCTGACGAGGGTTAGTTTGACTCAAGGGAACCGCTAATAACGTAACGACGATTACCAACACAGGTAAAGACAGTCGCCAGTGCAATACAGCTCGATCTTCTGGCTTTTCTGACTCCCATAAGGTTGAAGTCAACGCAAATTCACTGCGGTTACGCTTTTTGTATTGCGTTTGCGCCAGCAACT
Source organism: Cellvibrionaceae bacterium (assembly GCA_045430295.1). Classification (GTDB taxonomy): domain Bacteria; phylum Pseudomonadota; class Gammaproteobacteria; order Pseudomonadales; family JAILXX01; genus JAILXX01. The sequence continues at coordinate 153,187 of JAILXX010000002.1, read as the reverse complement.
GACCAAATTCTTCGAATTTCAGTACCTCATAATCAGCTTGCCCAGGTAAACCACTAAAACGATAACCATTTTCTAATACCATATAGCGCCGACCACTTACTTCATCGACCACCTGGCGACCATGCTTTGCAGTCACCACAACCAAACTGTCCACATTCTCACTGCTAGACGTTTCAGCGATAAACACATTGTTGATTACGCGACTATCATCGCTGAGAGACTCCACATAGGTAACATTGCCGCTTCTACCAATGGTTTCAAATCGACCAGGAACCAGGGTTTCCCACTCACTACGATTTTTTTGCTCACTGAGAATGCTTTCTACTTTTTGCATTCCCATGGGGCCCACATACAGGCTTAATGCCCCCACGATACCTGCCACCAATAAACCCGGTAAAAGGGTATACGCCACTAAACGGGAACGGCTAAAGCCACAAGCCGACATCACAACCATCTCACTTTCCATGTAAAGACGACCGTACCCCAGTAAAACCCCTAAGAAAAAACCCAAAGGCAAGATTAACTCAAGAAAACCCGGCATGCGTAAACCCATCACCATAAAGAGCACGTTCGCGGAAAGTGCTCCCGTAGCCGCTTCCGCGAGATACTTCACAAAGCGACCACTCATGATAATCAATAGCAACACTGTGCTGACAGCAATCATGGTAGTGAGAACTTCTCTGGCCAGATAACGAAATAAAATCACAATTTGAGTCTTGTTTTAGATGGAAAGGACAAAATAACGAGGGTTTTACCAACTTTGGCTCGTTACAGTTATACACAATTGTCCCAATTCCCGCTATTTTATAACGATAGACAGTTTCGCCAAAAGCCCACGCTATCAATATAAAGAAATATCTAAAGGTATAACTATGAATTTTCTCTCCAAAACTGCAGATCTTAAAACCTTAAAAGATATCCGCAGCGATTGCCTTGTAGTTTTCAGCTCCACAAAATCCTTAACGGACACCGCCAAAGCCATCGATAGCGCAGCAGGGAAATCCCTTTCCCAATTACAAAAACAGGGTGATATCAGCGGAAAACTGGGCAGTTCCCTATTAATTCCTAACCCAAGTGGTTTATCTGCAGACCGGCTACTCATCGTTGGCTGCGGAGAAAGCACCTCTTTAAAAGACAATGACATTGTGAAACTAGCTAATGCCATTGCTAAATCCCTAAGCGGTACTCCTGCAAAACAAGCTCATATCGCTTTAGATGATCTCAATGGCAATGACCGAGACCAAAACTGGATTGCTCGTATTTTGGCGCAAACGTTCATTGCGGGTGAATACGACTATCAGACCACCAAAGGTAAACAAGCTCAAAAATCCGCAAAGGAAAACGCCCCTAGCTTGAAGAAAATCACGCTATTAGGTGGAAATGCTGCGACCACGAAAGCATTTAGTGCCGGCGCAAAACTGGGTAGTGCCATTGGCAACGGTATGAATGTCACTAGAGAGCTGGGGAATCTACCGGGCAATGTCTGTACTCCTACCTATCTAGCAAATTTAGCCAAAACCATGGGCCGTAAACACGCGAAACTGAGTGTAAAGATCCTAGAAGAAAAACAAATGAAAGAATTGGGCATGGGCTCATTACTTTCTGTGTCTGCAGGTAGTGATCAACCTGCCAAATTAATTGTGATGGAATATAACGGCGGCAAGAAAACAGAAAAGCCCCATGTTTTAGTGGGTAAAGGGATTACCTTTGATTCTGGCGGCATCAGCCTTAAACCCGGCGCTGCCATGGATGAAATGAAATACGATATGTGCGGTGCAGCCAGTGTATTTGGTGCCTTTAATAGCCTGCTTGAAATCGAACCTAAGCATAATTTTGTGGGCATTGTGGCTGCCAGTGAGAATTTACCGTCGGGTCGCGCCACCAAACCCGGTGATGTGGTCACCTCTATGTCGGGTCAAACCATCGAAATTCTCAACACCGATGCCGAAGGCCGACTGGTACTGTGTGATGCCCTCACCTATGCCGAGCGCTTTAAGCCAAAATCCGTAGTGGACATTGCAACCCTGACAGGTGCCTGTGTTGTGGCACTGGGCAAACACGCCACCGGCCTCTACGCAAACCAGCAAGCATTAGCCGATAAACTCCTTGCTGCAGGTCAACAGGCGGGGGACCGTGCGTGGCAAATGCCTCTTTGGGATGAATACGACCAACAGCTGAAAAGCAACTTTGCTGATATGGCTAATATTGGAGGCCCTGGCGGTGGTTCCGTAACCGCAGCCTGCTTCCTAAGCCGTTATACAAAGAACTATGACTGGGCCCATTTAGATATTGCTGGTACGGCCTGGGTAAGCGGGGCCGATAAGGGCGCAACAGGAAGACCTGTGCCAATGCTGGTAGAATACTTACTGAACCACGCGTAGCTGGCCTTAATAACATCAAGTCATCGCGAACCCTGTTCGCGGTGACAACAAAATTTTTTCTGAAAGATTTTCAACCATGACCCAAGTTGACTTCCATATTCTCAATCAAAATGGCTTTGAGGCGGTGATGCTATACGCCTGCCGTTTAACTGAGAAAGGTTGGCGTGGCGATCGCAAAATCTATATCCACACCGCAAATCGCGAAGACGCAGAGGCTCTCGACAAACAGCTTTGGAGTTTTCGCCCCGAGTCATTTATCCCCCACGGATTACAGGGTGAAGTTGCCGAAGACACCAATGTGGTCATCGGCTGGGGAGATGATCCCGGCCTGCATCACGACGTGCTGATCAATTTGGACAATAAAAATGTCCCGGAATATCTCGGGCGATTTCAAAAAATGATGGAAATCGTCTCCTCCGATCCACTTCATAAAGAAGCCGGGCGAGACAAGTGGCGCTACTACCAACACCGTGGTTATCCACTGAAAAAATACGATATAGACTTGAAAAAAATAGCGAGCTAACGCCAAAACAGCTATAAATATACTCTGAATAAAAGATGTATCTCTCTGTGTTATGGGCAATCAAAAGAATACAGACAAATCAGACCTGCTGGACGAGCTAGAATCCATTAAAGGTCTTTTAGAAGAAGAAATCCCCGTTCTAGAGGATGCTATTCCTATATTGGAAGATGCGGTGACTTTAGATGCCGTAACGCTAAATGAAGTGGTTTCAAGCGATACTCTCGAAGCCCCAAAGCCCACTGAAGACGCACCTGTTGATGGCCCTATTCCCACCCTGGATGCCATTTTGGATTACAGTGATCCTGAATTTTTGGAAGAACAGGAACCCGAACAAGCCCAACTTAATACACAATCTAATTCACAACAAGAATCTGAGGAAGAAACTGGTTTAGAAGCATTAGAGGCCCCACTGAAAACTGAAGACGCGAATATCAGTGAGCCGCCGCAGGAGCCTGCCGTCAATCCGAGCCCCACAGAAATCCAAGCAGCGCTGAATAAAGACCCCAGTGTTCTTCCCGGGCAACAAAGCCTATTTGATTTAGCCGCTTCCACTAAAGACACTCACAACAACAAAGTAGCGCCTCAGGTAAGCCTCGATGAAACCCACGCTTTAGCAGAAGAGAAAAAACCAGCACTTCAAACACCGATTAAAGCTAGCGCTATTAGCAAAACAGCAAATGACAAAGCAAAATCCCCCAGCAAACCTACAGCTCCGCCCCTAGAGAATCAGCTAGCCTCTGACAAAAAAGACCACACAGCTGAAACTGGCAGCGTTCGTGAAATGGCTGAAGAAATGCTTCACCACCCTCTTGGTGAAAATCCGTTTCTTCCCCAGCATATCCGTGACCGTTTGAGCTCTACTCACAAAGCGTTGGAGAAATCCCAATCGGAACAACTCGCAACCACACACACCTCAACTGTCGCGACTCAACCCAAACCTACAGCGTCAACAGTATCAAAAGCCCCTTTTACTCATACATCCAATCACGAAAAGCTTGTAGATGATCTCGTTGCGGAATACCTTCCAAAAATCGAGGCTGAACTCCGTAAGCGCCTCTCTGAAAGCCTGGCCAAATCAACGGCCTCAAAAGACTCCACTGAATAACCTTTATCACCCTCTCGACTAGCCGCAACAGGGCCTTAACCTGTATAATCTGCCGCCATATTAACGCTAGCAATAACCGTATTTTCACGGCTGATCGCTGCACGTTCGGGCACAATCGCCCTTATCCAAGCTACTGACTTTGAGACATCCATAAGAAACCCATGGAAAAGACGTATAACCCCCAAGCAATCGAACAAAACTGGTACCAAACCTGGGAAGAAAAAGGCTACTTCAAGCCCTCAGGTGAAGGCGATTCCTACTGCATCATGATTCCGCCACCTAACGTTACCGGTAGCCTGCACATGGGTCACGGTTTCCAGGAAGCCATTATGGATGGCCTGATTCGTTACAACCGCATGAAGGGTAAAAACACCCTGTGGCAAGTGGGCACAGACCACGCTGGCATCGCCACTCAAATGGTGGTTGAACGCTTGCTGGATGCAGATGGCGTAAGCCGCCACGATTTAGGCCGCGAAAAGTTCACCGAGAAAGTGTGGGAATGGAAAGAAGAGTCAGGCGGAACCATTTGCCGCCAGTTACGCCGTTTGGGAGCCTCTCCAGATTGGAGCCGTGAGCGCTTCACCATGGACGATGGCTTCTATAAAGCGGTACAAGAAGCTTTCATTAAGTTACACAAAGACGGGCTCATTTATCGCGGCAAGCGCTTGGTAAACTGGGACCCGAAACTGCACACCGCCGTTTCTGACCTGGAAGTAATCAGTGAAGAAGAAAACGGCCACCTATGGCATTTCAAATACCCACTGGCAGATGGCTCTGGTCATTTAACCGTTGCTACCACCCGCCCGGAAACCATGCTCGGCGATACTGCAGTTGCGGTTCACCCTGAAGACGAACGCTACAAGGATTTAATCGGCAAAATGATCGCGCTGCCACTGTGTGATCGTGAAATCCCCATTATTGCCGACGATTACGTAGACATGGAGTTCGGTACTGGCTGCGTGAAGATTACTCCAGCCCACGATTTCAACGACTACGAAATGGGTCAGCGCCACAACCTGCCCATGATCAATATTTTCACCATCGACGCCGATATTAACGACGAAGCCCCAGAAAAATATCGTGGCATGGAGCGTTTCGCTTGCCGCAAACAAATCGTTGAAGACTTCGAAGCCCTAGGCTTATTAGAAAAAATTCAAGATCACAAATTGAAGGTGCCTCGCGGCGACCGCACCGGCGTTGTGATTGAACCTTACTTAACCAATCAGTGGTATGTAAAAACTCAACCTCTGGCTGACAAAGCCATTAAAGCCGTTGAAGGCGGTGATATTAAATTTGTGCCGCAACAGTACGAGAACATGTACTTCTCTTGGATGCGCGACATTCAAGACTGGTGTATTTCTCGCCAATTGTGGTGGGGCCACCGTATTCCCGCCTGGTACGACGATGCAGGCAACGTTTACGTAGGCCGCAGCGAAGAAGAAATCCGTAAAGATAACAACATCGCCGATGATGTTGCCCTGCGCCAAGACGAAGACGTGCTGGACACCTGGTTCAGTTCTGGCCTTTGGACCTTTGGCACCTTGGGCTGGCCAGAAGAAACTGACTTCTTAAAAACCTTCCACCCTAGCGATGTATTGGTAACCGGTTTCGACATTATTTTCTTCTGGGTCGCTCGCATGATTATGATGACCCTGCATATTCGCGATGAAATTCCTTTCCACACGGTTTACGTACACGGTCTGGTTCGAGACAGCCACGGCCAGAAGATGTCGAAATCGAAAGGCAACGTGCTGGATCCTATCGATTTGATCGACGGTATTGATTTGGAATCATTAGTGTCTAAGCGCACTACTGGCTTAATGCGCCCCAAAGATGCGGCAAAGATCGAGAAGCAAACCCGCAAAGAATTTGCGGAAGGCATTAATGCTCACGGTACCGACGCCCTGCGCTACACCTACTATTCGCTGGCTTCTACGGGCCGCGATATTAATTTCGATGTGGGCCGTATCGAAGGCTTTAGTAAGTTCTGCAATAAAATTTGGAATGCCGCCCGCTATGTTATCGATAATACAGAAGGCGAAAATTGTGCCGCTGGCGGGGAACTCTCTCTAGCGGACAAGTGGATTATCAGCAAGCTACAACAAGCTGAAAAAGCTATTATTGAAGGGATTGAAACCTACCGTTTCGATCTAGCATCACAAGCCCTGTACGACTTTATTTGGAATGAATACTGCTCTTGGTATTTGGAACTTTCAAAACCAATGCTTTCCGGTGACAACGAAGCTTTGAAACAAGGCACTCGCCATACACTGATTTCGGTGCTGGAAGAAATCCTACGCTTAGCTCACCCTCTTATGCCGTTTATCACCGAAGAAATTTGGCAACGTATTAAGCCAATTGCGGGTATTAAAGGCGAAACCATTATGCTGGCAGCTTACCCGAAAGCAGACGACAGCCTGATCAACGAACAAGCCATTACCGATATCGAATGGTTGAAAACCGTTATTGAAGGTGTACGTAATATTCGCGGTGAAATGCAAATACCGAACGCAAAAGAATTACCTCTGTATTTCCAAAATGGTAGCGATGAAGATAAAGCTCGCCTGGATAACCACGGTCTACTGCTGCAAAAGCTGGCCAAGTTGGAAAGCATCACCTGGCTCAATGCTGGCGATGATGCACCCATGAGCGCCACCGCACTGGTTGGCGGTATGGATATTCTGGTTCCAATGGCAGGCCTGATTGATAAAGATGCTGAAAGTGCCCGCCTCAATAAAGAAATTGAAAAGCTGGAAAAAGACCACGCTCTCGTTGCAGGGAAGCTCAACAACCCAAAATTTGTTGATAAAGCACCGGAAGCTGTTGTGCAAAAAGAAAAAGACAAGCTGGCAGATATTGAATTAGCTGCTGGTAAACTGAAGGAACAGTTAGAAAAAATTCAGGCACTGTAATCTCATACAAGTGCTTCTATTAAACGCAGCTCCACTTGGAGCTGCGTATCTTTTGAATAGTTTGTGACTTCAAAATGCTGTCCTATCTAAAACAAATTCTTGCGCTCCTCATTCTAGCGATTAACGCTCTACTACCTCTGCGACTATCCCAATGGATTGGCTCTGCTTTGGGCAGCCTTGCTTATAAGCTAGCCAAAAAGCGCAAGCGCATTGCAAAGCTGAATATAGAAACCTGCCTACCGGAGCTTTCAGCAGAGGAACAAGAAAAACTACTCAAAGACAACTTCAAAGAAAGCGGCAAGTGGTTTATGGAAGCTGGCGCCATGTGGTATTGGTCACCGAAGCGTATACTGGCTCGCACTACCACCTCGGGCCACGAAGCAATTGAAAAGGCTGCAGAAGAAGGCAAGGGAGCGTTGATTACCCTCCCCCACCTAGGCAACTGGGAAGTGATGCCAATTTATTTGTTAGAAAATTTTAATTTTATGGGCATGTACAAGCCTGCTAAAGAGAAACTACTGGACCAGTTTATTCTTTGGCGTCGAAAAAGTAATGATGGAAAGCTCGTACCGGCAGACCAAAGTGGCGTACGACAAATGATGAAACACCTAAAAAATGGCGGCGTCACGGGGCTTATCACCGATCATCAACCCTCTAAAAGCGGCGGCTTTTATATTCCCTTTTTCGGTCGTCCAGCCCTTACAGGCAAATTAACGCCTTCACTGGTAAAAGCCTCCAAGGCTCCCACCTTCATTAGCTCAGTGGTACGAAAACCCAATGGCGAAGGTTTTCATATCCACTTTGAGCTTTTGGAATTTACAGATATCAAAGATCTAGAAAAAACCGCCGAAGAAATAAATCTGGCTTTGGAGTCAGTAATTCGGAAAAACCCTGAACAACACCAGTGGGTATATAAGCGGTTTTCTCACCAGCCAGAAGGCTTTAAGAATTTGTACAAGTGACGGCCAGTGTTACTTACCTGTCATCCTGAGCACCGCGAAGGATCTTCTTTTCCAGAGCACCTACTTACACCAGGAGATCCTTCACTTACCCTCCATGGATGGAGGGTATTTTAAAAATGCAGGAGCAATTTTTAATCGTTCAGGATGACAAAGATAATGGAGGGCTATTACCTCAAACGTCAAACACCCAACCTCTAACGCTCAATCAATAATGCGGCGGTATCTCATCTCGTAGAGAGTGCTTCTCTCCATCCCCTTCGGGCAAATTTTTAATCCGTCCATTTAAAATTTGAATAATTTTGTGAAGTTCCCGAATCTCTTCATCTTGCTTACTCACCACATCGTTTAACTGCTGTAAGGTATCTTCGAAATAGGCAGTGCGAGCCTGCAACTCATCAATTTGCGATTGCAGCTGCTGGATTTGTTCTTGGTCAGGTAAAGAAGACATAGAAAGAAATTATTAAAACCGAGGTCGAAAAAAGAATAGAGCCGATAGCACCGGCAAGAGTGTGTAGAGGGGCAGTGTATCAAACCAGGACTGAAGTGAGAATTACTCTTCTCGCACCTGCCACTGAGACTCATTGATCCATTGTCGCACAGTTAATGCATCCATTGGGCGGGCAATAAAGTACCCTTGAGCTTCGTCACATCCCATATTTTTCAATACATTCAGCAGCTGCTCCTCTTCTACCCCTTCAGCAACCACTTTCAAACCCAGGTTATGGGCCAATTGAATGGTAGAGCGAACGATCACTGCATTATGCACATTATTGATCATGTCCTTCACAAAGGAATAATCAATCTTGAGGGTTTTCACTGGCAACTGTTGTAGATAACCCAGCGAAGAGTAGCCGGTTCCATAATCATCAATGGCAATAGAAATACCCAATTCTTCCAATTGCTGAAGAATCAATGTTGCTCTATGAGGGTCAACAATCAGAGAACTTTCTGTGATTTCTAAAATTAAGGCGCTAGGTGGAAGCTTATTTGCCGCCAATAAACGAGGAATCAAATTAGGAAGGCGGTCGTCAATTAAATTTCGCGCGGACAAGTTTACCGCCACCGTAGTGCGCAAACCTTCATCCCACCAAGCGCGACATTGACGAATACTCTCATCCAATACCCAGGCCGTCACTTCGTGAATCATCTCCGTGATTTCTACCAAGGGAATAAATTCACCCGGTGGAACCATTCCCCGCTCAGGGTGCACCCAACGTAGCAAGGCTTCAAACCCATGAACTTGATTGGTGATCAAATCCACCTTGGGTTGGTAGTGCAGGGTTAGTTGATTTTTTCGCACAGAGCCATGAAAGTCATTGATTAGGGCCAAGCGCTCAGGAGAGTTGTTGTCGATGCCTATATCGTAAAGCGCACAACCCAGCAAATTATTTTTTGCGTGATACATGGCTACATCGGCACAACGCATCATGCTGCTCACATCTTCTGCTTGCATGGGATACATAGAAATACCTACACTGGCTCCAATTTCTGCATCCAAACTGCCTAAGCAGAAGGGCTGCTTAATCGCATCTAATAACCGGTGACCCAATACTTCCGCGTGATGAAAACTGCGTACACCGCGAATAAATACCGCAAATTCATCGCCACCAAGCCGGCACACTGCAGCATCCAAATCCGTGAGTTCCGCTTCCAGTCTAGGTCCCAACTGTTTTAATACCTGATCTCCAGTTTGATGCCCGAGGGTATCGTTAATTTCTTTAAAGCGATCCAAATCTATCAGTAACAGCGCCATCTGCTGACCAGGTTCAGCTTTTACTAAGGAGTGATTCATTTCCTCATACAAGCTTGCGCGATTAGGCATACCAGTCAGTGAATCGTGAGAGGCTTGATACTTTAACTGATCCTGATAGGAATGCATTTCGGTAATATCCCGATGGGTACCCCAAATGCGATAAAGTTTGTTGTCTTCGATTTCACCAAAGCAGGAAGTAGAAATCCAACGGTCTTGTTTCTTACGATCCGTGCGTAAAAATTCAGAATAGTCTGTTCGATAATTACTGCGAACAAAGAATTTCAACTCACGAAATAACTGCTCCTTGTCCATAACATCCACAAGTCTTTTTCCCACCATATCTTCGGCGCGCTCAAAGCCCTGAATTTCTGCCAGCTTATTATTACCTTCGGCAAATACGGCATATTCCATTAAGTGTTCACAGATCTCACGATCAGACAGCGATAACGACACCGGCGGATTCACATCTAATCGCCAAATAGCTTCTGCGCTATTGGCGATAAAAGCTTTATAGCGGGCATCGCTTTCTTCTAACTCATGCTCTTTTTCAATGAGATCCGTATCATCGGTGACCATAAGTAACACTCCAGTTACTTTCGGGCCTTCAAGAGCAGGGGTTTTGTCGATGCGTACCCAATGTTTTTTGCCCTGCCAGACAATTTCTGCATGGCTATTTAAAATCGGGCAGCCAGTAGAAATCACTTTCATGACTTCTCTGTGTTCTTGCTCGGGATCCGGCCAGTAAATGTCTTGTTCGATTAACGTTTTGCCACGAATATCTGCGATATGAACCCCAGCGGCACTGGCCGCGTGGCGGTTACAATCCTGCAAACGGCCTTGAGAATCCAAAAACCAAATATGGGAATCGACAGAATCCAGTACTAAACGCGCACTTTTTCGCTGCTGAGCAATGGTTTCTTCGTAATGTTTACGCTCGGTAATATCCGTTAAGGAAATACCAATACCGGTGATGCGTTTTAAGTGATCTTTAATAGGGAAACGAACAGAAACAAAAGTGTGATTGTTACCTTTAATAGGAAGAGACTCTTCCATACGCAAGGGCGCGCCCTGCTCTATCATCCAGTTGTCGAAACGACTAATACCGGCAGCGATGGATTCTTCAAATAAATCGCTATCTTTTTTCCCTGTTAACTCTTTCGGAGTCGAGTCAAAACATTCCGCAAATAGTCGATTGACTTGAGTGTACTCTCCGTAAATATTTTTAACCGCCACTAAACTCCCAGCTTGATCAAGCAGGGTACGCAACATAGTGATTTCACCTTTATCTTGCGTAACAATTTGCTTTGGAGAATCTTCTACATGCGTGTGGCGCCCACAACGACCAATGATTTCCATGCCTTCTTTATCGCTGAGCACATACTCACCTACCATGGCCACGCATTTTTCTGGATTTTCTTTATTTCGTAGAATGCAGGAAAAAAATTCACCTTCTTGACGGAAGGTGCATTGGCGAAGAAATTCTTTTCGATCGACAGGGTGAATACTTTGAAGGAAGCGTTCTAGGGAAAGGGTAGTTTCGTCGGATTCAATACCCAAAAACTGCAACGCACGATCAGACAACTGAATGCTTTCGCTGGCCAAATATAAATGCCAACAGGCCCGCTGGGCATTTAATTGCAACCCATTTATGACCGCTAAGTTGCCACTAGAGTGAGCTGTTTCCGACATACAGTTTTCCTGATGGATTTTATTCGTCGTCAGTTCCCTCTAACCCCAATACGGTTAACCTTGCATGCGTACAAAGTCTTAATTGCGCTGTTTGTCATTAAAGGCTCAAACAGTTCAACTATTCAGCAACAAGCTTAAAAATGACACAGTGTCGGTTAACGCGCAATATAGGCAATCCCTAATATCTACCTTTTATCACAGTTGTGGAATACAAATCATCCCTAAATAACTAAAAAAGTTTCTTCTTGTTGTTTTCATAACCAATAACTATAGAACACTTTCCATAAAGCGCATCTATAATTAATAGGCTTTTGGATATTTTTTGTACGCGACCCGTGCACCCCCCAAAAGACTTCCATCACGTAATCAACGACCGAGTTAAGGCCGTTCGCCACAAGCGACAATGAGCCTCTTGGAGAATGGAGAAAGTTATGTTCGACACCCTCGCATTCGAAGGGGTTGGCGATGTGCATGTCGCTTGCGATCCCGATTCAGGCCTAAAGGCCATTATTGCTATTCACTCCACAAAACTAGGCCCTGCTTTAGGCGGTTGCCGCTTTGTTCATTACAAAAATGAAGAAGCCGCACTGGAAGATGCCTGCCGCCTAGCAAAAAGCATGAGCTACAAAGCCGCCACTGCAGGCTTAGCCAGTGGCGGTGGTAAATCTGTGATTATTAAATCTGGAAAAGACGACAGACATATTGATCGAGAGAAACTTTTTACTGCCTTTGGTCGCTTTGTAGATACCCTACAAGGCCGTTACATCACCGCAGTGGATTCCGGAACCTCCCCCAGTGATATGGACATCATTGCCAAGCAAACAAATTTTGTCAGTAGCACAACTAATTCTGGTGATCCTTCACCCTATACCGCTGAGGGCGTGTTAGCAGGCATCTATGCGGCAGTGGAACACAAATTCAATACCCACAAACTAGAAGGCTTACATTTTGCCATTCAAGGTTTAGGGCACGTAGGTGCCTCCCTCGCAGAAAAGCTGGCTCGCGCAGGCGCTCAACTTACAGTTGCCGATCTCGACGAGCGCCGCTGCCAGCGTTTGGCCAGCGAATTCGGTGCAAAAATCAGTAGCGCCCAGCAAATACATCGCAGCCACTGCGATGTATTTGTCCCTTGCGCATTAGGGGGCATTATCAGTAATACCACCCTACCTGAACTGAACTGTGCGGTTGTGGCAGGCTCTGCCAATAACCAGCTCAGTGAAGAGTGGCTAGATCACAGCCTTCACACCCAAGGCATTCTTTACGCCCCAGATTATGTCATTAATGCGGGCGGATTAATTTATTGCACCTTACAACGAACCAATACCGATCAAACCGTGATTGATCAAACCATTCATAACATTCAAAACACCCTTCGGGATATTTTTAAGCAGTCTGAAAAAGACAATATGCCTCCGTCATTAATCGCTGACCACTTTGCAGAGGTACGTTTATACGGCGCACCGTTAGAGAGACACAATATTCCAGTGCTGAATTCAGACAACAATTCAAATAACAGTTTAGCTAACAGCATAAAAAACAATCTTGATAACAACGACCAAGGGGGCCGCTATGCAATCCATTCTCGATGATTTACGCCATAGCCCAAAAACCAACGTTTCAGGCCAATACATTATGTTGCAGTTTTTAGATGAAAAAGGCCTTCAAACCCAACACCTTCCTGACTGGGCGGACGTACCAACCTTGATTCAGTTTTATAAAAATATGGTTCGCGCCCGCAGCTTCGACCAAAAAGCCATTGCCCTGCAGCGCACCGGTAAACTCGGTACCTATGCCTCCATTCTCGGCCAAGAAGCCATTGGTGTGGGTTATGGCAGCGCTATGGCTACCGAAGACGTCTTAGTGCCCTACTACCGAGATCAGGCCGCACAATTTATTCGCGGTGTGAGTTTTGTTGAAATGCTGCTGTATTGGGGCGGCGACGAGCGCGGCAATAAGTTTGCGGTTTGCCAAGAAGATTTCCCCAACTGCGTACCCATTGCCACTCAGGCCACTCACGCCTGCGGCATTGCCAGTGCCTTTAAAATCCGCGGCGAACACCGAGTGGCCGTAACGTCCTGTGGCGATGGCGCCACTTCCAAAGGGGATTTTATGGAGTCCCTAAATCTTGCCGGCGCTTGGCAATTGCCCGTGGTGTTTATGGTGAACAACAACCAATGGGCCATATCCACCCCTCGCAATTTACAGTGTGGAAACCAGGTTTTAGCAGACAAAGCCATTGCCGCAGGCTTTGAAGGTATACAAGTGGACGGCAACGATGTGATCGCCGTATATCACGCAGCGAAAAAAGCCATGGAACATGCCCGCAGCGGTAAAGGCCCTTTGCTTATTGAGTGCATCACTTATCGTCTAGGCGATCACACCACTGCCGACGACGCCAGCCGCTATCGCGATGCCGAAGCGGTAAAACAAGCTTGGGAAAACGAGCCCATCAAACGCCTACAAAGTTTCTTACACGAAAAAGGTTACTGGAACGAAGTAAAAGAGCGTGAATTGCAACTGCAATACAAAGAAGAAGTAGAAAATGCTGTAGAGGAATACCTCAACACAGAACCCGAGCCACCCGAAGCCATGCTGGACTCTCTCTACGAGACACTCCCTGCCGCCTATAAGCAACAACGCCAGCAATTAATAAACCGCTGCAAGCAAAGAAAATCATAAGGGGGACACCATGAACGCATCTGTCGCACTGGAAAAAAGTAACAAGGTCAATTTAGTAGACGCCGTTAACCAAGCCCTGCGCTTTGAAATGGGCCACGACGAAAACGTTGTGCTACTGGGTGAGGATATTGCTACCAACGGTGGTGTCTTCCGCGCAACTGCAGGCTTAAGGGACGAATTTGGTTTTAAACGGGTGATGGACACGCCTCTTGCAGAAGCCATGATCGCCGGCACCGCTATTGGTATGGCCGCCCAAGGCTTAAAACCTGTAGCCGAAATTCAATTTATGGGATTTATTTTTCCCGCATTAGAACACCTTATTTGCCATGCTGCTCGCCTGCGCAACCGTACTCGAGGTCGCTTACAGTGCCCTCTTGTAATACGCGCGCCCTTTGGTGGAGGTATTCACGCCCCGGAGCACCATTCAGAAAGCACAGAAGCGCTGTTAGCACATATACCTGGCATTCGAGTAGTAATCCCCAGCTCACCTAAACGGGCTTACGGTTTGCTATTGGCAGCCATTCGCAACCCCGATCCGGTTTTATTTTTGGAGCCAAAACGCATTTATCGAACCGTTGAGCAAAACGTTCCTAATAATGGTGACGCACTACCTCTGGATACCTGTTTTACGTTAAAAGCAGGAACAGACATTACCTTGGTCACCTGGGGAGCCATGGTGCAAGAAACCATGATTGCCGCAAAGCAATTAGAGCAACAAGGCATCAATGCGGAAGTGATCGATGTGGCCACCATTAAACCGTTAGATATGGAAACCATCGCCTACTCCGTTCAAAAAACCGGGCGCTGCGTGATTGTGCACGAAGCCTGCGGCAGCTTTGGCGTAGGCGCAGAAATCGCGGCGCAACTCACCGAACACAATCTACTGGATTTGCAGGCACCCATCGTTCGCGTAACCGGCTACGATGCTGTTATGCCCTATTTCCGAACCGAACAAAATTATCTGATTCAGACGGAGGATATTGTGGAAGCGGTGGAAAAAGTACTGTCATTCTGAACGAAGTGAAGAATCTTCTGAATTATGCACAGGTTGTAAAAAGATCCTTCACTACGTTCAGAATGACAAAGAGACGGAAGACGGAAGACGGAAGACGGAAGACGGAAGACGGAAGACGGAAGACGGAAGACGGAAGACGGAAGACGGAAACATCGTCACTCCAGCGAACGCTGGAGTCCAGCAAAAAATAACTGCAAAAATACTGTCATTCTGAGCGTAGTGAAGAATCTCATGAAGTTGGCACCATACCCAAAAAGATTGTGAGCTACGCTGCTCTAACGAGTCGCTACGCTCAGAATGACAAAGAGCAGTGATAACCCACAAGAAAAAACAAACAGGGGAAAACCATGCGCTACTTCAAACTACCCGACCTCGGCGAAGGCCTACAAGATGCAGAAATTGTCGAATGGCATATCAATAAAGGCGATACGGTAAAAACCGATCAATTGTTAGTCTCTGTGGAAACTGCAAAAGCCATTGTGGAAGTGCCCTCCCCTCAAGACGGCGTTATTGAAAAACTTTTCGCCGACGAAGGTGAGTGCGTGCACATCGGCGAGCCTTTAGTCTCTTTTGAAGGTGAAGGCGATGAATCCACTAGCGTAGTCGGAGAAATTACCGGCGAAACCCAAAGCCTGGATGACGACGATTTTATTATTGGTGCCTCCAAAACCGAAACAGATAACAACTCGCTTAAAATCACTCCAGCACTACGAGCCACCGCCAAAAAGCTCGGGGTAGATTTAAACTCACTCAACACAAGCGAACGCATCACCGAAGAAGATCTACTCAAAGCCACACAAAAAGCGCCGGAAGGCTATGAAAAATTACGTGGCCCTCGCAGAGCCATGGCACAAACCATGGCCAAGGTGCATCGCGAAGTGGTACCGGTAACCCTGTTTGAAGATGCGGACCTTCACAACTGGCCACAAGGCTCCGACATCACCATTAGACTCTGCCAGGCTATCGCCCACGCCTGCACCGTAGAACCTGCACTAAACGCTTGGTATCACGGCACCAGCGAATCACGACAACTGCACAACTATGTGGATATTGGCATCGCCGTCGATACAGAGCAGGGATTATTTGTACCCGTCATGCGAGACGTGGCCAATCGTAGTTCAGAAAACTTACGAGAAGGTTTAAACAAATTACGGGAGTGCGTAAGAAAACGTTCAATTCCACTGGAAGAAATGCAAGGCGCAACCATTACGCTATCGAATTTTGGCTCAATGGCCGGGCGCTATGCCACCCCTGTGGTAGTACCTCCACAGGTTGCCATTATTGGCGCGGGAAAAATTCGTGAAGAAGTCGTGGCTTGTGAGGGAAAAATGGAGATTCACAAAGTCTTGCCGCTATCGCTAACGTTTGATCATCGCTCTATTACTGGCGGGGAGGCTTCGCGGTTTTTAGCGGCTTTGATTGAGCATTTGAAGTAATGCCTAGCTCAGTTGAGCTTGGCGTGGAGCATATCTTGGGTTGATTTTCGTAGCAAGCCCAAAAAGCGCGTAGCACTAAGGATCAACCTCAGGAGTTTGTTACTGTCTCGATTAATTTAACTTTTTATATATATACTCAGCGGCATCAGCATATTTTCGCTTATTTTTTTCATCAATGTTATTAAAAACATCTCTGGTGTCACAATTTTCTTTGCCATACTCTTTTTCAATCGCATGGCACGCAACATATTTGATCAACAATTCATCGATCATAAGTGCAGATAGCCCCAAATAATTACCCAAATTAGCCAACTTAACCTTTAGTTTATCAAAACCTTTCGGGTCGTTTCCTATATGCATTAAATGACTAGTGAGCCTTTTTTTCAATTCTATTTCAGACTCCCCGTCATACTTAGATAATTTTATATGAAGATACTTTGCCGCCTTTGAATAATTATATACTTCCTCCTCCTTTAATTTTTCTAAAAGCTCATCTTCTTCAAGACTATACATTCCACCCTTATACGCTTTATTTGCCTGATCTAATAAAATTGACGTAAATGCAAGATCATGAATTTCAAAAATAGCACCGCCTATATAGTCTTTATTACGCTTTAAATGCAGATATAATTCTTCATTATCTTTAATATTTTTGCTTTCTAATTGTTGGGATAAATGTACTTCTAATCCTTTCAGACTGGAATCAGCAAAAACATTCACTGAAATGCAAAACATTAGGACAAATAGTCTCATACCATTTCCGACAGTTAACAGTTTAATTAACGAACCCTTGCCGTATATTTCGGGTTCACTTGTTTTGGGAAGATTTAAAGAAGAAAATTGAAAACCTCCTTTTAATCAACATGTGAGCTAGCTTAGCACGTTTCCCAATCAACGAATATCCAGCGCTAGACTCTTGTTCATGATGGGATTCAAAAGAAGGGTACGTAGCCCGGAGGTAGCGAAGTGGAGTCCGGGGCTTTTTAAGGTATATTCCCGGACTTGCCCTCCATGGATGGAGGGTATTTCAAAAATAGCAGGAGCAATTTTTGATCGCTGACGCTTCCTCCGGGCTACGGCTACGATGTGATTACAATAAAGGCTGAGAGTTAAACCCCTGCCGCCAACAACAAGTGATCATATTTCTTACTCAGCAAATCATAGAATTGCTCTTTAAGCTTACTGATTTCTTTTTTCAGTTCGTTGATCTGCTCTTCTTTGATATCACGGCGACCTACAAACACTTCTTTGCGGAATTGCGCAATACGAGCAGAATAGGCGCGCAAGGTTTTCGCTAAACCCTTTTCACCCAGTAGTAATAACTTCGATTCTGAGTCAGAAATATTTTTGAAAATCTCAACCAATTCACGATTTACAGCCTCTAACTCTAACTTGCGGGTTTCTGGCCATTTACTGCCATAAAGATAAGATTCCGTTACCAGCGCGGCATATTTCGAAAAGATATGGGACACGGTACCCACTTCGGCGGACACGGCTTCGTAAGTTTCCAAACGGCGATTACCGGTTTCGCCTTGACCATCAGCACTCACAAATCCACGATTTTTCAGCGTAAGCCAATACGTGAAGCCGGCAATGCCTGCGCCCATGGCGATTTTGACACCGGTATCGATAATAGGAACAAGTTGTGCGATTTCCATGGATAACACCCGTTATAAGCTCTATTCGTATTGAAAGTGGCATTGACGAAAATCTGTCGTCAACAGCCCGATAGTTCTATTCTTGCAGGGAATATGCCAATCGATTAATGTGACTACCGCAATAGCCTTACTTACCTAGAGCCTTTGAGGGGCAATGGGTATAGGATTCTCCGCAAGAGCCATCAATTAAGAAATCGACATAACAATAAGAGACTGGTTTATGGCATTAGGAACCCTAAAACAAAAGCTCAACGAGATCATATTCGGTACCGAAACACCCGCAGGCCGCGCTTTCGATGTGGTATTGATCATCACTATCCTCGCCAGTGTATTGGTGGTGATGCTGGATTCCATGGAGGTGATTGCCAACGGTCACGCTAAATTGATCAAAATTGTTGAGTGGGTTTTCACGGCCATTTTTACCGTGGAATACATCACCCGAATTTGGGTTGCTCGTCATCGTAAGCAGTATATTTTCAGTTTCTACGGCATGGTGGATCTACTCTCCATTCTGCCCAGCTATATCGCCCTACTCTACCCAGACGCCACCTACCTCTTAATCATTCGCCTACTGCGAGTATTGCGGGTGTTCCGCGTACTGAAACTCATGCGCTATATCCGCGAAGCCAACGTACTCATCAAAGCCTTGCTGATGAGCCGACGAAAAATTCTCTTGTTCTTTTCAGCGGTGCTGGTGCTCTCAACGATTTTTGGCTCCCTCATGTACGTGGTAGAAGGCCCAGCCAATGGCTTTAGCAGTATTCCAAAAAGTATCTACTGGACCATTGTGACCATCACGACGGTTGGCTACGGGGATATCACACCGCAATCACCTATCGGTCAAGCCATTGCTGCCATGGCCATGCTCACGGGCTATTCCATTATTGCGGTGCCTACGGGGATTATTACTTCCGAATTACTGCAAGAAATGCAGCGGGAACGAACGGAAATGCA
The DNA here is from genome assembly GCA_045430295.1 of Cellvibrionaceae bacterium. Taxonomy (GTDB): domain Bacteria; phylum Pseudomonadota; class Gammaproteobacteria; order Pseudomonadales; family JAILXX01; genus JAILXX01. Next base: position 134,120 of record JAILXX010000002.1, on the reverse strand, counting down.
ATGCGGGCGCTGTGAGCGAGTTGGGCATGAGAAGGATGCGAAGCATTGTAAGTTTTGTGGGGAGCAATTACCGATTTGATTTTTTATCGCCCTTGGGTGACGGGTGTTCTTTTTGCTTCTGTACTTGAATTTAAAGATTGGTTTTCTTCTCTCTTCATTTCTTTGATGCCAAAGAAACGAAGCAAAGAAACCACCCTCACGAAACGGCCCTACGGGTTCCAGAGTAAAGGCAAATTTTCAGGGGTCGGAAAAACTCACCATCCCTGGCTCGATTTTCCTAAAAATTTGCCTTTACTCTGCCGTTTCGAGAGGGACATCTGTTTCAGTGTTCTTTTTGAAATCACGATAACCATTAAGTTTGTCGGAGGTGTATCCCCTTAGCAACTGCTGAACGGAGAGTGAATTTTTGCGGTCAAGCGCGCAGGGCGCGCTTGAGTCAGGCTGCGCCATGGAAGGCGCATCCTGACGACCGGGAAAATTAACTTGGAGTGAAGGTACCCGCAGGGCAGTGGGTTGGGGTGCCCTTTTCTTGGTTACTTCTTTTGGGCATGCAAAAGAAGTAACTCGCCCCAAAAGGGCGAAACCTTTTGCTTGGGATTACCACTGGCATCAAAGAAATGAAGAAGAGTGAAACTATATGCAGGATGTAAATAAAGAATGTCCAAGGCAGCAATCAACCACTGCAAGCGACAAAAACAAAAATACCGACTTATAGTCGGCATTAGCGACTCTTCTTATTGTTAATTTTTATTATGAGGGCTTAGTTGGCCTTGGCTTTACTACTCCCCGGTCGACCCTGAGGGGTCTCCCAGAAAACAATCTAACTAACGATAGAAAAACAATAAGAGGAATTAGTATGAAGCGAGTTCGCCGTTAAGCTGCATCATAGTAGTTTGAGTATCAGTCACTTCAAACAGCTCATCAAATTCACGGGTTACAGGGTCTATATCATCAAAGAAGAGAACACCGTCTAGGGCAAAGCCCATTTCACGAGATACGTCTTTTGCAGAAGCGAAGATCATCTTGGTGGTTTTCTTGTCTTTGAACAACCAGTCGCCTTCGGTTTTGCTCATGAAGTCAGTGCACTCTTCCAACCAATCAATATTCTTGTCGAGATACTTCTTGGTGTTGCGCAGAGAAGCACGCTTGTCGCGACTGAAGCGCTCAGTACTGTAATTCTTCAGGCTTGGAATCACCCGAACCATAAATTCTTTTTTCAGGTCGTTACAGTAGGATTTACTCAAGTAGGCTGGAAACTCAGCTTTTGCTGTGGTCGCCGCTGCACTTAAGATGAAAGCTGTCATTAATACGATTTGCTTGCGCATAGTGTTACCCTCACACATCTCAGATTACAGTGGCGTTATCTGATTCTTCGGACTAGCTCTCGGCTAGTTAAGAGTCAACAAACCCCACTTAACACGACCTTGGCGACAACTAACTGGCTTTGGTCTAGTAAGTTGGCAAACGCTTTGTGACTAAAGTCGCAAAAAACGATTGCCCATGGCGTAAAACTAATCAATCCTGATTATTTAGTCAAAAACTGGACAGACTTTTTAGCATTAGGTGTCAATAGCACCTATACAAAAAGGTTATAAAGCCTCACTTTCGTAATGACATTTATGACAAGCACTACAAACATCCCCGAAAAACGGCCTTTTGGGGCCTGGAAAAGCCCCATAATTGCGACACAGTTAACACAATCCTCAGTACGATTGTCCCAGGTAGAGCTGGATTTAGTCAATGATCTAGCGCAAAAAAAGGCTCTCTATTGGCTAGAATCCCGCCCACAGGAGAAAGGCCGCTCCGTTTTAGTGAGGAAAAACCTATCTTCAGACGCCCCGGCAGAGGACGTTTTACCCGCCCCTTGGAGTATTCGCTCCCGCTGCCACGAGTACGGGGGAAACAGTTTTGCCATCCATAACGGTCAGCTGTACTTCGTGGAAGCCTCTAGCCAGCGTTTGTATCACTTTGATACCCAGAACCCTGAATCTGCTCCTCGCCCATTAACCTCGGCTATCAACTGGCGTTTCGCCGACCTGTGCATCGACCTCACCCGCAAGCAGTTGATTGCTCTACGAGAAGATCACACGGTGGTGGATAACGGAGAAAGGAAAGAAGAGCGCAATGAAATTGTTGCCGTGCCACTGGATGGCAGCGCCGAAAACGATCCAAGCGCAATGACCATTTTGGCCAGCGGCTGTGACTTCTACAGCAACCCGAGAATAAGCCCAAATGGCGAGCAACTAAGCTGGCTCTGCTGGAACCACCCCCATATGCCTTGGGACAACACCGTTATAGTAATCGCCAACATACAAAGCGATGGAAGCCTGACGACCACAGAAACCATTGGCGATCTTGATCACGGCAATGAATCCCGCTTCCAACCACAGTGGAGCCCAGAAGGCGATTTATTGTTTATGTCTGATAAAAACAATTGGTGGCAGCCTTACCGCTGGCACCAAGGGGCTGACTCTTCAGTTGTAGCACCTGTTTTAGAATCGGCAGTATCGTCGACAACAGCAGAGAATCTAGAAGCCGAATTCGCCACCCCTCAATGGGTTTTTGGCATGTCCACTTACGGTTTTGTTAGCCCTCACTCACTGATTTGCACTTACACCCAAAAGGGTCGCTGGCAACTGGGGGCCATCGACATCAAGACCGGTGAACTAGAAGCGTTAGACACCCCCTTCTGCTCAATTTCAGGCATTACCGCTGATGCTTCTACCGGCGCTTGTGCGTTTCTCGCCGCCAGTGAAACCGCTTTTGAAACGGTTTATTTTTTGGATAGCCCAACCGCCACTCCACAATTGATCGCACACTCAAACGCAGCCACTGTTGATCAAGATTATCTTTCCATACCGGAACCTATTCAGTTCACCAGCACTGACGACCGCACCGCATTCGGCTTTTACTATTCACCGAAAAACAGTGAATTCACCGGCTCCGACCAAGAAAAGCCGCCACTCATTGTTATGGGCCACGGTGGCCCAACCGGGGCTACTGAAGCGGGACTCAATTTAAAAGTTCAGTATTGGACTAGCCGAGGTTTCGCCGTATTGGATGTGAACTATGCGGGCTCAACCGGCTATGGCCGAACGTTTCGCGACAGCTTAAAACCCCACTGGGGCGTCCGCGATGTAGAAGATCTCTGTGCCGGCGCGGAGCACTTAGTCAAGGAAGGCAAAGCCGATCCTGAAAGATTAATTATTCGTGGCTCTAGTGCGGGAGGGTATTCCGTATTAAGCGCCCTCACCTTTAAAAATACCTTTAAAGCAGGCTGTTCGCTTTACGGTATCGCCGACCTAGAAGCCTTACTCAGAGACACCCACAAATTCGAAGCCCGCTATTTCGATAGCCTCATTGGACCCTACCCTGAAAAAGCAGAAACCTACAAAGCCCGCTCTCCCATTAACCATATCGACGGTTTAAGCTGCCCAGTGATTTTCTTCCAAGGTATGGACGACAAAGTGGTTCCCCCCAACCAAGCGGAAGCCATGGTGAGCGCCATGAAAGAAAAAGGCATTCCTGTGGCTTATATACCTTTTGAAGGTGAAGGCCATGGCTTCCGTCAGGCCAGTACCATCGAACGCAGCCTTGAAGCAGAATTATCTTTTTACGGGCAAATCTTTGGTTTTGAGCCAGCGGGTGATATAACCCCCGTGGAAATTGCTTAGTCATTTCAGTAAGTACGAATTAGCTTCGGGTAGTTTATGGGCCGCTGGCGACCACCAAGAAAACCCTCTTCTGCATACATCACCCCAGCAGGGGCACAGCGTATGCAAGATGAACTCACGCACTTGTGGAAAGTGGAACGCCCACAAGTAACCGACGTGGTTCGTGAAGCCGCGAAGAATGGTGACCGATCCGAAAATGGCGATTATATTTACGGTAAAAAACGCCTGAGAGAAATCGATAGTCGAGTTCGCTACCTCACTAAACGCCTCGACCAAATGACAGTTGTTGACCAACCACCGGAAGACACGTCAAAAATATTTTTTGCCGCTCATGTAACTCTTGAAAAAGAGTGTGATGGCGAAGAAATAAAATATCAAATCGTCGGCCCCGATGAGTTCAATGTAAAAGAAGGCAAGCTCAGTATGGATTCACCACTGGCTCGCGCCATGCTTGGGAAAAGCATCGACGATGAAATTCGAGTAAAAACTCCCGAAGGTTGGGAAATCTATTTTGTGGTCGATATACGTTACGACATTGAGTAAAAGACAGAAAGCAACACGGAAGAAATAATGAAAAAAATCCTCTACCTCGCCATACTCGCAGGCGCTTTCTTTGCCTGGCAACAGGGAAAATTACCGTTTCCATCCTTTGGCGAAAAACCTGGATCGTTTGATGAAAATGGTAAGCCTGCGTTAGTTATTTTTACCCGTGACAACTGCCAAGGCTACTGCGAAAAACAGTTAAAAAGGCTCGATCGTAGACGTATTCCTTACACTGAACACCGTGTCGATGTTGATAATTCCGAGCAGGAAGCCCACAAATTTTGGAAAAAAATGGGACGCCAAGGCTTTCCTTATCTTATCGCCGGCAATGAGCGCTTTTCTGGAGATTCCCCCTGGCAACTATCCAATTTTCTGGCAGCCAGTTTTGGCAACCAATACCTGACTCATCGAGAAAAACGCTATTACAAAGAACACTTCAACCGTGATGGTACACCACGCATTGTGATGTACGGCACCAGCTGGTGTGGCTACTGCCGCAAATTACGAGAAGAATTACAACAAGAAAATATCGACTTCCTTGAAATCGATGTGGAAAAACATGCAGATTTTAAAACACTGATTAACACCATGGGCATCGGCGGCTACCCAACCGTGTGGATCGGCTACAAGCGCTTGAGAAGTGGCCGACTGGGCGAGATACAAAAACACATTTAAGGACCATCTAGAGAGCACCTAGGGAAGACCTAGAAAACATCTAGCTAGGAAAGATAAAACCATGACCGAACAATACAAAATCGACAACACAAATCTGGAAATTAATGCCGAAACCACTGAGGCGGGCCAAGCGGTTTACAGCAAATTGGTGCTCTCCATTTACGACTGGTGGGTGCTCGGCTTCTCAAACAAGTTACTATGGAAATGCCCCACTCGCATTTTAGAAAACGAATTTAAAAAATATGCATCAGACAATCACTGCGATGTGGGCGTAGGTACTGGCTACTATCCGGACAAGTGCCTCTCTAATCCAGAACAACGCCTCGGGTTAATCGACCTCAACGCCAACAGCTTGCAAATCGCTGCCGAGCGCAATAAACGTTTTAACCCAGAAACTTATCAAGCCAATATTCTGGAGCCTATCTCAATAGACTGTAAGAAATTTGATTCTTTAAGCCTTCATTACGTACTTCACTGCCTGCCTGGAAGCCTTCATCAAAAAGCCACATGCTTCCAACACCTAAAGCCTTTACTTAACCCTGAAGCTACCGTCTTTGGTAGCACTATTTTAGGGACCGGCGTTGAACGTAATGCATTAGCCAACTATGTGTCTAACACCTATAACCGCAAAGGTATTTTCTGCAACTCAGAAGACTCTCTTGAGATCCTTACTACCGTGCTGTCTGAGCATTTTTCCAGCTACGAAGTACGACAAGAGGGCAGCGTGTTAATCTTCCACGGACAGCTCTCTTAAAAGCACGGGCTTAGCAACTTTCCCAAAAAAGTTAATGCGAATCATTTACTTAGGGAATCTACTGCTCTTTCTGTAAGCGCAAAGGTAAACCTAAAAAAATCACGCGCACCATTACAGTGCGCTATGGTTTTAATGGTCACCAGTGCAGTGCATAGCTTTTCTCCATGCACTGCATCTGCACAAACTCAAGTACTCCCCCCTCTTCCTTACTGATATTTTCTCTTTAATATCAATAAGTTAAAAACATTCCCATAAGGTTCAACGCCATGGCATACCCCTTGCTATAACGGGGTAGAGACTAGGTCGCAGTAAGGCTCTCCTTTCACTGCACCGGTAATGAATTTGGGCGCATTACATCAAGAAAGGCATCAGGAAAGACTATGTTATTTGGTCGCAGAAACCGTAAACCAATTGTTATCCCACAGAAGCAAGTAAAAGAGTGGAAGTACACCACGTGTAACTACTGCTCTACCGGCTGTTCTATTGAGATCGGCCTGGGAGACGATGGCAAAGTTGTTACCAGCCGTGGCCATGCTGGGGCTGACGTTAACCGCGGTAAGCTGTGTATTAAGGGCCTACTGGAGCACGAGCTGTTCGAATCTCCGGGCCGCGGCACAGAACCACTGATGCGCGACAAATTCCACGAGGAATTCCAGCCTGCCTCTTGGGATCAGGCCATGGATCGCACAGCCTCAGAAATTAAGCGCATTCAGCAAACTTACGGCCGCGATGCCTTCGCCATTATTTCTACTGGTCAATTACTCACTGAAGAATTCTACACCCTGGGTAAACTGGCCCGCGGTTGTATCGGCACCAATAACTACGACGGAAACACTACCCTATGTATGGCCTCGGCTGTTTCTGGTTACAAGCGCTCTTTCGGTGCCGATGGCCCTCCTGGTTGCTACGGCGATTTCGAGCACACTGAATGCTTAATGGCCTTCGGCTCTAACCTGCCTGAGCAACATCCGATCATCTACTGGCGTTTAAAAGAAGCCAAAGAGAAGCGTAACTTCCCATTAATTGTGGTTGACCCTCGCGTAACCATGCTGGCCCAGTTTGCAGATATTCATTTACCAATTACACCAGGCACTGACTGTGTACTGATCAACTCCATGTTAAATGTGATCTTTAAAGAAGGTTTGGAAGATCGCGCATACCTAGAAGCTCACACCAATAACTTGGCTGAGTTGAAAGCACTGGTAACCTCTGAGCGCTACGACCCCATTCACGCACAACACGAATGCGGTATCGACGAAGACCGCATCCGTACAGTGGCTCGCCTTTATGCGAAAGCTGGCAGTGCTATGTCGATTTGGACCATGGGTATTAACCAATCCACCCACGGCTCCGACGGCGTAGCCAACATTAACAACTTAAACTTGTGCACCGGTAATATCGGTAAGCCAGGCGGTACCAGCCTTTCCATTACTGGCCAGTGCAATGCCATGGGTACCCGTGAGTGGTCCTCTTGCTCTGGCCTACCGGGTTACCGCGCGCTGGAAAAAGAAGAACACCGCGAAGAGATTGCAGACTTCTGGGGTATCGATCCAGAGTTCTTCCCCAAAAAACGCGGCCTAACCGAAACCGATATTTTCCCAGCCATTGAAACTGGTGAAATTAAAGGCTTATGGCTGGTTGCCACCAACCCAATGACCTCCATGCCGAATACACCACGTATTCGTAAAGCCATGGAAAAGTTGGAATTCCTAGTAGTTCAAGATTGCTACGAAGACGTGGAAACTAACCAGTATTCCCACGTGTACTTCCCTGCCGGTGTCTGGGCAGAAAAAGAGGGCTGCCACACCAATACTGAGCGCCGCGTAAATTTAATTCGCAACGCCTTGCCGCAGTACAAAAATTCTAAGCCCGACTTCTGGATCTTTAATGAAATGGCCAAGCGTTTTGAAAACGGCCACATTATTGATTTCCCTGAAAAACCAGAAGGTGCTTTCGAAGAAATGAAAAAGCTTTCTGTCGGCGCAGGTCGTACCCTGGATATTTCCGGCATGAGCTACGACAAAATCGAACAGGCTCGCGGTATTCAGTGGCCTTATCGTGAAAACGAAGAAGGCCGCAAAGGCCAGGAAGGTTTAAAAGGCGATCCACGTCTCTATACCGATGGTATTTTCCAAACACCGAACGGCAAAGCCAACTTGATCTGTGTAGATTTCGTTAACAACAACGAACAGCCTTGCGACGAATATCCTTTCTGGTTAAACAGTGGCCGCGTGGTAGAGCACTTCCATACTCGTACCCGTACCGGCAAGATCGGCAACTGTAATAAGTTTAGCCCAACTCCTTATATGGAAATGAACCCAGACGCAGCTGAAGAACTAGGCATTAAGCACCAAGAATACGTGCGCCTAACCTCTCGCCGTGGCGATGCGGTTGTGATGGTTCAGCTCACTCACCGTGTTGCTCGCAACGCCGTGTTTATTCCGTTCCACTTCCACGATTGTGTAAACCGTTTAACCCTCGGCTTGCTCGATCCTTATTCGCGCCAACCTGCCTTTAAGCAGTGTTCTGCTCGGATCGAAAAAATTGACCAGGCAGAAGCGGCTCGCATGAATGCGGAGCGAAGAAAATTCTAATCCTGTCATCCCGAGCGGAGCGAGGGATCTCTTAGATTCATCCTCCCTACGGTCGTCAGAATGACAAAAAATTAAAAGAGTCAGAAAAATCTGACCCAAAAATGTAATTCCAGATAACGCTGGAATTCAAAAAAATGTGCAAACCCAAGGCTTAGCGCAAGCCCTAGGAAAGAACAATGAAAGATGATGTAAAAGTTGGATCTGCAGAAATTTTCGACCCACGGGAAATGATCCCAGTGGTAGACGTTGAAAAAGCCAAAGAGGCAAGCCATTGGGAGCTTCGCACTCAAGAGCAGCCCTATGCATTTCTAAGCGATAAAAAAATTGATGAAACCAATCGCTACGGCCAGAAAATTGACCTGGTAGATTTAACCGGCCTCCCCGAAGGCCGCTCTATGTACATCAACGAAAACCCCGATGTGGGCATTAACCCCAACCGAAATAAGCAGCACGGCTTCTTCTTTACTGCCGATAACTGCATTGGCTGCCACGCCTGCGAAGCCGCTTGTTCAGAGAAAAATGAAAACCCTGCACACTTAGCATTCCGTTCAGTGGGTTATGTAGAAGGGGGCAGCTACCCCGACTACAAGCGCATGAATATTTCCATGGCTTGTAACCACTGCGATAACCCCGTGTGCTTAAAAGGCTGCCCAACTCGCGCCTATACCAAGCACGTAGAATACGGTGCGGTACTGCAAGATCCGGAAACCTGTTTTGGTTGCGGTTACTGTACGTGGGTTTGCCCATACAACGCACCGCAGTTAGACCCCATCAAGGGGCAGGTTTCAAAATGTAATATGTGTGTTGACCGCCTTGAAGTGGGCTTGAAGCCCGCTTGTGTATCCGCCTGTGTGGGTAACGCACTAGACTTTGGTGTTGTTGAAAATATTCCGGAAAACCGCGAGCAAGCAAAAGTCTCTATTCCTGGTTTCCCAACCCCAGAAATTACCCATCCAAATATTCGCTTCCAGCAAACCCGCACCATGCCGGAAGAAATGAAGCGTACTGATTCCATGCCTGTGAAATATCACAAAGAAGAAGACGGCACCTATGTGCCTATGGTGGATCAGAAAAAAGGCAAAGCGAAGCACTGGAACTTTAGCAAGCTAAGCTCTCGCGAAAATCCATTGGTATTGTTTACTTTAGCCATGCAAATGGTGATGGGTGCTTTTGCACTCACCTTCCTCGGCGACAAGTTCGACATAGCTGTGCTGATACAATTTAAAAATAGTGACCTCTATGTTCCACTGTTAATTGCCAGCCTGGTAATCGGTGCTATTGGTAACTTTATGTCTGCTATGCACCTGGGTAAGCCACACCGTTTCTATCGCGGCTTTAACAACCTGCGTCACTCACCTATGTCTCGAGAAATTCTTGGGGTTGCCTGCTTTATGGCAACACTGAGCTTCTACACACTGTTTAGCTTACCTGCCAATGGTGTTGTGCAATCCCTCTACAGCAGCGTGATGGGTTCAGAGATTACCGCGCTGATGTCACTGGAAACTGCCGGCAAGCTAACCAACTTCTTTGGCTACGCTTGTATCGCGTCTACCGTTTTCTGCCTGTACTACATGACTCGCTGCTACCGCATCGAAGCACGTCCATTCTGGAACCACTATCAGGTGAACACAGCATTTGTGGGTAATGCATTGTCACTGGGTGCCTTTATGGCTGGTGTTGTAATGGTAGGTACCCTGATCGCTACCGGTCAGGACTATACTAGCGCTCTGTTAATTTGCGGCAGCTTGATCAGTGCGGGTATTGCTCTCGAAGGCTTAGGTTTAATCGGCCACAACCACGATATGAGCAAAGGCAACCACGAAGGTGCAGCCTCTCACTACATCCAGTTGACCACTTTCGGTAAAACTTACCTGCTGCGCAACGCACTGCTGGCTTTAAACCTGATTGCGGCACTTGCGCTAACCATTAGCGGCATCGACGGCATTATCGCATTAACCGCTTGGGGCCTTGTCGGCTCAACCCTAATCCTTACCAGCCTTGTTGGCCGCGCACTCTTCTACGTATTGGTTATCCCAACCACCATGCCTGGTGCCTTCTTCTGGAAGAACAAGGGCTTTGAAGAACACGCTCGTGATATTGGCTTGGCAGAAATGCCGCAAGTGGGTGTTGTACCGGCTTCCCAATGTCACTAATGGGGACGTCACCGATAATAAGAATAAGGAGACTAAAATTTTCTGGTGAGTTTTAAATCACACATCTAAAACTCACCCAATACCAGTTGCACATTGTTGATCAAATCTCACTTGAGATTCCCCGCTTCGGCGGGGTTGTTTTTTTTTAGCCTACCCTCCTAAAATACGCCTTCGATTTAATAAAACCTTCAGTATCTATCATGCAATTAACAGATCTTCTCAATAAAACCTGCCTTATCGGCCTTAGCTACTTCGATACAAAAGGTGAGCTTCTCAAGCAATCCCAGCTGGCTGGAACCGTTATAGAAGCCGACGAGGAACAGGGAATATCCATTAAGTTATTCGCAGTGGAATCAGAGCAAAGCGCCAACGAAGCTAAAGAGAAGGAAAAAGACCCAACCTTTATCCTACCCCCCAATTTATCGCCTTGGTTTATCGCCCCGCCAGGGCACTACAAAAATGCTGAAAGTGGTATCGATCTTGAGAACCCAGATTACCTAGTGACCTGGGACATCCACCAAACCCAAAAAGAAACGCCGGATGGTGATCACCAGTGGTGGGAATGGGTACCGCGTACCGCAAATCCAACAGTGGGCTAAAATTCGAGTTAAATAAGCAAACGGGATCTAAACCGTAAACTTACCAGAGATCTCGTTTAAGTCGGAAGAAAGATTATTAAGCTTTTCTGCACGATCCCGAACGTCTTCTGCTCCTGCCCCTACCTCATCAGCAAGGTTTGTAATACGGGCAATGGAATCTGTCACACCGTGCACAACAGAAGACTGCTCTTCGGCTGCGGCCGCTACTTGAATATTCATATCTGCCAACTTCTGTATTGAGTCAAAACTAGACGTTACCAATTGACGAATATTCTGAGTAGCATCGATAACCAACGCACGCTTCTCTGCTGAATGGCTAATATCCGACTTTGTTTTTTCGGTATTACTGTGCAGACCATCTAAAATATTTTTAATTTCAATGGTGGATTCCTGTGAGCGCTTTGCTAGGGTTCGAACCTCATCTGCCACCACGGCAAAACCACGACCTTGATCTCCAGCCCGAGCCGCTTCAATAGAGGCATTCAGTGCTAGCAAATTGGTTTGTGCCGAAATCCCCTCAATGGTTTCTAGCATAGCTTCAATGGCCTTTACACTTTCACCCAATTGCTGAAAGGAATCATCTACCCCGGCCAACAAATGATCCAATTCACCCATATGCCCGGTAGATTCTTCCACGTGGTTCATCACATCTCGCATTTCATTAATAGCATTTTCTGCAGAAGCTTTCGTGGTCTCTGCATTCTCAGCCATACGATCTACCGTTGAATTTAAATCCTCTGCCGCCATAGCAATTTGAGAGGTGGCATCGCGCTGCTGGCGAGCGGTATCAGCCAAGATCGCCTGCCTAGCGGCGCCTTGCTGCGCAATTGTTGATAGCTCACCACTACTGTCTTTAATCAAGCTCACATCATCATGCATGGATTCGAGGAATACGTTTACATCGTGAGATATTCTGTCAAAAACATCGATAGGACTAGTAGGAATTTTTTTTGTTAAATCGCCTCGACCATCTGCCAAATTGTGAAATGCTGTAGAAAATCGATTAAGGCTGCGATAAATCATACTGATTGCAATGGAAATTAATAAACCAAAACAAACAGCAACAACCACTGTAATGGTTAAACTTTTCGTAGCGTTTCTGGCTTTATTGTTAGATAAATTGCTATCGATACTCTTGAGTACAGGATCTAGGCTATCAATGTAAAATGCGGTACCTATAACCAAATCCCACTTCTCAATATAAATAAGATAGCCGTATTTTGGTTCTATTTTTTTACTCCCAGGCTTGGGCCACCAATAGGTATAAAAACCACCACCCTGCCTTGCCACGGCAGCAAATTTCCCTACCATGTGCTCGCCTTTTGCATCTTTGAAATCAGCCAGGCTTCGATCCCCCTCATAGCTGATTCTTGAACCTAATACACGACTCGTACCATCAAGATCTCCAGCCCAAAGATAGCCGTCACCACCATCAAACTTAACTCGGGACAAATACTCAAATGCAGCTTCCCTTCCTTCTCTTCCTGGCAAATCAATAAGAGGCTGAATCACGCTTACCGCGGAATCAATCACCGTTACTAAACGCTTCTTCTCAATCTCCATAATAGAGTCTTCCACAACCTCTGCCGTGGACTCCCCCAAGTTATCTAAGGAGTACAACAAAATGGCACTACTACTTACAGCAACGACCAAAAAAGGCACGAAGCCAATGCTGTAAATCCAAAACTTAAGGGAACGAAACATCCTACAACCTTACCGGGAGAAATAACTCACTCTTTATTAGGCAAACCTAATATCTAAATAGCCTTCTTACTTTATACATTACGGATTACATGACATATCTATCGACCTTAATCAGTAAACTTAAAGAGCCAGCATATAAAAGGTTCACACGCCAAAAGATCAGTATGGCAGGCTTTTAAGCTTTAATTGAAATAATGCTAAATATTTTTGATAACACTTAGAAATATGCAACCGCTCTAAACTTGATTTTTAAAGACAACTCATCATGCAACTGTCATACTTTTTCGTAACACTACATTCATTAGGATAACTAACAGCAATAGCGGTTTATCAGCGTGAACATACTCAAGCTATCGACCAGTCTTCCCTCCCCCATAAGGAAAGGGATACCCGTCAGATCTCAATGGGATCAAACCTGGGTGATCGGTATAGTGTGCCCATGCAAAGCTTCAGAAACATAAGCACAACGATATAAAAGGCAGGTACTCCCTGCCTTTTTCTTTTTGCGAAATCTCTACCGATAGAGATGGGGAGGAGCAATGCCGATACTGAAACTAACCCAGCAAGGGTTGCCAGTGAAGTGGATATCCCATGAAGCTGCAGCTACGATTATTACAAAAGGCCAAGTTTGCTGGACCCTAGGTGAAAACGTGCACACCCTTCACGGCGGGTATAATTATCTGGGCGAACAATCTATTCTAGAGCTTCCCTCTATCATCGCCGTACACGGAAAGTGTAAACAAGAAAACTTCACCGCCCCGCTTTGTAATAAAGCCTTATTCAAACGCGATAATCACATCTGTATGTATTGCGGAAATTCTTTTCACCAATCACAACTCACTCGCGACCACGTGACACCCAAAGGGCAAGGAGGAAAAGATATTTGGACTAATGTGGTGGCCAGCTGCTGGCGTTGCAACAACCACAAAGGTTGCCGAACACCTGAAGAAGCTAACATGCCATTGCTAGCCGTACCTTTTGCGCCTAACCGATTTGAATATATGTATCTGGCAACTCACCATGTTCGGGGTGACCAGATGGAATATTTATCCTCGCGGTTTTCACAAAAGCGATTATGGGCTGCGTAAAGCCCAGTACAACTTATAAAACGGCTTTTATTGCCTGCGCTAATGCGCCAACATTACCTGGTGTAATCCCCGCCACATTAATTCGACTAGATCCCAGCAAATAAACACTGTGCTCTTTACGAATTTTTAGTACCTGCTCTGGGGTAATTCCCAAAAACGAAAACATGCCTTTCTGCTGCGTAATAAAACTAAAATCTCGATCCACACCGGCATCTCGCAAGCTACTCACTAGTGCTGAACGCATATGGTTTACTCGGCTGCGTACTTCTGCCAGCTCATCTCGCCAAAGCTTATTTAATTCAGCATTCGTCAAGATAGTTTCCACAATAGCCCCACCATGAGAAGGCGGCATAGAGTACAAACCTCGCGTTACGGTCGCCAAATGGCTAAGGCTAGCATCGGCCTGTTCTGGGGTTTCACCCATGACAATCAGCGCCCCCGTTCGCTCCCGATATAAACCAAAATTTTTCGAACAAGACGCAGCAATAAGCATTTCGGGAACGGCATCGGCCATAATCCGTAGACCCACTGCATCTTCCTCTAAACCATCCCCAAGCCCTTGATAAGCCACATCCACAAACGGCGTAAAACCATTGGCTTGAGCGAGGCCTGCCACTTGTGCCCACTGCTCTTCTGTTAAATCTGCACCGGTTGGGTTGTGACAACAACCATGTAACAACACGAGATCACCGGCAGGCACATCTTCCAACGCTTCATACATAGCATTGAAATCAAGGCTATGGGTCTCCTCGTTATAGTAAGGGTAGGTTTTCAAATTAACCCCTGCGCCACCCAATAAAGGAACATGATTCCCCCAGGTAGGATCACTCACCCAAATCGTTGCTTCAGGATTTGCTCGCAGAATAAATTCTGCAGCCACTCTCAAGGCACCACAGCCACCCGTGGTTTGTATGCAGCGTGCTCGGTTCGCCAATAAAGCCGGATGCTCGCGCCCTAAAATGAGTTCCAACATACTGGCGTTATATTCGGGGCTACCTAAAGGGCTTAAATAAGACTTCGTATTCTCTTGTTCTAACAAGAGCGCTTCTGCTTTCTTTACTGCAGCCATCACTGGCGTATGCCCTGACTCGTCTTTATACACACCCACACTCAAATCGATTTTGTGTGGCGCAGGATCTGCGCGGTATTCAGCCATTACCCCTAAAATGGGATCACAGGGCATCAGCGAAAGTTTTTCAAACATATCTCAAGTCTCGGGCTAGAAGCGATGAAAAGTTCTTGTATTATAGAGACACACCGACAGAATAGAGAACCTTATGTCTAACGATCTGGACGAATTCGACAAGAAAATATTACGGGTACTGCAAAAAGAGGCTGATATCTCTATGCAAGACCTGGGTGACCGCATAGGGCTATCTCACACCCCCTGCTGGCGGAGAGTCAAACGCCTGCAAGAACAAGGAATTATTCGAGGAAAAGTCACCCTGCTAGATGAAAACCAGGTGAGCCTTCCTGTGACTGTGTATACCTATTTAACCATCAAGAGCCATGATGAGGACGTACTTAACGAATTCGAATCGTCGGTATTGGAAGTCCCTGAAGTAATGGAGTGTTATTCCACTACCGGGGAAAAAGATTATGTGCTTCGTGTAGTTGCCGCGAGTGTAAGCCACTACGAACAAATTTTAAAACGTAAACTTGTTCATCTACCTCACGTAGATTCCGTGAGCTCTACCTTTGCCCTTAAGCAAGTAAAATACACAACTGAATTGCCGGTTTAAAACGTTGGAAGTGAGAGGTTGGAGGTTTGACGACACAACCCCTAACCTTCTGCATCTAACGTCAAACTTCGAACATCCAACCTATGATTTGCCGCCCACACTGCGGAGCCTGCTGTATAGCTCCATCCATCAACACCCCTCTCCCCAATATGCCGAACGGCAAAAAGGCTGGAGAGTGGTGCGCAAACCTCAATAATGAAACCTTGCAGTGTGAAATATGGGGGCAGGAAAATTATCCAGAATTGTGTAAAAGCTTTAAGCCCTGTGAGGATGTGTGTGGTAAATCACGAGAAGAGGCTATGAAGCTGATTGAGGTTATGGAGGTTTCTACCCGCTAAGAACTTAATCGTCATTCCCGCGCAGGCGGGAATCTATCAATTAAGAGTCTATACTCTTGTGCGCAAGCTCTTGCGCATTATCTTCCCAATTCTGCCCATCAAACTCAACAATATTGATTTTCGATGGTTTGGTATCCAAACAATTCACATTGATATCAATACCATCAGGATTCGAGCGCGGCGTATAAAATGGTTTCACTCCGCAGTGCTTACAAAAGGTATGCTTTGCTACACCAGTATTAAAGGTGTACGTGGTGATCGAATCCTTACCTTGTAATAACTCGAATTTACTCAGGGGGAGAATTAAGTGAAGAAAATCCGACTTTGCACAAATAGAGCAATTACACCGCTCTACCTCCACTTCTTCAGGCGCTTCAATTTGAAATTTTACAGCGTTGCAGTGACAACTACCTTGATATTTCATACAAATACCTATTTATGCTGGATGCCCGCGTTCACAGACTACCGCTAAGAGAAACGCCGGACTGACTCGTTAGAGCCGCGAAGCGCACGCCGACCTACATCAAGCCTTTACCTGTAGGTTGGCCTTTAGGCCAACAATCCAAGCAGAATAAAACTCAAAGCCAAACACTATCCCAATGTGAATACTGCCCAATATTCAATTAAATAACGCCCTGCTCTTTTAACTCCGACAGTTCTGCATCACTCAAACCTAACGCATCTCCCAGAATTTCATCATTATGGCTACCCACTTCAGCGCCAGCCCAGCGAGTCTGCCCTGGGGTTTCCGTCATGCGAGGGAAAAGCGCGGGAATATCTAGAGGCTTACCATCAATTTCAACACTTTCGAAAACACCTCTTTCCTGAAAATGCTCATCAGCCAACATATCTTCCACATTATAAATAGGCCCCGCAGGCACGCGATGCTCTTCTAAAATATCTAAGGCTTCTTTACTGCTATTATTGACGCACCAACCAGATAACACCTCATCAATTTCCTGTTCGTGCTTCACTCGACCGGCATTTTTAGCAAGACGCTCATCGGTAGACAAATCATCGCGACCCACCGCTTGCATCAGGCGCTGAAAAATTGAATCGCCATTACCGCCAATGACAATAAATCTCCCATCGGAGCAGCGGTAAGTATTGGTAGGGACAATACCGGTTACCGTAGTACCGGAAGGCTCACGAATAACCCCCGCACCAGAATATTCTGGCACCACCGCTTCCATAAGATTAAACATAGATTCATAAAGGGCCACATCAATCACTTGCCCTTTACCTTCTGTAGCACCGCCTTTTTGCTTTGACAGCAAAGCCATCACAATACCCAAGGCCGCATGCAGACCCGCAATGGAATCACCCACACTTAAATTCGGACGTACAGGCGCTTCATCGGGATAACCATTCACATAACGAAAGCCAGACATACCTTCACACACCGAGGCAAAACCCGGACGTTTTTTATAAGGCCCCGTCTGACCAAACCCCGAAATCCGGGCATACACTAAACCGGGATTTGTCTGTTTAACTTGTTCAGGCCCCAAGCCCCAGTCTTCCATCACACCTGGGCGGAAGTTTTCAATCAATACATCCGCACCATCCAGCAAACGCGCCGCAAGCTCTCGGCCTTTTTCTGTTTTCAGATCGAGAGTGACGCTTTTTTTATTTCGCCCCAAACTGCGCCACCAAAATGAAGTGCCGTTTTCATCCAGTGCACGCCAGCCACGAATAGGATCTCCCCCTCTTGGGGGTTCAATCTTAATCACTTCCGCACCGAAGTAAGCAAGAATGCAACCGCAGAAGGGGCCGGCCAAGAGTTGGCCGAATTCAATAACTTTGATTCCGGAAAGAGGGCCGGATAGGGACATGATAATTTCCTTTAGATCTTCCCGGACTACGCTACGCTTCCTCCGGGCTACGCATTACGATTAAGCGCGTCGAACATCAAACGTCCAACGTCAAACCTACTTACGGCTGCCAGCGCTCAACACCCCAACCCTCATCGGCCTGAGTGTAAATAAATCGATCGTGCAAGCGACTAGGCCTACCCTGCCAAAATTCGAATTGTTCTGGCTTTACACGGAAACCACCCCAGAACTTCGGCATAGACATATCGCCTTTGGCAAAACGTGCTTTAAATTCGCTAAATTTTTCTTCTAACAACGAACGAGTAGAAATCGGCTGACTTTGATGAGATGCCCAAGCACCAATTTGACTTTCTTTAGGGCGAGACAAGAAATATTTAATCGCTTCTGCAGCAGGTACCTGCTCTACAACACCATTAATGGTGACTTGGCGATTCAATTCCAGCCAGGCAAAGTGCAAACTAATCTGAGGGTTATTTTCTAAGTGTTTTGCTTTTCGACTTTCTAAATTGGTATAAAACACAAAACCTTTTTCATCAAAAGCTTTTAGTAGTACAACTCGCTGAAACGGCCTACCCTCATCATCCACCGTTGCCGCCGTCATGGCCGTAAAGTCCAATACTTCAGAATGCTCAGCTTCTTCAATCCACTGTTGAAACATCAATACAGGATTATCGTTTAAGTCTTCGCGACCCAAACCATTACTGATGTAATCTCGACGAATTTGTGCAATATCAGTCATGATAAAAATAATTTTCGCTTAGCTTATTCGAAAAAACGAACCGCATCTTCCACACTGGCTCGAGAAGTGCGCGTATCATTAGCTGGATGCTCTTGATCTTCATAACCAAAAGACAAACCTACCAAAACACCCATATCCTGAGGAATCGGTAAAAACTGATGCACCACATCAGGGTAGTAACTTAACGCCAGTTGAGCACAACAAGCCAGGCCACGATCTGCCATGGCCAGCATTAACGTTTGCAAATAAGCGCCCACATCAATGGCATTAACCGTCTCGTATTCTTTCGGCATACAGATAAAAGCCACATGAGGCGCATCGAAAAATTCAAAATTGCGCAACATATTTTCGAAACGTTCTTCGCGATCATCTCGCTCAATATCCAGCGCATCGTAAAGTGCAAAGGCACAAGCCACCTGGCGCTTTCGATATTCTCCTGTGAACGAAGGCATCTCCCCAAAATCTGGGTTCTTTGGGCTTTTGGAGCGAGCTTCCGCCACTAAGGCTTTCGCTAATTTCTTTCGCTTGTGGCCAGACACCACAAATACCTGCCAAGGCTGCACATTACAGTTTGAGGGTGCACGCTGAGCCGCAAGAAACACATCGCGCAAAATTTCCGCAGGCACTTCCTCACCAGGAAGAAACCCCCTCACGGAACGACGTTTATGCAAAATTTCATCAAACGTCATTCTTCAATCTCTTCAAAGTACATTCTAGAAACACGGGTCGGTATCCGGGTTAATAATTCATAACTGATAGTATCAACTTGACCGGCGATTTCCTCGCAGGGTAAGCCCTCTCCCCACAGCATCACCTCATCGCCAATCTCAACGTCTTCCAGATCAGTGACATCCACAGTAATCATGTCCATAGAAACACGCCCAGCCAGCAAACAACGCTCACCGTTCACTAAGACCGGGGTTCCCGATGGGACCGTGCGCGGATAGCCATCGCCATAACCTATAGCAACAGTCGCAATTTTACTGGTTCGATTTGCAGTCCAGGTAGCGCCATAACCAACGGCTTCACCAGCGACAACGTCACGAACAGCAATCACCTGTGATTTCAATGTCATCACAGGTTTTAGCCGCTTAGCTTCATCATGGGCATGAATAAAAGGTGAACAACCGTAGAGCATAATACCCGGACGCACCCAGTCCCCCTGAGCCTCAGGCCACCCCAAAATAGCCGCAGAATTCCCGAGAGAAAGCAGGATACTCTCATTGTTTGGCAATGGCTTTACCGTATTACGCAAACACTCAGTTTGGGCTTGAGTCATTTCATTAGAAACATCATCAGCACAAGCAAAATGACTGGCCACCACAATATCATCATTTACCGCAGACAAACTTTGCAGTTCGCCGTAAACATCGGCTACCTCATCAAGCTGAAACCCTAGGCGATGCATACCGGTATCCACTTTAATCCATACACTAACCGACTGTTGCAGTGTGACGTTTTGCAGCATAGAAATTTGCTTGTGGTTATCTACCATCAGCCAGAAATTTTCTACCGACGCGATAATCACTTCGTCTTCAGAAAAGGCGCCTTCCAATAACAACACAGGCTGAGTGATGCCCCCACGACGCAACTCCAAGGCTTCTTCGATACAGGCAACGGCAAAAGCCGGAGCCAAATCCTGCAGCGCTTTCGAAACAGCAACCGCACCATGACCATAAGCATTGGCCTTCACCACAGCAATCACCTGTGCATCACCCACCAGCGAATTCGCCAACTGATAGTTGTGACGCAAATTATCGAGATTGATTTCTGCAACTGCAGGGCGGGCCATAAAGCAGCCTGTATCCTAGTTAACTAAAACGGGCACGTATTGGAGCAAATATACTCCCTTATTGCCAGTTCAACTAAGCAAAAGACCGAAATATCCGCAATGATAAGAATCCCGCTATAAACACTGTCATTCTGACGACCAACGGGAGGAAGAATCTTTGGAAAGTATGCACCCTTAGAAGACCCCTCGCTTCACGCTCGTGATGACAAAGTTAGCTGACCCCAAAAACGCAAAAACGAGCCAAATGGCTCGTTTTTAAATAACGCTAAAGCACGACTTTAATAGCGTTAGCGAGGCCGCTAGGGTTAGGCAAAAGCCTGTCTAAAAAGCGCAGCCTACAAGCAGTAGGTGAGCATTTTTAGATCAGGGGTTTAACGCCACCCTAGCAACGCAGGTAGCTATTAAAGCATTTCGACGGTGATTGCTGTTGCTTCACCACCACCAATACACAATGATGCCAAACCTTTCTTACCACCTGTACGCTTCAACGCGTGCAGCAGGGTTACGATAATACGCGCACCAGAAGCACCTAATGGGTGACCCAAGGCACAAGCACCACCGTTGATGTTCACTTTATCCAGTGGAGCACCAATGCTACGAGCCCCCAGGATAGAAACAGCGGCGAAAGCTTCGTTGATTTCAAACAGGTCAATCTCATCAGTGGACCAGTTAGACTTTTCCAAGGCTTTCTTCATGGCACCAGCAGGAGCTACCGCGAAATCTTTTGGCTCTTCCGCATGAGAAGCATGAGCAACAATACGAGCCAGAGGCTGCAAGCCACGCTTTTGCGCTTCGCTTTCTTTCATCAGTACCAGTGCAGCAGCACCATCAGAAATAGAACTGGAATTTGCAGCTGTCAGGGTGCCATCTTTCTTAAAAGCAGGACGCAACGAAGGAATCTTGTCCGGACGAGCATTACCAGGCTGCTCATCGATAGCAATAACTGTATCGCCTTTACGAGACTTCACTGTCACGGGGGCAATCTCTGCTTCCATGTGGCCTTTTTCAATGGCTTCATTAGCACGACGCAATGATTCAATGGCGTAATCATCCATTTCCTCACGAGTCAGGCTGTTTTCATCAGCAGTTGCCTGCGCCAAAACACCCATGGCGTTTTTGGTATAAACATCTTCCAAGCCATCGGTAAGCATATGGTCATTTACTTGACCGTGACCGAAACGCAGACCAGCACGGCCTGACGGCAGCATGTGCGGCGCACCCGTCATGCCTTCCAAGCCGCCGGCTACAGCAATATCGCTAGAACCAGCCAGAATCTGATCGTGGGCAATCATCACGGTTTTCATACCCGAACCACATACCTTATTTACTGTGGTACAAGGGGTAGAAGTGGCCAAATCTGCACCCAGGGCCACCTGGCGAGCAGGGGCCTGCCCCAGGTTTGCGGGTAAAACACAGCCAAACAGCAATTCATCCACATCATCGTTAGAAAGGCTTGCGCGGGATACCGCCTCACGAACTGCAGCAGAACCCAGCTCAACGGAAGATAGACCTGCAAACGCGCCCATCATGCCACCCATTGGGGTACGTGCAGCACTTACAATAACAACAGAATCTTGGCTCATGATAAATCCTCATAAAGTGACGTAGCAGACTGACAAGAGTCATGAAAAGTCGGCCCAGGCCAGCATTTCTTACTCCACAACAAACAGTACTGCGAAAATCTGTATTGGCCGCTTAGCGTATTAATGGTACGAGGCTTGCGGCTCAAGGGGTGTGCCTATTTGGACACAATGAAAGCCCCGAAAAAAGTAGACAAAAGTCTGCCCTACTGGAGCTCAAACAGAGGACCATTCTACCAAAACCACCCCCACCCCTTCATAAGCAGGACTTATAGCGATTATTTGCACTCATGAAATACAGTAAAAATCTGGTATCTCCTTAGAAAAAAGCCATAAAAACCCCAATATCTAAAAAGTAAGACCATGGCACCCTGCTCTTCTATTGACAAACTGGATTTTTAACACAAAAAACGGTAAATTGACGATTGCAGCTTACGGGAACCAGCCAATCACAAGGACGTCAAAAAAGTGAAAACCTACCTACAAAGTAAATCTCCATCCCCTTCCGCGCTTTATCTCACTGGCCTGGACTACCTTTTTGGAGCCACCTGCGCCCAAGCCAGCCTCTTTTTCGACGAAGCCGCAGACGAAGAAAAGCTTAAACACAGCCTTCAAGAAACTCTCAATCTCTACCCTTTTTTATGCGACCGGTTCCAAAAAGACAAAAACGGCCTGGTGTATTTTGATTGCTCCAACGAAGGCATTCTATGGGAAACAGAACATCGTAAAGACCACCTTGACCGTCCGGGGTTTAAACGCTCTGAGAAGCAACTTTTTAAACGTCACTGCCACAATCTAGGCATTAACGTGGTAGGTACTGGCAAACCCATTTTTGGCGTAAAAGTCACCCACTATCAAAACACCATGGTGGTAGGCTTCAGCCTCTGCCACTACATCATGGACGGCGACACTACTTGGCACATCATGAAAACTTGGGCGGCTATTGCCCGTGGAGAAACTCCACCAGACATTCAAGCTGCCTACAGAGATTTCTTACCCGCCTTAATGAAAAAAAGAGGCGGGCAACAGCCATCTCCAGCCAATCGATTGTTCAAGTTACCTTTTTTCAAACGACTGTCTTTTTTATTGCGCTTTAACCTACGAGCCCTCTTTACCGAGGATATTTGTTTCCATCTACCTCAAAACATTATCACAGCAAAGAAAGCCGACATAATGGCTCAGTTACATGACGGGCAATGGATATCCTCTCAAGACGCTGCGGTAGCTATCACCGCTGAAACCCTTGCTAAAGCCTTGAAAACTGACACATTGGTTCCTGGATTTGCCTTTAACTTGCGAAAGACTAAAAACAGCCCCGTGCCGAAAAATTACGCAGGAAACGCTGTAGCACTTCGCTCAAAAAACATCACCAACAACTCACAGCTTGCAATGGAAGTCGCCCTCACAAGCCGTAAGTTTTTACAGGCTACCGCAGAAGACTTTGCCGACGATATCGCCTTCTATGAGAAAACCATGGAGAAAGGCGAGATTTACCACCATATGCATGAAGTGATCTATTCATCTTTAAGTAACGGCGTTTTGATTAACAACGCATCGAAATTCCCCATGTACGAAATGGATTTTGGCAACGGCACCCCCTACTGGGCTGACACGCCTCATTCGCCACTCCCCAACCTCACCACCATTTACCCTGGGCCAAATAATGATGGTGTTGTTGTACACATGAGCGTCACAAAGCAAGTATTGAAAAACATACTTCAAAATCGAGAAAAGTTAGGATACTTCGAAGACTATTCAACCAGCCTTAACAAAGAACCCAAAACGAAAGGGTTCGGAGCCAAAAACCTCGAGACTAGCCCTGCAACTTGCAGTAATTACGCGGAGAAAGCCCGGTCCAATGCTTAAAGGCCCGAGTAAAGGAACGAGACTCTGCAAACCCCACCAATTCGGACACTTCATCCACTGAAAGTCTCTCATTCACCAATTTCTGAATCGCCATTTCCAAGCGCATACTGTCTTTAATTTTCTGGTAACTAGTGCCGGTTTTCTTCAGGTGCCGTTGCAATGCCTGGTGATTCACTTCCAATAAATCCGCTAACTCTTCAATGGTGGGAAATTCCAACCTATCCGGGTTCTGCTGTAAAATCGTCCGCTCAATCATCAGCTCCAAGTTATCGTCCATACCTGGAATGGTCATCACATCTGCAGGCGCGTTCTTTAAATAGGCTTCCAATTCCTTTTCTGTGCGTATCAAGGGCTTTTCTAAATAAGCTGCATCAAACACTAAACGATTACGGCGGCGACCAAACTTCAACTCGCCGGGATACATAACCTCCAACTCTCTTTTATGAACCGGAGCACGGTGAGCAAAGTGTGTTTCTTCCAAGGGAATCGGCTCACCGATGTACCAGCTGGCAAAGCGATGCCAAATAACAAGAAGAAACTCCGACAAAAAGTGATATTCATCTATGGCAGGGTTCGCCAGCTGCACACTAAAAATGGCATTTCGCCCTCGACGCTTAACACCTCCCTCGCCTTTTCTTTTCTCTTTGCGACGCTCTTTAAGGGGAACCGACCGAATATCTAACCGAGTCACCACCTCATCACCCAACAAATTGTAGAAATCAGCCCCCTTCTGGAGCAACTCCCCCACCGTATTGCAGTGACTCACTAACTCACACATGGTGGCAAATACCCCCACCTTACAGGGACGCTCGGTAAACCCCATAAATTCATCCTGTAATTCCAACTGTACCTGCTTGAACAAACGCGCTACTTGATCCACATGCACACGGCGAGGATGGTTCATCACATCCGGGTTAATGCCCGCACGAGCTAACAGTTCACTCTCGGGAACCCCCCGCTGGCGAATACCGTGCAGACAGGCATCAACGTGATAAAAAGAGATGGTTGCCATAACCTGAGAGAATACCTTGCTTTCAGTAAATCAGTGAGTTTTATGCTTTTTTAAGGGGTTGACAGACTACAAAAGGCACTTTTCTGATGTTTTTTGTGAGTTTAGCCTTTTAAATCCGACCTGTATATCTATTTTGGGGCCGCTAAAATCACTCACCTGATTGGATATTCCCCTGGTTATGTTCTTTACTGAAAACCTGACCAGTAATCCAGGTAACCTTTATTTTGGAGATACTCGAATGAGCGACTTCCCGAAGCGTAACTTAGCCGACTGGTCTGAACTGGTCACCAAAGAAACCAAAGGCAAAAACCCTGAGGATTTCACTTGGAACACACCAGAAGGCATCGATGTTAAGGCGGTTTACACTGCAGCCGATTTGGAAGGCATTGACACCGATGGTCTACCGGGCTTTGCGCCATTTAAACGTGGCCCTAAAGCCACGATGTACGCCGGCCGCCCTTGGACTGTTCGCCAGTATGCGGGTTTCTCCACCGCTGAAGAATCTAACGCCTTCTATAAGCGTAACCTCGCTGCAGGTCAGCAAGGCCTGTCTGTTGCATTCGACCTCGCCACCCACCGTGGTTACGACTCTGACCACGAACGTGTTGTCGGTGACGTAGGTAAAGCCGGTGTTGCTATCGATTCTGTAGAAGATATGAAAATCCTGTTCAAAGACATTCCTTTGGACAAGGTATCGGTTTCTATGACCATGAACGGTGCAGTACTACCCGTAATGGCAAACTACATCGTTGCCGCTGAAGAGCAAGGCGTTAGCCCAGACAAGCTGGCCGGTACTCTGCAGAACGACATTCTGAAAGAGTTCATGGTGCGTAATACGTATATTTACCCACCCGCCCCTTCTATGCGCATTGTTTCCGACATTATCGGTTACACCGCTGAGAATATGCCGAAGTTCAACTCTATCTCTATTTCTGGCTACCACATGCAGGAAGCCGGTGCGACTAACGTACAAGAGCTGGCCTTCACCATTGCCGACGGTATTGAATACGTTCGCACCGCTGTAAATAACGGCCTCGACGTAGACAAGTTCGCACCGCGCCTGTCTTTCTTCTTCGCCATTGGCATGAACTTCTTTATGGAAATCGCCAAATTGCGCGCTGCGCGTATTCTTTGGGCGACTCTGATGAAAGAGAAGTTCGACCCACAAAACGACAAGTCTTTAATGCTGCGTACTCACTGTCAGACTTCTGGTGTGAGCTTGACCGCAAAAGACCCGTACAACAACGTCATGCGTACCACCATCGAAGCCATGTCTGCGGTATTGGGTGGCACTCAGTCGCTGCACACTAACGCACTGGACGAAGCACTGGCTCTACCAACGGACTTCTCTGCACGCATTGCCCGTAACACCCAGCTGGTTATTCAAGAAGAAACTGGCATCACTAACGTAGTAGACCCATTAGCCGGCTCTTACTATGTCGAAAACCTAACCGACCAACTGGTTAAAGAAGCCCGTAAGATCATCGACGAAGTTGAAGAAATGGGCGGTATGACCAAAGCGGTTGAATCAGGCATGCCTAAGCTGCGCATCGAACAAGCGGCAGCTCTACGTCAGGCTCGTATCGACCGTGGCGAGGAAGTGATTGTTGGTGTAAACAAATATCAACTGGAAGACGAACCAGAAGTTGATGTACTGGACATCGACAACACGGCAGTTCGTGAGTCTCAAGTTACTCGCTTGCAAGACATTCGTTCAACTCGCGACGCCGCTGCTTGTGACGCTGCACTGGCTGCACTGTCTGCCGCTGCAGAAAATGGCGAAGGCAACTTACTGGCACTGGCGGTTGACGCTGCTCGCGCCCGCGCAACCGTTGGTGAAATCTCTGATGCCTTAGAAAAACACTGGGGCCGTCACAAAGCAGAAACTCGCACCATTAGCGGTGTTTATGGTTCTGCTTACGAAGGCGACGAAGAGTTTGCCGGCATTCAAC
Source organism: Cellvibrionaceae bacterium (assembly GCA_045430295.1). GTDB lineage: Bacteria > Pseudomonadota > Gammaproteobacteria > Pseudomonadales > JAILXX01 > JAILXX01. The sequence continues at coordinate 107,483 of JAILXX010000002.1, read as the reverse complement.
AAAAAGTCTCTGAGTTTGCTGACACCAATGGCCGTCGCCCACGTATCTTGGTTGCGAAAATGGGTCAGGACGGTCACGACCGCGGTGCAAAAGTTATCGCTACCGCATTTGCTGATATCGGTTTCGATGTAGACATCAGCCCAATGTTCCAAACGCCAGAAGAAATCGCTCGCCAAGCCATTGAAAACGACGTTCACGTTGTCGGTGCATCTTCTCAGGCTGCCGGTCACAAAACATTGATCCCTGCTTTGATTGAAGAATTGAAGAAGCAAGGCGCAGGCGAGATTCAAGTGGTAGCTGGTGGTGTTATCCCTCCACAAGACTACGACGATCTATACAAGGTGGGTGTTGCAGCGGTTTACGGACCAGGCACCAATATTCCTGAGGCAGCTGGTGAAGTTTTGAAACTGCTGAAGTAATTAAAAAATCGTCATCCTGCTGGATTGTCATTCTGACGACCAGCGGGAGGAAGAATCTTTTCGAATCAAGCAACAATTGAAAAAGATCCTTCGCATCCGCTCAGGATGACAACGAATTTATAACTCCCATTACGGGAACAATGAATAACAAACTCTAAACTCCAACAGGAGCATAAACATGCAAGAAATGCTAAATCGCTTGGAAGAAAAACGCGAAGCGGCTCGCTTAGGTGGCGGCCAAAGACGTATCGATTCCCAACACAGTAAAGGCAAACTGACTGCTCGCGAGCGTATCGAGTTATTACTAGACCCCGGTACTTTCGAAGAGTGGGACATGTTCGTTGAGCACCGTTGTGCCAACTTCGGCATGGACAAGGAACACATTTCAGGCGATGGCGTTGTTATTGGTTACGGCACCATTAACGGCCGTTTAGTGTTTGTATACAGCCAAGACTTCACCGTTTACGGCGGTTCACTGTCTGAAGCTCACGCAGAAAAAATCTGTAAAGTAATGGATCACGCCATGAACGTGGGCGCTCCTGTTATCGGCCTGAACGACTCAGGCGGCGCACGTATTCAAGAAGGTGTTGCAGCACTATCTGGTTACGCAGAAGTATTCCAGCGCAACGTGATGGCCTCGGGTGTTGTGCCACAAATTTCCATGATCATGGGCCCCTGCGCCGGTGGTGCGGTTTACTCGCCTGCACTGACCGACTTTATCTTTATGGTGCAAGACAGCTCTTACATGTTCGTAACCGGTCCAGACGTTGTTAAGACCGTAACCCACGAAACGGTAACCGCTGAAGAACTGGGTGGTGCTTCTACCCACTCCTCCAAGTCTGGTGTTGCTGATCTGGCCTTTGAAAACGATGTCGACGCACTGCTGAAACTACGTCGTTTTGTCAACTACCTGCCAGCCAACAACAAAGAGAAGCCCCCGGTTTGGCCAACAGAAGATTCCGCCGATCGCAAAGACTTGTCACTGGATACTATTATTCCAGACGACCCCAACAAGCCTTACGACATGAAAGAAGTGATTCTGAAAATTGCCGACGAGCAAGAATTCTTCGAACTGCAATCTAAGTATGCACAAAACATTATTACCGGTTTTGTTCGCATGGAAGGTTCTACAGTGGGTGTTGTTGCCAACCAGCCTATGGTTCTGGCGGGTTGTTTGGATATCGACGCCTCGAAAAAAGCAGCGCGTTTCGTTCGCTTCTGTGACGCCTTCAATATTCCTGTTCTTACTTTGGTTGATGTTCCAGGCTTTATGCCGGGTACCTCACAAGAGTACGGAGGCATCATCAAACACGGTGCGAAACTGCTGTACGCCTACGCTGAGTGTACTGTTCCTAAAGTGACCCTGATCACCCGTAAAGCCTACGGTGGTGCTTACGACGTAATGTCTTCCAAGCACTTGCGCGGCGACGTGAACTTCGCATGGCCGACTGCAGAAATTGCCGTTATGGGTGCGAAAGGTGCTGTTGAAATTATCTTCCGCAAAGACATTGGCGACGAAGAAAAAATTCAAGAACACACCGACAACTATCAGGAAAAATTCTGTTCACCTTTTGAAGCTGGCAAGCGCGGCTTTATCGACGACGTTATCCTTCCGCACGAAACCCGCAAGCGTATCTGTCGCTCGCTGGCCATGCTGAAAGATAAAGACATCGAAAACCCATGGCGCAAACACGGCAACATCCCTCTGTAATTACAGAGAGATGAGAGACGAAAGACGTTAACGAATTAATACCTGCCATTGCGAGCAAAACCAACGCTTCGCAATGGCAAATAGGAAAAAGGAACAAAGAAATGTTCAATAAAATTCTTGTAGCAAACCGTGGCGAAATCGCCTGCCGTGTTTTCCGCACTGCAAAGAAAATGGGTATCGGTACCGTTGCAGTGTATTCCGATGCTGACCGCGATGCTCTGCACGTAAAAGAAGCCGACGAAGCGGTACATATCGGCGCTTCCGCTTCTGCAGAGTCTTACTTGGTTATCGAAAAAATCATCGACGCTTGTAAGCAAACTGGCGCTGACGCTGTTCACCCAGGTTACGGTTTCCTATCCGAAAACAAATTGTTTACGAAAGCGCTGGACGAAGCCGGCATCGCCTTTATCGGCCCAGGTGCTTACGCTATCGAATCTATGGGTGACAAGATCACCTCTAAATTGATTGCTGAAAAAGCCGGCGTGAACTGTATTCCAGGTTATACCGATGTTGTTAAAGATGCCGATCACGCGGTACAAATCTCTAACGATATCGGCTACCCAGTTATGCTGAAAGCCTCCGCTGGTGGTGGTGGTAAAGGTATGCGTGTTGCTTGGAACGAAGAAGAGTGTCGCGACGGTTTTGAGCGCGCCACTAACGAAGCTCGCTCAAGCTTTGGCGATACTCGTATCTTTATCGAGAAGTTTATCCAAGAGCCTCGCCACATTGAAATTCAGGTAATGGCCGACAGTCACGGCAATGTTGTTTACTTGGGCGAGCGTGAGTGTTCTATTCAGCGTCGTCACCAAAAAGTTATCGAAGAAGCACCTTCTCCTTTCCTGACCGAAGAAGTACGCCAGAAGATGGGTGAGCAGTCTTGCGCACTGGCCAAAGCAGTAGACTACAAGTCTGCGGGCACGGTTGAATTTATCGCCGACGCCGACATGAACTTCTACTTCTTGGAAATGAATACTCGTCTGCAGGTAGAGCACCCTGTAACAGAGATTGTGACCGGCCAAGATTTGGTTGAGTTGATGATTAAAGTTGCAGCAGGCGAAGAACTGCCAATCACTCAAGACGACATCAAACTGAACGGCTGGGCTATCGAATCTCGCGTTTACGCTGAAAACCCATTCCGTAACTTCTTGCCATCTACCGGCCGCGTCACTAACTACATCGCACCAGAAGGTGAAGGTGTACGTGTAGACACCGGCGTTTACGAAGGCGGTGAAGTGTCCATGTTCTACGATCCAATGATCGCCAAGCTGATCACTTACGGTGACACCCGTGAGCAAGCTACTGAGCGCATGGTTGATGCGCTAGACGGTTACTACATTCGCGGTGTTGGCCACAACATTAGCTTCCTAAACGCACTGTATGCAATGCCGCGTTTCAAAGAAGGTCGTCTAACCACGAATCTCATCGCTGAAGAATACCCAGATGGCTTCAGTGCAGAAATGGTACCTCAGGAAGATCCCGAATTGATCGCTGTGGTTGCGGCTTCTGTTAACCAATTATACCGCGAGCGTGCAGGCATACTAAGCGGCCAAATGGGTGGTCACGAGTGTGACGTTCCAAACCAATGGGTTGTTGTATTCGGCGAGAACAAGTTCTCTGTAACTGCCGGCCTAACTGAAGATGGCTTTATTGTTGAGCTGAATGGTACCGATTACACTGTTGAAACCGATTGGGCGCTGGGTCAGCCATTGTTCAAAGCCAACATCAACGGTCGCGACCTAACCATGCAGGTTGAGCGTAAAGATTCTGCTTACAAGATCTTCTACCGTGGCGCTGAAGTTGAAGCACTGGTATTGACGCCGTTCACTGCTGAAATGAACGAGTACATGATTGAAAAAGAAGCGCCAGACTTGTCTAAGTTCTTGATGTCTCCAATGCCTGGCTTACTGGTTTCTCTGTCAGTTGAAGACGGCCAAGAAGTGAAAGAAGGCGAAGAAATCGCCGTACTGGAAGCCATGAAGATGGAAAACAGTCTGCGCGCCGAAAAAGATGGTGTTGTGAAAAAAGTATCTGCAGCTGTTGGCGATAGCCTGATGGTTGACCAGATCATTGTTGAGTTTGAGTAAAGGTTAGACGTTTGAGGTTGGATGTTGGACGTACTTAGTACATGATCTAGGCGTGTAATACCCAACCCAATACACTAATCACCAACCTTGTCATCCTGAGACAAAGTCGAAGGATCTTCTGAAGTCACTACCGGCGTCTAAGAGATCCTTCACTAACGCTCAGGATGACAGGTGCCTCTGACATCAAACTTCCAACATCAAACATGCCCACACCTATCAACCCCAAAGAACTCGCCGAACAAATCACCCAAGGCAATCGCCGAGCGTTAGCCCGTGGCATTACCCTAGTGGAATCCACGCTGCTAGAACACCGTAAGCTTGCGGCAGAGCTTTTAGAATTGATCATGCCCCACACGGGCAATGCCATTCGCTTAGGGATTTCCGGTGTGCCTGGCGTTGGCAAATCGACCTTTATCGAAAGCTTTGGCAACCAAGTGATCGATAAGGGGCATCAGGTAGCAGTACTGGCAGTAGACCCTACTTCGGCATTAAGTGGCGGCTCTATTCTGGGTGATAAAACCCGAATGGAAAATTTATCTCGCAGACAGGAGGCCTTTATTCGCCCTTCTCCTGCAGGACAAACGCTCGGTGGCGTTACTCGCCGTACAAGAGAAACACTACTGCTGTGCGAAGCCGCAGGCTTCGACGTAATCCTGGTAGAAACGGTGGGCGTAGGCCAATCAGAAACTGCTGTAGCGGAAATGACCGACATGTTCCTCTTGTTGTTACTGCCCGGTGGCGGAGACGAACTGCAAGGTATTAAGCGCGGCATTATGGAGCTGGCGGATTTGGTATTGGTAAACAAAGCCGATGGTGACCACCTGCCCGCAGCAAACCGCACAGTTGCGGATTACCGCATGGCCATGCATTTCCTGCATCCACGCAGTAAAAACTGGACAGCAAAAGTACAAGCGCTCTCCGCCATTCGAGATCAAGGCGTGGATGAAGTGTGGGATACGGTTGAAGAATATCGCGGTATTATGACCGGCAGCGGTGAACTAGAAAGCCGCCGAGCAGCCCAGGCACAAGCCTGGATGTGGAGTGAAACTGCCGATCGACTTCTCACTGAGCTAAAGCACGATGAGCGTGTAAAAGCCCAAGTGCCTGAACTAGAAAAAGCTGTTACGGAAGGCACCTTACCAGCCACCGTTGCAGCAGAGAAATTGATTGCCCGTTTTAAAGGCAACTAACAGATACAAGTAAAGAAAACCCCGTCACTCTGAGGGCACAGCCCGAAGAATCTCTCACAGGCAGCACCTCTGCCTTAGGAAGATCCGTCACAACGTTCAGGATGACAATATATTCGGGGACATCCCCCACAATTTAGAGGATATAACCATGATTGGAAATTTAAACCACGTTGCTATCGCAGTTAACGATCTAGACGCAGCAGTGAAAGTGTATAGCCAAATCCTGGGCGCAGAAGTGTCTGAGCCTGTTGATATCCCAGAGCACGGTGTAACCACAGTGTTTGTAAATCTACCGAACACCAAATTAGAACTGCTGCTTCCACTGGGTGAAAACTCTCCCATTAAAAACTTCTGTGAGAAAAACCCTGCAGGTGGTGTTCACCACATCTGTTACGAAGTAGAAGACATTATTGCAGCCCGCGACAAGCTTATTGCTGAAGGAGCCCGCGTATTAGGTGATGGCGAGCCGAAAATCGGCGCTCACGGCAAACCTGTACTCTTCCTACACCCGAAAGATTTCTGCGGTGTACTGACGGAGATTGAGCAGGTTTAACCTGCTCTTTTTCTTTTCTATTTCCGCTTTTTTCTGTCTGCACAACCCAAAACTCTCTTCTGAACTCTCTCTCGACCCCCCTCTTAGCTCTCTTCTTATTATCCCCCTGCCATCAGCCGATGATCTTCTTCTAAACGGACAAAATCGCTCAATTTAGCAATCCGCACATAACCTGAAGTTATCTTCATAATTATAAAATATTATATAACTAGTCTTTTTAGCTTTTTTCCTGCGTTATCGAAAACCGTTATAACCATCAAATTTGCGTGTATTTTCCGTCACTTTTCTGACCAGTGGTTCAAGGCTTGAAGTAACGGGCTTCCCACCCCCATACAAAAGGATTAAGACGCCAAACGGTGCCAAAAATTCCACATTTCCCTTTATTCGCCTATCTGCATATAGCGATTTGTTATGTAAAAACGAAGCTTGAGCGCAGTGAATACCCGACTTATAGTTCACTAACTGAAACATACTGATCGGTCAGTCATGTTTTTAGTCAAGAATTATAAAAGGCGACTGCAGTACGCCTAAAACAAAAACAAGTAAAAGAATTAATAAAAAAATCGGCCGGCAATCGGCTTTGTACTCGAGGAGATCTAAAGATGGAAGTTCGTGCTCTGGGGCGCTTAGCGCTCACCTCAGCTCTAATATTCGCATCCCAAACGGCATCAGCCCTGTTTTGCGGCTCTGCAACCAACCAGGCCCACGTATCAGCGGGCCGTGCTGTCGTAGAAGGCTATGTTTACGCGAGAGCCAATGGCTCAAACGATGACATGGGTTTGTACTATTCCGACACCACTACCCTTAACGAAAGCTCTGAAGGCTACTACGAAGTTGTAACTTCTTGTGGCAACAAAGGTGGCCCAGAGGCGGGTTACGACAATCACTACGAGCGCGATGTTCCGACTATCGTAGACATTACCGGTAACTACGGTGTTGCTCTGGCTGGTGGCCACTTCCTGGAAGGCTCAGGTGGCGATGGCTTCCCACGTAGCTCTATCGTGGGCAGCTCCGACTCTATCAACATTCCTGCCGGCGCGACTGTTAAATACGCTTTCATGTACTACGGCGGCATTATCGGCCTGGGTAACGACAGCTTCACCAGTGGCGACTTTACCGCTGACGGCCTAAACAATCAGTCCGACGTTGAGAACAACGGCCTTAGCTTCTCCATTAACGGTGTAAACCAAGGTACTTTCGATGCCTCCAATCGTCAGCCGGCTCACCAAACGGAAGTAGGCTCTCAAGCTCTGATCGGCGACGACGTATTCAACGCATCATTTGGTACGCTTCAAGGGACTTCTACTACCTTCTGGAGTAACCGTTTAGATATTACTGATCTTCTTCAAGGTAAATCAGGTAACCTCACGTTTGACGTTAGCGCGCCTGAAGAGCTCGACGTAGATGTAAACAACTCTTCCCGCAATGGCGGTAACGACGCTGGTACAACCTTGTACAACTCGTGTCTGGGTGCTGCTAACTGGGGCTTGGTTGTTATCTATGAAGATGCAAACGAAGAAAGCAAGCAACTCATTCTGAAAGACGACATCGTTCGCGCTTGGGACTACATCTGGTTCCACAAAGGTGTTTGGAACCGTCCTAAAGTATCCTTCGACAACCACGCCCCAATGGCGAAAGGGGCAAAAGTTTACTTGATGGGCCAAACCGGTAACCCAGCGGGTACTGCAACTCCAGGTACGCCATACTGTACTTGTGGCTGCGGTGGTTCTTTCAACCTGGCTCAAGCCAACCCAACCAACAAATCTGGTGAGTTCTGGAGCTACACTCTGGTTGACCCAGAAGTCACTTGGGACGACCCTCTACACCGCGACAGCACCAATGGCCCTTGGAACGTAGTCAGCACTCAAGGCACTAACGGTCAGTCTCTACGTGGTAACGAGTGGACTCTATTCCAAAGCGGTACCGATACCTTTACTGAGTTCCCTAACCTTTACGAAGGTGAAGACACTCCAGCGGATAACATCACGCCAGTAACCAACGAAGACATAGCTGACGCATCTGGCGACACCTATGCCGGTCACCCATGGGCTGGTCGCGGTGATGTAACCTACCACGGCTTTGGTAACGACCTGTCTGTTGTTGAAATTGCACTAGATGACTCAGCAATTGACGAAGGCTCTACATCTTCTGCTCTGTACTTTAAAGGCGACCAGAAAGATGTATTTAAGCCTCAGGCTCGTGTAACCGTTCGCTTTATGCTGTTGGAGATTCCTTCTTCTGAAGTAATCAACCAAAAGCCAGAGATTACCGTTACTGACCCTAACCCAATGAGCATTACCGTAGGCAGCACTTTCGTTGACCCAGGTGCAACTGCAGATGACAACGAAGACGGCGACATCACTGCCAGCATCGCGGCTAGCTGTAATGTAAATGCCAACACTATTGGTACTTACCAGTGTACTTACAATGTTAGCGACTCCGAAGGTCTAGCGGCTGACGAGAAAACTCGCACTGTAAATGTTGTTGCAGATGCGCCTCCTGTGATCACCATCATCGGCGCTAACCCAATGACTGTTAATCTGGACAGTAACTTCGTTGACCCAGGTGCGAATGCTCAGGACGACGTGGATGGCGACCTCACTGCAAGTATCGTTGCTAACTGTAATGTGAATACTGCAATTGAAGGCTCATACCAGTGTACTTACAGCGTAACCGACTCAGCGGGCAATCCTGCGAGCGCTACTCGTGACGTGAATGTAACAGACAACACCGACAACGTACCGCCTGTTATTACCATTCTCGGTGACAACCCACTTACTCTGAACCAAGACGCTAACTTTATCGACCCAGGCGCAACGGCACAGGATAACGTGGACGGTAACATCACTAGCAGAATGACTATCGTGTGTAATGTAAACACCAGCATCCCTCGCGACGACTACAACTGTACTTACACTGTATCTGACAATGCTGGTAACGAAACAACGGCAACACGTATAGTGATTGTAGAAGCCGTAGTTGTTCCAACCTGTACCACTGTAAGTACTACCCGCTCTGAGCACGTAAACGCAGGCCGTGCATACACTGAAACTGTATGGTTCAGCACTTACTACTACGCTACCGGTAGCGGCGAAAACATCCCATATGTTTGGTCTACTACCCCAACCCCACTTCACCAATTCGACAGTGAACCTGGTGTATGGCATGTAGGTAGCTGCCCTAACTAATAGGGAAAGCAATAAGCACAAAAAAAACCCGGCTAATTAGCCGGGTTTTTTTTGGAGTTTAAAATCATCAACTCCAACAAAGCACTTTACTTTTTTTGAACTTTCTATTTCCAACACCTAACTAGATACGCCGAAATACCTTTATACACAATATAAAAAATAACTTAGCATCTCTGAAAACTGGCCTTTGAAGCGTGCTTATTTTTTAAGTACTCACAATAGCAATGAATCTTCAATAGCATGATAAGTAGTTGCTGCTTGTATTAACGACAAAGAAGTTAATTGTTTAACCCCATACACTTCTACTGGAATGCCATATTTAGAGCATATTTTTTCAATCAAAATATCGAAATCACCATCCCCCGAAGCCAGCACAACAACATCAGCGTCGTGACAACACTCCAGCATATCGATGGTAATTCCCACATCCCAATCTCCCTTAGCGGAACCATCAGACCGCTGAATAAACGGCTTAAGCTTAACGTCAAAACCGATGGCTCTTAAAATGTTTTGAAATTGCTTCTGCTTTTCATCACCACGATCAATAGCATAAGCAAACGCCTGCTCAACAATCCTATTTTCAGTGGCTTTAGCCCAGAATTTGTTATAGTCAAAATGCCGACCATAGATATTTTTGGTTGTGTAATAGATGTTTTGAACATCGACAAACAAGGCTACTTTTTTCATTCTTAACGGTCTTCCGATTCAAAAGCAAATTATAAAATGGACTATCCGTAATATTATTGTGACCAATGTCCTTTATCACTTTGAAATCTATAGGCTTAGTAAAGCCATCCATTATCAAAAGAGGAAGATTCAACCTACCCCTTTGAACTTTTTCTATTCTAGCGTCTTCTACTTGAACGATTGGGTGATGACTTGTTATTCGAAGTCTTTTTAGGTGCCTGTCCCCGGCCTGATGTAGGCCTTGCCGACTTAGATCCTTTCGGAGACTTCGCTTTCTTGGATAATTTAGCGGGTTTCTCTAATTTCGATGACTTCTCTGATTTCGACGATTTACCCTGTTTCGATGGCTTGCGCGCTTTCTTAGATGCTGAATTATCTATCTTGGATGTATGTACTTTCGCTTTACGTTGATGGGGCTTCGATGATCCCTGAGACTTTCTAGCCCTAGAAGAAGCCTCCGACTTTGAATCCTTAACCGCATCCAATAAAACCGCTAACTCCTTCTGTGTTAAATCTCGCCACTCACCGACCGGTAAACCTTTTAAACCGACATGCATAATCCGAACACGGTTAAGCTCCACCACTTCGTAGCCAAAGTGTTCACACATGCGACGAATTTGGCGATTCAACCCCTGGACCAAGGTGATTCTAAAAACAAACTTGGACTCTTTAACCACGTTGCACTTCTTGGTGATCACTCCAAGCATAGGCACACCAGCACCCATCCCAGCAATAAAGTCATCTCGTATCGGTTTATTCACCGTCACAAGATACTCTTTCTCGTGCTTATTGCCCGCACGTAATATTTTATTAACCAAGTCACCGTTACTGGTGAGAAATATCAATCCTTGTGAATCTTTATCCAATCGCCCAATGGGAAAAATGCGCGTACTGTGCTTTATGTAATCAACAATGTTATTTCTTTCTGTACGCTCAGTAGTGCTTACAATGCCAACAGGCTTATTAAAAGCGATGAAAATAAAATCATCAGCATCTTGAGGCTCAATTTCCTGTCCATTCACCCTCACCAAATCTCCAGCAAACACTCTATCCCCGATGTTTGCCCGCTTTCCATTAATGAACACATTACCTTGCTCAATAAAGCGATCTGCCTCCCTTCTGGAGCAGATACCGCTATCACTGATGTATTTATTGAGGCGGGTTGAAAGATCGTTCTGCATAAATTTGTGCTCAGATATCGCTAGATGAGGTTTTCTCTAAAACCTGCGCATTATGAACCTTCCACAACGCTAAGCATAGAATGAAATTTAACGCTCCCTAATCCCCTAAACCCCCAAATCACAAATATCTAGCGGCCTCATAATGGAGGAGAAATATTGCTTTACCTATAAAACACTGTATATTTAAACAGCCGAAAGAATTGAGAACGGATACTCATGCCTAAACCCCGCCACACACAAATCGCAATAGAAGATACTCCTTATTATCACTGCATCTCTCGCTGTGTACGCAGGGCCTTTCTATGTGGAACAGACAGCAACGGCAACTCTTATGAACATCGCCGTCAATGGGTTGAAGATCGAATTCGGATACTCTCCTCCATCTTTGCCATCGATATCTGCAGCTATGCCGTGATGAGTAACCACTACCACGTGGTCGTTAAACTAGGCTCAACAGAAGAGTGGTCTGACGAAAAGGTTATTCAGCACTGGTTGATTTTGCATAAAGGGCCGTTATTGATTCAGCGCTTCAGTAAAGGCGAAGTACTCACCCAAGCAGAGCTCAATACTGTTCAAGATATCGTCGCCGTATGGCGAAAGCGCTTACAAGACCTTAGTTGGTTTATGAAATGCTTAAACGAACCCATAGCCAGAATGGCCAACGCGGAAGATAACTGTACGGGGCACTTCTGGGAGTCGAGATTCAAATGCCATCCCTTACTCACAGAAGAAGCCTTACTGTCTTGTATGGCCTATGTAGATTTAAACCCGATTCGGGCCTGCATGGCTGATACACCAGAAGAGTCGGATCATACCAGTATCAAAGAGCGTATCGCTCCCGAATTTAATCTTTCAGAAGCCATTGCCGAGCAAAATTGCTGTAGTGATTTTTTGATTCCCATAAAGCCATTAGCGGCTTTTGAAGATAACGTGACTCACCAAGAGCAAACCGGAATCTTATTTTCTCTCAGCGACTATCTACAACTCGTCGATTGGACAGGAAAGATTATTCGCGACGATAAGCGAGGCCACATTTCCAATAAACTCCCACCTATACTCACTCGCCTCAATATTCCTATCGAAGAATGGCTTATCAACAGCCAACAATTTGAAAAGATTGTGCATCGGCGATTTAGAAAAGCAGCCTAGCGCCAATACTTCAAGTCCTCAGGATCAGTCTGCCTAAAATTCGTAATTCCAGCGCCTAGATCAACAAGTCAAAACACCCTTCCCTAAAACGCAAAAAAGCCAGACTTCCTCATCAGAAAACTGACCTTTCTCTCAAACGGTGCCTGTCCGTCTTATTTCTATTCCGTCTTATTTACCTTTTACTAACCCTGTAACGCTTAAAATCATTGACGTCCCCAATATCACTGCACCACAAAACAAAATTGTTAAACATCTAATACGCCTTACATCATCTTCACTCAACCCATCAAAACGCTGAATTATTTGTAATGCTCTCCCCTTTAAATTAAATAAATAAACCTCAAAAATAGAGAAAAACACAGGAACAACAATAAAAACAATACCCACATGGCTACTATCTTTTGAAAGCAGCCCAAACTTAAATAAATCATCAAAAAAGAAAAGCAGTGGAACCACCAAAAACACATCAATGATGGCAACAAATATTGATGCACTGATACTATCTCCACCTCCTCTATGGACTCGATATGCATCAAAAGAAAAATAAAAAATACTTTCCCGAAAAAACAATACTTTCTTAATCAGACTACGCAAAAAAAACTCCAATTAAATATTTATTATCAAAAAGGATACGACGGCACAACACTATTCATTTTTTGCAATGCAGCTTGACTTCCCGGAGTTACAAACTCACTTACCACTCTAAGACCAAAGTAACTCAAACCAACTAAAGGCATAGGCACAGAAACAACACCCATATCACCATCAGCAGCATTCCAAGCGGCAGCTTTCTTATTGCCATGATAAATATTATACCTAAATGGAACCACACTGAACAACGTCCCCAATGGGCCAGCCACTCCATTGATAACTCTGTATTTGGATGCCACTCCTCCATAATGCTCAATGATAGGATCTAAAGTTGAAACAGCAGCAAGCCCTCGCCAAGGCGTCAAGGCTCTAACCGCTCGCTCAGCACTATTGGAACGAGATGCTGCATAATACCCACCAGAGAACATACCTATCCCTAAGAAGGAACTTTGCATTATATTGATCGGAAATAAGGGGTCAGAGCCCTTATTTACTTTTCATAGGACGGCCTCTACGGGCCTGCCCTACTTTTTTTGATAATTGTTTCTCGATTTTATCTTTAAAGTATTCGTTACCCAGCGGAGTACCACTTTGCCAAGCCTCCGAAATACACCTCATTGAAGCGCCATCAATATGAACTGAAAACAATTCCCCATAAGCCCTACATCGCGCTTCTTTGGTTCGCCCTAACTGCTCATAAGCCTCATGAAAATCGATAAAACCTATATCGCGTACACCGATATTGTGGCAAAAGCTTGACCAACGATAATGACCTGGTGACGCCACCATACCCGCTCTAACTGGGTTTAGTTCTATATATCGCATAACCGTTAGAAAGTACTCTTCAGCTTGAACAAGACTCGCTTTATATCGCCCCTCCCAAATTGAGCCACTCCGTCCATATTTGTGATTAATATAAGGCACATATCGACGCCCAATAAATTGCATAAACCGGCTAACGCTATCACCATCTAAAGGTGTAATCAGTAAGTGGATATGGTTTGTCATTAATACAAAAGCATGAACGGAAACGTTGTAACGTTTTGCGGCTTCAGACACCCAATAAGCATAAGTGGCATAATCTTGAGCCTCAAAGAAAACAGGATCACGAGACTGACCACGCTGAACAATATGAACGGGGATATTCGGTAAATAGAAACGGGATTTGCGGGGCATAACTTCTTCCTTGAAGTAATAGTTATAAACCCGAGTAGACTACCAAATTACAAACAACTTGACATCAGGGGAAAGTACTAAACCTAAAAGGGCTCTGACCCCTTTAATTGGAGTGCGGTGTTAGAATGTGACAAAGCCTGATTCCCTTGGTGTTATTGAAGTGTCGCAACTCCATTTTACCAATTGAATCAGGCTTTTCTTATGAACGGTCCAAAACTATGGGACAGCAATGCAAACGGCCCGCTTTTTTGAGTCTTAATAGTATTTATGAATTATCGTTACCTATCTCACCCATAAACTTTACATACAAACCAAATACTGTATATTTAAACAGGCAAAAGAATTGAGAACGGATACTCATGCCTAAACCTCGCCACACACAAATTGCTGTTGAAGATACTCGCTATTATCACTGCATATCTCGCTGTGTACGTCGAGCCTTTCTGTGCGGCACTGATAACAACGGCAACTCTTATGAACATCGCCGACAATGGATTGAAGATCGAATTCGAATACTCTCCTCTATCTTTGCTATCGATATCTGCAGCTATGCGGTGATGAGCAATCACTACCATATCGTCGTGAAGTTAGATTCAACGAAAGATTGGTCTGACGAAAAGGTTATTCAGCACTGGCTGATTTTGCATAAAGGCCCATTACTGATTCAGCGATTTAATAAAGGTGAAGCACTCAGCCAAGCAGAGCTCAACACCATTCAAGATATCGTCGCTATATGGCGAAAGCGTTTACAAGACCTTAGCTGGTTTATGAAATGCTTAAACGAGCCTATCGCTAGAATGGCTAACGCGGAAGATAACTGTACGGGGCATTTCTGGGAATCCAGGTTTAAGTGTCACCCTCTACTCACAGAAGAAGCCTTACTGTCTTGTATGGCCTATGTAGATTTAAACCCCATTAGGGCCTTCATGGCTGATACTCCAGAAGAGTCGGATCACACCAGTATCAAAGAACGTATCGCTCCCGAATTTAATCTAGCAGAAGCCATTGCGGAACAAAACCTCTGTAGTGATTTTCTTATCCCCATAAAGCCATTAGCGGCCTTTGAAGATAACGTCGTTAATCAACGACAATCCGGAATCTTATTTTCCCTCAGTGACTATCTGCAACTCGTCGACTGGACAGGGAAAATTATTCGCGACGATAAGCGAGGACATATTTCCAATAAGCTCCCACCTATACTCACTCGTCTAAATATCCCTATCGAAGAATGGCTTACCAACAGCCAACAATTTGAAAAGATTGTACATCGGCGGTTTAGAAAAGCTGCCTAGCGCCAACACTTAAAGTCCTCAGGATCAATCCGCCTGAAATTCGTAACTCCTGCACCTAGATCAACAAACTAAAATATATATCTCTAAAATACAAAAAAGGTACCTTGAACGTGGCCACCCCTTTAATTTCTCTCAAGCGGTGCCTGTCCACCTTATTTTTTTGAACACATTACCTTGCTCAATAAAGCGATCTGCCTCCCTTCTGGAGCAGATACCGCTATCACTGATGTATTTATTGAGGCGGGTTGAAAGATCGTTCTGCATAAATTTGTGCTCAGATACCGATAAAAGAGGTTTTTCTCTAAAAAACCTGCTCATTATGAACCTTCCACAACGCTAAGCATAGAATGAAAAACAAAGAATCATAATACCTGTAACGGTCCTCGAAAGGATCAAACAGCCAACGACAACGGTGCAATCCGATCAATATGAAATTTAACGCTCCCTAAATCACAAACATCAGTGGCATCATAATGGAGGAGAAACATTGCTTTACACGCAATACACTGTATATCTAAACAGTCTAAATAATTGAGAACAGATACTCATACCTAAACCCCTCCATACACAAATCGCAGTAGAAGATACTCCTTAGTATCACTGCAGCTATACGCTGATGAGCAATCACTATCACTTGGTCGTAAAGCTGAATTCAACGAAGAAATACTCTGACGAAAAAGTTATTCAACACTGGTTGATTTTGCATTCTGGAATTTTATTTTCTCTCAGTGACTACCTACAATTCGTCGTTTGGACAGGAAAGATCATTCGATGACGATAAGCGAGGCCATATTCCCAACAAGCTCCCACCTATACCCATTTGGCTCAATATCCCCATAGATGAATAGCTTACCAACAGCCAACAATTTGGAAAGATTGTGCGTCGGAGATTTAGAAAAAATGATTAATCTAAATATTCAAATAACCTCTGGATAATTTCGCCTAAAATCTAGGCTTTTAGCATCTAGATCAACAAGTTAAAATATCCATGCCTAAAATGCAAAAAAGCCAGCTTCCTTCTTCAGAAAACTGGCCTTTCTTTCAAATAGCGCCTATCCACTTCACTCCATTAATTATTTTTTAATGGATGCCAATCTCTCATCAACCACTTATTAAATGTTTTATTTTTAATCCCAAATTTTTCATAATTACAGGGCGTAAACTTTGATAGCTTACTTATATTTTTACTATTACTAGGATTATTTACATCTAAAATAACTGACGGACTCTTCTCACCATCCATATGTAATGAAACCATGATGATTTCATTATTTTTAGAATAGATTTCATATCTGATAATTTTATCATCGCAATATTCTTTAACCACATTAAGGTCAAACTTCTTAGATCGACTAACAAATGGTCCAAAACGCTTATCATCAATTGTTGAATATTCTGAAATTTTTGAATCTCCTTCCCAAGAATGCTCAATAACAAGTTGATACTGATCACTAGCATAGATACATGAAACCGCATCTGTATCCCTCTCATGGTCAAAAAAACCAAAGTCTGAAACGACTAATTTTGATCCATCCGGACAGTGAGTAGGCCTAGTCGATGGCTGAAATTCTCCGCCTACATACTTTTCATGCTTAAAAAAAGGGGCTGAATATGAAAACTTATCATTATTTGCAGCCACATGCGCTGACATCATTACCGCTATCAATATTGAAACCGACCTTAATAAGCACACTACCACCACCTCACAGCTAAAAGTTATATCAGGCGAAGCCTAACTCCACTAATACACAATAGAGTAGCATATCTATACTGACTTGATACCAGCCAGAGACTGGTATGACGGGGCCTATAAGAGCCTCAGCATTAATTCGGCTAGATATACCTGCATGATAAGTGAGAGAAGACCAACCTGACCTCACTTACCCAATTCGCCATGGCGATTTCGTAATCAGTGGTATAGTCTTATTTATCACCAAATTCATCTTGGCTAACTCAAAAATCTAGCTACATCAAATAACTACAACACTATGCCATTGGCCCATAACAATGGGCCTAATCAATATAAGGGGAAAATATGGACAAGGACTTTATTGCCTCAGCGATGGACATTCTCAATAAAGTTCAACAGCAATGGGGAAAAGGAATCGTTGGCAAGCCCGACACTCTGCGCCAAGTGCTTATCTCACTATTGTGCAGAGGCCATATACTTCTTGAAGATGCTCCTGGTCTGGGTAAAACAACCTTGGCAAAAGTACTAGCCGGAAGCTTGTCTCTTAACTTTAAACGCATTCAATGCACCCCAGACCTGCTCCCTGCTGACATCACAGGTGTGAGTATTTTCGATCAAGAAGCCAAAGGTTTTCGCTTTATACCTGGGCCACTTTTCACAAATATTTTATTAGCCGATGAGATTAACCGTACATCGCCCCGCACACAGTCGGCCTTACTTGAAGCCATGGCTGAGCGCACCGTGACCGTTGACCGTAAAACAAGGCCACTTCCCAAAAGTTTTTTGGTTATCGCAACACAAAACCCTATTGAATTCAGTGGAACCTACCCTTTACCAGAGGCACAATTAGACCGCTTTTTTATGCGGATCTCTTTAGGCTACCCGAGCCTTGAAGATGAAACCCGCATTATGATGCTAAATCAACAAAGTAGCCCTGAAAGCACCATATCCCCGGTTCTGAATGAAGATAATTTACTCAAGCTTCAAACAGCCGTTGATCAAATCAGACTCGACGATAGTATCGTCAAATACATTGCCACATTGGTACAAGCTACCCGAGACCATACCAAAATTCGTTTAGGTTCGAGCCCTCGAGGTTCAATTGCTCTCATGAAGGCTGCGCAAGCAGAGGCGTTAATTTCTGGTACTCACTTCGTGACACCACAAATGGTACAAGCTTTATGTAAACCCGTACTTGGGCATCGAATTCTATTGCGTAGTGGTAGCGACAATACTGAAAAGATTCTCGATGAAATCATTAGTGAAATTCCAGTACCAGCTATGCCTAAAGCGGCACAACGTCAGAGAAACTCACCGCAAGATAATAGCAAGCCCTCTGAGCTTACTATTGACTCTGAATGATTAACAAGTGAGTCCACATGACTGACGAGTTATTTACCAATAAGCGATTATCCGAGAACACTATTGAGCACTTACAACGCTGGATAAATTTGCATCGAGTTCTATGGTTCTTAGCCATCGTCAGCTTTTTTTCCGCATGGAACCGAGGGCTAGCGCTGCTGTATGGTTTATTTTCCTTACTGCTAGCACTTCTGCTTCTTTCTTACGTATTACCGCATTTTCAACTTAGAGGTATTCGCATTGAAAGAAAACCTATTGGTGATTTCACTGTAGGCAGTCAAGGCACTATTCGCTATAACCTATCGGCTCCAGGAAATCGATACCATATAGAGTTACGAGATCAGCTTCCCTTCTGTAACTCTGAAAATAATAATTTCCTCTTCTTCACGGAAATACAAAAAAATACTTCTGCCGACTTAACTTTTTTCTGTGAACTCCGTGGTTGCTATTCTCTGAACCAACTTGAGCTCATGTCTGCCTACCCTTTTGGGGTATTTCACTACCACCACAAGGTACCTAGCCCCCCTCTAGAGATATTGGTATTCCCTAAAATACATGAGCTAGTAAGAATTCCCTCACCAGCCATAGCCGACTCCACAACGGCAGATGAACTTCCCATTAAACGGCAAGGAGGGAGAGACGAATTCACAGCTATTCGAGAATACCGACACGGTGATGAACTAAGCCGAGTGCATTGGGCAGCCTCAGCACGCCACAACACCTTAGTGGTTAAAGAATACGAGCATTCTGATAGGCCCGCCCTTCTTGTTGCTATTGATTGCCGACCTACCTTTAATGTTGGAGAAGGCACCCACTCAACGCTGGAGTTCGCAATATCTATTGCCGCCTCTATGATTCATTACGCCGCCCGAGAGGGAATGCAATGTTTCTTAGTTGCAGAAGATGGTGAGTGGCACGACATGATAATACCTGCCTTTACCGCTGACTTTCACGGGGCATATGAACTACTGGCTCGGTTAACTCCAACAGGCACATTAAGTAGTTGTCATTTATTGGAGCAAGGACAAGCACGCTTCCCTCAGGCAAATCTCTTAACGGGGTTTAGATTGAATAGCGACGAGCAGCTCCCTGAATTTCCCGCCCACATTACCCATATCGATCTAGAAATGGATGAAAAAAGCTTTCGCAACCCTTTGCATAAGCCTGCGCTCACCCGCCCCAAAGATTTGGGTACAAGACTGATATGGCCTGTATATTCATCGATGGATTTAGATCGACTATTTCAATGAAATTTAATTCTGCAACAGTCATTTTCTGGTACAGCTTAACCCAAGGGGTCTCTGCGGCAGCAGTTTCTTTTGCCTATTTAGGGATAATGACTTCATTAGCGTTAGGTCTTTTTTTCAGCATAGGCAGTTTCATCAGCTTGTCTATGACCAGTAAAGTCGATGAAGAAGGAAACCCGTATTTAAGGCTGTCAGAACAAATTGCCTCTGCTGGATTGGTCTCATTTATTTTATTAATCCTATTAACAGGTCTACTCCCAGCTTTATTGATATTTAGCGGTTTCGCCCTCTTTGCTTTGAACTTTCAAACTCATGATTACCGTCGCTATTACGTAGGTACGGCCATTACATTTTCAGGCATTGCAGTGGGGTCGGCTGAATCTAAAACGGGTTCGTATCTTGTATTCTTTCTCCTGTACGCTTCCGTTATTAGTTTTAGTCTAGGCTATGCCTTTATTGAACAACGAAAAAACGATTCATCAAAAATCAATTGGAATCGGCATGACCGCCTTCGGGCAAACCTGTTGTTAATTGGTTTAGCTGTTCTTATTTATCTATTGCTGCCTAGATTCCCGGCTGGAAACTTGGGTGCCCAGCCGAATTCCGAGCATTTTTATATTAATGAAGCCTGGGAAGATGAAGCAGAAAAAAATACCGATGTAGAGTCGGCCACAAATAAGGCTGAAGAACATTTACAAAATACAGCCAATACCGATGAGGCAGAAGACGAGTCACATTCGAATACCAATTCTGACTCAATCCCTGAAGGCGAAAACACAATTTCTGAGAACTCAAGACCGACAGAAGATACTGATCATTCGAACACGAAAAATAGCTCCGATCAATTTAATTACAAAGGTTTTGACACCTCTTTTGATATTAATAATCCCGACCCACAAAATGATCGCTTCGAAAACATCATAATCGCTCGCATGCGCGCAGACACCCCCATGTATCTCCGAGCCCGAATATTTGACCGCTTCGATGGCATTCGTTGGTCATCATCTGCAGAACAACTGCAAAAAATTAAAAATCAGAGAGGTGGAATTACCCTCAAAGACCATCCATTACCTGAAGGTGCAACTTTAGAATCCTATGAAATTATCGTTGAATCTCATCTAGGAGATTATATTGCCGCAGCGGCAGTCCCCATGAGTATTCACTTCCCTGGATCCGTCGTTGGTGTTGATGGCTTCGGGCAGCTATTCTCACCAGCTCCCCTTAGATCAGGAACACACTACGCAGCAAAATCCATGCGATGGGTAAGCCATGGCAGAAGCTTTGCAGAAACTGATTTTGTCGATTTACCCGGCTATCACCAAATACCAGATGATTTTGACCCAAGAATTACTGAGCTGGCTTCAAAAATTACATCCCAGGTAAACAGTGATCTTGAAAAGGCGATTCGCTTAGAGCAGCATCTACGAAGCGAATATAAGTACGACCTGAATTCTGTATTTACATCGCAAAATCAAACTCCACTATCAAAGTTTTTGTTTGAATCCAAAAAAGGTCATTGTGAATATTTTGCTAGCGCACTCGCTATGATGCTTCGTACACAAGGTATTCCAGCACGCTTAGTAACGGGTTTTTCCGCCACCAACCAAAACCCTTTAACAGGCTACTATGATATTTATGCTTTGGATGGACATGCTTGGGTAGAGGCATGGGTCGATGATATTGGCTGGGTTGAACTAGAACCCACTGGATATTACGACGGACCTATGCCTGAAAAAAAACAGGCATTGTCTGCAGAACAAATTAATGAATACGTCGAACGCATTCAACGACTACAAGAAGTACTGGGAGAAAGTGACGAGATTTCTCTGACGGGTATACTAGGTTCGTTATGGCAAAGTTTCTATTTACTGGTTAGCTGGATCGGCGGGTATATTAAATTACTCATCATAACAGGCTGGAAGTGGATTCTTACACTGATCGCACTGGGAGGTATTCTACGAATTTCTTGGATCCACTATCGGCCTCGCTGGGAGGCAAAAAGAATTTGCCAGCAAATACGCGCTAATAGTAAAAATAAAGAGCCCCACTTGCTGCCAGAAATATATCTCAGCGGCATTGCCGCACTTATAGCAAATACGGGATATAAGCATCCCCCAGGATGGACCATGGAACGCTTGGCACTACAACTAAAAAATAGCTTACAAACTGATGTTCCGACGGAGATTTCACTGATATTCAATCAAATTAACTACGGCGAATTTTCTCAGGACCAACTGCTAGACCCAGATTCAAATTATAAAGCGCTTTTTGATTATGTAGCAGGGTTAGAATACTCAACTCTCAAGGCCAGACTTCTAGAGCAGAATTCGTAAAACGGCGGGCAACAAAATAATCACGCCTTAATACCGAAGCTTTTCGGCTTCATCACTAATATTAAGAGACCTTAAGCCACTCTAGCTTCACGATTTTTTTGAACAAAATCTTTATTTTGTTGTTTCGGCTCTTTAAACCAGTATTTCAATGTGATATTTCCGACCTGATCTTCCATGAGCGCAGTGCAGCTTTCTACCCAGTCGCCGGTGTTGTAGTAATCCACCCCTTCGATTTTTTTGATGGCGGGATGATGGATATGGCCGCAAACAATACCGTCGTAGCCTTGTTTCTTACAAGCCAGGGCAGCACCGTGTTCGTAATCGTGAATATAGCGATTGGCTCGAGGGATTCGTTGCTTTACAAAGCTGGAGAGTGACCAGTAGTCGTGACCAAAAGCATGACGAATACGATTGTAGAGCCGGCTTAGCCCCATAAGAACATCGTAGCCTTTATCGCCTACAAATTTGAGCAGGCCATGACAACGAGCAACGCCGTCGAATTGATCGCCGTGGAGGATTAGGAGTTTTCGGTGGTCGGCATTGTGGTAGACGTGGCGATTAAGGATATGGATGTTATCAAAATTATTATTAGTAAAGCGCCGTAAAAATTCATCGTGATTCCCCGTAATGTAATAAATAGTCGTTCCTGATTTGGCGAGTTTTAATAGCCGCCGAACTAATTTTGTGTAGCTTCTGTCCCAGTGGATTTTCTTGCTGATTTGCCAGCCGTCCACAATATCCCCCACCAGATAGAGGGTATCGCAGTCATGCTTTTTTAAAAAATAATCTAACTGCTCTGCCTTACAATCCTTTGTGCCTAAATGAACATCTGAAATGCAAATGGTTCTATTTTCTTTTGTGCTGCCCCCTTCTGGAGAACGAGTAAAACACTCGGTGAATGCTTTTCTTTCATTAGTAAAAGGCAGTACTTGGTTCACGGTTAGTCACCCTTCTAAGCTGGCAGAGCATTTTGTCTTTTTCTACTCATCGAGATTAGGGTATTCCTATGACTTTTCAGTGACGGTTTTTTAATACGCTGATGACGTTTGTAAAACGATTTTATGACTGTGTCATAGAGCTGAAATATTTCTGTCGCATAGCTGTTATGTACCCTTGGTACTGTGTTTTTAATACCTATCAAAAGGCACCAGCTCATGATCAATATTGAAAAGTCTGTTATTGAGAAGTTTCCCAGCCTAGAGAGAAAACCTGCACTTATTAAGAATTCGACAATTTCGGTATTGCGCAAGCTGACCCATGAGCAAGAAATTAATCTTTTTCTAGAAGCACATCAGGGCACTGTCAATTTTGATTTTATTGATCGCATTTTTGACTACTTCAATTTCAGTTACAGTGCCTCTTCCAAATCAAAAGCCAATATTCCCGCCAGTGGCCGCGTAGTCATTATTGCCAACCACCCTATTGGCTCATTAGACGGTTTGGCACTGTTACGACTGATTAGCGAAGTTCGCAGAGACGTTAAGATTATTGCCAACGATATGCTCATGGCCTTTGAGCCTTTGCATTCACTACTACTACCGCTAGATAATATGAAGGGCGGCGGCCATCGCAAGAGCTATAAGCGTATCTTAGAAAGTTTGAACAACGACGAAGCCGTGATTATCTTCCCTGCCGGTGAAGTTTCTCGAGTTTCACCGCAAGGCATTCGCGATGGTAAATGGCATAGCGGATTTTTAAGCTTCGCCCGCAAAACTCAATCGTCTATTCTGCCTATTTTTGTAGAAGCACAAAACTCCTTACTGTTCTACAGCGCATCTATAATGCTGAAACCTTTAGGGACAGCACTACTCGCCCATGAAATGTTTAACAAACGCAGTGGCGAGATTCGCTTTAAGGTAGGAGAGCCTATTCCCCCCTCAGCACTGGATAGTAAAACTGAAGCGAAGAATATTTCCGATCAAGCACTGATTAAACGCTTGAAAAAACACTTATATAAACTTCGTAAGAATCGAAAAAGACTGTTTATTACGGAGAAAACCATTGCTCACCCGGAAGAGCGTCAACTCTTAAAAAATGAGCTGAAACAGTCTGAACACTTGGGCACCACTCGAGATAATAATCGTATCTTTCTTTGCGACTACCGTGACGATTCCAGTGTGATACGTGAAATTGGCCGTTTAAGGGAGCTGACTTTCCGGAAAGTGGGTGAAGGCACAGGTAACAAGCGAGACCTTGATCGCTACGATCAGGATTACCGCCACTTGGTATTATGGGATGAAGAGTCCCTAGATATCGCAGGCTCCTATCGCATTGGCGAAGCCTTTCGAACGGTTGCTGAAGAAGGTATCGAGAGCCTCTATACCGCCGAACTCTTCCATTATCACAAGGCCTTAACTCCCTATTTAGAACAGGGATTAGAGCTAGGCAGAAGCTTTGTGAACGCTAAATACTGGGGGAAAGCCAGCCTGGATTACCTATGGCAAGGCATTGGCGCTTATCTTCGCCACAACTCCAATGTGCGCTATCTCATTGGCCCTGTCAGCATGAGCGCCGATTATTCTCGAGAGCTGAAGAATTTACTGGTGTATTACTACCAACATTACTATGCAGCACCGGAGGTACTTGCATCGGCCAAGCGACCATACCTGCTAGATATTGAAGCACAGCAAAATCTTTCCAAAATATTCCTACACATGAGCCGCGAAGAAGGTTTCAGCTATCTACAAGAAAAATTTGCAGAAGAAGGCGTGAAGCTACCCGTATTATTTAAGCAATACGCAGCATTGTTTGAAAAAGGCGGATTCCAATTATTAGCCTTTAATATCGACCCAGACTTTGCTGACTGCGTGGATGGTTTATTTATTGCCGACCTAACAACACTTAAAGCCAATAAGCGCAAGCGTTATATTGGCGAGTGAATCTGTCATACTTTTCTACTCCAAGAGGCCAGCGTCAGTTTCTGGCAAATAACGCTATTTTCAAGGCCGTTCGCGACCAATCACGACATACCATCCTATCATCTCAATCTTGCATAAAAACCCACCTAAAAACCTCCCTAATGTGGTGCAGTTCACATGACAGACTACTGTCTTTATTGCTTTAAGCTATTGAACCTCTGGAAATTTCTGTTATCAAAAAAGTGACTGTGCCATTTATGTTTTATGACATTTTAATGTGTTGCATAGGCGCTCCGCCTTAGCCAATTTGGGGATAGCGTCTACACTTATAGATATTGAAAGGGGTCTATAGTGTTAAGCTCTCGTAACTCTCACAGCTCTGCTAGTTCTCACGGGCAGAGCAGACTGATTGCCACACTGCTCTCAGGAGTATGCCTGAGTGTAACCACACTTTCTGTTTTTGCTAAAACACCCACAAACGAAAATCTAGAGTTACAACTACAGCTTCAAAGTAAAGTCTCTGCCTTTGAGAAAAGCATTTCACAGCTAGAAGATGGTTACGATTACTATAGCCCGCAATTAGGTGAACAATTAGATAGCCTTGCTCAGCTCTACCAGCAACAAGGCAAACACTCAGAAGCGCTAAAAACCTTAGACCGGGCACATCGTCTCAACCGTATCAATAACGGTATTTATCACGACGACAACAGTCGACTGGTGGAACAAAAAATCACCAGCCTAATGGCTATGGAGCGCTGGGGAGAAGTGGGAAACCACTACCGAGAATTGTTTTGGCTTCAACGCCGGCAGTATGGTGAGAATGACCCTCGACTACGCCCTCTTCTCGAACGTATCGGCCAATGGCATATCAAGGCTTATACCTTTGAACTAGGAGGCAACCTGCTGAATCACTTACTGGCAGCTCACAAACTGTTCTCTTTGTCTTTGACGATTTCTCAGAACCAACCTAATGACCTCAGCCAAAGTGCCACCCTAGAAGGCTTGGCATTGGCCAGCTACTATTTGGCCGTTCATAGAGAAGAAAATGCACCTCCTGTACAGGTAAAAAACAGTTTTTTCTCACCGGAACCTCACCCCACACCCGCACGGGATGAACACATCATCTTAAGCAGCTACAGCAACGGACTAGGGGCACTAAAACGTAATGTTGACTTATTTAGAGACAACCCCGATGTGCCTGCAGATGCCTACCCAAGAGCTTTAATAAAACTGGCAGATTGGTACCAAATTTTCGATAAGCGCGCCTCTGCACGACGCTTATACAAGGAGGTATGGACAACCCTCGAACAGCAGAAAAACATTACCGCTCTGGAAGAGCTATTTGACCGCCCTGTGAACCTGCCCGAAAACGCTGTCTTGGATAATCCCAAAAAAGATCAAAGCTCGCAGGATGTGGTTATGCAATTCAGTGTAACCCCCTACGGCATGGCCAAACGTATCCGCTTTGATGATGAAAAATCGGTCGACAGCATCGGGCTAAAGGTCAAAGCGAGAAATCGACTGAGAAATCTTCGCTTCCGCCCTAAAATGGTAGACGGCAAAGCAGTGATTACCGCCGATATGGTGATGCGCTATCGCTTTGAAGGCAGAGCATTATGAGGCACTTACGTACGGCCGGTTACATACTTCTTTTTAGCGCTGTGCTTAGTGCCTGTATGAGTACACCTTCTCAGCCTTCTAGTTCTCAATCCCAGCCTTCGCCCCCCTCCTCTAGTTCTAGCAGCTCTTCTAGTTCTAGCAGCTCTTCTAGTTCTAGTAGCTCCAGTTCAAGCCCTAGCCCCAGCACCGCCTCTTCACCGGCATCCTCTTCAATGCCATCTAGCCAAAGGCCGTCTGAACAGGGGCAATCTAATCAGGAACAACCGAGCCAGCAACCGTCAGACAAGCATGCTGAAGACGCCATGGAGGCCGCCCGACAACAAGGGGAATCAGAATTAGAGGTGCTAGATGAAGCCTTAGAATCCATGGAGCAGCGGGAGGAAGAATGGGAAGACTTATCTGAAGAAATCCCGGAAGAGACTGCCAGCAGTAGTAGAGATAGCAACAGCGACAAAATGAGCGAAAGCAGCTCTTCCGCCAACGAACGCTCTCAGTCTAGCCCACAGCAAGGCGGCTCAATGGAAGACCTTAACGCTGCGTTAGAAAACAGTATGGGTGGATTCGACAGCATGATTCTCCGCGAGCGAGAATATGTTCGCCGACAAGGCCGCGCTGCTGCTGCAGAGCGCGATCTAGAAGAGGCTGCTGCCCAAGCCGCAGCACAGGCAACCGCTGCCGACACTCTGGATGAAACCGGTGAATATGGCGGTGCAGGTATCCCCTCCGATTCAACAGGGAATTCAGAAGCAGCGGGAGGCACTCCACCTGCGGGCTCTGATGAAGCCACCATTGCCGCTGCCGGAGGATACCCACCAGTCCCGCAGCGTAAAGGCGATTATGGCAATAGCGGGCAGTCCGTTCCTAAAGATATTCCCGACGGAAGCGACGATGACATAGTCGCACGGCAAATTCGTGAAGCCGCTTTAAAAGAAACAGATCCCGCATTACGAGAAAAACTCTGGGATGAATACCGTAAATATAAGGGGCTGTAAGCAATGAAAACCAATCTGCTAAGCCAGCCACTGAAACAACTGACACTACTACTTGCCCTGCCATTCATTTTATTGGGCTGTAGCTCTACGACAGTAAAAACAACGCAATACATCCCTCTAGAAAATGGCGCTACCTCTGCAGAGCACCTTTTATTAGACGTGGGCATTGTCGTGTTTGACCCAGGCATTACCGAACTCAAAGACGACGACCTCACTTTTGCCGAGATTCGCCAAGCAGAATCTCGGTATTTTCCACAACAAATCAACAGCGCCATGCAGCGCAGTGGTAATTGGGGAGCCGTACGTGTAATCCCCAGCAAGGCGATCAACGTTGATGTTATTGTCACCGGTAAAATATTACAGTCTGATGGCGAAACCTTGAAATTATCCATCAGCGCAAGAGACGCTACCGAGCAAACCTGGTTTACCAAAACTTATGAACATCAAGCGAGCCGCTACGCTTATCGTTTGGAAATTCACCGTAAAATTGATCCCTTCCAAAACTTATATAACGAAATTGCTAATGATCTCCTGCAATACCAGCAGAACATGAGCGAGCGCCGGCTAGCCCATTTACGGGCCATAACGAACATGCGCTTTGCTAAAAGCTTTTCCCCTGAGGCGTTCGATCAATATTTGATGAAAAATCGACAAGGGCAATGGAAAGTGAGTCGATTGCCTGCAGATAGCGATCCATTACTGATGCGGGTTCAGCAAATACGTCAACGAGATTATCTCTATATCGACACGCTTCAAGACTATTACACACGCTTTACCGATGACATGAACAAACCCTACACCCAGTGGCGCAAAGAGACTTACAGCGAGGCGGTAGAACTACGAAAATTAAGAACCCAGGCCCGCAACCGCACCATTGCAGGCGTGGCTGCTGTTCTCGGGGGCGTACTTGCCCAAGGGAGTAGTAATGCTGCTGTTCGCAGTGCCGGACAAGTGGGTATTGTAGGCGGAGGCTACGCCCTAAAAAGTGGCTTTGAAAAAAGTGCAGAAGCCAAACTTCACGCTGCAGCTTTATTGGAGCTGGGAGAGTCCCTCAGCGCAGAGATTGACCCAAAGGTAATTGAATTGGATGATCGCACCATTACTCTAAGCGGCACAGTAGAACAACAATACGATCAATGGCGCGAAATATTAAAAGAAATGTATTTAAAAGAATCCCAGTATTGAGATTAGGGCCTGTTAACCCTTCCCCAAAAAATAATAAACATTATAAGCATCAGCACCTATGGCAAATGAATCAGCCGACAAGAATACTCCGACACAAGCAACGGCTATTGAGCCGGCGCCTGTTGTCATTAATAGTATGGTGCCACCGGCTGATCCATCACCTGAACAACCATCTAACTCGCAAGAACCACAAACCTCAACAGACGACGGGGAAAAAACATTTAAACTTCCCCGCCGCTTTCCCTTATATTCGTCTTTAGCCGGGCTAATTATTTTTGCTTTCGTGCTTTTACCCTGGTGGCTGCACAAACATCCGCTAATCACACCTGAAGACGTGATTGAAGCCACAGAAATAGAAGCACCTATTCAAACCACCAACGAACCCGCGCCTTGGCAAGCCACCCAAGAAGCAGAAAACCGCCGGGCGGCTCAAGAGGTATTGGCAGAAGCCTTAGCCAAGAGAGATCAGTTAAAAGCAATGTCTGTAGAACAGTGGGCTGCCGACAAATACCAACAAGCATTACAGTGGGCAGAAAGTGGCGACGAGCTCTACAAAACCCGCCAGTTCGACAGCGCTATCGAGCACTATCAAAAAATGCTATCGCAATTTACAGAGCTTCTCGAAACCAGTGAAACTATTGTTGAAAGTAACATTCAACAAGGGCAACAGGCATTGGTAAATAAAAGGCCAGATGCCGCACTCATCGCTTTTGATACCGCACTCAATATCCAACCTGAAAACCCACAGGCTTTAAGCGGGAAAGAAGAAGCCGAGCTGTTACCAGAAATTCTTAACCTGGTAAAAAGCGCCGAAGCAAAAGCGCGGCGAAAAGACTACCAAACGGCCCTCACCGATCTAAAAACGGCTAAGAGTCAACTACAGGCTATACAAACCCAGTATGACTGGCTAGACGAACTAATTTTAAATACGCAACAAAAACGGCAAGACCAACAATTCAACACCTCCATGAGCCTGGGTTTTCAAGCCATGAGCAGTGGTGACACCGATGTGGCCATGAAAGCGTTCCAAAAAGCCATTGACTTAAACCCTGATGCAAAAAACGCACGAGATGCCTATTTACAAGCCAAGGCAAAAGGTGAAGCCAAAGATTTGAAACGCCTGCTTATCCTGGCTTCGAATGCAGAAAAAAAAGAACAATGGCAGCAAGCTCTGGAGCTCTACAATCAGGCGTCACAACTAGAGAAGAACCAAGCTTCTAACACTGCCCGCCGTATTCGCGCCGAAACTCGTTTAAAACTCGATACAGAACTGCAATACTATTTAGACAAGCCCATGGCGCTAACACAAGAAGGGCGCTTTGCTGCGCAGCGCTGGCTTGACGATGCCAAGAAAATTAAACGTGCGGGAAAACGCTTAAAGCAACAACGGACTCAATTAGCAGAGTTAATCCGCAAAGCAGGAACCACAATTAGTGTCACACTCACCTCGGATAATCTCAGTGAGATTAAAGTCAACCGCATATCCGATTACAACTTATTCAGTGAAAAAACACTGAATTTAAAACCCGGAAAGTATACGTTAATGGCTAGACGCAATGGCTATCGCGATATCAGAAAAGAACTCATTATTCCCATTGATGGAAACATTCCTCCAATTCATATAGCCTGCGAAGAAAAGCTGGACTTATCGCTGCAATAACTATTCAAGGAAACCAAACCCAAAATGGCCGCCAGCCAAATCGTTATTCAGCCAGCCCCTTACTCGCCACCCGCACCGCCTGCGGCGAAATCCAAAGGACCCTCGAAAAAAGTGCTGCTCATTTCCGCTGGCACATTGGCGGTTTTGATATTCTTTTGGTTTATTTTTACCGCCCGCAGTGTGGTCATTCTCACCGACCCGGTTTTCACCCAAGTGGACGTCTCTGGCTTTGGGGTACGAGTTTCTGGGCGTTATGTACTGCGCCCCGGTGACTATGAATATTCTGCATCGGCACCGGGGTATTTCCCCAAGCAGTCTTCTTTTACCGTGAGTGAAAATTACGATCAGAATTTAAATATTCTTTTAGAGAAACGTCCAGGTAAGGTAAGCATTCAACTGACCAACGAAAAAAATACAAGGCTTAAAAAAGATATCGTTGCAGACATTTTTTTAGGAGAAACAAAGCTTGGCAACACCCAGCAAGCGCTGGAAATACCCGCTGGTCCACAACAACTGACCGTAAAAGCGCCTCGCTATCGTACCGCGACTCTTGAGCTCGACGTCATCGGCATGGAGCAAGCCCAAACCGCCAGCATAGCGTTAGAGCCCAGCTGGGGCGTGGTTGAAGTAAACTCCACTCCCCTGGGCGCAGAAATCTGGCACAACAACAGGTTATTGGGAAACACACCTAAAGCCATTGAGTTAGATGAAGGCAATCAGAGCATCACCCTAAAAAAAGCGGGCTTTAAAGATCACCAGCAACTCCTCACCGTCACTCAAGGTGAGACCCTACAATTAGCTCAAGTATCCTTAATCCCTGCGGATGGCCGACTTCAACTTAACTCCTCCCCTGTGGGTGCCAATGTTCTGCTCAATGGACAGTATCAGGGCACCACGCCTTTAGAGCTCGCCCTGAATCCCAATGAAGCCCATGAAATCCAGCTCATCAAAATGGGTTATCACAACCAACAGAAAAAGGTGGTGTTAAACCCGGCGGAAGAACAAAACATTCTTGCAAAACTTCAACCGGTACTGGGCACTGTTCGTATTAGCAGCCAACCCGAAAACAGCCGCCTAACCATTGATGGTACTGATAAAGGATTATTAACCACAACTCAAATCCTGGAGCTCGCTAGTAAACCCACAGTTATCCGAATCGAAAAAGCAGGCTTCGCGCCGTTTGAAACAAAAATAACTCCCAATCCTGCATCACCGAAAACGGTAAAAGCCAAACTGTTAACATTGGAGCAAGCTAAATGGGCCGCCACCCCTAAACTGATTTCTAGTAACGGCTCCAAACTGAAACTCTTCCGCCCCGATCAAGAATTAAAAGCGTCCTCGTCTAGCACAACTATCGCTTTCACCATGGGTGCTTCCCGAAGAGAAGCGGGCCGAAGAGCCAATGAAGTACAACGCCAAGTACGACTGAAACGGGCATTTTATTTTGCGACCCATGAAGTCACTAATGATGATTACGCACGCTTTGATGCCAGCCACAACTCTGGCAATGTCAAAGGCAACGCACTAGACGCCCCCAAGCAACCGGTGGTTAACATCAGTTGGAACCAAGCTGCGCGCTACTGCAATTGGTTGAGCGCTAAAGAAAACCTTCCGCCTTTCTACACAGAAAAAGACGGCGAAATTGTTGGCAGTAATCCAAAGAGCAACGGATATCGACTGCCCACAGAAGCTGAGTGGGCATTTGTCGCACGTTACCGTAAGGGCACTATGCTGCGCTTTAGCTGGGGGAATGAGCTACCACCCATTCAAGGCGCTGCCAACTTGGCAGATCGCAGCGCTGGCCGCTTATCTCCCTCTTTCTTTTCCAACTACAGCGATGGCTCACCAGTTACCGCAAACGTGGGCAGCTTTAAAGCCAACCACCGCGATATTTTCGACCTCAATGGCAACGTATCAGAATGGATGCACGACTTTTACGCCGTGGCATTGAATCTAGGCACCCGTATCCCCGAAGACCCACTGGGGCCAAAGTCTGGTGAGTACCACGTGGTTCGAGGCCCAAGCTGGACTTCCGGCGACCTATCACAAAGCCGCCTTTCCTATCGAGACTACGCCACTGATGGCCGAGACGATATTGGTTTTCGTATTGCTCGTTATGTTGAACCTATAGAAGCCAAAAAATAAGCTTGAGGAATTTTTAGCAGTGACCAAACAAAAAAACATCACAAGCCTTATCGTCGTAATTATTGGCGGACTGCTTCTACTGCCACTGACGGTAAACTCGCAGGATTCTGAGTCGTCATCGGAAATTTCTACATCGCAAGAAGAAACAGCAGCGAAAGCTGAAAGTGAAGAAAAATCTAAGCCGGAAAAAGTGAATAAATCTTTCGATCCTACCGAGGAAATATCTGAAGATTTATCGGTTCCTTTTCCTCGTGATATTTAACAGCTATTTATGACTAACAACAAATTGAGATACACAACAGGCATAAACCATGGACAATAAAACCCCAGATTTTATCAAGCATCTAATCGCCTTGGTTATCGCCATGGTGGTGGTACATATTGCCTACCTGGCGGTTATCCGCCCTGTTGCCGATGCGGAAATCAAAGCCCAGTTGGCCCTCCAAGAAAGCGGTCAAACCGTTGTTGCCGAGCGCTCTTTGGCGGTGATACTGAAAGACTACGAACAAGAAGCCTGCTTTATTTTGATGTTCTGGGCATTTTCCATTATGGGATTAAAAGCTTTAAGTATTCAGCGTGAGCGACGCAGCTTATCGAACCGGCTGATTAATACCCAAGAAGGCATGCGAATACTGCCCAATGATAGCCGTGAATACAGTCGCCATATCGAAAACTTAAGCCGCGATGAAAAAGATTGTCTGCTCCCCCGTAGCTTACTCACCGCACTTCATCGCTTTCAAAGTACCCACAATATTCAAGACACGGCTACTGCCATTAAAGAAACCTGTGAAACCGAGGCAGACAGACTGGACTCCGAACTTTCACTGGTGCGCTACATTGCCTGGGCCATTCCCTCTATTGGCTTTATCGGCACCGTGCGAGGTATTGGTGAAGCACTTACCCAAGCCCACCGCGCCGTTGAAGGCGATATCGCTGGGGTTACTGCCAGCCTCGGTGTTGCGTTTAACTCTACCTTTACGGCCTTGTTAATCAGCATTGTGGTGATGTTCTTTGTTCACCAATTACAGCTAGCACAAGAGAAACTCATTATTGATACCCAGCAATACTGTGATAAAAACTTGCTGCGCTTTTTGCAAGTTAGCTGAGGCTTTCTTTAGAAGAATCTGATTTGAACGCATATAGACAGTAATAACTAACAATATGACTCAACGACGTAACACAAATAAGTAGTACAACCACATGACTAAAACGCTTCTACATATCAGCGACACTCAGTTACGGCTCTTCCGTGAAGGCCAGCCTATTGCAACCGAAGAGGCTATCGCCCGTATTCAAAACAATTCGGTGATTTTTGGCAGCGAAGCCAAAGAGCAATCTCGCTTGCACCCACGAGAAACCAACGACCAATACTTTTGGAAAATGGATGCATCTCCCCTTCCTCAAGTAAACGACACGTATAAGCACCACGCTGATCTCGTCTACGGGCAACTTCTAAGCATGTTCGAAAAAATGGAAAACGGCAGCAATCAATGGCTATTGATTACTCCCAGCGCTTATACCCAGGAGCAGTTAGCCTTGTTATTAGGTGTCGTAAAAGCCTTACCCTTCCAAACTGCAGGACTTATTGATTCAGCCACAGCCTGGGCTGAGAAGCTGACAGAAGGCGAATGGAAATTAGTGGAGCTACAAGCGAACCACTGTTTAGTCTCAGATATCACTGTCACCGAGACTACAATTGAGAAGCAGTACACCCTGACTCTACCCTTGGGGCGTAACCAGTTAATCACCCAAGCCGCCAATCTGATAGCCAAGCAGTTTGTAGAACAAACTCGATTCGACCCTCTGTTTAGTGCCGAGACCGAACAGCAACTCTACAATGCAATTCCTACTTGGCTGCAAAGTAATGAGGAAACATTAAGCCTAGATAACAACGGCCACAGCATTAGTGCACGAATTTCACGGGAACAACTCAACGAAGCATTCAAACAATTCTGGCTACCACTCCATAAGTTAGAGGGCAATATGGCCATTTCAGCAGCAGACTCAAGTCTCCCCGCACTCACTAGCGGTTTCAAACACTGGCATAGCCTCGACGAAGACCGTGTTTTCAAAAGCTGCCTCAATAACTGGAACACACTTTACAACCCTGATGACGCCCAGCCACTGATCACCTCCCTCTCCCGCTCACAGGAAACCGTGTGATATGCGAAGTCGCCGACGCCCTTTTTCCACGTTCAATTTATCCTTTCTGGATATTATGTCCTGTGGTTTTGGCGCGGTGGTGTTACTGTTTTTAATTATCAAGCACCAGACAGACACACAAATTAAAGTTGTGCACCAAGATCTCGCCGCTGAGGTCGATCTACTGAGTGAGCAAGTCAATGACGGCACAGAAAATCTAGTACGCCTGCGAAATATTTATTCGGATACCAGTGACGAACTGGCAACTGCAGAAGGATTGGCTCGACGCATTCAAGAACAGCTAGACGAAACCCGAGTAAAGATGGTTAGCCTGCAACAAGAGGCTACGCCTGAAGAAATTAAACATTTACAGGAAGAGCTGAAAAAACTCGAACAAGAAAAAGAAGCGCTGGAAGATGAAGTAGGCCGTGCGGGTAATAACCCTCGGGAATTTCTGGGTGAAGGCGATAGGCAATATCTTACAGGCTTGCGACTGGGAGGAAAGC
This sequence comes from Cellvibrionaceae bacterium, assembly GCA_045430295.1. Taxonomy (GTDB): domain Bacteria; phylum Pseudomonadota; class Gammaproteobacteria; order Pseudomonadales; family JAILXX01; genus JAILXX01. The sequence continues at coordinate 72,522 of JAILXX010000002.1, read as the reverse complement.
GAAACCTGATTCTGTTAGATGCTTCCGCCAGTATGCTCGATGACACCATTGTCAATGTGATTCGCCGTCGCAATATGAGTGACAGCCTCAAACGTAACAGCCCGAAATGGCAGCGAGCAGTGAACACGAGCCAATGGCTATTAAGCCAGCTGCCTCCTAACAGCCAGTTTCAGGTGATCACTTTTAATAAAACGGCGTCCACTTTACTACAAGCATCCAATAATCAAACTCAGAATGAATCACAAGAGCACTCACAATCGCAGTGGCTCACCACAGAAAACAGTGAGGTGATGGAAAACACCGACGATGCACTAGAAAGTATTGTGCCACAACACGGCACCAGCCTTTATAACGCCTTTCAAGCAGTTTCTCGCTTATCACCACAACCCGATAATATTTATTTAATTACCGATGGCTTACCGACTCTCGAAAGCAAACCAAAATCCGGCACGATCACAGGCCGAGAGCGCTACCGTCTATTTGAGCAAGCCCTAAAAGTTAGCCCTAAATCCATTCCCATTAACGTTATCCTTTTGCCCTTTGAAGGCGACCCTCTCGCAGCATCAGCCTTTTGGCAGCTGGCCATCAGCACGCGAGGTTCTTTTATGGCACCTGCAAAAGACTGGCCATAAGATGAGAGACTAGAGACGAGATCATGGGTATTAAAAGCAAACGCAGAGTTAGTGAAGATATCAGCATTTCCTTTTTGGATGTCATCTGCTGTGGCTTTGGCGCTATTGTTTTACTGTTACTGATCACCAAAACCACTGCCCCTAACCAAATCGAAAAAACGGCAGTGGATTTAGACAAACAAGTGGCCCTACTTCGCGATCAGCTCTTTAGTCTTCGCGGTGAAACCACCATTTTGAATCGCGATCTCAACGCAAAACAAGAGCAGCTATCGCTCTTTAATGAAAAAATCGCCCGCCTTCGCGGTGATCTTTCCGCACTGGATAGCCAGTATCAAAAAAAGCGACTTGCTACTAACGCCAACGATACTGTTTTTGGAGAACTACAGGTCGCCAAGCAAACCTTAAGCGCAGAAATGAAACGCTTACTGGGTGAACGCTATGAACGCAAAAACGATGTGATAGGCGGTATCCCCGTGGACAGTGAGTATGTGATTTTTATCGTCGACACCTCGGGTTCCATGTTTAATTATGCTTGGCCGCGAGTTCAGCAGGAAATGATGAATGTACTGAGAATTTACCCCAAGGTAAAAGGCATTCAAGTGCTCAACGATATGGGCGACTACATGTTCAGCTCCTATCGCAACCAATGGATTCCCGACACCCCTGCCCGCCGCCAAGCGGTGATGAAGCGCTTAGGCAGCTGGAATCCCTTCAGCAACAGCTCCCCCGTAGAGGGTATCCAGAGCGCTATTCGCACCTTCTACAACCCCGATAAAAAAATCAGCTTGTACGTGTTTGGTGACGATTTTACAGGTGATTCCATACAACGTGTTGTAGACACCGTAGACCGGATTAATCGAGAAGCCACTGACGGTCAACGTATGGTGAGAATTCACGCGGTAGGCTTTCCTGTGCAGTTTCTACGGCCTCGCCACGAACAAGGCACACTGGTGCGTTTTGCAGCGCTAATGCGAGAGCTGGCCTATCGCAATCAGGGCAGTTTTGTGGGGCTTAATGACTTTAGATAATGGGTATTTAGTCTAAACTTTAGGAACTGGGTAATTTATCAGTAGTAAAAAGCCAATAGGAACCATTATGAACAACTATAAAATATTACTACTGTTTCTCGGCAGCTTATCTCTGGCGTTGATCTCTGGCTGCTCCAGTACCCACGTATCCCTCCACGGTGAATTCCCCTCACCTTTAGTACACAGCATTCCCTTAACTGCCCAATTACAAACCAGTGATGAGTTTTTAAATTACAGCTACAAAGAAGATGCCGAAGATCGTAGCAAATTCAAAATTGAATTAGGGTCTACTCAGCTTAATCTTTTTGACTCCGTTTTCTCCACGCTTTTTCAAAACTATCTAGGTACAGATTCACTTACTGATGATGCACCTGACTTAATTATTCAGCCAGAACTCACTGAGCTGCAATACAGCACACCACGAGAAAATAACAGTAAGATTTTTGAAATTTGGCTCAGCTATAAGATCGCTATCAGCGACAAAAATAATCAACTGATTCAGGAGTGGCCTATTTCAGCCTATGGTAAATCCACCTCGGCTTTAGTGGGGTCTGCAAAAGAAGGCTTTTTCGATGCAGCCATGATGGCACTCCGTGATCTCGGAGTCAGCTTAACCCTTAAACTGCCCAAGCAACCGCAAGTTCAGCAACTGGTTCAAACCAAGCAACTAGCTCAGACCAAGCAACCAATACAGGGCAAACCATTCCAACAGGGAGAGAATACACAATGAAAATATCATTCAGCTCCTCCCTGTATAAAATACTGTTTGCCTGTGCCAGCTTACTCGTACTCTCTAGTTGTACGACAGTCACCCTCGACGAGCACATGCAACAACAAGCCAGCATTAACGCCGGTGACAGTATCGTGGTATTGGGCCGCCGCCACAGTAGTGATTTCGAAACCGAACCCAGCTTCGTAAACTGCTTGGGAAAAGCGCTAGCAAAAAGTGGTTTAGATATTAACGTTGTGCCTGAGAAAACCTTTCTCGATGCACTATACCCTTGGGTTGAACCTCGCACTGCACCCAGAAAAACAGAACATCTCTCACGCTTACTCGAACACCCTGGCGTAAGAGAATATCTACAAGAAACGAAATTACGCTATATGCTGTGGTTGAGAGGTAATACTCGTGAAACCCATGCCACAGGCTCCCTAGGCTGCACCATAGGCCCCGGCGGTGGCGGTTGCTTCGGTTTTGGCATGTGGGATGATGAATCCAACTATGAACTGGCCATATGGGATATAAAAAACCAAGAGGAAATCGGCAAGGTTAGCGCCGATGCTAAGGGAACCTCTTATATGCCAGCGGTAGTGGTGCCCATTCCCCTACTGGCACGGGTACAGAACAATGTTTGCGAAGCGCTGTCTAAACAGCTGATTGGATTCTTTTCCTCCAATCCGTAAATACGCTAATAATCGGGCACAAAATACAGAACAAAAACAAGCAACACTTTTCTATTTTTGAGTAATTGCGATGACCTCATCACTACGCAATAAAAACGCTTTAACTCTTCCTTGCCTCCTGCTTTCTCTGGGCATATCAAGCTGTGCCTATAACCCGGCTACCGGCGGCATCGATACGGTATTTATGAGTGAAAGCAAAGAGATAGAAACAGGCAAGAAAGAAAAAGAAAAACTACTGAAAAGCATACCCCTCTACCCGGAAGGTGATCTCACTCGGTACATTAACGATCTCGGTCAAAAAATCGTAAAAATTAGTAATCGCCCCGACCTGGATTACACCTTCACTCTAGTAGACAGCCCCGATATCAACGCATTTACCCTCCCTGGAGGACATGTTTTTATTTATCGCGGTCTTCTTGCTTACATGCAGACTGAAGCACAGCTAGCCGCCGTATTGGCCCATGAAATCGCCCATACCACGGCTCGACACGCCGTTCGCCAACATGCCGGTCAAGTCGGCGCCAAAACCGCAGCCGTTACCGCCGGCATTCTCACCATGAGCCATTCCGTAATGGAAGCAACCTCTCTCTGGGCTTCCGCGGCAGTGAGCGGTTACGGGCGAGATATGGAATTGGAAGCAGACAAATTTGGCGCAGAATATATTGCCAAACTTGGCTACAACCCCAACGCCATGATCGAAGTAATTTCTACCCTTAAAAACCACGAACGCTTTTCAAAATTCAAAGCCAAGCAAGACGGGAAAAAGCTACCCAGCAGTATTTATCACGGGGTTTTTGCATCCCACCCTCGTAACGACCAACGCCTAAAGAAACTGGTCAAATCCGCTGAAAACGCCCTAAGCGAAACACCCAAACCCGACAACAACGAAGAGTTTAGAAAGCAACTTAGCGGTTTATATTTTGGAGAAGGCGTCACCCCTAGCACCATCGAAGCTACCCGGTATTACCACAATCGCCTACGCTTCACTTTCGTTTACCCAGAAAATTGGCAATTAAAGAAAAGTCGTTCCGCCATCATTAGCCGAGATAAACAAGGTAATGAACTCAAGCTGGAAGTAAAACGATTAAAAGTAAAAAATACGCCTGACAACCTCCTGAAGGGACACTTTACAGGACAAACACTAACCGACGGAAAAGCACACACCATCAATCGCCTACCTGCCTATAGCGCAACAATAAATGGTAAGCCTGTAACCGCTATTATTTTTAATGGCCGTAGCTTTTTGTTTACGGGAAATATCAAAAACACTAAAACACCTGAAGCGATTACAGCAACAGAACTCGCCATTAAAAACAGTGTTCTTAGCTTTCGAGGCATGTACAGAGGGGAAAAACCACCTGAAAAAGAAAGTGTTATTACGTACGTAAGAGCAAAGCCAGGGGTAACCTTTGAAAGCCTGGCCAAGATCAGCCCAATAGGAAAGTATGCCGAACAGCAATTAAGAATTATGAATGGCTATTATCCCCTGGGAGAGCCTAAAGCAGGGGATATATTGAAAATTATTAAATAGCTTCGGTGACTGATAGAGTTTAGGTGTACTGCCAACGCATCAGTGGGTTTAACCAGCGAGTAAAGAAGCCCGTAAACTGAATAGGACCTTCCATCACGGCCAAACAAATACACTCACCATCATTGGTAACCACCGGTGAGTGTTTTTCATCAGCCTTCCTGAACACAATGTCGCCTTTCTTATACAAGCCATCTTCATCAGAGAAACTGCCTTCTAACACCACGGTAATTTCATCACCGGTATGGGAGTGATGAGGCATTTTACCCCCTGGCTTCACTCGCGTTAGAGCAACCTGTGTTCCGTCTTTATCTTTACAAAGCGTTGCGATCTTAATGCTGGTTGAGATTACTGACCATTCCAGGCGGTCATAGTTTTCAGTAATAAACTGTCTCAACGTAGATGGAATGCGATAGCCAGAAGAATCTTCTGCAGGCTCTGCTATTGCTGTGATAGGACTTATCTCTTCAGCACTGTCTAGATTATCGTAATCATCGAGGCTGTCTAACAGAGACGATTTCATATCCACAAGGCTTTCAGAGGCTTGCTGTGACTGAGGACTAGACTCAAACTGTTCTTCTAACAGTTGGCCACCTAAGCTTTGCAGTTTTTGAACTTCAGCCTTACAGGATGAACACAACTCAATATGCGTTGCCACACAGAGTGCATGACTTAACCTCAACGCCCCAGAGGCGTAGTCGGCCAATACTTCAGGAGAAGGATGCTGCGTCGTATTCATAACTACCTCCGAACCAACACAGATAATTTATTTAATGCGATACGAACACGGGATTTAACCGTGCCCAATGGAATCGAAAGCTCCTCTGCCACCTCACCGTGTGACTTGCCTTCCATATACACTTTCGATAACACCTGTTTCTGCTCTTGCGGGAGCTTACCGATGGCTTCGTGAACTTCCTCTTCATTGCGCTTTTGCTGTACCTTCGCAAACAAGTCCTCACCGTCATCCGGCATCTCTTGCCAGATAAATTCCGGATCTATATCAGACTGGTGCTTACTGTTTTTGCGTAGATAATCAATCCGTGCGTTACGGGCCAAGGTAAAAATCCAGGTACTCACAGCGCTAGCTTTCGGGTTATAAAGATGAGCTTTACGCCAAATTTTAATCATCACCTCCTGGGTAACTTCATCGGCCATAATGGAGGCTCCAGGATAAGCCGCGAGAGAGTAATGGCGAATAAGGGGGGCAAAGTGATCAAACAAGCGGCCGTAGGCCTGTTTATCACGCTCTTCTGCGACCCTAACCATATCGCTAACATGCTGTTTTAATTCAGCTTTTTCCAAAACTCTTGCCACTGTTCCGTTCCTGAGATAATGCAGTTTACAAGTTATACGGAAAAAACCAACCAATGGATCAGTCTATTTAAAACGGCTATTTTCCTACCTTACCCTACCTTTTACTCGCCCATTCCCTAGCTTATTTAATATCCAAATCTAGTCGCCAAATCGTCGAAACTTGAGTGATCCACTCCCGCTTTAGAGACGTATACCCCTACAAATCAAAGAGAAAGAAGCCACTGATTTCAAAAGACCTCAATGAGGCAGCTCGAGCCTAAAATAAAAGGCACCTAGAAAAACAGGAACCTAAATACAGACAGGTATTTTTGTGAACAACATGATTCCCCCACAAAACCTCGCAGCGCAAAAGCAGCTTATTGAGCAGGTGAAAATCTTTTACCGCGATATGTCCGATATCAAGCTGACACAGCTCACTGATATCTACGACTCACAAGTGCTATTTAAAGATCCCGTTCATGAGATTAGAGGTATCGACAATCTTCACAGCTACACCGAAAGCTTAATGCAAAATGTCACCACGCTTCGATTCGAATTTTTAGACCAACTGGTGGGCAATGAAAGTGCTTACTTGAAATGGAACATGCATTTCACTCACCCCAAGCTGTCCAATAAACCTCTTACTGTTCGGGGAATGAGCCAACTGCAATTCAACGATAAAGTTTACTACCACGAAGACACTTATGACTTGGGGGAAATGCTTTATGAACACCTCCCAATTCTGGGCATGGGAACACGTTTTGTAAAAAAACGCTTAAAGGATTTTTAACCCCCTAAAGACGACCTTTAGTGAGGAGCTTTTAAATGACAATAATAAATGAGTCAATCTTAATCACTGGCGCAACATCTGGCCTGGGTAAACAACTGGCTTTAGACCTCGCAGAAAATAATCTTGTTATTGCAAGCGGTCGCAATCCAGAGAAGCTACAAGCCCTCACAAAGCAAAACAGAAACATTCTTACACTGCCATTCGATACTGCCAACAAAGGCACTCTTTACACAACACAAAAACAATTAGAGTCACTAACCCCTAGGCTAGACCGTGTGATTCTTAATGCCGGAATTTGTGAATATCTCAACATTCAAGATACCAACTGGCATGTGGTTGAGAAAAACTGCCAAACCAATTACCTAGGCACTATCAACAGCCTGGAAATCTGCTTACCGCTACTCAAAAAAACAGCCGGTTCGCACATTGCCGTTGTCAGTTCATTGGTCACTGAGGCTCCCTTTATTCGTGCCGAAGCTTACGGAGCCTCTAAAGCCGCTCTGGAATATTTCTTTAATGCACTGAGATTAGATTTGAAAAGCTACGGTATTGATATCTCTATTGTTCGCCCTGGGTTTGTAGACACACCACTCACCCGTAAAAATGATTTCCCTATGCCCTTTCTCATGAGCGTTGAAAAAGCCTCAGATACGATTATCAAACAGTTGGAGAAAAGGCCTTTTAATATCGACTTTCCAGTAAGGCTGAAGTACTTACTCACACTTTCAAAGGTTTTCCCAAAACTATGGTTAAACCTCAATAAGGGAACTGCCCCCAAAGGAATTAATGCATGAAGATTGCCATTATCGGCGCAGGAATTTCAGGCCTAGGCTGCGCACATTTACTTCATAAGATACACGACATCTCTGTGTTTGAAGCCAATGACAGAATCGGCGGGCATACCGCCACCATGGATATCACGCACAAAGGCAAAGACTACGGTATTGATACAGGTTTTATTGTGTTTAACGACAGGACCTACCCACACTTCAATAAATTGCTCAGCCAATTGCGAGTTGAGGCTCAAAATACTGAAATGAGCTTTAGCGTAAGCTGTCAGAAAACAGGCCTTGAATATTCCGGAAGCAGTTTTGATACCTTTTTTACTCAGCGGAAAAACTTTCTTAGCCCTAAGCACTGGCTATTATTGAAAGATATTCTTCGCTTCAATAAGGAAGCCACCCAGGCTTATCACGCAGGAACCGTAGATAAATCACTGACGTTAGGGCAGTTTTTACGGGATAACGATTATAGCGAAACCTTTACTCAGCAATACTTGATTCCCATGGGCAGTGCCATTTGGTCTACCAGCCTTGCGGATATGATGAAGTTTCCTGCCTATTTCTTTATCCGCTTTTTTCACAATCACGGCCTACTCTCCATCAATAACAGGCCTCAATGGAAAGTAATAAAGGGTGGATCTAAAAGCTACCTGGAGCCGTTAACACAAGGATTTGAAGACAAGATTTTCTGCAACAGTAAGATACAAAGTGTTACCCGCACCCAAGACGATGTTTCCATTATTTTTGAAAATGGAGAAACACAAGTTTTCGATCATGTGGTTTTTTCTTGCCACAGTGATCAAGCCCTGTCGCTACTGGGAGACCCGTCTTACCAAGAGCAAAGCATACTCAATGCAATCCCCTACAGTGAAAATTCAGTGATCCTCCATACTGATACCACCCTCTTACCCAAAAACAAAAAGGCGTGGGCAAGCTGGAACTATCAATTGGCTGGTGATACGGAATCACTGCCCACCCTGAGCTATAACATGAACATTCTTCAGGGCATCGACGCTGAAGATACCTTTGTAGTCACCCTCAATGGCAAACAAGATATTGCACCAGAACATATTATTGGCGAGTATCACTATGCCCATCCTCAGTTTTCCTTAAAAAGCATTGCGGCCCAGGAGCAATGGCTAAAGATCAATGGCAATAACCGAGCATGGTTTTGCGGGGCTTACTGGCGAAACGGATTCCACGAAGATGGTTTTTGGAGCGCCATACAGGTGGCCAATGCCCTCGGCGCCCACTGGCCGAGCTCCTAAGAAATCAACACATACATAGAACAGCGCTGTGAAAAATATAACACCTGAACAAGCCATTCACTCCCCCCTTGAAAGTGCCATTTTCAAAGGCTGGGTACGTCACCGTAGGTTCTTTTGCGAAAAAAAGGGAGAGCTCATAGAGCAGCCTCACGAATTTCGCTACAAGGTATTTATGATGTTCATCCGTTTGGATGAAATAGAACAGGTTCTCGCCCTTTCACCCTTGTGGTCTACGAAAGGGTTAGCCCCCGCTAAATTTAGCCGTAAAGATTTTTTTGGCGATCCAGAGCAGCCACTAGAAGACTGCGTAAGAGACAAAGTAAATCAGGAGCTAAAAGAGCCCATAGACGGCCCTATATTTATGCTCAGCAATTTTCGCTACTTTGGGTACATTACCAACCCTCTCACCGTTTACTACTGCTACAACAAAGCCCATCAGCTACAAGCTCTATTACTGGAAGTCACCAACACCCCCTGGGGTGAGCGACAACAGTATGTAATCCCCTGTGATCCAAATAAACAAAAGCTGCGTACCCAATTTAACAAGGCCATGCATGTTTCACCCTTTAACCCTATGAACATGCAATACCACTGGTACTCCAATACTCCAGGAAAGTCACTGATGATTCATATGCAAAACAAGCTTATTGAAGACAATCAATCCACAGGCAATCCCGTCTTCGATGCTACTTTGCAATTGCAAAGAGAGGCCATCACTACAGAAAGCCTCAACCAGGTGCTCTATCAATACCCCATGATGACCGCCAAAGTAATTTCTGCCATTTATTGGCAGGCCTTAAAGCTCTGGTTTAAGAAAACGCCTTTGTATACACACCCCGATAAATTGGAATTGGCCTCTCAAAGTCCAGTAACAGCTCATAAAAGTAATCCATAAATGCAGGGAACCCCTATGACTAGCGTAAACTCTCAAGCATCCAGCACGGCAAATTACTCTCTAGAAATTTCGCAACAGTCTTTTACCTTCATGGATAAAATTGCCTACCGCTTTATTTCCCAAGCGCTCCGCAAGCTTGAAATTGGGCAACTGACGCTATCTTTCGAAGGCAACACACTGTTCTTCGGTAACCCGCAGCATGAGCTGTCGGCACACATTGAAGTAACAGATAAGGCGTTCTTTAAACACGTAATGCTTCATCGCTCCATAGGTCTTGGTGAAGCCTATATGGATAACCTCTGGGATACACCAGACTTAACCAATCTAATTCAAGTAATGGCAGCCAACTTAAAGGCCATAAACGATCTGGATAAAAACAAAGTTTGGTACAGCAAGATACTCAGCAGATTTGCACATCGCCTCAATCGTAATACGCTTTCGGGTTCAAAGAAAAACATTGAAGCGCACTATGATCTCAGTAATGATTTCTTTGAGCTTTTTCTCGATTCAACTATGCTTTATTCCGCTGCCATTTTTGGTAACGCTAGCGACTCTTTAAAAATAGCGTCCATGAATAAGGCGAAAACCATTTGTCAAAAACTGCAACTCACCAAAGATGACCACCTTCTGGAGATTGGAACCGGCTGGGGGTATTTAGCGATTCATGCCGCCATGTTTTATGGCTGTAAAGTCACCACCACCACACTGTCTGAAGAGCAGTATGCTTACGCCAAAGCAAAAGTGGCTGAACTTGGGTTGAGCGACAAAATCACCCTACTCAAAACGGACTATCGTGAACTCACAGGGGAATACGACAAACTGGTTTCCATTGAAATGATTGAAGCCGTTGGCCATGAGTATTACGACACCTACTTCGAGAAATGCGATTCCCTCCTGAAAGACGATGGCCTTATGCTCATACAAGCTATCACTATCGAAGACCAGCGCTACGAGCATGCCAAAAACTCAGTGGACTTCATTCAAAAGTATATTTTTCCTGGCGGCGGGCTACCTAGCAACGCTGTGATCATGGACTGTCTAGCCCGCAAAACCCAAATGCAAATGGTCGGCTTTCAAGACATTGGTATGGACTACGCAAAAACCCTAAATCATTGGAAAAAGAATTTTCTCCAAAAAAAATCTGAAGTGATGAAACTCGGATTCGATGAAAGATTTATACGCATGTGGGAATACTACCTGTGCTACTGCGAAGGTGGTTTCCTACAGAGGGCAATCAGTACAGGACAATTCGTTTTTGCAAAATCTCAATGGCAACCGAAAAATGTCAGTTAGAGATCTTTCCTAGCAAGCCGGCATTAAAAGCTCGGCTTGAAAGATCAGAGTTAAAATCAGAATGAACAAAAAGCTTCTTATCAATTTTTCGGTATTTCAAAGTGGCTGGTTTGTGTGTGTACTGGCAGGCAATATCCCTGCAATCGCTTTTACCGTAGTAGCACTGTTTATTCACCATCTAACCTTTTACCCTACAGCTTGCCACTGGCGCTTAATTTCAGCATTCAGTGCAGTAGGCATCTTTTGGGATTCATTACTGGTCTACTGGGGAGTTATACAAACAAACAGTAACTTTCTGCCTATATGGTTAGCCTGCCTATGGGTTTTATTTTCCACCACCTTGGTTCACAGCTTTAAGTTTTTACACAAAAGGCTTGTGATCGGAGGAGCGCTCGCGGCCCTATTCGCACCACTGACCTACTTTACGGGAACCCAGCTAAGCACAGCATCGTTGCCGGCTCCTCTTTACCAACCCATACTGTTTATAGGGTTTGGCTGGGCCCTGCTTTTCCCGGTTGGGCTTTATGCCGCTGCACGGGTTGCTAACCCAGCGAAACGCCACCCTATTCAGAAAGCAGCCTTATGAAGCCACTTCCTTTCCTTTCTTCAGCAGTGATACTCATAGCGTTAAGCACGAGTAGCCATGCTAGTAACACCTATACTGATGAAGCATTAGAAAATAGCCTGCAGCAAAATTTTCTCACTCAAGAAGAAATCAAACATTACAAGTGGCATGCTCAGATTATTGGTGAGGCCTTCAACCAGAAAGAAAACAAACTGGTATATCGAGAGTACCACCTCATCGAAAGAAACACTGACGACTACAAACACAGCGTGTTATATCTCGATGCTGACGATTCTCTATGGGCCTACAAAACGATCACCTATGGAGAAAAACCACAACGCCTTTTATCCCCAAGCATTGCTCAAAAGAATACTACCAATGGAAAAAAGCTGTCGGTCAAACATGGGAAAGAGCAACTGATTGTGTCCTTTGGACAAAAGAAAAAAAAGATAAAGCCTAAAGAGAAATACCCTTTAGTAGTAGACGCAGGCTTTGACCACTTTATTCGTGCTTATTGGGACAAGCTGTTAACAGGTACACCACAAAAATTCGATTTCGTATTCCCCAAAGGCCTGCGCATTATCCCCATGAAAGCTAAATTAGTGGCATGTACTAGCGCTTTCCATGACTACCTAAGCAAGATGGCTGATGAATCTAGATTTCACTGCTTTTCCCTCACTCCAAGCAATTGGGCACTGAAACTACTCGCAAAACCTATCACCCTCGCCTACAACCAACAGCAGCAGTTGGCTCACTATTCAGGTATATCCAACATCAGTGATAAGAAAAACCAAGCACCGATTGTAAGTATTCACTACTCGTATAAGCCCTACAGTCTGAAAAAAGCTGCATCGACGGTTGATCACTAAACAAGAAGCATACTCCGATAAGACACTGCCTGAACGAAAGTACTAGTTACTTCTCGTAGCGGCTATATATCTATATACGTAACTTCTTGTAACGCATTTATAACCAAAATAAAGCGTCATACGGCCAACTAGATTTGTTACTTTTAACGCCACAAAAGTGATTGAACCTTCAGTTAGTCCTATTTATTCTGTGACCATTGTTGCTATTTCAACCCCCTTAATGAGAGACATATGAACTCCCTCTGAGGCCTTAGATAAGGCCTCTTATTACCCCAGAAGCAAAATCTTCAATTTGCTTGTTTTGTAGCCCCTCCTTGTGAAGGGCTTTTTTTATCGAGGAGAGATAGCACGAAGAAAAAATTACTCATCCTTTGCTTTCAACAACTCTTTCACATCCGAGCCGTCTAGAGACACACCATAACCCGACATAGCATCCGTTAACTCTTTATTGATTTTTTTTAACAATGGCCGCAGATCATTATTCACCCGATAAGCATGGCCCTTCCACGCTTCACCAAGCTCCTTTTTATCTTCAATAATACGCTCGTGATATTCAATTTTATCTTTCACGATCGACGCCATATGAATCAACGCTGAAATCTTGCCATTCTCTCGAATCTCCCCCCGCTGCAACGCCAACTGCCAAATAGCAATAATTAAAGCAATCAAAGCCACCACAATTTCGACTGAAAAATCCATAACGTCCCTCTGATATTTTTATAAAAATAATGGCAATGGAGGGTAGCAATGAATGACGGAAGACGGAAGACGGAAATATCGTTACTTCAACGAACACTGGCGTCAAGATTAGATTACAAAAACTTGGCTGGATACCAGCGTCGGCTTTGGCTTCCTGCGTCGCTCTACTACCTGCATCCATGTAGGCATTCGCTGGTATGACGAATCACGATATTTCGTAGCCCGGAGGGAGCGCAGCGTAGTCCGGGGTTTTATGTTTAAATTTTATTGGGAGTAAAAATTTCAAACCTACTTGTGATGATCGCTATTTTTTGAATGACTTCCCGGACTACACTGCGCTCCCTCCGGGCTACACCGATTTCAAAATTCATCGAATACAAAAAAGGCCCACCGAAGTGAGCCTTTCTCTTAGCTAAATGAGCAGCATTTTTGCTCTAGGAGCGAGGATTTTTCTTCAAGATCAAGGCGGTTGGAAAAAACGAAGCGCAGCGTACACGAAGTACGTGAGCATCGTATTTTTTCAACCAACGCAGAGATTGGAGAAAAAGACCGCTCCTAGAGTAAAAATTACATCATTCCGGGCATACCGCCCATACCACCCATACCACCCATATCAGGCATACCACCAGCAGCGCCACCCTCTTCAGGCTGATCAGCAACCATCGCCTCAGTGGTAATCATCAAGCCAGCAACAGAACCTGCTGCTTGCAAGGCGGTACGTGTTACTTTGGCTGGGTCCAGGATACCCATATCCAACATATCACCGTACTCACCCGTACCTGCGTTGTAACCGAGGTTACCTTCGCCTTGCTTCACTTTGTCAGCAACAACTGAGGCTTCGTCACCAGCGTTAGCAACGATCTGACGCAGAGGCGCTTCCATCGCACGGCGAGCAATACCAACACCGGCGGTTTGATCTTCGTTAGCGCCTTCAAGACCTTCGATAGCAGCAACAGCACGTAGCAGTGCAGTACCACCACCAGGTACAACACCTTCTTCAACGGCTGCACGAGTTGCATGCAGAGCATCTTCAACACGCGCTTTTTTCTCTTTCATTTCAACTTCGGTAACCGCACCCACTTTAATTACCGCAACACCACCAGCCAGCTTAGCTACGCGTTCTTGCAGTTTTTCACGGTCGTAGTCAGAAGTAGATTCTTCGATTTGAGTACGGATTTGACCAACACGCTCTTCGATGGCTTGCGCATCGCCAGCGCCGTCAACAATCACAGTATTTTCTTTCGACAAGGTTACGCGCTTGGCTTGACCCAGCTGCTCCAAAGAAGCGTTTTCCAATTCCAGGCCAATCTCTTCAGAGATCACAGTCGCACCAGTCAGAATTGCGATGTCTTGCAACATTGCCTTACGACGATCACCAAAACCAGGCGCCTTACACGCTGCAACTTTTACAATGCCACGCATGTTGTTTACAACCAAGGTCGCCAAGGCTTCGCCTTCAACATCTTCCGCAATAATTACCAGAGGCTTACCTGCTTTCGCAACGGCTTCCAAAGTTGGCAATAGCTCACGGATGTTAGAGATTTTCTTATCAACCAATAGCAGGAATGGGCTTTCCATTTCTGCAGCCATGCTTTCTTGGTTGTTGATGAAATATGGAGACAGATAACCGCGATCAAACTGCATACCTTCCACAACGTCCAGTTCATTTTCTAGGGCGTTGCCTTCTTCAACGGTAATAACACCTTCTTTGCCCACTTTTTCCATGGCTTCGGCGATGATTTTACCCACCGATTCATCAGAGTTTGCAGAGATCGTACCCACTTGCTCGATAGCTTTAGAGTCAGTACAAGGCTGAGCGATTGACTTAATGTGTTCAACCGCTGCGATAACCGCTTTGTCGATACCGCGCTTCAGGTCCATTGGGTTCATACCCGCAGCAACCGATTTCAAACCTTCGTTTACGATTGCTTGCGCCAGTACAGTCGCAGTAGTGGTACCGTCACCAGCATCGTCAGACGCTTTAGAGGCAACTTCTTTTACCATCTGCGCGCCCATGTTTTCGAACTTGTCTTTCAGCTCAATTTCTTTCGCTACAGACACACCGTCTTTGGTTACGGTTGGGGCGCCGAAGCTTTTATCCAATACAACGTTGCGGCCTTTAGGGCCCAATGTCGTTTTTACAGCGTCTGCCAGAATGTTTACACCTGCCAGCATTTTCTGACGAGCGTCATCACCAAATTTTACGTCTTTAGCAGCCATTTGCTACTCCTTAAAAATCTATAAATGTTTCTGAATTCTTTACGTTGCCACTCCACAAAAGGGAGCACAGATCTTCACTTTCAGCACTTAGCCTTCAATAACAGCTTTAATATCGCTTTCGCTGAGAATCACTAGCTCTTCACCATTTACCTCAATGGTATCGCTGCCAGCGTACTTACCGAATACCACGGTATCGCCCACTTTTACGTCTACAGGGCGCACATCACCGCTATCCAAAACACGGCCATTACCTACAGCTACCACTTCACCTTGGTTTGGTTTTTCCTTGGCGGAACCTGGCAGTACGATACCACCGGCACTGGTTGCTTCTTCCTCTTGGCGACGAACTACGACGCGATCATGTAAAGGGCGGATATTCATTGGACATTCTCTCCAAAGATGTAAGGTTTATATGATTAATTGGCCAGCTTATGCTGGGACTGGTGACTATTTAGGGGCTGAATAAGGCTTTTCAAGGGGGGGAGGGAAAAAATCCCTTCAAAAATATGGTTACTTGGGAGACTGATCAGAACCGTCTCCCCCATGGGGTAACTGACCGGGCTTCCCCTCTTCCGCAGGATCCCGCTGAACCTCGCCTTCGTAGGTATTGCCACCCTCATACCGGCTATAACCCGTATGCTGAGAATAGTACTGAAAACCACCACTGCGGGTAGCAGCCTTAAAGATAGGAGCAAACAACAAACCACGAATACCAGGGATCAATAGGATAATACCGGTGACATCAGTGATCACACCCGGTAACACCAGAAAGACGCCACCGATCAACAAACACAGGCCCGTCACCATTTCAGCGGCTGGGGATTCCCCCTCATCCAGCTTACGCTGGGCACGGTGCAGAACTGCCACCCCTTGGTGCTTGATGAGCCCACTACCTAGCATAGCCGTACCAATCACCAACAATAGGGCCCACCAGCCGCCAATATGGTCGGCGACGGTAAACAGCACCCAAAGCTCAATAAGGATAAAAATTAAAAATGGCATACGAATTCAGTATTCAGAATGTTTGAATGGCTACTGCCGCTTCTGAGCATGTTCCAATCTAGACGCGAGAAGCGCAGTTGGGTAACCCCCAATAAGCGACGAGCAACGACGAGTGGGGCATGCTCAGAAGTGGCAGTGGTTATTCAATTACCAGCCGTAAGACACACCTAACGTGAACTTGGTATCCACCTTACGAGTACCTGCACTTGGGGTTTTATCGTAATCCCACTCATGCTTGGCTTCGCCGTGAAGGCTTTTGTACAAGGGCATAGATAAACCCGTTTGTGCCTTAGCCTCTAAGTCGTCGGTATCATCCATGGATTGAAATAATTGATGACTGTGGAATAGCTGCACTTTGCCAAACAAGGTGTAGTTGAAATCCAACGCCCAGCTAGCAGACAGGTAATCTTCTTCAGCAGGATCTGCCGGTAAGAAGTATTGTATTTCTTGATAGGTTACACCGAACAAGCCTTTCAGTTCACCGTTGGAACCTTTCCAAATCACATGACCTAAACCGGTACCCGCCCGATACTGCTCATCGATATTCTTTGGTTCTGACATACCGTAAGACAAGCTATTTGCCCAGTACCAAGCTGGTTTAAAAAACCAGTTATTCTGATAAGCCAGCTCGTAGCTTTCATCGGTGGCTTGTTCGTCAACAGAAAGGGACTCATACATAAAATCCAATTCATGCTCGATATCCGTTGCCTTCCAAACCTGCTTCACTTCCAGATCGACGTCTTCTTCGTTCTCGTTACCCGTCTTCCGCTGAGCTGTTAGAGATGCCTTACCACTGTAATCTACTTTGCGTGCATCAGGGGCCACCCAGGTTTCAGTAATAGTGAGGTAATTCAGATCCACAACTTCTGCCTTACCCCCACAAGTTGCCGTTAGTTTCCCTTCGCTGAAGCTACTCACCGTACAGGCATCAGAAAAACCATTTAGACGGAATTCACCATCCAGCTTCATATCCGCAATGTTATCTTTAGGCACTTTTATTTCCCCAAAGATAGCCGCCCAAATCACGGAGTCGCCGTCGATTTTCACCATATTACCGGCAATCTGATCGCCATTCGTTAGAGAGAGTTGCCCTGCAGACGCCGTAGCCGTCGCAAGGGACAGAACCAAAGAGGTCAGGAAACGCATTGGTATACCTATGAGAAGAAATAGAAAAATAGAGAATATTCACATGAATAATGCGGAGGGAATTCTACCAGCAAAGCTCAGAAATATCAGGCCTGATTTTAAACAACTCTCTGCTCATGACGCCAGATTACCACAGCCATAATGATGGCCGGGATTCCCATAATGGCAGCGTAAGTGAAGAAAGTTCCATAGTCGCTAGCATCAACAATCACACCAGAAAATCCGCTGATAAATTTACCCGGTAAAGTCATAAAAGAACTGAACAAGGCATATTGGGTAGCCGTGTAGGCACGATTGGTTAAGCCTGAAAGATAAGCAATAAAAGCCGCATTGGAAAAACCAGCACTGATATTATCTGCACTGATAACAACCGCCAACCAAGTGAGGTCATGACCAATATGAAACAACTGCACAAATAATAAATTAGTCGCAGCAACCATCACCGCACCTGCAATCAAGGGCTTGAAGACGCCATAGCGAACCACCAAAATCCCCCCAATAAATGCGCCTGCAATCGACATAACAAAGCCAAATATTTTTGCCACGTTGGCTATTTCGGTTTTACTAAATCCCATATCCAAATAAAAGGGGTTAGCCATAATCCCCATCACAATATCGCTGATACGAAATAACCCAATAAACAATAAAATGAGTAGCGCAAACTTCCCATTACGCTTAAAGAAATCCACAAAGGGCGCAACCACAGCATCCAAAAACCAACGGGCAATGTTTGACGAGTTACGGTCTTCGCTCACGTGAAAAAATTCATGTACAGCCGTCTCCGTAGTTTGAGAAGCGGATCGATCACCTCTCTCAGGCTCTGAAATAATCAAAACTGTTCCAATGCCTACCAACATCAGTAGCGCCATACATACATAAGCCATTGACCAGTTTTGATATTCTGCAATATAAAAAGCACCAGCCCCAGCGACTAACAAAGCCACGCGATAACCAAATACGTACGTAGACGCCATTGCACCCTGAAATTCCCGAATAGCAGCCTCAATACGAAACGCATCAATGGCAATATCTTGAGTGGAAGATGAAAAAGCCACCAATAACGCTAACAAGGCAATGGCCATGAGGTGTTGTTGAGGGTCAGTAAACGCCATTCCTAAAAGCCCTAGAGCAATACCTAACTGCCCCACCAACATCCAACTTCGTCGCTGTCCAAGTTTTCTTGTGAGTAATCCCAAGGGCAGGCGATCTACCACAGGTGCCCATAAAACTTTTATGGAATAGGTAATCCCTACCCAACCAAAAAAGCCAATGGCACTACGACTAACCTCCATATCCCGAAGCCAAGCGGTTAAAGTAGAAAACACCAATAAAAAAGGTAACCCAGCAGCAAACCCCAGAAAAAACATGGTAATAACACGAGGGTTAAAATAAACCCGTAATGCTTCCCCCCAAGAGAATTGAGGTGAGTTAGGAGAGCTATTTGAAGAACTACAGGAAGGTACTGGAGGGGGTGTCATATAACCCTACTTTTGGAATATGGCCGCTGAATTATTTTCGCCCCACCCTACCAGATGAGCCTAACTCGGGGCAACGACCCTGCTATAATCTCTCCCTATCGCTTATTCCACCAAGGCCTTGAATCATCTAATTACCGGGAATCATCATGCCGCCTATTATTGAGGTTAAAGACTTACTCAAACAGTTTCCCGGCGTTACTGCCGTAAACAAACTGTCTTTTTCCATTCCTAAAGGCGTGTGCTTTGGCCTGCTTGGCCCCAACGGCGCTGGAAAAACCACCACCATCGAAATCATAGAGGGCATCACCCCCCATGATAGTGGAGAAATCTTGTATAACGGCGCCCCTCGCAGCGAAAGCTTTCAGCAAGAAATCGGCATTCAATTCCAACACACTGCACTGATGGATTTCCTGACTGTTGAGGAAGTACTGGATCTCTTTATCAGCTTCTACACCAACACTCGCCCCAAGCAGGAACTGATCAAATTATGTGAGTTGGCAGAATTTCTCGATCGCCCTGCCAATAAGGTTTCTGGCGGCCAAAAGCAGCGTTTATTGTTAGCGATTGCTTTGCTTAACAATCCTGAGCTGGTATTTCTCGACGAACCCACTACAGGGCTAGATCCACAGTCCCGTCGTAATTTTTGGCGTTTAGTGGAAGCCATTAAAGCCGAAGGCAAGACCGTGATCCTCACGACTCACTATATGGAAGAAGCAGAGCAACTTTGCGACTCCCTGATCATCATCGATCACGGTTCCATCATTGCCGAAGGTACACCACAGGGGTTGTTGGACGAGCACTTTGGCTTTTCATTTGTCGGGCTATCCCGCGAGCACTTCGAAATCAACGAACCTCAGCTAACTGAAAATGTGCACAAAACTGAAGACTGGGTAGAAATTCAAACTCAATCTATCGACGGTACCATTTCAACCTTGATGAAGCACAATATCCCATTGGATAGTTTGCGGGTGAGAAACCCATCCCTAGACGACTTATTTTTGAAGCTCACAGGTCACACTCTACGAGAGTGAGACTATAAAGATACGCTTCAAAAATATGCTTCCGAAAAATAACGCCATATTTTAAAGAGCACCTTGCATGCTAAATCTAAAACACACTTGGGCAATCTTTACCGCTCGCAATAAAGAATATTATCGAGACAAAGCCTCGCTGTTTTGGTCATTTGTTGTGCCGCCACTCATCGTCGCAGCCTTGGCCATGTCGTTTTCTGCCCGTGAAGATCACTTATTTACCGTGGGCGTATTAAACGGCGAACTACCTGACGTTTTACAGCAAACATTCGTTACCCCCGTAAATATTGATTCGCAAGAACAAGGCTTACAAAAAGTCCGTTATCAACAAATTGATTTGTTATGGCAGCATGAAGAAAGTCAACAAGCGCATTACTGGATTAACCCGGAATCCAGCAAAGGCGACGCTCTACAAAGTTTACTCTCAAATGTAGAGGCTTCATCCACGCCGCTCAGTGGCCGAGCTATACGCTATGTTGATTGGGTGATTCCTGGAATTTTAGGCATGAATATGATGTTCAGCGCCCTCTTCGGCGTTGGTTATGTCATTGTACGCTACCGCAAAAACGGCGTGATCAAACGCCTGCAAGCAACACCTATCACGCCCATGGATTTCCTAACTGCCCAGCTTCTATCGCGCTTGCTGATTTTATTGTGTGTGAGTACCGGAATTTATTTGAGCTGCGATTTATTTCTAGATTTTCTCATGCTCGGCAGCTACCTAGATCTCTACATCATTGCCATCTGCGGCAACCTCGCCATGATGTCCATGGCGCTAGTGCTTTCTTCTCGCGCTACCAGTGAAGAGACGGCGAATGGCTTATTGAACTTTGTTAGCTTTCCCATGCTTATCTTATCCGGGGTTTGGTTTTCCATGGAAGCCGCACCTGAGTGGATGCAGTGGATTTCCAGCAGCCTCCCTCTCACTCACACGGTGGGTGCTGCACGGGCGGTGATGATCGAAGGGGCAAGCCTCAGTGACGTTCAGCCACAGCTTATGATTTTATTAGGAATGACCGTAGTCTTTATGATTATCGCCTCATTAATATTCCGTTGGCGCGACAGTTAAACTCATTATTTGAAAATTTCACCCCATACGAAAGAATCTACCATGAAAAACTCACGCCTCGTGTATTCCACCGAACAAGGTGGCAAAGTATCCGAAGAAAATAAATCTGCAGAGCCTCAACTGGATGGCGATGGGATAGTTCGCTTACGCTTAGAAACGAAAGGCCGAAAAGGCGCTGGCGTCAGCATTGTAAATGGCGTCCCACTTCCAAATACAGAACTTAAGAAACTAGCTAAAGAACTAAAAAAAGCCTGCGGCACCGGCGGCTCTATTAAAGATGGCGAAATCGAAATTCAAGGGGATAATCGAGAGAAGATTCGCACCTTTTTAGAAAAGAAAGGTTTTACAGTGAAAGGATAAAGATTACTTTATCCTTACTCCTTGTCACTCCAAACTGCCATTTCATTGCCGCTCGGTTCGACAAAGTGAAAACGCCGACCTCCAGGAAATGAGAAAATCGGCTTCACTACCTTACCGCCAGCAGCTTCAATTTTACCCAGAGTTTCCTCGAGGCGTTCACTATAAAATACCATGAGAGCACTACCCTTTTCTGAAGCGGCTGCTAAATCAGCTTGATAGAAGCCTCCATCTAAACCTTCACTGGAAAAGGCTGTATATTCAGGTCCGTAATCCGTAAACGACCAGCCAAAGGCTTTTAAAAAAAATGCCTTTGTGGCTTCCAGATCGCAGGATGCGATACTCGATATAATTAATTTTTTCATGCTGATTCATAAGTCCCTCTACGCCGTTCATTATTTACAAAATTGGCTCCTCTTGTAGGAAAGCAACCAATATCTAGGGTTTAATCCCGAAAGTTTTCATACTGCAATGGCATTTCCAAGTCAGCACCTTTGAGCAACGCTATCGCTTGCTGAAGATCATCGCGTTTCTTACCGGTAACACGAACTTGCTCACCTTGAATTTGAGCTTGAACCTTTAGTTTTTCGTCTTTTATCAGCTTAACAATTTTCTTGGCTAAGGGCTGATCAATACCATTTTTAACACTAATGGGCTGCTTAACTTGCTTACCTGCAGATTGAATTTTCTGGGTTTCCATGCAGGCCATATCAATGCCATTTTTGTGTACAGCACTTTGCAAAATACCCAGCATCTGCTGTAGCTGAAAATCGCCATCGGCAATCATGGTAATAATAAAGTTTTCGCGATCTAACTCGAAACTAGCCTCTACACCTTTAAAGTCGAAACGGTTGCTCACCACACGATTAGCTTGATCAACACTGTTAATAAGGGCTTGTTTATCAACTTCTGAAACCACGTCAAAAGAAGGCATGAAAAATTCCTAATTACGTTAATGAATTTATAAAAAGTGCCAATGCTCTTTCCTGCCAACTATAGCATATGCACTGAGTTAGGCTTGAACACGCAATAGAGATTAAAGGCGTATTAGAGTCGACCTCTAATTATGTAGCGCAAAAAAAAACCCAGCCATAAGGCCGGGGCTTCTTACCACTCCTCGAGAGAGAAAGCGGATATTTAATAGAGTTAGATCTATTAAGCTTTAGACTTGCGTCTTGAGAAACCAAGAGCAGCTAAACCTAAGCCTAGCAAAGCAACAGATGAAGGCTCTGGTACAGTAGCATCAGGGCTACGCGCACTATCTACGCCATCAAGCCATACACTCCAGTTTGGCCCCATTCCACAAGTATTCGCAGGCTGACACCACTCAGACAACAAAATGGAGTCTTGATCATCAAAACGGAAACCGTCAGATAGGCTAGAACCATTAGCAAAGTTGTTATAAGTAGAAACAGAGAAGATATACTCACCAGCAGCCAGGTTATCTAAGAAGAAGCCCGAGTCGTAGTATGTTTGAGTATCAGGGTTGATGCCGTCATTGTCATCATTCTGCATGATCAGGCTACCATCACTGCTCCATAAAGCAGCAATTGGATCGAAGTTTTCACCGCTCATAAAAGAGTCAGTCCAAACTCTAACGTCAGTAGCATCATCTTCAACAGTGAAATAGGTAAATACAACATCGTTGTGATACTCAATTTCACCAGTAAAGTTAATTAAAGCGGCGTTTGCGCTTCCAGCAGCCATAAACATTAATACTGCAGCCAATATATTTCTTTTTGTCACGTTAAGACCTCCATATGTTAAGAAAAGAAACAACTGCCACCTATAAGCAAAACTTAGGCCAAAAACATAACACATTGATTAATAAGGAATTATAACAAAAAAAGAAAGTGACAATACAGCCACATGTAAGAAAAACCGACAACCTCTTTTCAGCGAAGTAACTTCAGAAGCCTCAACTTCAAATGAGTAAAAGGCGCAAAACGCAGTGGCACATCCTGCAGGAATGGACGTTTCATTACCGCTTTATAGTGACTAAAGGCTTTAAATCCTTGATCTGCGGAATAGCAACCCATACCACTTTCCCCAACGCCTCCAAACGGTAGATCGGGGTTTGCCATAAACATAAAGGTATCGTTGACCGCCACACTCCCCGAAGAGGTTTCTTGCAACACTTTCTCTTGCCAACTGGCACTACCGCTAAACACATAAAGTGCTAACGGCTTATCACGCAAGTTGATGAACTCAATGGCATCTTCAATTTTCTCAACTTGCACAATAGGCAGAATCGGACCAAAGATTTCTTCCTGCATGACGGCTGAATCTAAAGACACGTTGTGCAATACAGTCGGCTCAAGATAGCAATCACTAATATCGACTTCCCCACCCAAAGCAATATCACCGCCACTTAAATAGCCTTGCAAACGCTCACAATGGCGACCATTGATAATGCGGCCGTAGTCTTCAGCCAAACGCGGGTTTTCACCAAACATCGATTGAATAGCTTTCCTCAACAAAGGCAGTAACTGCGCTTCCACGTCTTGAGTCGTAATAATGTAATCGGGAGCCACGCAGGTTTGCCCTGCGTTCATAAATTTCCCCCAGGCAATACGCTGTGCAGTAATTGCCAAATTCGCACTACTATCAACAATACAAGGGCTCTTCCCTCCTAACTCGAGGGTCACCGGCGTGAGATGCTTACTGGCCGCAGCCATAACAATTCGACCGACCTGAGCATTACCAGTGTAAAGAACATGATCAAAACGCTGCTCTAACAGCGCAGTAGTTTCGGGAACCCCTCCTTCGACAACGGCGAAAGCATCTTTATCTAAGTACTCGGGCAACCAACGAGCAATGGCATTAGAGGTATTGGGAGAAACTTCCGAAGGCTTTAGAACGGCACAGTTCCCCGCAGCAATAGCGGCAATAAAAGGCCCCAAAGCTAGCTGCAAGGGATAATTCCAAGCGCCAATAATCAGAACCACACCCAGCGGCTCAGGCCGAATAAAGCTGCGACCGGGTTGCGTAACAATAGGCGTTGGAACTCGCTTGATTTTAGTCCATCGATTTAAGTGCTTTAAGGCGTGATCTACATCTCCGGTCAAATATGAAATTTCCGTCAACCAGGCTTCCGCAGGGCTTTTATGCAAATCCGCGCGCAAGGCCTCAGAAAATTCCTGCTCTTTTTCCATGAGCATTTTTTTCAAAGCCAATAATTGCTCTCTGCGCCAACTTAGCGGCTTGGTATGGCCATGATTGAAGTAGTCTCGTAGAGACTGCACTGTATCTTTCATTGGGGAAAACTCATGGACTCAAAGGAGCGATTATAGACCCAAAATATTTAAGCCTAAATGTCGCTTTTACGTTGCGGCCCCCATTAGCAATGTAAAGTGCCGCCGAATCTGCTTTTCAACATCGAGCCTGCAGGCAATCTCAGGTTCGGTAACCGCTTCGTATTCCAATCGCTGAATCGTTCCCAATAATAATCTGGCATCCACATTGGCATCATGACTGCCTAACTTTTTACACACATCGGCAATATGAGACAGCACATACTCTCTGTACTCCAGAGCCAAGGTTCGAAGCTCTCGATCACGGTGTACGGCAAACAGTAAAACCATTTCAATTTTCAAACTCTCGGGAAATAGTTGCGCTTGAGTCCAAGTGTAATCGGTAGCAATGTCCGTCAACGTATCAAGTATTGCCTCATGCTGATTTGTATCACTGAAATCATACCGAGACAAAGCTGCATTAAACTCTAACCACTGCGCATCGAGGTGATCACGCCCTCTCGCTACATAAAATTTAAATGCTTCATTAATTAGGTGCTGTAAATCTTTAAAGTGATAAGTAGTGAGCGAAAGGTTCATTTCAGCTTCGGCAGCAACTGCACGATGTGTAACGCTTTCCAAGCCTTTTTGTGCAATTACCGCTAGGGTGGCTTTTAACAACTCTTTTCGAGTCGCTTCACCTCGACTTTTACGCTTATCGACTTCGATGGGCTCATGGGTATTCATAGCACTCTCCATAACGTCATACCTCTCAGCCCCCAGTCCATTTTCTTATGGTTGGGGATTCCATTACGTACTTGTTGTAACAGTACTTACGTCCAACAATAAATCAGCCGCCAACCGCTGTGAAATATCTTTATGATATAGGGATCAGGTTTATCCTTAGCATGAGATCTATGAATCTGGTTACAGATATCTTTTTCGCTGATTTTTTCAATAAAAAAACGGCGGTATTAACCGCCGTTTTAAATCGTTCAATTTCCAGCCCGAAGGCTCAAAGCACACTAATCAGCGTAGACGGGCCCGACCCCCATCCCCCAAACCAGTACCGTGCCTATGCGAACGGTAACCAATAATACTAGGGCAACGGTAACTACAGAGCTGGCATACATAAAGGCGCGCTCTTTCGGGATATTCATCAAAATTGGAATACCTTCGTAAATGAGATACACCGAATAAGCCGCCGCCACAATAGTGACTAGAGCATTCAACCAAAGTTCTGGGTAAAGGCTGAAAGCACCGACTAAGAAAATTGGCGTTGTCACATATACCGCCAAAGCAGTACCTTCATAGTGGCGCTGCTCCTCACTATCACCCACACCATAAGTACGTGACATCCAGTTAATAAACTCGCCGAAGATATAAACACCAATCATCAGGCCGAAGTAAGTAAGAACACTCAGTGCCATGGCGCTTTCAGCAGTGAGCCTAACAACCTCACCATCGCCGATAGTCCACCCCACTCGAGTCACACCGTAGTAACCGCAAATAGCTGGGATCAATGCTAGTAGTGGCACATGGCTTAGAAATACCTGTGCAAAAGAATGACGTTCATTACGAATGGCTTTCCACTCGCTGTCTGGGTGAATAAGAATGCCTAGTGTGTGCTCTAGAATGGCCATAAGCGCCTCCTAATTGGTTTTATTGTGCTCACACTTCGAGTATCAAGAAGTTAACCCACTGACACCAATATGATTTTGACATTAGCAGGACCGCTATAAGACATGAACGGTCTAAAAAATAGACAGTTAGGGGGGGTAAATAACTAAAGCTCCTAGAGAAAGCATCCTTTAGATGATTAGCTTTTGTCATGTTTCCCGGGGTAACACACTCTGCGCATGCGTACTGCTACCCTTTTGACACCAAAAACCGCTTTCTAAGAAAACCCTTCCGAAAAGTTGAAAATCGCACAAAAAAATAAGGCAGTGCCAAAACACTGCCTTATTTCTAAAGATATACCGCGATATGCGAGGGGCTAAAGAACCAAGCTACTTACTTAAAACAATCTATTTCACAATGCGTAAACTTGGTCGATCTTTGCTTTCACCTTTACCGTCATCCTCAGGCTTTGTGGTTTCTTCAACCGGCTCAAGCTTCGCCTTCGTTGGCTCAGGCGGTGGGTCTTCCGGATCAAACATCATGCCGCGGCCATTTTCTCGAGCATAAATACCCAACACCGCATAAACGGGCACGTTTACGTCTGTCGGTATCCCCCCAAAGCGCGCATTGAAGCTAATGGTTCCATCGCTCATCTGTAAATCAACCACCGCAGTGGGAGAAATATTTAGAACAATCTGACCATCTTTCACATACTGCTGCGGCACCATAATATTGTCAGCAAACGCATCAGCCAAAATATACGGCGTGCACTTATTATCCACAATCCACTCGTACAGAGCTCTCAGTAGGTAGGGCTTAGAAGAAGTCATACTCATTGTGAAATACTGCTCCTGTTATGCAACACAAGGCAAGTGGTTTTAACCACGCATTTCCTTTTCAAACTCAGACAAGCTTTCATTGAAAGCCTCACGACTGAATAGACGCTCCATATAATCAAACAGTGGCTTGGTTTGGCGAGTCAATGGAATATCAATATCCATTTCTTCCAAACGCCACAACAACGGTGCCATACAGCAATCTACCAAGCTGAATTCTTCACTCATAAAGAAAGGCTTCTCAGCAAAGATTGGCGCAATCGCAGTCAGGCTATCTTTCAAATCTTTACGGGCCTGCTCTACATCCGCATCGTTTTCATTTTTAATAATGATGTCTGCCAGCGGCGCCCAGTCTTGCTCCAAACGGTGCATCAACTGACGACTCTGGGCACGAGCAACAGGATAAACAGGCAATAGAGGTGGGTGCGGGAAGCGCTCGTCCAGATACTCCATCATCACTTTTGACTCGTACAACACCAAATCACGATCAACCAGGGTTGGCAATGTGTTGTAAGGGTTTAGTTCCTGCAGTTCCTCAGGCTTGTTGCCAGGGTCAACGTTAACAATATCAACAGTTACACCCTTCTCTGCCAAAACAATACGCACACGATGGCAGTAGTGAGAACGACCATCAGAGAAAAACACCATAGATGAACGTTTATTTGCAACAGCTCCCATTAAAATCACCTCATTAAGTATGGGGGTATACAGCTTGTAAAACGACAAAGGGCGGCCAAGCCGCCCAAGTCTCAGGGTGAGAAATTAAACCAACAGGCTCCCGTAAAAACAGGGCTCACCCTTAACAAGGATTAGTGGATATCTCTCCAGTATTCGCGATTCAACAGGTAAACCCATACGAACAGGAATGCCAAGAACAACAATACGTAGGTACCGATACGCTGACGGTCTAGAGCCATTGGCTCACCCATGTACTCCAAGAAGTTCACAAGATCGTAAACCGCTTTGTCATACTCTTCAGCATTCATTGAACCTTTAACTTTGCCAACCTTCAGGGTACCGCAAGGGTTGTTTTCCAACGCCTGCCCCGTAGTCGGATCGCGCTCAACCTTGCCGTGGCTATCGTAAGTCGGGCCGGCAGAACACTCAGGCAAGCCTTGCAGCTCCATCATCACGTGAGGCATACCCACGTTTGGGAAAACCTTGTTGTTTACACCTAGAGGACGGCTTGGGTCCGCGTAGAAGTTACGCAGGTAAGTGTACAACCAACCTGGGTTACGAGAACGAGCAACCAAGGTCAAATCGGGAGGAGGAGCACCGAACCACTTTTTCGCATCAGCTTTATCCATACTGATGCTCATCAGCTCACCAATTTTCTCGTTACCGAAAATCAGGTTTTCGATCATCAGCTCATGAGGGATACCCAAGTCATCAGCAACACGTTCGAAACGGCTGAAGTTGGCAGAGTGACAACCCATACAGTAATTGGCAAATAACTTAGCACCGTTTTGCAGAGACGCTTTGTCGGTAAGGTCAGCAGTAAACTCATCACACTTGTGAAGATCACCACAACCGCCGCCGCCAGCGGCAACGGCTTTAATAGGCACAAAGGTCAACAGAGCGAATAGGATAACAGCACCCCATACCAAGCCCTTAGATAAACCTTTCATCTGTACGCGCTCAGGTTCAGGCTGCACAGAATCACGAGCCGTCAGCCAAGGAGTCGCTGCTACAAACAGACCCAATAAGGTACCAAAGATTTGTACAAGCACCGGAATACCCTGGATAGTGAACAGCGACAAGTAAATCAGCAATACACCTAGAACCAGGGAGATACCCATTGCAGCCAGACCAACCTCTTTCTTCGGGTTCGAGTAGATTGGCATCTGGATAAAGTAAGCGAAGTAATAAGTAGTGGTGATCTGAGCCAGTACAGTACGAGCATCGTTCGCAGACGTTAGGCCCAAGTAACCCAAGATTACGAAAGTTGCCGCAAACAAAATCATTGAGATACGCGGCATAAAGCCTTTGTAACGCATGGATTTAACCGGGCTGCGATCCAGCCATGGCAGTACGAACAGAATCGCAATCGCGCCACCCATAGCCACAAGACCTAGGAACTTCGCATTCAAAGGACCGATATCGATGGTTACCGCACGCAAGATGGCGTAGAACGGCGTGAAGTACCAAACCGGTGCAATATGAGGCGGAGTCTTCAGGTTGTTCGCTTCCTCGAAGTTAGCGAATTCAAGGAACATACCGTTTACTTCAGGGAAGAAGAAGATAATGGTACAGAATACGAACAAGAATACGGTTACACCCACCAAATCGTGAATAGTGTAGAACGGGTGGAATGGAATACCGTCTTTAGGAACACCGTTTTCGTCTTTGTTCTTCTTAATCTCAACACCGTCTGGGTTGTTAGAACCCACTTCGTGAAGAGCAAGGATATGCAGAACAACCAAAGCCAGTAGAACAATTGGCAGCGCTACAACATGCAAGGCGAAGAAACGGTTCAGAGTGATCCCCGAAATCAGGAAGTCACCACGAATCCACTCAACCAACGCATCGCCCACAACAGGGATAGCGCCGAACAGAGATACGATTACCTGTGCACCCCAGTAAGACATCTGGCCCCATGGCAATACGTAACCCATAAAGGCTTCTGCCATCAGTACCAGATAGATCACCATACCGAAGATCCACACCAGCTCGCGAGGCTTACGGTAAGAGCCGTACATCAGACCACGGAACATGTGCAGGTAAACCACCACGAAGAAGGCGGAAGCACCAGTGGAATGCATATAGCGAATCAACCAACCGAACTCCACATCACGCATGATGTATTCAACCGAGGCGAAAGCAGCTTCAGCAGAAGGCACATAGCTCATGGTGAGCCAGATTCCGGTCAGCAACTGGTTAACCAGTACTAAAATAGAAAGAACACCAAAGAAATACCAAACGTTGAAGTTTTTCGGCGCGTAGTATTTTGCCATGTGCGTGTCCCATGCGCGCTGCACAGGTAAACGCTCATCAATCCAACCCCAGAGGTCTCCAAGCATTTTATTCATTACGCTGCCTCCTGATCTTCACCAACTACCACGATGGTGTCGGTCTCATAACGGTGGGGGGGAACTTCCAAGTTGGAAGGCGCTGGAACGCCCTTAAATACGCGACCAGCCAAATCGAATTTAGAACCGTGACAAGGACAGAAAAAGCCACCTAACCACTCTTCACCTTGGTGAGCCAGATCAGGTGCACCCACTTCAGGGCGGAACATTGGCGCACACCCCAGATGAGTACACAAACCAACCAAAAACACGAACTCTTCGCGGATTGCGCGACTGTCGTTCTGTGCATAGGCTGGTTGCTGTTCATCTGCAGACTGGGGATCAGCTACACGCTCGTCCATTTTGCGAAGATTAGCCAAAGCCTCTGGCGTACGACGTACAACGTATACAGGCTTGCCGCGCCACTCAATGGTCATCATTTGGCCAGGCTCTAGCTTACTCAGGTTAACCTTTACAGGTGCACCAGCCGCTTTTGCTTTGGCAGAAGGATTCCAGGATTTCACGAAAGGTACGGCGACACCCACAGCTCCGGCAGCACCCACAACAGATGTGGCGGCTACCAGAAAGCGACGACGACCCTGATTAGCTCCGTCATTGGTCATGACGATTTTCTCCCCTAGTCAGGCGTGATAAAAATGTTGCGGAGAAACCCCAATTTCTCCACACGAAAAAACGCTGCCATAGTAATGAAATTGCCTTGTGCTTACAAGGAATAAGCCCTTCATTTCCATAAGGTTTTATAAATATAGGGGGGATTGGGTTTGGATTGATGAATACCAGGAAAATGCGAGGACTCGCTAACTAGAAATCCAACCCAAGATAATTTCTATCAGACAAAAAAATACCCGGCACATGGCCGGGTATTTCGCATTCTGCAGAGCGTAAAAATTAACGCTTGGAGAACTGTGGCTTCTTACGTGCTTTACGCAGACCCACTTTCTTACGTTCAACTTCACGAGCGTCGCGAGTAACGTAGCCCGCTTTGCGCAGATCTGGGCGCAGAGCTTCGTCGTACTGCATCAGAGCGCGAGTGATACCGTGACGCAGAGCACCGGCCTGACCGAAGCTACCACCGCCAGCAACAGTCGCATTGATGTCGAATTTTTCAACGTTATCAGTCAGTTCCAGGGGCTGACGCACGATCATGCGCGCTACCTGACGACCGAAGTACTCGTCCAAAGAACGATTGTTAATAGTAATCTTGCCGCTACCTGCAGTCAGGAATACGCGAGCAGTAGAGGTCTTACGACGACCAGTACCATAATATTGGGTTGCTGCCATGATATTCAGACCCCTTAAATATTCAGTTCTTGCGGCTGTTGAGCAGTGTGAGGGTGCTCAGTACCGGCATATACTTTCAGCTTTTTGAACATCGCACGACCCAATGGACCGCGAGGCAACATGCCACGAACCGCAGACTCGATAGTACGCTCTGGGGCTTTGTCGATCAGTTTTTCAAAGCTAATGGATTTCAAACCACCGATGTAACCAGTGTGGTGGTGATACATTTTGTTTTTTGCCTTATTGCCGGTAACGCGTACTTTCTCGGCATTGATCACAACGATGTAGTCGCCGGTATCAACGTGAGGAGTGTACTCAGGCTTGTGCTTGCCGCGCAGACGAGTGGCGATCTCAGAAGCCATACGGCCCAGAGTCTTACCTTCTGCATCAACAACAAACCAGTCGCGTTTGACAGTTTCAGGCTTAGCTACGTAAGTTTTCATTTAAACCTGCCTCTATACAAGATTGAGGGCCTTTCCACTTCGCGAGGGGCCGACATTAGGTCCTCTGGAAAGGGTTTCAAGGAACACCTTGCGTACTCGAAATACGGTAAAACAAGCTGCCCTTAATCGTCGGGGCGCGAATAGTACGGGAACGATGCACAAAACGCTAGCATTTTGTGCGTTTAGAGGTTTGAAGTTTGATGTTTGACGAAAATCTGCGCTACGCCTGTCATCCTGAGCGAAAGCGAAGGATCTTTTCCAGAATGCACCCAACCCCAGAAGATCGTAAGCTGCGCTGCTCTAGCGAGTCGCTAACGCTCAGAATGACACAGCATCTTACGGTTTGTGCGCTCTAGCCAGATATTCGTGAGACTGCATTTCCAGCAACCGGCTCTGAGTGCGCTGGATTTCAAACTCCAGCTTGCCGGTGGTGTAGATCTCCGCCAGAGGTGTAGCGGCTGACATCACAACCTTCACACCGCGATCGTAGAATTCGTCGATCATATTAATGAAACGACGAGCTGCGTCGTCATTATCACGACCCAACTGAGGGACATTACTAATAAGAACGGCATGGTATTCACGTGCCAGCTCAATGTAATCGTTCTGAGAACGAGGGCCTTCGCAGATTTCCGGAAAGTCGAACCACACCACATCTTCCGCTTCACAACGAGCACGTATAGGACGACCTTCCACTTCGATATCGATATCGAGCTGGAGTTCTTCCATGTCTGGCACCAGGCTTTCGAAGCTGCACTGCAAACTCACATCCGCTTCCGGATCCAATGGACAATGATAAAGCTCAGCCTGTTCCAGAGCGCGAAGGCGATAATCCACGCCACCATCCACATTCACTACCTGAGTGTACTGGTTGAGCAGATCAATGGCGGGTAGGAAACGAGCACGCTGCAAGCCGTCTTTATAGAGGCCATCAGGCACGATATTAGAAGTTGCCACCAAGGTAACGCCCCGAGCAAACAGCTCTTCCATCAAGGTACCCAGAATCATGGCGTCGGTAATATCGGTGACAAAGAACTCGTCAAAACAGATAACCCGCGCATCTTCTCGCAAGCGATCCGCCACCAGCTTCAATGGATTCTTTTCACCATCGAGCTTTTTCAGCTCTTTATGAACCCGACGCATAAAACGATGAAAGTGGATACGCATCTTCTGCTGAAAAGGCAAACTCTCATAGAAGTTATCCATCAGGTAGGTCTTACCGCGCCCTACGCCACCCCAAAAATACAAGCCAATCTCTGGCTCTTGGGAGGCTTGCTTACCCATTATCCGCTGCATCAAACCCGCTTTTGGCGGCTGATAGGCCACTAAGCGGTCGTAAAGATCTTGCAGCAACTCCACTGCCTGTTCTTGAGCAGGGTCGTGGCGAAAACCGTCTAATTTCAGATCTCGTTGATAGCGTTCACGGGGGGTTAGATTCATAGTAAAAGTTAGAACTGGTTAAAAAATCCGCGACACTTTACTGCCTGATCTACATAACTTCAATCCTACATGGGTCTAGGTCTAGATACAGGTCTAAATCTAGGCCCACACCAACCCCGCTCAACCATTTAGCCTGAATCTCAAATGTGGTAGTGTTGCCGCCCCAAATAAATGAATAAACATCTATCTTTTGGAGTTCTCCATGAGCGTTACCCGCGATGATATCGAAAAGGTGGCTAACCTGGCCCGTATCGGTATCACTGAAGACACCATTACCGACACCACAGACCGCATTAACAGCGTGCTCAACTTGGTAGACCAACTGCAAGCGGCAGACACCGCTGGCGTAAGCCCTATGGCTCACCCCTTAGACGTCCACCAGCGTTTACGTGCTGACGAAGTTTCTGAAACCAATGCTCGCGAAGCTTTTCAGGCTATCGCTCCGGCCACTGAAAACGGCCTATTTCTGGTTCCTAAAGTGATTGAATGATTTATTAAATAAATCGGGAGGCGGGAGACGCTGGATGAAAGATGAAAACACCATCTCACACCTTTCCTCTCTCATCTCACGCTGAAAGCGAGAAAATTAATGCACAAGCTAACCATGGCCCAGCAAGCACAAGGGCTAAAAGACAAAGAATTTTCCAGTGTTGAATTAACCCAACACTATCTAGAGCGTATCAAGCAAAACGATAGCGCCATCAATAGTTATATTACTGTGACCGAAGGCCAAGCCATCGCCCAAGCAAAAGCGGCGGATGAAACCCTGGCTCGCGGCGAGGCACCAGCACTTTGCGGCGTACCCATCGCCCACAAAGATATTTTCTGCACCGAAGGGGTAAAAACCACCTGCGGTTCAAAAATGCTGGATAACTTTACCCCTCCTTACAACGCCACCATCGTCGAGAACTTCAACAACGAAGGTTCGGTAGTCTTGGGTAAATTAAATATGGACGAGTTCGCCATGGGCTCTTCCAACGAAACCAGTTTTTTCGGCCCCGTAAAAAACCCTTGGGACACTGATCGTGTTCCCGGCGGTTCTTCTGGCGGCTCCGCTGCAGCGGTTGCCGCTCATCTGTGCGCCGGCGCCACTGCAACTGATACGGGCGGCTCTATTCGCCAGCCAGCCTCACTGTGTGGACTAACGGGATTAAAGCCTACTTACGGTCGGGTATCCCGCTGGGGCATGATCGCCTTTGCTTCAAGCCTGGATCAGGCGGGCACCATGACTCGCACCGCAGAAGACTCTGCACTGATGATGAACGTTCTCGCCAGCGTGGACCCAAAAGATTCCACCAATGTGGAACGCGAAGTACCGGATTACACCGCAAGCCTGAACGACTCTATTGAAGGCTTAACCATCGGCCTACCAAAAGAATATTTTTCTGAAGGCTTAAACCCGGCAACCGAACAAGCTATTCGCGATGCCATTAAAGAACTGGAAAATCGCGGCGCAAAAGTAAAAGAAATTAGCCTGCCCCATTCTTCCCTTTCTGTACCAGCCTACTATGTAATTGCCCCAGCCGAATGCTCCGCAAACCTGTCACGCTTCGACGGCGTTCGTTACGGTTACCGCTGTGAAAATCCACAAGATTTGGAAGACCTATACAAGCGCACACGCGCCGAAGGTTTTGGCGATGAAGTAAAACGCCGCATCCTCGTGGGTACTTACGCGTTATCTGCCGGTTACTACGACGCCTATTACAAAAAAGCGCAGCAAGTTCGCAGCTTAATTCAGCAAGACTTTATTGAAGCCTTTAAAGAGGTGAACGTCATTGCCGGTCCAACCACCACATCCCCCGCCTTTAAATTTGGTGAAAAAGGTGATGACCCGGTTGCCATGTACCTGGAAGATATTTACACCATTGCCACTAATTTGGCAGGCCTACCCGGCCTTTCCACTCCTGCAGGCCTAGTCAATGACTTACCTGTAGGTTTGCAATTAATTGGCAATTACTTTGATGAATCACGCCTGTTAAACGTGGCGCACCAGTTCCAGCAAGTAACGGACTGGCACACTAAAACAGCACCTAATATTTAAGAGGCGAGAACAAAACTATGCAATGGGAAACCGTTATTGGCCTTGAAGTGCATGTGCAACTGGCCACTAAAACTAAAATTTTCTCCGGTGCCGCCACAGCATTTGGTAATGAACCAAATACTCAAGCCTGCGCCATTGACCTAGCCATGCCAGGCACTCTGCCCGTGGTAAACGAAGAAGCCATTCGTATGGCGACTTTATTTGGCTTGGCCATTGATGCAGAAATTGGCAAGCGCTCGGTATTCGAACGTAAAAACTATTTCTACCCGGACCTACCAAAAGGCTATCAAACCACTCAGCTAGAAGCGCCAATCGTTGGCCCCGGCCATGTGGATATATTATTGGACGACGGCGAAACCAAGCGTGTTCGTATTCACCACGCCCACCTGGAAGAAGATGCGGGCAAGTCACTACACGAAGACTTTCAAGGTATGTCCGGCATCGACTTAAACCGCGCTGGCACGCCGCTGATTGAAATTGTAACCGAGCCGGATATGCGTAACGCCGCAGAAGCGGTCGCCTTTGCGAAAAAGTTGCACTCCATCGTGACGGCTATCGGCATTTGTGACGGTGAAATGTCTCAAGGCTCTATGCGCTTCGACGTAAATATTTCTGTGCGGCCAAAAGGCCAGGAAGAATTCGGCACTCGCACCGAAACTAAAAACCTAAACTCTTTCCGCTTTATGGAAGAGTGCATCAAACTGGAAGTAGAACGTCAAATCGACTTAATCGAAGACGGCGGCAGTATCACCCAGGAAACCCGCCTCTACAACGGCGACACTAAAACTGCCCGCTCTATGCGCAGCAAGGAAGAAGCAAACGACTACCGTTACTTCCCTTGCCCAGACCTACTACCAGTTGTAATCGACGACGATTACATCGGCGCCCTGAAAGAAACCTTGCCAGAATTGCCGGATGCAAAA
Source organism: Cellvibrionaceae bacterium (assembly GCA_045430295.1). Taxonomy (GTDB): domain Bacteria; phylum Pseudomonadota; class Gammaproteobacteria; order Pseudomonadales; family JAILXX01; genus JAILXX01. The sequence goes on along the minus strand of JAILXX010000002.1, from coordinate 36,324 downwards.
CAGGCGCGTTTTATCGAGCAATACGGCGTATCCCAAGTGGATGCCAGCAACCTGAGTGGCGACCTCTCTGCAATCTTCGAAACTGCAGCCAAAGCTGACGCCAAGCTCGCAGCCAACTGGGTATTGGGCGAACTGTCTGCACGTTTAAACAAAGAAGAAAAAACCGTGGCCGACTGCCCGGTAAACGGCGAGCAACTTTCTGGCATTATCGAGCGTATCAAAGACAACACTATTTCTAACAAGATTGCCAAACAGGTATTTGAAGCCATTTGGGATGAAGAAGGTGACAGCGCTGACGCCGTAATTGAAGCCAAAGGTTTGAAACAGGTTTCGGACACTGGCGCTCTGGAAAAAATTGTTGACGAAGTACTGGCTTCTAAACCTGACGAAGTACAGAACTACCTCAACGCTGACGAGAAAAAGCGCAAGAAAATGATGGGGGCCTTTATGGGGCCGATTATGCAAGCCACCAAAGGGCAAGCAAACCCTGGCATGGTAAATCAGATTCTAGCGAAGAAATTAAACGCGATATTGTAATCGCCCATTCGATAAACGACAAACCCTGTCATCCTGAACGAAGTGAAGGATCTCTTGAATAGATCAAAGATATCCGAAAAAAGATTCTTCGCTGCGCTCAGAATGACAAGAATTTCGAGGCTTCATAATTATGGCACTTAAAAAAGACAAGCAAAAAGTTCTCGGCGAAAGCTTCTCCGACGAACGCATCAAAACTTTCTTAGACAAAATCCCAGCAGAAGGCGTAAACGCTGATTACAGCGTTTTAGAACACGCCTATCGCGGCATGATTCCTGACAACTTTGCTACCTTCGTAAAATTTTTCCAGGAAGCGGGTCGCGACATCAATGCCACCAATCCCGACGGCAAAACGATTTTACAGATTGTAAGCGAGCACAGTCATGGGGAAGATTATGCGGAAGCCTTGAAGGCGGCCGGGGCGAAGTAAGGGAACGTTGGACGTTGGACGTTGGACGTTGGACGTTGGACGTTGGACGAAAATTGTAGCCAGTCCCTCAACGGAAATGTCGCCCCGAAGGGCGACCTACATCGAACTCGAAAACTGTGTAGCCCGGAGGTAGCGAAGCGAAGTCCGGGAATGAATCACACCGAGATGTGTTTATTTCTGAGTTTGGCCCCGGACTGCGCTAACGCTACCTCCGGGCTACGCCATTATCAAACACAAAAAAGCCCAAGGTATTTACACCCCGGGCTTCGTCAAACTTCAAACGTCCAACCTTACTTAATCAACAAGCCCAAACTCATCCCGCAAAATTTCAATAATCTCTGCTTTAGGGTTATCCGACAATACCAGCTTCTCTCCGATAATCTTCTCGGCAATACCCACATAAGTCTTTGAGACTTCCATCAATACGGATTCTGGCAGTGCATTGTCTCGAGCCAGCGTCTGACGCTCATCCATACGATCTTTATTCAGCAGAATATCTGGATCAGAGAAATGGTTAAGCAACAGCTGACGGAAACCTTCTTTAGAGTTTTCCACGACCTTGCCGTCACGATACTGAGGGCCATCCCAAATACGGGAAGAATCCGGAGTACCCACTTCGTCCATGTAGATCAGTTTCTCGTTGCCCGCTTTATCAGTAACGTAGCCGAACTCAAACTTGGTATCCACAAACACCTGATCTAACTTGGCCAGCTCATCACTGATTACGTCGAAGCCTTCTTGCAGTAACTTTTCATATTGAGGAATATGCTCAGCAGCACTGAAGTTGAACGCGGCGTAATTGTTCACAATATCGCTGCGGGTGATATTCACATCATCTACCTCAGGCACACCTGGAATACCGGTGAGAATGCCCTTGGTCGAGGGAGTAATCAGCAGCTCGGGCAGTTTCTGGTCTTTTTCCAGACCATCAGAAATCTGGATACCGCAAAACTCACGCTCACCCTTAGAATAAGCGCGCCACATGGAGCCCGTAATGTACTGACGGCAAATAGCCTCAATCATCACCGGCTTGGCTTTTTGTACGATCCACACGAAGGGGTGAGGAATCTCCAAAATATGGCTATCTGCCAGACCCTGCTCTTTGAACAACTTGAACCAGTGATTGGAAATAGCATTAAGGGCAGCCCCTTTGCCAGGCACCCCTTTCATCCCACCTTCGCCATGCCAGATACAATCAAATGCGGAAATACGGTCGCTAATCACCATGATCGCCAGAGGGGCATCCGCAGCTACATCGTAGCCTCGCTCGTCGATCAGGCGGCGGCTATCAGCTTCCGTAAGCCAGTAAACGGAACGCACTTTTCCGCTGTGAACAGGCTTATGGGTACGAATGGGCAGGTCGTTATTCACCGCCAATACTTTATCTGCAACGCTCATGGCTCAAACCCTTCGGTTTACAGTATGAAATGAAGGCGCGGATACTACCAAAATCTCTAATGTAGGGCTATCGGCCCCGTGTGATAGCCCCTTAGGCTCATCCCACATAAATTCGCTGTCCCCTGAATACTCAACTAAACTATTGTAGATGGTATGCTAAGCATCTGAAAACCTTGGAAATCCTTGAGCTGACTAGCCCAAACACACGATCCAACCCTGACACACTATGCGCCAACTCGCCCTCATCATATTGCTTATAGCAATACCCGCCACCTCTCTGGGTGCAGTGCGAGATCAGCTAATTGCCACCTATATCTACCGCCTCTCAGAGAACGTACAGTGGCCACAGCCCAATCAGATCAAGACCTATAGAATCCACGTCATCAGTGAAGATCGCAATATCGCAAACTTCCTAAGCCGAGCGGCCTCCCAAGCCACACTCAACAACAAGCCATTCCGAGTCACCTACTCCAGCGACGACTCTATCCCCAAGGGCACCCATATCGTCTATATCGATGAGAGCCTTGCAGAGCGGTTTGAAAGTATCGCTCGACGCACCGAAGGCCAGGAGACATTACTGATATCCAACAGCGTCAGCGATAAAAAAATCATCATGATCAACCTCTATGAAACAGAGGATAAGAAGTACGCCTTTGAGATCAATCGCGCCAACATCATTAACCAAAAGCTCTACGCCGACCCAGATATTATCTTGCTGGGCGGTACCGAAATTGATATTGCAGAGCTGTATAAAGAAGGCCAGGTTTCATTACGCAGTACCGAAAGCCAGTTAGAAGAGCAAATCAAACTTTTAGGAGAAAAAGAGAAGGCCTTGAAAGCCGCTCAGAAAAACCTGGACAGAACCCTTCAACAAGCCGCCAAACAAGAAAAAATCATTGCAGAAGCAAAGAAAAACTACAACGAGCTACAACAGCAAAGCCAACAACAAAAAGTGTTGATTGTTGAACAACAACAACGCATGATCAGTGAGAAACAAAAATACGATAGCCTAACCCAAAGCGTTAAAGATCGAGAAATTGCCCTCAAGAAGCAAACCCAAGAAATCGAAGAAAGAGCTGAAGTTCTGTCTTCTCTCAATGAAAAGATTGCAGAGCAAGAAGATATTTTAAGCAGACAAGATGAAGTTATTACCACCCAGAAAACCCTGCTCTATGCCTTAGGTGGACTAGCCTTAATTACAATCAGCTTGGTGATTTTGGTATTCCGAAGCTATCACGCCAAACAGCGCGATAACGAACTGCTAATTAAGCAGAAAGCGTTGATTGAAAAAACAGCCACGGAACTCGCTATTGCTAAAGAAGAGGCTGAACAGGCCACAGCAGCCAAGTCCAACTTCCTGGCCAACATGTCCCATGAGATTCGCACCCCAATGAATGCCATCTTGGGGATGTCTCATCTCGCGCTACAAACCAATCTCAATGACGAACAAGCAAACCTGATTAAAATTGTTCACCAATCTGCCGAGTCTCTTTTGGAGATTATCAACGACATTCTAGATATATCCAAAATCGAAGCCGGTAAACTTGAGGTAGAAAACACGGAGTTCCAGCTTTCAGAGCTATTCCATAAACTGGCCAACATCCTCAGCCTCAAAGCGGAAGATAAAAAGCTAGAGCTCATGTTTGACGTTGACACCAACATACCAGACACGCTGATCGGCGATCCTCTTCGCTTAAGCCAGATACTATTAAACCTCGGCAATAACGCCATCAAGTTCACAGAAGACGGCGAAGTATTCATCAAGGCGCAATTAGTTAAAAAACACGACGAATCTGCCATGGTTCGCTTCCAGGTTAAAGATACAGGCATTGGTATCGCCAAAGAAAAACAAGGGCTTTTATTCCAAAACTTCAATCAAGCCGATGTATCTACCACCCGTAAATTTGGCGGCAGCGGCTTAGGCTTGGCTATTTCTCAAAAGCTTGCCCACCTTATGGATAGCCAAATTCAGCTAGAAAGTGAAACCAATAAAGGCAGTACCTTCACGCTTGAGATACCCTTAACCATCGCTGAAAAGCAAAGCACCATTACCGTAGAAAAACAGATTCGACTCTCTAGCATTCGCGCCCTAACCGTAGACGACAACATCAGCGCACGTACCATCATCGCTCGCATGCTGTCGTCTTATAATATCGAAGTCGTTCAGGCCAGCTCCGGTGAAGAAGCACTCGCGGTTTTAGAGAAAAACGACAAGGATTCACCTTTCGATGTGGTTCTTATGGATTGGAAAATGCCAAAGATGGACGGCATCGAAACCATCCAGCGCATCAAGGCAAATACCAAGATCACTAAGCAACCCAAGTATGTGATGACCACTGCTTACGAACAGGAAAAAACAGCAGAAAATATCTCACAACACGTAGCCATCGATGGCTACTTAACAAAACCCATTATCCCTTCTCAGCTATTAGATTGCATACTCACCGTATTGAGTGAGCAAATTGCAAAAACGACCCCAGTAGGCAAACAAGGCATTGAGCAAAACTTTTCTCAACTACAGGGTGCCAGTGTACTGCTAGTGGAAGACAATACAGTGAACAAGATGCTGGCAGAAAAATTACTGACAAAAGTCGGCATAGAGACAACACCTGCCTTTAACGGCCAGGAGGCCCTAGATATCCTGAAAGAAAAATCCTTTGATGCTGTACTAATGGATTGCCACATGCCCGTCATGGATGGCTATACCGCTACACGGAGAATCCGTGCACAAGAAATTTACAAAGATTTACCAATTATCGCACTCACCGCAAATGCCATGCAGGGCGATCGAGAGAAGGGTTTAGATTCTGGGATGAATGACTACATTACCAAACCATTAATTCCCAATGACATGTACCGAACACTAACTAAATGGATTAATAAAGTTCGCTAAAATTCAACACAATTCTCAACACTAAAAATCTAGCCATACATCCCTTGCCCAAATCCAAATAGAATCCCAACTGTCATCCGTCAAGCTAGCACCATCCCAAAACAACACCACGCCTTCTTGATCAAGACAGTAATACCCCCCCTTCGCCTCACACATTGGAATATATTCTCGCGGCAAACCAATGGACCAAGCTGCCGCCGCCATTTCGGGCAAATACGTATGGGAATTGGGATCTGAGGCCGTGGCAGGTTCTAGATGCCCACAGACAACATCTCCCACCGTCAACAGAAACTCACGGTAAGCCGGCGGTAAGGGTAATAAAATCTGCTCGACCACATCAACGATATCTTCATCATCGGGCAAGTCCATCGGCACTGGCACATCTTCATTATATTGACGTAACAAATCGATCACGGCCTGCATAAATCACCTCCTACCTTTATAGGCGTATTTTGTTGAGAAACTGCTTATTGAGAAACTGCCTAAGAAGAAAGTTTATCGAAGAGTGCCTTAAGGTAACACTCTTCTCTCTCGGAAAACCAAACATTCACTGGATCTACGAGCTAGATAATGGCAAGCTGCCTTGGAAATTCTCAATTACAGGCGATTCACACACTCAAGGAGTAAAGCATGGCAGGTTTTATTTCTGCGACGGCAAAGGGAGCCAGCCATTTTATCAATGCTATTTCCCTTATTACCCAACCAGGTATTCGCGCTCTGGTAGTTATTCCACTGCTTCTTAATCTCGTTCTTTTCAGTGCTATCTCCTATTTTGCCATTCAACAGCTAGATGGCTGGATGAGCTACTGGTTGTCTTGGTTACCCGACTGGGAGTGGCTGGACTTTATTCGCGCATTTATCTGGGCGCTTTTTGGCGGTATATGGCTATTTGCGTATAGCTTTATCTTTGTGATGTTGGGCAACTTGATAGCCGCACCTTTTAACGGTTTGCTTTCAGAAAAAGTCGAAGCGCATATCACTGGCCGCCCTCTACCAGAAACGGCTTGGAAAGAGCTCCCGCAAATTGCGGGACGAACCATTCTTCGCGAACTACAAAAACTCATGTATTTTATCCCAAGAGCCATTGGAGTCGCACTTATCTGCCTTATTCTATCCTTTATCCCTGGAATCAATATCCTTGTACCCTTTATCGGCTTCGCTTGGGGTGCCTGGTGGCTGAGCATGCAATATATCGACTACCCTGTGGATAATCACGGGCAGTCGTTTCGGATTTTGAAACAAGGATTAAAGCAAAAACCGGGGTGCGGTTATGGTTTTGGGGCTTTGGCAGTATTGACCAGCACCATTCCCGTGATCAACATTCTCGCCATGCCCGTAGCGGTAACTGGCGGCACAACATTGTGGATTAAAGAGTTAAACACTTCTGCGCCTACGCAAGTATTTAAGGCTGTGGAGTAGTCACCTGTTATTCCATGCACGGGGACTTGTTAGAATAGCCCTGCATTCAGAATGACAATAGCTAGCTCTAGTAGGAAGCCAGGTTGAACCATGAAACTTCAAGGTGAATTTCGTTTTACATATTTCACTGATAAATATACCGAGACATGTGAATTCTATAAAAAATAACTAGAGTTCGAACTGGAGCATTCCTGGGATCGTAACGAGCATGATAAAGGTGCGCTATTTAAATGCGGCGTTGGATTTATTGAAGTATTGTTACGGCCTTCAAATGAGAAATATCAATATCCCGCTTTAGATTACAGACCACCGCAAGGCGTTTTTGTGTGTATAGAAGTAAGCGGTGTAGATGAATTTTTTCATCATTTAAAATCTAAAGACTTAAACTTTCAGCAAGAAATCACAAACCAACCGTGGGGACATAGAAGCTTCTCACTAATAGAGCCCAATGGGTTGCTACTATTCTTCTTTCAAGAGCAATGAGCTCATAAGTACCTGAGGCATACCGCTCATCTATAACCTTACCGGAAATTGCTCCTGCATTTTTGAAATACACCCCATCCATGGAAAACAAACGAAGAATCTTTTAATGGTTAGTGCATACCCGTAAAAGATCCCTCACTGCGATCGGGATGACAGGGTTGAGTTGGGTGGCTCACGCTCCATCTAACATCCAACATCAAACTCTATCTTTAAGATTGCTCCTGTATTTTCAGCATATAGGCAAGAGCCTACCCCATGAGCACAGTGAATGTTTGGATACCTAGATAGCTATCAATCGTCACCAATCACCATATTACGCCCTGCTTCCTTGGCTCGATAAAGATGTTCATCCGCCTGATTGAGTAAAGCATCCAACGTATCGCCCTGAAGATTAGTGACACCGGCACTGAAAGTGACTCGCAGTACTTCATCATCGCTAACTTCCACAATTTGCCCCATCAATTCCTCCCGGAAGCCATTGATAAGGGCTACAGCTTTTTCGTTATCTAATCCAGGCAGTAAGACACAAAACTCTTCGCCTCCGGTACGAGCACTCAAAAAGCGGCTAAGGCGACTTTTAAACTGCTGCCCTACCATGCGCAAGATTTCATCTCCGGCTTCGTGACCGTAATTATCATTAATGGCCTTAAAAGAATCTAAATCGATAACGACTGCCGCGAGAGGCGTATTATTTTTTCTCGCCTGAGCGAGTAATTGATCGCCTTGCTCAAAAAAGTAACGACGGTTGGGCAAATCGGTGAGGAAATCGTGATTGGCCTGATGGGTGATTTTTTCGATAAGCTCTAATGATTCAATGTTATGCATAATCCGACAATTGAATTCTTCATGACAGAAGGGTTTTTGTAAAAAATCGTTAGCGCCATTTTTAATAAATTTAGCCGACAGCGGCCCTTCTCCCTGACCTGACAAACCAATAATCACTAGGTTAGATTTTTCAAAACGCTGACGAATAGTTTTTACCAATTCAAACCCGTCCATTTCCGGCATTTGATAATCTGTAATCAATAATTTGATATCCGGATTCTCCTGCAAAACCTCCAGGGCTTTTACACCATTTTCCGCTTCCAGAGTTTGAAATTGATGCTCATGTAGTCGCTGTACGATAAATTTTCGCTGAGACGAAGAATCTTCAGCCACCAACACTTTAATATGCTGGTTACGAAAGAGGCGGTTAACTAAACTCACCGCAAAAGAATAAGAGAAACGGGTTTCTTTAATCACATAATCAACCACGCCCTTATTGATTAGAGATTCGCGCTTTTTATCGTCGTACGAACCGGTCAACACAACCGTGGGAACTTTACTTTGCAGAAGAAAATCCACCACCTCGCCATTTGGGGCATCCGGCAAAGACAAGTCAGCCAAGGCGGCATAAATATTGTTTTGCTCTTTCTCAAAAACCTCTTTGGCTTGTGCATAGGTACTGGCAAAAATGGTTTCCAAGCCTTCCAATTCCTGCTTGGTCACGTGACGCAATACCTTGGTCACTATCGCACTGTCTTCCACCACCAGAATCTTGTTCTTCATATTTAACCCAAACTGTCTTCACAACGAAAAAAGGCCCCCACAGAGGGAGCCTTTTAAGTGTAGCAAAAGCTGGAAAAAACGAGATTTAAGGATTCCTAAATAGAGAATCAGCGACGAGGGCCACCTCTTCCTCTACCACCCCCATGACGACCGCCGCCCGCTCCACCACGAGAGCCGCCACGGTTACCGCCTCCTTTACCACGACGTACTTCCCGGGGTACTTCCACATGGGGAGCCGGATCTAATAACTCTACAGGAGGCTGGCAGCTGTTGAGCTTATCCCCCAACAGCTTCTCAATATCTGGCAAGCGGAAGGCATCGTCTTCACAGGCAAAACTGTAAGAAACACCGGTTTTACCCGCGCGACCGGTTCGACCAATGCGGTGTACATAATCTTCCGCCTCTTCAGGTAGGTTGTAATTGACCACATGACTAATGCCATCGATATGAATACCACGGCCCGCCACATCGGTTGCTACCAACACATTCAACTTACCGGTTTTGAAACCATCTAAGGTCGCCACGCGCTTGTTTTGCGCAATTTCACCGGACAGTAAACCCACTTTAAAGCCAAGCTTTTCCAGCTTCGCATTCAACACTCGGCACTCGTCGCGACGGTTGGCAAACACAATCAAGTTTTCAACACCGTCCATTTTCAAAATGTTATACAGCAAGTCGAACTTCTCATCACCCGCCACATAGTAAACGTGCTGTTCAACAGAATCCGTAGCCACACGCTCTGGCGCAATCTCGATTCGCTGAGGATCATGAGTCCAGCGCTCCATCAAATAGGACACTTCATCCGGGAAGGTAGCGGAGAATAAAAGGGTTTGGCGGTGATCGCTATCTGGGCAGTAGCGAACAATTTTGCGTACCTGTGGAATAAAGCCCATATCCAACATGCGGTCAGCTTCATCCAATACCAATACCTCTACCTGATCCAGATAGACATCACGGCTTTGGGCAAAATCTAATAAACGACCTGGAGTCGCCACCAAAATATCGCAATAGCTGTCGTTCAGCTTACGGCGTTGCTTATCGTAATCCATGCCACCTACTAGGGTGTGTACACTTAAGCCGGTGTACTTCACGAGATTGGCGGCGTCATCGGCAATCTGCATCACCAGCTCGCGGGTAGGCGCCACGATCAATGCGCGAGCCTCGCCTGCGAAGCGCTCGCCTTCTACAGGATGGTTCATTAAGTCGTCGATAATCGTTACGAGGAAGGCGGCGGTTTTACCGGTACCGGTTTGCGCTTTACCAATCATGTCTTGGCCGTTCAGGGTATAAGGCAAAGACTGCGCCTGAATAGGAGAGCAATATTCAAAACCCAAATCGGCAATACCGTGCATTAATTCATCCGGCAAACCTAAATCGTGGAAGCGAGTTTTTCCTTCCGCTTCAGGCACCTGAAACTGACTGACATCCCAAGGCTGTTGTGGTTTTTCCGCTTTATTACGCTTGTGAGAGGCACGGCGGCGAGATTGATTTCCACCTTTTGAAGACGCTTTTTTTGGGCCTTTTTCACTTTTAGGGGCTTGAGCTTTTGAATTGCTCGCCGGGGAGGGTTTTGCGGCTTCGGTACTTTTACCACCGCCAAAAAGTTTTTTAAGCAAGAGACTGCGCCTTCATGTGTCAAATAAAGGCGCAGTATAACATCTGTGTGTAAATTAACCTAAGGAGGGGCTATGACCCGAGTTAAGGTCAGTAACTCGCTTGCCACACCCCTTACGGGCATCACCTAGAAAACGCTTAGCAAGCCAATAATCCACACTCACATACCGACCGGCTCCCACAAAAAATAGAGCCAGCAGCATAATGAAGTAAGTCACCCCAAACTCGATGCCATTATTCAAAATAACCACACCGCCTTTTTCGTAAAGCCACCCAGTATTACCGTGGGCTTCTAAAATCGACTTCGCAGCGCCCAGGCGTTTCCCTACCTCGCGACTGTTTTCTAAACTTTCCGCCGCTCCTGGCACCCCCACCCAACTCAATGCTAAAGCAGGACTGGTTGACGGGTTACTGGGGGCAACGGCAAACCAGCCGTTTTCCCAATGCACGGTTGTGATGGCAATAACCATGGTAAACATTAGCGGTAAACTCACTAAACGAGTCGCCAAACCCAATACGAGAAAAATCCCGCCGAGAAATTCAGTCCAGCCGGCGAGAAACGCGAGCAAACCAGGCAAGGGTAAACCTAAGCCCCAGTCAGCATTGCCAAACCACATCACCACGTTAGGGTCTGGTAGAAAGCCTACCCAAAAGCCCACATCAGGATTGGAAAACTGCAACTTCGAAAAGCCCGCCACAATCATGACTGGGGCTAGGAACAGACGCAGCAACAAAGGAGCAAGCCAGTTAAAGCTCGCTACTCGCGCTATCGCACAATGATAAAAATTAACTAGCCCAGCCATATTGCCTAACCTTTTCGTGAAAAAAAATGATTGTTATTAGGTAGACGTTTGGGCTCTGGGTTTTATTACAACGTTTTATTACAAAGCTTTATTACAGGGAAATCAGAAATAGTCGTAAAGCACTTAAATCGCTAGAACCTAAAGATAATACCTAGGTAGAAAGCATGATCCGCTGGCGCTTAGCCCCCCAAGCACCCGCCTGCTCAGCAAACACACCCGCGAGAGGGGAGTCACAAAATTTACACGTCCCCTGTGCAGTCACATGATACGAACCTAGCTCAAACCAATCCCGCTGGATAACACACTCTCCACAACCGGGACAGTAAGTGCTGCTTCCTGCCTGATCGTGAACATTCCCCGTATACACATAATGTAATCCATTCGTCATAGCGATACTGCGGGCACGAGTCAGGGTTTGTGGCGAAGTGGCGGGGATATCGCGCATTTTCCAGTCGGAATGAAACGCCGAAAAATGCAGCGGTACATCCGGCCCTAAATATTCCATAAGCCAGGTAGTCAGCGCATTAAGCTCTTCATCGCTGTCGTTTTCCCCGGGGATCAACAAAGTGGTTAACTCCATCCATACATCCGTTTCATTATGAATGTACCGAATGGTTTCCAATACATGCTGCAAATGGCCACCACAAAGGTGTTTATAAAAGCTTTCCGAAAAGCCTTTTAAATCCACGTTCACAGCATCCATATAATGAAAAAATTCTTCTCGGGACTCCTCACAAATATACCCTGCGGTAACGGCAACATTTTTGATGCCTTGCTCCCGACAAGCAATGGCGGTATCTACGGCATACTCCAAGAAAATAACAGGGTCGTTATAGGTGTAAGCAACGCTGCTGCAGCCGTGTTGTTTCGCAGCGTTTGCCAAGGCATGAGGCATCGCTTGGTCGGCCAGGGTGTCCATTTGCCGGGACTTACTCATATCCCAGTTTTGGCAGAACTTACAGGCAAGGTTGCAACCCGCCGTACCGAAAGACAACACCGGGCTACCAGGCAAAAAATGATTCAACGGCTTTTTTTCGATGGGGTCGATACAAAAGCCACTGGATCGACCATAACTGTGCAGGACAACCTCATCCTTTTCCCGCCCCCGGACATAACACAACCCTCGCTGCCCTTCTCGTAAATGGCAGAACCGCGGGCACAAATCGCACTGCAGCCGACCATCTTCCAATGGGTGCCAATAGCGAGTTTTCAGGGTTTCCGGGGGCGTTTTATCACCCTCTGGTAAATAACGTAGCTGCGCCATATCACTGTACATTTTTTCACCAATACTCCTATAATTAATAGGGATAGACACTACATAAAGCAAGGGGGCCGAAAATGAAAATTCGACAACCCGCCGTCGCCGGCCTTTTCTACCCCCAAGACTCGGAAGAGCTTCAGCACCAAGTGAACAGCTTTCTTCAAGAAGCCATACTGCGCCAGCCCTCCAATAACGACGAACAGCCTCAACCACTAAAAGCCCTCATCGCACCCCATGCGGGCTACATCTATTCTGGCGCCATCGCCGCCTCGGCCTACAGCTTGTTGGTGAATAATCACTGCTTTAGTCGAGTACTCTTATTAGGCCCCTCCCATCGCGTAGGGTTTCGCGGTATCGCCACGCCAGATGCCGACACCTTTCACACACCTCTGGGTAATATCCCCTTAGATACCAGCGCCCTACGAGACCTGGAAAGCCTGCCCTTTGTTCACCGCAGGGAAGATGCCCACCTGGCAGAACACAGCTTGGAAGTACAGTTACCTTTCCTTCAGGAGATCATCAAAGACTTTGTGCTCGTGCCACTAGTAGTGGGAGATGCTGCCTCAGAGCAAGTGGAAGAAGTACTAAAACAGCAATGGCTCCCTGACACCCTAGTGGTTATCAGCACCGACTTAAGCCACTTCTTAAATTACCAAGATGCCACCGAAACCGATAAAGCCACTAGCATTGCCATTACAGAGAAGAGCTTCCAACTGCAGGGGGAGCAAGCTTGCGGATGTCGCCCTCTCAATGGTTTATTGAAATACTGCGCGAACAAAGGGCTTGAAGTATCTGAACTAGACCTGCGCAACTCCGGAGATACTGCCGGTGACAAAGCCCGGGTCGTGGGGTACGGAGCCTATGCAGTCTACTAAATCCGAAAGTACCCCTCTTACAACAAAACCACCCTCAAAAAGCCTACTTTCAACACACTTGGAAAGCCCGGCCACACAGCAGCAGCTCATAGCACTGGCTCGCGATGCTATCCATTATCGGGTCAAAACGGGAAACAGCTTTAAAGTAGAAAGCAGTGATTACCCTCCTGCCCTACAGGAACAAGGCTGCTGCTTTGTCACACTTCATAAGCAGGGGAAGTTACGTGGCTGCATCGGCGCTTTAGAGCCCTATACCAGCCTGTTACAAGATATTGTTAATCACGCACAATCTGCTGCCGTTGGCGACCCACGATTCCCTCCTGTGACTCCCCATGAACTCAGTGAATTAGACATTGATATTTCAGTCCTGACACCCCAGGAACCAATAGAAGCCAACGGCGAAGACGACCTCCTAAACCAACTTGTGGCAAGTAAAGATGGCCTGACTATCGATGACGGGCACCACAGAGCCACCTTTTTACCGTCAGTCTGGGAGCAACTCCCCAGCAAAGAAGAATTTCTACTACACCTAAAGCGTAAAGCCGGGCTTAGAGATCACGAGTGGCCAAGCACTATGAAATGCTGGCGGTATCACACATTGATGATTTCATAAGAGCCCATCTACTAGCGACCACCGAGGAGCCCCTAACCCTCGCGCCCTTAAGAACCTCACCCCCAAATAAGCCCAACCTATATTCGAAATCACAATAAAAACCCACTTATAGCTAGATTCATATAGCTCGTTGGAACTTTGACCTTGGTCATGATAATCCAGTCATGTTTGGCGCATTTCCCCTCATTTTTCCGACACAAAGGCCGACAAAAAGAGAAACCCGTCACACTTTTTGAGCTGCAAGGAGGTCAAACTTTAGTCTAAACAGTGTTTTGAGCGCCTTGACAGGGATTTTAACGACATTATACTGACAGAGTGAGTAAAAACTAACCAACTCAAAAGCAACACAGAACCCAGACAAAGCAACGATAAAAACCAATAAAAGCGATTGAGAGATATTCGAGGCAAGAGCACTGTTATGCGTCGTAGTACAGATTTAGAACAAGGTAGTTATTTCAGAACGGAACGCTTTTTCTGCGTAAACCAGCAGTGGTTTTTTTCCACTCGAGAAGGTCGTGACTGCGGCCCGTATAGCTCCCGAGACAGAGCCGAAGAAGGCTTGGAAAAATTTATCACCTTGGTGGAAGCCAAGCTTCAAGGAAAGTACAAACCCGGCCCGAACCTATCCTTGGTACCAATGTAAGACACTACCCCCTCTAAATATCTAAAAAAAGCACGCTAATTAGCGTGCTTTTCATTTCTGGTCCGAAGTAGCGTTAATACAGAGTAATGAAAATCATCAAGCACCCAGTCAGCCCAAAACTTTCCATACCAATTAAGATTAGTGGTCATTCGATAAGAAGAGCGCAATGTAAGCTGCGTACCTGAATCTAATTTTATTAAAGAATACTGACCCGACTCTACTTCAAAATATTGATCACCGACCACAATATGAGTATCTAGTTCAGCAACCTCCATGGACTCTTGATCCGCAAGAACCTCATAAGCCAATAGCTCAGGTTCAACAATCTCTGTAATTCGCTCCTGAAAATGGACGCCCTTCTCCCACCAGATATCCCTGACTCCTCCTTCCTTTAATTCTTCGGTTATAGCTGATACAGGCCTGGGAATACCTAGAAAATGAGAAAGCGTCCATGGTAATTCTTCCTTTCGAATATCTTTAACACTAGGGAGGCTTTTCCAAACTTTATCTATAGGAGCGTCAATGAATACTGTGGTGACCACCGTATTATGTAGGGTTGGCTCATTAATTGGTATTTCTGCCAAACCTAAAACTAGAGGCAATACCGAAAAACAAGAGACAACGCCTCTCTCTGTTTTTTTACAGCAGTTGACTCGAACATAACCACCGATAGCGCCGCCAAAAGAGGCAAGAGGTAAATAAATTGGCAGTAGCATCACAACACAAATAATGGTCTCCCACGCAAACACAAGGGAAATCACAGACCAGCCAAAAACAGAAAGCCAAGGATATAACAAACGATAAAAACGGCTACCTGCCTGCTCAACCGAACCATAAAGTACCGTAATAACCCCCACTGTTATAGGAGTACCAACAATCATCGCAATAGAAACAAACTCTAATGTTTGTAGTGAATGACGCTCAGCAAAAGTAAAAACTCCTGCACAGATTAATGCATATACAGTCCCCATTAGAAAGCCAATCAACGGGCCACGATATTTCATTGATAACAACTCCTTTTACCCTTGGGTTCCTAAAGTCACCCGTTCATTGCCACCCAAATCTTTAAGAGTCTTAACGTCAGTAAAACCGGCAGTTTTAAGCCTTTCCCTTACACCCTCACCTTGCTGCCAGCCATGTTCAAAAGCCAGCCAACCGCCGGGCATTAAAAAATCTTTTGAATCCGCAATAATTTTTTCAATATCCGCGAAGCCATTGTTCTCTGCCACTAGTGCACTTGAGGGTTCGAAGCGTACATCCCCTTGCTCTAAGTGAGGATCAGCACTATCGATATAGGGCGGGTTACTGAGGATAAGGTGATATTGCTCATTTCCGCCGACAGCAGTAAACCAATCACTCTGAAAAAACTGTACCTGGCTTAAACCCAGAGCTTCAGCATTTTCCGTCGCCAGTTGTACTGCTGCCTCAGAGTAATCCACACCACTGATATGCCACTGTTCTTTTTCAGAAGCCAGCGCTAAGGCGATAGCACCAGTTCCCGTGCCTAAATCCAGTACACGGGCATCATTCGGCAAGTTGAGTGATAGAGCTGTTTCTACTAACAGCTCTGTATCAGGGCGGGGAATAAGCGTGGCAGGGGAAACTTTTATGGGGAGAGACCAAAACTCTCGCTGCCCCAAAATATAGGCAACAGGCTCTCCTGTTTTTCTCCGCTCAAATAAAGATTCAAATTGCGCTAACTGCTCAGGACTTAATGACTTGTCAGACCAAGTGAATAGCCAAGTACGATCTTTTCCCAATACATCACACAAGAACAGCTCCACATCCAACCGTGGGCTATCACTAACCTCAGCCAGTAACGGAGCCTGTCTTAAAATCTCTGCAATGGTGGTCATCGTTAAGACCGATTACTCCGCAAGGCTCGCCAACTGCTCTGCTTGATACTCCGCTAGCAACGGTTGAATCACCGGGTCCATATCACCTTGAGTGACTTCATCCAACTTATACAAAGTAAGATTAATACGGTGATCTGTTACCCGGCCTTGAGGGTAGTTATAGGTACGAATACGCTCGGAGCGGTCACCACTACCTACCAAACTTTTTCGCTCATCAGCAATCTGTTGTGCCGCACTTTCGTCCTGGGCATTCTTTAAACGCGCCGCTAGTAGCGACATGGCCCGAGCTTTATTTTTGTGCTGTGAACGCTCGTCCTGACATTCCACCACCACCCCCGTAGGGATATGGGTAATACGAATAGCGGAATCCGTTTTGTTTACGTGCTGACCTCCGGCCCCAGAGGCACGAAAGGTATCGATACGTAAATCATTTTTATTGATATCAATTTCTTCAGCTTCATCAGCCTCCGGCATAATGGCTACCGTACAAGCAGAGGTATGAATTCGCCCTTGAGATTCCGTATCAGGAACCCGTTGCACGCGATGTGCGCCAGATTCAAACTTCAACTGGGAGTAAACCCCCTGCCCGGTGATACGGCTGATAATTTCTTTATATCCGCCGTGATCGCCTTCGTTTTCACTGAGCACTTCCACTTTCCAGCCGCGCTTTTCCGCGTAACGAGAATACATACGGAATAAATCTCCAGAGAAAATCGCCGCTTCATCGCCACCGGTGCCCGCACGAATCTCTAAGAAAATGTTTTTATCATCGTTAGGGTCTTTCGGTAGCAGTAGCTTCTGCAACTCAACCTCTAAATGTTCGTTTTCTTCTTCGCCAGCTTTCAATTCTTCCTGAGCCATTTCCCGCATTTCCGGGTCACTCTCTTTCAGCATGGCTTGGGCTTCTTCGATATCTTCTTGTACTTGCTCGTAGCGAGCGAAGCATTTCACCACAGGCTCAAGATCTGAAAACTCTTTCGATAAGTCACGAAAGCGATTTTGATCGCTGATAATATCTGGATCACCGAGAAGTGCTGACACTTCTTCGTAGCGATCTTGCAAGCCAATTAATTTTTCTCGGATAGATGATTTCATCTTAAATGGTTTCTTCTATAAAAAATAAGGGAGGTAGTAATATCGTAATGTCGTAAAAAGGTAGCAATGCAGAATAGCAAGGCTAAGAATCTGATTGGATGCGAGAAATATCCAGATCGTATAACTCGTGCATCAAGGTAAGCACTTCACTTCGACCATCCGCAGAGGCCTGAGATAAACGAGACGTCGGCGTATGCAGCAATTTATTCGTTAAGGTACGAGCCATAGCCGCTAAGACCTTTTCAGGGTCTTCGCCTTTGCGCAGTTGTAGTAAAGCTTTTTCCAACTCTTCATCGCGCACGGTTTCCGCCACAGAACGAAACGCTCGAATAGTTTCTGAAGCACTGCGCGCTTTACGGGCACGCACAAACTGTTGCAAATCTTCTTCGATAATTTCTACTGCTTCCTGGGCAGCACTTTCTCGAGACTTAACACCCTCTTCGATCACATCTTTCAAATCATCGACGGTGTAAAGATAAACATCTTCCAACTCGGCTACTTCCGGCTCAATATCTCGAGGAACCGCAATATCCACCATAAACATGGGATTGTGCTTACGAGCTTTCAGTGCTGATTCCACCGCACCCTTACCCAAAATAGGCAGCTGACTGGCAGTGGAGGCAATAACAATATCCGCGCGAGGCAATTGATCGTGCAAATCCGCCAAGAGAATAGGCTCAGCCCCAAACTCTTCTGCCACATCTTTCGCTCGGCTCAAGGTTCGGTTAGCCACAATTAATTGTTGCACGCCATTGTCTTTTAAATGCCGTGCAACCAATTCGATGGTTTCACCTGCACCAATTAATAAGGCAGTGTTTTGAGATAAATCAGAGAAAATTTGTTGCGCCAAACTAACAGCCGCATAGGCAACAGACACAGGGTTCTCCCCAATGGCCGTTTCGGTACGCACACGTTTAGCCGTGGAAAACACTTGCTGGAATACCGCATGAAGGGGCTCACCTAACGCACTGGCGACTTGCGCAACGGCATAAGAGGATTTGATCTGGCCAAGAATCTGCGGTTCACCCAAAACCATGGAATCCAACCCTGAAGCCACCTGCATCATATGACGTACCGCAACATCGTCTTCATAACTGTAATAACAGGGCCCTAACTGCTCTGTAGTAAGGTGATGATAGCCCGCCAACCAAGCCAACACACTTTCTACACTGGCTGCGCCACACACATATAACTCGGTGCGATTACAGGTCGACAAGATAGCCGCATCGCTGGCTCCGGACTCTTCCCGTAACCCACAAAGGGCATCTTCCATTTGCTCAGGGGCAAAGGCCACCCGTTCACGCACTTCAAGCGCTGCGGTCTTGTGGTTAATGCCTAAAACAAGCAGATTCATGAAGTAATCCAATACGAACAGGGCCGAGCCAATAGGAACGGGAACGGGTTAATCGGGGTTAGGGCGCCATTATACTGTGTTGAAGCCCCTATGGCTGCTCTACCGGGAAATTTCTCGCATATGGTATAAGCTTCAAGCTATGATCCCTAAAGTATTGATTTCTGGGTATTAAACTCAGCGTTGCTCATTACACAATTTGTCAGCGCCTTGAAACCTAATAAAACAGATGTAGTCACAGGATTCATGACTGCCAACCGCACCGAATATAACTTTATGATGCCAACTGATATCAGCCTTTCCTCTCTTAACCTAACATCACTCAAGAAGCCCCTACATCTATTGGCTGCCACAGCAATCTTATCCCTCTTATTACCTGGCTGCGCCTCTCAAGTAGAACAACCGCAACCTGAAGAGGAACCCCAGGCAGAAATCCCTATTCGCCCCTTTCCCCCAGAGACCCTTTATGCCCTTCTGATTTCAGAGCTCTCTCTCAATCGTGAACGCTACGATGTAGCCCTGAGCAACTACGCCCGCCAGGCCCACAAAACCCGCGACCCCGGTATTGCGGCACGAGCCACCAGAATTGCCCGATTCTTAAATGCTCGCCAAGCGGCATTAGAGACCTCCCTACTGTGGGTGCAAATCGAACCGAACAATTACGAAGCCCGGCTGATTGCCAGTACCGAGCTAGCCACCGCAGGTAGATTACTGGAAGCTTTGGATCATGCCGAAGAATTATCCAAACACAAGCACGACGCTCCTTACTACCACATCGCCTCCCACGGCGTGAAAGCCACTGATACGCAGCGAGAGCTATTAATTCAGCGCTTCAAAGAACTGCAGCGCACATACCCGAAACAGCAAGAGCTAAATGTCGGCTCGGCAATTTTATTACAGCAAGCCAAGCAGCTAGATGACGCCCTCACCGAAGTTCAGAAATTACTGGCCTCCGATAAAGACAATATTCCTGCAGCCATTATCGAAGCCCGTATTCTTCAGCAAATGAAGCGCCCGGAAAAAGCCTTAGAGCGCATGGTGCAGATGCTCCGTCGCCACCCGGACAACACTCGCCTGCGACTACAATATGCCCGTATTTTGGCCAGCCAAGATTTAGACAAGGCTTACGATCAATTCAAAATCCTCAACGAACAAAACCCTGAAGATGCAGACCTACTGTTCTCTCTCGCGTTAGTGAGTAAAGAAAGAGGTATGAAGGAGCAGGCAAAAGAACATTTCCTCACACTCCTACAAATCGGCAAGCGCACCTCCTCTGCTCACTATTACTTGGGCCGCCTCCTAGAAGATGAAGGCGATACCGAAGGCGCTATCGACCACTACTACCAAGTGAAACCCAGCCAGGATTTCTTGCCTGCTATTGCTCGCGCCACCCAACTGCGAATTGACCAAGACGAGTACAACACTGCTCACGAGCAACTCAATCAGTTACGCGAAGCATTTCCTCGCCAAATTGAAGAATTCTATTTATTAGAAGCCAAGGTTCTGAGTCGCAACGAACTTTACGCAAAAGCCTATGACGTGTTGAGCGAAGCCATCACCGAAAACCCACAATCTGCCGACATGCTCTATACCCGAGCTATGATTGCGGAAAAGATGGATGACATTGATGGCCTGGAAGAAGACCTGAGGCAACTACTCCGTTACGACCCCAATAATGCCACAGCCTTAAACAGCTTGGGTTACACCTTACTTATTCGCACCAACCGATTGGATGAAGCCTACGAATTGATCCAACAAGCCCTGCAATTAAAGCCCGACGACCCCGCTATTATCGATAGCATTGGCTGGGCGCTCTACCGCAAGGGAAACTACTCCGCAGCCCTCGCCCGATTAGAACAAGCCATGTCGCTAATGCCCGACCATGAAATCGCGGCCCACCTGGGAGAAGTGCTCTGGGTGATTGGCGAACACACCAAAGCTAAGGAAATTTGGGTAAGAGGCTTAGAGATCAGACCCGACAGTCCCCTTATTAAAGAAGCCATGGAACGACTGGGTGCCGCACAAGAAACGCCTGCGTCTGGAGGCAGCACGGACAATACCGCTCCATGACGCTTTTTCGATTAATTAAGCTGGGATTAATTATTACCACCGTTATTCTCAGTGCTTGTAGCTCCACCCCCAAAACGCCAGATTCATTTGATAGCTTTGATTGGGCAAAGCAACAGCGACTCCTGCAAGCACTCAATCAGTGGGAAGCTAATGGCAAACTTGGGGCCCGCAGTGATGACGATGCTATTAGTGCTAACTTTCGCTGGCACCAAATCGAAGACCGTTTCGAACTTTACCTAAGCGGTGCCTTTGGCCGCTCCGCAACCATTGCAGGCTCCCCTTTTCTTGCAACCCTGATTCAGGCTGACCAACCGCCTTTGCACGCCCCATCTCCCGATGAGCTTATGGAGCGCATCACAGGCTGGCCCGCCCCGGTGAGCTCTCTTTACTACTGGGGTAGAGGCCTTCCCGACCCCAGCTTAACTCAGGAAAATCTGCAATTCTCAAAGTCAGGATTACTCGTCAGTTTTAACCAAGCGGGCTGGGAAATAACCCTGAAGCGCCATAAGGCCTATCTAAACAGCAAAGGTGTGAGCGTCTATTTACCAGGCAAACTCATGGCGAAAAAAGACGATAAAAAAATCACTTTCCTCTTCCGCCAGTGGCAACTATCCTCTAGCGCCTCATAGCGACACAAGAACACCCCACTGTCATGGCCCAAACTCAGCCTCAAGCACTAACACTACCCGCCCCGGCCAAGCTGAATCTATTTCTCCATATCACGGGCCAACGCAGTGACGGCTATCACTTGCTACAAACCGCTTTCCAAATTCTGGATTACGGCGACGAACTCAGCTTTACCAGTAACAATAGCGGTGAGATCACCCTAAGCCCAACCCTAGAGGGAGTTCCTCTAGAGACCAACCTGATCTATCGAGCAGCGCAGGCCTTACGTAAAGAGGCCCAACAGAAACAGGCCTTACAAGAGAAAGCATCAGACACCAAAGCTTACGGGGTCCATATTCAACTCACCAAACGGCTCCCCATGGGTGGCGGCATTGGCGGCGGCTCTTCAGATGCCGCGACCACACTTTTAGCCCTCAATAAACTATGGCACCTCAACCTAAGCCCTGAGGCCTTAGGGAAAATTGGCCTTCAACTAGGGGCCGATGTACCGGTTTTCGTTCTCGGCCACAGTGCCTGGGCTGAAGGCGTGGGTGAAGAGCTCACCCCTGTAGAGCTCCCCGAAAACTGGTATCTAGTGGTGCATCCCGGTGTCTCTATTAGCACCGCCGAAATTTTTTCCGATAAGGATTTGACAAGAGACTCATCCCCCATTAAATTAGCGGCCCTCGCTGAGGGGGCAAGTCGAAACGACTGCCAAGCGGTAGTGGAAAAACACTACCCTGAAGTGCTAAAAGCACGACAGTGGCTTAGTCAATTTTCACTCGCCAAACTCACGGGAACCGGGGCTTGCATATTCGCCCCATTCGCTTCTCAAGCAGAAGCAGAGGCAGCCTATCAACAGCTGCCACCGGAGTATTCCGGGTTTATTGCTCGCGGCGTTAACCGCTCGCCAGCACTGGATTTACTGGACGCTTTCAGCGCCTCGTAATCCACAACACGTTGATAACATTGCTGGGGTGTAGCCAAGCGGTAAGGCAGCGGGTTTTGATCCCGTCATGCGAAGGTTCAAATCCTTCCACCCCAGCCATTTTTATTTCTACGATTTTTCACGTAGAACGCTGGTAAGAACCGCGACACCAGCGGCACTCTTCCCCCAGCACTCAATTTCAAAATCCTCTGCATTACACAGGTACCTAATTGTGGCGGACCTAATGGTATTTACCGGGAATGCAAACCCGGAGCTGGCTGAAAAAGTTGTTTCTCGTTTAGGCATCCCTCAAGGTGAAGCCTCGGTAACGCAATTCTCTGACGGCGAAATCGCTGTGGAAATTCAAGAAAACGTTCGCGGTCGCGACGTATTCGTTCTGCAATCCACTTGCGCCCCTACCAACGACAACATCATGGAAATGATTGTGATGGTAGACGCACTGCGCCGCGCCTCTGCGGGTCGTATTACGGCAGTTGTTCCTTACTTCGGCTACTCTCGCCAAGACCGCCGCGTACGCTCCGCTCGTGTACCTATTAGCGCCAAAGTTGTTGCCGATATGATGGTAACTGTTGGTATCGACCGTGTACTGACCGTCGACCTACACGCAGAACAAATTCAGGGCTTCTTCGACGTACCGGTAGACAACGTGTACGGCTCCCCTATCCTGCTCGACGACATTCGCGAACAAGAGTATGAAGACCTTACCGTTGTGTCTCCAGATATCGGCGGCGTGGTTCGTGCCCGCGCAGTGGCGAAACAATTAGATGTAGAACTGGCGATCATCGACAAGCGCCGCCCGAAAGCTAACGTTGCCGAGGTAATGAACCTTATCGGTGAAGTTGAAGGCCGTACCTGTTTGCTAGTGGACGACATGGTAGATACAGCAGGCACACTGTGTAACGCCGCCAAAGCACTAAAAGAGCGCGGTGCAACTCGCGTAATTGCTTACTGTACACACCCCGTTTTATCAGGCAAAGCCATCAATAATATCGAAGGCTCTGTACTGGATGAATTGGTTGTAACCGATTCCATTCCTCTGAGCGACTCCGCCAAAAATTGTGGCCGCATTCGCCAACTGACTCTAGCGAACATGCTTGCAGAAGCCGTTCGCCGTATCAGCAACGAGGAATCACTTTCTGCGATGTTTACCTAATCGCAGAGACAAAATTTAACCGCTTTTAAAAATAATTTTAAAAGCTTTTTTGAACCCTGTTATTGTCCGGTCGCAGGAGATAACAGAAGGCACAAGGGAAACAAACCCAGTGCCAAAACATTGAGGAACTTAGGTATGTCTAACGACTTTACTTTGAATGCCGTAGTTCGCGAAGAAGCAGGGAAAGGTGCGAGCCGCCGCCTGCGTCGTCTTGCGGACCAAGTACCAGCTATCGTTTACGGTGGTCGTAAAAAGCCACAGCAGATCTCTATTGCTGCTAACGAATTCCGTAAAGCACTGGAAAACGAAGCTTTCTACGCGCACATTATCACTCTGAACATCGGTGATAAGTCTGAGCAGGTAATCCTGCAAGACCTACAGCGTCACCCATCTAAAGAGCACGCTATGCACGCTGACTTCCAGCGCGTAAGCAAGACTAAGAAACTGAACAAGAAAGTACCTCTACACTTCATCAACGAAGACACTTGTGTTGGCGTGAAGATTGGCGGTGGTATCGTTTCTCACGTAATTACCGAGCTGGAAATTTCTTGTCTGCCAGCCGATCTGCCTGAGTTCATTGAAGTTGACATGGCTGCCATTGATGTCGGTGCATCAGTACACATCTCTGACGTCAAAATGCCAAAAGGCGTTTCTTCTGTAGACCTGTCTCACGGTGCAGACCACGACTTGACCGTTGCTAGCGTGATCAAGCCTCGCGGTGTAGCAGAAGATGCTGAAGAATCAGCAGACGAAGAAGGCGGCGAAGAGTAATCTTCCACTGCTTTCTAGCGTTTTAAAAAAACCCGGCAGCTTGCGACAAACTGCCGGGTTTTTTATTTCTCGGATTTCATTAAAATTGTGCATTGAAATGCCCGAAAATTGCTCCTGCATTTTCTGGATACCGGCCATCCATGGCCATACACCCGAAAATTGCTCCTGCGTTTTCTGGATACCGGCCATCCATGGCCATAACCCCAAACATTCAACCTCTATTCATGAAAATCAAACTAATAGTCGGCCTCGGCAACCCTGGACAGGAATATCACCGCACCCGTCACAACGCTGGATTCGATTACGTGGACGAGCTAGCCCGCCGCTATAACGGTCAATTCAAAGCCGATAAAAAATACTTCGGCGAAATCACTAAAGTTTCCATTGGTAGCGAACAGGTTTACCTACTCAAGCCTATGACCTTTATGAATCGCAGCGGTCAAGGTATCGCCGCACTGGCCAATTTCTTCAAAATCAAACCCGAAGAAATTCTCGTGGCACACGACGAGTTAGATCTTTCCCCCGGTGTTTCCCGCTTGAAAATTGGCGGTGGCCACGGTGGCCACAACGGTCTGCGAGACACCATCGCCAAACTGGCCAACAACAGAAACTTTAAGCGCTTAAGAATTGGTATTGGCCACCCCGGCAGCGCCCCCCAAGTATCCGGATATGTGCTCAGCAAAGCCTCCCAGGCGGATCAGCAGCTTATCGATCAATCTATCGACGATGCAGTAGATCACACGGAAACCGCAGTAAGCGGCGAGTGGGATAAAGCCATGAAAGACCTACATACCAAGAAGTGACACTGATACTTTCTGCAGAGAAAGCACCAGTGTCATCCTGAGCGTAGCGAAGGATCTTTATCAGACTACGTGCAACCTTGAAAGAGATCCTTCACTTCGCTCAGGATGACAGCCCCTACCTAACCCGGAGGGAGTCGGAACCTAAACCAAATGCGTAGCCCACGTATAGCGCAGCGGCACGTGGGATCACTCTCTTTACTTACCCCGCAGCCTCCCCGCGTGCCGCTACGCTCTACGCGGGCTACGATCTAAAACTGCTCCTGCATTTTTGAAGTACCCCACATCCTTGGAGGGCAAAAGATTCAGCCCCCTTCAACCCAAAAATATAGTAAAATCCGCCCCCTGATTTTCCACCTTCAACCTAACGAGCGAACACACCATGGGCTTTAACTGCGGCATCGTCGGCCTTCCTAATGTAGGCAAATCTACCCTGTTTAATGCATTAACCAAAGCAGGCATCGACGCGGAGAACTTCCCTTTCTGTACCATCGAGCCAAACACTGGCGTGGTAACGGTTCCCGATCCTCGTCAGGATGAAATCGCCGCGATTGTTAACCCGGAAAAGCAGATTCCTACCACCATGGAATTCGTGGATATTGCAGGCCTGGTAGCCGGCGCCTCTAAAGGTGAAGGTCTAGGTAACAAATTCCTCGCCAACATCCGCGAAACCGATGCCATCGCTCACGTGGTGCGTTGCTTCGAAAATGAAAACGTGATTCACGTTGAAGGCCAAATTGATCCAGCCGCCGATATCGATGTGATTAACACCGAACTGGCCCTGGCAGACTTGGAAACCGTGGAAAAAGCATTACAACGTTACACCCGCGCAGCAAAAGGCCAAGACAAGCACGCCATCATAATGAAGGCTTTACTGGAAAAAATCCAACCACACTTAGATGAAGCCAAACCTCTGCGCGCTTTTGATCTCAGCGCAGACGACCTGAAAAACCTGAAAGAATTAACGCTGCTTACCGTTAAGCCCACCATGTACATCGCCAACGTGGATGAGGATGGTTTCGAAGACAATCCACTTCTCGATAAAGTAAAAGCCATTGCTGCAGAAGAAAACGCAGTAGTCGTACCTATCTGTAACAAGCTTGAAGCAGAAATCGCCGAACTGGATGACGATGAAAAAACTGAATTCCTGGAAGAATTAGGCATGGAAGAACCAGGCCTTAACCGCGTGATCCGCGCCGGTTACAGCCTACTCAACCTGCACACCTACTTTACCGCAGGCCCTAAAGAAGTCCGCGCTTGGACCATTCCTGTAGGAGCCACCGCACCGCAAGCCGCCGGTAAAATTCACACCGACTTTGAAAAAGGTTTTATTCGCGCAGAAGTGATCGGCTTTAACGACTACATTGAAAACAGCGGTGAGCAAGGTGCAAAAGACGCTGGTAAATGGCGATTAGAAGGTAAGGATTACACCGTTAATGACGGTGATGTTATTCTGTTCCGCTTCAACGTCTAAGTCGGTTTGAGGTTAGAAGTTTGATGTTGGACGAGACCGCTTTCTTCGAACATCAAACTTCCAACGTCTAACAACCAATGGGCTTCTTCTACGCATTCATCACCGCCCTTATGTGGGGACTTCTACCCATTGGATTAAAGATCCATTTGGAGTTTTTGGATGCGAGCACCCTCAACTGGTTTCGCTTTTTTGTGGCAGGAGTTTTCACAGCCACTCTACTCTATCGCCGCAACCAATTATCGTTTAAAAAATACCTCACACCGTCGCTACGTTTACCATTACTCATAGCGGCCTTAGGACTAATTGGTAATTACGGTTTTTACGCCATTGGCCTTCAATATATTCCGCCCGGCACAGCCCAGGTTGTTATCCAGCTAGCACCTTCCATTTTATTGCTAGGATCTCTGATCTTTTTTAAAGAATCATTCAGCCTCACCCAAGGTGTTGGCTTTGCCATTGTTTTTCTCGGATTAGCGCTTTTCTTCAATCACCGCTTAGAAGAAATCTTCAGCCAACTGGGAGACTATACCATTGGAATTCTATTCGTCGCTGCCGCAGCAGCTAGCTGGGCGACTTATGCCTTAGGGCAAAAAGCAGTGGGTAGCGCACTATCGCCTCAAGAAACACTACTGGGCATTTATATTGTAGGTACTTTATTTTTCACTCCTGCAGCATCACCACTGGAAGTCATCGACTTCACGTTGTTCCAGTGGCTTATTTTTGCGTTTGTGGCCGCGAATACCATTATTGCTTATGGTGCCTTTGCTGCGGCCATGGACTGCTGGGAAAGTTCCCGAGTAAGCGCCGTACTCACCCTTATTCCTGTACTGACCTTACTAGGCGTCACCACCCTTGAAGCTATTACGCCACACTATCAAAGCGGTGAAGTCATTACCTGGCTAAGCTGGCTAGGCGCTACTACCGTGGTATGTGGTTCCTTGCTTGCGGCACTGGGAAGAAAAAAGAGCAGCTCTTAAAACCGTTTTTAAACTCACCCTTAAAACAAAGGCTCTTCAACTCGCCGTCAATTTTCCTTTCATCCCCTCTTAATACGCACGACCTTCATATATTCGAACTCCATACCAGCCACTATTTCTTTCGCTGGATAATAAGTCATATTGACCCTCGCGCCTTTAAGGTTTTGATAATTTCCCTTACGCATAAATTTAAACGGCACTTCGCAACCTTCAACCATAATTGAATGCAAAACCCAATCATCCTTATCCCTTTGAGTATGTGATATAACCTTCATCAACTCAGAATGGGTAAGACTTTGATTTTTCTCTAAAAGCTTTTTTGGGTCTGATTTCATTTTCTATTCTTATGACTTTTCCGCTATCAGTATGTAACTCAAAGGAATACCTATGCCAGCATCTTGATTTCTACGATGGTTTGCAGAAACATCATGAGAATACTCTGTAAACTGTCTAATACTAAGACTCCGACTAATTAGCCCAGTTAAAATGTCAGATATTGTCCAAACAAACCAATATTGTGTCTTGGCATCGTAGCTTTGCTTCCCTACATAATCCAAACCCGTATTTTCGACATACGGTTCGTCTTTAAAATAAGACTCGAATATTTTAAGAGGGTCTAAATTCGCATCACTATCACAAGGCAACATTTCTGATACAGGGTGTATTTCGTAAATAAAAACCACTCCAGCTCTCTTAAGTAATTTCCCTGCCTTTTCAAAAAACATATCTAAATTTGGCATCCACCCTAGACATCCTGCACTGATATATACGATATCAAACATACCAGCATAATCGCTTGGGATATCGTAGATATCACAACAAATAAACGTGCATTCTATTCCACTACTCTTAGTTCGAGACTCTGCCTCTAGAATGGCTTCCTCGGATATATCGAAACCCACACAATTATCAGCCCCCATGTTTTTCAAAGACATCAGCTCTATGCCGTTATTACAGCAAAGATGAGCGATATTTTTTCCACTAATACCTAACTCTTTGAGCTTCTGTAATTCAGGGTCTCTAAATACAACATAACCTGGAATCGAGAAGTTCTCGCCCCACTTTGACCCGTTGGACTTCTGATGAAGTGGCATAGCCTCATTCCATGCAGCCCTATTTGCTTCGGTATATTTCTTTATATCATCCATAATTTAACTAACTTATTTCAATATTCAGCAACTAAGCACTCAGTTTTATTTCTTGTAGTGCAACTTCTGGCGCTACAAAACTATAACCCAATGCGGTTGCCACCGCTTCACATACAACTAAACCTTGGTGAACATTCAAACCCTGCAAGAAACACTCATCATCTAACAGCGCCTGTAATCCTTTATTCGCCAAGGCCACAACATAAGGCAGCGTGGCATTGGTTAATGCCAATGTAGAGGTTCTTGCTACAGCGCCAGGCATATTGGCTACACAGTAGTGAACAATGCCGTCAACAATGTAGGTAGGCTCTTGGTGAGTGGTCGGGCGACTAGTTTCAAAACAACCACCTTGATCAATAGCGACATCCACTAACACAGAACCCGGCTTCATTAATGTCAGCATATCCCGCGTGACCAATTTAGGGGAAGAAGCACCAGGAATCAGTACTGCGCCAATCACAGCATCCGCTTCCATTAACTGCTGCTCTAAAGTTTCACGCGTACTGTAAAGGGTTTTTAATTTGCCTTCGTAGAGTTCGTCCAACTGCTTCAAGCGCGGCAAGGAACGATCCAGAATAGTGACATCCGCCCCCATTCCCATCGCAATACGCGCAGCATTCAAGCCCACGACACCACCACCAATCACACAAACCTTTGCGGCCCCAACACCGGCAACACCACCCATCAAAACACCGCTACCGCCTTGGGCTTTTTTCAAACACAAAGCAGCTTCTTGAGCCGACAAACGTCCAGCCACTTCTGACATTGGCGCCAATAATGGTAAGCCCCCTTTTTCATCCACAACGGTTTCATAGGCAATAGCCGTTGCACCAGACTCCAACAGCAACTTAGTTTGCTCAGGGTCTGGAGCCAAATGCAGATAAGTAAACAAAATCTGCTCTTTTCCCAGCATTTTGCATTCGTCTGGCTGAGGCTCTTTCACTTTGACAATCATCTCAGCCATGTCAAACACCTGCTTCGCACTATCAGCCAAGGTTGCTCCCGCCAGAAGGTAATCCTCATCGGAGAAACCCACACCAGCCCCCGCTTTTTCTTGCACCACCACACTGTGTCCATTAGCTAACAGCTCTCGCACACCTGTAGGGGTTAAACCAACACGATATTCGTGATTTTTAATTTCTTTAGGTACACCGATTAACATAATCCTCTCCCAACCGCCTCGTATGCTCATATAGGAAAAGTGTAATCAATCATCTGCAGAATTATTTCCTTTTATTCTTTTTATTTACGCAGAAACAAGGATATTATTCCTAACAACAACCAAGTAGCAGAATATTTTTCTTATATCATGAAAAAAAACAGTAACATAACCCTAGATAAGACTGATCGAAAAATCCTCCGGGAACTGCAAAAAGACGGCCGCATTAGCTTTTCAGAATTAGCCCGCAGAGTGAGCCTATCTAACAGCCCTTGCTTTGAACGGGTAAAAGGCATGGAGCGAGAAGGAGTGATTCAGGGCTACACCACCCTCCTCGACCCAGCCTATCTAGATGCAAATCTGCTGGTATTTGTACAAATCCGCCTCACCCGCACCTCTCAAGACATCTTTGAGAAATTCAAACAGGCTGCCATTGAACTGGAAGAAGTGCAGGAGTGCTATCTGGTTTCTGGTAATTTCGACTACCTTATTAAAGCCCGTGTTGCCAATATGCTGGCCTATCGAGAATTTCTTGGAGAAACCCTACTCACTCTCCCCGGTGTACAAGAGTCCACCAGTTATGTGGTTATGGAAGAGGTCAAAGAGACCTTAAATATCTCTGTACCCCTGCCTTAATACATTTCGCAATCTCCCCCCCTAACCCCAATCCACTGGAAGACAAAAGCTACCAAACAACAACACCTGAACAGTGGCAGAAACCGCAATCGCTAACTACAGTTAAATCTGCGCATGGCGCATTATGCCCTGGTCTTACTCTAGAAATACCAGCCACTGCCGCTAACCATGAAAACACACCCTGGACGCAAACTTTTACACAGGCATTAGATATATGTTTTGGTCAAATAAAGCCCAACTTGAAGCCTCTGAGGCCCGCTGCGAAACACTAGAATCCGAGAGTTTCTCGCTACAGCAGCAAATCGATGAGCTGGCAAAGCAGAATAGCCAGCTACAAGAACAAGTGAATTCCATGCCTGACTCAGATGGCCACTCTGACGAAGTTGAGCTGATCTTACGCAGCTTTGGCGGCCTCCAGGGCGTTCGAGACTCCATCGCCCATCAAGCTGAAAGCCTCATGGAGCAAAGAGACCGCATTACCGAAAACGAATCCTCCTATGACCAAGTCACCCAGGTCATGCATGACATTAACGGCTCCCTACAGCAAATCGCTGAGAAAGCCGCTGCAAGCCAAGAGAGCATCGCCAGCCTCAAAGGGCTTGCCACTGAAATTACTCAGTTCGTGGGTATCATCAACAATATTTCTGAGCAAACTAACCTACTGGCTTTGAACGCCGCCATTGAGGCCGCGCGAGCAGGAGAGCAAGGCCGAGGCTTTGCGGTGGTAGCAGACGAAGTTCGCGCACTCGCACAACGGGCCAGTGAAGCCAGTAGTGAAATCGCCAACCTGGTAGCAAATATCGAGCAGAACACTCAAGAGGCAGACGCCCATATCAATCGCACCCAAGAACAGTGTGTGACCCTCAGCGAAAGTTCCAACGAAGTCCTCACAACGGTAGATACCGTCGTCGGACTATCTAAGGACATGCACCACACCATCACCTCTTCCTCAAACCAAGTATTTATGCAAACCACCAAGCTCGATCACCTAGTATGGAAAAGTGGTGTGTACGCCGCCTTTGTCCATGGCGATAGCAATACCAGCGGATTTACAGACCACACTCAATGCCGCCTAGGCCACTGGTACTACGACGGAGAAGGCGCTGCCAGCTTCAGCCACCTCTCCGCCTACCAAAACCTAGAAGCGCCACACAGAGGCGTTCACGAAAGTGGCATTCGCGCCCTAGACCTGGGCACTAGCGGGAGCACAGCCGAGGCAATTGCTGCCTTTAAAGAAATGGAACGAGCAAGCGATCAGGTTATGGATCACCTTGAGCGCCTCTCCATGGAGGCTGGGCATTAAGCCCAGCCTTATGCCCCTTACCCCCTGCCCTACAAGCCCTTTCAACCTCTCCAAAAGGGCTTGACTTACCCGCCACTTGTCAGCAAAATACGCGCCCTCAAACAGAGGCCAACGCCCTGTTTTCTTGGGGATTTTGTCAGTTTCTGACTGACAACCCCTGTAGTGGCTAGGTAGCTCAGCTGGTTAGAGCGTACGACTCATAATCGTGAGGCCGGCGGTTCAAGTCCGCCCCTAGCTACCATTACAAAATCCGATATTGTCCAATATCGTCCTAGAGCCCGCACTATGCGGGCTTTTTTGTTTTATACTCTGTCTAAACTCGTCCAAACTGATGCCCCCAGATCCAAGCTTAAACGGGGGCTCAAATGGGGGCACATCCAGCAACAGAACCAAGAGAGGCCCCCACCAGACCTACAGAGGATGTTATGGCACTGACAGAGCTAACCATTAAGCAAGCCAAGCCGAGAGACAAAGACTACAAGCTCTCAGATGAGAAAGGGCTTTACCTTCTCATCACCAAGGCTGGAGCCAAATACTGGCGCCTCAAGTACCGCCACCCCCAAACCAAGAAAGAGAGAAAACTATCCTTTGGCGTTTACCCTGAAGTGGGGTTAAAGCAGGCCAGAGACAAGCGCGAAGAAGCCAGAAAACTACTCTCTGACGGCATCGACCCTAGCGATCATAAAAAGGCTCACAAAGCCGCCCAGCATCTAGAAGCTAACAATAATTTCGAAGCAGTGGCTAACGAGTGGTATTCGAAAAAGCTTCCCTCGTGGGCAGAGGCAACAGCGAAGAAACAACGTGCCATTCTAGATACCGATTTAATCCCCTACCTCCATCACCGCCCTGTAGCCGATATAGAAACTTGGGAGCTAGTGGCCGTATTAGACAGAATTGTCGCTAGAGGAGCTGTAGGAACAGCTCAGAAAGCCCGTCAAGCCCTCAATGCCGTATGTCGCTACGCCAAGCAAACAGGCCGGAGCAAGCACAATCCCGCCAACGATCTAGTGGGAACATTACCTCAGAGAAAAACAAAACACAGAGCTGCCATTATCCAACCTACCAAGTTCGGTAAGTTACTGATAGATATAGAAAAATATTCGGGCAGCCATATAGCACGGACAATGCTTCAACTGGCCCCACTGTTATTCCAACGCCCTACCGAGCTTGCCTCTATGGAATGGTCGGAAATTAATCTAGAAGAAGGGTTATGGACAATCCCCAAGGAAAAAAAGAAAGAGCGTGGCACAGGCAGAGAAGAAGATCACGTTGTCCCCCTAGCCACACAAGCAATCGCTCTTTTAGAAGACATACAGCCCCTCACAGGCCGATATAAATACGTTTTCCCCAACCGTAGTGACTACAGTAAGCACGCCACTATTGAGAACGTCACCAAGGCCCTAAAAGCCCTTGGGTACGACACAGGGAAAGAACAAAGCTTCCATGGCTTCAGAGCCTCAGCCCGCACTATGCTCGCTCAAGAGTTACACGAACGAGAAGACCTTATCGAGCATCAATTAGCTCACCAAGTAAAAGACCCAAATGGCAGAGCTTACAACAGAACAACCTTCCTGCCTGAGCGCAAAGCCTTAATGCAGAGATGGGCTGATTATCTAGAAGGCTTAAGACAGATATCCTCTTCTTCCAATGTAGTCCTCTTAGATGCGGGACCGCGCCCATGAAACTAGCCGCAGATGAACTACGAGAATATTTCACTGACAAAGCCACACCCCCTGAATTAGAACTCTTAGCCAAAGAGATCACAAACCACTCCCTGTGGTTAACCGAAAAGATCGAGTACGAAAAGCGTATAGCAGAACATTTTGACACTCTAGACAAAGCAAGAAAAAATATAGCCAAAGCCTTAAACCTCCTTGAAGAAGCAAAAGAGGCTTTCCCCCCTGAAACCTACACATCTTTAGTAAAAAGCAATAACTCGGATTCCGAACTATTCAAACTAGGCCTTAAACTAGCAGAATCAAAGACAGGCAAGAGCCAACTGAATCATGATGACATAGAAGCTCTTAGCAAACTCCTAAACCTTGAGGACGTCTCTCGCCAGGTATTCCACACCATTCCCGCCAAGAAACCCAAAGGCATTCAAAAAAAAACATTAGAACTTTTCTTTGGGACCCTGCATTTACTATGTGAAAAAGTGAATCCCCATATGGACTGGTATAGCTATAGTGACATTGATGGAAAATATACTGGAAACTTCTTTTCAATCTGTAGGCTCATTATGGATAAGCTCAACATCCATGTTGCCGACAGTACAATTCACAAATACCTACGGGATAAAGCAAAACCACATAGAGAAACAATGACAGCCGTTATTGAAGAATTAAAACAACAAAACAGACCTCCTATTATTCTTGGCATGCCACAAGACGAACTAGACAACCTAAAGGCCAAGGTACAAAAAACAAGAAAAAAATGAAATTTGTACTTTAGCCTAGTAATTCCTTAGCCCGTAAAGTCCAAACCATGTTGAACGAAATTTATAGAGTCCAAACATGGTTGATCCCACTATTCATTTACCCACCACAGGCTTCCTTCGCCTCCCTCAAGTCCTCCAATTTATTCCTGTTAGCAAGTCCACTTGGTGGGCAGGCATAAAAGCAGGCCGCTTTCCAGAAGGTCGAAAACTAGGCCCTCAAATCACTGCGTGGCGGGCTGAAGATATTCGTACTCTAGTGGAATCTCTTTCAAAAGAAGGGGAAGCCAAATGAAAATCTATCGCGCTGCCATTGTCATTGAGAAAGTCACAATCATCGAGCTTCAAGCCCAGAATGAGGCCGAAGCTAAAGAAGCCATTTACTTTAATCAAGGTGAGGAAATTGGCGACCCGGAATACCGTAACCCTCGTATAGAGACGCTCGCTGAGACTGGAAGCGACTAATTATGATTTCCGCTAAATCTCTTCTCCAAAGAGGAGACCGCCTAGCTATAGAAAATGGCCTGCTAACCATAACCCCAGCGAGTGGAAAGCCTGTCCCCGAAAAATGGCTAGAAGCTAACAGCCCCACAATTATTCAAGAAATAATACAGGCTATAGGACTGGAAGCTTTCAGATACGAAAACTACAGCACTGGCAAGTACGGAACCAAACTGGCAGCAGGAATACAGCTTCAATTCGAGTCTCTTCTGACATTAGAGCCAGCATATTGCGTCTTTAATGCAGAGCTTAATTACTCCAGAGACAAGAACAAAGGAAAACCGCTTCCAAAAGGAAGATTCAGAGTTGGAAAAAAATCAGCTTTTGTTAAATTCTGGCAGCGCTGCACTCTTAAATTACCTCCGCGTCTCTCATCGTTTCATGACTACATGGGCAACTTGAAAAGGATTGTTCTTACAGCAACTCACGCCAAAGGCGAGAAGCTAGATAAAGGATCATTAGCGCCGCTATCTTTAACAAACAATCAAATAAGAGCAGCCTTTTTTTCTACTCAGCCATACAACAAACATACACATACCATACAAACAACATACAACTCACATACAAACTTTCCGCACAAGCAATCCTCCAAAGGCTATGAGCCCCAAGCCTCACAGACAACTACAACTACGGGCGAATACAACCACGGTTTAAGGTTAAACGGGAATACGGATAGAGGGGCAACTGTAATCCCCCTATCTACCTCCCATAAGAAACCAAAAGATCAAACAAACGATGAATGGCTAGCAGATTTCGGGGACGCTGATAGCTACTAATTTTCCAAATGATTTCGACAAAATATCCGGAGGCAATATGGGCGGCATAGGCAGCGGAAACCGCAACTCAAGAGCACAGAGAGACACTGTAGAAAGCTGTTATCGCGTTGATATTCGCTATATGAAAAAAAGGAAGCTACTGACTCCTGGCTCTTTAGGTACTCTATCTTGGAGCTGCGGAGGGAAACAAACAGGCAGTATTCAATACCGCTGCTATCAAGACTTTATTGAACTGCACTATAAAACTCGCTCTTATGGCGGAGACTGGGAACCAATAACCCAAAAGATAAACTACACTTTCACACCCTGCAATCTGGGCGGTCAGCACCAGTGGTTTACATGCCCAAAATGTAATAGCAGAGTAGCAGTTCTATGCTGTAACGGCCCGCTATTCCTTTGTAGACACTGTCACGACCTCTCCTACACATCACAGCAAGAAAATTACATAGATCGCCTTATAAGACAAAAAAATAAATTAGGTGAGCGCATCTTTGAGTATTACGACTACGGAGAAGGCTGGGGTAAGAAAAAAGGAATGCACTGGAAAACCCACAACCAGCTACTGACCAAATATCAAAAGTACGAGAGCTTATGGTTTCTCCAAGTAAGTAGAGGGTGTTCAAAACTCTGTGTCAGCTAAAATTCACAGCGCTATATGCCCGTCCAGTCTGCCCTCAAAGTGAATTGCCAATTGCGATAATGTGAGGTTCCAATTTTGAACCGGGTGCGTCCAGCGCTCTGACGCTTTTAG
>JAILXX010000019.1:0-8113 GCA_045430295.1 Cellvibrionaceae bacterium | reverse complement strand
CCACAAAGCAATAGAGCTTCGACGCGCCTTATCAACTTATATTAATCAATTTTACAATAGAGTTCGGTTACACTCAGGATTAGACTACGAGTCACCGATAGAATATGAGCAACGCGCAGCATAGATAACGTGGTGTCCATTTTATCGGGGGAAGATCATCTACTAAATTTGTAAGTAAACTCTTACAAATGCCCGAGAAATTGGCTGTAGCCAAAGTGCTTGTACTTGGCGCATAATCAAACAACTATAAATTGCTTGTAGTAAGCAGTCGTAGCAACAAGGAATGTGCTGATTCCTATCTCAAACCATCCGTTCCTGTTGCCAATCTGAGAGTGTATTCGATCAAGACCATGCTACATTCTGTGGGGCCGTCGATTCTAGCTATAAACCTGGACGTTAGTGACTGCTTCGTTGAAAGTTATAAGTTTAATTTGAGTAATGTACCCGGCCTGTACAAGTAGGTCGTGGCAAGGAGGAGAAGGGAAGTATGACTATTACGTTTGATCAGTATTACGGGGAGTTTTACAAGGACGCGACTGGCCCTTTCCCTAAACGCGTCACCGATGAGTTTACGTTTAACAGCCCTGTGGGTACGGCGATGGACCAGTACCAGCGAATTTGGGTGGCAGATACCGGTAATAATCGGATTGTTGTTTTTGATAAAGACTTCTCGCATATGCTTGCGGTTTATTTTAGCGACATTGATCCTTTCGCTGAAATTGATATGCCTTTCCGTATTGCCTGCCACCCCACAAAACCCTGGCTTTATATCACTTGTATCGGTAACCACTTGGTGTATGTGGTTGAGTACGATGAAGATTTAAATGTGAGTAAGGTGGCCGAGTTTGGTGGTGCTGAAATCAGTAGTCCTAACGGTATTGCTTTGGCTGAAAAAGATGGTGAAGTCACGGTATTTGTCGCGGATGAGTTTTACCACGATAGCCCCGATGGCATGTCTCGCATCGTTAAATTTGACGAAATGGGCAACTTGTTAGGCACTATCGACAGTGTAAAAGATGGCAATAAGAAAATTAAGATCTTGTGGCCTCAAGGTATCGATACCGACGATGATGGTAATTTGTATATTGCCAATACGGGTTTTACCTCTGTAATACGGTGCGATAAAGACGGAAAAGGCGTGAAGTTTCCCGCGACGGGTTCTGCGCAAATTACCGGTTTTAAAATCCCCCGTGGCGTAAGTGTTATCAATAACAAAATTTATGTGCCTGACAGCACAACTAATTACGTCAATATTTATGACATGAAGGGTGAATTTGAAAGCCACATTGTGGGCTTTATTGCACCGATTCAGGTGAGTCCGGGGGCTGAATCCGACGAAATCATTGTTACCAACCCTATTACGCCTAATGTGGATATTTGCAATGTTGACGAAACGCCCGTGCTGGGTTTTCAGGTTGCCGATATTCGCCACTCGGTGGGTGGCCCACGTAATCAACCCGGTCAACTGCACTTTGTATCAACCGCAGTGCCGATGTCGTTAACTGGGCCTGATGCAGAGCCTCAGCATGAAGATAATGCGCCTACAACGCCGGCGTCTTTTATGTTGGAAATGTTTACGGATGCGTTGCGCATACAGTGGGATTTTTGGACGTCACTGAATCCTTTTGCGCCTTCCACGCCTAAAGGTGAATTTATCTGGAATGCGAATCCAGGTCAGTATCAAATCATGCGCTGGAAAAGTACAAACGATGATTATTTAAAGCCGAAGAATATGATGCTGCCGCCGTTTGCTGGTGGTTTGTCCATTGACTATTACACGCCGGCTGAGTCTGTGCCATTTCAGTTGGCGTCGGGTACACCTCTAGTGTTTGTGTCTAATTTTTTTACTGGCACGGTAAATATTTATCAGTACAGTGAGTATTTAGATGAACTAGTGTTTTACGGATTTTTCGGTGGACTAGGGATTTTACCGGATCAAATGGTGGAGCCGCTGGGCATTGAGATCAATAAGAAAACCGGTGAAATCTATGTGGCAGATTCTCACAATAATCGAATCTCAAAGTGGACCTTTAACGAAGATCTAGGCACGGCGGTTTTCGATAAGGTGTGGGGCGAAGTAGGCGATGCCGATGGTCAATTCAGGGCTCCTTCTGATGTGGCAATCGATAATGATGGTAATGTTTATGTCACGGATCAGTTCAATAACCGGGTTCAAGTGTTTACGGCAGATGGTGAGTTCTTATATACCTTTGGTCAGCAGGGTTACGGTGCAGATTCTGATAATTTCCTGTTGCCAGATAGCTTAGCCATTGCCGATTCTCATATTTTTGTAAATGACTTGGTAAATCGAGCGATTAAGATGTTTACGCTAGATGGTCAGTTTATCAGTTCATTTTCGAGTTTAAGTGGTAAGCCTGATAGCGGCGGTTTATGGATGCCGTATTTCTTAAGCGTGGATGACGGCAAGATTCGAGTACCAGATTGCACCTTAAATAAGGTAAACATTTACGATTATGAGATTCCTTCAGCCAGTTAAATGGCTGATGAGAAATTTGTACTGATAGAAAGGACAAGATAATGTCATTAAAAGAAGCAATGAAACTGATGCATGAAGCACATATGGATCACGTGCAGAAAACCAAGCTAGAAGATAAAGATTTTTGCCAGTCCTGCGAGGCATTAGATAAAGAAAAGCAAATGCTCTTAGCCATGCAGAAGAACAATGTTCCTCGTACAACCTTAAATCAGAAACATGTTGAAATAGCAGAGAAAGAAACCTTAATGCGTGAAAAAATGCCTATGGGCTTAATGAAGCGTTAATCTACTTACTCAGTGAGTGAGGTTTATTCGTATTCAAAATAGCCTAGCCTGCCACTGATTTGAATCAGTTCATAAAAGTGGTACGGATAGGCACGAATAAACTTATTTGCTTTGAGTTTTTCGAGTACTCCTTGATGGTCAGGTTGGTTTATATCTAGCGCCAGAAAGGCATTTATAATCTCTTGTGATTTTTCGTAACTGATCCCTGAGTGGATAGCCCAAGTATCATCTATATAAGGTGGGGTTTCGGAGAGTATTCGAACCTTTTCTTTTTGTAGACGGCCCACTTGAAACATATCATCAATAATCGTTTGATTAGCCACACCAATATCTACAACACCATCTTGTACCCAGGTTGCTGTTAGATCGTGCTTGCCAGAATACTTAACCTTGCTAAAGAAGGTTTCTGGCTTATCCCATCTCTAAGTGCAGCAAGGAGGGCTTTCACATGGATGGATTTAATAGACAGGCATAAAAAAACACAAGGCATTGGCTTGTGTTTTTGTGATCTAGAAGGAGGGAAGAGCTTTAAGCTTACATGGCTTCCAGCAGGTCTCCACCAAAATATTCCATCACCAAATCTTGTGTATTAGAACCAGCGTAGGTTTCCAATTGATCCAGAGAATCCATCACAGGGGTGAGTAGACGGTCATCAATGTTGTTTTCAAAGCGATCGTAATCGAAGAGTGCAAACTTTGGGGCTAGGTCTTCTTTGGTGAGTACACGAGACAGACAGAAGCCAAAGTCGGAAATAAGCTGCGCCAGCTGGGGAAATTGAAGCTGTTGTTGCTGGCTAAGATTCACTGGTCGAGCACTGATCACAGACTGCATTGCTAACCTCCATAGGGTTTTGCTTATTTTTCGAGCAATTTAGCAGAGGCCCGATTAATGAAAAAGTACTAGGCGCTGAAAGTGTGATTCAGTCCACAAATAGGTTGATTTTGGTGTCATTAATGTCA
Organism: Cellvibrionaceae bacterium; assembly: GCA_045430295.1. Classification (GTDB taxonomy): domain Bacteria; phylum Pseudomonadota; class Gammaproteobacteria; order Pseudomonadales; family JAILXX01; genus JAILXX01. The sequence continues at coordinate 4,373 of JAILXX010000019.1, read as the reverse complement.
CTATTCGCCTATCTGCCCTTGGGGGCTAGAAACCACCAAGGCAGATGAAATAATCGATTTCTTGATTGAGCATAATGGCCTCTTCTGGTAGTCTGGCGACCCATTCTTGCAGTGGGTTCTCAGCGCCATCCTCAGGCATCCGGGAGCTGCACATTCCAGCTGACAGATAATCTGTCTGTTTATAAATTAGACGTTTTGGCGGATATTTAACCTGATGACGCGATATATTTTCGTTACCGGTGGTGTTGTTTCTTCTTTGGGTAAGGGCATTGCCTCAGCCTCTTTAGGCGCAATTCTCGAAGCCCGTGGCCTTAAGGTCACTATTCTTAAACTAGATCCCTATATTAATGTTGACCCAGGTACGATGAGTCCTTTCCAGCATGGTGAGGTTTTCGTAACCGATGATGGTGCTGAAACGGACCTGGACCTTGGCCATTACGAGCGTTTTCTACGTACCAAGGTAAGCCGTCGCAACAACTTCACTACGGGCCGTGTATACGAAACCGTACTGCGTAAAGAGCGCCGTGGAGATTACCTAGGCGGCACTGTTCAGGTGATTCCGCACATTACTGATGAGATCAAACGCCGTGTTCTCGAAGGTGGTAAAGATTACGATGTTGCATTGGTTGAGATCGGCGGAACCGTGGGTGATATTGAATCCCAGCCTTTCTTGGAAGCTGCTCGTCAGTTGAAAGTAGAGTTGGGCAGTTCTCGCGCTCTGTGGATGCACTTAACCCTGGTGCCTTACATTAGCGCGGCTGGTGAGACGAAAACCAAGCCTACGCAGCACTCGGTAAAAGAGTTGCGCTCTATTGGTATTCAACCAGACATTCTCTTGTGTCGCTCAGAGGTAGAAGTCGAACTGGATCAGCGCCGTAAAATCTCACTTTTCACCAACGTAGAAGAGCGTGCGGTTGTTCCGTTACCAGATGCGAAGTCTATTTATGCGATTCCCCGCATGCTCCACGAATTTGGTCTCGACGATATTGTGGTCGAAAAACTCAAGATTGAATGTGGTGAGGCTGACTTGTCTGAGTGGGATAAGGTTGTCGCCGATGAAATGAGCCCAGAAGGGGAAGTGACCATCGCTATGGTAGGCAAGTACATGGAATTGCTGGATGCCTACAAGTCTTTGAACGAATCTCTTTACCACGCCGGTATTCACACGCATACCAAAGTCAACATCAAGCACTTGGATGCAGAGCTGGTTGAGAAAGAGGGTGTTGATATTCTGAAAGACGCCGACGCAATTTTAGTTCCCGGTGGTTTCGGAAACCGTGGTGTAGAAGGCAAGTTAATGGCCGTTCGTTATGCCCGTGAAAACAAGGTGCCTTACTTAGGCATTTGTTTGGGGATGCAGTCGGTGGTGATTGAATTTGCCCGTAATGTGTTGGGCCTTACCGAAGCAAACAGTACGGAATTTAACAAGAATACACCGGACCCTGTAATTGGTTTGATCACAGAATGGATCGACGCAGAGGGTAATAAAGAAACCCGTAACGAAGCGTCTGATCTGGGTGGCACTATGCGCTTAGGTGCGCAAGATTGTCGTTTGGTTGCTGGCTCTAAAGCCCGCGAAGTATACGGCCAGGATGTGATTAATGAGCGCCATCGTCACCGCTACGAAGTGAATAACAATTACGTGGATAAACTTCAGCAAGCAGGTTTGAAAATTGGTGGCTGGTCTGCCGACGACAGCTTGGTGGAAATGGTTGAGCTCGAAGATCACCCGTGGTTTATCGCTTCACAATACCACCCTGAATTTACGTCTTCACCGCGTGATGGGCACCCGTTATTTATCAGTTATGTTCAAGCGGCTGTTGCCAATAAACAAGCCAAATAAAACAGGTGAGAAGGTAGAGAGCGCATGAGTCAGAAAACCATTGCTATCGGCAATATTCAGGTTGCTAACGACAAGCCGTTTGTTTTATTCGGTGGTATGAACGTTTTAGAGTCTCGTGATCTAGCACTGCAGATTTGTGAGCACTATGTGAAAGTCACAGAAAAACTTGGCATTCCCTACGTTTTTAAAGCCAGTTTTGACAAGGCTAACCGTTCTTCTGTGCATTCTTTCCGTGGGCCGGGCATGGAAGAAGGCTTGAAAATTTTTGAAGAAGTTAAAAGTACCTTTAACGTTCCTTTGATTACAGATGTTCATGAAATCTACCAAGCCGCTCCCGTGGCAGAAGTGGTGGATGTTATTCAATTGCCTGCGTTCTTGGCTCGCCAAACCGATTTAGTTAAAGCCATGGCGGCAACAGGTAATGTGATCAATGTAAAAAAACCACAGTTTATGTCGCCACCACAGGTGAGCAACCTAATAGAAAAATTCGAAGAATGTGGCAATAGCAATATCATGCTGTGTGAGCGTGGCACTTGTTTTGGATACGATAACCTAGTGGTAGATATGTTGGGTTTCAGCACCATGAAAGATGTTTCCAACGGTGCGCCAATTATTTTTGATGTTACCCATGCCTTGCAGTGTCGTGATCCTTCAGGTGCTGCATCCGGTGGTCGCCGACAACAAGTGGCCGAGTTAGGTCGCGCCGGTATGGCTCTTGGTTTAGGTGGTTTGTTTCTAGAAACTCACCCCGATCCTGATAACGCGAAGTGTGATGGGCCAAGTGCGTTACCGTTGGATAAGTTAGAGCCTTTCTTGGCGCAGATGAAAGCTTTTGATGACCTCGTGAAGTCTCAGCCAGAGTTGGATATTAATTAATTATTCTTTTGCTGCTTATTCTGGATTTTTGTTTAAGTGGCGATAAACAGTTACTAACCGAAAATTTTAAATTGGAGAAATTGCACAATGAGTAAAATCGTTGCTGTTAAAGCCTACGAAGTTATGGATAGCCGTGGTAACCCAACGGTAAATGCCGATGTTATTTTGGAATCTGGCGTTGTAGGTTCTGCCTGTGCACCGTCTGGTGCATCTACGGGTTCTCGTGAAGCATTGGAATTGCGTGATGGCGACAAGAGCCGTTACTTAGGTAAAGGTGTTTTAAAAGCGGTTGAGAATATTAATACTCACATCGCTGAGTTACTTAAAGGCAAAGACGCTGCGAACCAGCGTGAACTCGACGGTATTATGATTGACGCCGATGGCACTGAAAACAAAGCAAATTTCGGTGCGAACGCAATTTTGGCAGTTTCTTTGGCGGCTGCAAAAGCGGCAGCAGCGGATAAGCGTATTCCTTTGTTTCAGCACATTGCTGAGCTAAATGGTACTGCGGGTAACTACAGCATGCCGGTGCCAATGATGAATATCCTTAACGGTGGAGAGCACGCCGACAACAATGTTGATATTCAAGAGTTTATGATTCAGCCCGTTAAAGCGCCAAATTTTGCAGAAGCCCTTCGTCAAGGTGCTGAAATTTTCCACGCATTGAAAACGGTATTGAAAGCCCGTGGTTTGAACACTGCTGTTGGTGATGAAGGTGGCTTCGCTCCAAACCTGCCTTCTAACGAATCTGCGCTTGAAGTGATCGCAGAAGCCGTTGAAAAAGCGGGTTATAAGTTGGGTGACGATATTACCCTGGCTTTAGACTGTGCATCTTCTGAATTCTACAAAGACGGTCAGTACAACTTGTCTGGTGAAGGTAAAATTTTCTCTCCTGAAGAGTTTACAGATTATCTGGCAGAGCTTGCTGCGAAGTACCCAATTATCTCTATTGAAGACGGTATGGATGAAAGCGATTGGGACGGTTGGAAGATCCTGACTGACAAGATCGGTGAAAAGGTGCAGTTGGTAGGTGACGACCTATTTGTAACGAACACCAAGATCTTGAAAGAAGGCATCGAGAAAGGTGTTGGTAATTCTATTCTGATTAAGTTCAACCAAATCGGTTCCTTGTCTGAAACCTTGGATGCAATCCAAATGGCGAAAGATGCAGGTTACACCGCTGTGATCTCTCACCGTTCTGGTGAAACTGAAGATTCCACTATTGCTGATTTGGCAGTAGCCACAGCGGCTGGTCAGATCAAGACGGGCTCTTTGTGCCGTTCAGATCGCGTATCCAAGTACAACCGCCTGCTGCGCATTGAGGCTCAAGTGGGTGATAAAGCTCCGTATAAGGGCATGGCTGAATTCAAAGCGTAAAGCTACCGTGAGCTAGAATCGTTAACCCCGTATGTACGGGGGTGGCGTGATCAAAGGGCCGGTTTATACCGGCCTTTTGTATTTGTAGGGTATTAAGAAAACATTGAGCCGAACCTTTAACAGGGCCTTTAATAGGGATTGTGAACCTCCCCCGATAAAGTAGACACCTCCACTAACAAAGGAGGTGGCTTATGCCAAAATATAATCATCCAAGAAAAACCTGGCAATATACAAAAGACTTTAAAGTAAAAGCCGTAAAGCTCAGTTACCAAGATGG
>JAILXX010000018.1:0-16918 GCA_045430295.1 Cellvibrionaceae bacterium | reverse complement strand
CGAACCCACTTATCCATCGTTGAATTGCCAACGCCCATTGCTTCAGCGGCCTCTCTAATCGAACGATCTTGATCAACAACTAACTGTGCTGCTTCAAGTCGAAACTCCGGGGTAAAAGTGGGTCTTGTGCGTTTACTCATTTGTCACCTGTATTGTCTAAGAAGTGATCATATCACCTCTAATCAGGTGGCCAAATTAACTATGCCACTACATATCGCCTCCTTACTCTTACTAAGCCCATAAAGTCGATCACCCACAATAGGAAAACCCAATCCACTGAGGTGTTTGCGGATTTGGTGCTTACGGCCAGTCACTAACTTTACATCCAAAAGGGAAAGCCCCTCTTTTCCACTCGAAAAAGAGAAAACACTCCTCGCTGCTTTTTCATCAACAGGCTCATTCACTTCACAAGGTTGTGGTAGCTGTGAAAAATCGCCATGAACAATAGCTTGATAGCGTTTATCAATCTTCCCCGCACGAAACATTTCACTGAATAATCGCGCCGCGTTTTTGCTATGGCAGAGTAAGATCAGCCCCGAAGTAGCCCTATCTAACCGGTGCACCAAAAATACAGGTCTCTCATTACCCTCGATTAGAGCAGGCAGATTAACTTCCACCCAACGGTTAATACTGGCGAAATCCCCCCAACGACTCCCTTGGCAATAAAGGCCATAAGGTTTAAACCAAACACTGTAATCTTTTCCATCAAAAACCAACTCAGGCTCAGGTACTGTTTGATTCAGAATTTGAGGATTGTAGTTGATCTCTAAAACATCTCCGGCTTGTAACTTTTTACTGGCACGCCGCAATCGCTGCTTGGATACACCCTGCTTATGTTTACGCAAAAGCCACACCGCGCCTTTACTCATGGCGTCTTTGATTTTTTCTTGGGAAAGAGAGGTATCGTTAGCTAATAAGAGACTAGCCTTCTGCTGACAGTTTTCAGCCGTCACTTCTAACTTAGCTTCAATAACGTCTGAAGAATTATATTTGGGATTATCAATCACTGAGGGAGGTATACGTGTTACAAAACAATAATTGCTTTCACGCCCTTGATTGTTTTTCTGCGGCCAAATTAACCAAAGAGAAGTCTTTGACGCTCACTCGATTCCGACCGCCCTTTTTAGCGTCATACATGGCTGTGTCTGCTGCATTTAATAAGGCATCACCAATGCCTTTTAAATTACTCAGAATTCCGCCATTGGGTGACCAAGTGGCAAGGCCTAACGAGGCTGTCGGCTGCAATATCGATTCATTTTTCAGCTTACGTCCTAAAAAACTTTTTTGCGGTTCAGCATCCGTGAGATGAATGCGGATATTGGAAATAGCGATGCGAATTCGCTCCGCACTAGAAAGCGCATGCTGTTGATCACAGTTGTTCAACAGCACAACGAATTCTTCACCACCGTAACGAGCAACGGTATCCATAGGGCGTAAGTGATTTTTAATTACATGAGCGACTTCGCGTAGGCACTCATCCCCTATTTGATGGCCGTGGGTATCGTTCACTTGCTTGAAGTGATCAATATCCACAAACAAAGCGGTAATAGGCTGACAACCGCGATTCGCACGCTCCAGCTCGCGATAGAACTCCGTATCAAAACTACGGCGATTACGCACACCCGTTAATCCGTCAATTAAGCTTTGCATACGTAACCGTTCACTGCGTATAGCGTTTTCGATACACACTGCCGCAAGCAGAGACATATGAGAAATAAATTCTACGCCTTTATCACGAGAAAAACGGTCTTCACGTTTACTGCCAAAATGCCAACTACCCATCAGCCGTTCATGACGTTTCAGCGGTAAAAGTGCAACGCTGCGAACCTCACTACCGGGGAATAATACGGCACCCGTTTCTTCATCAACCGACATTAATTTTACGGCAGGCTCGCCGTTAGAATTTAGGCCTTGGGTATAATACTGTTCGATCATGCCCTCTGTGGCACAAATCATTAACCGGCCATCGAAATCGCCGATCTGGAGTTCTTTGAAAAGGGTAACTAATTCGCCGTCGGGGTCTTCCAGTGCAAGGCGCACATCCGACAATTCAAAGTGACGCTGAGCCACATCAAGCAATTGGCTGAACACTTCTTTCAGGCGCGTACACGACAACAGCTGAAACTCAAACTGATGGTAGTGTTGCTGAATTCTGTAGTTGTCCTCAAGAGTGGCCATTAATTGGTCAACATCGAGAGAACCTTTGGCTTTTCTTATCATAAATTGTTCTATCCTGACGCAGCTCAGTATAGACTCTCTACACGCTTGTTGACAGCAAGAAACTGTATAAAAAACCACTCCCTTACTGCGGGATTTCAAGGCTGTTAACACTATAGTTGATCCCTGATTATTCATCGACGACATAGGGATGACAGACATCGCATTTTGAGGATAAAAACCACAATGGCCCACCCCGCTTTTGAACACCTTCGCAGTCAGCGCATCGACACACTCAACCTCACCGTAGAAGAGTACCGCCACAAGGAAACCGGCGCACAACATATCCACCTCAATGCCGACAGCGATGAAAACGTGTTTTTAGTGGCCTTACGAACGGTGCCTGAAGATTCCACGGGAGTTGCCCACATCCTGGAGCATACCGCCCTATGTGGTAGCAAGACCTACCCGGTACGTGACCCATTCTTCATGATGGTGCGCCGCTCCCTCAACACCTTTATGAATGCCTTCACCAGCTCCGATTGGACGGCCTATCCATTCGCCAGCCAAAACACCAAAGACTTCAATAACCTGTTGGATGTTTATCTAGACGCGGTGTTCTTCTCCCGCCTAGACCCGCTGGATTTTGCCCAGGAAGGCCACCGTGTAGAGTTTGCCGAGCCAAACAACCCAGACTCCGATCTGGTATTCAAAGGTGTGGTATTCAATGAGATGAAAGGAGCCATGAGCTCCGTGGTTTCCACCCTGTGGCAAACCTTCAGTAAACACCTATACCCCAGCACCACCTACCACTACAACAGTGGTGGCGATCCTGAGTGTATTCCTGATCTCAGCTACGAACAGCTCCAAGCGTTCTACAAAACCCATTACCACCCCAGCAATGCCATCTTCATGACCTTTGGCAATATTTCTGCGGATACTCATCAAACCAAATTCGAAGACCAGGCCCTGAAGCACTTCGAAGCCCTGGGCCGTGAAATCAACGTACCAGACGAAAAGCGCTACTTTTCGCCGGTTCGTGTAGAAGAGGGCTATGCCTACGAAGAGGCAGAAGCCACCGAAGGCGCCATCGAGAACAAGACCCATATCGTGATGGGTTGGCTGCTGGGTAAATCCACCAACTTGGAAGATGCACTCCGTGCACAGCTGTTATCTTCCGTGCTGTTCGACAACAGCGCGTCCCCTATGCAGCACGTACTGGAAACCACAGACTTGGGCACCGCGCCATCACCGCTTTGCGGCCTGGAGGATTCTCAGCGCGAAATGTGCTTTGCTTGCGGCATCGAAGGCAGCAACCCAGACAAAGCCGATGACTTCGAACAGCTGGTATTGGACACCCTCTCCAAGGTTGCTGAAGACGGTATTCCACAGGAACAGATCGAGGCATCTCTTCACCAATTAGAACTACAGCAGCGAGAAGTGGGCGGCGACAGCTACCCTTACGGCTTACAACTGATCATGACTGGCCTTACCAGCGCTACCCACCGTGGCGACCCGGTAGCCTTAATGGACTTGGACCCAGCACTGAATAAGCTCCGCGAAGAGATCAAAGATCCGAACTTCATTAAGACCCAAATCCAAAATCTGCTATTGGATAACCCCCACCGGGTACGCCTCACCCTTCGCCCCGATGCAAATCTCGCGAAGCTCCGCGACGAAGCCGAAGCCCAGCGCTTAGCCACTATCAAAGGCGACCTCAGCGACGAGCAGAAGCAAGCCATCATTCAGCAGGCACAGGACTTGGAAGCCCGCCAGCTGCAAAAAGACGACGAATCCATCCTGCCAAAAGTGGGCATCGAAGATGTCCCCCCTGCACTGCACTACGTTGAAGGCCAGGAACAAACGGTAGGAAACACCCCGCTCACTGCTTACGCTGCAGGTACCAATGGTTTGGTGTATCAGCAGTACATCATGAAACTGCCAGCTCTCACGGAAGCTCAGCTAGATGCACTCCCCTTGTATGGCATCTGCCTATCTGAAGTCGGTATCGGTAATGCTGATTATCTGGAAACCCAAAAGCGCCAATCGCAAATTTGTGGCTCCCTGAGCGCCTATACAGTTATCCGCGGCCAAGTACATAACTTACAGCAGGTAGATGGCCACCTAATTCTTTCTGCCAAGGGCCTCAGCCGTAACCACAGCGCCCTGACAGAGCTGATGCAAGAAACCCTAGAGCAAGTTCGTTTCGATGAGCTGCCACGTCTTCGTGAGCTTATTGCACAGGTTCGAGCTCGCCGAGAGCAATCTGTCACCGGCAGTGGCCATTCCCTAGCCATGCAAGCAGCTACCTCTGGCTTCTGCCCAAGCGCTGCGCTTTCACATCGCCTAAGCGGCCTTGCAGGTATTCGCAGCATCAAGCAGCTAGACGACGCCATTAGCGCAGACGAGATCGTATTGAAAAACCTTGCTGAGACCATGGCGAGTATCCACAAGGCTGTGCTGGCAGCGCCTAAACAACTGCTGCTGGTAAGCCAAGAAGAAAACCTTGCCGATCTAGCCAAACAATTGGAAAGCCAATGGAACAACCAGGAAGGCGACAGCTTTACTGCTTTTTCACTACCTGAAACCTCACAAGCAACTCAGGCACTCTGGGTAACCAATACCCAAGTTAACTTCTGTGCGAAAGCCTACCCCACAGTCACCATTGATCACCCAGATGCTGCGTCTCTCACCGTACTGGGCGGCTTCTTACGCAATGGCTATCTACACAGAACCATTCGTGAACAAGGTGGTGCCTACGGCGGCGGCGCCAGCCAAGACAATAACATTGGCGGGTTCCGCTTCTACTCCTACCGCGACCCTCGCTTAGAGGAAACCCTGAGTGACTTCGACAAAGCCTTGGAGTGGCTTAAGAACGAGAAACACGAGTGGCAATCCGTGGAAGAAGCCATTCTTGGGGTAGTAAGCTCTATCGACAAGCCGAGCTCTCCTGCTGGCGAGGCGAAACAAGCCTTCCACGCAGAACTCCATGGCCGCACTCGAGAGATCCGCGAGCGCTTCCGCCAGCGTGTATTGGAAGTGAAGCTAGAGGACTTACTCCGTGTAGCCGATACCTATCTAGTTCCTGATAATGCCAGTACAGCTGTAGTGACCCACGCGGGCAATCAAGACCTAGCAGATCAACTAGGGCTTTCAGTGGAAACCCTTTAATCGAGAAAAAATTCTCCTAATTGTTAATTATTTTTCTACCCATGGGGCGATAGATTTTCTATCGCCCCATTTTTATTTTAAAAATTCCCCTGCCTAAAAAGCCTCAAACAGGAGATTTCGCTGGAAAAAGTTGAAAAAACGAAGTCTTCTTCTATGCTTCAATAAAGCCGACACAAAACTCAATCATGTAATGACTGAATTTTGACTATTTTTAGGCTTGTTTTCGATGGCGCTAAAATATCGACAAAACTCCATTCATTTGGTATCTTGTGAACATTCAGCGAAACAATAATTAAGACAAAATAATTAGCAACGCTGAACCTTTCCGTGGAAAGCGCATAACTATCATAATAAATTGCAGTAGTGCTAAAGAAATGACAGATAACGATAAGAATGTGGCAGACAATAGCCTCAGCAAGATTGATATCAATATCTTGAGAGCCCTTCAGAAAGATGGCCGCAAAACCTATGCGGACCTTTCCCGCCAAGTTGGCCTAACCAGTACCCCCTGCATGGAGAGGGTTAAAAGGTTAGAGCGCGATAACATTATCGAAGGCTACGAAGCCAAGGTTAATCCAGAAGCGCTAGGCATGGGCCTAGTGGTTTTTGTGCACGTTGGCCTGCACCGTTCAGCACAAGACTCTTTTGGCCAATTTAACGAGGCTATTAATGAAATCCCTGAAATTCAAGAATGCTTCCTCGTTTCCGGAAGCTTTGATTACTTACTAAAAGTTCGCACCAAAGACATGAGTGCTTACCGTAAATTCTATGGCGAGGTTCTCCTCTCTCTACCCGGTGTAGAAGAATGCAGCACCTATGTAGCTATGGAGCAGGTAAAAGAGACTACGGCTATCCCGCTATAAGTTAGATTATTCAAAATACGAGAAGACTTTATCAATGCGCAAATCGAAAGAGATGCGCATTTTTTTCGCCCGGACTTTACAGAGAAACCGACAACAGGCCCTAACTAACGCAGGCTAGCGCTCTTTAATTCGCCAAATAAAAAACAATAATACTGACGCTAAGCCCACAAGAAATAATTGCAGCTCAACTCGCCCAGAAAGGATGAAAATCGAAATTGAAAATGTCGCAAGAATAAGCGCTGTGGATTGATACTTGGTTTTACGCCTGAGGATCTTATTGGCTTCCCAATCTCTCAACGGTGGCCCTACCCAACGGTTATCCAACAGCATTTGGTGAAATCGAGGGGAGCTTTTCGAAAAACAAGCCAAGGCAACAATGAGAAATGGCGTGGTCGGCAGTAGAGGTAACACCACCCCAATAGCCCCCAAAAGAACAAAGAAGCAACCTGTCGAAAAAATCACCTGGTTAATAATTCGTTCTTTCATTACTTCAGCATTCACCTTAACCACCTTAAATCTGCCCCATTAGTAATGGTCTTCGGCAGATACTGAAAACTCTTTTATACAAAATATTTATAGCAGAGTATCTGGCTTAGTAAACCTTTAACGCTATCCTGAATGCAGAGCAGACTTCCCTGCTTATCGTGCGCGCTGTTGAGTAAAACTCTTTGAAGGCGCTCCCTTGTAACAACGGGGAATCACTGGGAAAGACTCTGTTAAAAAGTAGGCGTAGGTACCCTTAGGAAATTCAGGTGTTTGGGTATATTGACCATTACACTCATCTAGATTCCCCGAGCCTGCCACATACTTGTAATCGGCAATAAAGGTGCCGTCATAGTAGCCACCGGGATTCTTTCCACCACTAGGCCTGGCGCCCTTTTTCAGTTGATAGCTTGAGGATTTCTTGATGATTTTAGAATTATTGTTATCTGCATTTTGATAGCCATACAGAGCATAAATAGGAAATCCATCCGCAGCCCAGCCAACCAAAGGGGAATGCTGATTATTCATCAGCTTAAGATCAGATACCAACAAAGTCGGCACACCGTGATAGTGATACGCTCCCGAAGGCTGTACATGTGCGTGATTCTCATCAAGCCCAAGGGTAATAGCCCCAGACAGCGCTTCATACTGCCAACCGCTATTGCGATCACCTAAATACCACTCTGCCGCAGCCGGATCAAAAGGTACGCCATTCACGCTCAATCCAAAGTTGTGCATACCCAAAGGCGTTATTTTTGACGCTAGCTTAGGTTTGGCCGGCACACTGAATTTATAGCTCTGTGTTTTAATCTGATGAGGGTTTCCGCCATTGGGAAAATGACCGGTTAAATGCTCAGCAATACCATTGCCACGTAAAATTCGTTGATCACCAACCACTACCATGGAAAAAGTATTTTTCAAAATTGGGCTAGCGGTAGCCTTTAGGGTTTCAATATTGCCATCTGACTGCACAACCGAGTGCTTTCTTGTACGCTGCCCAGATTGAGCTGACAGCCCCATATCACGCCGTTTATGATTATCCGAATCATCTCCTCCCCGATATTTACCACTAGGAACACATACCAACTGCTGCTCTCTCGGGGGCTGCTGACATGAACCACTCACCTCACCATGGCGGGCATGAAAATGGCAGGCGCCTCCAGAGGAAACACCCTTACAGGCATCAATGGCCATTTGAGGGGGCTTAGCTAAAGTAGTCGCTGCTATGGAAAGTGTACCTAACACAATAAAGGGGGAAAGAAATTTCACCAAGGGGCTCCAAAGTTAAAAAAGAGAGATTTCTTATAAATGTAACGTTATCGAAAGCTTAAAAAAACTTATTGAATGTCACAGTAATTGAGTTTACAGCTTAATGCCAAGTTTACGGTACCACTTCGCCAACACCCAACCAGGACCAACAAGTAAATACTGTAAATCTTTAAAGAAAGACGGTTTTTTCCCTTCAATTTTGTGGCCAATAAATTGGAATACCCAGGCAATAATAAAAACAACAATAGAGGCTAGCCACACTGGGATTCCTGCCGTTTCCACAAACAGGCACAGTGCAATACCAATGGCAGATAAAATAATAATACCGAGTGTGAGGGTGATTGAATAACGGATAAAGAAACCACCGGTAATAATCACAGCTAATATGGACCAATTTAGCCATGCAAGGCCCGACAAGGCCTCCGGCCAAGGAAGATCCCACAGCAAGCCCATAATAGTGATATAAATTATAGGTACTGCAAAATTATGAATAAGCTGGTTCGTTGGGTTGATATGACTTTCGCCGTATTCATTAAACCAGTCTTCTAGGGTTTTAGTGGGCATGAGGCTCTCCCTTTTTTTGCTCGGTATTTTCCCAGACTACGCTTACCACCATTGATGGCAGGTATTTCAAAAATAGGAGGAGCAATTTTTGATCACTTCCTCCGTGTAACGAGTGACCTTTTCTAAGTCGCTGAATTATTTCGCTTTAATCTCGATGTTTTTTTATAGCTTGACTCCAGCGTTCGCTGGAGTGACGGTATTAATGCATTCCGCAATATCATCGCAAATACATAACAATGCCTTTCCTCCAACATCAAACGTCGAACATCCAACCGATTGTGCACAAGCACAATCACAATAAAAAATGACAACGCGCTGTCGCAATAGGCATTTCACGGTTTGCTTGCCACGCCGTTACCGCAACATTCACAATTTTTCTTCCCTGCCTTACAACCTGACAGAGTGCATAGGTTTCTTCAAGCTTGCCTGCACGAAGAAAATCGATAGAAAAGTCGATAATTTTCGGCACTCGCTCAACCTCCCCTTCTACCATTACATGCAGAGCCGCAGAAAGCTCCATAAAGCCGCTAATGGCACCGCCATGTAGGGCCGGCAATAAAGGATTCCCCATTAAACTTTCTTTGTAGGCCATGCAATAAACTTTCTCATCCCCCATGGAAATACGGTTTATCCCTAAGGTGTTGGCATAGGGAATACAGGCCAAGAGCTGAGAAATATCTCCAGACTCGCGACACTGCTTTAACGCGGCCATGCAGTCTTCTGTATTATCGAAGCTGTTTAATGCTTGCTGACTGGTGTCTTTGTTTAATTGGAAAGCTGGATCAGTCATGACCCCTGTAATTTTTTGAACCACTGTATCTGGGGCATTGGTTTCCATTTGCATAAAGTTACCACTACACAAAGCAATAGGATTATTTCTATCCCCTTGGTGGGCAATGGCACGGGTAAAGGCAAGATTTTTACCTGCTCGAATCAATTCTCCTTCGGCGATGACATCTTTACTCTCTGCGGGCTGGATATAGTCCATACGTAAATCTAGCGTGGGGCTGAGCAAAATATTTTCTTCGTTATGGGAAATCGCCACGCATCCTAAGCAGGTATCCATCAAAGCGGTAATGGCACCACCATGTAATAACCCTGTGCGTATATCCCCCACTATTTTGGGGTCATAAGGCATTCTCAAAGAGACTTTTCCGTGCTCAACATTAATCAATTCTAAGTTGAGCTCTTGAGAATGCTTAAGCTTGGTTCCAACTAGAGAAACCAGGGTTTTAATATCAATTTTGGACACGCTCTTTTCCCTAAATTAAGACTTCGTAAGAATTAATTGATTAACTCTACTACTTAAATGCTAGAAGACATTCGCCCTAGTGACATTTAATCAATTTTTATCACGACAAAAACAAAAAACCCCGCCAAAAGGCGAGGTTTTAAGCATAACCCATAGAACAATCAGTTTGTAATACGGGTTGTAATACCGATTTGTATTAAACGTCGTCGTTAAAGAGCGCGTCGGAATCCAAACCGTGCTTACGTAGCATATCACGCAGACGACGCAGAGCTTCTACTTGAATCTGGCGTACACGCTCACGAGTTAAGCCAATTTCACGGCCAACCTCTTCCAAGGTGCTCACTTCGTAGCCGCGAAGGCCAAAGCGACGAGAAACCACTTCACACTGCTTGTCACTCAGCTCAGACAACCACTCCATAATGGAGGTTTTCATGTCTTCATTTTGCAGCAGCTGCGCAGGATCAGATACGGTTGCATCAGCAATGGTATCCAGCAGCGACTTATCAGAATCGTGTCCTACAGGGGTGTCTACAGAGGCAATACGCTCATTCAAACCCAACATTTTTTCCACGTTCTCCACCGGGCGATCTAGCATTTCTGCAATTTCGTCTGGAGTGGGCTCGTGATCTAGCTTTTGGGTGAGTTCGCGAGAAGCGCGGAGATAGGTATTCAGTTCTTTTACAACGTGGATTGGTAAACGAATAGTGCGGGTTTGGTTCATAATCGCACGTTCGATAGTTTGGCGAATCCACCAGGTAGCGTAGGTCGAGAAACGGAATCCACGCTCAGGATCAAATTTTTCTACCGCACGAATCAGGCCTAAGTTGCCTTCTTCAATAAGGTCTAGAAGCGCCAGACCGCGGTTTAGGTAGCGACGAGCGATTTTCACAACCAATCGTAGGTTGGATTCGATCATGCGCTTGCGAGAGGCTTCACAGCCTTTTAGAGACTTGCGAGAGAAGTAAACTTCTTCTTCGGCGGTTAGGAGTGGCGAAAAGCCGATTTCATTAAGATAAATCTGTGTGGCGTCTAGTGACTTTTGATGTCGCTCGTTTTCCGAACTTTTTGCTGTAATTCGTTCAAACTCTTCTTTATCGCTCGAGCCTGAACTACCCAGGTCAATCTCTTCTACTGGAAGATCTTCAGCGACCACGTTTACGGATTCTTCTTTTAATTGATCAGCTACCGCCATATCAACAACCTCACTCTGCGTTATCTTATAAATCGTTATATTGCAGTACATCAACAAGGCTTTAGATTTTGGTCTTACATCAAAATCGCCAGCTTTCCTGATGCGTATCTCCTAAATGCATTTTGAATCTCTAGGCGCTTAGCGTGGTAGATACCTGAGAGGGTCTACCGGCTTTCCATCGCGCCTTATCTCAAAATGCAGTTTATTCCTGGTTGTTCCCGTTGAACCGACTTTGGCAATTCGTTGCCCCCGCTGTATATGTGCACCTTCTTTAACCAAAAGCTCACTGTTGTGGGCATAAGCACTTAAAAACCTTTCACTGTGCTTAATGATTAGCAACTTGCCGTATCCTCTTAGTCCACTGCCTGAGTAAACAACGACTCCTGCGGCAGCGGCAGTGACAGAGTCTCCTAGTTTTCCGTCAATATCAACACCCTTATTCAACCCATTTGCGCCAGAGAAACGACTAAGTACTTTTCCGCGCTTTGGCCACTGCCATCGTATTTTAGTATTAGCGGCTGGTAACGCCGGGGTTTTAGGTTTGGCAGATGTTGTTTGTTTTGAACGCTTGTCGGTTTTTACTGCCACTTGGGTTCGCGTTTTTGGCGTGACCGAAGACACCGATTTGGCCTTTGGCGCCTGCTTATTTGTCGAGCCCTTTGTAGAAGAAGATACCGCTTTTATTTTTGACGCGCTAGTCCTTTTTGTCGCGTTTGTCAGGCCGCTAGTATACTCATCAAATATCAATACGATGTGCTGACCCTTGTAGATAGTGTACGGGGCAATTATCCCGTTATTACGGGCAAGTTCTTTATAATCAACACCAAATCGCCAAGCAATAGAATAGAGCGTGTCTCCCTCAGCCACGGGGTAGGTTGCAATACGGTCAGGCGGCGGTTGCTCCCTCTCAATGACAGGAGCTGGATGATGACTACACCCAAACGCCAATAAAGCGATCAATAAAACGAACAGTCTACTCACGCTTTTTCCTGTCATCTGTCTGTAATGTTCGTTTCATATGCCAATTTTGAAGGGTGCTTATTCACTTTTAATATATCTAAAAAGTATTAGCAGTAATTCTTCTACTCGAAATTATTCTAACAATTTTCTTTTTTGCCCCAATATTCCAAGCCCAAAACCAGGACAACTCCAACTATAGACAAGAAAATTGCGGGCAGTGTGTATGGCTCCTGCCCCGTGGTAAGAAAAAAACTATTGGGCAGTAGGTTTTCCTGAAGTAGAGGCACGATTTCACCGTGACGATTCACGGTAACTTCCAGCGCATTCTTCCAAGGCCACACCAAATTCAAGGAGCCCAATAAAAAGCCAGTGAGCACTGCCATGGTCTGAGAGTGAAATTTATCCAGCAGCGCTGAAAGCAAACGACTAAAACTCAATAACCCAATCACACAACCACAAAGAAAACAGATTAGCCTAGGAATATCAGCATGACTGATGGCTTGTAACAGGACTGGATACAAACCCAACAGCAATAATATGAAGCTGCCGGAGATACCAGGCAATATCATCGCGCAGATAGCCAAGGCCCCCGCACAAAACATAATCAAATAAGTGTCTGGCAGCTGTATTGCGGGCAGTAAGGAAATAATAACGGCCACCATGACACCATTAATAAAGCAAAGCCCCTCTTGCCAACTCCAGCGCTCTAATTGCTTAGCCATATAAAGGCCTGATGCCAAAATAAGCCCAAAGAAAAAGGCCCACACCAAAATAGGATAGTTATCGAGGCTGAATTTAATCACTTTTGCCAGAGAGATAATGCTTAGAATCACCCCACCAAAAACAACAGCGAGGAAGTTTCCGTTCACTGCCATCCAGGCAGATTTAAAACCGTGAGAGAATAAAAGTTTTAGTGCGTTGAGATTGCAGGACTTCAGACTGTGCAGTAACTCGTCATAAATGCCGCTAATAAAGGCGATCGTGCCACCGGATACACCGGGAACCACGTCTGCAGCGCCCATGGCCATGCCTTTTACACCGAGAACGACAAAATCTTTGGCGCTGCGTTTGTCCTTAACTTCAATCGACATACATTCCGCTTCCTGTTTCCTTGAGTTTATTCGGCTCGAATGAGCGACTAAAAGTGAGCCACGACGGTGAAGAGCAGCCACAATAACGATAGGCTAATGCAGTGCATTGCCTAAGAGGAGTATTTAGAAAACCTACCGGATTACACCGCTAAGTAAAGGCACAAAATAGGCCGGCTCTATGACACGATGTGTGAAGTTATCACTATCCCCTTCTCGAACAACCATCGTTAAGTCTTGCCTCTCCTCACCAACCGGAAGTACCAAGATACCGTTAGGCCCTAATTGCTGGAGTAAATCTTGAGGAACTTCCTTTGGGGCACAGGTCGTCATGATGCCATCGTAGGGGCCTTTTTCAGGCCAACCAAATCCACCATCGGCCATTTTTAAATCTACATTACGTAAACCCAGCTGACGAAAACGTTGGCGAGCCTTCTCCTGTAACGGACGAATTCGCTCAACGGAATACACCCTATCCACGAGCTGCGCCAGCACTGCGGTTTGATAACCAGAACCAGTGCCAATTTCCAGCACCCGCTTTAGAGGCCCATTGGCTAAAAGTAATTCAGTCATGCGTGCGACAATATAAGGCTGGGAAAGGGTTTGACCGTGACCAATAGGAAGGGCTGTATCTTCATACGCCCGATGGGAAAGCGCTTCGTCGAGAAAAATATGACGGGGAGTATTGCCGATAATATCCAATACTTTGGGGGCAGACACCCCTTGTTCTTCCAGTCGTTTTATTAGGCGATCTCGTGTACGACGAGACGTCATACCAATACCTTCGAGGCGCGGAGTGTTCACTGTTTCCCCCAAAAAATACTCTTTTGCATTGTTTGTATTTTTATTTTGGCGCCCACTTTACCACAGGATGCGGGAAAGCGGATATTGGTGACGCAAGGGAATGTGCTTTTAACGTAAACGGGTGATTTCACGAATAACCGCAGTCGCAAACGTCCCTATGGGCAACTGGAAGCTGAGGCTTAACGTGGATTCGTCAGAAGACAATTGCCATTGAAAATCCGCCGGCATCAGTCGAAGTGCCCTTCGCTCTTGCTCAAGACCGGCATGCTCCAGGCCGTAACACCAAACCTGCCAATCAGACAGTATCTGCTGCTCTAATTGCTCAACATCATCAGAAACCAGGCTACGCCCTCTTCCCCACAACGGCCCCGTAGGTGACTGGTTTTCTTGGCAATGATCAACACGTAGCTCACCAGGCATATTACTCAACCAGTTTCCTGTTCTAACTCGCTCCGCTAGCACTTTGTTAAAAAGCCAACTCCGTGCAGCAGAAAGATACATACCTGTTTTTTTTGTTTTACGCCGCAATACTTTCTGAGTATCACCGCTAGTAAACATTGTTTGCGCCTGAACCAGGTTGTTTCCTTGTCGACCAAAGCGCTGCTCACCAAAATAATTAGGCACACCTTGCGCTTGTATCTGCTGCAGTCGTTCAGTTAAATCCGAGGTATCGCCTTCTAATTCTGTCAGGTTAATCTGAAAACGATTAGCCCTGTGCATACCACGGCGTAGTTTTTGTTTGTGGCGAGCAACCTGCAAAATTTCTACGCCTTCGATAACCCAATTTTGCCAATCCACATCACGCTTCGGTAAATAAATACTGAACCACTGTGTAGTGACCGCATGGCGATCTTTTAAACCACAAAAGCCAATGTCCATGACTCGCACATCCGCAAGCTTGGCCAGTTGCTCTGCCACCCAGCCGGTATTAGCCCCACGTTTTTTAATGTGGAATAAAAGGTGCTCACCATCTCCTGAGGGCTCCCAATCAACAACTTCATCAACCACAAAATCTTCTGGCGTGTGACGAAGAGTGGCAAATAATGAGGGAGCATTCGCTGCACGAGGAAAATCGAGATCAAATTCTGCGGAAGAGGAATCGTCAGAGGCGCAACTGTTATCAAGATCAGTCATAGGGATATGGCTCACAAAGCCTCAAGTAAAACAACAGCGTGAGCGGCAATACCTTCTTTACGGCCGGTATACCCCAATTTTTCAGTGGTCGTAGCTTTTACATTTACCTGATCGAGAGAGGCCTCCAGGTCTTCAGCAATACGCACTCGCATATCATCAATATACCCGGCCATTTTTGGTGCTTGGGCCACAATAGTCATATCCGTATTGCCTAAACGGAAACCTTTCTCTTTCACTTTGCCAAACACCATACGCAATAATGCACGGCTGTCGGCATTTTTATATTGCATGTCGGTATCGGGAAAATGCTGGCCAATATCCCCTAACACCACAGCACCAAGTAGCGCATCGCAAAGTGCATGTAATAACACATCCCCATCGGAGTGCGCTTTTAATCCGCGCTCATAGGGAATCGCAACACCACCAATAACAATTTTATCGCCCTTGTCATCAAAGGCATGTACATCAAAACCGTGACCAATTCTCACTAATTTGTACCTAATCTATTTTATAAACTACAGGAACCTCTGATTAACTTGGTGATCTCTCAGGCTTCGCGTCACGCTTGCTGTTTTAGGCGGTTTCGTACAGGAAGGCTGGTTGCCTTTCAAACAAGACCAACGACAACAGCAGGCGTGACGCCAAGCCCCGAAGGGCGGGCCTCTGGTGCACCTTGGACATCGTGGTATTGTTCATCAAGGACAACCAGCCTTGATCTTCACAATACGCCTTGCCAAGTCACACCAGAGGCTCCACTGAGAAATTACCAAGTTAGTCAGAGATTCCTCTTGAAGATTGCTGATAAATAAATTCAGCCAACGCTAAATCTTCTGGGGTTGTAATTTTAATATTGTCCCGACGCCCTGGAATTAATTTGGGTCGATAACCTGCTTGCTCCATAGCTGACGCCTCATCTGTTATAGGAAAACCTTTTACAACAGATGCCTCCAAAGCATGTAAAAGCACGCTATAGCGAAATAACTGGGGCGTTTGTGCTTGCCAAATAATGGAACGATCAATAGTGCAACTAACCCGCCCGTCTTCATCGACTTCTTTTAAGGTATCACTGGCAGGCAAGGCCAAGAGCCCACCCACCGGGTCTAATTTAAGTTCATCAATAAGGCGTTGGATATTTTCCGGCATTACACAGCAACGTGCAGCATCATGCACTAATACCCAATCATCGGCCTTCACATGAGGAGCAATGGCTTTCAGACCATTGAGAACAGAATCGTAACGCTCTGCCCCGCCTTCGACTCGGCAAACACCCTTGGGTAAATCAAGGCTGTCAAAGCAGGTATCGTTTTTAGAAATGGCTACGTGAACACTATCAATGGCAGGTAAAGACAATAATCTATTTAGGGTATGCTCCAAAACAGTCTTATTTCCAATAGTGAGATATTGCTTAGGCTTGTCACTACCCATTCGACTGCCAACACCTGCAGCAGGTACAACACACCAATAACGAGGCTCTCGGGATGTCACAAAGTCGATTCCTAAATTTTTTGGGAAGAAAAGAAAAAAGATTATTCCGGATCAACGATCATATAGAAGGTTTCCCCTTCCTTGATCATCCCCAGCTCACTACGAGCACGCTCTTCTAATAAGGTGGTGCCCGTTTTCAAGGCGCTCACTTCACGAGCCAATACATCATTCCTAGCCCGTAAGCGCTGATTTTCTTTTTCTTGCTCGGCAATTTCTCGCTTCAATTGGGCCACCTCTGCAAAGCTGCCTTCCCCGACCCACAATCGATACTGTAAGCCCGCAAGCAGCAAAATGAGAATGACCATTATCCAGCGCAAAAGACTGACCCTTTCTAGGTTCTTATTGGTTAAAAATTAACACAAAACGCGATAAACACAACAGGACAATTGATCTTCCCCCGATAAAATGGACACCACGTTATCTATGCTGCGCGTTGCTCATATTCTATCGGTGACTCGTAGTCTAATCCTGAGTGTAACCGAACTCTATTGTAAAA
>JAILXX010000017.1:0-18068 GCA_045430295.1 Cellvibrionaceae bacterium | reverse complement strand
GGGCGCCGTCCTTACCGCTGAGGCCTGTGCCGTTACGGATTGCTTCGAGGATAGCTTCTGTATCGAATGTGATTTTGTCTTTCATATATCATCTCTTTTAGGTTAAGTTTAAAGAAATGACACAGAATTCTGAACACTACCTATTTAAGCGCTTGGAATATAAGAAGTGGATTGAAAAACTTAATAAGCAACCCATGCCGAGGCATGGTGATACTCGTAACATGACGCCTGAGATGGATGCCTCTAGTACTCATCTAGAGTTCATTTTACGGTTTCCTGAGATTCGATATTTGGCTGATGTTGGTTTTGGAGGCTACTGTAAGGAGGCGGCTTCGATTATCAGGCCTTTGTGGGCAAGGTCAAAGAACGAGGGAGGGAGAGTTTATGGTAAAGATACGACAGAAGATAGGCGGTTGGATGTGACTTTTTCCATTAGTCAGAATGAAAATGACTTTTAAATCAATATGTTAGAGTTTATTTTTGGATGGATAGGGTGAGTTTTTGATTATTTGAAGTGAATTTTCACCCTACATTTTTTTGGACTCCATACTGTTTGAATTAAAGCCAATCAGGGCGTTTTAGCTTTGATTGAACTTTAAATTGAAACTGTATATAGGAGGCCGATATGGCTAATAACTTCCGTCAACCCCCTGTTACTTTGGAGGGGAATCTATTTAAAACATCCATGTTTTCCCCGGGGCTGTATTCCCTGTCAAGTGATTACCTCAACCCATTAAAGGACCCGAATGACCTCTTGTCTCATAACGAGATGTGCCAAGAATTAGGGATCTCTGTACAAACAGGCTATGACTGGAGAAATCCGAAGTCGAAACGATTCAAGAAGAAGCTGGCAGAATTGGCCATTTATCTATCGGAAAGAACTGTTCGTTTTAGAAGGGCTGATATTCAGGCTTTTGCGCTCAGCAGCAAAGAGGAGGCGAAGTCATGAAAATGAATACACTCAAAAAGCTGCCTATAGAAGAAATAATCGAAAGATTTAGTTTGTCGGCAGGCCTTCCTCTTCAAACGTCAAAAGACAATTCTGATGATAAGAGAAACTCTACATTACCTGTGGGGCTAGGGCAGCAATCGGTGCCCTCTTGTTTTGGAAGTTCGAGTGACCAAATACTTCAAGGGCATCCAATTATGGGTGGAGTCGTAAATGAGACTACTTTAAACACCCAAGCTCCAGAATTTATGGTAATGATTTCAGCCATAGCAAATAGTACTCCTATTGTTCATGGGCTTTACGATATTCAATCGCCATTGGGAGCTATTCACCCAATATCACTTAACGTGTTAACGGTGGCAAATTCAGGAGAGCGGAAAACAACCGTAGACAAGTCTTTTTCTAAATCAACGCGTTTACTGGAGAAAGTAATAAATAATTTCATCCGTGAATATAACGAAAATGTTGATGCGGAATTGGAGAGTTGGGAGGTTGAAAATAAGGTACTTAAAAGTGATTACAAGGCCGCAAGGAAAAAAGGGGTATGGGTGAAAGAGAAAAACGCTCTTTACGAACATAGCAAATTAAAGCCGGAAAGGTTGAAGTATGTATCGTTGACACATGACGATTTTACAGATGCTTCATTGTTGAGAGATTTGAATGATATTATCCCGGTAGCAGCAATTTCTTCAACTGAGGCCGCGAAGATACTAGATGGAGCGGGTATTAATCTAACGCCTGTACTTAATAAATTATGGGATGGGGCTGGTATACACGTATCGCGTATATCTAGGGAAAGCTTTTGGCTTGAAAACGTCAGGTTATCAACGTCCTTGATGCTTCAGCCTGAGCTTATGAGGAAAATACTGCGTAAGCGGGAAGATGAGTTACGAGGCTCAGGATATCTTGCAAGGACCATCGTATGCTGTCCTGAGAGTAAAATAGGCAGTCGGCCAGTTGCGGTAACGAAACCGTATACGGAAAAATGTGATTTGTTTCATCGACGGCTAGCTGAACTCTGCGTAGAACTCTTATGGGCGTTAGTAAAGCCTGACTTCAAACGTAAACTATTGAAGCTGGATCAAGCAGCCGAGCAGGAGTGGCTGAGGTTTGCAAATGATATTGAATCAAAACAGCAGCCAGGGGGATACTATCATGCTGCGACGGATCATGCCTCAAAACTAGCGGAGAATGTCCTTCGTGTTGCTGGGGTTCTCCATGCCGTTGAATTTGGGGATGGTGAAATATCGATTTGCACACTACAAGCAGCTATCAATATCTGTCTGCAGAGTTCTAGTGATTTTATGCGCTGCTTTGTACCGCCTCCACAAAATGTACAATTCGGCCAAAAGCTACAACGATATATTTATGATAATTTTGGCGTAAGTTTGGTCGGTAAGACAGCAAGTCAAATGTATTTTGATGAGCGCTTTCTTTCGCGAACTATGGTTCTTCAATGTGGACCTTTGACAAAATCAGGGCAGTTGAACCAAGGTCTTGGCTATTTGATTCAACAAGGTATTGTTGGAGTTGTAAAAGAAATCAAGCCGAAAGGAAAAGGAACCATGTTTATTGATCTGATGCCAGGTGCATTATTACCTTTCAGTTCCAACGGGTACCAATTAAGGTATGTAACTGTCGGTTAAGCTTTGCAGGTGTCGTTGACCGGCTAGTTTCCCTAAAGTTAGGGAAACTAGCCGGTTTTTTTGTTTGTGGTACTGGTAAAAGTGCAGGATGAACAGAAATGTAATCGTTGCGTGTCAAGAAAATGGCTATTGTATGAGTGATACTTTAATAAGTGAGGTGGGCGCATGTCAGTATTACCAGAGTGTATGGAAATGGATTTTAAATTTTCGCTCTACGAAAACAATGGGCGGATTCATATCGGCGGAGTAGCCAAGAATATCTGGACGGGTGAGCGTTCGTCGCTACCAGATTTTTGTTCGGTAGTAGGGGAAGGGCGGCTGATCTGCATTCCTGATCTTGATGAAGTGAGTATGGAAATGTACGTGGAGGAGCTTCCTTTGTATTGGTGTTTAGAATGCAAGTCTAGCTTTGATAATTGGCTTACTGATCTACGGTTAAAGTCAGAGAAACAAATTGCAGTAAGAGAGCTTGCAACGAAATTTTACCGTGAGGCTTGTGTGGAGCAGTCTCGTGTATAGGGAACTAACAGTTTCTTTTACTTCGTAGGGCGGCAGGAGGATAAGAGCAATGTCTGTAAATACGGTATATGGTAACGGTTGGTTACGTGCTTTTAAGCAGCCTAAACGAGTGGTAACGCCTGGGGCGGTTGCTCAGCCAATAGATGATGAATGTTATATTTCTGGTGCTACTACGGCAGAGCAGTCCTATATAAGCCCTTTTGGGTCTCTGGACGCGTCTCCCTCAGAGTCTGGATATATTTGTCCGGCTGTTAAAGCGGCCATTCAGTTGCGCAAAGACCTTGGGTTTACGCAGGCGCGTTTCGCCCGTTTTCTAAACCTCAGCCCGCGCACACTGCGTGACTGGGAGCAAGGAAGGCGGCAGCCATCCGGTGCAGCCCAAACATTACTGGCTTGGGCTGTGGATCAATCAGAATTTGTGGAAGAGATTGCCAGAAGTAAGCGCACGCGTGATCGGCTTAATCGTCTGCTGGATGGATGTTAGTCCAAGTTCGTTTAACTGGCCTTAAAGGAAGTGTTCATACCAAGACTTAACTGTATGAACATGACGCGGTGGTCTGTTAAATCCTAAAGCTATAAGCTCAGGGGTACTTATTCCTTCTGAATTGAGTTGGCGCGAAAAATCCGTTATTATCGCGAAAATATTCCCGTAGACCTAACAAGGAGGTTGGTTTGAAACGCTCGGCCCTTCTTTTAACTTCTCTTTTATTCGTACTAACGACCTCTATCGCAAGAGCTGATATAGATACCGCTTATCAGTGGTTATCCTTGCAGCAGCAAGTAGATGGTGGTGTTTATCTTTCTGAAGATATCGCGTTTCCCCAGCAGTCTACGGCAGAAACAGTTGAGGCAGCTATCTATCAGGCTACGGCTATTGATGTTGTCCTGGCTAAGGGTGCAGTCTCATCTTTAGCCCTATCAGAAGATACAGAGTCTCTTGCGCGGCAAATGCTGGCCTATGCATCTGATAGCAGTGCTCTTTTTAGCTTACAGATTAAGTTAGCGTCTCATCAAAACCCTGATGGTGGATATGGCTCCGTAGCTAAAGGAGATAGCACGGCGGACAATACTTGTTGGGCGGTGAAATCACTGCTTATAACCTCTGAGGTTAATACAGCTATTTTAAAAGCTGTAGGTTTTCTTCAAACCCAACAGCTTGAAAATGGAAGTTGGGGTTACTCAAATGAGCCTTCAATCGAGGTGACAAGCTGCGCGATTGAGGCACTTAGCCGTATTCGTTCTCTAGGTTATGATGTATCCAGTAGTGTTCTTTCAGGTACTCAATTCTTTACTCAATTACTCTCTTCAACTGAGCTTAATCAGCTCTCTACAGCTCAAAAATCTCAGATTCTTTCGGCCTTGGCGGTAGAAGGATCTGCGAAAACCTTGATTTCCGAGATTTCGGATGCCATCCAAAATGAGCAGCAGTCAAATGGTAGCTGGCAGAATGATGTGTATGAAACGGCCTTGGCTATTCGGGCCATCAAGCTTGCGGAATCTAGAATCAGTGCAGACTTGAAAGCTTCAGCAGTTATCACAGGGCGAGTTGTCGTTTCTGGTACAACCATGCCTATTACAAATGCAAATATTCAACTTTCAGAGACAGTATCGACAGTTGTAAATGCCCTGGGTGAATTCAGCGTATCTAATATAACGACGCAAGATGTTAATTTGACTGTTACTGCGGATGGTTATCAGCCGTCAACTCAGTCAATTCATGACATTAGTGAATCAGTTGTCTCGCTTGGAGATATCCCATTATTACCAATGGCAAATAAATCCGCATTTCGAGGGGATATATTCGACAGTAATACCGGCGAAAAGCTACAGAATGTAGATATTGTTTTGTCTGGGGCTGAATCATATACATTAAAAACAGATCACAGGGGGTTGTTCTCTCTGGCAGGCATTACGGCTGGAGACTATGAGCTAACAATCTCTATTGATAATTATCACTCAATTAGTGGGGCAGCCTCTTTTAATGCCGGAAAAACATTACAGTTGTCTCAAGGCTTAGTGAATATTCAGCATGTATTAGACGATAGCCCGTTGGATTTGACCGGTCGTATTCTGAATTCTGAAACAGGCCTTCCAGTAAATGCTGTGTCATTGACACTAGGCACAACAACAGTCTCTTCAGATGAGGATGGAAGATTTCAATTTCCAAATGTTGACCGAGGAAGTTACAGGTTGGCGAGTGAAGTTGAGGGCTTCTTAGATGGCAACTGGTCACTTTTCATTTCTCCTGGCGTTTCTGGAGATATTGGGGATATAAATATTTTTCCAGAGTCGAGTACATCAGCAAAAACTGATCTGGACCTTCAGCTAAGTATTCAAGATGCGTTAACAAAAAGCGTTATTACTGGAACACAAGCAATTATAAATTCCACTCAATATCTGGAGGAGTATCCAGGGCAGATCACTATTGCGGGAATTGGAAGTCTAAGTTTTGATGTGGAAGTCTCAGCTCCCGGTTATCGCTCCACGATCTTCAATATTACAGCTTCCGGTTATGGAAGTTTTGCTCAGACCATAGAATTAACACCAGAGAGTGAGATAGCAGATTCTATTTCATTATTTGGTGTAGTCGAAGATGAGTTGGGTAATCCCATAGAAAATGCAGTTGTAGAAATTGATAGCCTCCAATTGACGGCTAATTCAAGCTCAACGGGTGAGTACGTTTTATCTGAAATATCAGAAAAGGATTTTACTGTTTCTATCTCTGCGGAAGGGTTTGTATCTCGCTCGATGCCCATGTCTTTAGCTGAGTTTGGTAACTTTCAGCTAAATGTAAAGCTTGACTCGGTGGCAACTGATAGCTTCCAAGTCGTGAGTGTTCTTGCTGAAAGTAGCGAATACCCAGCAAATGCAAGAGCTAAAATTAAGGCTGTGGTTCGGAATTTAACCCTAGAAAATGCTGACTTGATTGTTCGTGGTCGAGTCCAGAATGCTGAGGGTGAATGGATTGCCGATTTAACAGGTTATGCCGAAGGTTCCAGCTCAGGTATTCAGTCATTCTTACCGCAAGAAACGCAAGAGATCATTTTGCCATGGAATACCATGCAGAATGCTGCTGGTCAGTATCGTGTCGTTGTTGAGGCGGTAAAACCTGGATCTATTACCCGCGTGTTGCCTTTAGGTGAAGTACTTTCATATGGTGAAACATCAGTTTCAGTCACTGAAAGCTTGGGGGTAGGTGGAGGCATCAATTTTAACCCACCTTTGATTCAGGCAGGTTCAGATACACCGGTAACGCTTAATGTGATTTTGCAAAATATGGGTAACCAGGTAATGGTTGCCGATCAGGCTCGTATCAGTATACAAGACGAAGCAGGTGTCGAAGTATTTACAGCGTTAACCTCCACCCCTGAATTAGATATTAATGCAATTACGGAATTGCATTTTGGTGAGTGGATACCCGAGACTGCAGGACATTATTCCGTGCTAGTAATTCTTGAAGGTCAACCAGAACTCGCTGCTTTGAGTAATCTCTATTATGTTGGGGATGTTGCAACAGGTGAATTTACTGTTGATACCGAAATTGTTTCTACTGGTGATCAAACAGTAAAAGCACATATTCGATTGAAGGGGGTGGACACTACTAATGTGTCGTCGGCAGATCCGTTATTTGAACAGGTTAAGGAATCAGTTAAAAAAGGCGCTGATTATGTTGGGCCTGCCGCTGTTGCATGGCATAAGAGACATCAGTGCTTGGGTTGTCATATTCAAACTCAAAGCTTAATGGGGCTTTCTGCTACCTCTAAATTCGTTGATATAGCTAAGTCGGATGAGCAATTTTTATATAATGCTATTGCAAGTGCCCAGCAAGAAAATGGCAGCCTCAATAGTAGTC
The DNA here is from genome assembly GCA_045430295.1 of Cellvibrionaceae bacterium. Lineage (GTDB taxonomy): Bacteria > Pseudomonadota > Gammaproteobacteria > Pseudomonadales > JAILXX01 > JAILXX01. Next base: position 11,101 of record JAILXX010000017.1, on the reverse strand, counting down.
ATCCTCAATATGCAATCACGCAAAATGCACTTGGAACCTGGTCTTTAACTGAATATGGAAACGCAAATCCTCAAAGCTTTATGACGAGATATAATGCGGCTAAATATATATGGGGGAGAAAAACAACAGAGGCAGAAGGCATTCATTGGAGAATTGACCATGGCACTGGTTGGCTGACAGTACCACATGACGCTGCAAATGCAGCGATAATTAAATCTTTCGTAGATTTACTAAAAGACTCCACAAGTATTGATCTTAGTCAGCTTGTTAAATATACGCTTACAGATACTTTACCTCTATCAGGTGTTGGCGCTCCCACTGGCATGGTTTCAACAAGTACAGGGCTTTTGTTAGCAAGACAATCTGGCATTGAACACTTTAACCCTGAATCTGGTGAGTCTAAGTATATTTCTTTGCCTGTAAGCCGAGACCTGTATGACGTTGAGCAAGCTTCAGATGGTACTATTTATGCTGTTGGTTATGGTGAGTTTGTTAGGGTTGATCTTTCAGGGGGCATAATAAAAATACCAACACCAAGGACAGACCCATATACAGATGTTATTGAATGGAACGATGAGATCTACATTTCAGATCCTATTTACAGAAGAATCTGGAAGCTTCGCTCTGATAATACCTGGGAGTTATTTGTTGTCGGCGGCTTGCTTCAGTACCCTGATGGATTAGCTATTTCACATAAAGGAAACTTACTTGTAGCTAATGGGGGGAATGCAAAGAACATTTTAGAAATCGATTCCACAGGAGCTGTATCTATCTTTGCTGAGGGCTTTTCACATCGTCCATTTAGAATATTACCTGTCGAAGATGGTGCCTATTTAGTAAACACTTTAAGTAGTTACCACTCTGGGCAATCAACGCCTTATGGTATTAATCTACTTACCAAAGAAGGCGTATTACAACGAATAATTAACAAAGAAAGAGTAAATGGCATAGCTACTCTAAATGGAAAGATTTATATCGCTGATGAGCGTGAGCATAAGGTTTATGCGCTTCAGTCGTTACCTGCAGATTTGGTTTTTCTCGATGAGCTTCGAAATAATCTTCAGGAACTCTCAAACTACTTGCTTGCAAGAAAAGATAATTTTGAGGCGCATGTATTATTTTCTACTTTCCGTTTAGTTGGGTTGAGTGAAGTTAGGTCTGTATCTCAGGACTCTATTTTGAACCAGCAGCTTGATGATGCAATATCATCATTAGCTTCTTATTTGCGGGGTAGACAAAACTCTGATGGAGGTTGGGCTCCCTATAGCGGCTGGGGAAGTGATCCATTAACGACTGCTTGGGTTGGTATGGCATTGGATTATACAAATCCATCTACGAGTGATCCTGCTTTACGTAATACAATTACCTATTTACTTAACCAGCAGTGGGGCGATGGATCGTGGCCTGGTCGGTATTTCTCTACTCGGTTAGGCACTAGTAGCATGGTAATGGCCTACATGCCACGCATTCTTGAGCGCCTAGGTGGCTTGGATATGCAGGTTGAGCTTACCTTACCTGATAATGTAGAGCTTTCCTCCCCGTCTTTAACTGCGACTTCAAGCAACGATTCTTACTATCAATGGGATCTGACAGGTGTCACTGGCCAAGGTCAAAATATTGATTTCGACCTTAATTTAAAAGATATGGTTGTGGATGAATCTCGTTCGGTGGCTGATGTAGCAGAGCTTAAGTTTGCAAATTCGTTTACCGATGAAACCATTACACGATCTTTAGATATTCCTGTGGTTAAAGCCAAGCGTGACTTATTACTGTCTATTGCCGCTGACAAGTCGGAATACACAGCCAATGAAACACTAAATATCCAAGGTGTCGTTAATAACGTCGGGCCAGATTTCAATAATGGCACTTTATATTTGCAGGTTCGTCCATTGGGCTCATCGGAATCCATTGCGACTATTGTGCCGGAGCCAACAAGTATTAACCTCTCAGCATCAACAGAAATTCCATACTCAGCAACTTGGAATACCCAAACATATTTTTCTGGTGATTATCAGATTTATGCTTGGGTTGAGAACGAGATGGGTGAGAAAGAAACGGATGGTGTAACTACCTTTACGATTCTGGCCTCAGACGATAATGGCGAAGACAGTGTTGGCTACGGTTCAAATATTTATACGGATCAAGCTCAATATACTCGTTGGAGTCCTGTAACCGTCTATAGTCGAGTGCAGAACACCAGTGTGAATAATACTCAGGAAGCTGTTTTAGCTAAAGTTGAGGTTGAGTCACCTTCTGGGCAGGTGATTTTCTCGGCTAGTCGAGTTGTATCAGTATTGAATGCTAAGGCGTTAAGTGATGCTCAGCATGTCGTTGAGTTGGATGGTGCCGAGGTCGGTAATTATATTGGGCGCATTACGGTGCTGGATGCGCAAGGTACAACGGTAGTTTCACAATCTGAGACAGCTTTTGAAGTTGTGAATAACGCTATCCATGCTTTAAATGGTTCGGTAACCGTTGATAATCAGCTGGTTTCTCAAGGTAGTACTGTTACGTGTACAGATACCGTTGAGAATCGCTCTAGTGATACTGAAGTTTCGCCCATAGTTACCTCGTCATTGGTGCAGATTGAGAGTGAAGTCTTTATCCAAAGTAGTGACCGGGTAATTGAATTGCCTGCAGGAGAGAAAGATGTCTCGTTGAGAGATATCTCTACTTCGGCTCTTGAGCAAGGCGATTACATTTGCCTACTTGAAGCGTCGCTCAATGATGATAAAGAAACGCTGGGTTTCGCGAGCTTCCGTGTTATTGAACCGCCCATCAAAGTCTCTGGCGCAATAACATTAGGTAGTCAGGGTCGCTTATTGGTATTGCTGGACGATGATCAGTGCAACCCAGACGTTGATGAAGACTGCGCTAGCGATGTATACGGTAGTGAGCCTCATGGACCAAATGATGCGCCTTCTCTGACCACTCAGAGAGCCTACTTGGAGCAGGTGCTTTCAGCTGCAGGTTGGAGCTATACCATTGTAGAAACGGCAGACGATTTCGATCGTGAGCTTACCTACGGTGGCTACAGTGCTTATGCGTTACTCAGTGAGCATGTGAAGCTCAGTAAGCCAACACAAGAAAACCTTGTGAGTGCGATTGCTGCGGGCGATGGCTTACTGGTCGCTGGTGGTCACGACCGTCGAAATAAGTTCATAGAGCCTGCCTTGGGCATTGATATTCGTGGTAATGCTGCCAATGCCGACGCTGTTGTTGCTGAAACCAGCGAACTGGGAGATGCCTGGACTGAAAACTTCGGCTTCGGTACCAAGGTTCTAAGCTTTGTGCTCAGCGGTGCAAATCTAGTGGCTGAATACGATCAATCCCTCTCTGTAGAAAATGCTGGTGAGTCTTCAGGCAATAGTGGTAGCGGCAAAGGTAAAGGCAAGAGTGGCAGTGCCGGTAACGATAATGCCAACAAGCAAGGCGACAAGAACGCCATTGCTTCATTCACTTACCAGAATGGCCGTAGTGCTTTTGCAGGCTTCGATCTTCTTGCACTTGCCGTTGCACAATACAATCTGGCATTAGAGCAAGGTCTGGACGATGTGTCTGCGACAGAAACCAATGCCTTTGTGCAGTTCTTGTTGAATAGCCTTAATGCCGTCCACCCTGACAGTGTTGCGCTAACAGCAGGTGAAGCCTTGCCGATTCGCTTCCTCACCTTTAATGAAAAAGGCGAGGCTAGCGGTCGACTCACCACAATTTTACCGCAAGCGGCTACGGTGATTGATGCTGGAGAATTCGATGTCATCAAAACAGAGCAAGCCCACCAAGGGCAGTGGTCATTTGCCTTGCCGGCCAATACTCAACAGTGGCAAACCTTGTATCTGCAATTACCAGAGGCAGGCACCTTTGTGATTGATGGCGTATGGGAATCCGCAAACGACGATCAATACAAGCCGCAAGATGCACAGCAGTTGCAGTTGAACATTGCACAATAAAACTGGATGCCCGCCTTCGCGGGCATGACAAAACTTTTTGACCGTCACTCCAGCGAAAAATACGTCATTCTCGCGCATGCGGGAATCTATAAAACACATACGAAAATTTAAAAATTACGTCATTGCAAGCGATAGCGACGCAATCAGTGTCTTTTAAAACAGGCACGACAAAAAGAGGAAGCAACAATGACAGGCACCACCATGGACACTTTCCGCAGCGGTACACTCTCCAGAATCACCGCTGCCTTCACCTGTTTTATTTTTACCTTTGTGTTTTATCTCTCGCCCACCAGTAAAGCGGTGGCGGATGAAATGGGTAAAGACGACGAGCGCCTTGCCCGTATCGAAGCCCTGCTAGAAAGCACTCCTGAAAAGAAGCTTGCCCATCGTTTACAAAAACTCAAGCAAAAGCTGGGTAAAGATTTGCCTGCCGTAGTGCAAACTCGCCTGGAGGAAAAAGGTTGGTTGGATAGCTTGGCTGACACTGTTGGCCTGGGTGATTTGCCCCTAACCGCCGATGAGACCAGTGAGCTGGCTCAACTGAAAACTGATATTGAAACCGCTTATAGTGAGGCGTTAGCTCAATTTGAAGTAGAAGGTGAGAAGCTGACAAGCAAAGCCAACTTACCGGAGTCAGTAAAGGCAAAAATTCAGGAGCGTCATGCTGCTGCGTTAGAAAAAATTAAAACCCAATACGAAGAACTTACCGCAAAACTTGCACAGCTAACGACAACAGACGATGCGGATGAGCAGAAACAATTGTTGGACCAGCTCAGTGAAAAACTCAACAAAGTCAGTTTCAAGCGTAGCCATGCTCATGATGATCCCAACAGCTTACCGTGGAGGATTAACACACAAAAAGCCCGCGAACCCAAAACTGAAAAAGCTGATCTACAAGCCGCTATCGGCATTAACCCCTTGGCGAATTACAGCCAAGTAGCTAGCACTAATCTGATGCCGGGCATGCTGGCTGCAGGGGCATTTTCTTTAGCCACTCAGCCTACAGATGCTGATCTGGGTGAATCGGTAGATGTTCAAATCACCGATGAGATTCGCGCACTGTCTCAAAGCCTCAATAACAATCCTGTCGACATCTACACCTGGGTTCACAACAACATTCGCTTTATTCCTAGCTACGGTTCGATTCAAGGGGCGCAATACACCTTAGAAGCCAAACGGGGTAATGCGATTGATACCGCAAGCTTATTGATTGCCTTACTGCGCGCAGCCAATATCCCCGCACAATACGCCTACGGCACCGTGGAAATGCCCATCAACAAAGTCATGAACTGGGTAGGGGGCGTGGATACCCCAGAAGCTGCGTTAAATTTATTAGGCCAGGGTGGCATTCCCAATACGGGTTTACGTGAAACCGGTGTGATTAAAGCCGTACGCCTGGAACACACCTGGGTAAAAGCCTTTGTGGATTTTGAGCCGTCACGGGGTTTAATTAACCGAGAAGGCGACAATTGGATTCCTATGGATGCCAGCTTTAAACAGTACGACTTCCAACCGGGTATGAACCTACAAGGAGAAGTACCGTTCGATGCGCAAGCCCTGGTAGACAGCATTGAACAAAACGCCACCATCAATGAAACCGAAGGCTGGGTGCAAAACGTTCCACAAGCCGATATTGAAACCCAACTGCAAGACTTCCAAACTCAAATAGAAGACTACATTAATACCCAAAATCCAGATGCCACAGTGGGTGAGGTACTGGGCCTACAACAAATCACCATCCTGCCACCACAGCAACCGCTGTCAGCCGGTTTACCCTACAACCACCTTGTGACCCAAGACAGCTTTGCGGAAGTACCAGACAGCCTGCGTCATAAATTTAAATACCAGCTGGCTACCTTCACTAGCGGTTACCCCGGTAGTGCTTTTATTTCCCTTAATCAACCTACGGTAACGCTGGCTGGTAAAAAGCTCGCACTGAGCTTTAAACCCACCACCGAAGACGATCAAGCCATTATTGAAAGCTACTTACCTGAGTCTGATCCAGAAACCGGCGAGATCGCCCCTGAGCAGCTGCCAAGCACACTTCCGGGCTACAGCATTAATCTTACAGCAGAGCTCACCGTTAATGGGGAAGTACAAACACAAGCCACTGAAAATACACAACCCATGGGCACGGAACTCTATGAAACCCTGGGCCTCTACACGCCCGGTATCGGTTGGCACCTCTCCAACAACTACCCCATCGCCGGTGAGTACCGCGCTATTGGTTTAGACCTGCAAGGTATTAGCCCAACCCAGGCACAAACGTTAAAAGACAATATCGAACTCACAAACGCCAAGCTGGAAAGCGAAGACGAAACCCAGCTACAAACCCTCACCAAACACGATGTGGTAGGGGACTTAATCTATGGCACCATCATGAGTTACTTTGCACTCAATGGCATACAAGACGAGATCCAAGCACAATCCGCTAACGTGGTGAATTACCGCCTGCCCAGCTACGGCATTTTCAGCACAAGCCTTACGCCACAATACTGGTTCGGCGTACCACGTAACACAAGCTTCAGCGGCCTGAGCATGGACGTGGATTTAGTGAAACTGCACAGATCAGCGAAAGACAATGATCACCAAAAAACCATTAACTACACTAAGGCGGTAGGCTCACGATACTCAGCAATGGAGCACTTAGTGCCAGAGCAAACGTTCAGTACGGCTGAGGCGCCAGCACAAGGTATCTCTGCTGTAAAAGCATTAGCCATTGCAGCGGCAGAAGGGCAAAAGGTTTATACCATTACACAGGCGAATCTCAACGAAGCATTAAACGCTATAAACCTAAGCTCGGAGACAGAGGCGGAAATCCGTAATGCGGTGAATGCAGGTAAAACTGCAACTGCTCATGAAAGCCAGATTACGTTTAATAACTGGGTGGGCAGCGGCTATCTGTTAATCGACGAGCAAACGGGGGCTGGGGCTTATAAAATTGCAGGGGGGAGTAATGGGAGCTGGTTGGGGCCAGAGCAGGCTATTTCTCTTAGTTTTAGTTTTATGGGATTGCATATTGGCTTGTCTGAAAAGCAAGCATCGGGCGCAATGAAAGGTATGTTAAAGGTGATTGGAAAAATATTGGGAGGAATGGGTACCTTTCTCAATGTTATCTTTACGGCTGTAAATGTAATGCAGAAATGCCAGGGGGTTAGTGCTATAGGAATAGCTATGCTATTAGCGATTAACTTGGCTATGATACTTTTTTTAGCTTATATAACTTTTGTTACTGGGGGCGTTATGGCATTCCTGCTGAATTCAATAATAAACAGTTTTGTATCTATGATGAATTCGTTGATTATGAATGTTCTCGCAAATGATGCGGGGTGTAACTAATGAGTCCTATGCTAATGGGTAGTGTTGTATTTATTCTTGTTGCTATCGTAGCTGGTTTTTTTGCACACATTTTTTGGTTTCGGGGTGAGCAGTTAAAAGATAAGTTGAAGTCGATTTTGTCTGGATTAAACTGGGTTAGTACTAGTGAGGAATTTAGAAGTAAATTTTATGAATATGAAGGGGGTGGAGTTATATCGGCTTTTCGAAAAGATAGCTGTGTTATTTATCTATATCGTTTTCTTATTTCTGAAAACATGAAATTTAAGTGGTATTTGGTTTTAGAGAAAGATATAGATACTAAAGAGTCTGGAGTTTTCGGGAAAGGATATATACCTTCAGTCTGTAAGCAGAATAAGATTTATAAAACCATTGAAAAAGTAATTCCCCCTGAAATATTGGAAGGTGCCGAAATTCGGCCGGAGAGTGTTGAACTTTGTTATGGAAAAAAAATAATCTATTTTCCTCTAGGTGGATTGGTTGGTGGGTCAAATATTATGAAAAGTTTAGGTTCGATGACCTGATGCCTGGTATGCTAGTCGCAGGGACAGCCACGCAGCCTATGGCGGCAGTCCTGGGTGAATCTGTGGGTGTTCGATGACATCCGCGTGTGCTAAAACCCTCAATATCAACATCCTCACCAAATATTCCTATGGCATGGCAGCTTCGTTTAATATGGCTTAAACGAAGTGGCTGCAGTGTAATTGTTGATCCTGTCAGTCTCTGAGTGGTTATTATTGATGGATTCTACTAGTTACCCTGGGCTGGTTTTAAAGTTTTTGCTTTTGGAAGTAATCTATTTTCTAACCTTTAGAGTGAAAAGGCTAAAACACATGGGCTCCTTCTGGAGCCCATGATGCCGGAAATTAGATTAAGTATGGTAGTGTCATACGAAGTTGGCGATTTATTGTAAGACGATTTAAATATATATTGCTGGTTTCTCGGCAATATTTATTGGGCGAAAGGCACGGTATTTCCTTTAATAGCCAGTTTGAGCCTGTCTCTCCCTCGGGGCGATTAAATTCGCAACCGGCTTGTTTACACTCTTTTATATATGAAGTTGCAGATGCAGCCCCTTTGCTATCCCATTTTATAACGAGCTTTGGCTTGTTTTTATCCCCAAAAACTTCTTGCCCATTTGTAGTGATATAAAAAGAGGGGTTGTAACGATTAAGAAGAGAAGGCTCTGGCTGATCGCTTGGTTTGAGGGTGGATGTGAAATCCAGTGAGTATAAAGCTGTGTTGTTTTTGCATTCGACATATGTTCCTTTTAATGGCGCGCCTCTATCCCATTCAGATGTGAAATAGTTGCCTCCGCATGGGTGGGTGAATTTTCCGTCTCTGACAAACATATCGTTGTTTGTATTATCTTCGTTTTTTTGAATGTTAATATATGTATTTCTGAATAGTAACTTTCCGTCTTCTATTCGGTGTCTAATAATTTTATTTTTTCGACCGTTTTTATAATGTTCTTCAATAATGAGGGGGTCTAGCCACTCCTTTGATTTTTCAAGGATGCCATTATTGTATTCTTCTTGAGTTAGTAACTTCCCTTTGTGATAAGTATGGTCTTCGTTTGTAGGTGGAGGGGTGTAGGCATGACATTCATTTATACCGTGAAAACTTCCATTGTTGTACCGCTCTATACATATTTTGCTGTTCTTGACTTTTGTGATGAATCCATTGTTTATCTTGTTATTCTTATAGTTCAGGTCTGTTATTTTCGTGCCGGTTTGGTCGAAAAGTCTTTCGCTTACTGGGTTGTTGTCTGAATGTTCTATTTCTTTATGGATTTCTCCATTTTTATACCAGTATTTTGATGTTCCTATGATTTTTCCGTCCTTATATGTTCTTTTTGATATGAGGCTTCCTTTTATTGGCGTTTTATCTTTCGAGCTATTGGTTTGGATTCTGTAACACTCTTTTTTACCGTTTAATAGCTTGTTTTCGTAGTGCTCTATACAAATTTTTCCGGGTTCGTAAGCTGTGTTAATTCCGCTAATTCTTACGTTGTTTTTATACTCTAAGTCTTCAAGTAATACTCCGTGCTTATCCCATTTTCGCTTTCTTCCGTTGAGTTTTCCGTACTCGTAGTTTTCTTCTTTGGTGAGTTCTTCTGTTTCGTTATTCCATAGTTTCTGTTTGCCGTGTAATTTGTCATTTTTATAGTTCAGTTCTGAAATAGAGTTTCCGGTTTCGTAATTCCATGATCTCTCAGTCCCGTGCTTTTTCCCTTTCTTGTATTCTATAGTCAATAACGTGTTGCTTGTGTCTGGATGCTTACACTCAAGTTGACCATCAAGTAATCCGTCAACCATCTCCGCGCGACAATGTCTGTTTTGTACAGATTTATTCATTGCTGCGGCTAGCTGACCAAAAATACTATTTTTGCTGTAGCTAGGGAAGTCATCTACAAGTCCAGTGAATAGCTCCCCAGTTTCTATCTCGTAATACAGACCTTGATATTTTTCGAGTGCGTTGTAATTAACTTCTTTACTGCAGCCAGAAATAGAAAGAATGACGAAAATAGCTAGTAAAGTTTTATACATTCTTATTTTTCCTTTAATGATTAGTTGACTTGAGTGGTGGCTATTGCGCCTGCTTGTTCGCTTAACTTGTTGATTTGGTAATTGATATAGAAATAAGAAAAAGCAAAGGTGTAAAAAGGATTGAGTTTGACCTCCGTCACTCCCTCATCGCGTAAGTACTCTTCTAGGGCGGTTTTGGCTTGAAATCCCCACACGATATATAGAACCTGGATTGCAAGGGCCAAGAGTGTTCCCAGCCCAATTAATGCTTCTTCCGTCGCACCTAGAAGCACGCCTGAGATGCCACTGCAGATGGCAATGGCCAGAATATAGCCATCTTTAACAATGCTTCGGTTTAAGGCTTGGTTAATCATAGGGTTGTATCGAAACAACCACAGCATTGGGTAGATTCCCCAGCTAAATATGGTCAGTAAAACCAGAGTTAAGGTTGGTGTATTAATTCGCTCTCGTAGTTGGATGAGGTTTTCCATAGAAGCTCCTAATTGTTTGTTTTTTAACCTTGTAAGGCTTTCTTAGTTTTAGGCACTAGGAATATAGCAGACTATTCGATACGTGTAATGAGTAGTCTGTAGATGATTTGTCTGCATCTGCTGCAATGGCCCGATTGGTCAATTGCGGGAGTGTGACTCTGGTGGAAGTGGAGCAAGCAAAATACAAAGCCTGTAGTGATGAGCTGTTGCAGGTATTGGCGGATAACATCATCCGCTTACGAAAGGAAAAGGGCTTATCTCAAGAACGGCTAGCTGAAGTGGCAGGTATGCACCGCACCTTCATTAGTTTGATCGAGCGGAAAGGGCGGAATGTAACCTTGGGTGTGGTTGAGGCCTTGGCAATAGCGCTTGGCGTAGACGTACCGACTTTGTTGGCCCGTGATAAATAAATTGAGTTAATAGCGTGGAGATGATTGTAGATTCTTTCATTGGGTGTTCGTGTCGAAGGTGTTTCGTTCTTTAGGCGAGGTCAGTATTGGCTTCTATTTTTGGATGGCTTTGTCTTTTTAGTGCTCTAAGAGGAGCCACATTCAGGCACTATATTCAGGAGGGGTAATAATGTGCAACGCTCACAATCACCCTCCTAGCTGCAAGTGTGGCTGGGGTGGTGTAGTGGTCAAGTAATTTTGGCCACAATTTAGTAGGAATCCCAATATAATTTCTCTGCTGCATTTGGGCTTTTCCCACCGTTATTTCTATGTGGTCGTACCTGACTGTAATAGCCAGTCAAATAGGCAATAACCGACCGCTCAGCTTCTGCAAAACTTCTATAGCC